>NC_011312.1:1200000-2400000 GCF_000196495.1 Aliivibrio salmonicida LFI1238
TGTCCGTATCGGAGCACGTTTTGCAAGTATTAATCCAAAAAAACCAGAGTGCGAACTTCATCAGTTAGTCACGAGTATTTCTGCGAGTCATATTTGGTTTGGAAAAGACCAAAAAACAATCTCGGGAATTTGGCACCATTTACAATTGATTAATGCTGAATATGGCGTCATAGCGGCCACTTGGCAGTTGGGTCGGTTAGCCACATTGACCTTTACTTCTGGATCGACGGGCTTACCAAAAGCCGTTGCACACAGTGCGAATAACCATTTACATTCTGCGGCAGGTTTACTTAGTTGGATGGATTTTGATGTATGCGATTCGTGGTTATTATCGTTACCACTATTTCATGTATCTGGTCTTGCGATTGTGTGGCGCTGGTTACTCTCAGGTGCAACATTAGTCATGCCGACATCGAACGGACTTCTTCATGATTTATCTAGTGTCACTCATGCGTCATTAGTGCCAACACAGCTAACTCAAATCTTGGCGGACGACCAAGTATCCCGTTTAGCCTTAAAGCGCGTATTGTTAGGGGGAGCCGTTATTCCTCCAGTATTAACAGAGGCGGCTGAATTGCAAGGTATTGAATGCTGGTTAGGCTATGGTATGACAGAGATGGGTTCTACTGTTACCGCTAAGCGAGCGGATGGTCATACTGGCGTTGGAAATGTCCTCCCTTATCGAGAGATTAAAATTGATCATGGTGAGGTTTTAGTTCGAGGCGAAACGTTAGCACTTGGCTATTATCGTTCATCTGGGATCATCGATATTGCTGAAGACGATGGTTGGTTTAAAACAAAAGATTTAGGTGATGTTTCTACGGGTGAGCTGCATATTAAAGGACGTGCTGATAACATGTTTATTTCTGGAGGGGAGAATATACACCCTGAAAAAATTGAACAAGCGTTATTATTGCATCCAATGATTGAGCAAGTGATTGTCGTTGAAAGCGTGGATGAACAATTTGGTTATCGACCTGTTGCCGCTGTTGTTACTACATCAGAGATTAAGGAAGAAGAGCTTACTTATTTCTTATCTGACAAACTTACCTCGTATGAATTGCCTATTCGTTATGAATTAATGCCTAAGTCGTTACTCAATACGGGCATTAAAATATCTCGACAAAAAGTAAGAGAGTGGGTGAATGATTTATTACCCGCATAAATAAATTATCAGGGTGTGCATCTTATTAAAGATATCGTGCTTTAATAAATCGAGATACACGCCCTGAAAATCGGTAAAAAAGATACACTGTTACGCATAAATTCATTGCTGATAATAATCCAAAAAACTGCGGTATTGATAAATTTACGACAGAAAGCATTATAATTCCGAGAAGGGCACTGCCTACCATGAATAGGGCATTATAAATGTTATTTGCAGCAATAATTTGAGAACGATACTTTGGTTGTGGGTAGGTTTGAATCATGACATAAAGTGGAACAATAAATATCCCACCAGACACGCCGAGTAAAAACAAACTGATGAAAACGGGTAATAAATCCAAGTTAGATAATAATTGAATAAAACCTATAGCATCAACGGGTGCGGTTGGTGTCATGACGTAAAGGATTGAGCCAAATACAGAGATACCTAAACTGCCTAATGGAATTATCCCCAATTCAATTTTATGCTTTGAAATCACATCGCAAGCTAATGACCCTATCGCAATACCAATAGAAAAAAGAGCTAATAACACGGTTACCGTTGTTGCATTGCCATTCAAATGTAAGTGGGTGTAATTTGGGAATTGAGTAAGGTAGCTTGGTAAGCGTGCGGGGAACTACACCTAACAAATAAAATTCATTATGCGTATCTTACGATCTTTCATTTAACGAGAACGTAATTATGCAAAAAGATAAAAAGAGAACACCAGAGCAATGGCACGCTCTATTTGAATCTCAGCAATCTAGCAAGCTTAGTGCCGCTGAATTTTGTCGTAACCATAATATTCTGCCAAAGACATTTAGTGCACGTAAAGCACGATGGAAACAAAAGATTAACGCTTCTACTTTCTTGAAAGTAGAAGCGTTAACATCAACTATCATCGCCACTCCACAATTACCAGATATTCAACTTTCTATCGGAAAATTGCGATTAACATTGCCAGCTAATACTGAACCTCACTGGATAGGACTCTTATTAAAAGGGTATCAATCATGAATGTATTTACTGATGTTTCCACCATTTATCTTCATCGTGATTTTGTCGATTTTCGCAAGGCCATTAATGGCCTGTCGTGATTGTTGAGCAAGAAATGCAACTATCACCGTTTAGTGATGCTCTATTTATATTTTGCAATAAGCCTCGTGATAAACTCAAAATATTGTATTGGGATAAAACAGGATTCGCTTTATGGTACAAGCGATTAGATGAAGACCGCTTCAAATGGCCACGAAATATAAATAACGATACGTTAGCATTATCAGAGCAGCAACTGACACTGCTATTACAAGGTTTTGATATCTTAGGACATCAACCGGTACATTATCAAACAACCCTTTAAATAGTTGATTCTCAGTCAAGAATAGGAGGCAACCGATTGATTACCTGTATTATCGTTATATAGTCATCTACATGACTGATAAAATAAAACCACTTCCTGATACCATTGACGAGCTGAAAGCACTTGTGCTTCAGCTTGAAAATAAATATAACCGTCTTCTAGAGCAATTTCGGCTGGCTCAACATCAGCGCTTTGGTAAAAGCAGTGAATCTGACTCGACTCAATTTGATTTATTCAATGAAACAGAAGAAGAAATCATCATTGAAAATGATGACACACAAACGATTACCTACACTCGTCAAAAGCCAAAACGCCAACGCTTACCTGAAGACTTACCGCGTACTGTTATTATCCACGACATAAAAGATAAAACTTGTAAGTGTTGCGGTCTAGAGATGCATGCGATGGGTAAAGACATCAGTGAAAAGTTGGAATTTGTACCAGCTAAAGTGGAAGTTATTCAACATGTTCGTCCTAAATATGCTTGCCGAAATTGTGAAAAAAACAATACTTCAGTAGACATTAAACAAGCCCCAATGCCAGCGTCACCAATCCCTAAAGGGATTGCGACCGCAAGTTTACTTGCTCAAATTATTACGGCTAAATTTCAATACAGTCTTCCACTTGATCGTCAAGATTCGCTATTTCACCAACGGGGTTTCCTTACTGTTCGGTTTTTGATGGCGGATTGCTTGATTTTACGCTCGGTTCTTTTTCCCCCTCTTGATCACGAGTTACATCGTTTTTTGGTTGAACAACCCACTCTGCATTGTGATGAAACAACGGTAAATGTGTTGGATGTTGAAAAAGCAAAATGTTATATGTGGGTCTACTGCTCTGGCTATGATTCTCCAGGCTCTGGTGTTTTGCCTGGAATTGTACTTTATGATTATCAATCTAGCAGGCATGGCTACCATCCAGTTAACTTTTTAAAAGGTTATAACGGGTATTTACATACCGATGGTTACCAAGGTTATGAACAAACTGAAGCGATTTTAGTTGGCTGTTGGGCACACGCACGTCGACGATTTATTGAGGCTCAACGTGTTCAAGTAAAGGGAAACAGGGAGTGCAGATTGGGTATTGAGTAAAATCCAAAAGCTATACCGGATCGAATCGTTATTAAAAGAGGCTTCCCCTGAAGCCAAGTATGTTGCTAGGCAGACAGAAGCCCGCGATTTACTTAAAGAGCTCCGTGATTGGCTTGATAGCGCAGTTAGTCGAGTATCACCTAAAACAAAATTAGGTGAGGCGATTAGCTATACATTAAATCAATGGGATAAATTAGTTCGTTATATTGATGATGGATTGTTATCTATTGATAACAATCGAGCAGAGCGAGCGGTTAAACCGTTTGTTATCGGCCGGAAAAACTGGTTATTTTCGGGTTCAACGGCTGGTGCAGATTCAAGTGCAATGCTTTACAGCATTGTAGAAACAGCAAAGGCAAACGGATTAATCCCTTACGATTATATTAGGTATTGTCTAGATCGTTTATGTGTTGGATCGCCAGATATCGATTCACTTTTACCTTGGAATGTAAAAGACAAGGTGTAGTTCCCCGCACGCTTACGGAAGAGCTTTCCAAGCAGGAAGAGTAAAAGCAATCCGATGCATTGTGCCATCTAGACCACCAATATTATCTGCACGAGTGTGACCAGAAGCGATGACTTGTAAACCACCACCAGATTGATCTTTCGCGTTATCAGGTGCAGATACAGGGATGTCAAATTGGAATTCAGTTCCACCAGGAATGTCTTGTCCTGTGTTGTTTGTGAAACTGATTTTTGGATTGATAGGGTAGTTTTGATCACCCACTTTAAATCCATCAATCGAAATAGCAATATCAACGGTTTCTGCTGGAAGTGCTCCCGTAGCAACGGTATTACCATAAGGCGTTGCGGCGGCGAATTTATCGTAGATCGCTTTAGTCATGGTATTACCCATGTGGTATTCACCATTGCCAGTTTGACATGCGGCTTCCGTGGCATCTACTGAAGTACGTTTACCGTTGGCATCAAGTACGTAACAGTTATAATCGCCAGCAAGTTCCCAGAACATGATGCCGCCGATCTCTTTATCGATCACATAATCCGCTTTTACGTTGATAGATGCTTTATCTTCTGTAGATAAGAAGACTTTTTTCTCTGCATTCCACAACCAAGGGGCAACGGCAACATTATCGTAATGACGAGTATAAGTACCGACCAATTTATCCGCAGGATCATTTGCAGGGTCTAACCCATAAATGTTTGCATAAGAACCAAAGATACCTTCTTGAAGGTTTTTAGCATGCCACATAGGGTTAGAGCCTGCGCCCATTTCTTGGCCGTATGAGTTCTTATCATGCCACATGTTATCGATACCTAACGCACCGTAACCACAGTTGTTTTTCTCACCTTCACCAGTACCAGCATCACACTGTGCTTGGTCTGGTAATGGTGCTCGACCCCAAAGGCCATTTTCACCACCAGTGACACCTTGCCAACCGCGAGTATAGTAAGGAACACCAATATTGATTCGACCTGCTGGCATAGAGCCGCGGAAGTAATGGAAAGCCCAATCGGTATTTAAATAGCCAATCCCCCCATAAGCTTCAGTGTCATAAACACTCCATTGTGCTAATTCAGAATCTTTACCTGTATCAAACAATGCGGCATTGTGGCCAACATGATCGTTCCACGCGCCGTGTAAATCGTAAGACATGATATTGACGTAATCGAGATACTTAGTGACGGCCATTGTTTCCATGCCACGTAGAAGGTAAGCAGAAGATGGAGCGGCAATCGTTAACATGTAATGGATATTATCTTCCGAACTAGCCACATCCAGTTTTTCACGTAGAACGCGCATTAGTTCATGATATGACTTCATTAAGTAAGGACGACGTGATTCCGAGAACGTCTTATCGTCAGGGTTACCGGCACCAGCCATTGATGTTGGGTACTCATAATCGATATCTAGACCATCGAACTTATACTTACGCATCATCTCAACAGCAGAAATTGCAAATTTTTCGATTGCTGCTTGATTGATACTGCCATCGGCATTGGTTGTCATTGTATAGAAACCGCCATCAGCAACGCGATTTCCGTCGGTACCAAAGTGACCGCCTGTTTCAGCCCAGCCACCAATAGAAATGAGTGTTTTAACATCGTGTTTTGCTTTTGCTGTTGCTAATGCACCGAAGTGACCCTTAAAGCCAAGAGTTGGATCAATTTCAACACCTGCCCACTCTTTGCCTGTTGCTGCATTATTTGGGTCGGTTACATCACCGACATTAACATTGCCATCAGAACCAATACTTACGAAGGCGTAGTTTATATGTGTTAATTGCTCCCAAGGAATATCATTAACCAGATAACTGTTTTGGTCATCACCACCATCACGCCAGCTAGTGAAATAGCCGATAACACGACGAGGGTGATCGGCTCCCATTAACTCACGACCTTCTTTATCATAAACAGTACAGTATGGAACATTTACCCCTTCAGTTTGATACATACCATCAGGACGGCAGTTGTCCGCAATAGGAAGTGAACTTGTTACGGTTAATGTAGAAGAAGAGTTGGTCGATGCGCCTAAATTATCGGTTGCTTTTGCATAAACAGAAAGTGAACCAGCAGACGTTGTTTTGTATTGTAGAGTATAAGGTGCGGTTGCTGTGGTACCAATAAGCGTATTGTTTACATAGAAATCGACTTTATCAATCGTTCCATCAGAATCGGTTGCATCAGCGGTTAATGCGACGGTAGCCCCCAGCTCTACACTTGACGCAGATAAGTTTAAACTTGCCATTGGCGCAATATTGTCAGTTGGAGTCCCGGTTACTGCTACAACAACAGAGCTTTCAGTACTGACGGCACCTTTATCATCATAAGATTGAGCACTAAAGGTATGAGATCCTTCAAGAGCTGTCCAAGAAGTGCTATAAGGGGAGGTCTCTGATGATGCTATTACTGATCCATCAACAGAAAAATCAACACGAACGACTGAACCATCACTGTCCGCCGCAGAAGCGGTTAACGTTACAATATCCCCAATAGCGATGTTATCTGTTGAGCTAGGAGAGGTTAAATCGACGGTTGGTGCAATATTAACAAGATCACCAGAGCAAGAGCCTAAGTCTTGCCATGCTCCCCATTCACCAGCCGTTGCAGGATCATTATTCTGAGTCCAATACTTTGCTTTATAAGCATTATTTCCTTGTTTTACTTGGTCACCACCATTGTAAACAGTGGCACCACTCCATGTACCTAAAGGAGTGCAGTCTATTTACCGCTTCACTGTATTTAATATTACACTTATCAGTACTGTATTTTTTACTTCTGTGCATGAAAGTAATATAGGGTTTACTAGTGTCATTATGAAAATACCATTCAGATGGAATATTGTCATTGTATTGAGAATCAACAAAAACTTGATTCATTAGTTTATTCCAAGATTTGGCTGCATCGGCTTTTGGGTAACCATATACAATGTGAATATTATCACCAAGTATTGTTATAGACCCGCTTGCTTGAGTGTCAACTCCTGTAAGAATTGTTTTTGGATGTAGTTGGTTCATTGCTCCAGTCATTTCTCCTTTTAGCCCTTGTAGCGCTGAAATTCGAGAATCACGTTGAAGGTTTATAAATTTTGATGCTGCAGTAATTGCTAAGATACTTAAAACTACAATTACAATGATAAGTTCTATCAAAGTGAAGCCTTTCTTTTTCATCGTATGCAATCCTGATTATTTAGAAGACTATAGTCTAAACAATATAGATAAACAGCAAAGTATTGATTTGATGAAGTTAGAACAATGTTGGTTTTATTTGTATTACGAATTTAATTTAGGGGAATAATAAAGCTGAGGATGTTGTTTTACAAAGGGGAGTTGGGTGGAAGCCCCAGCCACATCCCGGCACACACGTCACTCGCTGCGGCTGCTTCCTTCCGGATCTGACCGAGTTCACGAGTTAGTGTTGCGGGAGGACCAGGGCCTCCATAGATTCTGTTGTTCGTTAGAACGAGAGAGATTATTAAACATGGCTATGTAGATTGCAAGGATAAATAGTAAAAAACAGGCCAAGTGCTTAATTAAACAACACAAACAAGGAATTTAAACTAAAATCTGCGATAGACCATGTCTTAAATGTAATACGACCGTGTAGGTTTGGCATTCAATAAATTAAACCCCGTTATAATCATTAACAATTATAATCAATTTAAGAGGATACACATGTTTAGGTTAACTGCGATAGCATCGTTTATTTCGGCACTTACTTTATTTAATTTTTCCGCCGTAGCGGCAGAAGAAGATGATGTTTCTGGTGAGTTTAGTGGTGATGCGAAAGTCGGTTTCATTTATTCAAAAACAGATGAAACCTCGATGTCAGTTAATTCTGGTATTACTTTAAAGTATAAAGAAGCACGATGGCATCATACTGGCGAATTTTCTACGTATTACACAAAAGGTAATGAAGAGGATGACGGAACCAATAAGAATAAGATAATTTATGATGTAAAGTATGACATCACTGAGAGAATCTTTGCTTTTGGTAATGCGAAATATGAACATGACCAATTTGCGACTTATTGTGAGCAAGCACTATTAGTCGGCGGTTTTGGTGCGAATATTATTGATACTGAACATTCAACATTAGATGTCGGGGCGGGGCCTGGTTATAGATACTCTAAACGCCAAGTATTTGATGACGATTTACCTAATAATTCAGAAAAAGAAATGATTGCGAACTTTTTTATTGAAGGGCAATCAAAAATAACAGATGGCTTAGAAGCTGGTGGTGGTGTCCGTGTCGATTATGGCAGTTCAAATACAACTACAACGACGCATGTATTCTTAAAGAATAAGCTAATGGAAAGTTTATCGCTCATGTTAGACGCTGAATATATTTATAACAGCGTGGTAGCAACAGGGAAGACACACGATGAGATTTACAGTACATTAAGCTTAAATTATGGCTTTTAATGAGTAACTCTTGGTTATAATTGATTTTAATCTTAAAGCTCGAGCTATTTTCGAGCTTTTTTGTATGAATAAATTTAAATAGTGATATCACGCTAGTGATTCTATTTACTCGGGTGATATCACTATTTAAATTTATTGATTTGGTAGAATAAAAGAAAAATGTTGGCAAGCAGTGAAGAACAGTATTAATTTTAAACAAATAAAGTATTTTGTTATTACCATGGTCTTAATCGGGATTACTCCAATGTTTTATTTTGGAAATCAGTATGAGACACAACTAAATACAATTTACACTGATGGGCAAAATGAAGCTAAGCATCAACTGAATTACAGTAAAAAAGAAGTTTATTTTATTGGTTCTCAGTTAGGCACTTCATTGAACTTACTTGCGGATAATCGGGTTTTATTACAATTCATTCAAGATCCCTCTTCTAAAAATAAAGCCTTATTAGAAACATTGTGGTCGTTAACCGTGACTAATTTAACCTATATATCACATAGCTTTCGTTGAGTCTATTGTATTGTCGATAGAATCATACCCATTGATAAACTGATCTATATTCATCGATACACCTTAATCATTATTGCAGATAAATTGTCATTTGCAGGAGTCAGTAACACTTGCTCTTTTAGGTGATAGCATCCCTTAAGCGTACTAGGTAATGCCATGCAAGCTTCTATCATGGCATTTGATAGGTATTTATGTACCCCATCACTTGTGAGTAAGAACGTATCTTGATGTTGAAGGGGGATGATACAGTGTTCAATTTGCAAGTTATTCCCCATTCCAATGGCTTGAGTTAGAGCCTCTTTTCCATTCTGTTCTTGAGTGTGATCTTTTGATATTTGATACAGTCTTTTATGTCGAAATAAGTAGCACCTTGAGTCACCAGCCCAAAGACAAGCCATGTGCCCATGATGAGCGATTAACATGCAAACGGTACTGCCAATGATGCGACTACGAGAGAGCGTTTTTTCCTGACTTAGGTGATGATTTACTTTTAAAAGCATTCGTTTTGCTTTTGTGATTTTCTGTTCTAATGTCCCATGAAGTTGCTCTGTTTTAAATGAATCAGTGATCATGCCACTGGCAATCTCACCGTGTTCATAGCCACCCATTCCATCAGCAACGACCCAAATCCCTTGTTCAGTAAGAGACAAAATAGAATCTTCATTTTTGTCCCTTACTTTTCCTTCTGCAGAGAAATAAGCCATTTGAAATTGTTGACTTATCCATTAATCCTTTTTGGAAGATAGAAATTAGTCAGAATTTTACGATTAAATGGGTTCGGTGTTCGGTCACTATAAATAAGGTACTTTGCGTTCATCCCTCGGTTTTTAAAATCGACTTTGATGACATCTTGTCCTCGGTACTTATTTACAGTGAACTTATCTAATACTCTGAAGAAAGCCCAAGGACCAGAGTTTTGTTGATTAACTACTTTTGTGCCGCTTAAGTCTTGCAAGACAAAGCTGACGTATTGACGTTGATTTGTAATAGGCCAAGTGAACTGTTTCTTCTGAATAGGACCGTGACGATAAGCAAACTTATTTTTACCATAATAGAAGGTTGATTGCAGAGCACTCGCATCCAGTTCAAATGGGGCAATTCGGAAGGAGACATTTGCTTCTTTTCCTTTTGAGCCATAGAACATTTTTTGAATGGTTAAGCCAAAATAATATTGGTTCAAAAAAGAGTTAGAGAGGCCTAAAGAGCGTCCGTTTAGTTGCTTCTCTAAAAACTTCCCTTTTTGTTTATGCACAAATGAAGCTAAATAAACATCGTAGAAATGATCTAAAATCCCCCCAGTTTGGAAAAATTCATCAAAGTCAGCAATATTAACGTCTTGATTGCTGTTTCTAAATGGATAACGACCTGCGAGTGCGACGTCGTAATGATTGACGACTTTGTCTTGGTAGACCATTTGTATGTGGTTTCTAGAATGGGTAAGTAAAATCCCCCATGTATTATTCGCAACTTGTCTCCACCATTGTTGGAGTGGTTGCGGTAATGTTTCTGCCATGACTCGAATATCATTTAATTCATTTGGCATTCCTTGCATGCGATCTCGTGCAATTTTAAAGGCTGATGAATCTTGGTTCGGCGAGTACTTAACCATAGAAAGACGTCCCCCAAGTTCATTTATCACGACAAGAGCATCTTCTAATGGGATCGTCGCTTGTGCTTTATCAGTTAATAATAAATTCAGCGATTCAAATTGATTACTGACTGCTTTTCGTGCGCTTTGTGACCGCTCTTCGACACTATGGAGACCAAGAGAAGCGATTTTTTTAATTTGTGATTTATCGGTAATTTCTTCGCCGTTTTTGCGGTATTTTCAGCCAGTTGAGCTTGGTCTATAAACGTTGTGTTCTCACGTATTAAATTGAGTAATTTTAATATAGGTTGGCTTGAGCCTGTGATGTTTGATATCTGCAGGATCGCTTCATCGATATTACGTGAGGGTTTTATTTGCAATTGATCGACCGCATCTTTCCAGTAGCGGATGTAATCATGAAAATAAAGGTCTTCAACTTCTGAATATAAATTACGTATTTCATTAGTACTTAAATCGCTTGATAGTCCGATGACCCAATTCTCATCAATGAGTTGTTTTACTTGGTCTAATCCTTTGCTTAAGAAAACGGTTTGGTACCCTTTTTGAGTAAACAGCCCAGGAATAATAATATTGGTGTGATTAAATAGATTTTGATTTGGCCCTAGATGGTCACTGATTTTGATGTCACGCAGTTTCATCTCTTTGGCGTCTTGTTTCAGCTGTTAGTAAACCAACTCTGACGTGTCAGCTTCACGCAGAAATTTTCGTGATTTCGCAATGAGATTATTATTTAATTCAACAGGTTCAAAACCAATATTAAGTAAATTAGATAAATGAGTTTGCAACGATTGTTGTTCGGTTGCTGAGCCACTGTATAAATATGACCAATGTAAGCTCATCCATTCTTCAAGGTATTTTCTATCAAGGTGATCATGTAAATTAAGCATGAGATAAGCGCGAAGTGAAGGGGTTAAAAATTCTCGATTTTCTTGATTATTCGTTACTTGGTATTCTAACTCACTGGTTATTTTTGGAAGTAATAAATGGTTAAGTTGATTATGGTAAGCTTTTTCTGCCGCTTCTTTTAATTTTTTGTCCTGTTGTAATCCGGTGAATCCTTCAGTAAATGAAGATTCATCTGATTGATACACTTTTGTTGCCAATAATAAGGTATCTAATGTAGGTAATAGTTCAATAGAGGTGGCAAGAGGAGAAAGATGAACAATCGATTGGTTATAATCGTCAGCAAATGTGAGTAACTGCTGCTGTTTAGTATGGTTACTTAAAAAGCTCGTTGCCCATAGTGCGCCTAACCCGATGACAACTGAAAATGAAAATGCATAGATAGAGGCATTCTTTATTTTAATTCTCTTTTCATAATTGTCATCAAGAGTCGCTAATTCACTGTTAGGGAAAATAACATCATCTAATAGTTTACGAATAAAGAAGCCTCGTTGGTGTTGATAGGTCGGTAATACTCGAGAACTTATCCCTAAGTTTTGTCCAATACTTGATGTTGTCGATTCTGTATGTTGATGGCTTGGCTCAGGCACGGAGGTGAGATACAAACCACGTAAATGAGCGGCTTGGTGATAGCGTGTTTTGGTAAATGCCAGCTCAGAGAATAGAGCTAAACGTTCGGCTAAAAAGCTTAATTGGCGGGGAAACTGCAACAATTCTGCGCGTTTCATTACGTCTCTCTCATCATGTAATTTAGACATTACTTGAGAATCTATTCGTAAAATTAGCTTTTCAAACTCATGTTTTATTTTATCGGCTTTCTGCCCTTCGCCTTCGTTGAATGTAATTCCAAAAACTTGGTCCATTTCTTCTCGAGAAAGAGAGGAGAAAAAAGGTTCAAATCCTTCGACCTTATCCATTTTTGTTAACAGAAAATAAATCGGCATATCAGAGCTTAACTCGTGTCTTAACTCTTGTAGGCGTTCGCGTACATAACGAGCTTGAAGTTCAATGCTACTCTCATCAGGTGACTGTAATGCACTGACATCAATGGTTAAAATTACGCCGTTAAGAGGGCGACGACGGCGTTTATTTTGCAGTGCTTTTAGAAAACGAATCCAAATAGGGCTCGTCAATTCGTGTTCATGTTGATCAAAAAAGCGTCCTGCAGCATCTAATAATACGGCATGATTACCAAAGTACCATTCGCAATGTTGGCTATTTTGGATGTCTCTTGTGTAATGCCCATCGGTTTGATTTAGGGGGAAATCGAGCCCTGAGCATTCTAGTAAAGTCGTTTTTCCGCTATTTTGAGGGCCAATAATCATGTACCAAGGCAGTTGGTATTTAATGTTGTTATTTAATTTCCCATACAATCCAGCCCGTTTAATTGTGGCAATAGCCGTATCAAGTTTTTCTTTTAGTATGTTTGAATGCTCATGTACATAAGCCAACTCTGTTTGAGCTGCTTGGTATGCGTCTTTATTTTCTTCTTTTTGTGCTTCTCGTTTTGCTAACCACCAAAGAGAGAGGTTATAGGTACCCCATAAAATAAGACAGACGATAACCGTTAATATTTTTCCTGTCGTCGACTCAATTAATGGCGTCGATGCTATCGCGATGTAATGGCCAAACAAACAAAAAAGAAGGGCAATAAATAAGGCGATAAATAAAGACCAACACCATGTTTGCTTGAGCGTATTTAATAAAGCGTTAAAAAATGATTTCATCCCTGACAATCCTATAATTCAATGTGTTCAAATGCTTGAATAACGTGAGCTGATTGCTGGTCTAATACATAGTAAAAACCACCATAGATAGCACATAAAGAAAACAGAACTACGCAGACAATGCCTACCCATGATGTTTGTCTTGTCAGCTTATGTCGTTGCACTTGTTTAGGCTCCCAATTTGGCGAAAGACTTGATTTCTCATCACCACGTAACGATCGAATTTGGCGGTATAAAGAATCTCGAATGGCGTCTAATTCAATTAAACCTCGGGATAAAACGCGGTATTTACCTTCAAAACCTAAGCTTAAGCATAAATACATTAACTCTAATAATTCTAAATACTTAGCTGGATTTCGACTTAGCTTTTCAAGCAACAGAAAAAACTTCTCACCGCCATAGGTTTCATTGTGAAAGCTACTAAGCATACTTTGTGATGCCCAGTGGCTTTCGGCTCCCCAAGGTGTAGTAACAACCACTTCATCAATAAAAGAGCACAGTAAATAGCGGGATAGTGCGACGTAGTTATTCTCAACGCCTGAATTTAAAGCTTGGAATTCAAATGATTTAATTTCTTCGACTAATTTAGGCTTGAGTAGATCTATATCTTGATACGTTTCTTTCTTTAAATCACACGTAATACAAAGCAAAGACGATGCGGCGCTAATCAGTGGATTGTTGCCAGCAAAGTTGTACTCTTCAGGTTTGATACGAGCGGCATACACCATTCGATTTTGTAATTGATCAAACTTTGGGGCATTGGGGCTCTGAGTTAACGTAGGGCTAACTTGATTTGGATCTTGGGTAATAAGTACCGTGCGGTCATCCATGCTGCTCATATTATTTATTCCTTATAGCCCAAAAAAAGAGGGACAGTTCTGGAAAATCTCCAGCGATATGGAACGCAAAACCTCCTGATTGAGTTAATTGAGATCGGTCATTCGCATTCAAATCAAGAGTAAAATAACAATAATCGCCATGGAAAGGGACTTGTCGTGGTGCGACCGATAACGATCGGCAAGTTATTCCTGGTAATTGTAAGTTGACTAAGTTTCGAATTTTCTCAACAGGGCCTACTTTTAACTGTGGAGGAAGCTGCTTACGTAACGTTTCTGCATCCGTATGAGAACGGGCGGCAAGAATAAAGGAGGCTTCTTGTAACAAGCTCGTATCTGAAATCGGAGCAATGAGAACGCCGTGATTACGTTTTTGAAGTGGGATCTCAAAGGCATTTTGTTTGAGTGATTGGTTTAATTGTTTACGAAGACGGAAAAGAAGGCGTTCGAAGGAATCCCCTTGTTCTTTATGGTTATAAGCAAGACTTAACTCTGCACGACGTTGAGCTGAATCATAGGTTGCTAATTCGCCTTGTAGTGTGGCAAGTAATAAGTACAACTCTTCTGGATGATATTGATTGCATTGGTTTAAGTAGTGCAATTGAGGTTCGTATTTATTCAGTAATTGAAGTAATAAAAAATCCCCGATCTCTGATGTCGCATGGCCTGATTGAGTAATTCGTTCTGCAAGAATGTCAGCTTTATGAGTGACTAACGTTAATACTTCTCGCAAAGAGCGATGAACCAAGGAAGAGTGCTGACCATTAATGAAACTCGCTTCAAAGTTTTGGTTTAACTGTATTGCGCCTTCAGGAGTGACTTGTTTTATTTCACAGAGTTTCAATTTTACCCAGTGATTATCTAGTTCTTCTTCTGTAATGATATGAAAATCTAATTCACCACAAGAGATTGTTTGTAAGTTTTGTATTTGAGCGTTGTTATCTGCAATAGTGAGATCATAAGAAAGATAGCGAGTGTTAATGCCTGCTTCTTTGTCACTACGAGCTTCCGGACTATTCACGGTGGATAAAGATAAAGCCAAATATAATGTGAGGTTTGTTTTTGGTTCGTCAGATTCCCAAATAATCGGCGTTGCTTGGTGCTGGATATCAAATAATGAACCATCAGGTAAAATACCACTGGCTTGATTTATCACGATTTTTCCCACAGATAGGTGGTGATTATCAAAACTTAAAGAATGAAATCCCCAATTGAAGCGGTGTTGCTGTTGGGTTCTCGTTTGTAATTGATGATTATAATAACGATCATTTTGCTGGAAATGTTGAGGGCGTAATAGCATGCCTTCATTCCATATTACTTTTTGCATAGCGATGTCCTCTAAATGTGGGAGTTATTAGCTGGGGTTGTGTTTTTTTTCTTTACGCGCTCCAGCTTTACAATAGAGGTATCCGTCGCTATCAATTCTATTTTCTGAGCTTCTTCTGGTTCAACGGTATAAATATAACGCCAATCGGCACTTTCAATATTTTGATAAGCGCCAATAACAGCAAGGTATTGTCCTTTTTCACTTAATTTTAGTTTGATGATCTTTTTATCGCCGGGACGTAAGATTATTTCTTCTTCTGCAATAAAATCAGGACCTAAATTGGCTTTTGCATTGTTGTATAAATCAAAGAATTCGGCATTCTCAAGACTTGTGATTGATGACAGTTCAATGATCCTGATAACGAGTGGTGATGGACGATCAACATGATCAGGGTTAAGATTTGCCGAAGCATTAAGGGTTAATGCAACGTAGGTTGGTTCAGGGGTATTGCTACAGCCACTGAACATTAATATCGTCAATAAAGCGAACAACGATTTCATGAATGTATTCCTTTAATTATCATTAGTTGTGTTTTACACGCGTAAAGCGGCAGATAACATTTGCAGTTGAGATTCGTATTGTTTCGCAAAGTCTTGCTCTAGTAAGGCATTTCTCCAATCAGAATCATGACTTATTTGCTCATGCAGTTTCTTATAGGCTTGCCAGTACAATGCGTCTGGTTTTGTGAATTTTGTTTGAATACCATCCTGTACAAACCGATATGTTAATGTCTGTGGTGATAGCTTTTCTATGAGTGCATCCAAGGTATGTTGGCAAGCATCATGAATGGCGAGTTGGTTGGCTTGTATGTCTTTACAGCTTTGGTTTATGGCTTCAATCCCCTGTAAATAGCCGGGTTTATGGTGAATAATGACATTAAGGGCATCATTGACATCATGGCTGAACTTAATTGGGTTATTTCCCTGAGCCTGAATGGTGGTGGCATTCGCGGTGAGTTTATTTTTAATTTCAGTTCGGGTTCGTAAAAGCTGTTGAATGCCATTGATCGAACTTCTTAATGCGCTACCAACATCAAATAATGTTTGCTCTGGATCTTCTAGATTGGTTAATTCAATCCCTAGGCCTTTTGATAACGCGGCTAAATAGGCTTGAGATTGTTCGGCAGTATTCTCTTTTTCTATCGTTTTTTCTTTAGATTCTGGTATTGGGTTATCCGTAGATCTAGTTTGAGTAGAAAAAATGGGGTCTTCTATTATCTGTTCTTCTCCGGTATAAGAGGCCGCATCATTTTCTTCATCAAAGTCATCATATAAAACGGGAGAAATGAATTGTTCTTTAAGTAAGGTATCGTCCATTTGAGATTGAGCGGGTACCGCATCTTCGATTTGTTTTAAAATAATGTCTTCATCGGTGTTAAGTAATTCTTCGATAGGCGCATTGCTTAAAAAACTGTCGTCAGGGATCATATTAAAGACAGATTGCTCATCATTTGAGGAAGAATCAAGCGTGTTTTGGCTTGGTGAAATATAATTTTCTGGGTCTTGTAGCAAGCGAGCTCGAATTTTTATTAAACCTAATTCGTAAATATCACCATGAGAAACAGGGTGCAATTCCCCGTTGTTTAGTGAAGCCTCTTGCCCATCAAGATAAGTTCCGTTTGTGCTGCTGTCTGAAATGAAAAATTGATCATTTTCATAACTTATGGATACGTGAACATTCGACAGTTGGCGTTTATTGTCTGCGATATACCAATCTGAATTGGGACTACGGCCAATGGTGCCTCCTGCCTTTTTAAAGGTAAAAGTAGGTAGGGTATCGATAGGTAAATCTTGTGATTGAATAATATCAAAGGCGAGTTCCATTTTATTTCTCCTCTGAAACGAGAGTTGTTTGTTCTTGTGGTGCCGGATTGCCAACAGGTCGGTAATCATCATAGTTACTGCATGCACTAAGCATTAAAATCGTGGTGAATAATGATAAACGTAATAACATGCTTAGAATCTCCATTCCTTGGCAGATAAATTAAATTTGCGTAGACGATAATCTAAAGAGCCTTTTGATAGCTCTAATCGGTTCGCAATGGTTTGTAGATGACCCTGATGTTTCTCTAAATATTGAACGAGCACCGTTTTCTCAAATTGTTCTATTTGAGTGGATAGACTGCCTGTTAATAGTGAGTCATTTGATGAATGTACGATGGGTGATATTACGGTGAATTCATTCAGAACACGTAAAAGAATGGATTTATTTAGTCGTCGCGCGTGGGGATCTTCTATACAGCAACGTTCTATAATATTCTTTAACTCCCTAACGTTTCCAGGAAATGGATACGTTTGTAATGAATCAAGAAAACCATCACTGAGTTCTGGTGTTGGTTGATTTTGTTCTATGGCATATTGCGCAACAAAGAAGTGAGCGAGCAATGATATATCGCCTGTTCTTTCTTTGAGTTGCGGCAATACGATGGGGAATTGAGCTAACCTAAAATAAAGGTCTTGTCGAAATTCACCGTGTTCAATTTTTTCATTAATGCTTGGTGTGTTGCTGCGATGACTTTGACATCAATGTCATAAATTGTTGTTGATCCTAAAGGGCGAACTTTTTTTTCTTCTAAAACGCGTAATAATTTGGCTTGCAATGAACTGGGCATGTCGCCTATTTCGTCAAGAAATAGAATGCCTTTATCTGCCGAACGTATTAGGCCTATATAATTACGGTCAGCGCCAGTAAACGCCCCTTTTTCATAACCAAACAATTCACTTTCTAACAAATGTTCAGGAATAGAGGCACAGTTCTGTACTACATAAGGTTCATTACGACGATTGCCAAATTGGTGAATGGCTTTTGCTATTAATTCTTTGCCACTGCCAGTGTCCCCAGTGACGAGTATGTTACGGTTAATATGGAGTGCTTTAGATATATTGAGTCGAACTTCACGCATCGCATTACTGTTTCCAATAATATTAAAATTAGCAGGAATGCACTGTGCGTGTGAGGGACTGTCTATTCTTGTTTTTAATAATTCTTGTTGGTGTTTACTCGTTAACGCGACACGATCGATTGCGAGAGAATTTAATGTTTGTATTGTTTGTCGATCGCTTTGTTTGTACGTAATAAAATCTGAGAAATAGAAAACGAGTACGCCAGAAACACATTTTTTAGAATTAATTAATGGCATAAACTCTACTTCTCCATCCGTTAATTCATAATGCTCTGATGGGGTAAAGATAATGTTTTTGATTTCATCGCTACATTGACTAAAGTGAAGGTTAAAATTGCGTCCTTCACTCATGCATAAGGTCAGTGTATTAAATTGATTATATTCGGTACTTATTGTCTTTTTTTTCTGATCTCGACCTCTTGATACTGGCTCTGAAAAACAAGTTTGAATGCCATTACTGCATCCTTCCGCTATTTTTATTAATTCCATTCCAGAGGTTTGAGAAAGAAAGCAAATCACTTTGGTCGCTTTACTGTGCTTAATGATCCCTTGAAGCCAACATTGAGTTACCTTCATTAGATTATCGTCTTTAACCGGGTGTATATTCATCAATTTGGCAGGCATACGTCTTCCTCACCTGTACCGTGCTGTTCAAATTGACAATATACTTGCCCATCCTCATCAATATTCACTGAGATTGCTTTTAAAGGTTCTTTTTGAGCAAGAGCCAATAGTATTTGAGATGAAAATGCAGGTTTAAGCTGACCATTAATAATGGCATCAATATTACGAGCCCCGGTTTCTGTTAGCGTGCAGCTTTTGGCTATATGGCTAATAATATGAGCATCGTAGTAGAGGGCTATACGCTGCTTTTGTAATTGTTGACTTAATTGTTGCATACGAATATCAACAAGCGCTTCCATACTCTCTAAATCCAGTGGGTAAAAAGGAACGATATTCATACGAGCGACTAACGCGGGCTTAAAATATTGATTCAGAATTGGACGAATGGCTTTAGTGAGTGATTCTACTGAAGGTAACTCGTCTTGATTGCATAATGACTCAATGTGTTCAGAGGCAAGGTTTGAGGTCATGATAATTAAGGTTTGTTTAAAATTTATTTCTCGACCTTCACCATCATTTACTACCCCTTTATCAAAGACTTGATAGAACAAGTTCATGACTTCAGAATCGGCTTTTTCAACTTCATCTAACAGTATGACAGAATAAGGGCGTTGGCGTACGGCTTCGGTTAGAACACCACCTTCACCATAGCCGACGTAGCCTGGAGGTGAGCCGATCAATCGAGAAACGGTGTGTTTTTCTTGAAATTCGGACATATTTATCGTGGTAAGAAATTGTTCTCCGCCATACATCAAATCAGCAATCGCTAGTGCTGTTTGTGTTTTCCCTACGCCGCTTGGACCTACAAATAAGAAAACGCCTGTGGGTGCATTGGGATTATTAAGTCCTGCTGCCGTGGCTTGAATTGCTTTCTGTAAGGCAATAATGGCTTGATCTTGGCCTTTTATCTGTTGTTTTAATTGAGTATGAAGCGTTAATACTTGAGAAGCTTGTCCACGTAGTAAGGTACTCATTGGTATTCCGGTCCAGTGAGAAATGACCTCAGCAACAAGTGATGGGCAGGTTTCATAACTAACTAAGACTTGGTTTGATTGAGCTTTCATCAGTGCATGATAGGTCTCTTTTTGGATACTCAGAAGTTGTTCACATTCTTGGCTGTCATCACATTGAGCGACATTAATACGAGACGTTAATAGTGCTTCAGCTAATTCTTTTTGATTAAGCCAATCGTGCTCAAGGTGTTGTGCTTTGCTCTGTGTTTCTTGCAGTTTATTCTCAAGATCATATATGTGCTTTTCATCAATATGAATACCTGCCTGCTTATCTCTAAGTACACAATTTAATTCTCGTTGAGTAATCGCGATAATATGAAATAACGCTTCTAAAGGCTGAGGTTTGGCTTTAAGGTTTATTTTTACACGTGCACACGCGGTATCGAGTAGATCAATGGCTTTGTCTGGTAATTGTCGACCGGTAATATAACGCGCTGATAATTCAGCGGCGGCAACAATGGCATCATCTCTCACATAGACACCATGGCTCTCTTCGTATTTATCAGCCAATCCTCTTAGAATCGTAATGGCTTGAGAAACGGTCGGTTCGTCGACTTTTATCGGTTGGAAGCGACGAGCTAAAGCCGGATCCTTTTCGATGTATTTTTTGTATTCAGACCATGTTGTCGCGCCAATTGTTCTTAATTCTCCACGTGCTAAGGCGGGTTTTAATAAATTGGCAGCATCGTTACTTCCTGCTTGCCCACCAGCGCCAATAAGCGTATGAGCTTCATCAATAAATAAAATAATCGGAGTAAGGCTTTGTTGTACTGCTTTGATCACTAAATTTAGACGACGTTCAAATTCGCCTTTAATGCTTGCACCTGCTTGTAATAAACCAAGATCAAGGGAAAGTAATGAGACATTTTCTAAAATGTCAGGGACTTCGCCTTGCGCTATTTTTATTGCAAGACCTTCAACTAATGCCGTTTTTCCAACACCCGCCTCACCAACAATCATAGGATTATTTTTACGGCGACGAGCCAAGATATCAATCATTTGGCGGATTTCACTGTCTCGACAAAGAACGGGATCAATCTTGTTGTCTTTTGCTAATTGTGTGTAATTTGTGGTATAGGCGCTAAGTGCATCTTGATGTTCATGGTTGACTGTTTTATTTTCAGTAACAGAATTGATTAAGCCTTCGACTTGTTGCTTTAAGTCAGTTAAAGGAATCACACTTAATTCACGGTAATAAGGAGTATGGCCATATTTATTAGGGTGTGCCAGTAGGGTTAACAGTAAGTTAGCTGAGAGTATTTCAGAGAGTTTCATTTCTAACATTGAGTATAAATAACTTTCTTGAAGCCATTCAATAAGCGCTGTAGAGATAACAGGGTTATTGCTTTCAGAGGATCGACTTTGACGACCATGTTGCAATGCCTCGATTAAATTTTCAGTTGATACCTCATATTGAATACAGGCTTTATTCCAAAAACTTTGAGGGTTATTTAGTGCGGCTAAAATAAAATCTTCACATAGAACTTCATGACCACCGCGAGTGACACAAAGTTGAGCGGCTTGCTCAAGAGCAAGGTGTGACTCTTTATCTAATGTTTTTATTAATTGTGGTAATTCTACGTTAATCATAATGTCTTCCCTGAAAGTGTTATGCGTCCTTCATTTGGTTTTGAGCCGAGCCAACTTGTCCAACCCAGACAGCATTCATTACTTTCTGATAGCGTTAATGGACGGGGTTCATCGTTTTTTAAATGAAGTTGAATATCGAAATCTAGCGGATCTTTTACAGTGAATCGAACTAAGCGATTTAATGTGATCCAGTTTGGTTTATTGGTTAAAAATGAATGAAAATGATCCCAAGTTAATTCAGTTATATGAATTCTAAATTTGTTTGCACGATCTGGCGTGCTGTCACCAAGAACAACATCGGCTCCGAGTAAGGAGTTTGTATTTCCTAATGTGCATTGCTGCTGATTCGGAATTTTACAATGGCGTAGAATGCACTCTTCAATGTGTATATTTGGGTGTTGAAAGTAATAACGAAGTAGGCCTTCAATGGTATTTGCCGATCGAACTCGTTGGCTGAGTAACCCTAAGTATGGAAATAATCGAGACCAATTGATTGAATCATCATCGCGTAGCTCTTCACTTTTTAATCCCAATAATGCAAAAATATGCTGAGAAAAAGGATCATTAGCGCCTTTGCGAAAAGCAGCGTTGTAGCGGTATTTTTGCCAGACACTACGGATAAGGCGATGTAAGCGGTGGTGGAAAATATCTAAAAATGGTTTGATGATGTTGTTTTCATCTTGTTGTAAATAATCATTATAATAATGAGGCAGAGGTGATGAAGCCCCAATCAGCGATAGCATATTAAGCGTTAAGAGTACTTTTGGTAGACCATCGTCCTGCATGAGAACGGTCACGGTTTGTATCTCTCTTGGTGCAAAGCCTTGTGATGGATTTGCGATGAATTGAATACGATCATAGGCTTCATCATAAGACCAAGGATGGTATTGAATAAGTTGATGACAAACGTGATCTAAGGCTTTCATTAGTGACAGTTGTCCAATGTATTCTATCTTTATATCAATCGCTTTATTTTTTGATATTGGACTTAAATTAGAGGTTGTTGCCCCATTCGTGGTTGCCATGAATAGTCGCCTCCATAAGTACTTGTCACATTGAGTTGATTGAATGAGTTCATGCTGGTGTATAGCGATAAAAATTCATTAATTACGGATGAAAACAAGTAGAGTTCGCCTTCGCATAAAAAGTGCTTACTGTTAAGTGATAATTGGGTATTCATTGCTCGAACAGGCGCACCTTCATAAAGCATATCGGAAGGTTTTGTTGTGATGTGTTTGATACCATCAATTAATCGACGATGTTTTTTTCTTCTAGAGTCGTCCTGTTGTCCTGCAAAATCATAGGCAAGTAAAATGCGTTTAAATGCTTCTGGCTTTGTTAATGAGAGGTAATTGAGAGACATATTGGAGATCAAAGACCAGAGCCCATCCTTTTCAATCGGCGGAGTATAACAAGGCGTGACTGCGCGAATATTTGAAAAGGTAGCGGATCCTGTTGTCTGTTCCGTTGCATGAGTAATACTGCCGACGGATAAGCGTTGTGCAAGTTGTCCATTGCATGCGGTAACGCTAATCGATACCGTAATGTTATTTGAAAATGTATTTAATGAACGAAAAGATAAGTATGTATCAAAGTGACCATTGACAATGTTTTTTTCTTGTTTGATGCTGTAATAGTTGGCGTGTTTATTTGTATCGTTATGTTCAAAAGATTCAAAATGATAGAAATTAATGCGACCTTTTTGTCCCGGGGTCCATCCATGCACTTCTTCAACGGATAAAATAGTACTGCTGCTGTCACTTAAAGAGGATGGGGTTACTTTATATTGATCTTTTCTATGACTTAATAAAATCGGTTGAGTATCCGTTGTGAATAAATTGACAATGGGTGTGCAAAAAAGAGCCGGTTGTATTCGAGTAGCATAAAAAGGCTGTTGAGTAATGTGAGCTAAGGTAAATTTGATATCGATGAACTTACATCCTTGACTAAACTGAGCTGGCCATACAGGAAGTTCAGTTAAGTCAATGTAGTAATATTTTTCTGGATAGCAAAAGAATTCTTGAATATGACGGTATCCTTCAAATGTGTTTAATGGATAATCGTATAATGCTTCTTGCGATGAAAAACCAACGGATTTGATACTCTTGGTTGGAAAGGTAGACCGATTAATTAACTCATTATCGCTATTTAATGCACAAAATTCGGCTTGAGTAGTGGATGAGCAAAGTGCCATGATTAATGAAAGACTACTGGCTTTATCCCCATTAAAATGAATTTTTAATTTATTCATATTTAAAGAATGTAATTCAACGCCTGTCGGTAATTCTAATCGTAGTTGATAGATCCCGCCATTTCCATTCGCGGTAAAGGAAGATGAATGTAAACTAATTGGATACAACTCAACGTCATAGCAGGTTTTGAACTGACAATGAACCCCATCAATTAACTGACTTTTCACTTTAGTCCCTCGGGGGATAGTTGAGCATTGAGTCGCTTCTGCATTCGGTGTAAATTTCAATGTACTCATTGCGGGAATTGCTTGAACATAGTTAGGCCAAAGTAATCGCATTAATGAATGTGTTAACTCAGGTAATTGATTATCAAGACGTTGATGTAATCGACCGACTAAGAAAGCGAAACCTTCAAATAAGCGTTCAATATCAGGATCTAACCCTTCTTGTCCAAGAAAAGGGGCTAAGGCGGGATTTTCTTCTGAAAATGATTTTCCAAGCTCTCTCAATGCCGCTAATTCTGTTTGATAATAGGTATTAAAACTCATGCCAGGCCTTGAATTTCATAGTTATAAGGCTTAGTGTTAACTTTTTGAGCGTAAGTATTAAAAGAAATAGGCGTTAGTTGGTTATTTAATAAAATATCACCATTGATTTCAAAATAAAGATGAATAGGGCTGTTTATATTACCTAAATAATTAACTTTGGTATTGATGATTCGAGTTTCGTACTGTGAGATGACACGTTCTACCTCTCTTTTAATGTGCAGAATCGCATCATGAGGCGTCATGTGTGAGATATTCAAATCTGGTAAACCTAAATCGGGACGAATTTTTGCGTCACCTTGCCTTGTTGAGAGTAATTGAGTGACGTGATTTTTAATGGACTCCGTTAATATCATTACTGATACCGACGTATTCATCGATACATTCCCGGCCAATAAACGTTCAAATAATCGTTGTTTAAGCATTACTTTTCCTTTCTTCCTTAAATGAATGATGCCACGCCACTATTGCCTTGTGTTTATTGTCATTAATAAGCACAAGGCACGATTTTGTTATTCTTGATCTAACTTACCAACGAGTGACAAAGTAAAATCAGAACCCATATATTTAAAATGAGGGCGAACGGATAAATTTACTTTGTACCAACCAGGGCTTCCTTCAACATCGATAACTTCAATGCTTGCGGCGCGTAATGGACGACGGCTTCTCACTTCTGCTGGTGGATTTTCTTGATCAGTAATGTATTGTCTTATCCACGTATTCAATTCTCTTTCAAGATCGGTAGGCTCTTTCCAGCTGCCAATTTGTTCTCGTTGTAGTACTTTTATGTAATGTGCTAAGCGGCTAATAATAAATAAGTAAGGGAGTTGAGTTCCCAACCTGTAATTTAGTTCTGCACTTTTTCCTTCTTCAGAATTACCAAATAATTTGGCTTTTTGAACCGAATTAGCAGAGAAAAAAGCCGCATTATCTGAACCTTTACGCATGGTTAAGGCGATAAATCCTTCTTCTGCTAGTTCGAATTCACGGCGATCAGACACTAAAACTTCAGTGGGTATTTTTGTTTCGATATCTCCCATGCTGTCAAAATGATGCAATGGAAGGTCTTCAACAGTACCACCAGATTGAGGGCCGATAATATTTGGACACCAACGGAAATTAGCAAAGCTTTCAGTGACTCGAGAGGCCATAGTAAACGCGGTATTACCCCATAGGTAATCTTCATGAGTTGCAGATACATTCTCATGGTAGTTAAATGTTTTTACTGGGTTTTCTTCAGGGTCATAAGGTTGACGAAGTAAAAAGCGTGGTAAGGTTAACCCAACGTAACGGGCGTCTTCTTGATCTCTAAAACTCTGCCATTTTGCATATTGTGGGCTTTCGAAATGATCATTAAGATCTTTGAGATCAGGCAACCCTTCAAAAGAATCTAATCCAAAAAATTTAGGACCCGCCGCTGAAATAAAAGGGGCATGAGCCATTGCGGCTACAGCCGCCACATTTTGTAGATTTTTAATATCGGGTGCAGAAGGGCCAAAATCATAATTACCAATAATAGCACCGACAGGTTGACCACCAAATGTACCAAATTCATTCGTATAGACATGTTTGTATAAACCGGATTGAGTGATGTCAGAAGCATCTTCAAAATCTTCGAGTAGATCCTTTTTAGAGATGTTGATGATTTCAATTTTTGTGTTCTCTCGAAAATCGGTGCGATCTACTAATAACTTGAGTCCTCTCCAAGCAGACTCAAGCTGCTGAAATGAAGAGTGATGTAATATTTCATCAACTTGAGTACTCAAGCGCTGATCAATTTCTGTGATCATTTTGTCGATTAATGCTTTTTTAACCGGCTCAGATTGATTATGAGGTTTCAATAGCTCTTGAATAAATGCGCTGACGCCACGTTTAGCAATACCATAGGTTTCATCCTCTGGTGTTAAATTAGTTTGAGCAACGATTTGATCAAGGAGACCTATCGTTGTTTCTTTTTGTATTTCTTGGGCTGTGCTTGTTTCAGACATTGGTTATTCCTTTTCCGTCACTAAACCTAATTCACTTAATAGCTTTTCACGAGCTTCGTCATTGACTAATGCATCTTCAATTGCTTTTCTAAATGCAGGAACATTACCTAATGGACCTTTTAGGGAAACAAGTGCCTCGCGTAAATCCATTAATCCCTTTAGCTCAGGGACTTGCTCTACGATACTGCTAGGGTCAAAATCAGTCATGTTCTTGAATGAAAGGTTTACTGGGATCTCTTCATTTTCATCATCTTGAAGGCGATTTTTTACACCAAATTCAATATTTAAATCTTGTTTTTCTATCACATCATTGAAGTTACTTTTATCAATGTTGAGAGGCTTACGATCTTCCAATTTTCGATCATCTTGCTGCAGTGTAAAATCACCTAGTACCATCATTTTTAAAGGAAGTTCAAGTGCCTCCGCCGCATCACCTGACGATGGTTTAAATGTCACATTTATGCGCTCTTTTGGCGCTACAGATCCGTCTTTTGACATGATGTCTCCTAAGTTTAAAAATTAAGAACTCGCATTGGATTTAAGCAACAGAGTCTTTCTCGTAATGTATTCATTAAATGAGTGTCTTGTTCTTTATTGGGTAGCTTGTTTTGAGATGAAAGCCATAATTCTAATAATCGTTCTTCTAGTACTGGATCCCAATGAATTAAGATTGAGTGAGAGTAGCGAGAATCTAACCAACTTGTTAAGGCACAAACTAAGTCAAATTTATGAGCTTGATATAACAATTTGGCTTGTGAAAACTTCCAAAAGAAAACTTCTCTGTCTGAACGGCATTGGTTGTGTCCAGTAATTAAAGGAAGAATTGCGTCTGATAAATTGTCGGTAGTGAGAACCGATTGTGCAGCTTGTAAAGCGTCTTCCCAATCTGTGCCATCACTTATTTCATTGTAAGTATTTGCTGCTATTTGAGATGGTGCTGCTGAGGTGCAATGTTCTGCGATCCAGTTTTTTGCACTATTACTCGCAAATTCAGTTCCATCATCAAATTTTAATGTGATAATTTCAGGGATCTTTTTAATTAATAATGCCATTTGCTCGAGAATGATTTGAGCTGCTTCTGGGTGGTTTAATGCGATTAAGCTTTCCCAAGCGATAAGATGCCCATCTATCCAAAAAGGCGACTTTGACAAGCTTTCTTCTATTTCAAGTAATAATGTTTCGTGATCAGATTCATTCTTCAATTTGATGAAATATTGAAGTCGTGTTTGTGGGATCGGTTTTAACATGGTTATCTTTTCATCGTTACTCGCAGGGAGTTGGATGATGTGTAGCCATGTTAATGTACGGTTTAGTTGATAGGCTTTTTCGTTGTTAATTCGTTGAGTAAGCCAAAATTTTGATAAGTTACGGGCAATATCCTGCAAATGTCGAAATGCTTTATTTGCATCGCGATCATTGGTAATGGGATCGATAGAAAAAGAAACGGATGCGATTGATTTGATAGCCTCATTATTAATTAAAGGAGATGAGGAAGTACTCCCTTCTTTTTTTTCTGATGATATTCTTTTTATATTTATACTTAGTTTATTAATTGTTAAGTATAAATTATCGGTATTGGCATTAAATGATTCATCAATCGTTATATCTAATATTGATAATAATGCGATTAAATTATTTGATGCATTAGTATCTATTGAATTATCAATTATACTTTTGACTATATCATCAATGATTACTATTATTTTATTAATCGTTGAGTAAAGCTGTTTCTCTCTTAATGGATAAATAGTCGTGCTATATTTAATGAAAAATTGATTAATTATTGGAAGAATAATAATGAACGTATTATGGTCATTTTCTTTTTTTATTGATAATAGCAACCAATGAAGTAAACGATAGTCTTTACTTTTATATTGAAGTAAATTCAAAGAGTTAGATCTAACTTCTGACCAGTCAGTTTTAGTCGTTGCAAAAATGTCGGTTGATTTTACGACTTCTTTTTCAATAGATTCAAATTCAGTTTCATAACTTAAATCTATGCCAAAGTGATTCTCTCCTGATAAGTCAGAAAGAATTGTTTTATACGTACACATAATTACCCTAGCAAAGTAACATTGTAAGAAAGTTAATATTTAAAATTAATTAGTAATAATGGTTTTATTTTATAGTTGTATTTTTATTTATGGGGGAGATAGTAAAGATAGGACTTTAAATAGGGAAGTAGAATAATTCATGATAAAAATTAATTGGGAAATAGATCTAAGTTTTTATGTAATTTAATAAACCAGATCTATTTATTATCGAGTGAACTCAATAACTCAATCTCTACTTTGAGACACCTGGTTCACTTTTTTCTAAGATCGTTTAATACAATGTCTAACGCTTTTATTGCAATTTCTTTATTAACATTATTATTTTCTAGAAGATAAATTAAATCTACGGCAAGCTTTATTTCATCAGGAGCGTTATCTAATGGACTTGGTGATTTTATATCGTGAGATTCTGAAATTAACGTTTCAATCGTATTTTTTTTATTAGCCTTAAGATTGGTCATTTTGTTCTCTGTAGGTAATTTGTTGCTCTAAACGAATCATCGCGGTTTTACAACGCTGTAATCGCTTTTCTGTAGTAAGAAGCACTTTTTGTAATTCTTGTTGCTGTGAGAAGGAATGGCATTTATTTACATTTTGTTCTTGCTCTTGAACCATTTGGATAAGGCGACGAGACCATTCTTGGTGCTGCGCAAGATCTTGGTACATATCGCTAATCGGCTTTTTATTACTGCCTTTTGGCCGTACTTCATGTGAACGTATACGTTGTGTTGCAATCTCCCGTTGAATTGCTTCTATTTGTGCAAGGAGCATCTGGGTTAAATACTCGGCTCTTTGAGGCGTTAACATATTTGCTTTTTCTTCGCGCTGAATTGACTGAAGTGTCGCTTTTGTTTCATTAATACAGGGTATTAAATAGCGGCTTCGGCAACCAAATAGACGCTCATCAAAGAGGGGTAAGCGTTGCTCTCCACGGCGACGATCAATTTCTGCGCTTGTTTTTGCCAATTGTTCTAACATGATTTCAATGGTTTTATAGTTAGCCATCATTTATTCCTTAGTATTCAAGAAGAGTTCGATTTAAAACCAAGCATCAAAAGCGAGTTTAGCCGCGAGAATACAAACAACAGTAACAAAAACAGGGCGAATGAATTTTGAACCAAAACGAATAGCAGAATGAGCACCTAAGAAGGCACCAACCATCAGGCAAATCCCCATCGTTAAACCAAGCGCCCAGTTTATCTGGCCAAGGATAGCGAAGGTGACAAGCGAGGTGATATTACTTGTAAAATTCATGGCTTTAGCGAGACCAGAAGCCAGTAAGATATTAAGACGATAAAGTGCCATACTACTTACCGTCCAAAATGCACCAGTGCCAGGGCCGGCAACACCATCATAAAAACCTAAAGACAACCCTTGGATGATTTGTTGTTTTTTAAACTTAGGTGTTTTTTCTGGTAATTGATTCTGCTCAGAGATTAAACGATTCGGCCAAATCGTATAAATAGCGGCACCTAGAATAATAAGAGGTAGGCCTTTTTCTAACCATTCCGTTGAAATATAATTGACTAATAAGGTTCCGCAAGTTGCACCAAGTAAAGTGGCTATAAATGAGGCTTTCCAAAACTGAGGGTCAAATAGCTTCTTTTTGAAATAGGTGATTGCCGCTGTCGATGATGCAAAAGTAGCCGCTAATTTATTTGTGCCTAATGCAATGTGTGGGGGTAAGCCAATAGAGAGCAATGCTGGAACCGTCAGCATACCACCACCACCAGCAACTGCGTCAATAAATCCAGCGACAAAAGCAACTAACCCTAAAATAATGAGGGTCGAGGGTTCAAGAAATTCCATATAAGCTCTTATTAGTTGTAGGCAGAATTAGAATCGCAATATACGATGTTTAATTGCAATAAATATTTACTCGATTACCCTTTTAAAGGGAGGCAAAGCATCTAAAAGCGCTTTACCGTAACGTTTGGTTATAATGCGACGATCAAGGAGCACAATTCTACCAGAATCATCCTCTTTACGCAGCAACCGGCCGACAGATTGAATTAATTTTTTACTCGCTTCTGGAACACTGATCTGCATAAATGGATTGCCACCACGACTTTCGATATATTCAGAATGCGCTTCTTCTACTGGCGAGGTGGGAACACCAAACGGAATCTTTGTAATAATTAGGTTTGTAAGTAAATTCCCGGGTAAATCTAAGCCTTCAGAAAAGCTTCCCGTACCAAATAAAATACTGATCTTATTTACTTCACATAATGCTTTATGTTTCTTTAGGATCTCTTGTCGTGACTCTTTTCCCTGAATTAAAAGGCTCCAACCTTGTTTTTTTACTAGAGCTTCAAGTGCCTCCGCTACTTTATTCATTTGCCAGTATGAAGAAAATAGAACCAAACTTGACTTTTGATCGGCTAAATAGAAAGGAAGCTCTTCTATTAATAGATCGGTAAATCCCGCAGCGGATGGTTCCATTGGGAGTTTAGGTACAACCAATTGTGCATTTTCTTGGTAATTGAATGGCGAAGCTAAAGACAAGAATCGTATCCCATCTTCTGGTTTCTCTGATATTCCGGCTTGCTTACAAAAGAAAGAATAAGAGTTTAATGCTCGCATTGTGGCAGAGACAAGGACAGCACCAGCAGCTCGGCTCCATAAGTTCTGGTCCAGTTGCCAACCAACTTCTAAAGGAGATACATTGATGATGACATCTAAATCTCGTTCTTTACTTTTTTCTAACCAGCGAGCTAAAGGTGCGCCTTTATCACTATTTGGTTTTGCCATTAAGAACCATACTTGAGCTAAATTTTCGAGTCTTTGCAGATAAAAACCCATTTCAGCAAGCGCTGGCTCTGCCATTCTCGGAGCCAGTTCACCATCTTTCATCCGTTCAGAAATCAGATCGCTTATTTTTGCTAATGCTTGATTTGCTTTCGTAGAAAGGTCCTTTAGATCTTTTGATTGTTCTGCTAACCAAACCGGTATTTCTCCGTGTTCAAAACGATAGATGCCATCATCATTAAATAAACTTGGGTCAAATTGTTTACTTAATTGATTTAAAGATGGAATTAATTCTTGGACATATTCATGTAAATTATTTTGAAAACGATGTACCCGTTTTTGATCGGCAAGATTACAAAATTTACTAATTGATTTGTTAAGAGCTTCTAACCAAGTTGCTGAGCCTTTTAAACTTGCCGCAGCAGAAGAATGTTCGCGTGCAACATTTGGTAAGTGATGAGCTTCATCGAAAATATATATAGTTTGCTCTGGTTCAGATAGAACAACACCACCACCTAAATCAATATCTGCCATGACTAAACTATGATTGGCAATAACTACGTCTGCTTTATCTAAATGTTCACGAGCTTTTTGAAAAGAGCACTCTCTATGTAATGGTAAACCATTATGGCAGCTGTATTTATCTGCAACGATAGTTTGCCAAATAGGGTTAGGAATAGTACTTGGCCAATTATCAATGTCACCATCCCATTTACCTTCTGATAACGCTTTATACATTCTCTTTAAAAGGTCTAAGTCTTTCTTTTTCGGTTTTTCTGTAAACAGTGAAACCTGTTGAGTATCGTTACTGTTATTTTCAACTAAAGAGGCCAGTTTATGAGAGCAGCAATAACGTTGACGACCTTTAGCGATAATAAAAGAAAAAGGCAAAGGTGATATGCGACGATAAAAGGGCAGGTCTTTATGCGCTAACTGTTCTTGCAGTGCGACGGTTGCCGTTGAGATAACCACTTTTTTATTATTTAATTTTGCAAAAGGAATCACACTGAGTAAATAAGCCAGTGATTTTCCGATGCCAGTTCCTGCTTCTGCAACAATCATACGGTGATGATCACTGTATTCGCCACCAAGTGATTTAGCGATTTCTGCTACTAAATAGTTCTGAGCACGGCGAGGTATAAAGCCAGGAAGCTGGTCTTGCAGTGTTTTATAGCTCTCTCGGATAGAATCAGTAACAGCTTTATTCAGCATTGTTTTACTCAAAAAGAAGGAAAAACGTATTGTAACACGCGTCGTTGAGTGTGATCTCATGCAAATAATGGAATCTTATATAATTAAAGATCGACGCACGTCACGAAAATGAGATTGATACAATCTTTAGAATAAATTGTTAGTTTTTAGTTTGCATTAAGTTGCGAGTGCTGTTGTTTTTTCGGTATTTAATGTTGATTTACTGTTACTTTTAATTGTTTTTTGGGGTTTAATTCTTTTTTTGTATTAAATTATTTTTTATGTTTTCCCGGTTTTTTCTAGTTTTCTGTGTTGTTTATATAATTTACATTAGATTAAGTGATTGAAATTTAATGATTTTTATTTTTTTTATTTATGTCTTATTTGACATGATCTGCAAGATTTTGCAGAGTAGTTCTGGAATTCAAAAACACTGATTAATCACACAGTTAGATGTGTTGGTCAATGTAGATAATTATAACAGGGAACCGGAAAACGGATTTCCAATCTTTCTAAGAAAAGGCAGTGGATTATTATGAAAAAGACTCTTTTAGCTTTAGCAGTTATGGCAGCAGCTGGTTCAGTATCAGCCGCAGAAATTTATGGTTCTGAAACATCTAAAGTTTCTGTCAAAGGTGAGGTAGATGCATATCTTGCAGCTTCTGAAGTTGAGAAATTGGATGGAACTAAGTCTGATTCAGATGCTGATATTTATACTTGGGCTAAAATCTAAATGGATGCTGAGCATCAATTAAATTCAGATTTTAAAGCGTTTGCATCTTTTGAAATTGAGACGAAAGATATTGCTGGTGGTGATTCTACGGCTAAATTCGATGATGTTTATGTAGGTGTTAAAACCGACTCTTGGGGTGTCGCGGTTGGTGAAGTTGGTGATTTAGCTGAATCTATGGATGCAATCCAAAAAGATGATATTACTAATGAAGGTAATTACATGGGCTCTACCGGTGGTCACCATAAAGAATCTGCAGGGCATGGGGCTGTATTTAAAGGTGAATTTATCGAGGGCCTAGTTCTAGTTGCTGATGTGAATACAATAAGCGACAAAGATGTTGATAATACTTACGGTGTCTCTGCTGATTACTCTTTTTCTAACTTTTCAATCGGCGCCTCATTTTTAACAGGTGATGCAGCAGAAAATGTTGATTATTCTGTTATGGGTGTTTCTGCATCGGCTGAATTTGGCGATCTTTATTTAGCAGCTACGTTTGCAAGTTATGAAGGTAATAAAGGTTACGGTTACTGGGATTCTGCTGATTATCAATCAGGTACAACAATGGGGGTAGCAGCGGCTTACCAGCTTGATAAAACTCGTTTATATACAACATATGCTATTGCAAATGCTGATGAAAACACAAGAACGGGTGCTTCTTTAGGCTCCGCTGAAGTTGATATGACTAACTTAGTTGTTGGTGCTGATTATGCAGTACTAGATAGCATTACAGTATTTGCTGAATATCAGATGGCAGAGTACGATGCAGTTAAAACATATGATGCATCAACACTACTTGCAGGTGTTTACTACGCCTTCTAATTTGTAGTTAGTGTACATTTAAGCCAACGATATTCGTTGGCTTTTTTTGTTATTAAAGAGAAATTAATGAAAAAAATATTAGTTATTTGTAGTTTATTATTTTGTAGTAATCTTTGTGCAGCAAGTATAGAACCTGCTTCAGGTATTCATTTACGTGCTTTAAATGGCGAGGGAGTTGATGATTCAAAATCAATCTTACTTATTAATGGTGACAACCAATTAGTATTAGATTTTACTGGCAGATTAAAGATATCGGGAAAGAGAGATCACATTTCGACAGTGCCTTATATTGTGATAGTTAATCCTAAAGATATTGACAGATTAGAAGTTCAATTAGTTTCTCAAGATCTCGATAAAATTAAAAATAAAATAGATAGAAATAAACCAATATTCGAGTTCTTAGGGAATGGAAAAAAGATTGATGTTATACAATTTATTCTTCCACCTAATACTGATGTTTTTCCATACGCAAATATACCTGAAGTGGTTAGATCGTATAATCAAAAGAATGGATTGATTTTTGACAGTGGAAAAATACGTGAATTGAAAAAAGAACTTAAGGCTGTTAATCAGAGTTCAAATTCAGGAAATTCTGAGTCAGAAAATAGTTTACAGCTAAAACTTTGGTATAGTCGTGCAACAGAATATGAGCGCAGAGCTTTCCAAAAGTGGATTATAGATCACAATTAATTTTTGTTAAGCCTCCATTTTATGTTCTTTGAAATTGTTTTTTTGATAAAAAATTTCATAAATTTCTCGGTAAAAATGGAAGGTTAATTAATGTAATATGTATCTTTTGTTTTTGTTGTTTAATAGTCGACTCGATTAGTTTGTTTATTATGTTTTTTTACTTATTTTCTTGTTATTTATTAGTGTGTTGATTGTGTTTTTGTGCTTTTTTTTATATGTAAATTTAGATGTAATGCTTGTCTTTTGAATGCGATATCTGTCGAGTATTCATACATGATATTTTAACTGTTTGTATTCGTGGCATTTATTTTTTTTTGCTTTCCTTGACATTCGCCGTTGACATGTTGAGGAACTTTTAGCAAAGTAATCGCCAGATTTAAGAGATGCAGATTTATAACACGTTATTAGATGTTGAGCTCTGTGTTGATATATAAAATGGAACCGGAAATCGGATTTCCAATCTCATAAGAAAAGGCAGTGGAATATTATGAAAAAGACTCTTTTAGCGCTTGCAATCGCAAGTATCTCAACTTCAGCTTTTGCTGTTGATACAAGCAGCCAAAACAGCCGTAACGAAGACATGTTTGCATTTGATTCAATGCACAAAGACCAGTTCTCTGTATCTGGTTCTGTGGGCGTTGGTGGTTACTACGACACTGGTTCTAAAGCATTTTATGATCATTGGGCTACTGGCCTAACTCTAGCAGTTAACTACCGTAACAACCGTATCGTTGGTTATTTTGAAACTGACTTCATGCTTAACTATACAACAGACAGCGAAACTAAGTCTGCTTCTTCTACTGAGAAGAATTCAAGCCCAGCTACTGATGTAGATAAAGCTTGGTTAGGTTTTGATACTGGCTACGGTATTGCTTCTTACGGTTGGGAAAATGATACAGCACTAGATGCTGTTGATGGTGCTGGTGACTTTACATACGAGTTTGGTGCTTCTGCTGGTGATGCATCTGATGCATTCAACGTAGTTAAATTCCAAGGTTCAACAAGCGGTTTTGCTTACGGCGTATCTTACTTTGAAACTGATGACGTTCATGTAGACGCAGAAAAAGGCGTGAATGGTTACGTTGGTATCGAACAAGAAACTTTCAATGTATACGCTGGTTACGAAACTCGTGATTCTGATTACGATGTATACACTGTGACAGGTAATGTAACACTAGGTGAAGTAAAACTTGGTGCTAACTTCTGGATCGAAGAAACAGATACAACAGCTAAAGATATGACTAACACTGGTTACTATGTATCAGCTGGTTACGCAGTATCTGAAGATCTAACATTAGCTGCTGGTTATGCTGCTAATACAGAAGAAGAAAAGAAAGTTGATACTGACTACTCTTACGTGAACGTTGCAGCAATGTATACACTAGCTAAGAACATGAATATGGGTATCGACGTACGTCAAGACCTTGACGCTGGCACTAAAGACGAAGAAACTTACGTATTCGCAGCGGGCTACTACTACTTCTAATCTCTTGATTTAAAGTAAATAGAATTATTAAGCCAGTCATCATGACTGGCTTTTTTTGTTGGTAAAATAAAAATATAATTACGTTAATCTACTTATTTCCCTGACTTTGTAACCACATCTGCTGACTTCTTTTTTCTTTAATATCTGTATATCCCACTATCTATTATCTCTTCCCTGAAACTTTATTTAAAAAAACAGATCTTTTTTGTTGAAATAAAACCACAGTTTGATAATGTATTTACAAGGTTAAAAACAAAATCAATTTGTTACTTAAAGGTTTATTATTATGCGTATTCAAGGTCTGAACATTCATCACCATCACCATCCTGAGTAGTCTTTCGGGAGGATACGTTATATCCGGAAGGCAATTAGAATTTCCTTCCGATGAATAAAATTTCAAACCCTCGGAAGGTAAAACTTCTGAGGGTTTTTTCGTTTTATGACTAAATAATTGAGCAATTGATAGTTAACAACAAATTTAGAATTACATTTTTACAAGGAAGAGATTATGTCAGCACAACGTTTACGCATCGCAATTCAAAAGAAAGGACGTTTGTCTAAAGAGTGCCAAGAGCTGTTTAAGCGCTGTGGTATGAAATTTAATATATCAGGTGAGCGTTTAGTGGTTCATTCTGAAAATATGCCGATTGATTTATTGTTGGTTCGTGATGATGATATTCCAAGTCTTATCATGGATGGCGTTGTTGACTTAGGTGTTATTGGCGAAAACGAATTAGAAGAAGTTCGTTTAGAGCGTAAAGCATTAGGCGAGCCTTCAGCATTTACCACATTGCGTCGCTTAGATTTTGGTGGTTGTCGTCTGTCTATCGCGATTGATAAAGATGCTGTTTATAACGGACCACAAGACCTTGCTGGTAAACGTATCGCAACGACTTACTCACAATTGCTTAAAAGCTTTATGGATGAGAAAAATATCCCGTTCTCAACTTGTATTTTAAATGGTTCAGTTGAAGTTGCTCCACGTGCCGGTCTGTCTGATGCGATTGCTGATTTAGTTTCAACAGGCGCAACTCTTGAGGCTAATGGCCTAAAAGAAGCTGAAGTAATTTTCCGCTCTAAAGCGACGTTAATTCAACGTGAAGGTGAATTCGATGCTGATAAAGCGGCCTTGATTGATAAATTACTGACTCGTATGCAAGGCTGTATCCAAGCGAAAGAATCTAAGTACATCATGCTACACGCGCCAACCGATAAATTAGAAGCGATTAAATCACTACTACCGGGTGCGGAAGATCCAACGGTGCTTCCTCTATCAAGTGACGGTGCGAAAGTGGCAGTTCACCTAGTGAGTACTGAAAATCTATTCTGGGAAACGATGGAACAACTAAAAGCATTGGGTGCGAGCTCTATTCTTGTTCTTCCAATTGAGAAGATGATGGAGTAACCATTATGAAAACCCTAGTTTGGCAATCACTCAGTAATTCACAACAAGACACCGTCTTACAGCGTCCTGCTATTACCGAAGGCGCAAATATTACCGCTGCGGTAACTAGCGTGATTAATACCGTTAAACAAGATGGCGATGCTGGCGTGTTAGCGTTGACTGAAAAGTTTGATAAGGTGAAACCTGAATCCATTCGTGTATCTAAATCAGAGATTGATGCGGCAAGTGAACGTTTATCTGAAAAGATGAAAGCGGCACTGCAACAAGCTTATAGCAATATTTCTAAGTTTCATAAAGCACAAAAGCCTCAGCCAATCAAAGTTGAAACTCAACCTGGTGTCGTATGTGAACAAATCACGATGCCAGTGAATAAAGTCGGCTTGTATATTCCGGGTGGCAGTGCACCATTGCCTTCAACAGTATTAATGTTAGGCATTCCTGCACAGATTGCGGGCTGTCATAAAGTGGTACTTTGTTCGCCACCGCCGATTGCTGATGAGATCTTATACGTTGCAAAACTATGTAAAGTCGATGAGGTGTATAACATTGGTGGCGCACAAGCGATTGCTGCTATGGCGTATGGTACTGAATCTGTTTCTAAAGTAGATAAGATCTTTGGCCCAGGTAACGCATACGTCACTGAAGCAAAACGCCAAGTTTCTAATGACTTTCGTGGTGCTGCTATTGATATGCCTGCGGGACCTTCTGAAGTCTTGGTTATTGCGGATGAAACGGCTGATCCTGATTTTATTGCGGCAGATCTTCTTAGCCAAGCTGAACATGGTCCTGATTCACAAGTTATCTTAGTCACGCCTTCGCCAATCATCGCTGATCAAGTTGCTGATGCCATCGAGAAGCAATTAAAAGAACTGACTCGTGCGGATATCGCTCGTCAAGCGCTAGGTTCTAGTTTGTTGATTATTGCTAAATCATTGACGCAATGTGTTTCAATCTCAAACTTTTATGGTCCTGAGCACTTGATTGTTCAAACTAAAAACCCACGTGAATTATTACCATTGCTAGATAATGCAGGTTCTATTTTCTTGGGTGAGTATTCTCCAGAATCAGCAGGGGATTATGCATCGGGTACAAACCATGTTTTACCAACTTATGGTTATACAAGAACGCACTCAAGCTTAGGTTTAGCTGATTTTTCTAAACGCATGACAGTACAAGAGTTAACTGCTGATGGTTTAAAAGGGTTAGCGCCAACGGTTGTCACAATGGCTGATGCTGAAGGGCTAGATGCACATAAACGTGCCGTGACTATTCGAATTGAAAAATTAGCTAAATTGAATTAATAGAGACCATAGATATGGAAAAATTAGCTCGTAAACAAGTTCAAGCCTTGACGCCGTATCTATCGGCTCGTCGTATTGGTGGCAGTGGTGATGTTTGGCTTAATGCTAATGAGTCCCCATTTGATAATGAGTATAACGTAAATTTTACTCGTCTAAATCGTTACAGTGAGTGTCAGCCTCCAGAATTGATTAATGCTTATGCTGCTTATGCAAAAGTAACAGCAGAGCAGGTGCTGACTTCTCGAGGTGCTGACGAGGGTATTGAGTTATTAATTCGTGCTTTTTGTGAGCCAAATGAAGACGCGATTTTATATTGTCCACCAACCTATGGTATGTATTCCATCAGTGCTGAGACGATTGGGGTTGAGACTAAAACAATACCTTTAACATCAGAATGGCAGCTTGATCTTCCAAGCATTGAACGCAATTTAGACAATGTAAAATTGGTCTTTGTATGTAGTCCAAATAACCCAACAGGTAATGTGATTAACCGTAAGGATATTTTGTCTTTATTAGAGATGACAAAAGATCGTGCGATTGTGGTGATGGATGAAGCTTATATTGATTTTTGTATGGAAGTGTCAACCGTTGATTTATTGGCGACATACCCCAATTTAGCCATTTTACGAACGCTATCCAAAGCATTTGCCTTAGCGGGATTACGCTGTGGTTTCACTCTTGCAAATAAAGAGTTGATTGATGTGTTATCTAAAGTGATTGCTCCGTACCCTGTTCCTGTTCCTGTCGCTGACATTGCAACTCAAGCATTATCAGAAGCAGGTTTAGCCCGCATGAAATACCAAATGCTTGATTTAAGCGCCAACCGTGCTTATTTGCACGCAGGATTAATGGTATTGAATGGAGTTACTGTTCATGAAGGTTGGGGTAACTATTTATTAGTGCAGTTCTCTGATGGCGATGCAGTGTTTAAAGCAGCATGGGATCACGGCATTATTTTACGTAATTCACCAATTAAAGATTGTGTGCGTATTAGTGTGGGTAACCGCGAAGAGTGTGAGAAAACATTAGGCTTTATTCGTAACCAATTAATGTGATTTTATCCCCGAAAGCTTAGGAATAAGGCTTGGGGCTTATCAAGAATAAAACAAGAAAAAATTAAAAGGAAGTTCCTGTGAGCAAACAACAAAAGATTTTATTTATCGACCGTGACGGCACCTTAATTGTTGAGCCGCCTGTCGATTTTCAAGTAGACCGTTTAGATAAGTTAAAATTCGAGCCTCTGGTTATTTCTTCTCTGTTGTTTCTTCAAGAAGCGGGTTACCGTTTAGTCATGGTAACCAACCAAGATGGTTTGGGTACAGATAGCTATCCACAAGATGAGTTTGATGCGCCACACAATATGATGATGGAGTTCTTTGAATCTCAAGGTGTGAAGTTTGATGACGTTCTTATCTGTCCTCACTTTGAAGAAGATAACTGCTCATGCCGTAAACCAAAATTGGGTATGGTAAAAGAGTACCTTCAAGGTGGAAAAGTTGATTTTCAACATTCAGTTGTGATTGGTGATCGCCAAACGGATCTTCAATTGGCTGAGAACATGGCAATCCGTGGTATCCAATATCACCCTGAGACAATGAACTGGCCTGCGATCTTAAAAGATCTGACGGTAAATGCAGGTACTGCAGAAGTGATTCGTACAACTAAAGAAACTGACATTAAAGTGTTTGTTAATCTGGATGAGCAGGGCGGAAATGAGATCTCAACGGGTCTTGGCTTCTTTGACCACATGCTTGATCAAATTGCTACGCACGGCGGTTTCCAAATGAAGATCAATGTCGACGGTGACTTACACATTGATGATCACCACACCATTGAAGATACAGCGCTTGCATTAGGTGAAGCGTTAAAAGAAGCGTTAGGTGACAAACGTGGCATTGGTCGCTTTGGTTTCAGCTTACCAATGGATGAGTGTTTAGCGCAATGTGCGTTAGATTTATCTGGTCGCCCATACCTAAAATTTGATGCTGAATTTAGTCGTGATCAAGTGGGAGATTTATCAACAGAAATGGTGGTTCACTTCTTCCGTTCACTTACTGATACATTAGCTTGTACATTGCACCTTTCTTCTGCCGGTCATAATGACCACCACATTATTGAAAGCTTATTTAAAGCCTTTGGCCGTACTTTACGCCAAGCAATTAAAGTGGAAGGTAATGAACTACCAAGCTCAAAAGGCGTATTGTAGGAGTGACTATGACAAAGCAAAATGTCGTTATTATTGATACAGGCTGCTCTAACGTATCGTCAGTGAGATTTGCGATTGAGCGTTTGGGTTATGACGTTACGATAAGCAGAGATCCACAAGTGGTATTAGCAGCAGATAAGCTGTTTTTACCGGGCGTTGGCACAGCAAGCGAAGCGATGAAAAACTTGGCTGAACGAGATCTCATTGAATTGGTTAAACAAGTTGAGAAGCCACTGTTGGGTATCTGTTTAGGTATGCAACTTTTGGGTAAGCTTTCTGAAGAGAAAGGCCAAAAAGCAGATCAAATTGTAGATTGTTTAGGCTTATGTGACGGTGAAGTTCGTAAGCTTCAAACGGGTGATTTACCGCTGCCTCACATGGGTTGGAATACGATTAAGCCTATTGAAGGTAATCCGCTGTTTAAAGACATTCCAGAGAACAGTTACTTTTACTTCGTACACAGCTTTGGCATGCAAGTGGGTGATTATACCATTGCGACTTGTGACTATGGACAACCATTTACTGCGGCATTACAAGTGGGTAATTATTACGGTGTTCAGTTTCACCCTGAGCGTTCAAGTAAAGTGGGTTCAACGCTTATTCAGAACTTTTTGGAGTTATAAGAGCAGGGACTAGGTGCGAGGTCGCTTCGCTTCGAGGTTTTAGGGCTCTTACTCGTCCCTCGGATCTCGTAATGAGCGTAGCGAATGTTCTCGATTCTGCTAATAAGGATATTTATGATCATTCCAGCATTAGATTTAATTGAAGGCCAAGTAGTTCGTCTTTTCCAAGGCGACTACGGGCAAGTAACAGAATACAAAGTTGATCCGGCTGAACAGTTCAATCTGTATCACCAAGCGGGTGCTAATTGGCTGCACCTTGTTGATTTAACTGGCGCAAAAGACACTACCGCACGTCAATTGGATTTGATCGCTCGTTTGCTAGCAAGCACGCCTGCCAATATTCAAATCGGTGGTGGTGTACGTAATGAAGCGGATGTACAAGATTTATTGAACGCCGGCGCACAACGTGTGGTGATTGGTTCTACTGCGGTAAAACAGCCAGAGCTTGTTAAAGGTTGGATGGAAAAATACGGCGCAGAAAAAATCGTATTAGCGCTAGATATTAACATTGATGAAAACGGCACACGTAATGTTGCTATTTCAGGTTGGCAAGAAGATTCAGGTGTAACTATTGAAGCACTGCTTGAAGATTATCTAACCGTTGGCCTTAAGCACGTCTTATGTACTGATATTTCTCGTGACGGCACACTGCAAGGTTCAAACGTAGAGCTGTACGTAGACTTATGTAAGCAGTACCCACAAGTGCAATTCCAATCTTCAGGTGGCATTGGTTCTCTTGATGATATCGTCGCGCTTAAAGGCTCAGGTGTTGCTGGAGTCATCGTTGGACGAGCACTGCTTGATGGCAAGTTCACCGCAGAGGAGGCATTCCAATGTTGGCAAAGCGAATAATCCCTTGTTTAGATGTTAAAGATGGACAAGTCGTAAAAGGCGTTCAATTTCGTAATCACGAGATCATTGGTGATATTGTTCCTCTAGCGCAGCGTTATGCAGAAGAGGGCGCAGATGAATTGGTCTTTTATGATATCACCGCATCTAGTGATGGTCGCGTTGTAGATAAAAGCTGGGTCGCACGTGTAGCTGAAGTGATTGATATTCCATTCTGTGTGGCGGGTGGCATTAAAACAGCAGAAGATGCCGCGAAGATTTTAGAGTTTGGTGCTGATAAAGTATCGATTAACTCCCCTGCACTGGCTAACCCTGAACTCATCACTGAGCTTGCGGATAAATTTGGCGTTCAATGTATCGTTGTTGGTATTGATTCATACTTTGATAAAGAAACAGGTAAGTACCAAGTTTACCAATTCACGGGTGATGAAGAACGCACCAAAGCAACCAAATGGGAAACCAAAGATTGGGTGCAAGAAGTACAAAAACGCGGTGCGGGTGAAATCGTGCTTAATATGATGAATCAAGATGGTGTGCGTAACGGTTACGATCTTGAACAATTAAACATGGTACGTGAAGTGTGTCATGTTCCGCTTATCGCTTCAGGCGGCGCGGGTGAAATGGTGCACTTTGCCGATGTATACAAGAAAACAAACGTGGACGGTGCTTTAGCAGCATCGGTATTCCATAAGCAAATCATCAATATTGGTGAATTAAAAGAATATTTAGCACAACAAAAAATAGAGGTACGCCGATGAGCCAACAAGATTTTGCAACACGTATTGATTGGGAAAAAGTGGACGGCTTAGTACCTGCAATTATTCAAGACTTTAGTTCAAGCCAAGTATTGATGATGGGCTACATGAACAAAGACGCGTTATCAAAAACGTTAGAGACAAAGAAAGTTACTTTTTTCTCTCGCACTAAGAATCGTTTATGGACTAAAGGTGAAGAATCAGGCGATAGCTTAAATTTGGTTAATATCTCTTTAGATTGTGATAACGATACATTACTTATCAAAGTTAAACCTGTTGGTCCAACGTGCCACACAGGGACAACTACTTGTTGGGATAGCGATAAAACAGAAGAAAGCCAATTAGTTTGGCTTCATCAGTTGGAACAGCTACTTGCCGAGCGTAAGAATGCTGATCCTGACTCCTCTTACACAGCAAGTCTCTACGCCCGTGGCACCAAACGTATTTCGCAGAAAGTTGGCGAAGAGGGCGTTGAAGTTGCGCTTGCAGCGACGTCGGGTGACAAGGCGGAGCTAGTGTGTGAATCAGCAGATTTGATGTATCACTTGTTTGTTCTGCTTCAAGACCAAGGCTTGTCGTTTGATGATGTGATTAATAAATTGAAAGAACGTCATACGTAAAATAACGATTATTTGATAATATTTAAGTTAATACTCAGTTATTAGCTTTTTTATATGTAACTTCTTAACTTTAGTCTCATAAATTTAATGTGAATTGAATATAATGTTTCTATATGTAGTTGATTTGGATTTTTTGAATGAAAAAAGCGTCAGGATTTACATTAATTGAATTAGTCGTTGTCATTGTTATATTAGGCATTCTTGCCGTTGTTGCTGCCCCTAAGTTTTTAAATCTACAGAATGATGCAAAAGCTGCAGTGATTAATGGATTAAAAGGTGAGATGGAAGGGGCGATAAGCCTTACATATTCTAAGGCTGCCATATTAGGTATTGAGAAAGAAGATTCAATTATTCAAGATGGAATCACTTATTCTTATGGATATCCTATTTATGATCAATGGACTCAGTATATGGAGATTGATTATGAGTCGTATACTGTGAATAAAGAATGGGCTGGTGGATCAATAAATGATAAGGATGGTATTGCTGAATATATTTCATTGTCAAGCATTGTCGGTACTTATGATCAAAAGGATTCAGTAAAAAAGACAAACTGTTATGTTAAATATGTTGTGGCTAAATCTGTTGATGAACCTTATCAGTTATCTACGGTAACAACAGGCTGCTAGTTCTCTATTCGTTTATTTACGATGTAAAGTGAGAGTTCTTAAGGTTTTAGTGATAAATATCTATAGGCTCTCGCACAACCCCTTCGCTTCGGTATATACTCTGCGCTCAATTTTAGGAGCGCCAATGTTCGATATCCTTTATCAAAATTCAGATTTTCTTGTTATCAATAAACACCCTAATGTTAGCGTTCATAAAGATGATGGCGACACTTCATTATTAATTGAACTCGCTAAAGTCACTGGTGATAAACAGCTTTATTTAATCCATCGTTTAGACAAAATGACGTCAGGATTATTGCTTATTGGCCGACACCAATCAGCAGCCAGTGAATTATCACAATTGTTCGCAAAGCGTTTAGTTGAAAAATACTACCTCGCTATTGGTGATAAAAAGCCTAAGAAAAAACAAGGTCTGGTTATTGGCGATATGGAACGCTCACGTAGAGCATCATGGAAGCTAATCAACAGTAAAGAAAACCCTGCGATTACTCAGTTTTTCTCAACGGCAGCCCATAATGGCAATCGTCTATTTTTATGCAAACCGCATACAGGGAAAACACACCAAATTCGAGTGGCGTTAAAAAGCGTAGGCTCGGGTATTTTAGGTGATTCAATTTATAGCTCATCTAAGGCTGATCGTGGTTACCTTCATGCTTATGCTTTGCGATTTACCTATCAAGAGCAAGCGTTTGAATTTATTGAAACACCAAAACAAGGTGAAGAGTGGCAAGATGACACCGTTCAAGCAGGGTTAGCGCAATGGCAAACACCGTGGACATTAACTTGGCCAGAGATTAAGAAGAAATCATGAAGATAGAAGCATTAGATACGTTATTTACGCATCTTGAACAGCAACTGACTCAGCCATTAGGTGAACTACGCCGCTTATTTCATGGTCGTGGTCAATGCTTTGAAGGATTAGAGCAAATCACGGTAGATTGGCTGCAAGCGAAAGACTCTCAGGGGCAAGGCTCTCAAGGTCAACTAGTGGTGGCGTTATTTAAAGAGCAAGACCTTGAATTTGTAGAAGAGTTAGAAGCTAGACTAAAAGCATTTGCAGATTCCGAGTTATGGACGAATGCGAAAGGGTCTTCTATCTTATTGCAACATCGTTACCAAGAATTAGCGCCAACACAAGTGGTATGGGGAGACGAAAATACGTTTCCTGTCGTTGAAGAAAACGGTTTAAAGTACCAACTAGAGCTAAAAAAGAACCAGAATATGGGTATCTTTTTAGACATGCGTTATGGTCGTCAGTGGGTTCAAGCACATAGCGAAGGCAAGTCAGTATTAAACTTGTTTGCATATACGTGTGGTTTCTCTGTGGCTGCGATTGCTGGTGGTGCCACTCAAGTGGTTAACCTAGATATGGCGAAAGCGTCATTAGGTCGTGGGCGTGATAACCATCGCCTAAATGAACATGATCTTTCTAAAGTGAAATTCTTAGGCCATGACATATTTAAGTCATGGGGAAAGATTAAGAAATTGGGTTTGTATGACTTGATCATTATTGATCCGCCAAGTTTTCAAAAAGGCAGTTTTGCGTTAACTAAAGACTATCAAAAGATCTTACGTCGCCTACCTGATTTGTTAACAGAAAATGGAGAGGTATTGGCGTGTGTGAATTCACCGGCAGTATCAACGGATTTCTTAACTGATGGTATGGCAGAAGAAGCACCAGAGTTGAAATATATTGAGCGTTTAGATAATCCACCTGAGTTTGCTGATATTAATCCTGAAAGTGGGTTAAAAGTGATGCGATTTACTCGCTAATTCATCTGAAACTGATGTTGTTTAAATTAAAAAATGCCTTTTCATATTTCTATTGAGAAGGCATTTTTAGTTTTAGATTATTTTTTTTCTGTTTGCTCTCGATCTAAACAAGACTGCTCATTCACGATAATGTTATTTTGCTGCTGACCTCGTGAGTTACGGATAATGTATTGATAGGTAACTCCCTTATCAATCACGGGGCGAACTTCATTGTCTTTACAGAAAGTAGTAATACTTTTTTCTATGACTTCTGTTGTACTGACCTTTCCATTTCCACTGTCTAAAAACATCATTTCAACAACGCCATGCTTTGCTTTTGCACGAAGTAGAGTCAGTGGACCTATCTCTAAAGGTAATACGCTGCTAAGAACGCTGGCTCTATAATCAGCAAGCATATCAATTTCTTTTTGCTGTTCATTAGAAGCACAACCAGAAAGTAGAATAAGACTGAATGCGGTGAATAGTATTTTTTTCATTTAAATTCTTAATATCAATTATGCAGGAAGTACTTTTTTAAATGGCTTTACAATTACGTTAGCGTAAACGCCAGCGTCGATGTAAGGGTCATTATTTGCCCATTCTTGTGCCGACGCTAAAGAGTCAAAATCGGCAATAACAGTAGAACCTGTAAAACCAGCCTCACCAGGGTTTTCAGAATCGATAGCAGGCATTGGCCCTGCAACAAGTAAACGACCTTCGTTCTGTAATGTTGTTAAGCGTGCTAAATGTTGTTCACGAACGCGTAAACGACGCTCTAAACTGTTCTCAACATCTTGAGAGAATATGATATACCACATTATAGAATCCTTTTATTTTGGTGATAATTTGTATTTGATTTGAGATAGCTTACACCATAATAAAAAAAGCTCTGGTGTTAAACCAGAGCATTTTACAAATAAAGGTGATATTCCTCTATTTCTTACGCATTTTTGAGGATAGGACGAGGTTTTCCTTTAGCATCGATAGCAACATAATTAAAAGTGGCCTCACAAACTTGAAAGCGATCACCAATGCCATCTTCTTTGATTGGTTTTACCCATACTTCCAAATTAATCGACATTGAAGTTCGACCAATGTTAACGCATTCACCATAACAGCAAACGACATCGCCAACTTTTACTGGTTTCTTGAAGGTGATGCTAGAGACAGAAACGGTAACAATACGACCACCAGATATTTCTTTTGCTAAAATCCCACCCGCTAAATCAAGCTGTGACATTATCCAACCGCCAAAGATGTCACCATTGGCATTCGTATCTGCAGGCATCGAAAGGGTACGTAAAAGAAGTTGGCCTTTAGGAACTTGGTCGGTATTTACTGAGGTGTTCAATATGATTTCCATACAACAAAAATGAAATTGTTAGAAGTCTATCACAAAATAGTAAATATAAAAAAACCGTGTTGTAAACAACACGGTTTAAAAGAGGGAAAGAATAAAACTTACTCTTGTTCTTCTTTTTTCTCTTTTGGCATGTGTTTATAAACGTACATACCGGTAAGTAGGGTGTATATGAAAGTAAGTCCTAACAGACCAAATACTTTAAAGTTAACCCATACATCTAATGGCATTTCAAAAGCCACGTACAAGTTAGCAATAGAACATGCAGTGAAGAATAAGATCCATGCGTAGTTAATTTTATTCCATTTATTATCAGGTAAAGTCACTTCTTTACCAAGCATACCTTTAATAATAGGTCTGCCTAAAATTTGAGCGATAATTAAACCAGCAGCAAAAACAGCGTATACGATGGTTACTTTCCATTTTATGAAATTATCATCGTGTAAAAATATGGTCATGCCACCAAAAACTGTCACCATAATAAAGGTGATTAACTGCATTTTTTCTACTTTTTTGTACAGTACGTAAGTCAGTATTAATTGAACGGCAGTGGCTACGATAAGTGCACCTGTTGCTGTGTAGATATCGTACATTTTGTATAAGGCAAAAAAGATAATCAGTGGGATAAAATCTAAGATCTGTTTCATGTTTATATGTTGAGCCAATAATAAATTATGCAGCGAGTGTATCTAAAATTGAGAGGCGAGGGAATCGCTAAAAATTGCTTGTTACATTTTACTTATTATTTTATGACAAAGGCGATATTGAAGGGAGTATTTGAATTGAGATAAAAAACCTGCTCTTAATAGGTTCAAGAAGCAGGCTTTAGTCTTTTTTTGAGAAAACGTTATGCTTGTTGTTTCTCTGATGCCGTCTCTTCTACTGGAGAATCATCGATCAGAGCGTCAACAATTACAGCACACGCGGCATCACCAGTGATGTTTAATGCAGTACGGATCATATCGAAAATACGATCTAATGCGAATAAAAGTGGTAAGCCTTCAATCGGAATACCTGCCGCCAATAATACGGCAACAACAAGAAATGATGGACCAGGGACACCCGCTTGACCAACGGCACCTAACGTTGAAGTAATTATGATAGCGACATAAGCACCGATAGATAAATCAATGTTGAACAGCTGTGCAAAGAAGATAGCAACCAAGCCATAGTAAATTGCATTACCAGACATGTTGATTGTTGCGCCTAATGGTAGAACAAATGAGGCGGTAGAGTTACGCACGCCTAAGTCTTTCTCGACCGTTTCCATTGTCACAGGTAGTGTTGCCATTGAAGACGCAGTTGATAGAGCAACGGCTTGTGGTTTCTTCATCGCAATCAGGAATTTTTTCGCTGATGTTTTAGTTAACAAACCAACCATTAGTGGGTAAGCAATAAAACCAAAGATAAAAATAGCGGCGATATAAACAAGGAATAGTTTAAACACAACCATCAATGCACCAAAACCAAACGTGCCTACGGCTTCGGCCATTAAGCCAAATACACCGATAGGAGCAATTATCATGACTTTGTTGATCATCCAAACCATAACATCAACAATTGAGTTCACGGCATTAAGCATTGGTTCACGACGCTTTTTTTCTAATTTAGAAAGACCAATACCGAAAAATAAGCAGAAAACGAGAATTTGTAAAATGTTAGCTTCATTTAGCGATTGGAATACGTTCGTTGGGATCATACCAGTAATGGTTGCCCAGAAGGTTGGTAGCTCACCTTTAGCAGCATAAGCGGAAGAGAACATGCCTTCAACGCCAGAGACATCAATGCCTTTACCTGGTTCAAATATTTCACCCATGAATAAAGCCAGAGCAACAGCCAGAGCAGAAGTGATGCCGAAATAGCTTAATGTTGTTAAGCCTACTTTTTACCTGCGTTGCTGCTGTTTCCTAGGCCAGCCGCACCAGAGATCAGCGCAACAGCAACCAGTGGAATAACGAGCATTTTAATTAGGTTAATGAAAATAGTCCCTAATGGAGCGAACATTACGGCAGATTGACCCATGGTTGCACCGACAAGTGTACCAATGATCATAGCAATAACGACTTGAATACCGATATTGTTTAGAAGTCCTTTCTTATTTAGCACTTTCTTTACCTCTGTGTTGTGTTTGTTATAAAAGCTAATCAATAGCTCTTAAAATGTATCTATTCATTAGTTAAATATATTGGTTGCCGTTTTACACGCAATATTTACAATTAGCAACATTTTTATCGAATATAATCAAACTTATGGAGGTTATTGTGTCTTTATTGTTGCTTTTTATGCTTAAATCCGTTTTTTTGATTGTTTTTCCTTTCTTTTTCATTTTGATAATTAACGTAGTTATTTTTAATAGGGATTATTGAATTAAAAAAGGAGCTCAAAATGAGCTCCTTTAAATAATGAATAAGGTGTTTTGGTTATTTTTGTGTTGCTGCTTTCATGGCAGAAGTAAATGCCGTAAGTGCATCAAGTAACGCCGCTGGATTGTCTTGATGTTGTTCAATGATTTTAACAGTTGCAGAGCCTGAAATTGCGCCTGCTGCACCGGCTTTAATCGCTTCTTCTACTTGAGCAGGTTCCGATATACCAAAACCAAGAATCGCAGGAGGTGCATCAAATTGGTTTAAACGTGCTAATAATTGAGCAACAGGCATGCCCGCTTTAGTTTCAGCACCAGTAACACCTGCACGAGAAAGAAGGTAAGTATAACCCCCACCAAGCTTAGCAACGGTTTCTAATGTTTCATCTGAGGCTGACGGAGGCGCAATGAAGATAGGGTGAACATTGTGTTTAATTGCACTTGTTCTAAACTCTTCTGATTCATTGGTTGGTACGTCTGCAATTAACACTGAATCTACACCAGCTTGCTGACATTTAGTATAGAAAGTATCAATGCCATTTGCGAAGACAAGGTTGGCGTAAACTAATAGGCCAATTGGGGTTTCAGGATATTTAGCTCGGATTTTTGCGATTAAATCAAAACATACGATAGGCGTTGTTTTACTGTTTAATGCACGAATATTTGCACCTTGAATTGTTGGTCCATCAGCCAAAGGATCAGAGAATGGGATACCAAGTTCAAGTGCATCGGCACCTGCTTTTACTAAAGTATCCATGATTTCATAAGAAAGTTCTGGATTTGGATCGCCAATGGTTACAAAAGGAACAAATGCACCTTGGTTTTTTTCTGCTAATTTAGCAAATAGGGCTTGATAACGATCCATTAGATTTCTCCCTTTTCTTTTAGGATGTCATGAACGGTGAAAATGTCTTTATCACCACGACCAGATAGGTTTACCACTAATAGTTGTTCTTTTTCTGGCTCTGAATGTGCCATTTGTAATGCATAAGCAAGCGCATGAGAAGACTCCAGTGCCGGAATAATGCCTTCGCCTTTTGCTAATATTTGAAATGCTTCGAGTGCTTCATCATCGGTTACTGAGCCGTATTCAGCACGGCCAATCGAATTCAAGTGAGCGTGTTGTGGACCAACTGATGGAAAATCAAGACCCGCAGAAACAGAATAAGATTCTTCAATTTGACCGTGTTCATCTTGCATTAATGGCGCTTTCATACCAAAGAAAATACCGGTTTTTCCATGTTTTAATGGTGCCCCGTGTTGGTCGGTATCAATGCCTTTACCTGCGGGTTCGACACCAATCAGTCTTACATTTTCTTCTTTGATGAAATCCGCAAACATACCTATTGCATTTGAGCCGCCACCGACACAAGCAATTACGGCATCAGGAAGGCGACCTTCACGAGCAAGGATTTGCATTTTAGTTTCTTCGCCAATCATGCGTTGGAATTCGCGAACGATGGTTGGGAATGGGTGAGGACCCGCAGCAGTGCCCAATAGGTAGTGGGCAGTTTCATACGTTGCAGACCAATCACGCAATGCTTCATTACAGGCATCTTTTAGTGTTGCTGAACCTGAATGAACGGGGATCACTTCTGCGCCCATTAATTCCATGCGGAATACATTCGGGCTTTGACGTTCAATATCTTTAGCACCCATGTAAACGCGGCATTTTAAGCCAAGCAATGCGCAGGCAAGAGCCGTTGCTACACCGTGTTGACCGGCACCTGTTTCAGCGATGATTTCTTTTTTACCCATACGTAAAGCGAGCAGTGCTTGACCCAATACTTGATTGGTTTTGTGCGCGCCACCGTGCAGTAAATCTTCACGTTTTAGGTATAACTTAGTTTTAGTACCCTTAGTTAGGTTACGACAAAGGGTAAGAGCGGTAGGGCGACCCGCATATTCTTGCAATAGTGTCATGAACTCGGCACGGAAATCTTCGTCTGCTTGAGCATCAATAAAGGCTTGCTCAAGTTGATCAAGTGCAGGAACTAAAATTTGTGGTACGTATTGACCACCATATTCGCCGAAGTAGGCATCTAATTTTGCCATGATATTTTCCTTAATAATTTCGTAATGCGCTAAATACGGCGCTTAATTTTTTATGATCTTTTTTCCCTGGAGTCGTTTCTACTCCAGAGTTGAAATCGAGTCCAAAGCACCCTAATTGTGAGGCTGTTTTCGTATTTTCAAGGCTTAATCCACCGGCAAGAATGATGTTATTGTGTGGCAGTTTATTCCAATCAAAACTAACACCAGTTCCTCCAGTTTGAGAACCAACCTTACAATCTACCAGTACTTTATCAGCAACACTTTGTGGAAGTGAAATGCTTTGGGCATCATCTGACACAGAAATAACATTCCACACTTGGCATGTTGTTGGTAATTGTTGTTTTAGTTCAGTAATGTAATCTTCGCTCTCATTTCCATGAAGTTGAATGACGGACAAAGATAAGTCATTTGCTGTCTTCACGATGTTTTTAAGCGTTTCATTTTGAAATACACCCACATAGTTTAATGTGGTGGCTTGGGTGATGGTTTTTGCTGTTTCAAGAGAAACAAACCGAGGTGATTTCTCAACAAAGATTAATCCACCATACACCGCGCCTGCGTTATAGACCGCTTTCGCATCTTCTATTGACGTTAGGCCACAGACTTTGTTCTCCCCTAAAATAACTTTTCGTGCAGCAAGCTCTAGGTTTTCTTCCGACATTAATGAACTGCCAATCAAAAATCCTGTCGCGTGCTTTGCTAAGTCTTTCACTTGCTGATGGTTGTAAATCCCCGATTCAGAAATGATGGTTGTGTCTTTAGGGAGAAGAGGTGCTAATTCTTTGGTACGGTTTAAGTCGGTAGATAAATCACGAAGATTACGGTTATTAATACCAATAACCTGAGCTTCTAATGCCACTGCACGATGTAACTCTTCTTCATTACTGACTTCGGTTAAAATACCCATACTTAAAGAGTGGGCGACGGCCGCCAATTCACAGTATTGTTCATCATCAAGAACAGAAAGCATTAATAGAATTGCATCTGCGCCGTAGTGACGAGCTAAATAAACTTGATAAGTGTCAATCATGAAGTCTTTGCATAGAATTGGTTGATTGACTTGGTCACGAATGATTGGCAAGAAATCAAAACTGCCTTGGAAATACTTCTCATCGGTGAGTACTGAGATTGCACTGGCATGATTGTTATACACTGATGCGATGTAATTGAGATCAAAATCTTGACGGATCAACCCTTTAGATGGCGAGGCTTTTTTACATTCAAGAATGAATTCAGTGTTGCCTGTTTTTAATGCTTTGTAAAAGCTGCGATCAGATGCCGTTAAGCCATTTTGGAACGAATCAAGAGGTTGAGTTTCTTTGCGTTCGCTAACCCAAATGACTTTGTCCTTGACGATCTTTACAAGTACTTCTGCCATTTGTGTGTTTTCTACTGAGATATGCTCAGACAGTTGCTGTGTCATCTTCTCTATCCTCGTGCCGCTAATTGCTGAACTAATGTAAATGCTTTGCCAGAGTTCATTGCATCAATGGCTTTCTGTGCATTGGCTTTTAAATCTTCATGGCCAAATAAACGCATTAATAACGATACATTTACGGCTATCGCACCTAATTGTGCATCAGTGCCTTTACCTGTCAAAATGTCAGTAATAATGGCTTTATTTTCTTCTGGTTCTCCCCCTTTAATCGCATCTAGGGGATGAGTTTCTAAGCCAAAATCTTCTGGGGTTAGTGTGTATTCTTTTATTTCGCCATTAATAATTTCTGCTACGGTTGTTGGACCGTGAATAGCGACTTCATCAAGACCAGAACCAAAGACAACTGCAGCGCGTTTCATGCCCATGTTAACCATGGTTTCAGCAATCGGGCGAACAAGAGATTCATCGTACACACCCATTAATTCGATGTTAGGACGAGCAGGGTTGATCAATGGACCTAGAATATTAAAGATGGTACGGGTTTTCATGGTTTGGCGAATTGGCATCGCGTGTCGAACACCACCGTGATAGTGCGGTGCAAATAAGAAGGCAACACCTAAGTCATCAACGGCTTTACGAGTGTCTTCTGCTGACATTGCTAAATTGATGCCGAACGAATCCAGTAAATCAGATGATCCCGACTTACTTGAAATGCCACGATTACCGTGTTTTGCAATTTTCAATCCACACGCGGCAGCAACAAATGCGGCCGTAGTAGAAATATTGATTGTGTTTGAGCCATCACCGCCAGTACCTACAATGTCCGCAAAGTCATAGTCAGGACGAGGAAATGGATTCGCGTTTTTAAGTAATGCCTTTGCGGCCCCAGCGATTTCATTTGGCGTTTCGCCTTTAATTTTTAAACACGTTAGCGCTGCGGTTAATAGGATTGGATCAAGTTCACCTTTGATGATGGCATCAAATAGAATTTGGCTCTCAGTTTCTGAAAGAGAAACTTGGCTGTATAGCTTATTAAAAATGGCTTCAATTTGAGTCATGAGAATATCCTTATTCTTTATTTTCTGAATGGGATTGAGTGATATCGAGTGCCCAATTCAAGGTATTAATTAAAAGTTGTTCGCCTTGCGTAGTGAGAATGGATTCGGGATGAAACTGAAACCCACACACTTTATCTTCTTCTTGAATGACCGCCATAACTAAATCGTCAACCGTTGCCGTTACTGTTAATTGCTTGGTAACTTTAGTGGCAACAAGAGAGTGGTAACGAGCAATAGAAAGTGGATTTGGTAATCCATCAAAAATGGCGTGTTGGTTATGTGTCATCATGGCTGATTTACCATGAACAATTTCACCCGCACCAGCGACAATGCCGTCGTACGCTTCAACGATGGCTTGATGACCAAGACAAATCCCTATCATCGGAACTTTGCCTTTTAAGCGCTGAATAACGTCAGGCATGCAACCTGCTTCTGATGGGGCACCAGGCCCCGGGGATAATACAACAACAGGGTTTTCTAATTTAGTGACCGCGTCTTCAAATGCTATCGCAGATAAACTGTTTCGATATATAGTTACAGGGTAACCAAGTGAGCGAAACTGATCGACAAGGTTGTAAGTAAAGGAGTCAAAATTATCCAGTAATACGATATGAGTCATTAGTTTTTCTCCTTTGCTTTCTGTGATGCAAGGTGCGCCTTTTGAATTGCAGAGATAACGGCTTGAGCTTTACCTCGTGTTTCATCTGCTTCAGCTTGTGGATGAGAATCATAAACGACCCCTGCACCGGCTTGAACTTGAGCTATGCCATCTTCTACATAAGCAGAGCGAATAACGATACAAGTATCCATGTGGCCATCACCCGTTAAATAACCAACGGCACCACCATAAGTTCCACGACGTGTTTTTTCTACATCACGGATTAATTGCATTGCTCGAATTTTAGGGGCGCCTGTTAAGGTCCCCATGTTCATACACGCTTGATAAGCATGAAGGGCATCAAGATCCCCTCGTAGCTGTCCAACAACACGAGAAACTAAATGCATTACGTGGCTGTAGCGATCGACTTTTAATAAATCAGCAACGTATCTTGTACCAGGGGCTGAAATTCGAGCTACGTCATTTCGAGCAAGATCCACCAACATCATGTGTTCTGCGTTTTCTTTGGTATCACAACGTAATTCCAATTCAATACGGCTATCTAAGTCATAATTAATTGAACCATCGTTATTTTTCCCACGCTGGCGAGTCCCTGCTATTGGGTAAATTTCGACTTGATTGCTGTCTTTACAATATTTTAACGCAGACTCAGGAGAAGCCCCAAATAAAGTAAAATCACGATCTTGCAGGTAGAACATGTAAGGACTTGGGTTGCCGATTTTTAACTCTCGGTAAGCAGAAAGCGGCGCAGGGCAAGGAAGCGTAAAGCGACGAGATGGAACCACCTGAAATACGTCGCCTCTAATAACGTATTCTTTTAAATCCAGAACCGTTTGACAAAAATCTTCATCAGAGACACTTGGAAGAGCTTCACAACGATCTAATATTGGAGCATCAGGCAAGGTGTGAGGTTCTGAACAAAAAACATTAATAGCTTCTAAACGAGTCGATATGTTTTGTTTGATTGCTGGCTCTTTTGTAAATATAGAGCCTTGTACTGTCGATGTTTTTGTTTGATGGTCTATGACGAGTAAAGATTCTGCAATATAAAATAGGTAATCAGGACATTTGTTGGTTGTTTCTGCACTGCCTAGTTGTTCAAAATTTGCCACTAAGTCATAAGCAAATAAACCACCCAAAAAGAGTGCATTTGACGGTAATCCGGTCAAATCGAATTGGTTTTGGATAAAGCGTAATGCATCAAAAGAAGAAAGCTCTCTTAGGCGACTGTCTTCATCTAAATCTTGATTAATCTCTGGAAAATGAAGCTTAAGTACCGAGCTGGAAATCAAATCAACTAACGAAGAAGGAAGAGAAAGACGTAATGTTTTTAATAATGCTTCTCCGTTTTTCGTTAATGCTTCAAGAGTAACGATTTTATCGAAACAATGAATACGGACTGCTGCATCAATCAACATTAAGCTTTTTAGGTTTTGTTTTGAATCAACTTCAGCAGACTCAAGTAACAAGCTCATGGCTTGGTTTGCACACAGTGTCGAATACAATTCCGTTGGGTCGGAAACGTAGGGTACCTCAAGGCAAAGTAATTCTAACTGACCATCTTTTGAGTGTGATGATTGCATCATAGCCTCTCTGCTAATTCGTTGATCTTCTGTTAATTTCTTTTGTATTGGCATAGTCGCATATTTCACTGTTGTTGCCACTCTTTTGTTAAAACTTATGAGGGCTAAATTACTGAATGTTTACTATTTCATCGATGTTGTATTTTCTCTTTTACATTGTGCTTTAGGCATAAAAAAACCCGCTGAAAGGGCGGGCAGTTGTTTTTTATGTTGTATTTATAAAACCAAGCACAAAAACACTACCCTAAGTAGTGCCACCAACGTTGACCATTTGTCATTAATGTATTTAAGAACACTTGTTGTTTGGTGTGCTGTGGCATAAAGTACCTATATTAGAAATCATTATAAATAAACATAAGAAAGTGTTTAACTGCGTACTAGTAAACTAGTGCGAGGAATAAAAGTCAAGAATAATTATGAAAATAGACCTACATAGTCACACAACTGCGTCAGATGGACGCTTATCACCGACAGAATTAGTAGAAAGAGCGGTGAATTTTGATGTTAAAGTTTTTGCTATTACCGATCACGATACGGTTGCTGGTTTAGCTGAGGCCCATAAAGCGATAAAAGAGAAAGATCTGCCATTGCATTTAATTGATGGCATTGAGATCTCTACGCTGTGGAGCAATAAAGATATTCACGTCGTGGGGTTGAATTTAGATATTAATCATCCTGAATTATTAGCGTTAATTGAGCAACAAGAAGCTCGCAGAATTGCGCGTGCAGAGAAAATGGCTGAGCGTCTAGAAAGAGCGGGTTATCCCGGAGCTCTGGAAGGGGCAAAAGCACTTGCTAACGGTGGGACTTTAACTCGTGCTCATTTTGGTAAATGGTTGGTTGATCAAGGTTACGCAAAAACCATGCAAGCGGTTTTTAAAAAATTCTTAACTCGAAACAATATTGGATATGTTCCACCAGAGTGGTGTTCTATTGAAGAAGCGGTTGAGGTAATACATAACGCAGGAGGGAAGGCAATATTAGCCCACCCAGGCCGCTATAATTTAACTGCAAAATGGATTAAGCGTTTACTTGCTGCTTTTGTTGAAGCAAAAGGGGACGCGATGGAAGTCGCTTTACCACAGCAAGGGGTTCAAGAGCGCCGAGTACTTGCTGATTACGCGATTCATTTTGACTTATTAGTGTCACAAGGTTCGGATTTCCATTATCCATCCCCGTGGACCGAATTAGGCCGAAATTTATGGTTACCAGCAGGGGTTGTTCCTGTATGGCAAGATTGGGCTTTACCTACATTTGAATAGAAAAGTGAATTTAGAATAAAAAACTAAAATAAAACCACTGTTTATACTATTACCTGCGGAGCAGGAGGACTTATGAGTCAATTTTTTTATGTACACCCTGATAATCCACAAGCACGTTTAATTAGCCAAGCTGTTGCTATTATTCGTGATGGTGGTGTGATTATCTACCCTACAGACTCAGGCTATGCACTGGGTTGTCAGATTGAAAATAAACAAGCGTTAGAGCGAATTTGTCAGATCCGACGATTGGATGATAAGCATAACTTTACGCTGGTATGTCGCGATCTTTCTGAGTTGTCTATTTATGCTCGTGTAGATAACACTATGTTTCGTCTATTGAAAAATAATACACCAGGCGCATATACCTTTATCTTTAAAGGGACAAAAGAGGTGCCACGTCGCCTTATGAATCCAAAACGTAAGACGATTGGTATGCGTGTGCCTGACAATAAAATTGCTTTAGACTTACTTGAAGCTCTTGGTGAGCCATTAATGTCTACCACGTTAATCCTTCCTGGAAATGAAATGGCAGAAGCTGACCCAGAGGCTATCCGTGATCAATTGGAACATGCAGTTGATTTGATCATGAATGGTGGCTATTTAGGTGAGCAACCAACGACAGTGATTGATTTTAGCGATGATGATATCAAGATTGCGCGTGTTGGCGCTGGCGATCCTAGCCCGTTTGAATAAAGACGGCTGATATATCGTGAAGTAAATAGTCAACTGAGGTTGGCTATTTTTTTATGTGCATTACACCCACTTGTGCAGAGTTTGTATGAGTTGTGGTTTTGATATTGGTTTTGTCAGATAACCGTCCATAACTTGAGAGATACGCTGAATTTCATCGTGTCCGGATTCACCCGTTAACGCAATGATCGGTAAATTTGGGTAGGAGAGTTTTATTCTTTTTGCAGCATCAATACCATTCATTACTGGCATTCTAGAATCCATAAAAATAATATCCAATGGGTGATTCATCGCAATAGAAATTGCTTCTTCTCCATTTTCGGCTTGCAGGATATTCATATTATCTTGTGCTATAAATGTTTGGATTAACATTCGTTGCACTTTTTTATCATCGACAATAAGAATCGTTTTTATCGTATCCCCTGAATCGTATACATCAATTAAAGGCAATGCAGACTCATGATGCTCTTGCTGATTAATTAAAGAAGTGAGATCGCCTTCAATATAAGGAAAGCTAAGTACAAATTCAGTAAATTCCCCTTTCTTAGAATAACAGGCAATGTTTCCTTCAAAGGCATGCATTACTCGTAAGCAATAAGAGAGGCCTAAACCACTGCCGCCTTCTTTGTTATGAGTGAAAAAATCATCAAAAATATTAGGTAGAATATGAGAATCTATACCAGGGCCTGTATCTCTAAATATCACTTTATTTGAAGCGAACCCTTTTACTAAACGGATGGATATCGTGCTATTACATTCACTAAAGTAATGAACTGCGTTTCTTAATAAGTTAAATAATATAAAACTATATAGAGTGTCATTTAAGTTGAAAATAAAGTCTTGAGAAAGATCGATATTAATTCTTTTTTTCATGTCATCAGAATCAAAAGCGTATTCATCGACAATACGTTCGGTTAATAATGCCGCAGAGTAATGGGTAAATAATTCATCATTAATAGCCGTGTTTTTTGCTTCACTTAAAATGATATCAATTAACTGAGCGCCTCTTTGAATCGCTAAACTTCCTTGTCTCAGCTCATTATTAATCAACTCTTTATTTTCTTTATCTATGCTTGAGTGATGTTTAATGCGTTCAAAATGGTATTGTAACTGGGATAGTGGATTACGCATTTCATGAGCAATAGAGTTTGCAAGTGCTTGTGATTGAAGTACTTTTCGTTCACTTTCTATGTAGCCTTGAACTTTAGTTAAGACCCATTGAATGGCGGATATTTCTTCATTTGAAAAGGTAGAACCATCTCGTTTATTCGACGAAATTAATAAATGTGAGATGTGTTTATTTTCTCCAAAAATAGGCAAAATTAAAGCGGTCTTGCTTTCATTCATTTTCTCTTGTACTTGATGCAGACTAGAGTTGTCTTTTTCTGGAGCGTAATGAATTTGATAATCGAGCTCATCTTTTACTAGCGCTGAATGTATTTTGTTTAAATGAGGGATAAAAATATTGTAATTAGCATTTTTCCCAACTAATAAAAGATCTTCTTTTGGTGTATTTAATAATTCAGCCAGTTTTACCATTGCATTATTACTTGAAAACTTGAATTCTTCTGCAATGGCATAAATCTTTTCTACAGGTGTTTTTCTGTCTTTATATATAAGTAAACTAGACATTTTCTTGGTTCTTTTGAGGGATTTTTCCCAGAATAAACCTGTGAATACGATTAAGAAAATACTCATGTATAATAAATTTGACTCTGATGCTCCTTTATAAATGTAAAATAAAGGCAGTAAATAAATAAGTGCATTTAAGGAATAAGATAATATCCAAAATGCAAGGTAACGAAGGCTATATAAACGATGATATAACAAGGTGTAACCTATTAATATAGCTTCAGTAACTGAAAGCGCAGGAGGAAGCCAAGCAAATGAAAAGTCTTGCCAAATAATTGGAATGATAATTTGAGATATGATGGTTGAAATCATGAAAATAACAATTCCGAAGAGTAAATAAATGGATTTTTCTTTATTTAATCGAATTGTACTTTTTCTTAGTTTGAAAAAATTATAAAAAATTAATCCAATGAAAAGAAATGCATTGATAAAAAAGAAAGAAGCAAAGGGGCCAAAGTGAATAGTGAAAATGCCTTTCTCTACGATGGTCACTCCTGTAACTGTTTGGTTTGGAATTGTATTTATCGTGATTGCAAAGATAGTTTCAGCATAAAATAAAATGATTTGCCACGTTGCCATCTTTTTGTTCTTTCTTGTTGATGAGAGGCGACATGAGAACAAAAATGCAAATGCAAAGGCAAAATAAGAGGCTAAGTTAGCAAGAATAGCCATCGTCGTGGCAACTCGTTCACTAAAATGAAGTAAAAGATTTGATTGGAAATAGTAATTTATTAGAACCCAAAAAACGATGAATATAGAATACCCTATATATGGATAGTAAATTTTAGGATCAACTTTCATCCGCTCTTTGAATAAAGAACGGATGAAAAAGGCTACCCATAATAAAATGAATACAGCGATAAATAGCAGTAATTTATCTTTTGGGAAGCCAATTAGCATTTATAAAACACTCATCTTTTGTTTAATTCCTTTCTTTTTCTAATGATATTAACATTGTAGGATTTGAAATTACATTGATCAAAAGCATGACTTGCATTATTTGTTAAGCAAATACCTTTATAAGTGACTAAGCCAGTATGATTAATATCTTGAGAACTTGTAAATAAAAAAGGGGGCTTAGAATCGTTGACAGAATTCATTGCCTGATAAAAAAGCACCATTGCAGGTTGCTCTATGATGGAGAAAATCATATCACGTCCTGTATCGTATAGTGCATTAGCTAACCCTTTTTGTGCTAAGTACATATGATAGTTAATTTTTGATGTTTGACCACTAATAGTGAAACGAATTACACCACAAATACTTGTTTTGTCTTCTATTGAATGAAACATAGCATTTTCTAGTTCAGAAACGGAGACTAAAGATAGGTGCTTTTGAGTTGACGTTAATAGGGAGTCAAGTTTTGGAAAGTAGCTCGATATTGTATTAAACGAGTTTTCATTTACCCATTTATTACTTTGGAAAAAGTCATCAAAAAATAACCAGTCGTCTTTTTTTTTGTAAGACTCGATCAATGCTGAAGAGATAAGCATTGGAGCATGTGTATGATCCTCATATTGGTACAAAATAAAATGTTCTCCTTGCGATGAAAGTGCTAAGTGATTGAGCATCTCGTACCACTTGTGTTCTTTAATGAACGTTACAATGTTAATGAGAACAATGGCATCCGAAAGAAGAAGTGGGACGTCACTGTATTCAGTTTGGAAATAACGCTGTTCTAGCGCAATATCAGAAACCAACTCGTAATGGTAATTCTCATTTATTGTATTTTTATGACTTGATTGATTCGTGGACACTAATTTTTTGTGTAAAGAGTGAGTTGAATGATGAATTATTTTGAATATTTCATATTCAGTTCTGCAGATAAGTAGGCAACCAAAAACCTTCATTGCTAATTGTTCGATAATAAAATAACTCTCAGGAAGAGAGGCACAAGGTTGTTTTCCTATAATTTCTGTTGCTTGTAGTGTATTGAAATTATGACCCAAGTTGCCAATATCAGTATGATGAAGGCGAGATAAAATAGTTGCTTCTCTTGTTGAAATTAAATGTTGTAGCAGATTGTAATTTTGAGTTCGGTGGCAATATTCATGAAGTTCTTTTATAAACTCATGTTGCAGGTTTTTTTTCGGTTCCTTCACTTTCAGTTAGAGAATCGAAAGTTGATAATAAGTGTTTTAAGTTATTCATAGTAAATCCTTAATGATAGATAAGTTATTAAAAACACTGAGAAATAAGAGAATCTCAGTGATTTCAGTATAGCTAAATAAGTCAAAGGGTTTACGTGGTCGTTGCTCGCTTTTAAATAGAAATTAATATTTATTTTTTCTTAAATACTTACCGATTAGTGTCTCCTTATTGTATACTCGGCTTCCATAGAATTTTATAGTGATTGAGGGATAGAGTGATTTTCACTTAGGCCCTTGATTAACAAGAAAATAATTGACGCCTGTGAAGGCGACATAAGGTAAAAAATGAGCGAAAAATTACAGAAAGTATTAGCACGAGCTGGTCTTGGTTCTCGTCGTGAGTTAGAAACGATGATTCAAGCTGGTCGAGTTAGTATTGATGGTCAGAAAGCAAAATTAGGCGATCGCCTAGAAAACGTTGATGCAAGAATCCGCATCGATGGCCATGTAGTATCAGTAAAAGAATCTACTGATGTGATCTGTCGAGTGCTTGCTTACCACAAGCCTGAAGGCGAATTATGTACACGTCATGATCCAGAAGGTCGTCGTACTGTTTTTGACCGTTTACCAAAAATTAAAGATTCTCGTTGGGTATCTGTTGGTCGTCTGGATGCCAACACTGCGGGTCTATTGTTGTTTACAACAGATGGTGAACTTGCAAACCGTCTAATGCACCCAAGCCGCAAAGTTGAACGTGAATATATGTGTCGTATATTCGGTGACATTAACGACAAAATGGTTAAAAACCTAGTTACTGGTGTAAAACTAGAAGATGGTGAAGCTCGTTTTGAAGATGTAATGTACGCCGGTGGCGAAGGCATGAACCACACTTTCTATGTTGTGATTAATGAAGGTCGTAACCGTGAAGTTCGTCGTTTATGGGATTCACAAGGCGTAACAGTAAGTCGTCTAAAACGTGTACGTTACGGTGATATTTTCCTAGAGAAAGCATTACCACGTGGCGGTTGGATGGAACTTGAGCTTAAAGAAGTAAACTACTTGCGTGATATGGTTGAATTACCACACGAAAAAGAAAGTTTATTAGATGTAGATAAAGAATCACGTAAGCGTGCTAAATCTAAATCTCAAAAGATCCGCCGTGCAGTTAAGCGTCATGATGAGCGTACAACGGAAGATCGTAATACCGCTGGTGGTCGTCGTGGTCGTAATAATAAAAAACCAGTCGGTGGTTCATTGCCAACAGCGAAGAAACCGACAAGCATTGAAAGTGCAAAACCTGCCGGTAAAGGCAAGCCAAAGGGCAAACCTTCAGCTAATGGTGCAAAACCGATCAGAACTAAGTTTTCACCAAATGGTAAAGCACCAAAATCAGCACCAAGACAGCGTTAATTAACGCTTTCTCGATGAATTAAAAAAAGGGTTGAAGCCACATGGTTTCAGCCCTTTTTACTGTCTGGTGTAATCTATTATTGTTAGTACATCACACCAACTGATTATTTTGGTTGTGCATCAATGCACTGACCATTAACCGTAATACTTTCAGGAGCCATTAAGTAAACGTACAAAGGCATTAAGTCCTCTGGTGTTTTAAGTAAGCTAATGTCTTCAGCAGGAAAAGCTTGAGCACGCATACGGGTGTGCGTACCACCTGGATTTATAGCGTTCACTTTTACGTGAGTGCCTTCCATTTCATGCGCTAGTGTCTGCATCATTCCTTCAGTCGCAAATTTAGAGATAGCGTAAGCTCCCCAAAAAGCACGGCCTTGATGTCCGACCGTTGACGTCGTGAAGATAATGCGAGAGTCGTCTGATTTTTGTAAGACAGGCAGTAAAGCTTGAGTCATTAAGAATTGCGCTTTTACATTAATCTGCATTACTTCATCAAAAATAGATTCTTCAAATTGTTCGAAAGGACTAAGAATACCTAATAGACCAGCGTTATGAAGCAGTCCATCAAGTTTGCCAAATTGACTTTGAATGGTCTCTGCCATATCAATATAATGCTGTTTTTTTGCGCCTTTTAGATCCAGAGGAATAATGGCGGGGGTAGGGTAGCCAGCGGTTTCAATTTCATCATAAACGGCTTCTAATTTAGCGACAGTTCTGCCTAATAAAATAACCGTAGCGCCGTGTTTTGCGTAACTTAATGCAGCTTGTTTACCAATACCATCTCCTGCACCAGTAACGAGAATTGTTTTATTTTTTAGTGCATTAGCTGAAACGTGATAGTTCACTTTGTCATCCTTGTATCTGAACGTTCATCTTGATGATCTTTATTACGTAAGCATCGCAATAAATTGATATAAAATGCGCGTTTAGTGCGATTTATTATCAATAAGATGAATTAACTTAGGGTTAAGTTAGGTACAATACACGAAACATAGTTAAGAGGGTATTACATTGGAATTTTTGTTTGATTACGGTCTCTTTTTAGCAAAGATAGCAACAGTGGTTGTTTCTATTATTGCCATCTTGGTGGCAGCTAAAGCCGTTAGTGGAAAATCGACTGGCGCAAAAGGTGAACTAGAAGTCACTAATCTGACTGAGCAATATAAAGAGACGGTGGCCGATTTAGAATATCATTTGTTTGATGACGCAGAATTAAAAGCGCGTGATAAAGCAGAAAAAAAAGCGGATAAAGAAGCCGAGAAAGCAAAACAGAAAGAAATAAAACAAGCCGCTAAAGCGGGAACATTAGAGCTTAAGCGTGATGCTCGTTTATTTGTTTTAGATTTTAAAGGCAGCATCGATGCAAAAGAAGTTGCGGGCCTTCGTGAAGAAGTGTCAGCAATTTTAGCGATTGCCGTAGAAGGGGATGAAGTGCTTCTTCGTCTTGAAAGTGGTGGGGGGATGGTTCATGGTTATGGCCTTGCTTCATCACAATTAGATCGTCTACGTGATGCGAATATTACGCTGACTATTTCAGTGGATAAAGTTGCCGCTTCAGGCGGTTATATGATGGCGTGTATCGGTGAGAAAATCATTGCTGCACCGTTCGCGATTGTGGGTTCTATTGGGGTTGTGGCGCAATTGCCTAACTTTAGTAAGTTGTTGAAAAGAAATGATATTGAATTTGAACAACTGACCGCAGGTGAATACAAACGTACGTTAACTATGTTTGGTGAAAACAGCGATAAAGCACGTGAGAAGTTTCAATTGGAGTTGGAAGAAACACACGTGTTATTTAAAGACTTCATTCATGAACATCGTGCCGATCTTGATCTTGAAAAAGTGGCGACTGGTGAGCATTGGTTTGGAAAGCAAGCGCTAGAGTTAGGTCTCATTGATGCGATACAAACATCTGATGATTATGTAACTCAAGCATGTAAAGATCGTGAAGTATTAGCGATTCATTATGTGCAGAAGAAAAAGTTGGGTGCAAAAATTGCGGGCATCGCAGGGCAGTCAGCTGAAAATGTCTTCATGCGAATGATTAATATTGGTCAACGACCGATTGTTTAAATTTTTAAGCGGTAGTAATTAACGAAAAAAGGCTGAATCATTCAGCCTTTTTTATTGCCAAATTTATCGACATTATTTAATGGTAAATTCTTTTGATAATTGGTGAGCTAAATATTTAAACATATTAAAAACAGCGGTGGTTTTTTCTGTTGGTAAGCCTTGGTCTGATAAAAAATACTCGCCTTTAAATACGAGTACTTCTTCTTTTTCTTCAACGCCAGTTGCACGCATACCTTCGAGGTAATTTTCGTGATCTTGAATGATTTGATTGGCGATTAACAGTAAATCAGCCTCAGAAATGGATTTTTTCACGCTCATAAGTCACTCATTATTAATGATATAAAAGAGGGATTTTAAGCTGAATTTACCGAAATCACAATTGATGTACATCATCGTAGATAAAATTAAAAAGAGTGAGGAAATCGAACTTTATTGTGAGCAACCGCAAGGTATTGGACCAATATTTTTGAGCTATTTGTCAGTAAATGCTAATAGGTGCGCAGCGTTATGATTGTATATATTGAGCAAAGTAATTGTCCATTACATTCCTTTAACAACTGTCCAAAGTGCGAGCGGTTAACATCAATTGTAAAAAAAGTGGTTGACGTGATGGCATACACCCTCAATAGTAATATATAGATAAAATCTCAATTTATAGCTGTGGATAATATTATTTTCGACAGTTTTGTATTTCAGCACGAGGGCGTTAGTGAGACATTATGGGTAAATCTCTAGTTATCGTGGAGTCACCAGCCAAAGCTAAAACTATTAACAAATACCTTGGCAAAGACTTCATCGTAAAATCCAGTGTAGGTCACGTTCGTGATTTGCCTATGGGTTCGACAAGCACCGGAAAGAAAACGGCGGCAGCGTCAACCAAAGGTATGAGTGTTGAAGATAAAGCACGCATTAAGAAAGAAAGAGACAAGAAGAATCTGATCAATAAAATGGGGATTGACCCATATAACGATTGGGCGGCGAATTACCAAATTCTTCCTGGCAAAGAAAAAGTCGTAGCAGAATTACAAAAACTGGCTGAAAATGCAGACACTATCTATCTCGCAACCGATTTAGACCGTGAAGGGGAAGCTATTGCGTGGCACCTTCGCGAGATCATCGGTGGTGATGATTCACGCTATAAACGAGTAGTTTTTAACGAAATTACAAAAAATGCGATTCAACAAGCGTTTGAAACTCCAGGCGAACTAAGTATGCCAGGGGTTAACGCACAGCAAGCACGTCGTTTCTTAGATCGTGTTGTAGGCTTCATGGCTTCTCCGCTATTGTGGAAAAAAGTGGCTCGTGGTTTGTCTGCGGGTCGTGTTCAATCCGTTGCCGTGAAAGTTTTGGTTGAGCGTGAGCGTGAAATCAATGCCTTTATTCCTGAAGAGTTCTGGGATATTCATGCAGATACACTGACGTCTGGAAAAGAAAATTTCCGTCTGCAAGTTGCACAGCGTAATGGTTCGGTATTTAAACCACTGAATCAAGCGGATACAGAATCAGCGGTAAGTATTCTTGAAAAAGCGGAATACGAAGTTTGTAAACGTGAAGACCGCCCAACGAAAAGTAAGCCATCGGCACCTTATATCACGTCAACACTGCAACAAGCAGCAAGTACACGCTTAGGTTACGGTGTGAAAAAGACCATGATGCTAGCTCAGCGCCTCTATGAGGGCGGTTACATCACTTATATGCGTACTGACTCAACTAACTTAAGTAAAGAAGCTGTAGAGACGTTACGTGAGTTTATTGGTTCTGAGTATGGCGAGAGCTATTTACCGGCTGCTCCAATTATTTATGGAAGCAAAGAAGGCGCACAAGAAGCTCACGAAGCGATTCGCCCTTCAAGTGTGGATGTGAAAGTAGATGACCTGCAAGGTATGGAAGCCGACGCTCATAAACTTTACAACCTAATTTGGAATCAATTTGTGTCATGTCAAATGACGCCAGCACAATATGATTCAACCACATTGAGCGTAAAAGCCGATGAATTCACCTTAAAAGCGAAAGGTCGTATCCTTAAGTTTGATGGTTGGACTCGCGTGCAACGTCCAATGGGTAAAAATGAAGATCAATTGCTTCCTGCCGTTCAACTTGGCGATAAGCTAAAACTAGAACAGCTTGATCCGAAACAACACTTTACTAAGCCACCAGCGCGTTTCACAGAAGCCGCATTGGTTAAAGAACTTGAGAAAAAAGGCATTGGTCGTCCATCGACTTACGCATCAATCATCTCAACGATTCAAGACCGTGGCTACGTTCGTGTTGAAAGCCGTCGTTTCTATGCAGAAAAAATGGGCGAAATTGTTACTGACCGTCTAAATCAATCGTTTGATGATTTGATGGATTACGATTTTACTGCTCGTATGGAAGGCAATTTGGATAAGATTGCTGAAGGCAGCAAAGATTGGAAAGAAGTGCTAAATGCGTTCTTCCAAGACTTCACTGACGATATAGCAAAAGCTGAGCTTGATGAATCAGAAGGCGGCATGTCACCAAATAATATCGTAGAAACTGATATTAAATGTCCGACGTGTGACCGTAACATGGGTATTCGTACTGCATCAACTGGGGTATTCCTTGGTTGTTCAGGTTACGCATTACCGCCAAAAGAGCGCTGTAAGAAAACGATTAACTTAGGTAATGAAGAGGGCATTATTAATGTTCTTGAAGAAGACGTAGAAACGGCCGCATTACGAGCCAAAAAACGTTGTCCTAAGTGTGAAACAGCAATGGATCCTTACCTAATCGATCAAGATCGTAAACTGCATGTTTGTGGTAATAACCCGAACTGTGATGGTTATATTGTTGAGAAAGGTGAGTTCCAACTTAAAGGCTATGATGGACCCATTGTTGAGTGTGACAAATGTGGTTCTGATATGGAACTTAAGAACGGTCGCTTTGGTAAATACATGGATTGTACGAGTGAGACGTGTAAAAACACACGTAAGATCCTAAGAAATGGCGATGTTGCGCCACCAAAAGAAGATCCAGTACACCTTCCTGAATTGGAATGTGAAAAATCTGATGCGTACTTTGTGTTGCGTGATGGTGCATCTGGGTTATTCTTAGCGGCAAGTACCTTCCCTAAATCGCGTGAAACACGAGCGCCATTAGTGGAAGAGTTAGTTCGCTTTAAAGATCGTTTATCGCCTAAGTTTGTGTACTTAACGGAAGCGCCAACGCACGATCCAGACGGTAAACCAGCCGTAATTCGTTTTAGCCGTAAGACTAAAGAAAATTACGTTCGTACTGAAACTGATGGTAAGCCATCAGGTTGGACGGCGTTATATCTTGATGGGAAATGGGCTGTTACCGATAAGCGTAAAAAGCCAAAAGCTGAGAAAGAGTCTTAATAATTAAAGACATTATAATCAGAAATAAATAGATGAGAGCGGCAGAAATGCGGCTCTTTTTTATGATACCACTGTCACAAAATTTCATATTTATTCTTATTTCGAAATAATGATTGATCTAGCACGTCATACGGAACGCTCGCTCAAGTAGATAATAATAGTCATCACCATTTATTGTTCTATGGAAGTCGGTAGTGTTATGCGTCAATACATGAAGTATTTAATCCCAACAATTATCCCCCTTATCATCCTTTTGATGCCATTGTCTGCTTTTCCTTTTGAAGGCATGACAGTTATTCAGCAACGGGTGATCGCTATTTTCTTACTCGCTGCATTATGTTGGGTATTTGAACCAATCCCTATTTATGCCACTTCCGTTGTGATCATTGTTTTAGAACTGTTAATGGTATCGGATAAAGGCCTTTTCATATTCAAATTGAATCAAGATGCGCCACAATTTGGCGAGCTTCTTAATTACACCGACATCATGGCCACGTTTGCTAGTCCAATTATCATGTTGTTTTTAGGTGGATTTTTTCTGGCAATGGCCGCTACGAAATACCGTTTAGATGTTAACTTAGCCAGAGTATTGTTGAAGCCGTTTGGGAAAGACCCAAAGTTTGTCATGCTTGGACTAATGTTGATTACCGGTATTTTCTCCATGTTCATGTCTAACACGGCAACTACCGCAATGATGTTATCTATCTTAACGCCTGTCATTGCTGTATTTGGACCTAAAGACCCAGGTCGTATCGCTTTTGCATTATGTATTCCAATTGCGGCGAATATTGGTGGTATTGGAACTCCTATCGGGACACCACCTAATGCGATAGCGCTAAAATATTTAGTTGGAGATAATTTAATTACCTTTGGTGAGTGGATGGTGTTTGGTGTGCCATTTGTTATCGTCATGATGGCATTAGCATGGTTTTTAATTACCTACTTATACCCTGCAAAACAGACGGTAATGAATCTAGACATTAAAGGTAAATTCTTAAAAACACCGAAAGCGATCATGGTTTACATTACGTTTGCTGGAATGATCTTATTATGGTTAATGGGATCAAGTCATGGCATGAACTCTTATACGGTTGCTTTAATACCAGTCGCTATATTTAAGGTAAGGAATTTGAATGTTGCTGAGTTAGCATTGGCCCGTCTAAAAAAGCCAATTTCACCATCGCTGTTTTTTTAAAAGGTATCGAAAATATAATTATCGGGGATTTTATAACTGTTTTAGCCCTATTTCATGAGTTTTAGATACACTTATCCTACAAACCTTATTATGCTGCCCTCAATTCTGACTGAACTATCGCATGGGTGACTAAATCATTGACCGAATTTCCGACTCGGAAATTCGTAAACACCAGACGACTTTCACATAAAATACATTCGTACGGATCTACTTTTACATATCCTTTTAACATTGCGGCATACCCTGGCATTTTCGGCTCAGCTTCTATTGTCATACCTAAAGCTGCATAAACTCTAGGCAGAGCTTCTCCACGACGACGCATTGATAAAAAACCGTAGTATCGGATCATCTTGAAATGTTTATCAGGATAGTGCTCTACTATCCGTCTTATCATCTCTTCTGGTGATAATGTTAGGCTGTCTGTTGTTCCTGTTCGATGGTCTAAATAATTAAACGTTATCATTCCGCCTTTGGCGTAATGACTTAAACGTGACGCTGAAATCGGGGGCCGTTTTAAATACCGACCAAGATAGTTCATCGTCGGTTTTACATTATTTGTCTTTTTAGCAAAATGAAGCTTCCAACGACGATTATATTGACTGCTTAAAAAGCGTGACCAATCCGTTTTATTACGGATATAGGGGCATTCTTCGCTTGATAAATCAAGCTCATAATAAGCCTTACCCAATAAACTGACGATAGCCGCTCTCCAACAAGGCTCTGTCGTTTTCATTTGGAAGTAAATGGGTTTCCATAAACCGGTACGTTCACAAATTCCCCCACGAGTGACCGATAAATGTAAGTGCGTATTCCAATTCAGTTTTCGACCGTAAGTATGAAGAGCACAAAAGATACCGACATCTATTCCTTTATCTTTTGCCCATCCCAGCAGAATGTTTGCAGCACATTTGAATAATTTATTTAACAGCCAACGGTTATGACGAAAGATAGGCCATAGCGTGTTTGGAAGGGTAAAGGTGATGTGTTGATATTCGCATTCAGGGAAGACATGTTGTTGCTTTTGTATCCATCGCTCTGTGGCTTTCATGCCACAGCTACTGCACGCTCGAGATTTACAGGTTTGGTGAATATATTTGATATGGGTACAGTCAGGGTTGCAACAATGATATTCGCGAGAGCCAAAAGCCGCTGTCCCACAGGACAGCATCTTTGTGACATTTTCAATCACGACCGCTCTTAGGTTAGCTTTGTTATTATGAAGAAATTTAAGCCAGTTATTTTGACTATTAAATAATTGTTTCAGGGGTTTATATGCGTGCATGGCGATAGGATAAACGATTTATTGGCAACAATGGAAGAGGTTGAGTCCTTTTGATTTGCGCCGTAGGCGCCTATTGTTCAATCACAAAGGTAAATTAATGAAATTATTAAAGATTCCATACAAAAAAGCCCTCGATATTTTAGCGCTTTATTCTGCTAATGATGATTTATCTCAATTAGCAGAGGATACGATGACACCTTATGTATTGATCCAAGTAGCATTAGAGCGATCATTATATGCAGATGTCGTTTGTTATTTAGCACACGCACTTCCTGTCCGATAATCCGTTTGGTGGGCATATTGTTGTACAAATAACCGAGACGATTGGAATCCTCAAGAATGGGATGCAATTCGTGCAACAAAAGCATGGGTAAATGCCCCTGATGAAACTAATCGTCGATTTGCAGAAGCGATGGCACTTAAAGCTGGCCTTGATTCTGGTGCTGGTTGGGCTGCTCAATCTGCATTTTGGAGTGGGGGAAGTATTACAAGACCTAGTGATCCAATCGTTCCTCCTCCGCAGTATTTATACGCCCAAGCGGTTGCCGGTTGTATTAATTTAAGCGCTGTTTTACCTGAAGGGCAGTTAGCAATAGAACGTTATCAACACTTTATAGATATTGGTTTGGATATCGCTAAAGGTGGAAATGGCGATATTTAGGAGAATAGAATGTTACCAGCAGCTAGAGCAACCGATATGCATATGTGTCCAATGCAAACGCCTGTCGTTGTACCTATTCCACATGTAGGAGGCCCTTTATTACCTTTTCCTACAACTGTCCTGATTGGTAGTTTACCTGCGGCTACTTTAGGGCAGATGTGTATTTGCATAGGGCCGCCTGACAGTATAATTAAAGGCAGTGCAACAGTATTAATTAATAATAAACCAGCAGCTCGTATGGGAGATATGACTGCGCATGGTGGAACAATAATTATGGGAATGCCAACAGTGCTGATTGGTGGTTAATTTATCGTACTAAAATTTTATAGAGATAATTAATAAATTCTTATATTAATAACTGATGCATATTATATTAATTACTGGTTCGAGATCTCTTGTCTTTTTATTAAAAGATACCCTAGTTGTATTGTTTATTTACATGGGTTGCTTATTGGCAGTATTTCTTTCATATATATAGATTAATATTAGTGTGAATTTTGTTTAAAATTAAATAGCTCACATACTGCATGTTAGATCGATTTTTATACTTTAATTTTTATATAAAAATTAATTGTAATTGTAATTGTAATTGTAATTGTAATTGTAATATTTTCGATTGTACGTTAACAAACTTATAAGTTTATTATATTTATAATGAGATCTTATTCATCGAATTTACTGATGTATTGTTTGGAGGATAAATGAGGTTTACACAAAAAAATATTTTAGAGTTTCAAACTCCTATTGCCGAGGATTTGATTTGCGGAGTTTATTTAAAATTAGATAAAGGGGCATTTCGTCCTCTGCGTAATGAGTTTAATGTCGCTCAAACATCTTTACGTAAACTTAGCCAGAACCCAAGCAGCCAAGAGTTGGAATCTTTACAAGATGAGAATTATGAAAATTGGCAAGTGTTATCTACTAGCTTAATGACTACTTTTGAAAATGTGACGAGAGATATTGAGTTAATTGGGTGGTTTATTACTTCTCAAATTTTACTTGATAACTCACTTAGCAGCGTTGCATATTCAATGAATTGGTTTGCTGAGTTATTGGCAGAACAATGGGATTCCATTAATCCTGTATTGCCTGAAGAAAAGTTAAAAGGTGATTCGGATACAGGACGTTTAGTTGAGCAATACGGCGCGAAAGTGAAAGCGTTTTTTCAGTTACTCGGCGATAGTGAGGAAAGCAGTTTATTGTATACACCTTTGTTACTGCTGCCGCTTGTTGGTCACGTTACATTTTATGATTTTCAAAGTGCAGAGCGTAAAGGCGAATTAAGCCAACTCGAACAACAGGCGACATCATTAATTACTTTTGATCGTAATGGTGTTCGACAACGATTAGAAAGTGTGGCCGATTGTCTTTTTCAAATTGAACGTTTAATCACTATTACTAAAACGTATGCTCAAATCGCAGGTGTTAACGCTCCGAACTTTAATTTTGTGAAAACGTTGTTTACTAAATATAACAATGCATTGCAGCAGTTATCGGGAATGAAAGCTGAAGTTAAAGTGACGAGTACAAGTCATAAAGAAAAGCAACGTTTAATTAACCAATCGGTAAATACTGAGACTTGTGGAGAAAATGTTCTATTAGTAGAAGCTGTTTCTCAAGCGAGTGATTCATCTATACCGCTGAGACTAACAGCAGATAACCTCTCGCAAGTAGGTTTAGCAAATAGTATGAATCGTGATTTAGCTTTTCATTTACTTCGAGAAGTATCTAGTTATTTCCGTCAGAGTGAGCCACATAGCCCTGTTTCTTTTTTACTAGAAAAAGCGATTCGTTGGGGGTACTTATCTCTACCTGAGCTATTACAAGAAATGATGGTTGAACAGGATGGAGATAATGTTAATAAGATTTTTAATGCATCAGGATTAAACCACTCTGAACAGATTCTTCTGCCAGAAGTCGGTATACCTCCTTGTGTCATTGAAAAGACTTTAACGTTTACTGAGAGTTCTTCTTTTTCAGAGCCTGTAAACATTGAAGCTAAAGTAGCTCAAGTATCTATTAATGATACTGAACTAAAACAAAATGAAGATGAGTCATCTTCGAGGCCTACAGCGCTTCGTTGGTGAATATATTATGAACTTAAGATAAGGAACGAAAAAATGGCTAGTATTTACATGCGTATTGAGAGTGTTGATGTTAAAGGTGGCGCTACAGTTGAAGGTCTAGAGGGAGCAGGTTGGTTTGCACTGTCTTCTTATGCTTGGGGGGGGGGTACGTAATGTAGCTATGGATATCGGTAATGGCAATAATGCTGATGGTGGCATGGTTGCATTGAGTGAAATTAACCTGAGCAAGCAAGTGGATGGAGCATCTGAAGACTTACTTTCTTACTTATTTAATCCAGGTAAAGAAGGTAAAACAGTAGAGATTGCATTTACTAAACCTGAGGCCGATGGTTCTGGTGCTAAATTGTATTTCCAAGTGAAATTATCTAAAGCACGTCTTGTTTCTTATAACGTTGCGGGCACTGACGGCTCTCAACCACAAGAGAATATTGCACTGTCTTATGTTGAGATCGCACAGAAGCACAATTACGAATTAGATGGTGGTGAAATTAAAGATGGCGGCATCGTTAGTTATAACCTACCTCAAGGTAAGTTATTGTCTGGCGCTCAGTAATTTTTATAATTAAGTACCTCGTAATGAGGTACTTAACTCTTGCTATTTAATTTATAAACGAGGGCACAGCTATGGCTTTGAATTCACAACATAAGCGTGTTAGTAAAAACCGTGTAAGTATTACTTATGATGTTGAAACAAACGGCGCGGTAGAAACCAAAGAATTACCATTTGTTGTTGGTGTTATTGGCGATTTTTCTGGACATAAATCAGAATCAGAAAAAGTTGATTTAGAAGAGCGCGAATTTACAAGTATTGATAAAGATAATTTCGATATGGTAATGGGTCAAGTCGCCCCAACGCTCTCTTATAAAGTTGATAATAAATTAGCGAGTGATGAAAGCCAATTTGAAGTGAATATGAATTTCAGCTCAATGAAAGATTTTCATCCTGAGAGCGTGGTAGAACAAATAGATCCATTGAAGAAGTTAGTAGAAACTCGTAATCAACTTAAAGTGCTATTAAGTAAAGCGGATCGTTCTAGAGATCTTGAGCGATTACTAAAAGAAATCCTACAAAGTACAGATGCAATTCAAGGTTTAGCGCAAGAATTGGGTCTGAATAACGAAGGAGCTGAATAATGTCTACAGAGCAGCAAATAACACCAGAAGGTACTATAGAAGCGGGGATAACAATCAGTATTCTTGATCGTGCGATTACCGCTACAGCTCAAACACCTGTTGATACAACAAAAGAGCTTCTGAGTATTCTGACTTCGCAAGTACTTGATGGTACGGTTACGTGGGATAAAAATTTAACTCTTACTATCGAAAAAGCGATTAATGCAATTGATACTAAAATTTCTGAACAACTTTCATCTGTTATGCAGAACCGTGATTTTCAGAAATTAGAAGGTACTTGGCTTGGTTTACAAAAGCTAGTTAAAAATAGCGATCTTGGGGCTGACCTTAAAATTAAATTAGCAGATTACACTAAAGATGAACTGTTAGAACAATTTGAAGATGCTCCAGCAATCGATCGTAGTCGTTTCTTTAATATGGTTTACCAAGAAGAGTTTGGTACTGCTGGTGGTCAACCTTATGGCGCTTTGATTGGTGACTATGAGTTTGGTTATGGTGACGAAGATGTTGCTTTATTACGCTATATGGGTGAAGTAGCCTCCGCTTCTCATGCACCATTTATTGCAGCAGCAAGTGCAAGCATGTTTGATTTCACTACTTATGCAACTTTCTCAGATGGTAAGCCTGTCGCAGCAGGTTTTGATTCTCCAGCTTATGTTAGTTGGAACGCTTTCCGTGCAAGTGACGACTCTCGTTATGTGGCATTAACTCTGCCTAAAACCATCGCACGTCAGCCTTACGGTGCACAAACAGTACTGGTTAAATCATTTGATTTTGAAGAATTGAAAACACGTGATAATGGCCAACAAATTGTAGGTTCAGATGAAGACTTTGTCTGGAGTAATGCGGCGTATGAATTCGGTTTATTACTAACGCGGTCATTCACTGAATTTGGTTGGTGTACTGCGGTTCGTGGTACTGAGAGCGGCGGCAAAGTTGAGAGCTTACCAAGCTTTGCTTATTACTCAGATGCAGGTGATTTGCTGCAACAATGCCCAACTGAAGTTAATTTAACTGATGAGCGTGAAAAAGAGCTAAGTGAACTTGGTTTCCTTCCATTGGTACACTATAAAAATACAAATTATGCCGTATTTATGGGAGCGCAAACGGCTCATAAACCAAGGGGGAGCCTTGACCCTGATGCAATGGCAAATGCAGCTATTTCAGCTCGTTTACCATACACAATGGCAAGTAGCCGTATCGCTCAATGCTTAAAAGTAATGGGTCGAGATCTCATTGGCTCAAACATCGATCCTAAAGATGTCGAGAAAGATCTAAATGCTTGGATCCACAAAGACGTTAATCCAAATGCGATTGGTAATGAATCGAAAGCCCGCCATCCATTAGTTGAAGCAAAAGTGACAGTTGAAGAGCAAGCTGGCCGCCCTGGTGCGTATTCTGCTGTAGCATATTTACGCCCTTGGCTTCAAATGGAAGAATTAAGCACATCATTACGTATGGTTGCAAATATTCCTAGTTAATCATATTCGGGGGGGATCTCCCTCCGAACTGTTTTGAATTGGATAGTTAATGAATACAATCAATCAATCAATAACGATGCAATCAGAGTTAATATGCTTACCTTGGGAGGAATTATTATCACTCTCTCAAAAAGGCAAAACTGCTCAATTTAAAGTATTGATTACTAAACTAATCGCTAATTTAGATCGTGTGATTAGCGAACAACTTTCAACAGTTATGCAAGACAAACACTTTAAAAAACTGGAAGCAAGTTGGCTTGATCTTCAGTTATTGACAGAAAAACAAGTCTCATCGCGAAGAGTTAAAGTTAAAATATTAGATCTAAGTTGGAGCATGGTGTCAGATGATCTAAATTACTCGTTTGAAATAAAGCAGACTGCTCTATTTAAAAGATTATACGCCAATGAATTTGATACTGGAGGTGGGACCCCTTTTGGTCTTGTTGTTATTGATCATAAAATTACGTCTGATTATGGTGAAGATGAAGACCATGATGACCTTTATACTTTGCAACTATTATCAGAGCTTGCGGAGCGCTCGTTATGTCCAGTGGTGCTAGGGGTTGATGAGTTTTTCTTCGGTGATGATCCTAATCGCCAACTACATGATAACGTGAGAGTAAAACGAATTTTAGATAGTCGTGATTTTCTTTCATGGCAATTATTAAGAGATAAAGCCTCTTCTCGTTTTTTGCATTTGGTTTTACCTGAGTATTTACAACGTCGTCCTTATCAAAATTATGCTGCGGGGTTTATTTTTACTGAAAGTAATTATCGTGATAATGCGCTTTGGGGAAACAGTGCGTATTTACTTGCAGGAAATGTTATTCAAGAATTTGAACGCATTAGTTGGTTTGGTTTTTTGCGTTCATATAATGAAACAGGTACATATGGAGCGATCATTCAACATGATTTATCACTTACCGCTAAAGTTGATATTTATAATGAGGATGATGGTTTTTGGGCAGAACAAGGTTTTGTTCCACTAAGTAGTTTGTATTTAACGGAACAAAAAGGATTCTTTAGTAATCAATCGGTTTGGAAAGCATCAACAGAAGAACTCCAAATGTTGGGGACGTTACAAACTAACTTAATGGCATGTCGTTTCGGGCACTATATTAAAGCTCAGCTCCGAGATCAAATCGGCCGTTACGATAGCATGGAAGATTGCAAACGTGGTTTAGAGAACTGGTTAAAATCTTATATTAGTGAAGTCGATTATGGTGAAGATTCAGTGATGGCTCGTTATCCATTAAAAGCGAGTGAAGTACGTATCAAAGAAGATAGCCAAGACAGCACTCGTTATTTATGCGAAATCATGCTTCAGCCTCAGTATCAATATGAAATGATGGATGCTCAAGTATTATTAACAACTTCTATGCCTGATCAAGCAGTGGGAGGGTCTGCATGAGCTTAATGGCGAAGTTAACTCAATCTTGGACTAATGATGTGGATGCGGTGCGTGATGCGATTATTGATAATATTTGTGATCTTATTTCAAGTCGAGCTCCAATTTGGCCAACGTTAGAATCATCAGATGAATTGGCTGATACGATTGCCTATTCTGGATTACGTAATATGACTCGTGCACAGAGTAAATCGAATAGTGATGTGATTATTGTTGATATTACTCATTTGATCCGTTGCTATGAACCTAGGTTAATTGATGTCTTGATAGAAGTAGAAGAAAAAGAAAAATCAAAAAATCAATTACAGTTTCGTATTTCTGCGACGATGTTATCTGACCAAGGCGAAGAAGCCATTGTATTGAATTCCTTTTTGGATCTAAGTCGAAACATATTGGATGTAAGGAAATCAAATTTTGTCTGATACATTACTGACATATTTTGAACAAGAACTGCGCTTTATTCGAGAGGAAGCGTCGTATTTTTCAGCTCGTCATCCGGGAGCTACAGAAGCACTCGGCATAAGAAAAGACAGTATTGATGATCCTCAAATTTCCCGTTTAATTGAAAGCGTGGCTTTTTTGAATGGTAGATTACAACAGCGTTTAGACGATTCTTTTCCTGAATTTACTGAAAGTCTTATTCGTTTACTTTTTCCTCATTACTTACGTCCAATTCCTTCGTATAGCTTGCTTGATTTTGTGGTTAATAATGATACCAATGCCACTCACCATATTCCGTCAGGAACAGAGTTTGAAGTGCGTGATGAACAGATCAATAGTGCCATATTTCGTACAACAGAAGAGGTAGCCCTTTACCCTTTAAAAATAGAAAGAGTTAACGTTTCTTTTGCTCCATTTGAGTTAGAAAAACCAAAAGGTGCAGAACAATCAAATGCTTTGATAGAAATATCGATCTCTACGGTGGATGATACCGTTGTACTTTCTGAATTATTGATTGAATCATTAAAGCTTCATTTTAAAGGTGAAACCAACTTTGCATTGCGATTGTTTGATCTTTTATCACAAGGTACATCTCAAATTTGTGTCTCAGCACAAGGTAAAAGCTATGAGCTAAGTAGAAATGCAATGAAGCCTGTTGGTTTTGAGGTTAATGATACGATTCTTCCTTATCAAGCGGCGAGCTTTGGTGGCTTTAAGTTGTTAACTGAATTCTTTATGTTTTCAGAGCGATTTAATGGTTTTCATTTTAATTTTGGTGATGTATTAAAGCAGATCGATAGTCATCAATTTAAACTTCAAATATTTATTGATGAATTAAGTGTAGATTTTGCTAGAAGCTTATCTGCCGAACGTTTTTCACTATTTACCACACCGATAGTGAATTTACATCAAATGGTTTCAGATCCGCTTGACGTTGATTTTTTTAAGAAACAATACCCAATAATACTTGATGCAAATCAAGGGCATAATTTAGAGCTATTTTCAGTTGATGAAGTTATGGATGTTACACAAGTAGAACCTACCAAAATAGCTCAAATTTATGGTGAAAAATTTAATGGTAGTGAATCAGGGTTGCGTTGGCAGTTAGTGCAGACTCTACATGAAAATGGTTTGTTAGAAAGTGCATTAAAAGTAGCTGATCTGGAGCATATTAGTGCAGAAAGTGAATCTCAAACTTGGTTAGTGAATGCAACGGTGACTGATGGCATGGTAACGAGCCATTTATCATTATTAAGTGAAATTGAATGTCGTGAATCATTAACTATTCCAGCAGATATCCAGTTATTACGTCGACCATCATTACCTATGCGTAGTAAAGAAACCAATAAAAATGTATGGACTTTACTGTGTCATTTACATTTTAATTACCATTCTATTTTAGGCTCAGATGATCCTGTTGAAACATTAAAAAATGTATTTGATTTATATAATCATAATCAAAACCCACAAAATTACGCTTATATCGAATCTGTAACGACAATAGAGCAAGAACAAGTAGTCGCTCCAATTCGAATATCAGGAAAAACATGTTTTGCTTACGGAACGAAGATAACAATCACTCTTGATCCTACTAATGTGAATGGAGGGATCTGCTTGTTTGGCCATATTCTTGAACGCTTCTTTGCGTATTTTGCAGGGTTTAATAGTTTTACTCAGGTAAATATTAAGTTGAAGGGACAAGATGAGCTTTATATGGCCTTTCCAAGGAGATCTGGATGCAAAATTTTGTTGTAGTACGTTTAAATAATAATCAACAAGATGTTGAGTTAGATAAAGCGTGGCAGCTATTTAAGCATCAAGCTGAGCATAATGGAGTTCGTCCGAATATAGCTTTTAGCGCAGAGCAACTGCCTGCGTATTACCAAACTCAAGTTACTGAAGTATACCGAAATAATATTGGTAATTATGTAATCAAGACGCCTTTAGCAGCTTTGTCGGGTTGTAAAGGAACGATACCAAGGCAAATGTATCGTCAGGTATTGAGTGCTCAATTTGATTTGGGTGATGAAGCACCAGTTGATTTCTTTGATGTATTTAACAACCGCTATTTTCGTTTGTATTGCCAAGCAGAGTTGAAGCATGACTTAAGTAGTCAAGCTGAGGAAGAAACCTTTACATGGAACCTTCACCAGCAATCATTGACAACCATGCTATCGAGCTTATGTGGTCTTGGTGAAAATAATAGTGCGATTCCAAAACAGGATTTAATTCAATATACCGGTTTATTGGGTTTGAAATTAACTTGTCCGTTTGCGCTCAAGTTATTGTTAGAAGACTATTTTGATGCTGAGTTTGTGATAAAAACAAGTGAGTTAGAGTACCAACCTTTAACGCCTTGTACATTAACGCAGTTAGGTAAAATAGGACAGAATAGGCAGTTAGGTATGGGAGCACTCGTTGGAAAAAGTGCACCTATGGTTGGCCAAAAGTTACATATTAAAGTGTGTCCACGAAATTATAGTCACTATATTAAGATTCGTAGTGATAGAAAAATGATTAGTGCCATTGAGCATTTAGTACGAAGTTACATGGGAATTAACATTAAATATAAGCTTTACATGAAAGTGGATAGCCGATATTTGCCAAGAGTTCAACTAACTAGTAATGCAGACAAAGGCTTAAAAGTAGGTCAATCAGCCTGGATGAACAGTCGTTTAAACAAGCAACAGCATGTTGAAATGCTACTAACAACAAGTTAATTAATTATGATAAATATTGAATTACAAAGTCTAGTAAAAAGATTAACCCCGGGGATGAAGGCTTCACTTGAAGCCGCAGCAGGAGAATGTGTTCAGCGTGGTCATTTTTCAATTGAATTTGAGCATTGGTTTGTCCAATTATTGCAACAGCCGACTGTGGGTTGGCAAAAAGCGGTTGAGCAAACTGGAATGGCAAGCGAAAGTATTCTTGAGCAACTTAATAACCACTTGTCTAGTTTACCTCGTGGCAATGACTCTGCACCGTCATTGTCACCCCAATTAGTTGAATTATTAAAAGACGCTTGGATGATTGGTTCTCTTAATCACGCTCAACTATCGATGAATGAATTTCATGTACTAATTGTATTAAAACAAAGAATTGAACAGGGGGCATATAACGGTGCGTTATCTACCTGGATAAAAAGTTTGTCGTCTGAATGGCTAAATCGTCAATCGATTACTAAGACGGCATCAAGTCATCTTTCATCAACTTCTATGTTATGTGGTAAAAACCAAGGTATGGAAGGCAACATGAGTACTCCTGCTCTTGATAAGTACTCACAAAATTTAACTCAAGCGGCACGGAATGGTGATTTAGACCCAATCTCTGGGCGTGGTAATGAGATCAGAAAAGCCATCGATATCTTGTGTCGTCGCCGTCAAAATAGTCCAATTTTAGTTGGTGATCCGGGAGTGGGTAAAACTGCTATTGTAGAAGGCTTAGCACAACAAATTGTAGACGGTAACGTGCCACCGGCATTAAAAAACGTAGAATTACGCAATTTAGATTTATCACTACTTCAAGCAGGAGCAAGTATTAAAGGTGAGTTTGAGAACCGCCTTAAAGATGTGATTAATGAAATTAAACAATCAGCAACACCAATTATTGTGTTTATTGATGAAGCGCATACTTTAATTGGAGCGGGTGGTGCAGCTGGTCAAAATGATGCCGCGAATATCTTAAAACCCGCGTTGGCTCGTGGTGAATTTCGTTCTATTGCAGCCACAACATGGGCTGAGTATAAGCAGTATTTTGAATCAGATGCCGCCTTAAGTCGTCGCTTTCAAGTCGTATCGATTGGTGAACCTAGTGAAGGTGATGCAATACACATGCTCAGCGGTGTAAAGACATGTTTAGAGAAACACCATAATGTAAAAGTAATGCAAGAGGCAATTAATGCCGCAGTTTCATTATCTATTCGCTATTTACCGGAACGAAAATTACCGGATAAAGCGATAAGCTTATTAGATACAGCTTGTTCTCGAATTGGGTTAAGCCAAAGTGCTCCCCCTCGGCAGTTAGAAGCAGTAGCTGAGCAAATCTGCTATGTTGAAAATGAAATCACAACCTTGAATCATGAAGCTGCATTATGGTCAATTGATGATGATCGTTTAGAGCAAGTTCAACAACGTTTAATTGATCTACAAGAACAGCATCAAGAAATAGGTAAGTGTTGGGAGCAAGAAAAAACCTTGGTAGAGGAGATCATTGTTCTGCAAACAAAACTAGATGAACAGTTTCTAAATGGTGATGATTTATCAGAAAATGAAGATAAATTCCTTTTAGCGATAAAGATGACAGAGTTGCATGCAATACAAGATGATCAACCTTTAGTGCTTCCTCAAGTGAACGAACAAACCATAGCGGAAGTGATCTCTTTATGGACAGGAATCCCTGTCGGGAATATGTTAAAAGAAGAAGTTGAACATTTAATGCATCTTGAAAAGCATATTGGTGAGCGAGTTATTGGTCAAATAGCTCCTATTGCGGAGATCTCTAAAGCGATCCGTATGTCTCGTGCAGGATTGACTGATCTTCGTAAGCCTGTCGGCGTGTTCTTGATGTGTGGCCCAAGTGGTGTTGGTAAAACAGAAACAGCATTAGCGTTAACAGATCTGCTTTATGGTGGTAAGCGTAACATAACCACAATTAACATGACTGAATTTAAGGAAGAACATAAAGTATCTACGCTTCTTGGCTCTCCTGCCGGTTATGTCGGGTACGGTAAAGGTGGTGTATTAACAGAAGCTGTACGTAAAAATCCATATTCCGTTTTATTATTGGATGAGATGGAAAAAGCGCACCCTGGTGTTCATGATATCTTCTATCAAATTTTTGATAAAGGCTCTATTTCAGACAGTGAAGGTCGTGAAGTTGATTTCCGTAATACCATCATCATTATGACATCTAATGCAGCCGATAGTGCGGTAGTTAATGGATGTGCTGATGGCCGTCCTTCTATCTCAATATTAACCAAAGCTATCTTCCCTGAGCTGCAGAATTTCTTTAAACCTGCCTTCTTAGGTCGAACAACAATAGTGCCTTATTTCCCACTGAATGATGAAGAGATGAGTAAGATTGCTCAATTGTCTTTACGCCGCATTGAAAAACGAATTAAGCAACATTATAACGCGACGTTTGATTACGACACTCAAGTTATTGAACTGTTAGTGAGTATGAATCAATCACCAGAAACGGGAGCCCGTGCAATTGAACAATTAATTAATCGTCAATTAATGCCAGAGCTAGCGAATCAATGCATCGTGAGAATGAGTCAATCACAGCCAATTAGTGAAGTATTACTTACAGTGAATGGCAATAAATTTCAAATCGATATTAAATAAGCTATTCGCCAGATCATTTAAATAAGTGTTCTGACGTTAATTATAACAAATAAATTAATCTCATCTTACATAAGGGGTCAATGGTTACCGTGATCTTAGATAATAAACACCTATTTTGGTATGAAATTCAGGCTGTAGGTTTACCTGCAGCGTCTTTTATTGCAATAGGAGTTGAAGAAGATTTCCTTAATGAAAGAAATCAACATCAATTGGATCTATTTTTCGAAATTATTTGTTAAAAAATTCCTACGGTTCTTAACTGAATTTAACCGTTCGATACAACAATGTAAGGGTAAATAATATGCCTATATCGATAAGAATAATTAGCTCGCCAGACGGAGAAAGTATCTCTGAGTGGAATAAACTACTTCCTGAAGAAGGAGGAAGTATCGGTCGTGCTTTTGGTGCTTCTATTCAATTAAGTGATGCTATTCGAGAGGTCTCAGCCTCTCATGCCATCATTAAAAAAACATCTCGTGGTTATCAAATCATCGATGATAGTACTAATGGTTTATTTATTAATGGTTCAGATAAACCGCTTGGTTTAAGTAATCAAACAGCATTAAATGATGGAGATATTCTTGATATCGGTCGTTATCGCTTATTGGTGTCTTGTTTTGTTCCTGAACAAGCCCAGATACAGGATTTTTCAACGTTATCTGAAGACTTCTCATTAGGAGGTGACCCTTTTAATATCTCTGAAGTTGAGCCTTCGTTTTCTTCAAGTTTTGTTCATAAAGAACCGGAATTAGATTTTGCGTTTTCTGATTGCAATATTATTGGTGATAACCCGTTTAATATCGAAGATATAAAAAAAGTACAAGAACATAAAGAAGTAAATTTAAGCTTTGTGGCATTAGATGATGACCCATTTTCAGGTTCAGAGCTTCAATTAAATTTACCTTTAGAATCAAAGGAAGGTAAAGCCTCAATACAAGAAAGCGCAGATGATAAATACGCATTTATAGTTGATCAAAAAAGTGAAGAACGAACGCAGCTACATATGAATAGAGCCCTAGAAATGGCGTTAACCCGTTTGTTGTCAGATATTTCACCTCATGCAATGGAAGATATGTTTGATGAGATTTCAAGACCAAGTTTTTTTAGTGGTGTACCAAAATATTGGGATATGTATAAGCGTTATTTTACTCGACAAGTTGAAAACAAAGATTGGCAAATTAAATTTCATGCTTATTTTCATGATGCAATCCGTCTGCAGCGTAACCTAGAACGAGGCAACAAATGAGAAAGTGGTTAATGTCATCTATTGTTGTTTTGTTACTATCAGGTTGTAGTTTTAGTGGTGAAGAATTTACTCCTCAAGTTGTACTTAATATAAAAGCTGCTTCAAATATCAACCCTAATGTAGAAGGAAAGCCTTCACCGTTAGAATTACGTGTATATCAGTTAACTGATAGTCAAGCGTTTTCACAGGCAGATTTTATTCAAATTTATAATGATGAGCAGGGTGTCTTAAAAGCAGAGTTATTACTTGCTCGTCAATTAGAAAGCATTTTACCAGGAGAAACACGTCAAGAAGTATTTCCTCTTGCTGCAGAAACTAAATATATCGGTGTTATTGCAGAGTTTGCTGCCTACCGTGAAGCAAAAAATAAAGTTATCTATAAACCGATAATCTTAGGAATTACAGCCATTAATATTGAAGTCGATGGGATTAATCTATCAGTATCAGGCGAAGAGGAATAATAATGGACAATAAAAAAGTCGTTTGGAGTGAAGGAATGTTTCTTTCTCCGCAGCATTTTCAACAGCAAACACGTTATATTGAACATTTAACTCGTGAATTTACAGAACAAATTGCACCTCAAGGAAGTGGACTAACCTTACTTGAACTTGATCGCTCTATGCTTAATATAGGTAAAGTTTCTGTTCGTCGGGCAAGGGGGATCTTTCAGGATGGAACGCCATTTGAAATTAATCGTGGTCTTGTTTTAGATATACCTAAAAATACAAATCACAAAAAAGTATATCTTGCTTTATCTGTATCACGACCTGGTGCGGTAGATGTTGGGGCCAATCAGCATTTACGTCATTCTTCTGTAGATCATCCAGTATTCGATACTAGTCGTGAGCACTGTGAATCAGTACTGCTAGAGATTGCTGAGCTTAATATTGTTTTAAAATTAGAAGATGAAGAGTTACAAGATTACACTCTCATATCCGTTTGTGAGGTAATTGAGCATAAATCAGAAGGTGCAGTACTTCTTAATCAAGCTTTTGTACCGCATTGTTTGCAGTTTGGAGTATCTAATTATCTGAAAGATAGTGTGGCTGACGTTTTAGCCCAAGTGCAGTATCGTGTAATGACAATATCGACTCGACTGCAAACTGAAAATGACAGTAAAAGTTATCAAGCGATGATGCGTGATTATTTATGGCTGCAAGCCTTAGGTGCTTGGATGCCTAAATTACAACAATGGAATCAAGATGGCAGCTTATTAACTAAACACTTGTATTTAGAATGCCTGTCAATGGCAGGTCAAATGCAAGGTCTTGAAGGAAAAATGCCTAAAGACTCTTTAGTGTGGGATCAAAACAACTTATACAGCATCTTTTCTGTGATTTTCTCTGAATTATTAGTGTTGTTACGTGAAGTTCAAATAGATAACTTAACAACTTTATCATGGGATAAGCAATTATTTGTTTCTCGACGTTTACTCCGCACATTAGTTAAAGATCGCAGTTTATATAATGAAGGACGTTTTATTCTGGTTGCTACGTCCCCCTTAGGTGCATCGCGTCTTAGTGAAGAGTTTCCTAAAGCGATTAAACTTGCAGGTAATAGTGATATTGCGGGTTTAGTTCGTAATGCCTTATCCGGTGTTGGGTTACGAAACCTGCCTTATGCGCCTTCAGAGCTTAAATCTAAACACGATGCCGCGTATTTTGAAATTGATACTAAATCTGAATTATGGCAAGCCTTAGTGAAAAATGATGAGCCTATCGCCTTGCATATCGACGACCGTATCGAAGATGTTCACGTTGAATTTCATGTAATTAGGTAGGTGGTTTGTGAGTGAATTATTTAATGACGAAGCGACAATAGAACTTCGTCATACTAAAGAAAAAATACCGGCAAAGAAAAAAAATGCAGAACTTAAGGATATAGATCTCTTAGGTGCAGAGTGGTTGATTGATAACCTCTCTGTTTATAATAGCTCGTTATTGAATTCTGCAACTGAGCTATTTGCAATTTTGGTCACTTTATCTCGTCAAGGCGAACCGCGAGATATAAATCGATTTAGGCAACGTTTGTTGGATGAAATATCTGTATTTCGCCAACGTGGAGCACATCTTGAATATCACCCAAGTATTATAGAAAAAAGTTGTTTTGTATTATGTGCCGCTTTTGATGAAGCCATTCTTTATACGCAATGGGGGGAAAGTGCTCGTTGGGAAAACCATTCATTATTAAGTAAGGTTTTTTCTCAACGTAACGGGGGCGAAGCTTTTTTTACATTATTGGATAAAGCGAGCCAACAGCCAGCAAAATTAGTAGATTTTTTAGAATTGCAATACGTTTTACTTATGTTGGGATTTAAAGGACGTTTCCGTCACGATAATGAAAATGTTTTACATGAAATTCAATCAAATGTGTATTCCATTATTCGTCATTATCGCAGTGAATCTGTATTACCTGTACCAAAAATACCAGAACTAATTGAAGGTAAACAACCATGGTTAATGCTAAGTATGTCGAAAACATTAGTGATTGCTTTCTTTATCACAATCATAGTTTATGGTGCGTCAGAGTATTGGTATTTTAATCGTAGCCAGCCAATTCTTGCACAATTTAATGCTATCAATACGTCTAGTGTAGGTAAGAAAAATAACAAAGAATTAATTAATATTAGTTCGGGTTCAGATATTGGGAAAATAGTTGATAATAGAAAACAAGAACTTAAAGAAACTCTGCAATGGGAAGTTGTGCTTGCTGCATTTACTCGTTCATTAGATGCTGTGCGGTTGGTGTCAGAATTACAGCAAGCGGGGTATGAACCATTCACACGAGAAACAGACCATGGTGTCGAGCTTTATATTAGAGCTGGAGATAATTTATCGGTTATACGAAAGCTCAAAAATGAATTAAATATTCGCTTTGACTTGAATGCTACGATTAAGAGAGCGCAGATATAATATGATGAAAAAGATCAGTGCGGTTTTGTTTGTGATATTAATCATCATAGGAACAATATTATGTTGGACTTACTTATTTAACGATGAATGGAAATGGGCAAAATATACCATGACAGCTCTTAGTTCCGTGGTTATTCTGTTATTAACACGGTTATGGTATAAAAAATACATAAAAAAGCAATCAGTTAATGAAAAACATGATCAACAGATTTTACTAAACCAAGATACATGTATTATCGAACAATTGTTTAAAGTTGCGACAAAAAAAATACGAGGTACAGGTAGAAATAAATTAGATAGCTTGTATAGTTTGCCTTGGTACTTAGTGTTAGGTAATGGGGAAAATGATAAAAGTGATCTACTGAGACAAAATGGATTAGAACCTATCTTTGATAAGCATCTTGAAGGTGGAGATCCTGAACAATACCTTAAGTTTTGGAATAATGATCAAATAGTTGTGATTGAAGTTGGTCACCGTTTATTTTCTGACGAAGGAATTGACGAGCAATTATGGCAAGTGTTAGCAAACCAGCTATTAAGATATCGTCCTCGCCAAGGCTTAAATGGTGCTATTTCTATTATTGGTTGTAATCGTTTGCTTGAAAGTGATCGACAAGATTGTCAAAAATTAAGTAATGTTTATCAAGAAGCAATTTTGTCAATGGGAAGAATGTTAGCACTAACACTTCCTGTATATAGTGTCTTCTCAAAAGCAGATAGCATTGCTGATTTTGTTGAATTTTTTGAAGGTTTTTCTGGTCGTGATGTAGAGAATCCATTGGGTGTGACATTTCCATACACAAAATCTCGCCGTTTTGATAAATACCAATTTGAAGATCAAAGCAAAGTTCTGATTAAAGCGGTTGCTCAACAGCAATTTGAGTTATTACGTAACATTAATAGTGAAAAAACGAGTTCAATAATCGCTTTACCTTATCAACTTCGTATTTTTCTTGAGCGAGTAAATGAATTATTAACTGATATTGGTCATGAAAATCGAGTTCGTGAAGCAGTATGGCTCCGTGGCGTTTATTTATTGTCGTCAGGTAAAAAGGGTAGAGAGCATGACTTATTAACACAAGTTATTGCTGAACGAACAGAATTCAATTCTCACAGTTACCGTGAGCAAAAACCAAGTCGCCGTAGTTATTTCTCAACTCGTTTATTTAGTCATGTCATTTTACCAGAAAAAGGTATTACAGGTGTAAATGAGTTACGTCATTCCGGTTATCTTGTTGTGCGAAGTGTCATGGTTTTATTGGTTCTAGGGGTGGGGGCCTTTACTGGGTCCCTATTAAAAAATAATTGGAATCAAGATGAGCAATTTCGTGCAGATGCTATGACACAAGTAAAATTATACAGTAATGATGTTAAGCGTCTTAATAATAATTATTCAATATCTGATATAATAGCATTACTTAATGAATTGAGAGATGTTTCAAAAAAAGGAATAGAGCCTAAATCTTGGTATCAGAAAATTAGTATTAAACAAACTGAAACAGCTGATCGTATTTATAAAGCTTATGAAGATCAACTTAATTTAATTTTATTGCCAAAGATTGAAAAATTAATTAGTTCAGAATTATATGCATTTGTGAGTTTAAGTAATCCAAATAAAATATTTGAAGTATTACGTTATTATCAAATGTTATTTGATGTTCAGCGTTTAAATATTAGTGAAATGAAAGGTTACATTATCAATAATATGAAAGTACAAGGAGACCTATCTTCAGATGATATTAATATTTTATCGCTATTAATAACGGATTTATTTAACGGTAATTATCAACATCGTTTAGAAAAAAATAATTCTCTTATTGCTGTCGCAACTAATAATTTGGAAGGTTTATCCCCTGAACGTCTTATTTATGCTCGTATAAAAGAGCTGCCTAAATATCGTAATAAAGTTGATATACGTCGTCAGCTTGGAGCTAAGTTTGACACTATCTTTGAGTTTTCAAATGATTTTCATGGTTATTTAATTCCTGAGATATATACAAAGCAAGGATATAGTACGATTGATTTGACCGCAAAATCAGAACTTTTGCGCCGTCAATTAGGGGCATTTAAAGAGATCCAAGGCAATATGTCGGGTGCATCTTTAATGGAATTGACAGAGTTAAGTAAGCAAATACAACGCTTATATTTTGCTGATTATATCTACTACTGGAAAGATTTAGTTAATAACATCCAAGTTAAAAACTTTAACTCTCAGGCTGAATTTGCTAATGCATTAAAAAATGCGCGAGAACCAGCAACAAGTCCAGTTCTTGATGTGCTTGGAGCTCTTGTTGTAAACACTACACTAGCAGTAGAGGAACAACCTAACACTAAAGGAAATAAGAAAGTAGCCAATCAACTAGGTTTGAAAAAAATAGCTAAAGGCTTAAGTCAAGCCGATAAAATAAACCGTGCTGTAGGGGTAATGCCGATCATTTAAGGTAAATATGATCGGTTGACCGATCCTTTTTAGATGTCAAAATCCAAGTGTATTTTATGCACTTGGATTTTTTTATGGATGTTTCTCAAGCTCTAAACATAATCAATGACTGGAAACCTAGCAACGTAGAGACTCTCGCTGATTTACTTCCAATCCATCTGATTGATGAGGCTTATTCTCTCACTGATACGGTGACGATGAGGAAGCGAAAGCTTACTCTTGAATCAATGGTATGGTTACTTGTTGGTATGGCTATCTATAACAATAAATCCATGAAGGATTTAGTTAATCAGCTTGATATTGTAGACCGTACAGGTAAAGCTTTTGTCGCTCCTAGTGCCCTTACTCAGCGCCGAAAAAATCTAGGTGAAGCAGCAATGAAAGCAGTCTTTGAGCGAATGACAAGTTCCTGGCTTAAGAGTGCTAATCTTCCTAAATGGAATGGACTAACTCTCTTAGGCGTTGATGGTGTTGTATGGAGAGCACCTGATAACCAGAAAAATGAAGAGGCTTTTTCTCGCCAAAAAGGAACTCAATATCCACAGGTAAGAATGGTTTGCCAAATGGAGCTAAGCAGTCATCTTATTACAGCGAGCGCTTTCGATAATTACAATACAAATGAAATGATATTGGCAGAGAAGTTAATAGATAGTACACCTGACCATAGCGTAACTATGTTCGATAAGGGGTTCTATTCATTAGGATTACTACATAAATGGCAGATGACAGGCTCAGAGCGTCACTGGCTTATTCCCCTTAAAAAAAATACTCAATATGAAATAATTCGATCGCTAGGTCGTAATGACAAACTTGTTATTCTTCGGAGTAACCCAAGAGCAAGAAAACTGTTTTCTAATTTACCTGAAACGATGACTGCTCGTCTCGTGACTCGAAAAATTAAAGGAAAAGATTATCAAGTTCTGACGTCAATGATTGACCCATTACGTTACCCATTGAAAGATATAGTCGGTCTTTATGAGCATCGTTGGGAAATAGAATTGGGTTACCGAGAGCAGAAACAATACATGTTAGGAAATCGCTTAACACTACGAAGCCGTCTGCCTGAATTAGTGAAACAAGAACTATGGGGTATCTTGTTGACTTATAATTTAATTCGCTACCAAATGGTAGAGCTTTGCTTTAATTTAAAAGGAAATTATCTCCCTTATCAATTGAGTTTTAATGGGACACTTGCTCATGTATCTGCATTATTAGTTGGTTTACCATACTCAACGCCAGGAGCGATCCCTCGACAATTAAAAGGCTTCCACCAGATGGCTGAAAGCTTAATACTTGATAGGCGAAGGGAAAGAACATTCCCTCGAATGGTAAAACCAAGACCTCAACGATATGCCAGAAACAAGAATGCCATTCACCCTTAAGTGAACGGCATTAGTGCTGTAGGGGGGGAATTATTACATTTACAACCATCTTATGTTGTCAATGAAGCCTTTGTTGGATATGGCAATTATGTTAATGGGAATAAAAAAGCAGGAACGGTTATTCCACTTGATAGCTTAATCCAAGAGTTTGACTCTTTGAATACCTATTTTGATGCAGCGTTATCGAGCTCAGAACCAAGTAAAATGATGCATGAATATGCTTTAGCTCACGCAGCGGGTAGTCAAGACGCGATTGTTCAATTCCAACGTCAAGGAGCAAAAGCCCCTAATCAAGTTGCAGTATGGACAAAAGATGTATCACAAAAAGCGTGGAGCGAGGTTATTAATGGTAGCGTTGGTTATTTAAATCAACAATGGAACGAGCAAATATATCAATTTTATGGCTCAGCAATTGAAGGACGTTTCCCATTTACATTAAATGGCCGTGGTGAAGTTTCTCTGAATGATTTTGCTCAATTTTTTAAACCTCAAGGACGAGTCGATAAATTTATTGATGAACAATTAAAGCCTTTTGTTTATTGGAATAATGGAACGTTGAAGCGTAAAACGATTGATGGTTTGACATTGCCTATTAGTAACAAGGCTTTGGCTCAATTGCGCCAATCACATAAGTTAACTCAAACTTTCTTTGGAACAGCTGGACAAGAATTAGCTTTACGATTTGCAGTTCGTCCTAGTTCTATGAGCACAACAGTAACCGAGTTCCAAATTCGTGAATCAGAAAGCATCTTTAGCTATCGTCACGGACCAAGAATATGGACAGATCTTAACTGGCCAACAACGGGAGTTGACGGTTATCTTTCAACTAATTTTTATCAAGGTAAAAATCGTATCGTAACTCGTTCATATACTGGTCAATGGGCACTATTTAGAGCTCTATTTGATGGACATTCAAGTGCGACATCAGATCGTTTGATCCACAAGCTAAATTACAAAGTTGAAAACAATAGTATTGCTCTTGATTACACCTTGAGAGATAGCAATCATAGCTTTAGTAAATCATTGTTTACTTCTTTTGCATTACCAAGACAGTTATGAGTTCAAAAGAGTTCTTTACTTATAAGTCTTTTTTTCATTGTTTTTTATTAGACGGTGAGAATTGGGATTTATCTAAGATAGGAAAGCATTATATTAATTCAAAAGACATGGAAAGAGAGTGGGAAGCTGTGAATGAATGCGCAGGGCTTTATGTTCAAAAGCCACTAAGTTTGGATGTAATGAATAGTGTTATTTATTTTGAGTATGATTCAACAGCAAAACCATTAAGTTCCTTTGATAAGAACAATGCAAAACAGTTTTTATGGATATTACCTAAGATCATTAGAGCAATAAAACATTGTCATGATAAAGGTTGGGTACATGGGGATATTAAGCCATCGAATATCTTGTTTATCCCGGCTCTTACTTCTATTCGATTAATTGATTTTGGTGCAAGTTACCGTATAGGAACTTCTCGCAAAACACTTTCATGCTGGCAAGCAACCCCATCGTTTGCAAGTCCTTCTCAATTACAAGGAAAAGGATTAGTAAAAAAAGAGGATGATTGGTACGCATTAACGAAGATAATTGATCAATTAATAGATATAGAAATTGAACCAAGGATTCAAAAAAAAGCGATGTATATTAGAAATGTACTTATGAATTGGGTGTAAATAATAATTTTACAAGTGCTAAAAACGTATTTTACGATGGCTTTTAATTCTACGGTACGAAAAGAGTGGTTATCTTTGTATACTTTATGGAAGTCCCTGCAATAGAGAGCCGAAATGAAAAAAGCCAGTAATCAGTTACTGGCTTTTTCATTATTACGCGATGAAGAACGTGCTCAGCATCCATAAGGCGAGAATAATAAATATTCCTCCCATGAATTTGTGTTGATACGTTCTAAATTTTATGTTGTTAATTAGTGATTTACCAAGGCTACCGACTAAAGCAACCAAAAGTAAATTGAATAGCAGGCCAAGTACATTCAGTAATAAGCCAAGTGCTAGCATTTGCTCACCAGATGTTGCGGCAATATTCGTTGAAACAAACTGTGGTAAAAACATCACAAAGAAAACCAATGCTTTAGGGTTCAGTAAATTACTGACTAAAGCTCGTTGGTAAAACGTGGTCGCCATTTTTGAACTATCAGCAAGTTCTGGTGCTTCATCAGCCTGAGCCCGAATGCAATCCCAACCCATTTTTAATAAATATATGCCACCTAATAGATGCAGAGCTTTCAATGCGAGCGGGCTCATTGCAATTAAGGTTGAAACGCCTAAAGCGGCAAGCAGCGTTAAGATGATGCCAGATGTAGCATTCCCCAAGCTAGCAAATAAGCCAACCTTACGGCCATAGCTCATGCTTGAGCTTGCAATTAATAACATGTCTGGGCCCGGCAGTAATAAAAGGGCAATTACTGCAGTCAAATAAACTGGAAGAATAGATATATCAATCATTATTTTATTTTGAATTATAAATTAAGAGGCGAATTTTATAGTAGTAAGAAGGCAAGATCCATGATTAAAAAGTCGCTGAATAATATAAGCGCGATATATTAAAAAATATAGTTTTTATTGTTAATAAAATTGAATGTTCGATAATGCGCAATTTTGTACAAAAGAAATGGGAGGGCTTACTATATACTTCAATAAATAGGGATAAATGTGTTTATGATGAATGATGAGAAAGTAAAAAAGGAAATAGCACACTACCAAGTAGCAGAAGAGCTTGGTGGGCTTGAAATATTAAATGCTGATTATGAAAAGCAGACTTTCTCACGTCACAGTCATGAAGGATATACGATTGGTGTCATTGAACGTGGTGCTCAACATTTCTATCGCACTGGTGGTAATCATACCGCACCGCAAGACAGTATTATCTTAATTAATGCGGATGATATACATAGCGGTCATTCTGCTACTGATGGAGGGTGGGGCTATAAGGCGATGTATCCTTTGCCAGAACAATTAGAAAGTTTAAGCAGAGAGTTGAGCTACGGGCAAGTTGGCGCGCCATATTTTCCAGAGCCTGTGGTTTATGATTCAGAACTAGCGAACCAGTTGAGGCTGGTGTTCACCATGTTGGATCAATCGGATAACCGTTTATTAAGAGAAACCTTAGTCTATGGTGTTTTGGTTAAACTCATGTGTAAGCACAGTAAAGCGCGTTATACCGATGTAACGATTTCAAAAGCTCAAAAGCCATTGTATTTAATTAAAGAATTTTTAGACGACTTCCCTCAAGCGGATATCTCTCTTGAAGATTTATCACAGCTTAGTAATCTGAGTGCTTATCATCTAGTTAGATCGTTTCAAAAGACATTTGGTCTTCCTCCACACAGCTATCAAATTCAGTCTCGTTTACGAATGGCACGTAAACTTCTTAAGCAAGGGCATTCCTTGTCTGATACTGCACAAGAAACGGGATTTTATGATCAAAGCCATTTACACCGTCATTTTAAAAAAGCGATGGGGATAACCCCAGGGCAATACCTCAAACTGTTTTAGCAAGTTTGTACAATCTTAGGTAAAGGAATACAGCTCTAATATAGGCTGATTTGATTTAATAAAGAGTAGTTTATGGATATAAATACCGCCGTACAACCTTGTTCTAATTCTCGTCTTTTTTGGCAAGGCACATTCGCTATGATCCCTCTTAGTATTGCAGTATTACCATGGGGGTTATTAGCAGGATCATTCGCGATAGATGTTGGATTAACGCCTTTTGAAGGCCAAGCGCTTTCGGCTATATTATTCGCAGGATCAGCACAGCTCGTTGCCATGGGGATGATCAAAGCAGGCGCAGGGCTAACAACCATGTTGCTGACAACTTTTTTTATTACCTCGCGTCATTTTTTATATAGAGTCTCGATGAGAGATAAAATCAGCCCTTTACCGCTTCGTTGGCGTTTGTCGTTGGGCTTTCTGCTGACGGACGAATTATTTGCGGTGTGTGGGCATCAATCTAAAAAACAGTTTAATCGGTGGTATGCATTAGGGGCTGGGTTCAGTTTTTATTTCTTTTGGAATGTTGCTACGTTGGCTGGAATTATTGCAAGCAGTTATCTTCCCTCATTAAATGAATTGGGGTTAGAGTTTGCTGTTGTCGCTACCTTTATCGCGATTGTCGTACCTACCATAAAAAACATACCAGTATTGGTCTCGGTGTTGAGTGCGTTAGTACTTTCTGTCGTATTAAATTATTTCTCAGTAGAAGGGAGTTTGATGATAGCAAGCATTGGTGGCATGTGTTTAGGGTATTTAACGGAAACCCTAAGAGGGGGTAGGTCATGATATTTTTATCGATCTTAGCCATGACGACATTGGTGTTTTTAAGCCGCTATTTATTTTTAGAACCTAAACTCCCACTGCGACTTAATGCTCAAACGCAACGGTTATTAAGTTATTCTAGTCCGGCGGTGTTAACCGCTATTTGGGCTCCAATTGTGTTTATGCCAAACAATGAGTTGTCTCTATCTGGTTCTAATCCGTACTTATGGGCCGCATTAATTGCGGCAGTAATCGCATGGAAAACTAAGAATGTATTATTGACGACCATTGTAAGCATGGTGGTGTTTCTAGTGCTGAATTTATGGGTATTTATAGGGTAAGGCTACCTTGCGACCCATTCCGTTTCTATTAGGGTTTTATCGCCTGATTTTAAGCGACTAAGAAAAATATCACCGCAGTGGATTTCGCCTACGCCTTGTGGCGTTCCACTCATGATCACATCTCCATCATATAATTGAGTATAACTTTGTAGGTCTGTAAGGATGGCTTCTGGAGAATAAATCATTTGGCTTACGTTGCCGCATTGTACGCGCATGCTATTTATAAACAGTTCAATTTGAAGTGCATTAATATCAATCGTGTCTAAGGGAATAAAGCGACTAAATAGGGCTGAGCCATTGAACGCTTTTGCTCTTTCCCACGGTAATCCTTTCTTTTTTAGATAAGATTGTAACTCACGCTTAGTTAGATCAAGCCCAACAGCCACTGCAGACAGTTGTCCATTCTCGATTAAAAAACAGATTTCAGCTTCATAATGTAATGTTTCTTGGTGAAAAGAAGACAGCGTAGAGCTAATGCAAGAATTGGGTTTATTGAACACGACCATTTGCTCAGGAACCGCATTGTTTAGTTCATTGATATGAGCATGATAATTCCGGCCAACGCATAACAATTTACTTGGTGTAATTCGTTTTTCTCCAATACGAATCGTGTTCATTTTCCTATCCTTGGTAGAAGTGAGGAGGCAGAGTTTACCTGATCTTGTTATGCTTACATTTAATTCTGTCGAGTTTTTGTCCAAAATTAGATCTCTAGCTCAACTATTGACGACATGATATAGCGTTCTGTTGCGATCTATTGTGCTGTTAATGAGATAAGTAAAAGTGAATGCTAGAATAGAGACTCTCTTACTATTTATGGGCCATTGAATGATTAATTGGATTCAGACACCTAAAAACCCAGATGTAGCTAAATACATTGATTGTTATTGGTTTCTAGAAAGAACGGATGATTCAAACAGTAACCCATTTCCAAAATTGAACCCTGAGCCAGCGGGACATTTAATTATTGCAGCCTCTACGCAAGGATATAATTATGATATTGAGTCCGACTTAAAAAAAGGGCAGGGTAGTCATTGGTTGTTTCCTTACAGTAAGACCTTACAAATGGATCACACGAAAGGGTTTTCTATTATTGGGATAAAATTTCAGGTTGGGGCATTGTATTTATTAGGTATTGAGCCAAAACAACCTGTTGTTAATGAGATTGTAGATACAAATATTAGTGATTTTCTGTGCGTAAAAGAGGGAGAGCAAGTGCTCTTATTGCAGCAGGCAAAGAGCGATTCAGAACAATTAAGCCTTCAGCTAGATGATCTTTTTCAGTCTTTATTTACTGCGGTAAAAGAAGATAAGCACTACGTATTAACAAGAAAAGCTATCCCATTATTAGCAACAACCCCGATTGCTAAGTTAGGAGAATTACTTCATTGTTCGCAAAGAACATTAGAACGAAGTTTTTTACGTGTGACGGGTTTTACGTTAAAGCAATGTCAATCAATGAACCGGTTAGAAGCGATGCTTACCTACTTATATCAGCGTGAAGAATACGAGATCAATTGGACGACGGTTGCGCATGAATTTGGCTTTAGCGATCAACCTCACTTGATCCGTTATTTAAAAAGCACTTTGGGCGTAACGCCGAAGGAATACGCAAAGAACAGAGATTTGACCATTGATATTTATGGTGGTATTGAGTCGTTATAAATAGAAATAAAAAAGCTAACCATTAGAGTTGATTGGTTAGCTTTTTTGATGATTAGTGATTAACGCTAAGATTAAAAATCAAACTGAACAATACGGTGTGATGAGGAAAAACCTGCATGAGTAATGGCTTTTTGTGAGGCGATATTCGATTTTTCAGTTGAGCACATGGCCGTTAATCCTTGGCTGTTTGCTAATGCAACTAAGTACCTTAATACTTGTGCACCCAGTCCTTTTCCTCGTTCAGATGTGGCAACAACCATCCCGAGATCCGCATAGTTTGTTTGATGTTCATTAAATAAGCGACGTTCGCCTGCTGCGATAAGTTGAGATCCATTCCAATGGCCAAAGAGTTCTTGGCGACTGATTAAATTTGCATAATAGCCAGATACCCATTCTTCGGGTGCGCCGATGTTTTCTTTTGCAAATTCAACAAACTCAGAGAGTTGATCTAGCGTTGCCACTGCCATGGTAAGGTATGACTCTTGAGGAGTCGTGAGTGCTTTCACTTGTTGATACATGAATCCATTCACTTGCATTTCTTGTTGTTCATCAAGACATAGTGAAAAATAGTGAGATTCAGCCGTACTTGCAAAAGCCCCATTCACTTTACCTGCTGGCGATTCTATTTTGCTAATAACAGAAGTGAAAATATCAGCCGCGTGTACGTAATGACGTTGATTTACATAAAACTGCAATAAGTAACCATCACTGTTGACGCAACAAAAGCCTATCAATTCTTCATTGTTATAAAAACCAAAATGAGTTGCCATTGGAACAAAGCCACAGAGCCACATGCCATCTAATGGTGCTGTTGCTTGATTTATATATTCTGCTTTTAGAGTGCTAAGTTCATTCAGTTCTTCAATTTTTATTACATTAATCATTGTTTCTACCTGTATAGAGAAAGACTAAATGACGCATCAGGCCATCATTTATCTGTTTATTATTTTGAATTATTTCTTAGGAGTAATAGTAGATATAAATGAAAAAAGAAGATTGAATAAAAGCGACAATTTGAGACGACAGAAATAAGGTTCTTAGTACGGTTATTTTTGAAAGCTAAATAACCACTTTTAAATTATGGTTATTGAGATAATAGTCACTTAAAAAAATTTAAAAAATCGTAATATCTTTGTTTTATAAGTAATTTTGGATTAAAACAATGAATGTAGTAGAACGTTTTTTAGGTTACACAAAGATCAATACAACCACAAATCAAGCGAATGGTGCTGCTGGTATCATGCCTTCAAGCGCAGGCCAATATGAATTAGCGTGTTTGGTTAAAAAGCAATTAGAAGAGTTAGGTTGTGTTGATATTGTTCTTCGAGATACCGCCATTCTTACCGCTACGTTACCATCTAACTCTAAAAAACAATTACCAACCGTTGCCTTCTTTGGACACCTTGATACCAGCTCAGAGCGAACTGAAGATACGCATGCAGAAGTGGTTTATTATGAAGGGGGAGATATTCCATTGTCTACCGGTCCAATTCTTTCTCTAAAAGAGCAGCCAGAACTGGCAAATTATGTTGGGCAAGAAATCATAGTGAGTGATGGGCAATCATTACTTGGTGCGGATGATAAAGCGGCGATTGCTGCCATTTTAAATGCGTTGCAGTTTTTCTACGAAAATCCAGAAGTTGAGCATGGAACGGTAAAGGTGGGTTTTGTTCCTGATGAAGAGCAAGGGCTTCTGGGAGCAAATGCATTTGATGTGAATGAGTTTGGTGCTGATTTTGCTTACACATTAGACTGTTGTGGAATTGGTGAGTTTGTTTGTGAAAACTGGAACGCAGGTAATGCGGTGGTGACATTCACAGGGCAATCTGCACATCCGATGAACTCAAAAGGTAATTTGATCAATTCTTTGCTGCTAGCCAATTCATTCATGGCCCAATTCCCCACAAAAGAAACGCCAGAACACACCGAGGGGCGTGAAGGTTATTATTGGATGAAGAAACTTGCAGGAAATTCAGCGAAAACCGTTCTTAATATGGATATTCGAGATTTTACGGAAGAAGGCTATGTATATCGAAAAGCCTTTATTGCCGAACAAGTAAGTATGTTTAATGAAGAGAATAACAATCGAGCCGTTCTTGAAATGAGCGATCGTTATAGCAACGTGCATAACTTTTTAAAAGACTCTACATTGCCAGTTGATTTAGCAATGGCGGCTTATAAAGAAAATGGCATAGAACCAAAAGTGATCCCTATGCGTGGTGGTTACGATGGGGCTGTGCTTTCAGAAAAAGGTTTGCCATGTCCTAACATTTTTACTGGCGCCCATAACTTCCATTCAATATTTGAGTATTTGCCTGTTCCATCACTAATGGCTGCAAGTAACGTGGTTAAGACAATTATTATCAACTTAACAGAGCATGAAGGTATATAAATATGGCTCAGTTAATATTGGTTCTTATTATTGTCGTTATTGCCGCCAGAATGATTCTAAAAGGCTACAAAGCAGAGCCTACCTTACTTATGTCAGGGACTGTTTTAATTTTTGCTACTGGGATATTTGGTTGGGGACCGATGCTTCCAACTTCTGTGGCATCAACCAATTTTTCAGGGTTTGATCCGTTTAAGTATATCCAATTTTTGATGGGATATCGTGCGGGTGCATTAGGTTTGATGATAATGGCGTTAGTCGGTTTTGCTGATTATATGAGTCATATCGGTGCTAACGATGTAGTCGTTCGCTTAGCTACAAAACCATTAAGTCGCATTAAAAACAAAAATATCATGCTGTTCTTTGCTTATTGTATGGCGAGTATTCTTCAACTCGCGATCCCATCCGCAACCGGATTAGGTGTGTTATTAATGGGGACTTTGTATCCCGTAATGTTAGGTTTAGGTCTTTCTCGTGGTAGTGCTGCTGCGGTTATTGCTAGTTCATTGGCGGTAAGTTTTACGCCAACGGGTGTTGATGCTATTCGTGCTAGTGAAGCATTAGGAATGGATTTAATGAGCTACGTTTCTCATTACCAAGCGCCAACATCTATTGCAACAATGGTCGTGATCGGGATTATGCATGTTATCTGGCAAACCCATGTAGATAAAAAACACCCAGAGCAGTTTGAAGAAGCCACATTAGCTGAATCAAAAGAGGGGAGCTCTGCGCCGAGTTACTATGTAATGCTCCCTTTACTTCCTATTATTATGGCTGTGTTTTTTTCAAAATTAGTGGTTTCAACCATTAATATGGATGTGACGACAATAGTATTTGTCTCTATGTTTATCGCCATGCTGTGTGAATGTGTTACGAAAAGAAGCCTAAAGGTTGTGTTTGATGGCTTTGGTGTCTTTTCAAAAGGAATGGGGAGTGCGTTTAGTAGCGTCGTTGTTTTACTCGTGGCAGCTGGTGTTTTTGCGTATGGTATTCAAGCGACGGGTGCTATTGCTAACTTAATCATGCTTGCCGAATCGGTTGGTTTACCAAGTGTTGCTATGACGTTAGTTTTTGCTGTTGTTACCCTATTGGCAGCAGTGATTATGGGGTCAGGAAATGCGCCATTCTTAGCGTTTGTTGAATTAATTCCAACTATCGCAGCAAGCATGGGAGCAAATACCGCAGCGATGTTAATGCCAATGCAACAAGCTTCGGCAATTGGTCGTGGAATGTCTCCGGTGTCGGCGGTTGTTATTGCGTCAGCAACAGGAGCGAAGTTAAGTCCTTTTGATGTAGCCAAGCGCACTTCAGTACCTGTGCTAGTTGGATTTGTATTCCACTTTATTATCGTATATGCATTTTATAGCTAAATTGCGTTTATATATATTTGATATAAAAAAGCCGCACTCCCTAAAATTCTCACAAAATAGGGGAGTGCGGCTTTCTAATTCTTTGTTTGGAAATGTACGTGGTTTATATGACTCGATTAACGAAGGATCATTTGCTCACGTTCAGGACCTACTGACACCATACTTACTGGTACGCCCATTAACTCTTCAATACGTAATACATACGCTTGAGCTGCTTTTGGTAGGCTTTCAAAAGTACGACAGCCAGTGATGTCTTCTTGCCATGCTTCCATGTTTTCATATACAGGGCTTAATGCAGCAGTTTGAGGCCAGATTGGGTTCTCAGTGTGTTCGCCAGCATAAGACGTACAGATTTTAAGATCCGCCATACCACTTAAACAGTCGATTTTTGTTAATGCGATTTCTGTTGCTGCTTGTAGTTCAACACCGTTGCGTGTTGCTACTGCATCAAAGTAACCCATATCACGTGGACGACCTGTTACTGCGCCATATTCATTAGCTGCTTCACGGAAGTTATCTTGCTCTTCCATTGCGGTTACTAATGTACCAGTACCAACAGATGAGCTGAATGACTTAGCAACTGCAATAATACGCTCAGGACGTAACGCTGGTAAGCCACTACCGATACCAGCATAAGCTGCTGTTACGTTTGAAGAAGTAGTCCATGGGTATTCACCGTAAACTAAGTCACGACCCGCGCCTAACTGTGCTTCAAACAATAAGTTTGCATCGTTCTTTTGCATTACTTTTAGAGGCTCAGTCACGTTACAGATGAATTTACGCCAAGGTGCAGTTACTTCTAAAAGCCATTCTGTCATTTCTTCAGCGGTTTGGCTGAAATCACATGTTGGATATAGTGCTTTCAGTTGTGGCATTTTCCAATCAAGCATGAATTGAATACGCTCAAGCAATACTTCAGGCTGCATTAACCAACCAACAAGGATGCCTTTTTTCATTACACGGTCACCGTACGCAGGTGCAATACCTTGACGAGTTGAACCATAAGCGCCATCGCCTAAACGTAATTCTTCAAGAGTATCTTCAAGCGCATGAAGAGGAAGGCAAAGCGTAGCACGGTCAGAAATGTGCATTTTTACTTCAATGCCAGCGGCTTTAACTTCTGCGATTTCTTCGCTTAGTGCTGCAGGGCTAATTACCATGCCAGGGCCAAGAACCGCTGTACAGTCTGGGTTAAAAATACCGCGTGGTAGTTGGTGTAATTTAAACGTACCGAAGTCATTTACCACAGTATGACCGGCGTTATTACCGCCCTGAAAACGAATACTTGCAGATGCATCTGCAGCAAGAAAATCAACGATACGGCCTTTACCTTCATCGCCCCAATTAGCACCAACAACAACAATAGACGGCATAACACAAACTCCTAAATGATTAAGACGCTATGTTAATCCTAATAAATCAATATGAGAAATTAATTATAATTATCGACTTGATAAGAAATCCATATATCATATTGAGTGAAATGCATTCAAAAAAAGAGTATGGGCATGCTTGATCTACATTGGCTTAAAACATTTGTAACGTTAGCCGAATTAAAACACTTTGGTAAAACAGCCACGGCTCTACACATGACGCAACCTAACGTTAGTTTACATATCAAACAGTTAGAAAGAACAACTCGAGTGAAGTTGATTGAAAGAAACCCATTTCATTTAACGGAAGCAGGCGTTCGATTATTAGAAACCAGTCAAAATACATTAATGGAGTTGCAAGTGTGCCAAGCGGATCTCAACGCCATTAATGATTTAAGTCGTGGAACGTTGACGATTGCGGCAAGCGATATTATTTCGCGCTTATTATTGATTGGGCCATTCCAATTATTTAAGCAAGAGTTCCCCGGAATAGATTTTTCTCTGCTTAATACCACCTCTTCACAGGCGTCTGAATTAGTGAAAAGTGCCGAAGCTGATCTTGGATTTGTTATCGCACAAAAAGAGAGTCAACCGCTTCATTTTACTGAACTTCAGCAAATAAAGTGGTGCGCATTGGGGAACCATCTTGAAAAGTGGCAACAAGCGAATTTTGATCCTACTATTGTTTTAGACAGTGAACCTACGCTCATATTATTAGGTCATGATACACGAACACGAGATTTACTTGATTTGGCGTTGCCATCTTTGAATTTGCTTAAGTACCGGATCATGGAGGTGGGCAGTGTTGATGCTCAGATTGATTGGGCTGAGGCAGGGTTTGGTGTTGCCATCGTTCCTGAATTCTCTATTCACCCAAAGCGAAACCTTAAAACGACAGTAACGCTATTACCGAAATTCCCAACAACCAGTTTAGGTTACATTGTTAGACAGAATCAGATTTTATCTAAAGCAATTAAACAGTTACTTAAATGGGTGGATGAAGAAATTATTCGCTCTCAAAAATAGACATTTTTTACTCTCCAGTTTATGTAGCAGGTGTCTTGTTTTTAGGGGGCTGACGTAATGTTCGTGCTACTGAAAATTGATTTTAAAAGCACCTATGTTTTAAAAAATGGGTAGCAAAGTATATTGACATCATCAATCAAAGGGAATAAAAGTGTAACTAAAGATTAATCAGTAAGTAATTGACACTGTTGTTAATTATTTACTCATTAAGGCCGAATCCAATCAATTCGACAGTTTATATTTTATTGTTTGTTTAATTCAATGGAGCTAAAACGTATGCCTCTTCATTCTAAAGATACAGTCAGAGACGATCTTCTTGATGATGTTTATTCATCAACTGACCTTTCCCTATCTATGCCAAAATACAAAATGCCTGAGCACGAACATGATCCTCGTCATGCTTATCAAGTTGTTCATGATGAGCTAATGATGGATGGGAATTCTCGACAGAATTTAGCGACCTTTTGCCAAACTTGGGTTGAAGATGAAGTCCACAAACTAATGGACGAATGCATCGATAAAAACATGATCGATAAGGATGAATATCCTCAAACCGCAGAGCTTGAAGCTCGTTGTGTGCATATGTTAGCTGATTTATGGAACTCTCCAGATGCAGAAAATACGTTAGGTTGTTCTACTACGGGGTCAAGTGAAGCCGCAATGCTCGGCGGAATGGCGCTAAAATGGGCTTGGCGTGAAAAAATGAAAAAACTTGGCAAACCAACAGACAAACCAAATATGATCTGTGGTCCTGTTCAAGTGTGCTGGCATAAATTTGCTCGTTATTGGGATATTGAATTACGTGAGATCCCAATGGAAGGCGATCGTCTAATTATGACGCCTGAAGAAGTGATTAAACGTTGTGATGAAAATACCATCGGTGTAGTTCCAACGTTGGGTGTGACATTTACTTGTCAGTATGAACCAGTAAAAGCAGTGCATGAAGCGTTAGATAAACTACAAGAAGAAACTGGTTTAGATATTCCAATGCACATTGATGCGGCGAGTGGCGGTTTCTTAGCCCCATTCTGTGATCCTGAGTTAGAGTGGGATTTCCGTTTACCTCGTGTGAAATCAATCAATGCGTCAGGCCATAAATTTGGTTTGAGTCCATTAGGTGTGGGTTGGGTAATATGGCGTGATGCATCTGCATTGCACGAAGATCTTATTTTTAACGTGAATTACTTAGGTGGCAACATGCCTACTTTCGCGTTGAACTTCTCTCGCCCTGGCGGCCAAATTGTAGCGCAATACTATAATTTCTTACGTTTAGGTAAAGAAGGGTACCGTAAGATCCACCAAGCGTGTTACGACACGGCGGTGTATCTTTCTGCTGAAATCGAAAAAATGGGCATGTTTGACATTATTTATGATGGTAAAGGTGGTATCCCTGCAATGAGTTGGTCGCTTAAAGAAGGCGTGAACCCTGGGTTTAACTTGTTTGATCTTTCAGACCGAATTCGTTCTCGCGGTTGGCAAATTGCCGCTTATGCAATGCCACCAAAACGTGAAGACTTGGTGATTATGCGTATTTTGGTTCGTCATGGCTTTAGCCGAGATCAAGCTGATCTACTGGTTGCCGATCTGAAACATTGCATCGAGTTTTTCGATAAGCACCCAATCTCCCATGGTAGTGATGAAGTTGAATCTTCAGGCTTTAATCACGGTTAATATTTTTTGGGCCGTTTTTACGGCCCATTTTTTTAATGCGCTTCTATCAATATCAGTAGAAGCCTGCTCCATCTTTATTCTATATGGGAAATAATTATGAATATTGATCAATTGAGTAACGTCTTTCACTGGATGAAGTCTCAACGCCGGACTTTATTACTTACTCTGTCACTTTTTCTCTTCTCTAGTCGCCTTATGGCTGCCGAATCGGTTGAAGCGTTAGCGCAACATGAAGCCTCTGGATTATTTGGTTTTTTGTTTACGTATATCGCCCACAATCCTTTTGTGTTTCTTTTCTTAAGCATTGCCATTGGCTATCCTTTAGGAAAAGTAACGATTAAAGGCATCAACTTAGGTTCAACGGCGGGTACTCTGGTTGTTGGTGTTGGTATCGCGTTAACCGCTTTCTCTGTTTATGGTTTACATATTGATGCGCCGGGTTTGGTGTCTGATATCTTCTTAATGATGTTCATGTACGCTATTGGTATGAAAGTAGGACCACAGTTTTTCTCTGGATTGGCACGAGGAGGAATAGACTTTGTTGTTATTGGTCTTATTGTCGTGTTCAGTAATTTCCTAATTGTTTTCTTTGGTTCTAAATTACTGGATTTAGCACCGGGTTATGCGGCAGGGATTATTTCTGGAAGTTACACTGTAACTGCCGTGATGGGCGTAGCTCAATCTGCCATTAATTTAGGGGCAGTTAAAGCACCTGCAGGAATGACGCTTGATCAAATCAGTGCCAACATAGCCGCGGGTTATGCCATTAGTTATATTCTTTCTAGTGTCTTCATTATTTTACTTATTAAATACCTACCTGCGATGTTTGGTATTGATCCGGTGAAAGCGGGTAAAGATGCTGAAGCCGATTTTGGTGCGGGTGGTGATACAGAAGCATTACCAAGCACGAATGGATTCTCAAATTTAGGGGTTCTTCCTCTAGATATTCGAGCGTACAGAGTTGATCACCAAGAATTAGTTGGACAGAATGTAGAAGCGTTATTTCATCGTTATCCCCATGCTGCGATCCTTAAAGTCGTTCGTGGTGATGAGGTGTTTGATGCGGTAGATAACCCACAACTTCAACTTGGAGATGTCATCGGTATCCGAGGTGACTACCATGTATTAATCGAAGGCGGCGAATCTACGGTTGGTGTTGAAGTTGATGAGCCTAGAGCGCGTAATGTTGATATCGAAGTTGCCGATATTCATTTAGGTAAATCAGCCTACACAAGCAAAACCATCGAAGAAATGAGTAAAGAAGTTGGTTTTGGTATCTACATGAAAGCGGTGTTTAGACAAGGGCATCAGTTACCGATGTTACCTCAAACCGTGGTTGAAGTCGGTGATGTTATTCGTGTCGCTGGTTCTGATTGGTGTGTTAAACAAGCTGCTAAAAAACTGAACAGTAATCCGATTGTTGAGAGTACGCTAACAGAAACATTCTATTTGGCGCTTTCTTTGTTAATTGGTTATGTGTGTGGACACTTAAGTGTGACCTTTAGTGGCATTCCATTTGCATTAGGAACCTCTGCGGGCTGTATGCTTACAGGAATCATCTTTTCGTTCTTGAGAACTCGCAATCCCGCCTTTGGTGGACCAATGAGTGAGGGCGCGCGTAGCTTCTTACAAGATATTGGTTTGAGCTTGTTTGTTGCAGTATTAGCAGCAGCAGTAGGCCCTAAAATATTGGCGTCATTCCAAGGTATTGTAGTGATTAAGATTGCAGGCTTAGGTTTATTGGCAGCGTTACTTCCACCATTGTTGGCTTGGATTTATGGTTTATATTTCCGCAAAATGAACCCTGCGATCCTTGCTGGTGCATGTGCTGGTGCTCGTAATAGTACACCTGCAATGAAAGGCGCTCAGGATGAATGTCAAAGTGATATGCCTGCGGTAGGCTATCCGGTTCCTTATGCGTTAACGTCTATGATAGTACTGGTTTTAGGTTACCTAACCATGGTCTTATACTAAAATAACACAGTTGCAATATTCGGTTCTACGATACGGATATTGCAACTTTCTTTCGCATAAATTTACTTATCCCAATAAGGCTCATTCCCAAAATAAGCACTTAAAAAGTCGATCAATTTACGTACTTTTTGAGGAAGATATCGGGTTTCAGGATAAAGAGCATAAGCGTGTACTGAGTTGAAGTGATAATCGTTCATGATAGGCAGCAACGTTCCCTTCGCAAGCTCCTCCCAAACAATAAAGGTCGGCATAAAAATAATCCCATGCCCAGAGACCGCCATCGCTTTTAAGAAGTCTCCATTATTCGCAATACAATGTGTTTCCATTGGAACCGTCATCGCTTGATTTTTATTATCACGTAATTCAACACCAGATAAAGGCTGTTGACGGTATCTTAATAGCTGATGTGATTTAAGTGCGTCAGGAGTGGATGGATTGCCATGTTCAGCTAAATAAGCAGGACTTGCACATAACACGTGATGAATAGGGGCAATGGCTTTAGCTTGCAGTGTTGAGCTTGTGAGATTACCAATACGAATCGCTAAATCGATACCTTCTTCAACCAAATCGACTTTGCGATCAGAGAAATCAATATCCAGTTTCAATTTAGGGTGTGCTTTTGCAAAATCATCTAAGGCAGGAACCAAATGCATCACACCAAAGGTGAGGGGAACGGCGAGTTTTATGGTGCCATTTAATTCTTGATGAATGGCTGACACATGGCAGTTAAGATCGTTTACTTCCTCAAGTATTAATTTACATTTTATGAAATAAGATTGCCCTGCTTCGGTAAGACTAGAAGTACGAGTCGTTCGATTGATGAGCTTAATACCAAGTTGTTGCTCTAATTCACTCAGTCGTTTACTGACGGCCGATTTCGCCAAATTTAACTGTTCCGCCGCTTTTGTTATTCCTCCTGCTTCTACCACCTTGGTAAAAATGTGCATACTTTCTAGCTGACCCATGACTGCCCCTTATTTATCTATTGTTCTTTATATGAGAACAGTGTTTCCTCAGTATTGCTGTTTATCTACTTTTGTTCAACGACTATTCTTTACACCAAGCGATAGGCATAAGCCTAAAGATAAAAGAATTAAGCGGGAAAATAGAGTATGACAAATAAAAATAGAGCGCTAAAAAATGTGTTTCCAGGGATAGCGACTTCTGATGGTGATGGCGTGAAATTAACGCGAATTATTGGTACGCAACAGTTGAATGTTTTAGATCCATTTTTGCTTTTAGATTGTTTTGAAAGTGATGACGCATCGGATTATATCGGTGGTTTTCCAACCCACCCGCACCGCGGTTTTGAGACCGTGACTTACCTGTTAAATGGGAAAATGCGTCATAAAGATAATGCAGGGCATGAAGGGGTTGTTGAGCCCGGAGGTGTTCAATGGATGAGCGCAGGCAAAGGTGTATTGCATTCTGAAATGCCAGAACAAGAAGAAGGGTTATTGAAAGGTTTTCAATTATGGGTGAATTTGCCTAAGGCTTCAAAAATGATGGCGCCGGCATATCAAGAGTACCCACCAGAATCAACACCAGTAGAGTTAAGAGAGAACGGGACTGAGGTTCGAGTAATTTCCGGTACAACTAATGAAGGCACGACTGGACCAGTAAAGAATACGCACATTACACCGACATATATGGACGTGAAATTGCCAGAAGGAATGACTTTTGAACAAGCCTTACCTATTGGGCACAACGCGTTTATCTACGTAATTGAAGGGGCGGTGACCATGGCGAATGACAGTACCCAGAAGATAACAAAGAAATCTCTTGGTGTGTTTGATGAAGGAGAACAAGTTTCGGTGATGGCGTCTGATTCTGAGACTCGATTCTTATTGATTGCAGGGCGACCATTGAACGAACCGATTGCGCGTGGTGGTCCGTTTGTAATGAATACCAGAGAAGAAGTATTGCAAGCGTTTGATGATTATAGCCAAGGTCGTTTTAACTAACAAACTGACGTCTTTAGTAATTAATACACATTTTTATCTTTAATGAATAGCGAGGAAACAGCATGGGACTTTTAGTTGACGGAAAATGGCACACGGATTGGTACGACACGGCATCAACGGGCGGTAAATTTGAGCGTAAAGCGTCCAGTTTTCGCCATTGGATAACAAAAGACGGCAGGGCTGGCCCATCTGGAGTGTCAGGTTTTAATGCTGAATCTGGGCGTTATCATTTATATGTTTCGCTGGCTTGTCCTTGGGCACACCGCACAGTGATTTACCGTAAGCTAAAAGGGCTTGAAGACATGATTTCGATGTCTGTGGTGAATGCGTTTATGGGAGACGACGGTTGGACATTTGAACCGGGTGAAGGCGTTATTGAAGATACGGTAAATCATGCAACTTATGCGCATGAAATTTACACGAAGGCTGCTCCTGACTATACGGGAAGAGTCACGGTTCCTATTTTATGGGATAAGAAAACCAATACGATCGTGAGTAATGAATCGGCAGAGATCATTCGTATGTTTAATTCTGCTTTTGATGATATTGGTGCCACTGAATTGGATTTTTCTCCTGAGCACTTATTAAATGACATCGATGAGTTGAATGCATTTATATACCCAACGATTAATAATGGGGTGTATCGAGCGGGTTTTGCTACGACTCAGGCAGCGTATGATGATGCGGTTGCCGAAGTATTTGGAGCATTAGAGACGGTAGAACAACGCTTATCGACTCAACGTTACTTAATTGGTGATGAGATCACAGAGGCGGATTGGCGTTTGTTTACGACATTGATTCGCTTTGATGCCGTTTATGTTGGGCATTTTAAATGTAACCTAAAACGCATTGTTGACTACCCGAATATTTGGGGCTATTTACGTGATTTATTTCAACAACCCGGAGTGAGTGAAACGGTTAATATTGACTACATAAAAGCGCATTATTACGGCAGTCATGAAACGATTAACCCAACACTTATTATACCTAAAGGGCCAGCGTTGGATTTCTTTAGCCAACACCACCGTGACTAGGTTTATTTATGTTCAACTTATTGTGAAATGATCCAATTTATTGTTTTTATTTTGTGATTGTAAATTAGTGTTTTTTTAATTTACTGATTTTGTTGGCTATTATTTTTGGCATCTATCTTGCCTTATTACATTCATATCGTGATTAACACGACTCTAATCGAATTTAAAATAAGGAATAAATAGATGCCAACTCCAGCGTATATGTCAATAAAAGGCGAAGTTCAGGGTGACATCACTAAAGATGCGTATTCAGCAGATTCAATAGGGAATACGTGGCAAGAAGCACACATTGATGAGTTTCTTGTTCAAGAACTTGATCATGTATTAACGGTTCCACGTGATCCTCAAAGTGGCCAGCCAACAGGTCAACGAGTTCACCGTCCTGTGATTGTAACTAAACAACAAGACCGCTGTTCTCCATTGTTGTTTAACTCATTAGTTTCAGGTGAAAAATTACCAGAGTGCAGTATCAACTTCTACCGTACGTCTATTTCTGGTAAGCAAGAGCACTATTACACAATCAAATTGATTGATGCACTGCTTGTAGATATGCAAACTCGCATGGCTCATTGTCAAGATGCTGCAACGTCAGATCGTGTAACAGAAGAAGTGCTTAAGTTTACTTACCGTGCAATTGAAGTGACTCACGAAACGTGTGGCACGGCAGGTAATGATGATTGGCGCGCACCACGCGAAGCGGGTTAATCTTAAGAACTAAGACCGATTTTTATTGTTTTTGTAGACTCTTTAATTAGAAAAAGTCTTAAGAAGAGAGTGGAAAGAACGACTGAAATGATAAGCCATATTGACAATTAGCAATATGGTTTTTTTTCTCTTTTTTTCTTGGGTCTTTTTTTATTTAAGACTTTGGTGAGCAGCTCTCTCTGTGGTTCCGAAATAGGGAATCTGTCCATCAATTGGTTTTGAGCGTTTAAGAGTAATGATTTTTCCCATGCTTTAAATATATCAAACTCAAGCAAGATGGCATCGTTAATTTTTATGAACAATTCATAGTCTTTCATCATGTGCCCTCCATTTTTAAGAACCTTAACATAGGTAATTTGTGATTGTAGCTTTATCTAGTTATAGAATTTTATATAAATTCATAAAAGTCATTCCTTAGTTATGAAAGAGTTATAAAATCATTATTTATCGTGCTTCTATTTACCGCCCACGCTTTATAGCGATATGCCATAATAGAACAAAGACAATTACGTTATCGAGAATGGGCAAAACGAATGGGCGAACATTATTCGATCAGTAAACAAAATTATGATGTGTTTCGTGTACCTAAAACAAAAGTCGATAAGATTGCTTTAGTGACAGAAGGTGGTGGTCAAAGGGGGATTTTCACCGCAGGAGTGCTGGATACGTTTTTAGAAGCCAAATTCAATCCATTTGCTTTATTGATTGGAACATCGGCAGGTTCGTTGAATTTGGCCTCTTACATCTGTGGGCATAAAGGACACGCTTACCGGATCATTAATCAAATCACCCGCAGTCCTGATTTTTTTAAATTGTCTCGTTTTTTACTCTCTGGCGAAGGGATGGATCTGGATTGGTTAATCGATAAAACCGAAGCCGATATTCCGTTAAACTGGACAGTAGGAGAAATGCACTTACATACCAAACAAGTACTTGCTGTTGCTGCTCATGCCACTAATTTTGAAACTAAGTACTTTGACTTATCGACCACAAATTGGAAAGATATTTTACGTGCCTCTTGCGCGATTCCTGCGTTGCATAAACAACCGGTGATCATGGATAAAATGGAATGGGTTGACGGAGGATTAACGACGCCGATTCCTGTACAAGAAGCCTATGATAGAGGTTATCGTCACATTGTTGTTATCCGTACTGTTCCGGTTGAATTTAAAGAAAACCACGACTGGATGATGAAAGTCGCCAAGATGACTAAAAATGCCAAATTAAATCAAATGGCCGTGATGTTGATGAATCACGAAGAAAGCTACCGTAAAACGCAGGTATTTTTAGCTAATCCGCCGGATGATGTCACTATTTATGAGATTTCACCGAATAAGAACCTTGAATCTAAATTACTGGGAAGCACTAAAGAGCAATTAGATAACGATTATCAACACGGTAAAGATGTGGGGAAATTATTTCTAGAGGTGATTGCGCCTAAATTGAATTTAGAGCAAGCACCGCAACCGCATATTCTTGTAAAAACACACGAAGATCGATTGAAAGAAGAGAACAGAAAACAAGATTATGAAGATCCGATTGATAAGATTTGGAGCAACAAAACGCACGGTGAAGTGCTCGGTGTTGATCGAATTGCCTTGAAGTGGATTAACATTAACGTTGGTGAAAAGAAACAGACGTTAGTGATCGTTAATGGTCGTAATGAAAGTTATTGGAAATACAAAGAAGCCATTCTTGAGTTAAGTCAGTATTTTAATATTTATACGTATGATCACCGTGGACAAGGTGAGTCAGGACGGATAACGCAAGATCACGAATTAGGCCATGTGGATGACTTTCATGATTATGTGATGGATCTGTATATCTTTATGGAAAAGGTTGTCAGACCAAATTTAGAAGGAGAGTGCTTTATGCTTTCTCATTCGATGGGGGGAGCGGTGACCGCCCAATACCTTTCAAAATTTGATCATCCCGTAACGGCATCAGCGGCAACGTCACCAATGTTTGGTGTGTATATACCAGGCAAAGCGTATGGACTAAAAACTCAAACACTAAACTTACTTGATGTGTTGGCGAGTAAGCCTAACTATGCATTAGGGCAAAGTCATTTTAAGAAAGTTGAGTATGACGATAACGTATTAACTCACAGTAAAATAAGATATCAAATGTTTGTTGAGCTGTTTGAAAATATGCCGAATTTACGGTTAGGAGGCCCAAGTACTCATTGGATCACTGAATCTATAAAAGCAGGAAAAAAATGCATCGCTGAAGCTCATAAAATAAAAATTCCAATGCTGATTTTACAAGCAGGAGACGATCTTGTTGTGAGTAATGTGGCTCAGCGAAGTTTTCATGAGAACAGTCATCTTTGTCATTTAGAAACAATCCCAGATTCGTATCATGATATGTTGATAGAAGACGATAAACATCGAGATATTGTATTAAGAAAATTGATTAATTTCTTTAGTAGTGATTATAAGTTTTATTAAATACGATTAGAACATAGTATGAAAAAAGCCCTGTTTGAGACTCATCAAACAGGGCTTTTTTTATTTACGTAAAGTGGTTAAAACTTATGTAAGCGTGCGGGGAACTACACCTTGTCTTTTACATTCCAAGGTAAAAGTGAATCGATATCTGGCGATCCAACACATAAACGATCTAGACAATACCTAATATAATCGTAAGGGATTAATCCGTTTGCCTTTGCTGTTTCTACAATGCTGTAAAGCATTGCACTTGAATCTGCACCAGCCGTTGAACCCGAAAATAACCAGTTTTTCCGGCCGATAACAAACGGTTTAACCGCTCGCTCTGCTCGATTGTTATCAATAGATAACAATCCATCATCAATATAACGAACTAATTTATCCCATTGATTTAATGTATAGCTAATCGCCTCACCTAATTTTGTTTTAGGTGATACTCGACTAACTGCGCTATCAAGCCAATCACGGAGCTCTTTAAGTAAATCGCGGGCTTCTGTCTGCCTAGCAACATACTTGGCTTCAGGGGAAGCCTCTTTTAATAACGATTCGATCCGGTATAGCTTTTGGATTTTACTCAATACCCAATCTGCACTCCCTGTTTTCCCTTTTACTTGAACACGTTGAGCCTCAATAAATCGTCGACGTGCGTGTGCCCAACAGCCAACTAACATCGCTTCAGTTTGTTCATAACCTTGGTAACCATCGGTATGTAAATACCCGTTATAACCTTTTAAAAAGTTAACTGGATGGTAGCCATGCCTGCTAGATTGATAATCATAAAGTACAATTCCAGGCAAAACACCAGAGCCTGGAGAATCATAGCCAGAGCAGTAGACCCACATATAACATTTTGCTTTTTCAACATCCAACACATTTACCGTTGTTTCATCACAATGCAGAGTGGGTTGTTCAAGCAAAATACGATGTAACTCGTTATTAAGAGGGGTAAATAGTACCGAGCATTTTATTAACCAATCCGCCATCGTTCGCCGTCCAATAATGATACCCCATTGCTGAAATAACGTTTCTTGACGATAAAGTGGAAGACTGTATTGAAATTTAGCCGTAATAATTTGAGCAAGTAAACTTGCGGTCGCAATCCCTTTAGGGATTGGTGACGCTGGCATTGGGGCTTGTTTAATGTCTACTGAAGTATTGTTTTTTTCACAATTTCGGCAAGCATATTTAGGACGAACATGTTGAATAACTTCCACTTTAGCTGGTACAAATTCCAACTTTTCACTGATGTCTTTACCCATCGCATGCATCTCTAGACCGCAACACTTACAAGTTTTATCTTTTATGTCGTGGATAATAACAGTACGCGGTAAGTCTTCAGGTAAGCGTTGGCGTTTTGGCTTTTGACGAGTGTAGGTAATCGTTTGTGTGTCATCATTTTCAATGATGATTTCTTCTTCTGTTTCATTGAATAAATCAAATTGAGTCGAGTCAGATTCACTGCTTTTACCAAAGCGCTGATGTTGAGCCAGCCGAAATTGCTCTAGAAGACGGTTATATTTATTTTCAAGCTGAAGCACAAGTGCTTTCAGCTCGTCAATGGTATCAGGAAGTGGTTTTATTTTATCAGTCATGTAGATGACTATATAACGATAATACAGGTAATCAATCGGTTGCCTCCTATTCTTGACTGAGAATAACTATTTAAAGGGTTGTTTGATAATGTACCGGTTGATGTCCTAAGATATCAAAACCTTGTAATAGCAGTGTCAGTTGCTGCTCTGATAATGCTAACGTATCGTTATTTATATTTCGTGGCCATTTGAAGCGGTCTTCATCTAATCGCTTGTACCATAAAGCGAATCCTGTTTTATCCCAATACAATATTTTGAGTTTATCACGAGGCTTATTGCAAAATATAAATAGAGCATCACTAAACGGTGATAGTTGCATTTCTTGCTCAACAATCACGACAAGGCCATTAATGGCCTTGCGAAAATCGACAAAATCACGATGAAGATAAATGGTGGAAACATCAGTAAATACATTCATGATTGATACCCTTTTAATAAGAGTCCTATCCAGTGAGGTTCAGTATTAGCTGGCAATGTTAATCGCAATTTTCCGATAGAAAGTTGAATATCTGGTAATTGTGGAGTGGCGATGATAGTTGATGTTAACGCTTCTACTTTCAAGAAAGTAGAAGCGTTAATCTTTTGTTTCCATCGTGCTTTACGTGCACTAAATGTCTTTGGCAGAATATTATGGTTACGACAAAATTCAGCGGCACTAAGCTTGCTAGATTGCTGAGATTCAAATAGAGCGTGCCATTGCTCTGGTGTTCTCTTTTTATCTTTTTGCATAATTACGTTCTCGTTAAATGAAAGATCGTAAGATACGCATAATGAATTTTATTTGTTAGGTGTAGTTCCCCGCACGCTTACAAACTTATAGTTTACACCGACAGTAACAATGTATTCTGATTCGTCATAAAAAGTAATATTTGAATCGGTTGAGCTGTAGCCTGCAAAAGAAATGAATGACCAATCTTGCCAATCCATAAATTTAGTATATTCATAAGCAGCAAAGAAGCTTAATTTATTGTCTTCACGAGTGTCGCCATAAATAGGGTTTTCAGCACCGAATGTTCGTTGATTGTAACCAGCAGTTAATACCAACTGGTGTCTTTGCATTAACTTGAAAAAACTCAGTTCAGCACCGTATTGATCGTAAGAGCTTGCTTTTCCGTCCGCAGATGAAGATTGGTAAATAACAGAAGGTAGGATGAATGAAGTACGACTTAGTGGTAAGCGATATTGACCTTTTAAGTAGATCGTATCCGCGTCTCTTTTTAGTATGTCTTCGACGTCATCATTCTCGATGTCTTTGGTGGCATAGGCGGTATCAATGGTAAAGTTTGAGCCTGCAATGTTATCGACTCTAAAACGAAATGCGTTTCCTGAAGCATCTGTTTCTGTACGAGCAGAGCCTTCCAAGTATGGGTCTGCCCACGTCTTACTTGACATAATGGTTGGCAGAATAGAAACATCAATCGCCATTCTTGATTCAAATTGATATTTATAGCCGACCTCAAGAACAACGGTACCTGTTGCCACATCTTGACGTGTTGTACCGACATGAACTTGTTGATTTAATTCTTGGCCAAACGTATAGGCAATGCTTCCAAGAGGAAAGGCCATAAAGTCACTGTCAGTGGATGCACTTTGTTTGTTTGATGTAATGGTATCATCACCTTCGGTATTAAAATTGGAAGTTGAAGACGTAAATCCTGTCGTTAACGCAATTTCTCCACTAACCCCTTCTTTCTCTGCTAGCTTCGCCTGTGCGGGCATACTCATTATGCAGGCAGTAAGAAGTAAATAGCGTAAGTTCATTCTTCGTCATCCTTTGGTTACTATGATGTTAATAACTAACCTGAATTCTGGATAAAACATGCTTTAAGCGAGGATTAGTTCAAATTCACATTCTGATAGCTTAATTCGTGGCTTTTGTTTTTTTAAACAATAAGCCACAACGCCTGAAATTACATTTAGCATGAAACCAGTCACGCTACGATGACGGCTATGTTCAATTTGAGAGATATTCTTCAATTGGTCATTTATCGTTTCGATAATGTATCTCTTTGATAACATAGCCTTATCAAAAGCACTTATCTCTTTTGCTTTCATGTTTTTTCGCGAGGTAGTCACTAAATCGACATCAGAGTTCTTTAAGCTCTCACTCAACTTTTTACCTATGTACCCTTTATCAGCGTACAATTTCCCCGAGAGTTCTTTGCATAAATCAGGTACAGGAGTCCTATCATTTACATTGCCAGCTGTGATTTTCAGCGAAATAATTTCTCCAAGATGGTTAATCAATAAATGAAGTTTGAAGCCGAAAAACCATCCCATGGTACCTTTTCCTCTTTTCGCAACACCATCAAAGACTTTATGGCGAGGAATTCGAATGTTATGGCATACTTTAAGACTCGTGGAGTCAACAAAAGCAATGCCAGTCGGCTTACCTTTGATAGATTGAAAATAGGCACACATTGGGGCGATTAGGCTAGGCATTTTGCTCACAAATCGAGTGTGGCTAAGTAAATTTGGAAAGTATCCTTTCCAATATTGATGAACTAACCCGATATAGAAGTTCTTGAAATCTCTATGATTTGATTGATGAAAAGCGATGACAATAGTCATACATTCACTAGTAGACATTACTGACTGACGTTTTCTTTTTCTCTCACTAGCCTCAACAAGGTATTTTTCCCATTGAGATAAGAATTGATAACAAAAATCATCGACATCACAAAATATATCAACTAATTTATTCATCTTGCCCACCTTTTAAAATACGTTCAAATAATTCTTGGTCGAAAGATCTGATCGTTAGGTGGGCAATTAGTTCAGCCTTATCCAGAATTCAGGTTAACTACATTGAAACAGTTATAGTAGAAGTTATCAATGATGGCGAACCATAAGTCGCGATTATATTTTCATCTAAAAATAAATACGAACGAACCGCTTTGTATTCAAACAATGATCGTTGGCTATTTTTAAATAGGAACAAGTGTGCTTATTTGTTCTATTTTTCTTTTACGTTGAGGTGACTACACTGTCTCGATTAAAAATAATAGGATGAGGTAATGACAGAGAAAAAAATAAAGTGGGGCATTGCAGGGCTTGGAAACATAGCGCACCGATTTGCTCAAGACTTAACAAGCAACAGTCAATGTGGAGAATTACAGGCCGTTGCTGCTAGAGATGTTGATAAAGCAGAGCGGTTTGCTACCCGTTATAAGGCGGTATCTCATTATGGTGATTATGAACAATTAGCGACGGATCCTACCGTTGATATTGTTTATGTCGCGACAATTCATCCTTATCATAGACCCTTAGTGGAATTGTTTCTTTCTCACCATAAACACGTTTTAGTTGAAAAGCCTGCGTTTACTAATTACCAAGATTGGCAAGACATGCAGAAACTTGCTAAAGATAGCGGAGTGTTATTGCTTGAGGCGATGAAAACTGTTGTGTTCCCCGCTTATCGAGAGTTGAAGACTTTTATGAATGAACACAAGATTGTCGTGGATTCCATAGAAGCCTCTTTCGGTAATGAAAGTGTGTATGATCCTAATATATTTGTATTTAATCCTGAATTGTCAGGGGGAGCGACACTCGATGTCGGGGTATACGGCGTTTGGTTTTACTGTGATTTATGCCATTTCTTTGGTGAAGATGTCCCAACACCGTCGGTCTCTATTACCGCAGAACACCCTGAATGGAGAGTTGATGAAAACGTGGAGTTTTTATTTGATGGAAAGATGAAAGGAAAAATAGGGGCGTCAATTTCAAAAAACTTACCAAGGAGCGCGATTTTAAAAGGCGATGGTGTTGAGATCGTCATACATGATAAATGGTGGAACCCTTCACGAATTGATGTTCATTTAAGAGGTCAAACTCACACCATTACGCATAGCTGTGGTGGAGGGTTTGAACATGAAATAGATTACTGTTCAGAGTTATTATTAAACAATGCTCAAACTTCCTCAGTGCTTAATACTGAAATCAGTGGGCAGGTATTGTCTATACTAGAGCAAGCGTTAATCACCAACGGATATACACATTTAACGAAAAGATAAAATTGGGTGCAATGGAGAATATAAAAAGAAAACTAGAGGTTTATGAAATACTTTTTCGTAAGTATGGACCAGTAGCATCAAGCTGTAATATTACAGAGCTTTCATTATTATTGAAGGTGAGTGAACGTCATGTTCAAACTGTAATTAAGAGATTAGTCAATACGGGTTGGATTGAATGGAAAGCAACGCCGGGTCGCAGTAAAAAAGCACAATTAACGTGTTATAAAGAACCGATTGAAGCGTGTTATGACTGCGTGTCTACTGTAGTCGATTCTGGTAATACTGACTCTGTTTTGAATATACTCAGTTTTGGTGGACGTAATGCTTCTATTGAGCTTAAAAAGTATCTTCTCCATTCCAATAACATCGTACCACGCTCGGTTTGTATGCCTTTTCATCGGAAGATTGGCTCCTTATTACCTCATAACGCAATCTGTCGTACCGAGCGTTATTTAGTGAGTCAAATTTTTCAGCGTTTAGTGAGTATTGATAACGATATTATTCACCCTGATTTTGCACATCATTGGGAGCATGATTCTTCTGCAACACAGTGGCGTTTTTATCTTCGAAGTGGCGTTGTCTGTCATGACGGAAATCCGTTAACGGCAAAAGATGTTGTACGTTGTTTAAAAACACTGATAGCCAACTATTATTGGAGTCCACTTTATTCTAACCTCAAAGGGATTAGGTTTCTTTCTGAAGAGTGTATTGAAATCACCTTATCAGAAGGCGACTTTCATTTGCCAAGATTATTGGCTCGGAGTGAAGCCTCTATTTATCCTATTCATGTATCGACAGATAAGATCGTTGGTTCTGGTCCATTTCAGGTTGAAGTGTGGTCACCAAGAATGATCCGATTAGGCCGATTTGAGCACTATGCCTTAGTGTTCCCGTTGTTGGAAAGAGTGGATTTGTGGGTGTATGAAGAATGGGCAAAAGATAAAGTTTGCGCTCAAAACCAGCTAAGTTTGTCATTTCCAGAAAAGAAAGTTACGTATAAAAGTAAATATCATTCTTTGTTTATGATAATAAAAAAACAAGGCAGTAACTTGGATTGCTCTAATATAGTGACTTATGAAAACAACAATGAATGCAAAGCTTTAGCCCAAAAATTATATTCATCTCAGACACTACAAGACGTTTTTTATGGCGACTACCATCATCAAGCGGATACTGCACTGTGTAGCATTCTTGAAGAAAGTGATCGGTTATACAGTCGTCTGGCTTTTTTATCTCTTTATCCGTTTAAAAACAAAATCGTTAAAGACGTTGATTATGATTTATTTCTAAATAAGGTATCTGACATAAGAAATACTCCCGATTTAGCGTTAGCGGTTGAAGAGTTGGAGCAACTGTATGATTGGTTACAACAGATAGGCGTTATTGATATCGTTAAGAAAGATTCGTTTGAACTCATCACCTCTGAAAATCTAAAAGAGGTAAGAATGAACGGTTTTGGTTGGTGTGATTTAGCTAAATTGTGGATAGCTAATCATTAAACGTTGAGTGCTTGTCTATTTTATATTGCTTTGGTGTCGCGGCAACGATGCTTTTAAAGTGTCGATGAAAGTGACTTTGATCGGTAAAGCCAAGATCTGTGGCTATCGACGCAATATCATTTCCCTTTTTTAATAAGTCTTTGGCTTTATTTATTTTCATCATCATTTGGTAGGCATGTGGTGTTATTCCGTATTGTTTTTTAAATGAATGGATAAGATAAAAATCGCTCAAACCAGACTCTTTCGCTATCTCAGAGATAGACATGTTTTTATCAACATTATCAGAGATGTATTGATATGCGAGATGAGTTGCTTGTTTGGGAATGGTCTTGTGGGACGGCATTGCTTTAAGATCATTAATAAACAGAGTAGAGAAGAAAGTGATGGCGGATTCTTCCACGAATAATGACGATTCGTTTTCAATTAGAACTTGCGTTAATGATTGGAAATTCTGATACAGAGTAGGGCATCGGCTGTGATTTTGTTGAAAGGGATGAAACTCACTATGCTTTTTACCAGTGATGCTTGTTTGTAACTGTATTAACCAATCAAGCTCAACAAAAAGCATTTTATAGCTCCAGTTAGTCCCCGATTTTGGATTACAGGAATGTACGGTTTCAGGATTGATAATGACCGTAGAGCCGATGCTGATTTCTTGTTTTGAATTTTGATTTATGTATTCACTAACGCCGCTATCTACGACACCAATAGAAAATTCGCGATGTGAGTGTTTTTTATAGCAGGCATTTGAATTACCAGAATAACGTAACTCAAACGGAAGAACGGATGATCGTAAAAAATGTGTTTTTGAATTAGCCAATATAACGTCCATTGTTAATTTGATATAAAGAAGACATAAACGACGGTTAATGCGAGCAATGATCCCATAAGTCGATTAAAGATTTTATAATGAACAGGGTGCTCTAAATATCGTCCAATCGTTAACCCGAGTAATGCCCACGTCGATATACAGCAGTAACATACGATAAAAAATATCATACTAAACGCTCCAAGATCTTCGAGAGGAATCACACCGTTACTCGAAAATACGGTCACGCCAGATAAAGACACAATCCAAGCTTTTGGGTTTAACCATTGACACAATAAGCCTTGCACCATCGTTGGAGCATTGCCTTTATTATCTCTATCTTGGTCTGCTCTATCGCTCGTCGCTACTTTATAAGCCAAATAAAGCAGAAAAGTGCTTCCAAAGTAATTTAAAATGGATGTTGCAGTATGGGAATTATCTAAGACTTGTATCAGCCCTAATCCTAATAGGATAAGAATAGAGACAAACCCAACAGTAGCACCAAAAATATGGGGAATGGTTTTTACATACCCATGATTAGCACCAGTAATGGTAGCGAGAATATTTACCGGCCCAGGAGAGAGGGAGGTGATGAGTGCAAACATTGCCATTGCTAAAAATAAAGTCATAAGTTTTCTTTTTCATCCTTGAGTTCTTTATACAATAACTCATAAAAGCGACATGAAGATTGTACAAAACTGTTTTTTATTAAGTCGATTACTGAAAATAAACGAAGACTCCGTATTGATCTTAATGAATGTTTTACATTTAATTAACAGTAGTAAGAGGGAGAATATTGTATGTTTACAGTTATATTTAAAAAGGAATGAAATTTATGTTTAAACTTACTCTCGCATTACTAAGTTCGGTTATCGGCTTTAATGCAGCAGCAGAGCCTGTAGTTAAACCGCTTCAATTTGAAGAAATCACGAATAATGTGTTTTTAGTTAAATCGTATCGTGAATTTAAAAACTTACAGAGCCCAAAGAAACCTATTTTGGTCGATGCTAATTCTTTAGTGTATGTTGATGGAAAGGATGCGTATTTGATTGATACGCCATGGAATGCGTCGAACATGCCTCAGTTGATGACGTGGATTGAAAACAGAGGATTAACATTAAAGAAAACGGTCTTTTCTCATTTTCATGAAGATCAAACTGGTGGTTTAGAATACCTGCAAGAACATCACTTTGAGACTTACGCGTCTGCATTAACGAACAAATTTTTGAAAGGTGATAACAAGAAAGCGACGAATCATCAATTTTCAGGTGATAATTTTGTGTTGTTAGAAAATAAGATTGAAGTTTTCTATCCGGGAGGAGGCCATACTAAAGACAATGCGGTGGTATGGTTACCAAAAGAAAAAGTATTACTTGGCGGTTGTTTAATGCGAGCAAATGAGGTGAATACGATTGGGTGGACTGGTGATGCCGATATGAAAGCATGGGCGGGGTCTGCTCAAAAAGTCTTAACGAAATACCCTCAAGCAAATTTTGTTGTTCCTGGACACGGGAACGTTGGTGAAGGGACGAGTATTATTAGTCATACTGTCGATATTACCGGAAAAATTTAGCCAATCTTATGAAAAGGAATTTTGAGAAATAGTGCTTTTTTGTTTTTATATCGACTTTTAATATTTTATTATCGCTTTGCGATAAAATTATATTGATTTGACATTGTTTGCACTGTATTGTCTGTGTATCAAATCAATAAGGTTATTCATTATGTCTAATATTCAAAAACAAAGTCGCCGCGCACGTATACTTTTTCAAGGATTTTTGGTTTTTACACCGATAGCTGTACTTTATTATTGGTTAACCATTGAAACCCAATATGATTTTCTTACCTCATTCGGAATTATTCAGACTACGATTGATGTTAATGGTTATACGCAATTACCACTAACGTTAACAATTCGTATGTTAGCTGTCATTTCTAGTTTATTGTTATGCAGTATTGTTATGTACGCTTTAAATGTATTAATTCATTTATTTCGTAATTATGAGCGTAATGACATTTTCTCGCTTGAGAATGCAATGAGCTATCAGAAGTTAGGTTACAGTCTTTTTTATTGGGTAGGAGCTTCTGTTATTTATGGTGCAGCAATGTCCGTGATTTTATCATTTAATAATCCTCCCGGTGAGCGCATATTAGCGGTTAGTTTTGTTGGTATGAATTTTTTAACGTTACTATTTGGTTTTATTACGTTAATAATTTCATGGGTCATGAAAGAAGGGTATATTCTTGCTGATGAAAACGAGCATACAATTTAAGGATTCGTGATGACCATTCGTATAAATTTAGATGTCATGATGGCGAAGCGAAAAATGCGCCTAAAGCACTTGGCCCAAGAAGTTGGGATCACAGAAGCAAATTTGTCTATCTTAAAAAATGGGAAAGCAAAGGCTGTTCGTTTAGCGACATTGGATAAACTGTGTGAAATTCTTGAATGTCAGCCAGGCGATATATTGGAATATGTGGTGGACTTGGATAGTAAAACAACCGATTAATAATACCTTGGTTCTATTTAAGCCCTGTCTAGTGATTGCTAAACAGGGCTTTTTTAATTGGCTATTGTGAACTTTATTCTGAAGGGCTAAGAGATAAAGCACCAATGAAATCTAATTTACTCAATGGTACGCCTTCTTTTCGAAGTAAGTTGTACAGCGTGGTCTGGTGAAAGTATAGATTTGGTGTTGAGAATGAGGTAATGAAATTCTCAGCAGTAAACGGCATTGGTCGTTCTGGATAGTGGAAAATAACGGTTTCACCTGAGCGTGAATTTACCTCATTTTCTGTAATTGCACTCAACTCTTTTTGTGTATTTTGAAGTAATTCAATTAAGCCATTAAAATCAATTTCACCTAAAGGTGATGGAATATAAAAGTTACCGCTTAATACGGCTTTTGTTGCCCCAAGAGTATGCTTACAAATTGAATTTACTTGGAATGAAAGAGGAAGCATATCATCAACTAATTGAAGATCAACGATGTCATTTGTATTTCGATTTTGTGCCTCAAAATGTGCTTTTGCTTTAGTCATTAAATGAATGGCAACATTTAATGAATTAGAAAAAGGAGTAAGAGTTATATCAGAAAGCATAGTCATGAGAGTTCCTTTATTAATGACGAAAGTGAGTTCAATGTAGGTAAATAATAATTAACCTGAATTCTGGATAAGGCTGAACTAATTGCCCACCTAACGATCAGATCTTTCGACCAAGAATTATTTGAACGTATTTTAAAAGGTGGGCAAGATGAATAAATTAGTTGATATATTTTGTGATGTCGATGATTTTTGTTATCAATTCTTATCTCAATGGGAAAAATACCTTGTTGAGGCTAGTGAGAGAAAAAGAAAACGTCAGTCAGTAATGTCTACTAGTGAATGTATGACTATTGTCATCGCTTTTCATCAATCAAATCATAGAGATTTCAAGAACTTCTATATCGGGTTAGTTCATCAATATTGGAAAGGATACTTTCCAAATTTACTTAGCTACACTCGATTTGTGAGCAAAATGCCTAGCCTAATCGCCCCAATGTGTGCCTATTTTCAATCTATCAAAGGTAAGCCGACTGGCATTGCTTTTGTTGACTCCACGAGTCTTAAAGTATGCCATAACATTCGAATTCCTCGCCATAAAGTCTTTGATGGTGTTGCGAAAAGAGGAAAAGGTACCATGGGATGGTTTTTCGGCTTCAAACTTCATTTATTGATTAACCATCTTGGAGAAATTATTTCGCTGAAAATCACAGCTGGCAATGTAAATGATAGGACTCCTGTACCTGATTTATGCAAAGAACTCTCGGGGAAATTGTACGCTGATAAAGGGTACATAGGTAAAAAGTTGAGTGAGAGCTTAAAGAACTCTGATGTCGATTTAGTGACTACCTCGCGAAAAAACATGAAAGCAAAAGAGATAAGTGCTTTTGATAAGGCTATGTTATCAAAGAGATACATTATCGAAACGATAAATGACCAATTGAAGAATATCTCTCAAATTGAACATAGCCGTCATCGTAGCGTGACTGGTTTCATGCTAAATGTAATTTCAGGCGTTGTGGCTTATTGTTTAAAAAAACAAAAGCCACGAATTAAGCTATCAGAATGTGAATTTGAACTAATCCTCGCTTAAAGCATGTTTTATCCAGAATTCAGGTTAATTAATTTGCAAATGCAGCAGTAAATAGAGTCTTAACCATCACTCTACTCATAATGCTCTTGCTTCTTTAAGTTATGAAAAAACTTCGCTTATGTGTGATCAATTGGCAAAAGAGAAGGGAGTATGGCTTGGGAACCCACAATACACACCTTTGAGGAATCAAGTTCAGATAGAGTGGTACATTGGCGATACGCTACTTGCTATGTCTGATGAGGAATTAGAATACATTCTAGATTGGGTCGCTGAAAAAATAGAATCCGCTAATGAGTAAAGTTATTTAAACTAGGATATTCGCTAATAGCTGATATTTTTAACTATTGAGTGTTTACTTTACAAATTATTACTTATATATTGATTTGGTTACCACGATAAACGACTAGGATACATTCATGCTTTCTTCTACAGCCCTACAATTTGCTGCTTTGTGCCAAATAGTGCTCGGTGCTGTGTCGCGTGTAACATCAACTATTATTGCGGTCATTCTAGTGATTATTAACTAGGCTGGCGGCACTTCCGTCAGCCAGGCTGACGGAGGACTTCTTAATTTTCTTCTTCTTTTTTCAGCTAATCTGACGGTCCACAATAAAGCTAATAGGGCACAGCCCAATAGCAATAAGGACTTGTACATTGAAAAAACACAACTTGCTTGCGATTGGTCTAATGACGTTTGCCATGTTCCTTGGTGCAGGAAACATCATATTCCCTCCTTTTCTTGGCCTTGAAGCAGGCACTCAATTTCTCCCTGCAATGCTCGGCTTTTTACTTACCGCGGTTGGACTTCCAGCATTAACGCTGATTGTTTTAGGGCGACTGAGTAACAGTGGTCAACTAACTCAAGCGTTACCGAAACCATTGGCGATTGCTTTTTGGGTATTACTTTTTATTGCAATTGGTCCTGCCTTCGGGATGCCACGAGCAGTAACGGTTGCGTATGAAATGGGGATTAAGCCCTTCTTTACCGGTGACCACCTAATGCTTTTCTCGGTTATGTTTGTGGGAGCTACGTTATTGTTGGCTTTCCAAAGAGGTAAGTTGGTGGATTACATTGGTAAAGTCATGACGCCACTGCTTGTTCTTATGCTAGCCGCGTTAGCGTTAGCGGCCATTATTACGCCATTAGGTGTTCTTGGTGAGCCGAGTGCCAGTTATCAGCATAAAGCCATCACAAGCGGTTTGATCCAAGGTTACATGACAATGGATGCGATTGCGGCTGTTGGATTTGGTTGGGTCATCATTAAAGCCATTCGTGATAAAGGGTGTGAATCACCAAAAGATGTTTTTCAAGCAACGCTTAAAGTAACGTTGATTTATGCGCTGCTAATGTCGGCGTGTTATTTAGCCATGGCTTATGTTGGTGCGACATCAACGTCTATTGCTGAAGGCGCAACTAATGGTGGTGAATTACTAACGCGTTATGTTGCTGAGATATTTGGACCACTAGGTCAATACTTATTAGCAGGTATTATTATTATGGCGTGTTTAACGACGACGGTAGGGTTGACGAATGCATGTGCTGAGTACAGCCAACAAACGTTCCGCACTCCGTTTGCGATTACCGCGATTATCGTTACAGCGATGACAGGCGTTGTTGCTAACTTCGGATTAGAGCAAATCTTGGCTATCAGCTTACCTGCTATACTCATATTATGTCCGGTAGCGATTGCTTTAGTATTAGCGGCGTGGTTTTTACCTACGACAAAACACAATACTATTTCATACGTTAGTGTTGTGATGATTAGCGTTGTATTTGGTGGGTTAGATGCACTGCATATTTTGGGTTTATTGTCTGATTCTTTATCTGCATCATTAACTCATTATATTCCTCTCTTTTCGGCTCATGCGAGTTGGTTTTTACCTGTAGTGATAACTGTATTTATTAGTCTATTACTAAACCGAAAATCGAGTGCATTAGAGTCATCGAACTAAGACTAGATAAAGGCAAATAAAGCGGTTAATAGATAAGATCCCTATGAGTTTACATTAGGGATCATTCACTATTGAGAATGTGCTTAAATCGCTAATTTATGAGTTAATCGTTGGTTTAGTTAACATATCGTTACTTTCAAATGTTTATTGTAAATGCGTTTATTATCTTAATTGTTAATATTAACGATAGGGCTACAACTTAAAGTTTTTCCTGCTTCTATGTGTATTTATAAGCTTTTAAAAATAGAATTTAGGGGGGATACTCGTGCTATTAAATGACTTTTTCTATAAGAGAAAGTGTTGAGTTGAAAGAGGTTAATGTGACAACAATAAAGAAAGGGCTACGTGCGGTTGCCATATTGGAAGCCAGTAAGGGGATAATGTCTCTATTGGTTGCTTTTGGGGTGCATGCTTTAGCGGATCATAATTTACGACATTTAGCTGAATTAATAGTGAGCCGTTTACACTTAAATCCAGCAAGTCATTTACCTAGTGTATTTATTGATGCTGCGAGTGGATTAACTGACGCTAAAATCATGTTATTTACCATTGGTGCGGTGGTGTATTCAATCATTAGGCTTGTTGAAGCTTATGGACTATGGCGAGCACAAGTATGGACTGAATGGTTTGCTTTAGTAAGCGGGGCTATCTATATCCCTTTTGAACTTTATGAAATTATCTTCCGTACAAGTATTCTGAGTTTTGGTGCATTCATTATTAATATCATTGTTGTGGGATACATGGCTTATGTGATCCTCGATAAGAAAAAAGTCACGCCAATATCCTGATCGTTAATTTATCTTCAAATACGCACTGAATAAGTTTCGTCATAAATACAAAAATCCCCTTATTTGTTGAGAGTAAGGGGATTTTTGGTACTTATAGACTAGCGATTATAATGGAACGGATAATCCGGCTTGGAAGCTGTTCTTATCAGTGATTGGGTTTTCATCATTGTGAATATATTGAGTGTAAAATCCAATAGGCAATACATTCATTATTAAGGTATCAAAATGAAGCCCAACAACGCCTTGGTTAATAGCTACGTCACCCAGAGTATTTACATTGCCTAAATCATAACGTCGGTAAGAAAATTCAATCATCTCACGACGCAATGATATTGGGCCTTTGAAAGAATAAGCTGATAGGTTAATCACTTTTGAAAGTGTTAACTCAGCCAAGCTAGCAGTTTCAGCAAAAGCATCGTCTTTAAGTGACGGCATAATAAAGCTACTAGGATCGTTATTTATAAAATCACTGCCTTGTGTTAGCTCTACACCTCGACGCTCATATATCCCTGCTTTGTTTGTATCACTGCCTGAATACTTTCCTGATAAGTTAATGTAAAACTCTGAAGGTAAATCAGTGCCAAAAGACAGCGAAGCACCGTGAATAGCATCGTGTCGGTCTTGAACGCCATAGAGTGAAACCGCGGCTTCTTTGTTTAATAACCAACTATTACCGTAATGCTCTGTTCGAGAAATATCTAACTGAGCAGATAAAGGTTCACGTTCATCTAATTTGTAATCTTGATAGAAATTACTCGAGATTTCCGCATTCCAAAACCCTGTTTGCAGGAAAGGCAAACGTAACTGAGCAGCAACACCGCTACTGCGAGTCTGATCTTTTTGGATATTATTATCAGAGTAATTATCATTTAAGACATAATAAGCACGAACACCACCCATAATGAAAAATTGATTATTGCTGAAACCAGCACCGATCAAATCACTGTATTCATCATCATTCATTGCCCAAAGACTATAGGTGCTGCGCTCTAGAGGATCAGTAAACTCAAACGTCGCGTTATAACGTAGTTTTTGTTTACTCTCGCCGTTATCGTCTTTCTCTGTTGCTGCTCCAACCGTTAATGCACCTCGGCTGTAATGAATGTTGTTGAACAGTCCATAAGAGGTGTCTGTATTGAGCTGTTTGTCTTCAAGGTTGGCTAATTTTTGTTGTTGTTGATCGGCTAGACCGCCTTTGTCATCCCAAAAAAGCTTAACTTGATAAGGCGCTTCTTCCGTTATCTCCATATCTTCGACAACATAATAGTAATCATCTGCAGAGATCGCGGTTGCTAGTACCTTGTCATCATTAATCAATCGGGCATCAATCACGTTGTCTGCACTAAGCACACGCTCAACTTTGCCATCTTTAGTTCGATAAAGAGAGCTACCTGTTTCAGTGTTTGCGATAAAGTAAACTCTGCCTGAGCTATCCACATCTTTAACGATGGTATAGAAAGCGGGTAGGGTTAAGAGCGCTTCTTTGTTGCGATATAACGTGCGGTCATTGCCTTTTTGGACAAAGTAATAGAGGTTGTCATTTTTAACTAAAACCGATGAATTAACAGCGCTGTAAAACTTGTCGCCAACATAGAGTTGAGGTTGAACAAAAGACTCCGTGGTTTTGAAATACACGTCTTTGCCGTTGCTCATATAGCCTTGATGAACTCGGCCTTCGCTGCCTTCTTTAATTTGAGCATCGTTATTAAATAAACCTTGAGTCGTACGCCAAACCGAAGTACGACGTCCTGAAACCGTATAGTATTTATCTTGGTTGTAATAGACTTTCCCCATATCTAGGCTGCTGCTTTCTTTTGTTACTTCATTATTGGTTAAATCATAATGAACAAGCGTTGGCGCACGAACCGCGGTAGGGTTGGTTAAGAAAAGAATATTGCCTTGTTGGGTGTTGAGTTCACCATAGTATTTAGAACGCGCAACGATTTCCCCTTGCGCCAATTGCATCTCTTTTGCTTCTTGGGCTTCTTGTTTAACCCACGCCGCAAACGTGGTATCAAAATCTTCTCCAACCGTTTGTTTCATTGGTTTGTTGACTTGGAAAGGCCATAACCAATGCTGAGAGCGGTTTTTGAAGAACTTATTAGTGACATCTAGGCCGTAAGTTTCTGCTAGATAATATTGGTACTGAGAACCGAAAACATAAGTACTCTCTCCATACGGGAAGAAAAGGCTGTCGTTATAAAGGCGCTCTGGCGATAAGTTACCGGCTTTAGCGTGTACATGTGTCATTGCTCGGTATCGACCACTATAAAGTCGCCCCCCTTGACCATGCCAAGATTCATTTAAAACCGCATTACCCTCAAGCATAAAGCTTGAAGCGGTTGAGTTAGGTAATACCGCAGGAATAAGACCAATAGGTCCAATAGAACCATTGTGAAGAACTGCAAACATCGACTTAGAGACTACATTGTCTTTGGCGTTCATTTGATAATCATGAGCCGTTTCATGAAATAACAAGGTATCGAGCCAAGAGCTTGATGAGAAATAGTCGGGAAGTTGTGCGCCACCCATATAGTTGATTTGGCGATTGAGCGGATATTGAGTTGAAAAACCATTAGCGATTTGATTGTAAGATGACATCAAACCGACATTTAAACGGTCATCCATTTGATACCCAAAGGTGTCCTCATAAGCTGGCTGTAATATGCTTTCAATACTTGCAGCATGCTCTGCGTGCTGTTTGTTTTCTTCGGTGAAAATAAGGCGAGTATTACGCACGTCTTGGGTGTAGTAATCCTGATCTTGTGCAACACCTGCTTGATTAGGCGTTACTAATGGCGCTGAATGCGCAAGAGTCGGAACTGCAATCAATAACGTTAATCCAGTAAGAAATATCTTCATTTAAATTCTCTTAATATGTTTAAGGTTGTGTTATCTAATATTGATTTAAACAAACGGTCGATGAAAAATTCAATGGAATGACATTAGGTGAGATAAATAAATTATAGGTCTATTTTTAACGTCATATTGTTATTCGAGTTGAAATAAAAAACGGGCAATCAAAAGTTCCCCGTTTTTATTCGTATCCTAGCCTAGCCAACAATCGTTATTATTAGAATTTGTAAGTTGCGCCAGCGTACAATGTACCAATTGTCATTGCGTAATCATCATCGATATTATTACTGCCAGAATCAACAACAAAGAGGTCGCCTTCATAAGCAACACGGAAGGCAAGGCCACCTAATGTTTTAGGTGTATATTCAACACCTGCACCATAGTGGAAAGAAGTACCGCTATCGCTATCAGAAAGTCCGTATGCTTTTCCTGATTGTTCTATTGAACCTAGGCCAGCAATAGCAAATGGTCTCCAACCGCTGCCAAAGGTATAACCTACGTTTGCGGCAAGTGATACAGAAGAATGCTCAACGGTTCCGTTAATAGGAGAGTTATAATGGGTAAGTTTTAAATCACCGTATTTTGTATATTGCATTTCTACTGCAACAATGCGGTTAAACTGGTAGCCACCAATTAATTTAAAGGTAGAGTCATTATCATTAATGTTAGCTGAACCAAAGCCACCATCATCATCAAAATCAGTCGTACCAAAACCACCGCCTAAGTAAACGCCAGAGACATCATTTGCTGCGGCATTTGCGTATGAACAAGCAGACAGTAACGCTAATAATAGTATCGGTTTTTTCATTTTGTTGTTCCGTATAAATCTTATAGGTAAAGTTAACTACATAGTAAATAGACGATGAAAATAAACTAAATGAGTTCCACACTAAATACAAATATGTGAATTTTGTTTGATTTATTATTTCAGTTTAAAAAACTAAATTGATTGATAACTAAATCTGTTGAAAGATAAGAGTTATTTAATCCATTGTTTTATAAATAATTCGTAGATTTGCATTTCAAAGTTATAGTGAATCGTTGATTTGTATTCTTTTTTCGGTAGACTGACGCATTAGTATAAAAAAACGTAACGAAATGTTCATTTTGGTTACATTACATCTGATTTTGTTTTCAAATAAGCAAAATAACTCAATAGAATTAACTGTCGTTAGGCTCAAATGCAGAAAATCACAATTGTAAATTTGGTTTTAGAACCCGCGACAAGAAGGTTAAGTAATAATGCGGATGATGCAATCATACTTAGGCCTTTGCCTTATAACGTCTTCACATTATTGTTAGAGCAAAAAGGAAATTGCATCGATCGTGATGAACTGTTTGATGTTTGTTGGGAAGGGGCGATTGTTACCGATCAAGCCTTAACGAATGTTATCTCCGGATTAAGACGTAATCTTATCCAATTAGAGGCAGAAGGCATTGCGATAAAAACCGTTAGTAAAGTAGGGTATTTACTGACCGTAGATGAAACCGTCGTTATGCAACCGGTAATTGAACCCAAAATTATACCGCCAGTTATTGATAATATCGAACCGAAAGCCGTTTTGGTGTCTCCTCAAGCTGAGGACCCCTTAAGGGTTCATGATAATGTCGCAATCAGTAACGATGTGCAGGTGTTGCCGACGACTGAAGTTGGTCGTTCTCGCGTGCGATTATTAACAAAGCCTTCTTTGAAATCGGCATTAATCGCCTTTTGTTTATGCTCACTAATCGCTGCTGTGTGCTGGTATGAGAAAGCATCGTCTGTTCCTTATTTTTTAGTGAAAGAAAATTACAATCATTTTGAGATAAAAAATACAGATTTCTACATACTCAATAACACAAGAGGTAAAGATAATATTGAGGCGATTCAATCGGGTCTTGAGTCTTTAAATTTAGTTGAGTGTAATGCTGAAATTTATATCCGTATGTATGACTCTGTGTACGATGACGATACTTACTCATTGAAAGGGTATATTGTTGCAAAAAACAGCAACCGAAATAGCAATTATTCATTAAGTAAGTTTTCACATGAAAATTTACCGACCATTATTGCGAACGGCCTAAAAAGAGCGAAATTAATATGCGAATAGTAAATCTAGTTCTATTCTTAATTTTAATTGGAGCTGGTATTTATAAATGGATGCCTGAGAATACCGAGTTTTCTGGGACCCGTTGGTCTTGCAATGAATTGTCGACGGGCTTCACTTCAGCACCTTATGAAAAGTATCAAGAAATTCTTGAACGAGATTTATTTGATTTTGCTTCGTCTTCGAATTTAACACTCTATCAATCCGGGGAATTAGTGTTTAAAAACGGAGAGAGGGAAAAGTACGAATTGCTTTATGAATTAGGGTACAAAACGGTTGCTAAGAATAAAATATCACTGGTTTATAAGAAAATAGATTGGCATAGACAACCTAAGAATGCGCCTATTTTTATTCGAGATATTGAATCCCTAAAAGGATTTGAGTTTGATCTAAAATATATGATTGATGATGATCAATTGTATTTCCAGAATCGTATTAAAAATGAAGATAAGAATTTTGTCGGTTTTGCTTCTTAAATAAAAGAAGAGGTAGTTGTTAATTACCTCTCCTCCCTTATTACTTCACATCAAACGTCATCGAATACTCCATGCATCCAGTATGCTCATCCGCTTGTTCACTCTTCACTGAAAACCCCTGCTTTAAGTAGAATTGGTAACTGGCTTCGTTTTGTTTATAGACAGATAAGCTTAGTGCATTTCGTTGCTGTTTAGCGTGCGTCATTAATTGTTGCCCAATGCCATTGCCAAAACTCTTCAGCCACAAAATCGTGCGCTTTAATTGATGTGTTAAGCCAAATGCTGAGAACTTGATTGATGTCTGTTGCATTGTATTTTCTGATAATAGTATTAAGAAATTCCTATTTCGTATGTTGAAAAGAGTATGAATGAACAATGATGATTAGCATTGAATATTTACGACAGAATGCGTTATTTTAATAAATTAGCGCGTTTTTTGTTTACTTATTGTAGAGGAATGAATTAAGTGACAAGTAAGATAGGGTTTGGCAATGGCTATTTATAGAGTAAAAAATACGGCATGAATAGTATTCAGTATACTGATTTTTTGATTAAAAATAGTAACCAAAGTAAATTAAATGTTATTTATTTGTGTTTTAAATTTATTTAAATAACAAGCAATTACATATATTTTATTTATATAATTCTTAATGATGTGTGATCTGCAGCTATTTATTAAACTAATAACCTGATTATTATCCTCTCGATTTTTGGAGTTTAAATTACGCTCAATTAACGTCGTAATTTAAAAAATAGTTATATAAAAGCTATCATCAGGGAGATTGATGTGTTTTTAATTGAGTTTTTAATCGTTCTAGTTTGTATTTTAATTGGTGCTCGTATTGGCGGCATCGGCTTAGGTGTCATGGGAGGTATTGGTTTAGCAATACTGAGTTTTGTTTTTGGATTACAACCAACAAGTCCACCTATTGACGTAATGTTAATGATCATGGCGGTTGTTGCAGCTGCTGCAGCGATGCAAGCGGCGGGCGGTCTTGAATATTTAATTAAGATTGCATCACGTATTTTACGTAAAAATCCACGTCACATTACCTTTATTGCTCCTTTAGTGACGTACATGTTTACTTTCTTAGCAGGTACAGGGCACGTTGCTTATTCTGTATTGCCTGTTATTTCAGAAGTGAGCCGTCGTAGTGGTATTCGCCCAGAACGTCCGCTTGGTATGGCGGTTATCGCATCACAATTTGCTATTGTAGCAAGTCCGATCGCGGCAGCGGTTGTTGCTTTGGTTGCTTTTTTAGAGCCGCAGGGAATTACTCTTGCTGATGTACTAATGATTACGATCCCAGGAACTTTCTGTGGTTTAGCACTGGCTTGCGTCATCGTAAACAAGCTAGGTAAGGATCTAAAAGACGATCCTGAATATCAGCGTCGTATGCAAGATCCTGTCTTTCGTAAGGAAATGGAAGCAGAAGTTAAAGTTGAAGAGATTGAGATTAAACCGGGCGCTAAAAAAGCCGTGGGTTTATTCTTATTTGGCGCAATTGTGGTTGTTATTATGGGCGCGTTCCCATCATTACGTCCTAACTTTAATGGCTCACCTATGGGAATGGCACATACGATTGAGATCGTCATGTTAGCCATGGCAGCGTTGATTATTTTACTTTGTAAGCCTGATGGTAATGAAATAACCCAAGGTTCGGTATTCCATGCGGGTATGCGTGCAATTGTGGCTATCTTTGGTATTGCATGGTTGGGTGATACGTTTATTGCGGGTCACGACATTATGGTAAAAGAAGCGGTTTCAGGGTTAGTTGAAGTAGCGCCATGGACATTTGCTTTTGCATTATTTGGCTTATCAGTAATGGTAAACAGCCAAGGGGCAACCACTGCGGTACTTGTGCCTGTTGCGATTACTTTGGGTCTTCCACCTGAAGTGATTATAGCTACTTTTGTTGCTGTAAATGGTTATTTCTTTATTCCTAACTACGGTCCAATTATCGCTTCTATTGATTTTGACCGAACAGGAACAACCAAGATTGGTAAGTATATCTTTAACCACAGTTTCATGATCCCTGGTTTATTGAGTATGGTTTTTAGTATCATATTTGGTTTTGTTTTTGCGAGTATGGTTCTATAGTCATTAATTATAGCCATTAAACTGTACGTCGTACTTATTTGTTGTTATTATGCACGGGAATGAAGTATTAATGGTTTCCATTACTAACTTCGTCTTTGGCTAGCAATAAAAATAAGAATATAAAACTCGGACTTATAAAAGTGATGAGTATAAAAAAGGCAATAGCATCGAGCTATTGCCTTTTTGTCTTTAATTCGCAATAAATCCGAAAACAAACTGTCACATAACCATTCTATGATCGCCAAATCAAATTGATCATGGAGGATATATGAATCGTAATACTCTCACTTTAACCACATTAGCGGTGGTCACTTCAGCATTGTTAGGTTGTAGCCAGCAATCAAATATACCAACATCAGAAAATACATTTTCAGCAATAGACACTTTTGGTATTCAATGTAAATCACAAGAAGAGCCAAAGCGCGGCAGTTCAGGCATTCGTGGACTGACATTCGTTGGTTCATCCATCGCTGATGCCCCCTTTGTTACCTCTGCAGCAGAGATCGTCAGTTACGACTCGTGTACTGATAAGTTGTATGTTGTAAACGCTCAAGCCAAAAAAATTGATGTATTAACCCTTGATGCCAATAGCCAACCAAAGGCGGCAGGGTATATTGATCTTCAATCAGCAGCGAAGCGTTCTGGTATTGAGATTGGTGCAGCAAACAGTGTCTCTGCTCATCATGGGTTAGTTGCTGTTGCGGTTGAAAACAAAGATAAACAGAAGAATGGCATTATTGCTTTGTTCCGATCGGATTCTCTTGAACTACTCACGACATACCCCGCAGGTGCTTTGCCTGATATGGTGAGTTTTTCCAAAGACGGTCGTTATATTGCAGCAGCGAATGAAGGGGAGCCGAGTGCCGATTATTCAATTGATCCAGAAGGCAGCGTAACGTTAATCGATATTGCTAATGGCCCATTAAATGCGTCAGTTATTCAACTTGATTTTAATGCGTTTGATATGGGCGGCTCGCGTCATTCAGAGTTAACAGATAAAGTTCGTATTTCTGCACCGACGGCAAGCGTTTCTCAAGATCTTGAGCCTGAATATTTAACTTTTTCAGATAACGGTAAGTTGTATGTCGCATTACAAGAGAACAATGCATTAGCCGCGATTGATGTAGAAAGTGCATCGATTGATGGTATTTTCGGTTTGGGTGGAAAATCATGGGAAAACGCTCAATTAGACGCTTCAAATAAAGATAAAACACTAGGAAATTTCCAAAATTACCCAATGCTTGAAGGGTTGTATATGCCAGACAGCATCACAAGTTATAGCGTTAATGGTAATACTTATATTGTGACGGCTAACGAAGGTGATGGCCGAGAATATGGGGTCCAAACAACCCAGAAACAGTGTGATGAAAAAGCGTATGAGTGGGATGGAGATGACTACAAGGGCACTGCCGAATATGCGACTAAACAAGATTTTTGTATTGCTTACGTTGATGAGATTCGTGGTAAAAAATTAGATGTTGATAATAATCATCCATTAGCATCGGCATTGAAAGATAAAAATCAGCTAGCCCGTTTAAAAGTGGTTAAGCCGCAAGGCATGTTAGCGGCTGATGAAAAAGTACAAGCGTTTGGCAGTCGTTCATTCTCTATATGGGATGAATCTGGTGAATTTGTTTTTGATAGCGGCGATGAATTTGCTCGTATCGTGTTTGAGAAGAATAAAGAAAACTTCAATAGTACGAATGATAATAACAGCAGTGCTGATGACCGCAGTGATGACAAAGGTGCCGAGCCAGAAGCGATTGAGGTAGCAAGTATTAATGGTCGTCAATATGCATTTATTGGCCTAGAGCGTCAAGGCGGTGTGATGGTATACGACGTAACAAAACCGAAAGAATCTCGCTTTATTACGTATGTGAATAATCGTAATTTTGATGAACCAGTGTGTACCCAAGTTGATGCCGAGGGCGAATGCCAAAATGGGATCTACAATCCGAAAGCAGGGGATTTAGGGCCTGAATCCATTAAGTACTTTACTCGTTTAGGTGATCATTTTATCGCCGTGGGTAATGAAGTCAGTGGGACGACTTCTGTGTACCGTATCGATATGTAATTTCCCTCTATAATAAAAGTAAAACAGAGAGAAAGGCAATCAGCGTGTGTTGGTTGCCTTTTTTGTTTTTACAAAATTAGATAGACACAATAACTTAACACTAAGTTCACATTTGCAATGTAATTTATTGGACTTTCATTTTACCGCGGGTAATGTGAGCTTGCTGATAAACTAATCTATTATAAACATTTTATGTAGAGTCTTTGTCTGAATAAATATTAATAATCAAGGAGATGATTGTGTTTAAACGTAACTTACTATTGGCTTTATTATTTATATTGCCATCAGCAGTGAACGCTGAGAACTATTCAATTGGTACGGGTGGGCAGAGTGGGATCTATTATCCGTTTGGTGGTGCGTTAGCAAAAGTGTGGTCAGAACATGTACCCGATGTGAATGCGAAAGCTGAAGTGACAGCCGCTTCAGTAGAGAACACAATCAAAGTGGTACGTGGCGATATGATCGCAGGTATCGCAATGGGGAATGTCGTGCTTGATGCCTACAATGGCAAAGGTAAATTTCCGAAAAAAATGCCAGTAAACACCCTTTTTGCACTGTACCCAAACCTAGTGCATACACTAACTCTTGAAAAATCAGGCATTACGTCATTATCACAATTAAAAGGCAAGCGAGTGTCTTTAGGGGCTCCTGCCAGTGGTACGGCTGTGACGTCTGCTGCTTTGCTTGAATCTTTAGGTATTGATGTGAAAAAAGACATTGATGCCGTGTATTTAAATTATTCTGAAACGACTAATGCGCTTGCGAATGGTCAAATTGATGCTGGCTTTATTGTGGGTGGTCAAGGCGTAGGGGCGGTAACTCAAATCGCGTTAACGCATAAAATTAAAGTGCTTTCAATTACACCAGAAGAAAGTGCAATGTTCATGAAAAAATACCCTGCATACAGCACGTACGATATGCCTGCTGGTGTATACAACAATGTAGGTGAAGTATCGACATTAAGTGTATGGAACGTATTGGTTGTAAACGCAAAAATGAGTGATGACATGGCATACAACTTAACCAAAGCCGCTTTTGAAAATATCGGCGATGTTCGTAAAGTGGTTAAAATGGCAGAGATGACAACACCTGAAAATGCAGATCGCTTACAAGGTGTCCCTCTTCATCCTGGTGCTCAAAAATATCTTGATTCAATCATAAAATAATAAGCGCCAAATACACGCAAAACGAAAGGGTAAGTGTCTCGCTTGCCTTTTCTTCTTTTCTGACTTTATCCAAAGGCATTAATATGGATATTATGACCGATAAAAATCAACCTGATATAGAGCATTTACCTCATGAAAAAACGGTGACAGTGTTCGGGTACCTTATTCTAGGGATTGCTGTAGCACTCTCAATGTTTCAAATTTGGCAGGGCATTAGCTCGACCATTTCTGCGACGTATTTTCGCCCTATACATCTTTGTTGGGTGCTTGTTCTTATTTTTTTGCATTACCCATTAATTAGTAATCGAAAAAGCCATTTATATCTTGTAGGCCGAGTCGTTGATCTCGCTTTATGTGGCCTGATTGTCTTCGCTGCTTATCGAATGTCGATATTTGATTACAACGACATCAACCATCTATTCTATGGATTACAACTGTCCGATATGATTGCAGGGTGTTCATTGATTCTCTTATTAATGGAAGGATGTCGTAGAACGGTTGGTTGGGTGATGGTGCTTATCGCGGTATTATTCTTATCTTACAGTGCGTTTGGTGACTTATTACCGAGTGGCTTTGCGATAAAGTCGTACTCTCTGCAAGAACTCATTCAATTTCAAATCTTTTCGGCTAACGGTATTTTTGGTTCAGCCTTAGGCATTGCAGCAACAACGGTTTTTATCTTTGTTTTATTTGGGGCATTTTTAGAAGTCACAGGAGCAGGAAAATTCTTTATTGATTTAGCATTCTCTATTGCGGGTAAATATCGTGGTGGCCCAGCTAAAGCAGCCGTATTGGCCTCGGCAGGGTTAGGATCTATTTCAGGCTCAGCGATAGCAAACACGGTAACCACCGGCTCAATTACCATTCCTATGATGAAAAAGCTGGGTTATAAACCAGAACAAGCTGCAGGGATTGAAGCGGCGGCCTCAACGGGCGGGCAAATTATGCCACCAATCATGGGGGCAGGTGCGTTTGTAATGGCACAGTTTACCGGTGTGCCTTACAGCGAAATCATGTTGGCTTCTATCGCACCTGCGATTTTGTATTTCTTCTGTACTTTGTTATACGTACATTTAATGGCGTGCAAATTAAACCTAAAAGCAGTGAGTCGAACAGAAGCCGTAATGAGCGTGATGAAAGATGGCGCGCACCATTTAATTCCATTAGCACTGATCACAACATTACTTATGATGGCTTACTCTCCATTATTGGTCGGTGTGGCTATTGGCCTTTTTTACCATTCCACTAATTATGCTGAACCCTTTTGGCGCTGGTTTTCTTGGTATTGTTATTATGGTCGGTTTGATTTTAGTTCAGTGGAAAGGCAGAGGGCGATCCAATCAGAGTTAGTCTTTTATCATTACATAACTCATCTTAATTAAAATCCTCTTTGGTTATCAGAATCAAAGGGGATTTTTTGTATTTATTGCTGAATATTGAGATCTATAAGTCGAAGAATCACCATTCAACTGCTACCTTTTAATAAGAGAATCAATTCAGTAGGGCGTTTCGAGGATACATGGGAGAGTGGTATGTTTGATGAGAAAAGGGGTTTCCGTCATTGTGTTATTTCAATGGTTATTTTCGTGGCGGCGATGATTGGAGGAATAGAAAAAAGCCAAGCGAATACTGAGCTCAAAGTAGGGACATATCATTGCCCACCGTTTATCTTTCACGACAAAGGTCAAGAGTTTGAAGGCCTAAGCATGACGTTATGGGAACGTATTGCTGAGATCATGGGCGCGACTTATACCTTACAGAACTACGAACTTGATGATTTGTTGTTAGCCTCAGAAAAAGGCGACATTGACGTTGGGATATCGTGTATCTCTATCACGCCTGATCGTGAGGCTCGGGTCGATTTCTCTCATTCTTTCTACGAAACGCATCTGGCTATTGCGGTGAAAAGCCGTAGCTATTTCGATACGTTTATTAGCATTGTCACTAACCCGACTTTATGGAAAGCGATAGGTATTTTTTTCACTGTTGCGATTAGCGTCGGTGGGTTCTTTTATTTGTTAGAACGAAAAAATAATGACAAATTATATTCAATGCCAACCAAGAAAGGTCGCTTGGCAGAAGCGTTGATCTTAGGGGTTTTATTCATCACAAAAGGTCCTTTTAATTACTTTGAATTTAAAACCTTATCAGCACGAGTGATGACGGTATTGATCGCAATGTTCTCCACAGTATTCATTGCCAGTATCACCGCTATTTTGACCAGTTCACTCACATTAGAGCAATTAAGATTTGATGTGAAAAACGTGAATGATTTATCTAAGCTCAGAACAGGTGCAAAGCAAGCCACAACGGCATCACTCTTATTGGCTGATCACAGCATTGCTCATGAAAATTATCAAACCATGGATGAGTTATTATTGGCATTAGAGAATGATCAGGTTGATGCTATTGTGGCGGATGATGCGGTATTACGGTACATGATAAAACAAGGTAAAAATAAGCAATTGTTTAACGAATTAGTCGTACTTCCTTATCAGTTAGAAAAACAAAATTATGGCCTAGTGTTAATTGAAAACAGTGAATACGAAGAAGAGATCAATCGGGCTTTATTACAAATTCGTGAAACGACAGAGTGGCATCAGATCTTGTTAGAGTATTTTACTGAGAAGTAGCATTGAATGATTAATCGTATTTTATTGTTCAAACATGTCTACGGAATGTTGATATAACCAAGAGTAGGCTTGACCAATGTTATTGTTTTTTATAACAACACGGTCTATATGTAACAACCAATTTTTTTCTTCTGAGTCTAAATCTAATATTTTTAACACGTTATTTTTTTTAGTTAGATGGTCAGGAACAAATCCCCAAGAATCATTAACCGTTAATAACGATTGCAGAGCACTAGCATTGTTCGTTTTAGTCACGGAAGATGAAAAATGAACATTCCAAGGGCTATGCATATTAGTCAGTAGTATTTGATGGTATCGCTTTAATTCATTGAGATGAATAGAATCTTGTGAATGCAAGGGATGATTATTATTGGCTACCATCGAAATAGGTAAATAACCCACCAAGCCAAGTTCTACTTTTTGAGGAAGAGCATCGTCACAGAGCATAAACCCTATAGAGGCTTTTCCTTGGGCGACTAATTCAGAGATATCTTTATTTTCTGCGATATTAATATGCAACTCTGTATGAGGGAAATACAGATAAAACTCATTGATTACGTTAAAAAATGTAGGTGTTAATAGTAACTCATTAATTACGATGGTTAATGTATCTTCAACTCCGAGGCTAAAAGAGTGAAGCATGGTTTCAATGTCTTTTGCCTGAGATAATAAATGGATAGATTGGGTATACAAGCGCTTGCCATGGGGTGTCAATGTAGGAAGGCGTGTCGAGCGATCAAATATCTCCACTCCCGTATCTATCTCTAAATTAGCAATAGCAGTACTAACGGCTGATTGCGCTTTTCCCAATTTTCGAGCAGCGGCAGAGAATGAACCACACTCGACACAAAGAATCAGAGTTTCAAGTTGCTGGAGATTAAACATATTAACCCATCTATTATTCAGATAATAACGAGTTAGAGTGTATCAAATTATCACATGATAATGCATGAGCGTAATTAATACTTATAAGGTTATTTTACTTAATAGACTAAGTAGATGTTATTATCTGCCGCCCAGATCCCCTTTGAGTTAAAGGACAAGAGAGATGCATGATCGTGCCAGCCAAATGGTGATATTTTACGCCCTAGCCAAAGCGGGAAGCTTTACTGCTGCCGCAAAACAAATGGGCGTATCTACCTCTCATGTGAGTAAACAGCTGGGAATATTAGAAGCAGAGCTTAACGTTAAGTTAGTACAGCGCACGACACGCTCGTTAACACTGACTGATGCAGGGCAACAGTTCTATTTGTATTGTGAAAAGATGTACAGTGCGATGACAGAAGCCAGTGCAATTATGGATAATGAACGTGATGAGGTCGCGGGTATCTTGCGTTTAGGGTTATCACAGTCTTTTGGTACCATGCACATTATCCCAGCGATAGATAAATTACGTCACCAATATCCAGATCTTCAGGTCGAAGTTCGTTTGTTCGATCATCGTGCTGATATGCTTAAAGACGGTCTAGATCTCTGGGTAACCAACTTTGAAGACTTACCAGAAGGTTACGTTGCACAGCGATTAGCGGATTCGCATTTTGTATTGGCAGCATCACCTGATTATTTGATTGATAAAGCGGTTCCTCATCATCCTCAAGATCTCACTGAGCACAATTGCTTAACGTACCAAAGCCGTCACCGTGACTACAGTAATTGGGATTTCAGTAAAGGTAATGAAGCATTGTGTGTGAAGGTATCTGGTAATTACTGTGTCGATTTAGCTGAAGCGGTAAGAGATGCCGCGATTTCAGGATGGGGCGTGGCGTATTTAGCCAGTTACTTACTTACCAATGAGTTTAATGATGGCAAATTGATTCAGCTTTTACCCGACTGGAAAGCGAGTCAAAAAATGCCAATTTACGCGGTTTACCCAAGCCGTAAACACCTGCCAAGAAAGATAAGTGCGGTGATTGATTTTTTACGAGAGCACATTGGACAACCGCCATATTGGGACAAAACGCTAATGAAACGGGTTAAGTTATAATCAACGTTTGATGCGTTCAATATTGTCATTGATTAAATAAAACACAGCGCAATGATGTCTTTTTAATCAATGACTTAAATCTATTATCAGTCTTGAAATAAATATCTTTTCCATATGGCAATAATCGCCTTTCTATATTCTTTTCTTATGCTATAAATCAATCAGTTAGCCATACCTACAAAATGTGATATAAATCACCATTAACAGAGTGTTAGCAAACCAGACTTGCACGCAAACCTTTGCGCATTAGAATGCAGGCTCATTTTCGATAGCACAGGTTTCTATCATGACATCTTTCCTTGGTATTTTTGCCATTTTACTATTTGCTTACCTATGTTCGACTGATCGCCGTAATATCCCTTTGAGAACCGTTTCTTTGGCGTTTGGTCTACAAATTTTATTTGCTCTGTTGGTACTTTACGTTCCAGCAGGTAAAGAAGTTTTAAACTCAGTAACCGCAGGCGTTTCGGGCGTTATTGAATATGGACAAGAGGGCATTGCCTTTTTGTTTGGTGGTTTAGCCACGGGTAAAGTCGGCTTTGTATTTGCCGTTAATGTTCTTGGTATTATCATCTTCTTCTCTGCCCTTATTTCTGCGCTTTACCATCTTGGTATTATGCCTAAAGTGATTAACTTTATTGGTGGTGGCTTACAACGCTTATTGGGTACAGGTCGTGCTGAATCACTTGCTGCGACTGCTAACATCTTTGTAAGTATGGTTGAGGCTCCACTTGTCGTTAAACCTTACTTGAAGCACATGAGTGATTCTCAGTTCTTCGCCGTAATGACCTGTGGTTTAGCGTCAGTGGCTGGCGGTACGATGGTTGGTTATGCATCATTAGGTGTGGATCTTAACTTCCTTATCTCAGCGGCATTCATGTCGGCACCGGCTGGCTTATTGATGGCAAAAATGATGGTGCCACCGGGTGACGAAGAGAACAATGACGATGAAATTACCTCGGTAGAAATCGATCATGCAACGAATGTATTTGAAGCGTTAGCAGATGGTGCAATGTCAGGTCTTCGCATTGCCGTGGCTGTTGGTACAACGTTGCTCGCGTTTGTGAGTGTGATTGCATTATTAAATGGTTTGTTAGGGCATATAGGTGACTTCTTTGGTTTAAAACTAAGTTTTGAATTGATTCTTGGTTACGTATTTGCACCTGTGGCTTTCTTACTTGGTGTGCCGTGGAACGAAGCGATCCTTGCGGGTTCATTGATTGGTAATAAGATCGTCGTGAATGAGTTTGTTGCCTTCATCCAGTTGATGGAAGTGAAAGATCAATTAAGTGATCATTCAGTAGCTATTGTGACTTTTGCCTTGTGTGGTTTTGCAAACATTTCAACCATGGCGATTTTGATTGGTGGCTTGGGAAGTTTAGTGCCAGAGCGCCGTTCATTCATTGCTAAAATGGGTTTCAGAGCAATCACTGCGGGTGTATTAGCGAACTTAATGAGTGCTGCAATTGCGGGTGTGATTCTTTCTTTATAGAAACGCACAGTAAGTTGATTAAATAGAAAAGAGGCGCTCAATTGAGAGCCTTTTTTTTCGCTAATCTTGGCGTTATTAAGAAGTAGGGTAGAGACTTTAGAAATACAATCCAACACCAACAAGGGAACCTTGAGACGCGGTGTTATAAGTGAATGTGCCTTCATTATCATAATCAACCCAAGTGGATTTATACGCCATGTTTAAATCTGACCATTCGTTCATTTCATATCGCACCCCAGTTAATACGGAACTTGTGAAGCTGGTATAGCCACTTAACCCTGCATCAATGTCGTTATTCTACCAATGTATATCAAACATATAATCAATAGAGCCAAAATCGTATTGATAACGTTTTACCCCTTGTCATTTTCACATCCTTGTTTTTAGATTGTTTTTTGTTCTTCTTCATTCTTCATATAAAGCCTAATGTATAAAAAAGAGACATCCAGAATGAGATAGAAAAATAAGGAGTCATAACAATTAACAATACGCGGACAAATAAACACTAGACCGACTGGTTTGTATTGTATATTCTGTAGCCAATCTAATAACGAGGTGTTTTATGAAAAATGAAACGATGATTGAAGGTATGGAACATTTATTTACAACAATGAAGGTGCCTTTTAATGGAGTAGAAGAACCTGATTCAAGGTAATCATCATGAACACGAATGATTCGTTACTTTTTACACGAAAAAGCAGTGATGACGAACGGTGAAGAGCACCAAATAAAACCTCTGTTTTCTGTCAAAGGTAATGATTTTAAAGTTACTTGATGAGTATTATTAGAAAGTAATTCCATACTAAGTTTGTAACCACTTTTTGAGAGTTGAATTATGTTAGAACGTTTTTTTGAAAAAACCATGAAAGCCTATTTATTGGGGACAGGATTTTTAACCGCAACTGCATTCATGACGTTTTTAGCGCCAGAATGGAGCATGAAAAATATCTTTTTTTATAATGAAGCAATGATGGAGAATAAAGAGTACTTTCAAGCAATTTATCAACATTGGGGTGTTATGATTGGTTGTATTGGTGTGCTGTTAATGTTCTCCGCTAAATATAAACAATTGCGTACTTCAACTATGATTTATAGTGCGTTTGAGAAATCAATGTTTGTTGGGTTATTCCTGTATAACGTATGTGTCAATGAGTATAGCTGGTTTTATGGATGGAGTGGTGGGTTCGTATTGGATAGCTTTGTTACTATCTACTCACTTGTTTATTTATATTATTATCTAACGCGTGATAAATTGAAAACACCAGCGCACTTACGTTAATTAGAACGTATCGTATTATTACATAATGTTTGATTTAAGGGCCTAGAGGGAGAAATATTTCTAGGTTTTTTTACTGATGAGTTCTAGAGACCCGTTAATACTTAAGGCTGATTAGAATTTCTGTCATCGGCGTTATCAATAATTTTTTAGTGTCTCTTATTTATTGAAACAATTGAAGTATGTTGATCTCTTTTTCAGAAAAAAATAAGGATATTTACACTCTATGGTTTTGTTGATCTAATATTTATCCCACCTGATTGATAGCTATAAAAATTAATTTTTATAAGTGGACAATAGACATTGTTGATAGAAACTAATAGAGTTTATTTTCTGTGATTTATTAGAATACATCTTGTTTCCTTTATTTGTTTATACTTGGTTGTCACTCGAATTGATAATATGAGTACGGTGAAATTAATTATTTCATATGTTAAAAAGTTTCCTATTGAGATCTAGTAATAAATGATCTTTTTATTATGTGCAATATTAATTATTGTGAAAATGCTTTACTGTTCAACAATAGGTAAATAACAAATGAAAAATATTAAACGCTCATTCATGTGCTTAGGTATCACTATCGCATTGAGTTCTAACGGTGTTTTGGCAAATAAAGTTAATGATGATATTAATAATATCGTCGAGACAAATCGAGTTATTATTAAATATAAACCGATGACATCTGATGTGTTAAATGTTGAGAATCAAGAAATTAGACAAGTAGATACTGCTGGCGTATTACACTCTGCGACAGGGAGTAAGAGTCGATATATCAGAACACTTTCTACAGGTGAAGAAGTATACGAACTGGATGAATGGAAAAACAGTGAAGAATTAGGTTTAATTTTAAACGGTTTAGAAGGTGATCCCCAAATAGAATTCGCAGAATTGGATTTGATACTACATCCATTAGATATGCCTAATGACCCTCGTATTTCTGAGTTATGGGGAGTTAGTAAGAACGATGGAGGCATAAACGCTGCGGGTGTTTGGTCAAGTTACACTGGTAAAAATACGGTCGTTGCTGTCATTGATACAGGTTATGCATCTCACTCTGATCTAGAATCGAATATGTTACCAGGTTGGGATTTTATTACCGACCCAATGATGGCGAATGATGGCGATGGCCGTGATAATGATGCTTCGGATCCTGGCGACTGGGTATTCGAAAGCCAGTGTAGACAGAATTCAAGAGCGAATGATTCATCATGGCACGGCACGCATGTTGCGGGTACTATTGCTGCCGTTGCCAATAATAATAAAGGAATTGCAGGGGTATCCTACGATGCCAAGATAGTTCCGGTTAGAGTATTAGGTCGTTGTGGTGGATACACTTCAGATATTGCTGATGGCATTATTTGGGCATCAGGAGGAGACGTACCGGGAGCGGATATTAATAGTAATCCTGCACAAGTGATTAACATGTCCTTGGGTGGTGAGGGGAGTTGCTCTCGTATTACTCAGAATGCAATTAATCTTGCGGTAGAAAAGGGGACGACAATTGTTGTTGCCGCCGGAAACAGTAATCGTAATGCTGATAATTATACCCCTGCCAGTTGTGCTAATGTCATTACTGTCGCCGCCGTTAATAATCTAGGCAGTCGTTCTTATTATTCAAATTTTGGAGAGGTTGTTGATATTGCAGCTCCTGGCGGTGAGTACACAAAAATAGGGAAAAAAGAGGCCATTTTATCGACGATTAATAATGGAAAAAAAGAACCGACAACTGAAGGATACTCATATTATCAAGGCACAAGTATGGCGGCGCCTCATGTTGCGGGACTCGCTGCTTTATTATATCAAGCCGATCCTATGATCATTCCAGGTAAAGTAGAAGAAATTATTAAGCAATCTTCACGTGAATTTCCAAATCCAAATCAATGTATTGGCTGTGGTTCTGGATTGGCGGATGCGAGTGCTGCAATTAAGTTGTTCAACACCGGAGATATACCTAAACCATCATTAGAAGAATGGTAAGCGTGCGGGGAACTACACCTAACAAATAAAATTCATTATGCGTATCTTACGATCTTTCATTTAACGAGAACGTAATTATGCAAAAAGATAAAAAGAGAACACCAGAGCAATGGCACGCTCTATTTGAATCTCAGCAATCTAGCAAGCTTAGTGCCGCTGAATTTTGTCGTAACCATAATATTCTGCCAAAGACATTTAGTGCACGTAAAGCACGATGGAAACAAAAGATTAACGCTTCTACTTTCTTGAAAGTAGAAGCGTTAACATCAACTATCATCGCCACTCCACAATTACCAGATATTCAACTTTCTATCGGAAAATTGCGATTAACATTGCCAGCTAATACTGAACCTCACTGGATAGGACTCTTATTAAAAGGGTATCAATCATGAATGTATTTACTGATGTTTCCACCATTTATCTTCATCGTGATTTTGTCGATTTTCGCAAGGCCATTAATGGCCTTGTCGTGATTGTTGAGCAAGAAATGCAACTATCACCGTTTAGTGATGCTCTATTTATATTTTGCAATAAGCCTCGTGATAAACTCAAAATATTGTATTGGGATAAAACAGGATTCGCTTTATGGTACAAGCGATTAGATGAAGACCGCTTCAAATGGCCACGAAATATAAATAACGATACGTTAGCATTATCAGAGCAGCAACTGACACTGCTATTACAAGGTTTTGATATCTTAGGACATCAACCAGTACATTATCAAACAACCCTTTAAATAGTTGATTCTCAGTCAAGAATAGGAGGCAACCGATTGATTACCTGTATTATCGTTATATAGTCATCTACATGACTGATAAAATAAAACCACTTCCTGATACCATTGACGAGCTGAAAGCACTTGTGCTTCAGCTTGAAAATAAATATAACCGTCTTCTAGAGCAATTTCGACTGGCTCAACATCAGCGCTTTGGTAAAAGCAGTGAATCTGACTCGACTCAATTTGATTTATTCAATGAAACAGAAGAAGAAATCATCATTGAAAATGATGACACACAAACGATTACCTACACTCGTCAAAAGCCAAAACGCCAACGCTTACCTGAAGACTTACCGCGTACTGTTATTATCCACGACATAAAAGATAAAACTTGTAAGTGTTGCGGTCTAGAGATGCATGCGATGGGTAAAGACATCAGTGAAAAGTTGGAATTTGTACCAGCTAAAGTGGAAGTTATTCAACATGTTCGTCCTAAATATGCTTGCCGAAATTGTGAAAAAAACAATACTTCAGTAGACATTAAACAAGCCTCAATGCCAGCGTCACCAATCCCTAAAGGGATTGCGACCGCAAGTTTACTTGCTCAAATTATTACGGCTAAATTTCAATACAGTCTTCCACTTTATCGTCAAGAAACGTTATTTCAGCAATGGGGTATCATTATTGGACGGCGAACGATGGCGGATTGGTTAATAAAATGCTCGGTACTATTTACCCCTCTTAATAACGAGTTACATCGTATTTTGCTTGAACAACCCACTCTGCATTGTGATGAAACAACGGTAAATGTGTTGGATGTTGAAAAAGCAAAATGTTATATGTGGGTCTACTGCTCTGGCTATGATTCTCCAGGCTCTGGTGTTTTGCCTGGAATTGTACTTTATGATTATCAATCTAGCAGGCATGGCTACCATCCAGTTAACTTTTTAAAAGGTTATAACGGGTATTTACATACCGATGGTTACCAAGGTTATGAACAAACTGAAGCGATTTTAGTTGGCTGTTGGGCACACGCACGTCGACGATTTATTGAGGCTCAACGTGTTCAAGTAAAAGGGAAAACAGGGAGTGCAGATTGGGTATTGAGTAAAATCCAAAAGCTATACCGGATCGAATCGTTATTAAAAGAGGCTTCCCCTGAAGCCCAAGTATGTTGCTAGGCAGACAGAAGCCCGCGATTTACTTAAAGAGCTCCGTGATTGGCTTGATAGCGCAGTTAGTCGAGTATCACCTAAAACAAAATTAGGTGAGGCGATTAGCTATACATTAAATCAATGGGATAAATTAGTTCGTTATATTGATGATGGATTGTTATCTATTGATAACAATCGAGCAGAGCGAGCGGTTAAACCGTTTGTTATCGGCCGGAAAAACTGGTTATTTTCGGGTTCAACGGCTGGTGCAGATTCAAGTGCAATGCTTTACAGCATTGTAGAAACAGCAAAGGCAAACGGATTAATCCCTTACGATTATATTAGGTATTGTCTAGATCGTTTATGTGTTGGATCGCCAGATATCGATTCACTTTTACCTTGGAATGTAAAAGACAAGGTGTAGTTCCCCGCACGCTTACGAAGAATGGGATAAAAATAAAATATATTTAAAAGGAAATGAAGTGTCACACAACAGCATTCGATTTGTATCAAAATGGTGGAATATAAATGAAATCCCAGGAGAAAATGAATGGGGTCCTTGGGAAGAAATAAAAAATTAATATATTTCGTTGTAAACAAGACAGTATAAGTAACATTTAATTTAAGCGGATTTTTTGTTGTAATTCCGCTTTATGTATATATCGTGAAGGTTAAAGTAATATAAAAGCTTATATGATAGAAATTAAGCCGATATTAATAAAGTGACCTGTTTTTCATTGATACTAATAATCGAATGTTTATTCGACTAATTATGCTCTTGCTTTATTTATTGAAATTATTTTTAATAAGGTTGATTAACATTTAAGAATGATTAGCGTGTCTTTCATTGCGTTATTAAGGATCTCTCTGCGTTTCTGCATTGCTGCTAACAGTGTGCTACCAAGCCATAAGCTATATATCATACGAGAGGTGTCTTCTGGATTTTGGATAGTAAAATCGTTCTCAGTATTACCTTGTTCAAAGAACTGAGCCATACGCTGAATCACTTTTTCTGCACCTTCAGCCATAACCATCTGCATCTTACCAGACGCTCCAGAGATTTCACCTGCCAGTTTTACCACGAGGCATTTAATATGGAAATCATCAGTCAATTTAGAGGTTGCCCAGTACTGGAAGTATGCTTTTACACGCTCATTGCGAGTCATTGAATCATCACTTAGAAATGTTTCTAAGATCGCTAAGTGTTCTTCAAAATAATCACTAAGTAAAGTCTCTCCAAAATGTTCTTTAGATTTGAAGTAATGATAAAAAGAACCTTTCGTTCCTTGGGCTTCATTGATGATTTTCATCAAGCCTACGCCAGCAAAACCATGTTCATTAATTAGTTTGAATCCTGCATCGAGCATAGATTGTCGCATGTCTTTCATCGTTATTTACCCGAGACCAAAGTAAGCTAGAAAGTGTAACTGGCTAGTATAGCAATCGTCTAGTTTAATTTGGTTGAAAATGTGTCAATAAAAAAGGTTGTAACATTAGTCAGTCACAACCTTTTCTTTTTATTTTGTAAATCGAATACGCAGTGGTGTCGTGTAATTAAACTCAACATTATCAAAACTGTCTAAATGATGATGTTTGATTAGTGCTTGTAAATTATCAACGTACGCTTGTCCACGGGTTGAATAATGAGACAGTGATTCAACCAACTCATAGCCTGATAACTTATTATCTTTGCGTAATTGTTGACGTAACGTCCAAAGATCATGGTAAGCCGATGTTGTGTTTAAGTTGTACATATAGCGCGCAGTACCTTCAAAAAGGTTATCAAATGCGGCTACTTTTACATGCCCACCAGGGGTACTTAAATACTTACCACCTTGAGATGACAGATGTTCACCAAATAAGCTATTACCATTGATAGCGAAGTAACTTGTACCCCAACCACTTTCATCGATACCTTGAGCAAGCACCATGCCTACAGGGATAACATCAAGATGAAGAAGTAACTCATCGATGTTGTTGGTGTTAACATCATAAGACGCCATTAAATTACTCATCCACAGACTTTCTTCTTTTGTCCATTCTGTTTTTGGTTGTTTGGATAATGAAATCGCTTCATTTCTAACGGTAATGATGTGCTTATTTACATCAATAATTGTTGGTAGTAATAAACGAATAAATCCTGATATTTTCTCTTCTACTGGTAATGAATTTAAATCATCAGGAAGATTTTCAACAAAGAAAACAGGGACCGTACTATTTTTTGTAATGTTGCTTAATTGGTACTGATGCTCTTTAAACTCACTAATAAGAGATTGTGCTGAGTGAATTGTTTCTACTTCCACCTCAGGATAAGGCTGGGTTATTTTCTCTGGAGAGAGGGGAAGCGACGTATTAGCGATCGCACTTGATGACGCAATTAATAACAAAGAGGCCGAAATATGTTTTAACTTTTTAGATAAAGACATTCATTGAGTTCCGTTTTCTATTAGATAAGCATTTGGTGTTTATCTATGGCGTTAATATTGGTTTATCCCAGAAAATTGCATTAGGGGGATCTAAAACGGCGCTATAATTAGCACCGTTTTTAGTGTTATTTAAGGGAGAGTAATGCGTTTGTTACTCTTCAATAATAGTCACTTTTTCAATAATGATACTCTCTTTTGGAACATCATCAAATTCACCCATTGATTTTGTTTTTATTTTGGCAATTTTCTTAACTACGTCCATACCAATAGTGACTTCACCAAACACGGTATAGCCCCAACCCGTATTGGTTGTTGCCGTGTGATCAAGAAAGGTATTATTAGCGATGTTAATAAAAAACTCACTGGTTGCAGAGTGAGGCGCATCGGTACGAGCCATCGCGATTGTACCATTTAAGTTTTTTAAACCACGGTTTGCTTCATTAACAATAGGGGCGCGCATTTCTTTCTCTTGCATATCAGCAGTAAACCCGCCGCCTTGGATCATAAAACCTTTAATCACGCGATGAAAAATTGTACCTTCATAAAAACCGTCTTGGCAGTACTTTAAAAAGTTCTTTGAGCTAACCGGTGCTTTTTCTTTATTAAGCTCAATATGAATATCGCCAAAGTTGGTAGTTAAAATAATCATCTTTCAGTAACCGTGTAAGTTAAAAATTAAGGAGCGACAGTATACGCATTTACCTCTTCAAGCTATATAGAAAAGGCATTATTCATAAAACGAGAATCAGTGAACCGAGGCGTTAATTAAGTGAACTTTGGCTTCACGAGTTCTATTTTACGTTGAATTGTGTAAATAATGCGGAGCCAACGTGAACGATAATGTCATTACGCTCTGCCAATGTAAGGTCCGTTTGAGTTAGATAAATACTGATGATCAACGGTAAGCGATGTTCATTCCAAATAATTGCGGTGATCCCACGAGACCCATAACCTCCAGCCCCTGAGCGATCAGCAATAGACCAATGTATTGGTAAAATAGATCGTAATAGGGGATCAGACACCTTGTTATCCATCATCCACTTTTTCAGTGTCACTTTATCGGTAGTGGTCAGTGTATTACCTAACAGAAGTTTGTTAATGGTATGAACCATTGCAATAGGTGTTGTTGTGTCTCTGATATCGCCTTTTTTTGCCTCATTCAATGTAGGTTCAATGCGATCCAGTTGTGTCGTGCTATCACCCATTAATCGAAGAAAAGCAGTTAGCGAACTTGGGCTGCCTATTTGCTGTAATACGATATTGGCGGCGGTGTTATCACTCATGAGCATTGTGGCTTCACAGGCTTTTTCTGTAGAAATGCTTTTACCTACGTACTTTTCTGTTATTGGAGACCAAGGGATTAAATCCTTTTGTGCGATGGCTGTTTCAGTTTTTTTATTAATGATTTTTTTGTCTGCGTCATGCAGCATCTTCGCACAAGCAAGTGTTTTAAAGGTGCTCATCATTGGAAATCGTTGATTGCCTTTATAGCTCCATATTTGGTTTGTTTTGGTATCTAAAACGGCCACACCAATGTCACCGGATGTTTGTTTTTCAAGATCGATCATAGTGTCATTAAGTGATGCCGCCATTGAGGTGTTGGCGAATAGCATAAATAAGATAAAAAATGGGGTCAAAACCGTCTTACGTATCATGTCATTAGTTCTCATATTTTCTTATGTATCTCGGTAGCATGCTTTCATTACCTAACAAGCCGCCTTGGTGGATATAAACAAGTGTGGTATTGGGATTGTTCGGTAGCCAATCAACTAGACAACGCCACATTAATGGGTCATACAGCAATTCAAACTCTACATTGGTTTGGTCGTGTAAGTGTTTCCAAATATCGTAATCGTGACGGTATAATTTACCAAAGTGATGTTTTTTAGTTGGTGTTAATATTTCAGGATGGTCGGTTTCACCAAGTTCCAGAAATTGATCTGTGAGATACTGATTTCCGCCAACGCAAGCACAGGTAATAACTTTGGTATCGTGTGCTTTTAAATGCTTATGAAGAAAGAGTGCGGTTGTTCCTGTACCTGATGGTAAAGCAACCGTTAGAGAGGAGAGTGCCTGTTCTTCTTTCCAAATGATAAGTTCTTGAGCTAATTGCTTTACGCCACTTTCTGCCAGACCACAACGACCACCTTCAGGTACAAATAATTCATGTTCTTTAGGCTGTCTTATATGTTGAATGTAATCCAAACTGCTTAAGACTGAACCATCATCTTGTTTTGCACTTTCAAGTGAATTTAGAGCAATAATATTTGCCCCAAGATCTAACGCCGCGCGGTAATTTCCTTTGGGATTCTCTTTTAAAAAAGAGGGGATATGATCAACATAAAAATCGAGGTGCCATTCTTTTAATGTCGCCAATGCGGCTAATGAGTACAGTGAATTTGCTTGTGGTGAGCCGTAGCCAATCAGTGTCGTGATATTTGGAAAGTCACCTTCTAATAGTCCCATGAACTTTCGAGCTTTGTTACCAGAGAATTGGGGATGAAGTTGGTCGTCGCGTTTTAAATAGAAATCGACACCATTGAATTGATGTTGAGTTACTGGGCTATTTTCGATTTTCATGATGAGGTTTGAATATAAAAGAAGAGGGGAAGATAATGACCTTTCTGTTCGTTAGAAAGGTCATATAAGGCGTTGATGATAATTAATAATTACTTTTTCATCATCGCTTTTAAAGCCGCAAACGGATTGTGTGTTGCTGATTGGTGATCATCTTCACCTGCTTTAATCTCTGAGCCATATTGATCGTGCTCTGTGTATTTAGAGTGCTCGTGATCATGGCAGAACAAACATAATAGTTCCCAATTACTGCCATCATTTGGATTGTTGGTGTGGTCGTGATCTTTATGGTGAACCGTTAATTCTCGTAGGTTTGAATACACAAATTCACGAGCACAATTACCACAAACCCAAGGGTATAGTTTTAATGCTTTTTCACGGTAACCACTTTCTTGACGGGCATAAGTGCTACTAGAGCCATAAAAATCAGATGACATAATAATCAATTTCCTTTCTAACCTTTTAATTATAAAGGTTTTTCTTTAAAAATAACGACTTAGCATAAGAGCTTCATGTATATATAAACATATAAATACCCATAACGGTATTGTTTTACATCACAATGCAGTCATTTTTTTAAAGTGAGGAATGTACGTAGATTGATGAATTATTTCTGATTCACTTTGTTATTGCTTTTCTTTAAAAGACATTGAATCGCAAAGGTAATTAAAGACGCTTTAAATATATGCACAAAAGCAGTGTATTGACCAAAAAATGTCAGTGGAACGAAGAGAAATATGATTAATAGAATAATAATGAATTCGTAACGGCCAAGATTTCTTATCTCCCATCTTTTTATATCCTTGCTCTTTTCTTCATCCGTTTTAACGGAATCATTATGATTTCTAATTGATAAGAACAACAAAGGGAAGGTGATAAGTAAAAACAGGGGACGAAATTCAACGAATCCGAAATAATCACGATGTTGTAATAATGAATCCATACAAAAAACAACAAGGGTAGTTGCGACTAAATATCGCCAAAAGTGATGTGATTTGATCATTTTTTCTAAATCTTTAAGACGTAAGTTTTTTAAATTCTCATTATTCATTTTTACTTCACTTAAATACGATTGATAACTATTATCAATAAATTATACAAAAAAAGTATAAAAAAGATATTGTTTTATTGAGTTTTTTTGAGGTAAAGGGGCTAGAAAATAGAACGGTGAATTTTGAGAAGGAAGGATTAAGACTAAGCGTTGTGCCGTTATTGACCTATATTTCTTGAATAATTAAGAAAAGGCCAGTGACATTGTAATCTTGACTGTTAAAGTAAGCGCTGGATCTATATGGACAGAGAATCACCGTGTGAAAGGAGAACAAATGCGCTCAAAATTAGAACTGAGAGTTCCGCCCCCGTTAGTCATGTTGTTGTTTATGGCAACTGTGTTCGTTTTTGACTACCTTGCTCCTTTTAACCTGTTTTACTTGCCTTGGTTGAGCTACGTTCTTGTTCTCAGTTTGATTACTTTAGGTGGGGGAATTGCGTTGTGCGGAGTAAAAGAATTTCGAGAGGCAAAAACAACGGTTAATCCACTTAAACCAGAAAGCAGTTCTTCATTAGTGAGCTCTGGTATTTATCAATACACTCGTAATCCTATGTACCTTGGGCTACTACTGGCTTTGTTGAGTAGTGTTGCTTATACCCAACATCCACTTGGTTTAGTGAGTGCGTTAGGTTTTGTTCTTTATATGAATCGTTTTCAAATTGAACCAGAAGAAAAAATGCTGGTTAAATTGTTTGGTGAGGACTTTAAAGTGTATGCCAATCAGGTGAAGCGTTGGTTTTAATTAGGGGATATTCTCACTAGTATGGTGCGGTCTGGGTCTTATTCCTCTCATTCTAATTGCTGAAATGGTACCAGATACCCAGAATTGTGTTTTACTCATCATCATCTCTCTATTTTTGATTGTTATCGTGATTGTTTGAATGAGATTAAGTATATTAATTTCATTAATGATGAAAAATAGCGAGATATAAAAGTATGAATTCCATATTTGGAACTATTGATGATCTGTTTTTGTTTTGTAAAGTAGTGCAACTGGGATCTCAACAAGCAGCCGCAAAAGCATTGGGATTACCCGTTTCGACCGTCTCACGCCGTTTATCATTAATGGAAGAGAAGCTGAATGTTCGACTGTTAGAGAAGAAAGGTCGAGAGCTTGTTCCGACTCAAACAGGTCAACATTACTATCAGTTATTAGAAGACCAATTTAATCTACTAGAAAGTAACTGCCACCAATTGAGTGAACAGGTTGAAGAGGTTGTTGGAAATATTCGATTGTCTTTGCCTTATCGTTTTTACAATTTCTACGTTAGAGAATTAATTACTGATTTTTTATTAGAGTTCCCACAAACGTCAATTGAAATTAATTTATGCGCCGAAGATGCGTTACCAAAAACAGACCGAGACTTAGTGCTTACGTTTGATATTAGCAGAGCAGAGGACATGATTGCTCGCCCTCTATTCTTAGCTCAGCATGGTGTCTTTGTCGCAACGTCTTATTGGGATAAGCATAAAGTCGCTCAAATCGAAGAACTTGATTGGATTCGATTAGACGATCAAAAGACCATGACATATACCGATCAAACTCAAACATTAAAGCAGATCCACATTCACCCTCGTTTGCAAGTGAATGATATTGGTCAAGTGCTTCATGCCACGGTGAAAGGGCTAGGTGCTGCAACATTACCTTATCATTTGATCATGCCTGAGATGGATCTTATCGAAATATTTTCCGATCATAAGTTCCCACCAAGACAATCTTTTTTGGTGTATAAACAACGAAAATTTCAACCTAAAGCATTAGCTATTTTAATTGAACGTCTCATTGCCACAATGCCTTAATTTTTGACATTATTCTGACTTTTCTTTGAGTTGTTTCGTCTTAGAGGTCACGAAATTATTCGTCAAAACGGATTAAAATAAGTTCATAAATTAAGCATCATGGCTAGGTGTATTATGAAAAATAAAATCAAACTGGTTATTAAAATTGTTCTATTTTTTGCGTTTTTTGGAGTCGTTGGGCATGTTTTTGCTGCAGAAACGCTGTCAGCAAAGGCGATTGTTGAAAAATCAGATAAGCAGATGCGAGGAGAGTCAAGATACATAGAATTGACCATGAACGTCATCCGTCCTGATTCGACACGAAGTCTGAGTATGAAAAGTTGGAATAAAGGAAAAGACCTTTCTTTAGTGCTTGTTACCGCTCCCGCAGAAGAACGGGGAAATGCGTCTCTGAAACGTGACAATGAGATTTGGAATTGGGATCCAAGAGCAGAGAAGGTCAGTAAAATTGTGCCATCAAAATTAGACCGATTTTGGTTGGCATCGGACTTTACGACTAATGATGTGAGCAATCAATCATCGATAGTGGCCGACTATGATCAAACAATCATCAAAGAAGAGGTGATTGACGGCGATAAAACGTGGGTGATTGATGCCATTGCAAAACCAGATGCCCCTATCATGTTGAGCAAAGTGCGTTTATGGATTTCACAAAAGACGTTTATTCAACGTAAAGTCGAATCGTACGATGAGTTTAATAAATTGGTTAATACGATGAGCACGAATGATATTAAAGAGTTTAATGGCCGCAATGTTGCCACTCGTATCGATATGATCCCTGCCAATAAATCGGGTTATAAAACCGAAATTCTTATTAATAAAGCGCATTTTGATTTCATTATTGATGATGAATTTTTCTCTAAATTACAGATGAAATCATTACGTAACTGATTCTTGTAAATTGATGTGAACAACAAACATACACAACGAAAGCCTTAATGGAATAATACGTCTATTAGGGCTTTTTTATGAATTCAAATAGGCACGTTCAGTAGAAATAATCCAATCTACAAAGAGTTGAGAAGCGAAATGATCACTGTCTTCTGAAACCGATAAAAAGAAGGCATTCGTGTTAAATTCAACCGGCTTGGTTAACGCAACCAACCTCCCTTGTTCTATTAATTCCCTTACATGCCAATCCCAAGCTAGTGCAATTCCCGCATCATTAACCGCGGCTTGAATAACGGAAACTTGATCCTCAACTTGAATAACATTTTGAGGCGGTTGGTATTCGATTCCATACACATCAGCCCACGATTGCCAATCTTCCCAAAATGATAAGGTCTCTTTCAGCATAATAACAGGCTGCTGCCAAAGCTGAGATAAATCAGTACATTCAGGTCGTTTTTTTAGAAAATCGGGACTGCATACGAGTAGGACTTTCTCAGCAAAGAGTAAATGATTATTTTTATTGATTGAATCCATAGATGAATAGAAAAAGGCCATATCATAATCCGCATTATCGCCAATGTTCCTGTCATTATTAATCACTAAATTCAATGTGATCTCGGGGTATTTATTACGAAAATCATCCAATTTAGGCAGCAACCAAAAGTGAGAAAAACACGTTCCTATTTCTATATTTAGGGGGAGGGGGTTATGTTCATCATCCATTGGTATGCGCTGACTTGATAGTATCTCTAACGCTTCAATCACACTGTTTAAATAAAGTGCGCCTTTAGGGGTTAGCTCTACACCTTGTTTACCGCGAGTGAATAACTGAGTATTTAAAAAGGCTTCTAACTTTTTTATTTGCTTACTAACCGCTGTAGGGGTGACACATAATTCATCAGCCGCTTTAGTCAACGTTCCTAACCTAGAAGCTGCTTCAAATACAATTAGGCAACTCAGAGAAGGAATATTTTTATGATTAATGGCCATGACTGACACCTATTCTGAACTTTTAGTTAAGGATATGTTAACTAAAAAGCGGTTTACGCACAACGCTAGCCTTCTATGATGTTGATATCAGTTCTATTATTAAGGTTCGCATGAATACAGTTAAAGAAATTCACCATGATTATCTTACGTTACCCGATGGTACTCGCCTTGCTTATCGAGCTTGGATGCCAGAAGATGCCCACACTAACCCAGTCCCTGCTATTTTAGAGTTTCTTCCTTATCGAAAAAATGACGGCACAATCATCCGTGATGAAATCACCATGCCCCAAACGGCTGCACAAGGTTATGCTTGTGTGCGAGTCGATTTAAGAGGGTGTGGAGAATCTGAAGGTTTCATGACGGATGAGTATTCCACTCAAGAATTACAAGATGGCTGTGATGTGATCACTTGGATTGCTGCTCAAGCGTGGTGTAACGGTAATCTTGGTATGGTGGGGATTTCGTGGGGTGGCTTTAATTCTTTACAAGTCGCCGCGTTAAATCCACCTGCTTTAAAAGCAATCATCACCCAGTGTTCAACGGACGACCGCTATCGTGATGACATTCATTTTAATGGTGGCTGTCTATTAAATGACAACATGGATTGGGCTGCGTTTTTTTGGGCTTACGCGCAAGGTCGCTCGCCGGACAAGGCGCTTGTTGGGGAAAACTGGAAAGAAATTTGGCTAGAGCGATTAGAAAATATGCCTTTTTTAGCCAAGCCTTGGTTAACAGAGCAAATACGTAATGACTATTGGAAACACGGTTCGGTGTGTGAAAAATATTCTGATATTAAGATCCCAGTATATGCAATGGGAGGCTGGGCTGATGGTTATCGTAATACCGTATTTACTTTGCTTCAGAATCTTGATGTTCCGACAAAAGGGTTAGTGGGACCTTGGGCGCATAAATACCCCAATATCGCGTTTCCTAATCCTAAAATGGATTACGTAAAAGAATCGGTACGTTGGTGGGATCGCTGGCTTAAAGGTATCGATAACGGAATTATGGATGAGCCTAAACTCAATTATTATTTACAAGACAGTGTGACGCCGGCAACGGATTATGACACTCGTCCAGGGAAGTGGGTATCGGAACCTGATTGGCCCTCTGACAATACGCAATATCAAATTTGGCATCTATCGGATAGTGGATTGAAAACCACGGCAAGTGAATCGGATACGATGAGTATTTGCTCACCACAAACGGTTGGGCTTGATGGTGGCCGCTTTTGCGCGGGCATTCGATTAGATATGGAGCATCCTGCGGATCAACGTATAGATGACTCTGGATCATTGGTGTTTGATTCTCTGATATTAGAGCAAGAGGTATCGATTGCAGGCCAAGTGCTCGCTAATCTCAATTTGTCGAGTGATAAACCTCAAGCGAGTGTGATTGTTCGAATTTCTGATGTACATCCTAATGGGCAAGTAACAAAAGTCAGCCATGGTATTTTAAATTTGACTCATAGAGACAGTCATGAGTTTCCCCAAGCGTTAAATCCTGATGAAAGGTATGACATTGAAATAAAAGTAAATCACATGGCGTATGTTATCCCTAAAGGGCATAAAATTCGTATTGCGATTTCGACCGCTTACTGGCCTCTTATTTGGCCGACAGCAGATAATGCAACACTGACTGTTTACCCACAACACAGTTCGATTACTTTGCCAGTTAATGCTCAACCAATATGTTCAAAATCAGTACCAGAGCACAATAAAACCGTTTCGTTTAACGGTAAGATATTAAGACCGTCAGACAGTAAACGGGTGACTCATCGGGACTACAAAACCGGGGTCGTAACGCTTGAAACTATGGAGGATTTTGGACGACAATTTTATGAATCATCACAAAGTGAAATCGATTTTATTATTCATCAAGAACTGAGCATTCATCCTGATGATCCTTTGAGTGCCAAAAATGATATCCGATTGAAAGTGGATATGGGACGTGAAGGGTGGTGGACAGGGATTGAATGCCATTATGAAATGATTTGTGACCATGATTATTTTTATATCACAGCAAACTGGAAAGCTTTTTATGACAATGATGTCGTTTTTGAAAAGCAGTTTACAGAAACTATCAAGCGTCACTTTATGTAAGCACGTTCAAGGAAGAAATCATGTTAAAATCAATACGCCCTTTGGTGTTTTTCCCTACATTTTTAGTTTTAGTGGCAGCACTGATTCTCAGTCTTGTGGATCTAAAAAGTTTTACTGCGTTAACAAGCGCCGCAAATAGCTTTGTATTGGATAAGTTCTCTTGGTTATTTAGTTTCGGTAGTTTTTATCTTTTAGTTCTCATCGTCATTACCTATTTTTCTAAAATCAGTGACGTCCGTATTGGCGGAGAAAACAGTGTTCCACGCATCAGTAAGCCACGGTGGTTTATGATTGTGTTATGTACCACATTAGCTGTTGGTGTTCTTTTCTGGACCACTGCGGAACCTATCTATCATTTACATACACCACCAGAAAGTCTGGGTATAGAGCCGGGCAGTCCGAATGCAATCTTGTTTGCTTTTTCTGCTATGTTTTTACATTGGGGACCAACGCCTTACGCTATTTATGCGGTTCCGGCTCTCATCTTCGCACTGACTTTTTATAATTTAAAATTACCATTCTCTATTACTAGCCCATTACGTCCAATCTTTGGTCGTTATATTAATGATAAAGTTGCGGATGTGATTGATGCGCTTGCTTTATATTCACTGGTTGTGGGCATGGCATCGTCATTAGGTACGGGTGCGTTAACGATGCTTGGCGGTGTCAGTCAGTTTATAGATATTGAGAGAAACGCCGTTACTTTAGGCATATTCATTGCCATGATTGTTGTAACCTTTTTAGTGTCTGCTGCGAGTGGGTTAACAAAGGGGATTGCTCGACTTTCTGCGGCCAATTTTTGGATGCTTATTGCATTACTTGTGTTTGTTTTTATCTGTGGACCGACCGTATATATCTTATCTATCGGGGTTGAAGGGCTAGGTGCTTATTTACAAAACTTCTTCCGATTAAGTTTATTTACCGGACAGGCTGCGAATGACCCTTGGCCTCAATATTGGAGTGTGTTCTATTGGGCGGTTTGGTTTGCTTGGGCGCCTATTACCGCAATGTTCTTGGGGAAAATTGCACGAGGCTATACCGTAAAAGAGTTTATCCAAATGAATGTTATTTATCCTAGTTTATTTATTCTTGTTTGGGTTTCGGTTTTTTCTGGAACCGCTGTTCACATGGATACGGAAACGAACGGTGGATTGAATGATATATTAAGTAATGGTGGTATTGAGCAATTATTGTATTACATCGTACATCAATTACCATTTGGTGGAGTAACATCGTTTTTCTTAGTCTTAGTTGCTTTTATTTCTTACGTAACCGCGGCCGATTCGAGTACGGATGCGATTGGTGATCTTTGTACTAAAGGGTTCAACTCCGATTCAGAAGACGGTACGTCATTACCGATTAAGATGCTCTGGGGAACGATCATTGGTTTGGTTGCTTGGATAATGGTGAGTACGGTTGGTATCGATGGGGTTAAACAGTTGTCTAATTTAGGCGGATTACCTGCAACTATTATTATTCTCTGTTGTAGCTTAACTCTGATTTATTGGATACGAAAACCAGAGATGCTTACCGGAAAGAAATAATCGTGAGTACAGCGTAAAATAAAAAGATCGCAGCCATTAATAAGCTGCGATTTTTTTATAATGGGATTACAGTGAGAAAGATATTACGTTTACGTCATTATTATTCTATTTATTAATACTTAAATAGAGTGATTTTGTGTGGAAATTGGCAATGTAAAGAAGATAAATGGCAAGAACTTACCGCATAATGTGAGATAGATCTTGACCTTAATCTGATAGGACATAAACTCCATTGATTAGTATTATTTTATAACAGGCGTTTGAGCTCTCTCTGACGCCTGTTTCTATTCATTGACGAGGTTGAGTCATGTCTAAACGTGATTATTATGAAGTCCTTGGTGTCTCTAAAAGCAGCACAGAAAAAGAGATTAAAAAAGCGTACAAACGTCTTGCGATGAAATACCACCCAGATAAGAATCAGGGTGATCCACAAGCCGCAGACAAGTTCAAAGAAATCAAAGAAGCGTATGAAATTTTAACGGATGCCGATAAACGCGGGCAATACGATGATTATGGTCACGCTGCATTCCAAAATGGTGGCTCAGGTGGCGGTGGCTTTGGTGGTCAGAGCCAAGGCTACGGCGGATTTGAAGATATTTTTGGTGGTGCATTTGGCGGCGGCGGGCGCAGTCGTGGTGGGTTTGAAGACATGTTCTCTCAACAACGTCGTCCTCGTCCACAAAAAGGCCAAGATCGTCAGTTTAACTTAACAGTTGAATTTGCGGATGCCATTAATGGGTGTGAGCAAGTCATCGAATTACCAATTAATGGCGAGAATAAAAAAATCAACGTCAAAGTACCTGCGGGTATTGATGATGGTGAGAAAATTCGCTTTTCTGGTAAAGGCGAATCTGGAGCCAATGGTGGTCCGGCTGGGGATTTATTAATTCAAATTAATACTCGTCCTCATGAGATTTTAAAACGTGATGGTAACGATTTAATTTGCCCTGTTACAATGGATTTTGCAACCGCAGCCCTTGGTGGTGAAGTTGAGATCCAAACGTTAGAAAGCCGCTTTAAATTGAAAGTGCCAGCAGGTACTCAAAGTGGTCGTAAATTCCGAATGAAAGATAAAGGCGTGAAAGGCCGTAAAGGAATTACAGGGGATCTAATGGTAGAAATTATCGTAGCGACTCCGACAAATCTAACGGATAAGCAAAAAGAATTATTGATGGCGTTTAGAGATCTAGCGACGGCATAAAACACCAATATTTCGAAATTGGAAGGCATGAACGATGAATATATTATTCAGATTGTTCGTGCCTTTTTTGTCTCTGTATTTTTGATGCTATAAGCGTAAGCGTGCGGGGAACTACACCTAACAAATAAAATTCATTATGCGTATCTTACGATCTTTCATTTAACGAGAACGTAATTATGCAAAAAGATAAAAAGAGAACACCAGAGCAATGGCACGCTCTATTTGAATCTCAGCAATCTAGCAAGCTTAGTGCCGCTGAATTTTGTCGTAACCATAATATTCTGCCAAAGACATTTAGTGCACGTAAAGCACGATGGAAACAAAAGATTAACGCTTCTACTTTCTTGAAAGTAGAAGCGTTAACATCAACTATCATCGCCACTCCACAATTACCAGATATTCAACTTTCTATCGGAAAATTGCGATTAACATTGCCAGCTAATACTGAACCTCACTGGATAGGACTCTTATTAAAAGGGTATCAATCATGAATGTATTTACTGATGTTTCCACCATTTATCTTCATCGTGATTTTGTCGATTTTCGCAAGGCCATTAATGGCCTTGTCGTGATTGTTGAGCAAGAAATGCAACTATCACCGTTTAGTGATGCTCTATTTATATTTTGCAATAAGCCTCGTGATAAACTCAAAATATTGTATTGGGATAAAACAGGATTCGCTTTATGGTACAAGCGATTAGATGAAGACCGCTTCAAATGGCCACGAAATATAAATAACGATACGTTAGCATTATCAGAGCAGCAACTGACACTGCTATTACAAGGTTTTGATATCTTAGGACATCAACCGGTACATTATCAAACAACCCTTTAAATAGTTGATTCTCAGTCAAGAATAGGAGGCAACCGATTGATTACCTGTATTATCGTTATATAGTCATCTACATGACTGATAAAATAAAACCACTTCCTGATACCATTGACGAGCTGAAAGCACTTGTGCTTCAGCTTGAAAATAAATATAACCGTCTTCTAGAGCAATTTCGGCTGGCTCAACATCAGCGCTTTGGTAAAAGCAGTGAATCTGACTCGACTCAATTTGATTTATTCAATGAAACAGAAGAAGAAATCATCATTGAAAATGATGACACACAAACGATTACCTACACTCGTCAAAAGCCAAAACGCCAACGCTTACCTGAAGACTTACCGCGTACTGTTATTATCCACGACATAAAAGATAAAACTTGTAAGTGTTGCGGTCTAGAGATGCATGCGATGGGTAAAGACATCAGTGAAAAGTTGGAATTTGTACCAGCTAAAGTGGAAGTTATTCAACATGTTCGTCCTAAATATGCTTGCCGAAATTGTGAAAAAAACAATACTTCAGTAGACATTAAACAAGCCCCAATGCCAGCGTCACCAATCCCTAAAGGGATTGCGACCGCAAGTTTACTTGCTCAAATTATTACGGCTAAATTTCAATACAGTCTTCCACTTTATCGTCAAGAAACGTTATTTCAGCAATGGGGTATCATTATTGGACGGCGAACGATGGCGGATTGGTTAATAAAATGCTCGGTACTATTTACCCCTCTTAATAACGAGTACATCGTATTTTGCTTGAACAACCCACTCTGCATTGTGATGAAACAACGGTAAATGTGTTGGATGTTGAAAAAGCAAAATGTTATATGTGGGTCTACTGCTCTGGCTATGATTCTCCAGGCTCTGGTGTTTTGCCTGGAATTGTACTTTATGATTATCAATCTAGCAGGCATGGCTACCATCCAGTTAACTTTTTAAAAGGTTATAACGGGTATTTACATACCGATGGTTACCAAGGTTATGAACAAACTGAAGCGATTTTAGTTGGCTGTTGGGCACACGCACGTCGACGATTTATTGAGGCTCAACGTGTTCAAGTAAAAGGGAAAACAGGGAGTGCAGATTGGGTATTGAGTAAAATCCAAAAGCTATACCGGATCGAATCGTTATTAAAAGAGGCTTCCCCTGAAGCCAAGTATGTTGCTAGGCAGACAGAAGCCCGCGATTTACTTAAAGAGCTCCGTGATTGGCTTGATAGCGCAGTTAGTCGAGTATCACCTAAAACAAAATTAGGTGAGGCGATTAGCTATACATTAAATCAATGGGATAAATTAGTTCGTTATATTGATGATGGATTGTTATCTATTGATAACAATCGAGCAGAGCGAGCGGTTAAACCGTTTGTTATCGGCCGGAAAAACTGGTTATTTTCGGGTTCAACGGCTGGTGCAGATTCAAGTGCAATGCTTTACAGCATTGTAGAAACAGCAAAGGCAAACGGATTAATCCCTTACGATTATATTAGGTATTGTCTAGATCGTTTATGTGTTGGATCGCCAGATATCGATTCACTTTTACCTTGGAATGTAAAAGACAAGGTGTAGTTCCCCGCACGCTTACTTAGTTTCTACATCAAATGTCATTAATAACAGTCCAAAAAGTACTAATGATTGAACGATCATGAATAATGTACCTAGCCAGAATTGCTTGCGACTAATACGTCCTTGAAAAGAAAATAAGATGTCTTTCATTTTTATATTACCGGTCTATTTAATTACCAACAGGGCAATTATTATGGAGCTGAATTATACTAAACTACAGAGAGGCATGTTGCCTAAATCCATAGGCAATTAATGTTATTTGCTAGAGAAAAGCACCTTATGTTGTTCTCGATTATCTAATGCTGTCGATAGTCGATGAGATTTTATCGATAAGCAATTTGGCACTGTCACTTCTTAATTGAAATAAGGTCATAAAAATTAAATCGGTAATGACGTTTTGTGCCGTACGAGATGAAATGGATGAACTGCGAAACTGACGTTCATCTGCAATGGTATCAATACAATAGCTTGCGACTTTCCTTAATGGACTTTTCTTCGTAGAGGTAAGGGCAATAACCGTCGCTCCTTTTTCTATTGCCATTTGTACATCTGTGTTTGATAGCGTATTCGCGGTAGCGATTTGGACATGACTGTCTTGTTCTGATAACGCTGTCATTCCAATCTTTAGTAATTTAAAGGACAGATCTTTTGCGGTTAATGCGGATCCTCCAATACCAATAATTTGAATTCGGTTAGCATTGTTTAATAACGAGATAATGTGTTCAAACTCTTGGTAATCAATGGCGTTGGTGGTAGCAACTAAGGCGTGGTGTTTTTCTTGAACCAGTTTTTGAGCCATTGTTAATGAAGAATCATCACTGTGGATTTTATTGTGGATTGGCTTTTCTGGTTCGAGGATGGCGTGCTTTCTTCCTATGTCTTCAATTATGGCCAATTTAAAAGCAGTGAATCCTTTAAAGCCCAATTTTTGCGTTAGCTTAATGATGCTAGATTGAGAAACTTGAACTCTATTTGCCAATTCTTGGCTAGAGTAGGCACCGATTGCCGCAGGCTGTTCTAGTATAAAATCTAAAATTTTAATGCCATTGGCTGACAAATTGCTTCTCTGATTTTGTATCTTTTCTAAAATACTCATAATGCCTATCTTTTTTTGAATTAATTATTCCAAATTTACTCTTATTATTCTTGATTGGTTTATTGTTTTTATCTTATTGAAAATTAATGGTTTGTTTCTGTTATTTAACGTGTTCTATCTTACTGTTAATTTTGTTTATTCCACTTATTTTGAGAGTTTAGAATAACTTTTGTTGTGATTTTGGTCACTAAATGGAATTTTTTATTCTTTATGATGGCAACCATTGAAATTGAGAATTTATCTTTTGAAGAGAACGCCATTATGAAAATTGATCTAACCACATTGGTAACAGAAAGCCGTAATCAAGCAAGTGAGCAAATAGATGTGTTATCAACCGTAGAAATGTTGACGGTTATTAATAAAGAAGACCAGAAAGTGGCGTTAGCCGTTGAAGCTATTTTGCCTCAAATCGCTGAAGTTGTAGATGCAATTGCTGTGGCGTTTCAATGTGGTGGGCGTTTGATTTATATCGGTGCAGGCACATCTGGCCGCTTAGGTATTTTGGATGCAAGTGAATGCCCTCCAACCTACGGCTCTAATCCTGACCTGGTTGTGGGTTTAATTGCTGGCGGTCATAAAGCGATTTTAAAAGCAGTAGAAAATGCAGAAGACAACCGTGAATTAGGCGCATCAGATCTGCAAGATTTGGGATTGAACGAGAAAGACGTGCTAGTGGGTATTGCCGCGAGTGGACGTACTCCTTATGTTCTTGGTGCGATGGCATACGCAAAATCAGTCGGTGCAACCGTAGCAACGCTGAGTTGTAACCCAAATAGCCCAATGACAGAACTGGCAGACATCAATATGACACCAGTTGTTGGCCCTGAAATCGTAACTGGCTCTTCTCGTATGAAAGCCGGAACGGCTCAAAAATTGGTTCTGAACATGTTAACAACCGGAGCGATGATCCGCACTGGTAAAGTATTTGGTAACTTGATGGTTGATGTCGAAGCAACCAATGCAAAATTAGTACAGAGACAAAAGAATATTGTTATTGAGGCTACGGGCTGTTCAGAAACGGAAGCCGCAGAGTCGTTATCTCAATGTAATAACCACTGTAAGACAGCGATTCTTATTGTGTTGTCTGGGCTCGATGCGAAAAGTGCGACAGACAAATTGACGGAATATAATGGATTTATTCGCGATGCACTCGCTAATAGCTAACCAGACTATGCAGATCAATATGGTCTGCAATAGCCTCTAGATTGAGAAAGGAAAATGGCATGGCCAAGATAACGACATCAATGGTACAAGAGATATTAAACGCAATTGGTGGCAAAAATAATGTCATTAAATGTGGCAACTGTATGACGCGTTTACGTCTTACTTTGCATGATGACAGCTTAGCGAATCGAGATACGATTAAACGCATTGCAGGTGTGATGGGTTTGGTTGAAAGTGATGATCAATTTCAAATCGTTTTAGGCGCAGGAAAAGCACAAACTGCCGCTGAAATGATGAATGAAATGATGGAGGGAGAAGACAATAGCGACACGCCTGATTCGTCAAAACAAAAAGAGTTGAAAGACGTTGCTTCTGAGCATAAACAGAAACTAAAAAGAAACAAACGAGTGCAACACAGCGATTTTTAAGTAAATTTGCGACCATCTTTACTCCGTTAATTCCGGGTTTCATTGCCGCTGGTTTGTTATTGGGTTTTGCTACGCTATTAGATCAACTTTATATCATGGGAAATGAATCTCCAAATGCCAATTTGGTTTCTTAGGTATAGGTGAGCCGCTTATTTATGGTGTGACATTACCACGAGTAAAACCGTTTATTACGGCGTGTATTGGTGGGTCTGCCGGTGGTTTCTTTATCGGATTAGTGTCTTACATGGGATTACCAGTGGGTTTGAATACGGTATTTGGTCCATCAGGTATTGTCGCATTACCATTAATGACATCAAGCGCGGGTATTTTTGCAGGTATGCTTGTGTTTGCTGCGGGCTTAGTGATTTCTTATGCGGTTGGCTTTATTGCAACGTGGTTCTTTGGCACAAAAAATGTCGATTTAAGCTAAGCTTAGTATTGAAAAAATAAAGAACGAATAAGTACTTTCCCCTATAAGTACGTTAAGGCCTCGCAGGTACCACTGTGAGGTCTTTTTTTATGCCTAGCTAAGCAACAAGAATCGCGTACAATGCCTTCAATTCTCAATAGTTAGGAAAGCCAGTGGCTATCAAACCAACCATCTACAAATTTCGTATCGCGTTAACAGACTTGAATCGTGATCATTATGATTCAGTAAGCTTAACCATTGCTCAGCACCCATCAGAAAGTGAAGAGCGTATGATGGCTCGTGTATTGGCATTTTGTTTGAATGCTGAAGAGCGTTTAACGTTTACGAAAGGATTGTCTGCGATTGATGAGCCGGATATTTGGGTTCGTGAATACGATGATACGATCTCTCTTTGGATTGATGCAGGTGAGCCTGATCCTGAGCGTATGAAAAAAGCGTCACGCCAGTCTAAAGTGACTAAGGTGTACAGCTTTAACTCAAAATCTGAAGTGTGGTGGAAGCAAAACCAAAGTAAATTCAAACAGTATCCTGTTGATGTGGTTCGTTTTGATTCTGTTCAAATACACTCATTTTCTGCATTGTTAGAAAGAACGATGGAAATGTCAGTGATGATCACAGGCGATTCAGCGTTTATTTCAGCTGCGAAAGGTGACTGCGAAGTGACATGGGAAACCTTGCAATCGGTTGAATAAATTCGAAAGGGTAAGCGTGTAATACTGCTGTTTCCTTTCTAACATCTAGTTCATAATGCCTTCTGATATTACTATCATAATAGAAGGCATTTTTTATGGAGCTTCCTCTAATGGATTTAGGTTTGTTGTTTGCGATGATTCTGATTTTTATCGGGTCATTTGTACAAAGTGCGATTGGTTTTGGTTTAGCGATTGTCACGGCACCTCTTTTATTTCTTATTTCGCCGAGTTACGTTCCTGCGCCTATTGTGATTGTTGGTTTGTTTTTATCCATTATTAATGCGTATAAATACAAAGAAAATGTCTCTTTTCGTGGCTTAGGGTATGCATTTTTAGGGCGAATTCCTGGATCGATTCTTGGAGGTTTGCTGCTTTATTATGTTGATGCAAAACTCTTGTCACTTTGGATCGGGGTTGTCGTATTGCTTGCGGTTGTGGTGAGTTTATTGCCTTTTCGCATTGAGCCAAATAATTCAAGAATGACAATAGCTGGTTTTTTCTCTGGTTTGTTCGGTACGAGTTCTGGTATTGGTGGTCCGCCAATGGCGTTGTTATTACAGCACCAAGAGGCGAATTTAATCCGCGCTAATTTATCTGCTTTCTTTGTTGTGAGTAGCCTTATATCGCTAGCGGTGCAAGTCCCTGCTGGTTATATGAGCATGTCGCATTTGTATCTTACTTTACCGTTATTGCCAGCGTCATATGTTGGTTATTTAGTCGCAATGAAAGTGGTGGATAGAATAGACAAAGAGACGATTAGAAACGTGTCTTTAGTGATGTGTTCGATCTCTGGTGTCGCAGCGATTGTGTTAGCGTTAAGATAACGCTAACTTACCAATACCGTGACGTTTTCATTCTTTTGGTTAGAAAATCAATGAAGGCTCTCTGTAAAGGTGTTACTTGTTTTCGTGTCGCGTAAATCGCATAAACGTTTAAGATTTTTGGCTGCCATTCAGGCAGTAATGCCACTAAGTCACCACGATTAATCAAGGGTTGAACGGTAGGAAGGGGTTGTTGGCTAATGCCATTTCCTCGTAATGTCGCGGCAAGTAATACTTCTGACAGGTTTGCACTAATATTCCCCGTAATTGGAACAGACTCTGGCCCATTAGGACCATCAAACACCCATGCAGAACGGCCAAAATAAGTGTAAGAAAGGCAGTTATGTTGACTGAGTGCTTGTACATTTTGAGGCGTGCCATTTTTGGCTAGATAGGAGGGTGAAGCACAAATAATAGAGCGGCATTCGCCTAGACGCTTAGCCACAATATTTGGTTCAACGTCATTCGTAATGCGAATAGCCAGATCAATACGAGATTCAATAATATTTACCGATTCGTCAGTAGAAAGGATATCTATCGAGGTTTCTGGCCACATCGTCACAAATTCATCAATCACATCAATTAAACAACTGTCTATTAATGAATAGCTTGCCGTTATTCGTAGTTGTCCTTTCAGTTTTACTGTATTTTGATTTCGAATGCCATCCAAAGTACCCGCTAACGCTAATAGGTTTCGTGCGGCATCAAGCGTTTCTTCCCCAGGCGTGGTTAGACTGAGGCTTCTTGTGGTTCTATGCAGTAATCTAACGTCCATCCAACTTTCTAACTCAGCCAAATAACGAGACACTTTTGCTCGTGACATGTCGAGATGATCAGCTGCTGCACTCAAACTTTTCTGTTCAACGATTGTGACAAAAACATGTAACGCGGTCAGTCTATCCATCACTTTGCACCTAAAATCCATATGCTCGAAAAATGAAACAGTGAAAGTCAGATTATCGGGTATTTCAACGAAATACAATCTAATAACATGGTCTTTTAATCGTGACGTATTCACAGACTGTTTCTACATATATAGGTAAATTATGACTACATTTTCTGCAATCACTTTAACGAGCGCACTGATATTGACCAGCTATGCATCCGCAGCAGATCTTAATATTTCACCGTACAATCCAGGTAAAGATGGCGTTTTTCCAACGACGTCAGTGCTTGTTAGTGGTGAAAAAGAAGCCATTTTGTTTGACGCGCAATTTAGCATTAAGGTAAGCGTGCGGGGAACTACACCTAACAAATAAAATTCATTATGCGTATCTTACGATCTTTCATTTAACGAGAACGTAATTATGCAAAAAGATAAAAAGAGAACACCAGAGCAATGGCACGCTCTATTTGAATCTCAGCAATCTAGCAAGCTTAGTGCCGCTGAATTTTGTCGTAACCATAATATTCTGCCAAAGACATTTAGTGCACGTAAAGCACGATGGAAACAAAAGATTAACGCTTCTACTTTCTTGAAAGTAGAAGCGTTAACATCAACTATCATCGCCACTCCACAATTACCAGATATTCAACTTTCTATCGGAAAATTGCGATTAACATTGCCAGCTAATACTGAACCTCACTGGATAGGACTCTTATTAAAAGGGTATCAATCATGAATGTATTTACTGATGTTTCCACCATTTATCTTCATCGTGATTTTGTCGATTTTCGCAAGGCCATTAATGGCCTTGTCGTGATTGTTGAGCAAGAAATGCAACTATCACCGTTTAGTGATGCTCTATTTATATTTGCAATAAGCCTCGTGATAAACTCAAAATATTGTATTGGGATAAAACAGGATTCGCTTTATGGTACAAGCGATTAGATGAAGACCGCTTCAAATGGCCACGAAATATAAATAACGATACGTTAGCATTATCAGAGCAGCAACTGACACTGCTATTACAAGGTTTTGATATCTTAGGACATCAACCAGTACATTATCAAACAACCCTTTAAATAGTTGATTCTCAGTCAAGAATAGGAGGCAACCGATTGATTACCTGTATTATCGTTATATAGTCATCTACATGACTGATAAAATAAAACCACTTCCTGATACCATTGACGAGCTGAAAGCACTTGTGCTTCAGCTTGAAAATAAATATAACCGTCTTCTAGAGCAATTTCGACTGGCTCAACATCAGCGCTTTGGTAAAAGCAGTGAATCTGACTCGACTCAATTTGATTTATTCAATGAAACAGAAGAAGAAATCATCATTGAAAATGATGACACACAAACGATTACCTACACTCGTCAAAAGCCAAAACGCCAACGCTTACCTGAAGACTTACCGCGTACTGTTATTATCCACGACATAAAAGATAAAACTTGTAAGTGTTGCGGTCTAGAGATGCATGCGATGGGTAAAGACATCAGTGAAAAGTTGGAATTTGTACCAGCTAAAGTGGAAGTTATTCAACATGTTCGTCCTAAATATGCTTGCCGAAATTGTGAAAAAAACAATACTTCAGTAGACATTAAACAAGCCCCAATGCCAGCGTCACCAATCCCTAAAGGGATTGCGACCGCAAGTTTACTTGCTCAAATTATTACGGCTAAATTTCAATACAGTCTTCCACTTTATCGTCAAGAAACGTTATTTCAGCAATGGGGTATCATTATTGGACGGCGAACGATGGCGGATTGGTTAATAAAATGCTCGGTACTATTTACCCCTCTTAATACCGAGTTACATCGTATTTTGCTTGAACAACCCACTCTGCATTGTGATGAAACAACGGTAAATGTGTTGGATGTTGAAAAAGCAAAAATGTTATATGTGGGTCTACTGCTCTGGCTATGATTCTCCAGGCTCTGGTGTTTTGCCTGGAATTGTACTTTATGATTATCAATCTAGCAGGCATGGCTACCATCCAGTTAACTTTTTAAAAGGTTATAACGGGTATTTACATACCGATGGTTACCAAGGTTATGAACAAACTGAAGCGATTTTAGTTGGCTGTTGGGCACACGCACGTCGACGATTTATTGAGGCTCAACGTGTTCAAGTAAAAGGGAAAACAGGGAGTGCAGATTGGGTATTGAGTAAAATCCAAAAGCTATACCGGATCGAATCGTTATTAAAAGAGGCTTCCCCTGAAGCCAAGTATGTTGCTAGGCAGACAGAAGCCCGCGATTTACTTAAAGAGCTCCGTGATTGGCTTGATAGCGCAGTTAGTCGAGTATCACCTAAAACAAAATTAGGTGAGGCGATTAGCTATACATTAAATCAATGGGATAAATTAGTTCGTTATATTGATGATGGATTGTTATCTATTGATAACAATCGAGCAGAGCGAGCGGTTAAACCGTTTGTTATCGGCCGGAAAAACTGGTTATTTTCGGGTTCAACGGCTGGTGCAGATTCAAGTGCAATGCTTTACAGCATTGTAGAAACAGCAAAGGCAAACGGATTAATCCCTTACGATTATATTAGGTATTGTCTAGATCGTTTATGTGTTGGATCGCCAGATATCGATTCACTTTTACCTTGGAATGTAAAAGACAAGGTGTAGTTCCCCGCACGCTTACATTACAACAGTATTTATGTTCAATTTGATATTTAACACTAATTGTTAGTAGTGTTAAAAATGGCTCTATATTCAATAATATAGAGCCATTTTTATATTTATAGTTTACTGGTTTTTACGATTAACCACACTTAGAGTCGCCACAGTTTAAGCAGGTTTGACAACCGTCTTTAACAACCACGGATTTATTATGGCACTTATAGCAAAGTGTTGCACTTGGTGGAAAACTAGATTCAATCTTCTCTTCTTTCGGTTCTTCTTTAGTCGCTAGTTCTGCTTTTTTTGCGTCTAAAAATGCTTTTTGGTGTTTATCCATTTCAGGATCTTCAATCAAACCAATATCTTTTAAATGTTGTTCAATGACATTACCAATTTCAGCGATTAAAGAAGGCACATATTTGCCTTTATTCCAGTAGCCACCACGAGGGTCAAACACAGAACGAAGCTCTTCTACTAAGAACGTACAATCGCCGCCTTTACGGAAAACGGCAGACATGATACGGGTGAGGGCGATAATCCATTGGTAGTGTTCTAAACTTTTTGAATTAATAAACATTTCGAATGGACGACGGATCTCATGTTTTGTTCCTTCATTTAATATCACATCATTAATCGTGATAAATAAAGAATGTTCAGAAACATGCTCAGGTGTTTTTAGTTTGTAGGTTGAACCTAATAACTTCTCTGGGCGTTGGATCATCTCATGCATTTGCTCTATTGTTTCTTCTGTCTCAGCAACCTGTACTTGTGCGATGTCTTCTTTTGATTTTACTTTAAAGCCAATGATTTTGCTGTCAATTTTCTTGACCATGGTAAACCCTTCTTAATCTTTAAATAGGGAGGGATGCTCCCTAATTTTTATTATTTAGTTATATTGAATTGGATGAGGGCGGTAAATTAAAATTTACCGTAGTAACCTTCTTTTAGCGCATCATATAAATTAGCGGCGGTATGCATCTCACCATCGTACTCAATTTTTTCGTTGCCTTTTGCTTCTAATGTCGAGCCATCTTCTAGCGTAAAGCAATACGTTGTATTTTCTAGGTCTTCTTCTTTAACGAGAACCCCTTGGAATACTTCAGGGTTAAAGCGGAAAGTTGTACAGCCCTTCAATCCTTTGTCGTAAGCATCCATATAAATGTCTTTGAACTCTTCGAATGGGAAGTCTGTTGGTATGTTCGCTGTTTTAGAAATCGATGAATCAATCCATTTCTGAGCCGCAGCCTGTACAGCAACATGTTGCTGAGGGGTTATGTCGTCAGCAGTAATAAAATAATCAGGTAGCTTATTTTCTTCATTAGTACTGTATGGCATTGCTTTGTCGTTAATTAATGCACGGTATGCTAATAATTCATAGCTGTAGACATCAACACTTTCTTTTGATTTTTTACCTGTCTTAATGACATTACGAGTGTAATGGTGTGCAAAGCTTGGCTCTATGCCATTACTTGCATTATTAGCAAGAGATAATGAGATGGTGCCTGTTGGTGCAATAGAACTGTGGTGGGTAAAACGAACACCTTGTTCAATGATCTTAGCGACGAGTTTTGGTTCAATGATTGCCAACTGTTGCATGTAACGACTGTACTTAGCATGCAATACTTTTCCTTTTACTTTATCACCCAGTTTAATGCCATCCTCAGCCATCTCAGGGCGTTGGCGAAGCATTTTTGCTGTCACGATAAAGCTTTCTTCCATGATTGGTGCAGAGCCTTTCTCCGCGGCTAAATCGAGTCCTGACTTCCAACCAGTAACCGCCATTTCTTGAGCAACTTGTTCCGTAAACCCAATGGATTCAATACTGCCATATTTGTGTTGTAGCATCGTTAATGTTGAACCAAGGCCTAAGAAACCCATGCCATGACGACGTTTATGCATGATCTCATGACGTTGTTGCTCTAGTGGTAACTGATTAATTTCAACAACGTTATCAAGCATGCGAGTGAAGATAGAAACGACATTACGATAAGCATCCCAATCAAAAAAAGCAGTGTCAGTAAATGGATTACGGACAAACTTAGTCAAATTAATCGATCCTAATAAACAAGCTCCATAAGGAGGAAGAGGCTGTTCACCACAAGGGTTTGTTGCTCTTATTTCTTCACAGAACCAGTTGTTGTTCATCTGGTTTACTTTGTCGATTAGAATAAAGCCAGGTTCTGCGTAATCATACGTTGATGTCATTATGATGTTCCACAGATTTTGAGCTGGCATCGTACGATAGACCTTACAAGCAACTAAGCCTTCTTCGTTTTCTGCGAACCCTTCTTTTACTGGCCAGTCAGCCCATACCACACTGTTATCGCTGTATAGATCCATGTGATCTAATTTCGCTTCTTTTAGTGTAATTGGAAAAATCAGTTGCCAATCGTTTTGATTTTTAACTGCTTCTACAAAATCTTCGGTAATGAGCAGTGACAAGTTAAATTGGCGTAGGCGGCCATCTTCCCGTTTTGCTCGAATAAAGTCGATAACGTCAGGGTGTCGAATATCCATGGTGCCCATTTGTGCGCCACGGCGTCCACCAGCAGAAGAGACGGTAAAACACATTTTATCGTAGATATCCATGAACGATAGAGGGCCTGACGTGTAAGCGCCAGCACCAGACACAAATGCGCCACGAGGACGTAATGTTGAAAAGTCGTACCCAATACCGCAGCCAGCTTTAAGCGTTAACCCAGCTTCGTGTACTTTTCCTAAAATGTCATCCATAGAGTCAACGATGGTGCCAGAAACGGTACAGTTAATGGTTGATGTTGCCGGTTTATGTTCGAAGGCACCTGCATTTGATGTGATGCGTCCAGCCGGGATTGCACCATTACGCAATGCCCATAAGAATTGTTCATTCCATTGTTTTTGTTCTGCGGGTTGTTCTAAATCAGACAGAGCTTTGGCAACGCGTTTAAAGGTATCGTCCATGGAAAGATCAACACGATTGCCTTGTTTGTTTTTAAGACAATATTTACTCTCCCAAATGTCCATTGAGGTCGATTGGTAAGCAATTTCAGTGGGATTCGCTAGGGAAACTGTCGCATTTTTAGATTGTGGCATGTAGAAGACCTTACTGCGTCATAAAGATAGAAAATGGAATGCAAAACTCAGGAGGGGGGATCAAACCATTATATAATATGATCTTCAAGTCTTGACAAAGAGAAATATGGACATTAGTCAAAAGTTTGTCATAGTGTCGAAAAAATGCCATTTAAATCATGGGTTTATATTGTTGATGTTCTTGTTAAAAAATATAAAAAATAGAGTTGAAAAGTTAGAGATTAGTCATAAAAAAAGAAGTAAAAACATGAGTCAGTCAATAACAAAGTATTATTTCTTTGCGATGAAAATTAAGTGCGGTATTATTTTTTTGGAATGGAGATCAACTTTTACTGGCTATGAAAGGAACGTCGTATGCGGGTATTTCAAAAAATAATAATAGGAATGCTAATCCTCTCAATTAGTGCACTTATTTGGCATCATTTTTGGGGGGATACTAAAACATTAACAATTAGTCCTGAAAAATACAGCTATTACGGCACTGATGATCGCAAGGTTGGAGGGATTAGTGAAGCAACATTAATCGATAAAAATAATGTGCCAAGCATGTTGTGTAATATGAAAAAAGGGGATTATGCTTGGCCTTATTGCGAGGCTGCGATTCATTTATCAGGCAGTATTTTTGAAGGTATCGATCTCTCGGATTATTCTACCCTGGTACTCGATATCGATTATAAAAGTACCGATCCTAATGGTCGTTTACGGGTGTATTTACGAAACAGCAACCCGGCATACACTAAACGCAACGACGCGGCGTCATTAAAATTTAATGGCATCGAATATGAACCTGGATTTAAAACGGGTCCAAAAGAAATATTATTGTCGGATTTTCAAGTATTAACGTGGTGGATTGCGGATTACAAAGTAGCCGTAGAACATGCTGCGCCTGAATTTTCTAATGTATCGATTATTGAAATTGCGACGTCTTCAGGCCTTAGTGTCGGTAATTTTGAAATGACAATTAATAGTATTGAACTGCGTGGTTCTTGGGTTAAAGAAACGACCTTATTGAAATTTATTTTGTATGCTTGGTTGGTCATGATCATTGGTTACATCCTTTATGAACAAAAAGGGTTAAATCGACGTCTTAAAGCCAGTACGTATCGTGAAACCAAATTACAAAAGATGAATGATAATTTAAAAGAAAAAAATGTTGAGTTTGCCGAGTTAGCACACCGAGATTCGTTAACCGGTGCGAGAAATCGAAACGCAGTAAGGGATTGGTTAGACAGAATGTCTCAACAAGTACGTTGGGGTAAACAACAATTCTCTGTTATCTACATTGATATTGATTTTTTTAAAGGTATTAATGACAAGTTAGGTCACCAAGTTGGGGATGATATTTTACGAGAATTTGTTTTGGTGGTGACGGGATCGATTAAAACGACTGATTTCCTCGTTCGTTGGGGAGGTGAAGAGTTTATTGTTTTTAGTCCACAGACTGGTCTGGATCAAGCGTTTGAAAAAGCAGAGCATATTCGACGTACTGTTGAGCATCACCTTTGGTGTCATAATGAATCTTTGACGTGTAGCTTTGGTGTGGCAGAAATGGGGAATGAGCGTATTTCCGAAGTGATAGCAAGGGCGGATGACGCGCTATATAAAGCTAAAAATCAAGGGCGTAATAGGGTGGTGAGAAGTAATAATCTGCCCGATCAAAGATTGGTTTCTCGTTTTATGGATTAGTCTTCTGCTATAAAAAGCCTCGCTATTGTATATACATAGCGAGGCTTTTTTTATTTAATCGAATTATTCAACAGGAATAGTTTTATGCTGGATAGGTTCTTTAGGGCCTAAGAATTTAGGTTGCACATTAAAAATATACAAATCAAGCATTGCTTTGGTTCTTGCCAATACTTCTCTTATGCGAATTTTTGTATTTGCCCACCCTGTCGGAGAGGGAACCACAAGACACACTGCATCCATATCTGAGTGATTAGAAATAAACAGAGCTCGCTGACAATGAAATTGTTGAGTAACGATCGTTAAACTCTCGACATCAAAAATGTCTTTGGCTCTTAATACTGAATCTAAGGTTCGAAAGCCAGCATAGTCTAACGTTATATTTTCTTCGGGAACGCCTGCTTTGAGTAAATCTCGTTTCATCGTCCATGGTTCATTATAAGAACGATGGGCATTATCACCACTGAGCAAGAAATGGGACACTTTGTTTTGTTTAAATAATTCAATAGCAGCATCAATACGGTATTGATAATAAGGGTTGAGTGTTCGTCGGATGTACTTACTTGTCCCTAAGACCAATGCGGTTTCTTGAGTTGGAAGCGCCTGAATATCGTCATACAGCTGCGATTGAGTTGATAAGGAAATATAAAGGTCCATTAACAGTACGATGGCAACAAAAATGCCACTCACTAATAGAATAATTTTCAGCCATTTTTTTAATTTTGAAGGAAAAAGGATCTTCATTGTACCTCTGATAACTGTTTTTAAAATTTACACTTGACGATTTTTCTGTGCCCATGCACCAATGATAATAAAGGTGGAAAGTACAATCGCAAGCATAAATGCCGGTTGAATTGAACGTAAAGTAGAACTGAGAAGAGGGGCTGCTTTGACAATAAGTAACCCATAACCAAAGGCGTTAATGCCAATAAATGCGCCTGTGCGTATTAAAAAATGCTTGCCGGATAGAAAAGCTCGAACCGCACGATTAATATCGCCGCCTAACATGACAAGAGCACAAGCAATCATCGCAACAGAGATATCGGATAAATAAGGGGTCAAGTAGCTGCCCATTGTGTTAAAGAAAGAAATAATGAGATTCATGTAATGCGTCTTTTTATAAAATAGTAATGTAGTGGGTATTCTAGCGCTAATAGAAACAGATAGTTGAAAAAAAACCAGAGAAATTTTCTCTGGTTTTGATATCGATGGAAATTTTTAATTAAAAAGCAGTACGTTTGTAGCGACGGTATACTGGTTTCCAGAAATATTGTTCAATTTTCTGCATTAATGCTTCATCTGTAATCTCTAAGGCATAACCTTGTTCAATGGCTTTTTTAGCCACGGCAAAAGCAATTTTCTTCGATACAGTATGAATTTCTTCCAATGGTGGAAGAAGCGCACCTGAGCCATTTATGGCAAGTGGTGAGCATTCTGATAATGCACGGCTTGATTCTCTTAGCATTTCATCAGAGACACGAGTCGCTTTAATTGCCAATACGCCGAGACCAATACCTGGGAAGATGAAACTGTTGTTACATTGTGCGATTGGGTAGGTTTGACCATTGTGTGTTACTGGATCAAATGGGCTACCTGTTGCCACTAATGCTTGTCCGTCTGTCCAACGAATAATGTCGTTTGGTGTTGCTTCTACACGACTTGTTGGATTCGATAATGGGAATACAATTGGGCGCTCACAATGCTTGTGCATTTCTTGGATAACTTCTTTGCTAAATAAGCCAGGAGCACCAGATACGCCAATAAGAACGGTTGGTTTTGCATTATGCATGACATCAAAAAGAGAGTAATTTGGTTCTTCAGAAACCCACTCTTTTGTATTTTCTGCTTTTTGAACTAAGCGTTGTTGGAAATCAAGCAGGTTAGGCATGCCTTCTTGCAATAAGCCCCAACGGTCAACCATGTACACTTGTGAACGAGCTTGAGCATCAGAAATACCTTCAGATACCATTTGAGCAATGATCGCCTCTGCAATACCACAACCCGCTGAGCCTGCACCAAGGAAAGTAACTCGTTGCTGAGCTAATGAACTTCCTGCTGCTTTACATGCCGCAAGTAAAGACCCAACAGTAACCGCAGCGGTACCTTGAATATCATCATTAAAGCAACAAATGCGATTTTTGTAACGTTCAAGTAAAGGCATCGCATTTTTCTGAGCGAAATCTTCAAATTGAACGAGAGCTTGAGGCCAGCGACGTTGAACAGCTTGAATGAACTCTTCAACAAAATCTTTATATTCGTTACCAGTAACACGAGGATGACGCCAGCCCATGTACATTGGATCGGCAAGACGTTGAGGGTTATTTGTGCCCACATCAAGAACGATTGGTAGAGTATGAGCAGGGCTGATACCACCACAAGCGGTATACAGTGCTAATTTACCAATTGGGATACCCATGCCGCCGATCCCCTGATCGCCTAGACCAAGAATACGTTCGCCATCAGTCACCACGATAACTTTTACGTTTTGGTTTGCGGCGTTGTTTAGTAGATCATCAATGCGGTTTTTGTTTTCATAAGAGATGAATAATCCACGACCACGACGATAAATATTAGAGAAGTTTTCACAAGCAGCGCCAACCGTAGGGGTGTAAATAATGGGCATCATTTCGCTGATGTGATTTTGAACTAAACGGTAAAACAAAGTTTCATTCGTGTCTTGAATATTACGAAGATAGATATGTTTATCCATATCATTTTCAAAGCTTTGGTATTGCTTGTATGCACGACCAGTTTGTTCTTCGATACTTTCAATGGCTTCAGGAAGTAAGCCTTCTAAGTTAAAATATTTACGCTCAGTAGTGCTGAATGCGCTGCCTTTGTTTAGCAGAGGAGTACTTAGAAGTGCTGGGCCAGCATAAGGGATATATAGGGGACGTATGTGATTATTCATTGTTATGCTTCTTCAAATCAAGAATGAACCACCGATCCTATTCCTACTTTACTGAAATATCAAAGCGTGAATGCGAATAAAGTGCGAAAGGAGTCATGTTTTTATCAATCAAATCCGCTAGAGTAGTGAAATATTCTTTTATCTTTCGGTTTATATGTCTTTATTACCAATAAATGCGATTCATTCTGACTTTTGTTCTTTAATTCGCCATAAAAATTTAGTGGTGAAATCTGAAACAGGGTCAGGAAAGTCGACTCATCTTCCTTTGTGGGCGGCTGAATACGGACGAATCTTAGTCATAGAGCCAAGACGAATTGCGTGTACTGCATTAGGCGAATATTTAGCGGAACAAAGAAAAGAGAAGGTGGGGGACTCTATTGGTTATGCTATTAAATTAGATAGCCAATACTCAGATCAAAGCCAAGTGATTTTTGTTACTCCAGGAGTCGCATTAAAATGGTTCATGGAAGATAAATTAGCACATTTTGATATTGTCATGATTGATGAGTTTCATGAACGTCGTTGGGACAGTGATCTTTTGTTATCTTTGTTGAATACACACAATAAACATCGATTACTGCTTACTTCCGCGACAATGGAGAGTGAACGACTGGCACAGTATATTGATGGCGTTGTATTAAAAGCAGAAGGTCGCCAATATCCGGTATCGATCTCTTTTCTTGCCACTCAATCACAGTTGATGCCTTCTGGTAAAGATCTTGAATCCCGAATTGTGTCTACTTTACAGGAGGCGCTGTTTAATGGGGAAGAAGGCGATGTACTTATTTTTCTTCCCGGGAAAAAAGAGATAACTCAATGTGTTGAAATGGCGAGTTCACTCTTTCCTGCGTTAGATATGATCCCTTTGTATGCGGGTGTGTCTGATGAATTACGTCAACGAGCATTAAGCCAGTCTAAAAAACAGCGGGTTATTTTCTCAACCAATGTGGCGGAAACGTCGTTAACCATTCCTAATATTACGTTGGTCATTGATTCTGGTTTAGAAAGAAGAACACACCAACGCAATGGACGCACAGCATTAGCGTTACACTCTATTTCTAAAGCAAGTGCGGATCAGAGAGTAGGCCGAGCAGGTAGAACACAAGCAGGTCATGCTATTCGTTTGTATGGACAACATGCCCCGCTAGAGCTAATGACACCTCCAGAATTACAACGTGAAGAATTGGTCGAGCCTGTGTTAGCCGCTGCCAGTTGTGGGTCGGCATTGCGTGAATTGTCTTTTTTAGAACAGTTACCAGAAAAAGCATTGGGTTTAGCTGAAACGAAATTACAAACCATGTTAGCGCTGGATGATAACAAAGCGATAACGGAGTACGGGTTACGATTATTTCCATTGCCAATCGATACCTTATTTGCCCATTTAATTTCTATCATTAAGGGAAAAGCAGAAAAAGAGACCGTGGTTGATTTAGTCTCGGCATTGTCTGCTTCCCAAAAATTGTATTCGTTTGAAAAATCAGAAATGGCATTAGATTCTTTTTTACGATGGAATCCAAAACGTTGTGATGTTGTCACGTTAGTCTCTCTTCTTCGTGGGCATGATTGCGCTGGTTTAGTCATTAATGAAGAGGTACTAAAAGAAGCTAAGGCACTTTCAGAACAAATACGACATGAGCTTGAGCTGCCTTCTTTAGACGTGAGTAGCCGACTTAAAAGAGAGTCTGTGTTGGCTCAAATTGTACATAACCTGAATTCTGGATAAGGCTGAACTAATTGCCCACCTAACGATCAGATCTTTCGACCAAGAATTATTTGAACGTATTTTAAAAGGTGGGCAAGATGAATAAATTAGTTGATATATTTTGTGATGTCGATGATTTTTGTTATCAATTCTTATCTCAATGGGAAAAATACCTTGTTGAGGCTAGTGAGAGAAAAAGAAAACGTCAGTCAGTAATGTCTACTAGTGAATGTATGACTATTGTCATCGCTTTTCATCAATCAAATCATAGAGATTTCAAGAACTTCTATATCGGGTTAGTTCATCAATATTGGAAAGGATACTTTCCAAATTTACTTAGCTACACTCGATTTGTGAGCAAAATGCCTAGCCTAATCGCCCCAATGTGTGCCTATTTTCAATCTATCAAAGGTAAGCCGACTGGCATTGCTTTTGTTGACTCCACGAGTCTTAAAGTATGCCATAACATTCGAATTCCTCGCCATAAAGTCTTTGATGGTGTTGCGAAAAGAGGAAAAGGTACCATGGGATGGTTTTTCGGCTTCAAACTTCATTTATTGATTAACCATCTTGGAGAAATTATTTCGCTGAAAATCACAGCTGGCAATGTAAATGATAGGACTCCTGTACCTGATTTATGCAAAGAACTCTCGGGGAAATTGTACGCTGATAAAGGGTACATAGGTAAAAAGTTGAGTGAGAGCTTAAAGAACTCTGATGTCGATTTAGTGACTACCTCGCGAAAAAACATGAAAGCAAAAGAGATAAGTGCTTTTGATAAGGCTATGTTATCAAAGAGATACATTATCGAAACGATAAATGACCAATTGAAGAATATCTCTCAAATTGAACATAGCCGTCATCGTAGCGTGACTGGTTTCATGCTAAATGTAATTTCAGGCGTTGTGGCTTATTGTTTAAAAAAACAAAAGCCACGAATTAAGCTATCAGAATGTGAATTTGAACTAATCCTCGCTTAAAGCATGTTTTATCCAGAATTCAGGTTAGTTATTATTATGCATTGAATGGTGAGACAAGCAATGACGAGAATTTAGGCGCAGGTATTGATGCTAAAGCCGGTTTTATGTCTCGTTATCATGTGATCTCTAACTTGTACCTTCTAGGCGGTGCTTATATTAATCGTCTTGATGATAATGCTTACAGTAGCCAATATATTGATCAGCGATGGGAATATGAGTATTTTCTGGGTGTTGGCTTTTTTACCAATAGTGATAATTCAAAAAAAGACATCAGTAATAAACCTTATTTACGTATAGCGCATGGTTGGGCTACGCCTTCAAATATTGGGGATATTATCAATCTGGATTCAGAAAAAGATCCTTATAATAACCAAATGACCTCTATTTTTTATGGCCTACCGCTAACTGATGAAGTGTTTTCATTGCCAGTGGATTTATTTTTAACCCCTGGTTATGTTCAGCATTGGAAATCAGACGTTCAAAATTTAAGCTCAGAATTTGTGGTCGCAATTAAAGCGTATGTAACGATTCCATGGCCGACTAAATGGCGTTTTGGTGTGGCTGAAGGTTTGTCTTATATTAATAATGTGTCTTATATTGAACAATCAGAAATGGATAAAAAAGGGTATAAGGAAAGCAAACTACTAAACTATCTTGATTTCTCTTTTGACTTGAACCTAGGCGACTTATTTAATCATCGAGAGTTAGATGGTGTTTGGCTTGGTTACAGTATTCATCATCGGTCGGCTATTTTTGAAAATTCATCTCAATATGGACGAATTAAAGGCGGAAGTAATTACAACGTAAGCGTGCGGGGAACTACACCTAACAAATAAAATTCATTATGCGTATCTTACGATCTTTCATTTAACGAGAACGTAATTATGCAAAAAGATAAAAAGAGAACACCAGAGCAATGGCACGCTCTATTTGAATCTCAGCAATCTAGCAAGCTTAGTGCCGCTGAATTTTGTCGTAACCATAATATTCTGCCAAAGACATTTAGTGCACGTAAAGCACGATGGAAACAAAAGATTAACGCTTCTACTTTCTTGAAAGTAGAAGCGTTAACATCAACTATCATCGCCACTCCACAATTACCAGATATTCAACTTTCTATCGGAAAATTGCGATTAACATTGCCAGCTAATACTGAACCTCACTGGATAGGACTCTTATTAAAAGGGTATCAATCATGAATGTATTTACTGATGTTTCCACCATTTATCTTCATCGTGATTTTGTCGATTTTCGCAAGGCCATTAATGGCCTTGTCGTGATTGTTGAGCAAGAAATGCAACTATCACCGTTTAGTGATGCTCTATTTATATTTTGCAATAAGCCTCGTGATAAACTCAAAATATTGTATTGGGATAAAACAGGATTCGCTTTATGGTACAAGCGATTAGATGAAGACCGCTTCAAATGGCCACGAAATATAAATAACGATACGTTAGCATTATCAGAGCAGCAACTGACACTGCTATTACAAGGTTTTGATATCTTAGGACATCAACCGGTACATTATCAAACAACCCTTTAAATAGTTGATTCTCAGTCAAGAATAGGAGGCAACCGATTGATTACCTGTATTATCGTTATATAGTCATCTACATGACTGATAAAATAAAACCACTTCCTGATACCATTGACGAGCTGAAAGCACTTGTGCTTCAGCTTGAAAATAAATATAACCGTCTTCTAGAGCAATTTCGGCTGGCTCAACATCAGCGCTTTGGTAAAAGCAGTGAATCTGACTCGACTCAATTTGATTTATTCAATGAAACAGAAGAAGAAATCATCATTGAAAATGATGACACACAAACGATTACCTACACTCGTCAAAAGCCAAAACGCCAACGCTTACCTGAAGACTTACCGCGTACTGTTATTATCCACGACATAAAAGATAAAACTTGTAAGTGTTGCGGTCTAGAGATGCATGCGATGGGTAAAGACATCAGTGAAAAGTTGGAATTTGTACCAGCTAAAGTGGAAGTTATTCAACATGTTCGTCCTAAATATGCTTGCCGAAATTGTGAAAAAAACAATACTTCAGTAGACATTAAACAAGCCCCAATGCCAGCGTCACCAATCCCTAAAGGGATTGCGACCGCAAGTTTACTTGCTCAAATTATTACGGCTAAATTTCAATACAGTCTTCCACTTTATCGTCAAGAAACGTTATTTCAGCAATGGGGTATCATTATTGGACGGCGAACGATGGCGGATTGGTTAATAAAATGCTCGGTACTATTTACCCCTCTTAATAACGAGTTACATCGTATTTTGCTTGAACAACCCACTCTGCATTGTGATGAAACAACGGTAAATGTGTTGGATGTTGAAAAAGCAAAATGTTATATGTGGGTCTACTGCTCTGGCTATGATTCTCCAGGCTCTGGTGTTTTGCCTGGAATTGTACTTTATGATTATCAATCTAGCAGGCATGGCTACCATCCAGTTAACTTTTTAAAAGGTTATAACGGGTATTTACATACCGATGGTTACCAAGGTTATGAACAAACTGAAGCGATGTTAGTTGGCTGTTGGGCACACGCACGTCGACGATTTATTGAGGCTCAACGTGTTCAAGTAAAAGGGAAAACAGGGAGTGCAGATTGGGTATTGAGTAAAATCCAAAAGCTATACCGGATCGAATCGTTATTAAAAGAGGCTTCCCCTGAAGCCAAGTATGTTGCTAGGCAGACAGAAGCCCGCGATTTACTTAAAGAGCTCCGTGATTGGCTTGATAGCGCAGTTAGTCGAGTATCACCTAAAACAAAATTAGGTGAGGCGATTAGCTATACATTAAATCAATGGGATAAATTAGTTCGTTATATTGATGATGGATTGTTATCTATTGATAACAATCGAGCAGAGCGAGCGGTTAAACCGTTTGTTATCGGCCGGAAAAACTGGTTATTTTCGGGTTCAACGGCTGGTGCAGATTCAAGTGCAATGCTTTACAGCATTGTAGAAACAGCAAAGGCAAACGGATTAATCCCTTACGATTATATTAGGTATTGTCTAGATCGTTTATGTGTTGGATCGCCAGATATCGATTCACTTTTACCTTGGAATGTAAAAGACAAGGTGTAGTTCCCCGCACGCTTACGATGTTGTGGTGGTATTAAAGGTTAATATTGAGTTTTAAAATGTGATATTTGTTTGCTTTATATATTGTCAGCAGTGAGGTAAGTCTCATTATATTAAATGCTCTAAAAAATTAAGCATTAGAAAAATAGCGTCAGAATGTTTAGTTTTGGTTAACTAAGTAACTGTAAAGATAAATTTAAATGTATTTATTGTAATTGTCACAAGATGGGATAGATAAATAAGCATTAATTAAACTAATGAAAAGACTTTATTTTTTTGGATTGAGATAAAGCGTGAAGTGTTTTTTCAGGGTTAAGTGTTGATAGGTATGTTTTACCTTATGGAATATGAACGTAGATCCGTTTGCTTAAGCATAAATAAATGAGTTGAAAAATAAAGGCCTTAACATGATGTTGAGGCCTTTATGGTTAAGCGAGAGATACGTATTTAATTAAGCACTTCTTTTTAGTGCGAGTTCCGCTTCACCAGCTTTTGGATCATTAAAGGCATCAATGTCTAACTCATTTTCTGATTTAGCCACAATACAAGTCACCACACTGTCACCGGTAATATTTACCGCCGTACGGATCATGTCAAGTAAGCGGTCAACACCCATGATGAGTGCAATACCTTCTAAAGGTAAGCCTACTTGGTTTAATACCATCGCTAACATGATCAAACCAACGCCAGGGACACCAGCGGTACCTACAGATGCAAGCGTTGCTGTTAGGATCACTGTCATGTAATCCCCAATGCTTAGATCTACGCCAAATGCTTGAGCAATAAAGGCCGTTGCGACCCCTTGCATGATGGCCGTACCATCCATATTAATGGTGGCACCAAGAGGAATGGTAAATGAAGCGACTTTATTACTGACACCTAATCGATGTGTTGCCGTTTCCATGGTCACTGGAATAGTGGCATTAGAAGAGGCGGTAGAAAAGGCAAACATGATGGCATCTTTCATCTTCTTCCAAAATACGATAGGGCTTAGGCCTGAAAGAACTTTAAGAAGAATACTGTAAGTGACAAAGGCATGAATAAGCAGTGCCGCAACAAGAACTAAGAAGTATGCCGCTAGGTTTGCGATTGAATCTAAACCTAAACCAGTAAACAGTTTCGCCATTAAGAAGAAAATACCGTAAGGCGCTACTTTCATTAGCAGCGTAACCAGCTTCATGATTACTTCATTTACGTCGCTAAAGAAATCAGAAACACGTTGCCCTGCTTCTCCAGCAAGGCTGATGGCTATACCAAATAGCACCGCAAATACGATAACTTGCAATGTATTACCTTGAGACATTGCTGCCATCGGGTTGCTTGGGAACATGCCAACAATAACTTGGCCTAATGAAGGCGCTTCTGCTGTGCTAAAAGAAGCCGCAGAGGTTAGATCGGCACCTGCTCCTGGGTGTAAGAAGATACCCATGATGAGCGCTAAAGAGATGGCTAACGCAGTGGTTCCGATATAGAAAGCGAGAGTCTTACCGCCTAATCGACCTAATGTTGTCATGTCTTTTAAAGAACTTGTACCGCAAACAAGGGAAACAAAGACAAGGGGAATTACGAGCATTTTTAAGCTGGCAATGAAAATTTTTCCGCCAACATCAAACAAACCATTGACTAGGTACTCGTTAATAAAACTATTGTCGCCTAAAAAAGTACGGATCAAAAATCCACATAAAATACCAGCAACCATGCCGGTAATGATGCGAGCAGTTAAAGAGCTTTTAATTTTTTTGTTGTCATTCGTCATGAACTAATCTCCATTAAATTACTTTGTACAACTTTCAAAGTGCGAGCAGGTTAGCAGATCTAAAATGAAACTTGTTCGTTACATTTATAATTTGTCCATTAGTGTGTTTTATGTCACGTAACCTATAAGCGAGTGCTATGAAAACAATCGAATAGGTCAGTCATACTTAGGGTGTTGTCGCTCATGTTAGAAAGGAATTATTATAAAAATACAACTTTATAGGTAGGGGGTTGCACTGTTTTTATTTACACTTTTTCGATAAATTGTTGGTTTGAAGTTAATTAATCGGGTGGTTTTTGTATGGGGCTACCTGTGTGACCATTAATATTTCAATGGTCATGGCTCAATCCTTTTTCGATACCATACCGGTCAGATTCTCTTATTTTTAATTGCTTTGATACTGACTTAAGCTTTAGCTATGAGTGTCGGTTATATACGGAGAAACCCTAGCATTCAACGGAGGAGTGCCATTTTGTGTTACAATACGACACTTGGGATTGAGAAAAAGAGCAATTAATCACCTACCGTGTTGATTCTTATCATGTTTATTTATATGGTATCGCTACTCAATCAAATAGTAATTGGATAAGGAGTTGTCCTTATATTCGTCTAGCTGTTCGCTTAGCCGGATATGTGAACATTATCGTTTATGGGTTTTAAATCAGAAAAGTACAGTATTGAATCGACGGATTATGAAGTCGGTCAAGATAACATCAGTAAATGGGGCATGGATGTCCACAACACCGTTTTTGTAGCCTCAGTCGGCTTATCTCTTCTCTTCATTATCACTCTTCTCGCATTACCTCCCGCAGACGCAAAAGCAGCCATTGATTCACTTAAAGGTTCTGTGTTGTCAAATTTTGACTTCCTCTTTATGTGGGGCGCTAACATCTTATTAATCTTTGCCATTATTTTAGCATTTTCGCCTTTGGGTAAAATTCGCTTAGGTGGTGACGACGCGAAACCAGATTATTCTAAAGCCTCTTGGATCTCGATGTTATTCGCTGCCGGTATGGGTATTGGGCTTATCTTCTGGGGTGTTGCAGAGCCAACCGCGTTCTTTACCAACTGGTTTGGAACCCCGCTTAATGTAGAACCTTTTACAGAAGCAGGGCGTGAACTTGCTCTGGGGGCAACGGTCTTCCACTGGGGCTTACACGCATGGGCTATCTATGGCATGACAGCACTTTGTCTTGCTTATTTTGTTTACAATAAAGGGTTGCCACTTTCAATGCGCTCGGTATTTTACCCATTATTGGGTGATCGAGTTTGGGGGCGAACAGGTGATGTGATTGATATCTTAACCGTATTGGTTACCTTGTTTGGCCTAGCGACTTCCCTTGGTTTAGGAGGCACACAAGCGGCTAGTGGTATCAGCCATGTTTTCGGAATAGACAATAATATCTATCTTCAACAAGCCGTTATCGTATTGATCATGGGTCTGGCGATCATTTCTGTTCTACGTGGTATGGATGGTGGCGTTAAGTTTCTTAGTAACCTGAATATGGTTATTGCGTTTGTCTTCCTTGGCCTTATTGCTGTTTTGAATTTCACTACCGTATTGGATTCTTTGGTTACGGCTCTAACGGGTTATGTGAAAAATATTATTCCATTGAGTCAAACCTCGGGTCGTGAAGATACAGCGTGGTTGCACGGTTGGACTGTGTTCTATTGGGCGTGGTGGGTTGCGTATGCACCTTTCTTTGGTATGTTTGTTGCTCGTATCTCTAGAGGACGTACCGTTCGTGAATTCCTTCTTTGCGTAATGCTTATTCCTACAATGGTAACCACGGCGTGGATGTCTATCTTCGGCGGTGTTGCGATTCAACAAGTAATAGATAAAGTTGGATTATTGGGCGCTCAACAAGGTATTAGCGATGTTTCTCTAAGCTTGTTCCATATGTTAGACGCTTACCCATTTGGGGATATTCTATCCTTTATTGCCGTGGCACTGATTATCGTTTTCTTTGTGACAACGTTGGACTCAGGCTCTATCGTTATTGATGGCATGACCGCCGGTGGTAAGTTAGAAGTACCCGTTAAACAGAAAGTAGTTTGGGCAGTTATCTCCGGTGCTATCGCAATGGTTATGTTGTGGATTGGTGGTACTCAATCTATTGAATCTCTGCAATCAATTACCATTATTGCTGCAATGCCGTTTACAATTATTCTCTTGCTAGGCAGTGTGAGTCTACTTAAAGGACTATTGACGGAAGTTGATAAACCAAAGGTAGCGACTAAACGAGTTAACTAGTTAGGTTAGTTTGTAGCTAGATTAAGAGCTAAAGTTACAATTAGATCTACAATCAAACTCTCTGGTACTTTTTGCTGGGGAGTTTTTTATGCAATAACAAATAAATGATGACGGTCGAATACGTAAAGTTATTACTTTTTTACCTTTGATATTCCCAAAGCGGGAAAATCGAGTTGACATTTTGTACAGTTATTCCCATAATGGGAACTCAATTATAGAACGGAGGCTATGTGCGAGTTATTTCAAAACCAATTCTTATAGAGTTTTACTCAAATCCACTCTATAAAGATTCAGAAGAAGCATTAAAAGCGTGGCACGATGAGGTTATTCAAGCAGATTGGAATACTCCTCATGAAATAAAAGCACAGTATACAAACGCAAGTATTGTAGGAAATAAAAGGGTAGTTTTTAATATTTGTGGTAACAAATATAGATTGATTGTTTCAGTGAGCTATCGTTTAAAGGCTTTCTACGTGAAGTTTGTAGGGACACATAAACAATATGATAACGTTGATGCCGAAACCATCGATTTATTCAAATAACAATGCAGTGGTAATAAATTATGAATATTAAGCCAATTAGAACTAAAGATGATTACAAAGCAGCTATGGCTCGTATCAGTGAGCTTACTAGCGGCGATCCTGATGCATTACCTGATATTGAGTTTGATGAATTAGAAATTTTAACCACTTTAGTTGAAGCATACGAAAACGTTCATTATAAAATTGAAGCACCAGATCCAGTAGAAGCAATTAAATTCAGAATGGAACAGCTTGGGTTAAGTGATAGTGACTTAACACCAATATTAGGGCAACGCAGCCGAGTTACTGAGATTTTAAAAAGAAAGAGACGACTTTCACTCACCATGATTAGAAGCTTAAATAGTAAGTTGAACATTCCACTTGAGAGTCTTATTGGCGAATATCAACTTGCTAAATAATCATCTGACTCTTGGTGACAACACTCAACTTCAAACGCTCCTATTTAGGGGCGTTTTTATTTAAGTGAAACTAGGCGATGATTTCCTGAAGGAATCATAGGAATCATAGGAATCATAGGAATCATAGGAATCATAGGAATCATAGGAATCATAGGAATAGTGGAGGAAGTCATTTTGTTTTCATGATACGTATTTATTACCAAGATGGAGTAATTTCAGGATTGTCTAGTTTGTTTCTACCCCAAAGTAGGTTAACGTAATTACTGAGTGGCAAATCTTATCTATTGAAATCACCGTACATCTACTCATGACTGACAGCAAAGGGGATCTCTCGAAAACGCCCTGCTTTGTGCAAAGATATTTGTTGAACGATAGATTGTCTATGTAGGATCATATAAGATTATGTTTTTAAATGAATAATGATGGCTAGGTGCGTGTGGTATATATAATAGCGTGTTTCATAGTTGGCATATTAGGAGTCTTATTTGGTGGGATTATTTTAGGCTATACACTAGACTCCCTGTTAGCTGGAAACTTACAAATAGGAGACGCTGCGACTTGGCTAGCTGCGATAAGCACTTTAGGTGCGGCCATTGGTACAATAGGCTCGCTTATAATGTTAAATCGTCAGCACAATCAAAATGTAATACACCAAAAAAGAGTCTGGAAAAAGCAGGAAGAGTCATTAGATTTTGCTCGTTATAGGGAGCATAAAGTACAGTTTGAGCAATTGCTTGATACACTAGAAGATAAGCATAGTGATTTTTACGTTTTTAAAGATAGAACTAAGCTGTATTTAAACTTATTTCCGAATAACTCCCCTAGAAATGAGCTTGCAACATTTAAGTACAAGTTAACACGAGCAGATTTAATGAAGCAACACCCACTAGATGCAGCATGGAAAAATATTGATAAAGTAGACCGCATCCTAAGAACTCACGGGCAAGGAAGACTGATAATAGACGAGAATGGAGAGCGTCTTGAAAAGTTTCCTAATCCACTGCCCATTCACCAGATAGAGCACTCGATTTTCAATACGGCTGGGAGTCTAGGATTACGATGCAATAGGATCCCCCAAACAGGCGACTTAGTTAATACCGATGAAGTATTTGCAAGTGTATTTGACACAATGCTAATGAGAAGTCACTCAGCAGATATCTTTGAGTCACTGAATGAGTTTTGTGGTCTGGAATCACCTCGAGAAAGGGGCGTAATTTATAGTCCTATTGATCTTGGATTTCAGCTATTGAATTATTATAAGAGGGAAGATACACCTGAATATAACAGCATTATTTCTGGTCACTATCGCATTGTTACTATTCTTTTTGAGTTAGATCGTCTTGTTAAACTACTTCCTCAGGAGCATCCTCTAGTTTTATTTGTTCGTAACCTTTATGGCGCACCTTGGGATAAAACTCTACTAAAAGATATTGATGATAAAGGTAGAGTCAAACACTATATGAACCAAGTTTTTATTCAGTTAGGAGATATTCTTGAAGGAGAGCAGAAGGCATCAGAAGCAGTAAAACAACAGGCTCAATATATTTTTAGGTACATACAAGATCAAGCAAGTTATGAAAACTCCCCATTTTGAATTATTAAATTTGTCTACATATTGTTATTTGAAACCTTCATATTTATCATTACCTAGAGGCTATCGTTGCTAAATTGGAGATGCCAAAAAACAAGTCACCCACCAAACCCACATAAAAAAGGTCGCTCACTTGCGATCTTTCCTTACAAACCCTTCAACGCTCTTTCTTTAAGTCCCTCAGTATACCCATTAATCTTCCAATGCTCTGGGCTCCAGCCTTTTACAAAGCGTTGAAAATCAGCCCAAGCAACACTGAAAAGTGGTCGCCATTCTTGCTCAATATCGTCACTTGCCTCGGTGCGCCCTAAACGCAATAGGGAGGCTTTAAGTTGGCTAAAGTAATTATCCAATAATTCGTTCTCAAGCTCTGCACATTGTTCTGGCATAACCGCACTGCTGATAAACAAGATCACATCCTTCATCCCGCAGCCTTTACCTACGTATTGGAAATCAACCGCAGCCACCTGATTACCACCTTCAGAAAAACAGAAGTTCGCTAACTTAGCATCACCATGAACTAAGGTTTGGTAACGGGTGTTTTTTAGTGTTTCATCAATCTTAACTGCCGCTTGCTTTAAGGGTAAATCCGTTAAGGCTTCAAACTCATCAGGTCGCGTATCTAAATGCCAGTAAGTGCCTGTTTGCCATAATCCAATCGGTTCAACATTCATGTGTTCAGCATGAAAGTTCGCAAGCCACGTTAAGCAGGCTTTAGCTTCATTAATAGAGGCGTTTGTTTTTACGATTGGAAATCCGCAGGTCGCTAAATCTTCCAATACTAAGATCAGCTCGTTATCACGCTGCTCTACGTATAAACAGCGCGGTACAGGACAATGGGTAGAAACCGAATTGGCGTAAGTTTGATACCAATTGAGTTCTACTTGGTAGGAGTTGAGTTTACGTTGGTGTGAGAGATCAGTATTCCACCCTCTAGGATGCACTTTAGGCTTGGGTAAGGTCATCTGTTTGATGATGATAGAAGAGGTTGGAGCTTGTGTTAAATGCAAACGCACCAATTCACCATAACCGCCCCATAAGATTTGTAAAGTGTCAGTCTGGCGAATTGATGCGTTTTCGAAACCCGAAATACGTGATAAATCAAACATGTTCGAGTTCCTTTATTTAGTTTAAATGTAGGCTACTTATGGTTTGAGAAGTTTTCACCTTTCGCCATGCGATCGTACATGATCACATTCACAGCAGCCGCTAAGTTCATGCAGCCATTGGTAGGTACATAAATGGTTTCACGGCAGAAATCAGTGATCTCTTTTTTCAATGTACCGTCTTCAGGGCCAAAAATATAAAACGCACGAGGAGGGTGCTTGTAATCTGGTAACGGCTTTGCGCCTTCGATAAGATCGACAGCAACAGGAACACAATCTAAAGGAATAATATCTTTAAGATCTTCAACACCAATAAGTGGCACATTGAGGTGCTGACTTTTTGTATCAGTACAAAATTTCTTGGCAATATCGTAACGTCTTCCCGTGTAAAATACCGAGTTTACGCCATAGCAACCTGCCGCTCGCATTACTGAGCCTACATTTTCAGGTGTTTTTGGGTTTACCAATCCAATACAAGAGTAACCTTTCGTCATTATTACTGTCTTTCCAATACAAAATTTGGGCGAAGTATACCTAAATTAAAGGGATTCATATAGACTCATTAGATAATTTCCTAGGAAGGTGAAATATGAAAACAGTTGCGATCCTCGTTGATGTGCAAAACATCTACTACACTACGCGTGACGTATACCAACGTCATTTTGACTACAATGCATTATGGGCGAAAGTGACTGATGGCCGTAAGGTTGTCGGTGCAAACGCGTATGCCATTGCTCGTAGTGATGATAAGCAAAAGCAGTTTCATAATATTCTTCGTGGCATTGGGTTTGATGTAAAGTTAAAACCGTTTATTCAACGCCGTGACGGTTCAGCGAAAGGCGATTGGGATGTAGGCATTGCGTTAGATGCCATCGAGCTTGCTGAGCAGGCGGATATCGTGGTTATTCTGTCGGGCGATGGTGATTTTGAATTACTCGTTCAGCGAATTCAGTCACGTTTTAACAAAGAAGTTGAAGTGTATGGCGTTGCAGATTTAACCGCAAATGCATTAATTGATGCCGCTGACCGCTTTATTCCAATCGAAGGTAATCTATTGTTATAAAAGAGATTTAGGGATATTTTATGGGGTTCGCCGTCGTATTTTTTCTCTGAATTTGTTTTCTACGCCTTACTGCTCCTACTGTATTTTATAGAGTAAGGGAGGAGGAGTAAGGTGAACGGCTTTTTTATAATAGAATGACGTTATACAAAAAGGGATACACAAATGAGTCAGGGAATGGCGGGACAATTACATAATATACCCGCAGTAAGTAATGTCATTCTTCATGCGTTCGACTGGACCTATCAAAGCATTGCTGAACAAGCAGAGCAGATTGCCGCATTAGGGTATCGTTCTGTGTTGGTTTCCCCTGCAATGAAATCACTTCAATTACCCTCGGGTACTCAGTGGTGGCAGCGCTATCAACCTCAAGACTATCGTTTGATTGATAATCCATTAGGCAATACCTCTGATTTTAAACATATGATAGAGCGTCTTGCTGAATTTAATTTATGGGTTTATGTCGATGTTGTGTTTAATCACATGGCAAACGAATCAGACATTCGAGCGGATCTTCAATACCCAAATCGATGGGATAGAGAGGATTACGAAAAAGACCCGATAAAATATCACGCGTTAACGCTGTTTGGTGATCTCTCTGAACCTCTTTTTACTGAACCTGATTTTGTTGATGCTTTTGGTATTGAGAATTGGAATGATAAATGGGAAGTTCAAAATGGCCGCATATCTGGGGGACCTCATGATCCAGGTTTACCTACCTTAATTGATAATGAACATGTTGTTGAGCAACAGCGTGCTTATTTATTGGCATTGAAGTCGATGGGAGTAAAAGGTTTTCGTATTGATGCAGCAAAGCACATGAGCCTTGAACACCTAAATAAAGTATGGACTGACGATATAACCAATGATGTACATATCTTTGGTGAGATAATTACTGACGGTGGAGCAACAAAAGAAGAGTATGAGACGTTTTTAAGTCCCTATTTAATGGGAACCACGTTAGGTGCTTACGACTTTCCTTTATTTAATATTCTTTATCAAGCGTTTGAGAAAAAAGGGTCGTTAACGTCATTAATCGATCCTTATTGCTATGGCTTGGCTTTGTCTCCTTTACGTGCGATTACTTTTGCCATTACTCATGATATTCCGAATAACCAAGTATTTAAAAGTTTGGTGATGAGTGAGCATAACGAGTGGTTAGCTTATGCGTATTTATTTGGTAGAGAAGGGGGGATCCCGTTGGTTTATTCGGATTTAGATACCAGTGGTATCACTAATTCATTTGGTTCCCCACGCTGGAAAAACGCATGGAAAGAAGAAAAAATGTCAGGATTGATTCATTTTCATCATCGTATGTATGGAGAAGGGCAAACTTTGATTGAAGCGAGTGACGATCATCTTGTTTTTGCACGAGGAGATCAAGGTATTGTGGCGTTAAATAAATCGAACAAGAATATTGAAGTGAGTATGTCATCGGACAGTGAGTGGAGAGAGTTTTCATCCAATCAATTGTGTCAGAAAAAAGAAGGCGTACTTGTGTTTAGTATTCCTAAATATTCTTATCTTTTATTGTGTCATTAATCGATGTGTAAACAATGACAGTATGGCTCAAATTGAGTGGTTGAAAAGAAAAGGGTTGAATGTGTGAATATGTATTCAACCCTTTGTGTCAGAAATATAAGGCTAATTAATATTCAAAACCTGGTATTTCGATATCTACTCTACGATTCTCGCTTCTTCCTTCGGCTGTTTTATTTGTAGCAATAGGATTAGATTCACCTTCACCACTTGCATTAATTTGACTCTCTTTAACGCCCTGCTCTTGTAGGTAAGTAGAGACGGATTGAGCTCGTGCTTCGGATATTTTTTGATTATATGCAGCAGAGCCAGATGAATCAGTATGACCGACAATATTTACCGTTGCTTGTGGGTGCTCAAGTAATACGTTTGCAATAAGATCCAATTCTGAGTGGCTTTCTGGAGATATTGTCGACCCATTATTGGTAAATAAGTTTTGGTGTGATTGTGCTTCTTGTTGCGTGACAACTACTGGTGCGATAACTCCTGTGGTTTTTTCAGCCATTGGTTCTACGGCTTTCTCTGTAAGCGTGCGGGGAACTACACCTAACAAATAAAATTCATTATGCGTATCTTACGATCTTTCATTTAACGAGAACGTAATTATGCAAAAAGATAAAAAGAGAACACCAGAGCAATGGCACGCTCTATTTGAATCTCAGCAATCTAGCAAGCTTAGTGCCGCTGAATTTTGTCGTAACCATAATATTCTGCCAAAGACATTTAGTGCACGTAAAGCACGATGGAAACAAAAGATTAACGCTTCTACTTTCTTGAAAGTAGAAGCGTTAACATCAACTATCATCGCCACTCCACAATTACCAGATATTCAACTTTCTATCGGAAAATTGCGATTAACATTGCCAGCTAATACTGAACCTCACTGGATAGGACTCTTATTAAAAGGGTATCAATCATGAATGTATTTACTGATGTTTCCACCATTTATCTTCATCGTGATTTTGTCGATTTTCGCAAGGCCATTAATGGCCTTGTCGTGATTGTTGAGCAAGAAATGCAACTATCACCGTTTAGTGATGCTCTATTTATATTTTGCAATAAGCCTCGTGATAAACTCAAAATATTGTATTGGGATAAAACAGGATTCGCTTTATGGTACAAGCGATTAGATGAAGACCGCTTCAAATGGCCACGAAATATAAATAACGATACGTTAGCATTATCAGAGCAGCAACTGACACTGCTATTACAAGGTTTTGATATCTTAGGACATCAACCGGTACATTATCAAACAACCCTTTAAATAGTTGATTCTCAGTCAAGAATAGGAGGCAACCGATTGATTACCTGTATTATCGTTATATAGTCATCTACATGACTGATAAAATAAAACCACTTCCTGATACCATTGACGAGCTGAAAGCACTTGTGCTTCAGCTTGAAAATAAATATAACCGTCTTCTAGAGCAATTTCGACTGGCTCAACATCAGCGCTTTGGTAAAAGCAGTGAATCTGACTCGACTCAATTTGATTTATTCAATGAAACAGAAGAAGAAATCATCATTGAAAATGATGACACACAAACGATTACCTACACTCGTCAAAAGCCAAAACGCCAACGCTTACCTGAAGACTTACCGCGTACTGTTATTATCCACGACATAAAAGATAAAACTTGTAAGTGTTGCGGTCTAGAGATGCATGCGATGGGTAAAGACATCAGTGAAAAGTTGGAATTTGTACCAGCTAAAGTGGAAGTTATTCAACATGTTCGTCCTAAATATGCTTGCCGAAATTGTGAAAAAAACAATACTTCAGTAGACATTAAACAAGCCCCAATGCCAGCGTCACCAATCCCTAAAGGGATTGCGACCGCAAGTTTACTTGCTCAAATTATTACGGCTAAATTTCAATACAGTCTTCCACTTTATCGTCAAGAAACGTTATTTCAGCAATGGGGTATCATTATTGGACGGCGAACGATGGCGGATTGGTTAATAAAATGCTCGGTACTATTTACCCCTCTTAATAACGAGTTACATCGTATTTTGCTTGAACAACCCACTCTGCATTGTGATGAAACAACGGTAAATGTGTTGGATGTTGAAAAAGCAAAATGTTATATGTGGGTCTACTGCTCTGGCTATGATTCTCCAGGCTCTGGTGTTTTGCCTGGAATTGTACTTTATGATTATCAATCTAGCAGGCATGGCTACCATCCAGTTAACTTTTTAAAAGGTTATAACGGGTATTTACATACCGATGGTTACCAAGGTTATGAACAAACTGAAGCGATGTTAGTTGGCTGTTGGGCACACGCACGTCGACGATTTATTGAGGCTCAACGTGTTCAAGTAAAAGGGAAAACAGGGAGTGCAGATTGGGTATTGAGTAAAATCCAAAAGCTATACCGGATCGAATCGTTATTAAAAGAGGCTTCCCCTGAAGCCAAGTATGTTGCTAGGCAGACAGAAGCCTGCGATTTACTTAAAGAGCTCCGTGATTGGCTTGATAGCGCAGTTAGTCGAGTATCACCTAAAACAAAATTAGGTGAGGCGATTAGCTATACATTAAATCAATGGGATAAATTAGTTCGTTATATTGATGATGGATTGTTATCTATTGATAACAATCGAGCAGAGCGAGCGGTTAAACCGTTTGTTATCGGCCGGAAAAACTGGTTATTTTCGGGTTCAACGGCTGGTGCAGATTCAAGTGCAATGCTTTACAGCATTGTAGAAACAGCAAAGGCAAACGGATTAATCCCTTACGATTATATTAGGTATTGTCTAGATCGTTTATGTGTTGGATCGCCAGATATCGATTCACTTTTACCTTGGAATGTAAAAGACAAGGTGTAGTTCCCCGCACGCTTACCTTTCTCTTCAGCCATTGGTTCCATCGAGTCCGTCATTTGTTTTTCTGGTTCTGCGACAACTTCAATTTCTTCTTCTTCAATTAAGGCCGCTTGGGGTTCTGAGTTTGAAGCACTCCCAAAGGTATAAGTAAGACCAAAAGAGATAAAATGGGATGATAGATCATAGATATAGCTATCATCGATATCATCAAAGTATTGGTATTCTAGACGTAAAGCTAAGCTTTCACTAATGGCTAATTCACTGCCTACACCCGCCGTAAATACCACATCATTTGCGCGACTGTAATCCATGTAAGCGGCACCCACTTTGAGGAATACATCGATGGTATCGGTAGCGGTAAAGGTATAGCGAGGCGTTAATGAAAGGGCAGTAAGACGGCTATCAACATATTTTGTTGTGTTGTTATAATAATGACTCGATTCAAACTCACCAATAGAATCAAATCCAAGCTCTAATCCCCATCGCTCAGTGAAATGGTAACCACCGTATACACCAAAGCCAAAAGCATCATCGTCACAAGGACCGGAGGCAGAACAAGCATCATCAATGAGCCCTAACCCTATTTTCCCCCCAAAATAAGCCTCAGCTAATAGGGGGGAAGAAAATCCTACAGAAGTTAGAGCTACTGCAACAAGTAAAGATGATTTTTTCATATTTCAGTCCTTTATTAGAAACACATCATTGTTAACTATATGTTTAAAGAGTAGGACAGTAATTAAAACTTCTGTAGGTATTGGCTTATATTTTTATGCTATTTCATATTGAATAACGGAATTACCTTTCAATTTACACTTTAAATTGATGCACAATATCACTTTGCTGATGGGCTAACTCATTCAGCGTTGAACTGACATTGGCAATATCATTCATTGCGGTTTGATTCTCTTCTGCAATGTGACTAATGTCTTCCAAACTGCGTGCAATTTCAGTGGTTGTGGCACTCTGCTCATTTGCTGCTTGAGAAATATGGTTACTCATGTGACTTATTTCTTCAATTAAGTTTTGAATCATCACCATGGCATTATTGGCTTCATTAGTTTGAGTTACGCTTTGTTGCATATCTTCGACACAACTTTCAATGACGAGAGTGGTGGTTTTTGAACTGGATTGAAGGTTACCAATCATCGTTTCAATTTCAGAGGTTGATTCTGCAGTGCGTTTTGCTAACACTCGAACTTCATCGGCAACAACGGCAAATCCACGACCTTGCTCTCCAGCACGAGCGGCTTCAATGGCGGCATTTAAAGCGAGTAAGTTAGTTTGTGCTGCAATTTTATTGATCACATCGAGAATCGAACCAATTTCACTGCTGACTTTTTGTAAGTTTGCAACGGCATGTACAGATTCATCTAAGCGACTTGATAATTGCTCTATCGTTGCAATGTTATTTGTCATCACTTGTTGGCCGTGCTCTGATGCCGCTTCAACTTCTTGTACTTTAAGCAGGGAGCTTTCTGAGCTTGATGCAACTTCAACGACAGAGTGTTCCATTTCTGTCATTGCGGCCGCAACACTGGTGGTTTTTTCGCGTTGTTCTAGTAGCTGCTGTTTGGCCTTTTCTGCGGTAGAACTGTTATTTTGTGCAACCGTCGTAAGTTCATCAGAAGCCGCACTTAGCTGTAATAAGACTTTCTGCAAATTATCCGCTAACGTATTAATATGGCGAGATACACGACTAAATTCAGAGTTATGCTTTGTTGCAATTCGTTGTGTCATATCCCCAGAGGTTAATGATTCTAAAATACGCAGCATATTATTGAGTGGCGTTCGTACTGATGAGGCAAGATGAAAACCAATAGCTGTTGCAAGTAGCGAGACAACCACACCGAGAACAACCGCTTTATAAAAACTCTGTTGATAAATGACGTCAGCCTGTTCTAGTGAATTCTGTAAACCTTGATTGGCTGATTTATTGAATGAGTTAAGAAGCGTTAGCCCTGCATCAATTTGATGAGCTAAATTTGAGATGTTGGTGTATAAGGTTTCTTTGGCGTTTAAGTAAATGAAATGCGTATTAAGAATGCCTTCTTTTTTACCGACTTCAAGACTGAATTTATTCACTGAATCATCAAAAATAGGTTTTAATTCTGGCAGTTGATTGTTTAACCCACGGTAAGCGTAGTTTAAATGAGTCACGGCTTTCTTGTTTTTATTGACGGCTTTTTTAACGAACTCAACGTCATTACTTGCTAGTGCATCTGATGTGATTAACTCTGCATCTTCTAGTTTTACAAAGTAGCTTTTTGCCATCATTTTTACGGCAATGCTTTCTTGACCGTCAATGTATTCTTTCATTCGTACACTAAGCTCAGTATACAAACGTTGAAAGTTACGGGTTGCTTTTTGTTTGCTGTCTTCTGCGACTAATAAATCTTGGTAGTTGTCCATTGCGACGAGCGCTTCGGTGAAATATTGGCTTTCGATTGACGCTAACTCTGCGCTTTGTTGTGCGGTGGTACTGTTTCTCTGTGCGGCGGCGGTTAAGCGCTGAAAGGTATTTTTAAATGTTGTTTCTGCAACAGAGAATTGCTGACGAGCTTGTTGCATCTGAACCGGATCACGAGTGGTTAGGAAATCTTTAAAGGATTTGTCGGCGGCAAGTAAGGCAACACTTGTTTCGTTTGATAAACTGACAAGGGGCATGGACTCTGTTGAGACCGATTGCATTTGTTTGTGGATGTTGCTCGTTCCATTGAGCATTATAATGACTGTCGTAATAAACAGGATAACAATGAGTGAAAAACCTGCATACATGCGACGTACAACCGAACTATTCATGTTCTCTTCTCTCTTTAAAAGTAATGCAAGACTTAGAATTTAGAAAGTAAATAAGAAAAGTCTTAAAATTATGACAACAATTATTCATATTATGATTATTAGTTAAGGCCTGCTGTGACCATATCTATAAATTTAATAATATATAAAGAGAGATCACTCTCATTTATTTAATGGTTTTTTGTATGTAGAGGGTTAATTTGTAGTTAAGTTATCATTCAAGTGATTGTTTTCGAGAAATTTGTAACGCATACTAGAGAGAATTAGAGATAAAAAACTGTGTTTTATTGGAGATGAGTCATGGCTGAAGAAACTATTTTTAGCAAAATTATTCGTAAAGAAATTCCAGCAGATGTGGTGTATCAAGATGATTTGGTGACCGCATTTCGTGATATTAACCCTAGAGCGCCAAGTCATGTGTTGATCATTCCGAATAAACTCATCCCAACAACCAATGATCTTGAGCAAGAAGATGAGTTAGTGATGGGACGTTTGTTTACTGTGGCTAAGAAAATCGCTCAAGAAGAAGGCATCGCAAAAGAGGGCTACCGCTTAATCGTGAATTGTAACCCCCATGGTGGACAAGAGGTATACCACATTCACATGCACCTTGTGGGCGGGCGTCCATTAGGTCCGATGCTATTAAGTTAATAGACAATATTAAGGCTCCCATGATCGGAGCCTTACTTTTTTCTTACTACGAGTTTCTTTAATTTTGATGAAATCAGTCTTAAAAAAATCAGTTATCCTTTCTTTTACCTTGATATTGTCAGGGTGTGCCAACTTATCGGTTGGAAATCTGTTTAGTCATTATTCCGCTCAAACTCAAGATACGTATGAGTTAGTTAAGAATGGGGAAGCTAAGCTGGCTTATCAAGACGCAGCAGAGGATACCGGTGGGCCAATTCTAGATAATTTAGAGTTAGGTCGTATTGCGTTATTAAGTGAGCAATACGCTGAGAGTAAATCCGATTTTGAAATTGCAGAGCAAGCTGCTCGAGTACAAAGTGATGAAGCGACCATCACAGTTTCAGGCTCTGCGAACCAAGTTGGTTCTTTAGTGACTAACGATAACCTTATCGATTATAAACCAGCGGATTATGAACTGGGTTATTTGCATTTATACCTTTCGCTAAACTATTTAAAAAATAATGATCTAGAAGGGGCGTTGGTTGAAGTCAGAAAAGCTAACTACATCCAAGAACAAGCCAGAAAAGACCGAGAGAAAGAGTTGAAATCAGCCGAGAAAGAGGCGAAGAAAAAGGGTGTAAACGCAAATGTAGGTGCAATATTAGCGAATTATCCAGATGCAGGCAAAACACTTAAAGCCGTGCAAAATGGGTATTTGTTTTACTATTCTGGCTTATTATTTGAAACAAACCGAAATTTTAGTGACGCTTACATTGATTACAAGCGAGCGTTAGCGGTGGCACCAAATAATAAAACGGTGATTGAATCCGTTCAGCGGCTAGCTCGTCGATTGGGTATGAAAAATGATATCCAAACACTAGAAAAACAATACGGTGCCTATAAAGTACCAAATCGCACTGATAGTCGAGTAATTATCATCGATGAACAAGGTATTTTGCCACAGCTAGATGATTGGCGTTTAAGGTTGCCAATGTGGGATAGCCATGGCAACTTTGTTCAATATAACTTATCGCTGCCTTATTATAAGAAAATGCAGCGACAAACTTTCCCTCCATTACGAGTGAATGATAAAGCCTTGCCTTCCGATCAACTGGCTGATGTGACGTTAATGGCCGAAAATGATTTGAGTGAACGTATCCCAGCGATGGTGATCCGCCAGGCGCTACGTGTTGTTGCTAAAGATGAATTACGTAAAACATCGCGTAATACAAAGGAAGAAGAGTTAGCCAATGCGTTATTTACGATATTCAATTCATTAACCGAGCAACCAGACACTCGAAGTTGGCAAACACTGCCAGCAATCATCAGCGTAACAAATATGAGCGTTGAAGCAGGAAATAATACACTTGAGTATCAAGGTAATGAACTAAACTTTAGTGTAAAAGAAGGTCACACCGTGGTGGTTTGGGTATCTAGACAAGGAAATGCTGTCACCTGGTGGCATAAACAATTAGGAGAAATATAATGAAAAAATGGTTTATTGCATTGTTGCTACCGTTGGTACTTGCAGCATGTAGTTCTGGTCAAACATCAGGCATAAGTGTTGATAGTAGCACTCAGAAAGTTGTCTTTGGTGATAACGTATTGGGTGGCCGACTGTCTGTTGATCAGATCAGCACTCAAGATAATAACGGTTTAGTTCGCGGCATTGTTTCTCTAACGAGTAAATTCAGTGGCGATCAACAACTTCAATACCGTTTTTATTGGTATGACGATCAAGGCCTAGAAGTGAATGGTTCTGATTCACCATGGCGTACATTTATCGTTCGTGGTTTAGACACGATGAGCGTTCAAGGTGTTGCAATGAAACCAGAAGCGACGCAATTCCGTATTCAAATTCGTACATTAGAATAATCTTTCTTTATTGAAGATAGAAACCACTTATTTAGAGGAAAATAAAATGAAAAAAAGTGTTGTTGCATTATTAGGCTTAGCTGTACTACTTGGTGGTTGTTCTAATAAAGTAAGTTACGGTGATGCTCAAGCTGTTGAAACAACAACGGTTGACTTTGGCTCGACTGATTTGCAAAAAATTGCCGGTGAAATGACAGAAAGCATGCTTTCATCTGGCTCTGTAGCACAAATCACTCAAGGTAATCGTCCAATTGTTTTTGTTGAAAGCATTAAAAACAAAACAAGCGAGCACATTGATACAGAATCAGTAACTGACTCAATCAGTACTAAATTGCTTAACTCTGGTAAATTCCGTTTTGTTGATATGGATCGTGTAGAAGCGGTTCGTACGCAACTGAATTTTCAAAATACGGATGAGCTAGTAAATCAAAATACTGCGATTCAATTCGGTAAAATGGTTGGTGCTCAATACATGCTTTACGGTAACCTTTCTAGCATCGTGAAAAATGCAGGTAGCGATAAAGACGTATATTACAAAATGACAATGCGTTTAATGGATTTAGAAACAGGTCTGATCGAATGGGCTGATGAAACTGAAATCCGTAAGCAACAAGAGAAAAGCCTATTAGGTTGGTAATTACCACCCAATAGCTAACTTGAGTTTGTAATAAATGCCAGAGCGGGTAACTGCTCTGGCATTTTTGTATGAGAAATAAAAACAATAAGTTGGTTAAAATCACAAGTTGTTGTCTTTTTGAAAATTACGCATTATGTAAAGTGTTGATTTTAAGTGATTTAATTGTGGCTTTATTTTTGCTTATGTAGATGTTTGGTTATCAAAGGATCTGTCCATGAGTCACAATTACCCATTTCAACCTAAAAATTCTATGTGCTGGAACACTGAAGAATTCTCTTATGAAGAGGCCGCTCAAGCTTTCGATAAGGATGGTAATTTACTCTCTTTGAAAACCATGTCGACAGCACCCGCTGATGATACGAATGGCTTACCTAATGAAAAAAGCATGTATTGGACAGGAGAAACGAATAAAACAGACGTCGTTTCTAATGAACCTGAAGTGGTTGATTTCACCTCTAAAGAGGAGGCATCAAATGCTGATGCTCATTTTGTACCGGTTCGTTATGCCATAGATCAACAACGTAATAGCGATGGGTCGATTACTCCATTTGGTTTGCCTGAAGGATGGAATGGCAATGGTTTGGCGGCAAGGCGATTAACCTCTAATCAATACACACTTCGTCAGTTAAGGGATGGTTGGTTATACGTTTATAACTATGAACAAAAAACCATTGATGAATATCAAGTCGAAGGGACTCAATTCACTCATTTTAAATTAAGTGATAGTGAAGACCCAAGCAACAAAGAAAGAGGTCAAAAGCAAGCGTCTACGGGCTTTTTAAGCTATCCCAACAACAGTGTGCTGTCATTACTCTATTCTAAGCACCGTTGGAGTTGGATCATGTTTCAAGACGTACTTGAAAATATTGGTCGCTACTCAAGTTATATGCAAACGGTGGTATTAAGCCGAGACGGTTGTCCTGCGCATGTGGGAGACATTGAATTGTTGTCTAAAGTTGCTGATATCGAAGAATCGGCGGTTGATGATGGTCGTTTTTCTGCGAGTTATGTTGGCACTTCTGATTCGCAAGATGGTGAGCATGGGCACTCTGAAATAAAGCCAGTCGCTTTTGTGTCTGATTTCATTCCAGAGATACCAGAAGAAGAGGTGGCTTACGTTGTTGCCGTTAATGACCACTTGGTTGATTGTCGTGATCTTGCTACGCAGTTTGTTGGGGCTGCCACACCATATCGTTTCTTTGATGAAAATTTCTCTAATCAATGGACATTAATGCAGACGGCAATGCAAATGACATTGTTCGGGTCTATGGATGATATTAAATTTCCACCTTCAGTCACAAGAAACAATAAGGAGCTTGAATTTTACCTTGATATGTCTCGTTTCTATGATGCAGGAGAGAAAACAAGTAACGCCTATAAATCACAAAGTCCATCAAGTGATGCAATCGCTCGCGTTTATAAGGGCGAACAGTCAGAAATAGCTAAATCCATCCAATCAAAATACAGCATTCCTGCGAGTCATTTAAATAAATACGAAAACTGGTTAGCTCAAAGTAAATGGCGTAAACAGCTTGATTGGGAGGCGATGCTAACAGAAATGGATGAACTTCAAAAAGAAAGGGATGAGTTAGAAAAAGAGGCTTTTGAGGCTAAAAAAGATTTTAAACATTTTCTTAACGCATTCACTCCTTTTATGATCGAACGACAATGTGATCTGTGGGGAGAAGAAACCCAGACAGAACTCCAAGACGCCAATTTGCATTTTATAGAAGCATTTACATTTTTAGCCTCCGTAGAAGATAAAGATTGGCTAACCGCACAATGTGAAAAACCAACCAGTATTATTCCATTATATACCGCAGGTTTTAGTCATACGTTATTTAAGAAATTAGAAGAGTTACTCCCTAAGCATGATGATAATGATGGGGCAAATAAATCAAATCATGAATCGATAATTGAGGATGTAGACACACCACAAACAATTCAAGATGGGTTTTATATCGAAGTCGCCGGTTTGAGTAATACCACAATGATGTACAGTAAAATTGTGGATTTTATGGCGCACGCAAGTGTAAGTGAAACGGAAATTTTTAAAAAGCTTGGGGAAACGATTCAACAATTGAATCACGTTCTTATCGCTGCTTCTGGTGGATTAATTCAATATATAGCTAAATTAGGCGTTAGCCCTATCGCGCAAGCCTCTGTTTTACTTTTACCTGCTATGCCTACTGGGTATGCATCACGAACAACCTCTCTTTATCGAATTACGTTTGCTGAGAAATTAGCGCATAAAATAGGCATCAATGTTGCAGAAGGCTTTGCACAAAATTTCGATAAGTGGCAGAAGAGAATGGCTCAGGTTGATGTCGATATAAAGACTTCAACGACAATAGTGGAAAATAAATCGATATCAGTAAAACAAAAGCAAGCGGCGTTAAAAGAAATGACTCGCCTACAAAAAGTTAAAGCGGCTAATGTTGTTGGTTTTCCTCAACGTTTTGAATGGCCATCAGATATTAAAGGTGCTATTCACAGTATGAGTGAAGAGCGCTTAAAAGGCGTTGCGGTAAGTGCTAAAAATCATTTTGCTGATGTCGGTGGTTTAGGTTTCCTTGTTTTGGTATTTAATCTAATTAGCTTGAATGATTCTTTGAGAACGATAAGGCAAGATGGCCTAGCCACGGCAGATAATTATGCTGAAATAGGACAAAAAATCGCTTATACAGCATCTGCATGGGCGGGTATTAGAACTGGAACTGCATGGGCTAAGATTCAAGGAAACCCAGAACTACTAAAGTCTACCGTTAGCGCTATAGAGAAAGCAAGGTTAGAAGGAGTTGATGATTGGTTAACTAAATTACCATTGAAAGATATTAAAATATTTACACGATGGTTAGGTGTGACCGCTGTATTAGGAACGATAGCATCTGTTACTGAACTGTTAAGGGAAGCCGATAAATTAGAGGATATGTATGGCATAGAAAAAACGATGCAGTATGGCAAAGTTTACTCATTAGGCGGATTATCAACTATTGGTGCTTTTCAGGCTATTGGTGCTATTTCTGGAAGGTTTGCTATTGGAGTAATGTTTGGCCCTGGAGTCATGGCTGCCTTACTAGTACTCACTATTTTTTATATCGCATTTGGGTATCAATTGGATAAATTCAAACAAGATGAATACCAAAAATGGTTGGCATTACTCCCATGGGGAACGAACCCTAAGCGGGTTAAATGGAGTGAATCAAAAGATGTTTCTCTACGTTTAGAAGAGAATACCAATATATTGAATACGGCATTGAATGATTTAAAACGTATACAGTTACAACCTGTTATCTACCAAGAACCGCAATTGACGTATGTTAAATCGGAGCAGAGTTACCCTGCAGCCGTTGCACTATGCCATGCGATTGATGTGAGGTTTTCGGTACCTCGTGGGATGGGAAGTCAATCATTGCGCATTACCACTAATAGCAATGCAAGCATGGAAGAGTTGGAAAGTGGTGAATGGCTATCTAATGTTGATTTAGTGACATTAGAAAAAATTCAAATAGATAATAAAAAACCAATACTGAGTGAACAACGTGATGTTTATCAAGTCACTTTACCAATAAGCAGTGAGATGAATTATCTTGCCGTTCAAATTGATTATTTGATGTTAAGTCAAAATAGTGAAGAAGAGATCCAATACAGCTATCAATTCCAGTATGCTGTAACGCAAAAAGCCGTCTATACCGCGATTAGTGATAGTGAGAAATTGAATAAATGGGGAACTCAATCGCTAAATAAATCGGCAGATATTGTCATCGATCATACAAAATTAGAGGATTAAGGATGTCGTATCTTCCTTTTTACATTACACCTGAAGAGTTTGAACAAGAGTGCTTTAAGAATAAAGAAAAAATTGAACATTCTGTAGGTTCAATGCAGTGGATAGCTAAAAATATTGAACATAAAAACCGCTATGACCGTAAGTTGTTTTGGTTAGGTTGCGTTGCTTTTAGTATATTACTTATCGCTTTTGTTACTGGGTTTGATATTGAAGTATGGACTCTTGAAAACGAGTTAGGGTATGGCTTTATCCCGATACTTATAATAATAAATTATATATATTATTTCGTATTTGCATTAGATGACAGCTATGAATATTCTTTTTCTAGCGAAGGATTCTCTTATTCAAAACAACTCGATCAACCAAAAATCATTAATTCTATAGCTCAAAAAGTCGCTTATGTCGCTTGTGCGTTCTGTGTCTTTGCCGTTATTTTTATTGGCCCGATGGCATTAGCTGGTGCAGGTGGATCATTATTACTTGCATTTGGAATGACTAAGAAACAAACCGTGTATGTTGATCATCGTTTTTCTTCAACTGAGCAGTTTCTTTATGCGCAATTTAACCGTAAAAGAAACGTAATGGCACTATATCATCGATTTGATATATGTTATTACTGCGATACAACACATACGATGATTTCAAGAAATCAAACTCGTTCACGAAGTTATGTGTTTTTTAATTCAGATGACGATATGGCCAAAGTACTCGATCTTTTAAAACAAAATACAAATATCAAAATTGAGGAAATTACCGATATTAAAGGTTTTTTTGATTTTGATTATTATCCAAAGTTTGTCTTAGATATAGACGTTATCGGTGAGCAATATTCTGTTGATGAAGCAACAAGTCGAAGAGGTGAACCTGCACCGGTTATGAGTGACAGCTAATTCACTTTTTGTTATTTAATCGTTGAATGCCAGAGTAGGTAACTGCTCTGGCATTTTTGTATTTGAATTTCTTGATTTCTTTCAATCAAAGCTTGGGAAAAGTGATGGAAAGGAGTATAAATAGAGGTAGATAAATCAAAGAGAGAAATGCCATGAAAGTTAAAAAGTTAGAAAACAAAAATCGTCGTATTCGTAAGAAACTTTACTTAGGTGAGTTTGCGATTCTTGGTTTTGAACTAAGCTGTAAGACTGAGTTTAAAGACTTTGATCAGTATGATGTATTCGTCGATGAATTTATTGATTACATCAACAGCATTGATTTATGTTTTTGTGGTGGTGGCCTTGAGTTATTTGAAGGTTTTGTTTGTTCAACTGAGCGTTATGACTCAGCAACGGCTGAACAACAACTATTAGTTGCTAACTGGTTGGACAGTCGTCCTGAAGTTAGTAAAGTTGAGATCAGTGAACTGGTTGATACAAACTACTTATAAGCCTTTATTTCTGTATTTAGGTTTAATAAAAATCCGCCTTAGATAGGCGGATTTTTTATGTTCTAAATATAGTTATTGCGTTGCTACTTTTTGATACAGACGACAATGGAATTGCCTGACGATGTCTCAAGAGGCGTTATCTTTTCGTAATCATGCTCAAACAAGTGAACCTCAAAGTACGGTTCTAACAGCGCTTGCAGTTGTTCAAAATCTACGGCGACCATTGGGTGTTTATCATCCCAAATTTCGGTTACGCCATCTGTTGTTTTCTCGATCTTCAACAATAAATGCTGCCCATCCCCTTGGCCACTGTAATTCCAACCTGATTGAAACGTAAACTGGCTGCCTTCATGTTCTGCTGGGTGCTTTACAAATGAGCGATTATCAATCTTATTTCTTGCTACCGAGTTAAAGCAGAATACGCCATCTGTTTTTAATGCCGCATGAACACTTTCAATGCATTCTGCTAACTTTTCAATATTTGCATTGTAATGAATTGAATAAAGAAAACAGGTGATTAAGTCTAAAGGTTTATCAACAGTAAAGTTACTCATGTCATGCAAAATAAATTCAGCATCAGGGTTACGCAGCTTTGCAAGATCAAGCATCGGTTGATTAATGTCTAAGCCTTTTGCTTGATAACCATAGTTAATAAAGTGTTTAACGTGTGGTCCTGTCCCACAAGCTAAATCAAGGTAGTTTCTTCCTTGATTACCGAAAATCTGATGAATTCGGCGTACATAATTACTTTGCTCATGATAATCGATGTCTGCACACATTAAATCGTAGTAACCAGACAGATCAGTATATAAAGCGTTAGAGGACATTTGTACTTATCCATAACAATACCAATCTCTTTTAAGTGTTTAATTAACTGCTTATTTTGAGAGGTATAAAAGAAGTGCGTTAGATAAGTAACTTTGTAAGAACTTATCCAGAAGAGGCTCATTGCGCGCGGATAGTAATTCAAAAAAGGAAATAAGAATACTAAAATCTTATGGTGGGGGTCATTTGTACTTTTTGGTATTTTAGTAAAGATAAAAATGAAGAAGTGAAGCCAGAATCAAAAGGAAGATCCTGGCTGAGTTTTTAAAGGACAATGAATTTGTAAGCTAAGGAACCCATCAACAAAGTGAGTGATAAGGTTAATGTTCTCTTTACTAGATTAGGTCCATATTTGAGAGCTGATGAGCTTCCTATATGATTTCCTAATAGATTCATGATAACTAAAGGTATTGCTAATAAGTACAGAACATGGCCAGATAATGTAAATGCAATTAAAGCGCCTATGTTTGATGCAAAGTTAAACAGTTTCGATGTAGCAGATGCAGATACAAGATCAAAGCGAAGTAAATAGTGTAAAGCTAGGATAAGAAAGCTACCAGTTCCTGGTCCAAAAAATCCATCATAAAAACCAATTACAAAAACAGCAGTAGGGACACCAAAAAGAATAATTTTAGGGTTAATGTCACTTTGGTTAACTTCTTTGGCTTTTTTAGGTATAAAAGATAGAACAATACCGATAGGTAGCATGCCCATAATTATTTTGCCTATCGTATCTGGATCAAAATACAAGATGGCTTCTGCGCCAATGTATGCGCCTAATAATCCTGCGGGGATCCCTGTTGTTACTGCTGCCCATACCACTTTTTTGTTTCGAATAAAATTACGAATAGCAGCGATAGTCCCTAATGTACTGACTATTTTTTCTTGACCTAAAGCGACTTGAGGTGGAAGTCCAGCAAGAATAAAAGAGGGCACTAAGATCAAACCTCCTCCGCCTGCAACACTGTCAATGAATCCAGCTGCAAATGCAGATAACATTAACGCGATTAAAATCCATAGTGTGATGTCATTACTTATCCATTCCATTATTGCCTCCTTAAATTGCTAATTCATTTGTAATAGGTTGATCATAACTTTTAATCAAAATTGAGGTATCCATACGACCAAGATTGAGATCTTGTAAGATCGCGTATGACCTATCAATCTCTTGTGTCATAGGTAGAGATAAATTGTGTTGCTTAGCTTCATTTAAGCAAATAGAGAGATCTTTTCTCATCCAATCAATAGCAAAGCCGAAATCAAATTTACGCTCAGCCATAGTCACTGCTCGGTTTTCCATTTGCCATGAGCCAGCAGCACCGTGCTTAAGTACGTTAACTACTTGTTCAATATCAAGATTTGATTTTTCTGCTAAAAGTAGAGCTTCGCTTAGTCCTTTTAATACACCAGCGATACAAATCTGATTAACCATTTTGCATCGTTGTCCTTGCCCATTATCTCCTAATAGTGTTGCTTGTTTTGCATAGCAATCTATTGTAGTAACAATTTGGTCGAAGGTTTCTTTTGCTCCGCCGCACATAATAGTAAGTGTTCCATTTTCTGCACCAGCTTGCCCCCCAGAAACAGGAGCATCAATAAAGTTGATCTTTTTTTGTTTGCACTGTTGCGCAAGCTCTATCGCTAAGTCAGCTGAAACTGTTGTATGATCAACAAGAATGGCATTTTCTTTCATTCCTTCCAGTACGCCTTCTGGCCCATAAACAACGCTTCGGACATCATCGTCATTTCCTACGCAAATAAATACAATGTCACAGTTCTTAGCTGCTTCAGCAGGGCTTGAAGCTAAAAAACCTTGGTATTCAGTACACCATTGAAGGGCTTTATCTAAAGAACGGTTATAAACAGTTGTCTCTAGTCCTGAGTGTTGTAAGTGCCCAGCCATTGGGTATCCCATTACACCTAATCCAATAAATGCTACTTTTTGTGCTTCCATTCTATGCTCCTAGTCTTGTGCAATATGTTTATTTTCTTCATTAATAGGGATAATTCGTTCTAATGAGCTCATGCCGAATAAGCGAATTAACCAGCGATCTGTTCCGTCATCTCGTGGTGAAAATCCTTCTCTGCTATGCATTAAGCGTTGATTTTTTATGATTAAGAAATCGCCAGGTTGATAAGTAATGGCATTATTTAACTCTGTATTTTTGAGTTGTGCTTCCCACATAACAAGAGCGGCTGCAGCTTCTGTTGTGAGTGGTGTTGTATTTTCTTTGTCGTAACGGCAGTAGGCCACTCCATCATTATCAAAGCTGATAAGTGGGAGAATTGTTTTAACAGATTGTTTAAATGAATCCGGTCTTGAAATTTCAAAGTGAGGTTTACTCAACTGTTCAATAACTCCGTTACTTAATTGATTAAGTACGTCATCAACGAGTATGAAATTAGATTTAACTTTTAGATCTGAGCGTAGTGACATTAGAGATAGGAACTCTGGACAGCCACTTTTATCTGTTATTTTTTCATTAGTAAGGGGAAGATCAGGATTATCGACATGATGACCAAAAGTATGTTTTGAACCGTGTGAGGATTTATCATTTCGCCCTTTTAGTGATGGAACGACATGTCTAAATAGCAGTCCATCGTTTTCACTTTGATATGAAGTTGGTTCAATTTTAGCTAATTGATATATGCCAATGTTAATGGCGCTGATGATGGGTAATTTACTTGGTGAAACATAGCCATTATATGGTGTTTTACAAAGGTTTTGATCAATAGGTAAGCCTCTAATAATTAATGCCTGTTGATCTTTATTTTCTTTGAAATTAGAAATTTTATAATTAAGTTCTTTTATTAAACAATGCTTTATTGTAGTTCCGAACCAATGACTAGTTCTTAGCCATGATTTGTCATCTCCTAATCTCAAGTGAGAAAATGCGCTGCTTAATTTCCTTGCTGAATCGTAAGGAATATGAATTTCTATTATTTTTAGCAGCTCTTGGCTGCTTTCTTTTTTTAAATTGAACACTTTCCGTATGTCCTATATGTTAATTACCAACTGAGAGTTGACTATAAAACAACCTAGTGACATATGTCAATTAAATTGTATTAAAGTATTTCATTCATAATCTGCTAGTAATAAACTAGGTCATAATGTTGTCATATTTGGATTTAGTGCCGGTGAGTAGATGAGTGAAAATAAATTTAAGCAAATAGCGGAGACTATTGAGTCACGAATTATTGACGGTATATATCCCCCAAACTTTAAACTGCCTCCTCATAGAGAGCTAGCTAATGAGTTATCGACAACACCTGCTACTATCGCGAAAGCTTATAAATTGCTTGCTGATAAAAAGAGAGTTGAACCATTTGTAGGCAGAGGAACCTTTGTATGTGGTGAGTCACGTTTAGATCAAGTGATTCAATCTTCTGAAGACAACGGAGACTATAATTTTTCAATATTACAACCTTGCTTGAGCCATAATGTTCAACCGTTAAAAGAAGCATTAGAGAAAGCAGCTAGTCAATTAACCTCAGATCTCATTGGATATACGGAGCACTCAGGGCATGAAACTCACCGTTTAGCAGGTGTGAATTGGGCGAAAGAATATGGTTTAGTTGGTGGTAATGCCAATAACACTTTACTGACAAATGGCGCACAACATGCTCTTTCTTTATTGATTGAGGTATTGACTAAGCCCGGTGATACCATTGCTATTGAAGCGTTGGTTTATCCCGGAATTATTGCTATTGCGAGTTTGCTTGGTAGGCAAATCGTGGGTGTAGCGCTTGATGACAAAGGGATGTCCCCAACAGATTTAACTAGAGTTATTAAACAGCATAAACCTAAATTAGTCATCGTTATTCCTAGCTTTCAAAATCCAACTGGTATAACGATGCCCACAGCTCGTCGTAAAGAAATTGCAGACGTCATTATTAAGAATAATATTTATCTAATTGAAGATGATATTTATGGTTTTTTGAATGAAAAAGTTATTCCTGCTATTTGTAATTGGTTACCGGAACAAGGCTTTCATATTACAAGTTTATCTAAAGCAATAAGCCCTGCAATTCGATGTGGTTTTGTTAAGGTTCCTGATATACATATTTCAAATGTTGGTGCTCAAATTCGAGCCAGTATTTGGCTATCTTCTCCAATTAATTACATTGCTGCGAGTGATATGATTGAAACAGGAGTCGCTTATCAACTAGCAAACTATCAACGTGAGATAGCTTTACGCCGACAAGAGATGGTATATGAGGTTTTTGGCAATAGTTATTTAAAAACAGATGGTTATCATGTTTGGTTGCCGCTTATGGCGCATTGGCAACAAGATCAATTTGTTTTAGAGGCAAAAAATCGAGGATTAATTGTAAGTAGTGGTGGCTATTTTAATGCTACAGATACGCACTTGAACCATGTTCGTTTATCTTTAATGTCAATTAATTCAGATGAGAAATTTAAAAAGGGTTTAAAAGCATTATTTGAACTTCTAAATTCAAACAATAAAACCATGTTTCCATTTTAAAGAGGCTAGGATACCTATGAGTTTAAATACGCTAAAATTAGATCTTATTCATGTTGAGCCACTCACGGGGGGATTAACTAATGCCTGTTTAAAAGTAGAAGCGAAAGAGGGGACTTTTGTTTGGCGTCCTGTTTCAGAGCAAGCGAAGTTACTTGGTGCTGATCGATATAAAGAACGTGACATTTTAACAGCGTTACATGCAGTCCCTTCTACCCCAAGAGTACATGACTCAAATGAACATGGTTTGTTAGTTGAATGGTTTGATGGGGAAGTGATTGCCCTTGATAAAGCTCAAGGTGTTGCGATCGAACTATTAGTCTCCGTCCACCAACTAATAATAGATGACTTCACTGATGATATTAAAAATGATGTGATGAGTTTGAAATCACGCATTTTGGATTACTGGTCATCATTAGAAACAGAAAATAAAACAAGTGAAATGCAAACTTACGTTGACTATTTTTCTACAAAAGAAGAACAGGCTTTGTTTACTCCCTGTTTATGTCATTATGATATTGGGGCTTATAATATAATTGTAAAGGAAGAAGGCTATGGTTTAATTGATTGGGAGTACGCTTCTATCGGCGATCCGAGTCAAGATTTAACAACGATGATTATTGCTAATCAGTTTGATGCTGATGAGGTTATTTCTGATTATTGTCAGCAGCGTAACGTTGACATCGAACCTTGGCAAAAAGCGGTGACATATTGGACACCTTGGGTGTGCTTTATGGGGGCGCTATGGTTCACGCTAGGCCATCAATTACTTAAAGATCACTGTTATCAAGAGTTGGCTGAGCGAGAAATGAACAAGCTAAAGAAATTCTTACCTTTAATTGAGAAATAAATAAGTAAGTAGTCACGCAAAAGTTATTGTGAATTTTTCGCCGTAATAATTTAATATGTTTTTGATGTTAATACTGAGGTCTTCAAACGTTTTGAACGCTTCACATGGTAACCATTCATATTTTACTTTCTTCCACAATATCTCAATGATATTGAGCTCTGGAGAGTACGGTGGTAGATAACAAACTAATACATCATTCATCAACCACTCATGCAATTTTTGTTTAAATTTTGCTGACCTATGAAAAGAGGCATTATCTAAGATAATAAAGCATGGCTTATCGTTTTTTCGTGCGTTGATAAAGTGCTCAAATGCATCAATTACTGTATCGGTAGTTACTCTTCCTTCCGTTGTTTGAAAACTCAATTTACCTTGTCTACTTAAGAAGCCAAGAACATTGAGCCGTTTGCTGTGTGATGAGCAGGCCTTAGCGATTGAACACCGATAGGTCCCCAACAATAAGGAAGATTAGATTTCTGACTAAAGCCTGACTCATCAAAATAAAAGAGTTCACATTTATTCGTACGTTCCATTTCAATCAATGAATTCAATATATTACTGAAATTATTGAATTTCATATCGTCACGCTTTAACTTTAATGAGTGTCGGGCTCTTTTGTAACTGTAATCACTTTTTTTATATTTCGTTTAATAGTGTCTAAGCTGGATTTTTTACCTGTTTCTTCTTCAAGTATTGCTTGTGCTCGTTTAAGTTGATGTGGCTCTTCATCAACCAATGACTTCAAACGATATACTTCTGCTTCTGTGTAAATAGGTTTTCTACCTATACGAACAGCGTCATACAATCCGAGCATTCCACAGGCTTCCCAATGGTCTATCCATGACGATATGGTCTCAAATTTAGCGTCTAAAATATCAGTTAACGCTAAAATAGAGTAGCCTTTATCACTGAGAATAATCGCATGTGCTCGTATTCTTACTCTATTTTTTGGATGATTAGCGATCGCTTCTTTTAGGGTTATTTTTTCATTGTCTGTTAAAGGATTAACTGCTTTCATTATGATATAGACACTGACGTTAAAATACTCATTTTAATACCATATGGATATATGGTAAAGGCGAAATCTTCATTCTCGAAAACTTATCATTAACTACTTAATAATCTAAGGTAGATCACTGTTCTCATTATTGCTCAAGCTAAGGGCTTTAAAACCTTATTTTTCATGGTAGATTAAATTTACTATATGGAAAGTTCTTATTCAAGAAACAGGGGGAATACATGATTATTTATCTTCACGGCTTCGACTCAACCAGCCCAGGTAATCATGAAAAAGTGATGCAGCTTCAATTCATTGATGAAGATGTACGTTTTATTAATTACAGCACTCTGCATCCTAAACATGATATGCAGCACTTATTGAAAGAAGTGTCTAAAGTGATAGAGCAAGCGGGTGATCCAAACCCAATTATTTGCGGTGTCGGCCTCGGTGGGTTCTGGGCGGAGCGTATTGGTTTCTTATGTGGTATTCGCCAAGTGATGTTTAATCCTAATTTGCATCCTGAAGTGAACATGGAAGGGCGAATTGATCGACCTGAAGAATACGCTGATATTGCAACTAAGTGCATTGAGAAGTTCCGTCAAAAGAATAAAGAGCATTGCTTATGTATTTTATCAAGAAGTGATGAAATCAGAGATAATGCTGAAACGGCGGCAGAACTTGAACCTTACTACCAAGTGATTTGGGATGAAAGTGAGGGGCATAAATTTAAAAAAATCTCACAACATCTCCAAGCGATGAAAGTATTTAAAGACGAAGAAACATTGATTTAAAGACAAAAACTTATTTTAGTAACATAATCAAAACCTCACTATTTCGTGGGGTTTTTTGATCTAAACCAAAGAAACTCATTTCTGTTACAAAAACTTTCAATTTAGTCATTTATTTTACACCTCAAAAAAAATCTTCTCCATAACATCTATATCTGCTTGATAACATCAGAAATAGAAAGATATAATGAAAAATAGAACGATAAGAAGCATAAATTGCTCTAAGTTAGTGTGACGTGAACGCCGTTTCCTCAAGACTCTCTTTTACTATATGTAATAAAACATGTTGAGAGCATCAATTTTTTAATCTGAGTATTCGGGTTAATACACTTTTTTATTTTTTAGAGGAAGATTGCAATGACTAAGATTGTTATTGTTGGTGGTGGAGCTGGTGGTTTAGAGCTTGCTACTAAGTTTGGTCGTACACTGGGTCGCAAAGGCCGTGCTGAAGTGACGTTGGTTGATCGTAAAACGAGCCATTTATGGAAACCATTACTGCATGAAGTAGCTACAGGGTCTTTGGATGAAGGTGTTGATGCAATCAGTTACCGTGCACATGCTAAAAACCATTCATTTGATTTTCAAATGGGCAGCTTGTGCGATATTGACCGTGAGAAAAAACAAATCAAGTTAGCTGTCATTAAAGATGAGCATGGTGAAGTTATTGTTCCTGTTCGTCATATTGATTATGATTTCTTGATCCTTGCTATTGGTTCAACATCAAATGATTTTAATACACCGGGCGTTCGCGATAATTGTATTTTCTTAGACAGTCCTGAACAAGCGAATCGTTTCCGTACTGAAATGAATAATCAATTCTTGAAGTTACATTCGCATCCAACACAAAAAACGGTAGATATTGCGATCGTTGGCGCGGGTGCGACAGGTGTTGAGCTTTCTGCTGAATTGCATAATGCGGTTAAAGAACTTCGTTCTTACGGATTTGGTGATTTAGATTCAAGTAAATTGAATGTAAGCCTAGTGGAAGCGGGTGAACGTATTCTTCCTGCTCTTCCTCCTCGTATTTCGGCTTCTGCACACAGTGAATTAACGAAACTTGGTGTGAATGTACGTACGGCAACGATGGTAACAAAAGCCGATTCAGAAGGTTTACATACTAAAGATGGTGACGTTATTCCTGCACAAATCATGGTATGGGCTGCGGGTATTAAAGCGCCTGATTTCATGAAAGACATCGCAGGTCTTGAAACGAATCGAATCAATCAACTTGTTGTTAAACCAACATTACAAACAACACGTGATGATTGTATTTTTGTTATTGGTGACTTGGCATCATGCCAACAAGCGGACGGTAGTTTTGTTCCACCTCGTGCTCAATCTGCTCATCAAATGGCAAGCCATGCGTTTAAGAATATCGTCGCTAAGATGACTGATCGTGAAATGAAACCATACGTTTATAAAGATCATGGTTCTTTAGTGTCATTAAGCAACTTCTCAACGGTTGGTAGCTTAATGGGTAACCTAACTAAAGGCTCAATGATGATTGAAGGTCGTATTGCTCGTATTGTGTATATTTCACTTTATCGCATGCATCAAGTTGCCTTACATGGTGTCTTTAAAACAGCACTGATCGTGCTTGTTGGTCGTATTAATCGAGTATTACGTCCAAACCTAAAACTTCACTAATTCGGTCGTTTTAAAAATAAATGAGTAAAAAGGCAGAAGTACTTTGGTATTTCTGCTTTTTTTTATGATTGAGTAACAAAAAATGTGCGCTAACTCACCATAAATCATCTATAATGCGCGGCTAAATTATATATCACTGAATAGATAGACTGTTCGCTTAAGGAATCCACTTTATGTCATTTTCATCTCAAGGTCTTGCACCTGAAGTCGTAAAAGCATTAACTGAATGTGGTTATCAAAAATTAACCCCAATTCAGCAGAAAGCTATTCCTTTGGCGCGTAAAGGTCATGATATTCTGGCTAATGCACAAACGGGTACAGGTAAAACTGCTGCGTTTGCATTGCCTGTAATTCAACGATTATTAGATACCAAAAAATCGGCGACTCGTCGTTCAGCTCGTGCGTTAATTCTGGCTCCAACTCGTGAGCTTGCAGAGCAAATTGCAGTAAATATTATTAGCTACACGAAATACACGTCATTAAAAGTGACGGCTGTATTTGGTGGCAAAAAGATGTCTTCTCAAGAACGAGCGCTTGATCCAGGTGTTGATATCTTAGTAGCGACACCTGGTCGTCTTCAAGAACATATAGAAGAAGGCAATGTATCAATCGCTAACCTTGAATTTTTAGTATTCGATGAAGCTGACCGTATGTTAGACATGGGCTTTGTTAACGCAATCCGTAATATCATGATGGAAGTTAATTCAGCGCCGCAAATTATGTTGTTCTCTGCGACGTCTTCAGCGCAAATGAATAAGTTAGCGAGTGATATTTTACGTAAACCAAAACGTATTTCAGTTGACCGTGAAAACATGACGGCAACAACAATATCACACGTTGTTTATCCGGTAGATGAAGAACGTAAAACTGAATTACTATCAGAATTAATTGGTCGTAAAAACTGGCAACAAGTATTGGTTTTTGTTAACTATAAAGAAACCGCAAACAACATCGTTAAAGAGCTTAAGCTTGATGGTATTAAAGCGGTGATTTGTCATGGTGATAAAGCACAAAGTGCTCGTCGTCGTGCTCTAGAAGAGTTTAAAGAAGGCAAAGCTCGTGTCATGGTTGCAACGGATGTTGCTGCTCGTGGTCTTGATATTGCTGACTTACCACACGTAATTAACTACGATATGCCTTTCTTGGCTGAAGATTACGTTCACCGTATTGGTCGTACAGGCCGTGCTGGTAAAAAAGGTCATGCGATTTCTTTTGTTAGCCGTGAAGAAGAGTTAACGGTTGTTCAAGTGGAAACACTTATCCAACAACGAATTCACCGTGTTGAGCAACCTGGCTATGAACCAAAAAGCCGTGAATCTTACATTGAAAAAGTGAATACGAAAGCAGGATTTAAAGATCGTAAAGGTCGTACAAATAATGCGACTAATGCGAACCAAGATCAGTCATCTGCTGAACGTCGTATGCGTCTAAAAAATGCAATCCAGAAGAAAGCTGGCATTACTAAGCTAAAAAAGTAAGGTTATAAAATGGAACGTGATTATACTTTTGAATGCCTAGTGACGATGCCACGACATGACTTAGAAGAATTCAGTCATCGCGTTGTTAGTCGTATGGTTCCAGAAGAAACGATGAAAGAGATTTTTACCTTTGATCAAGAAGAAACAGTGAATGAAGACAGAATGCAAACGGCTCAACTTGATGCCATGCTTCGTCTTGCTGCTGTGGCTCTTGGTGAGGTGACTCACGCGTTCTCTGAGTCGGATAATTCACAACAGAATAGTTTACGTATGATGCGTCTTATTTTATGGCATGCTTATGCGATGTTGTTTAATTTAGAAGAAGCCGTCACTCTTGAGCAGCACTGTGAATTGGTCGAAACCATTTTGATGAAACCGCCAACAGATGCATTGAATTGGTTGCCTATTTTGTCTAAATTATTAGGTGATTACGCGAGCATCGCGGCAAAGAAATAAATTAAGTTAATCTAATTATCTTTGATAAAACGGCAGTGATAGCAGTATCACTGCCGTTTTTATTTGTTTCCATTTTTTGGAGATATTACACCCAATAAAAGTAAGCGTGCGGGGAACTACACCTAACAAATAAAATTCATTATGCGTATCTTACGATCTTTCATTTAACGAGAACGTAATTATGCAAAAAGATAAAAAGAGAACACCAGAGCAATGGCACGCTCTATTTGAATCTCAGCAATCTAGCAAGCTTAGTGCCGCTGAATTTTGTCGTAACCATAATATTCTGCCAAAGACATTTAGTGCACGTAAAGCACGATGGAAACAAAAGATTAACGCTTCTACTTTCTTGAAAGTAGAAGCGTTAACATCAACTATCATCGCCACTCCACAATTACCAGATATTCAACTTTCTATCGGAAAATTGCGATTAACATTGCCAGCTAATACTGAACCTCACTGGATAGGACTCTTATTAAAAGGGTATCAATCATGAATGTATTTACTGATGTTTCCACCATTTATCTTCATCGTGATTTTGTCGATTTTCGCAAGGCCATTAATGGCCTTGTCGTGATTGTTGAGCAAGAAATGCAACTATCACCGTTTAGTGATGCTCTATTTATATTTTGCAATAAGCCTCGTGATAACTCAAAATATTGTATTGGGATAAAACAGGATTCGCTTTATGGTACAAGCGATTAGATGAAGACCGCTTCAAATGGCCACGAAATATAAATAACGATACGTTAGCATTATCAGAGCAGCAACTGACACTGCTATTACAAGGTTTTGATATCTTAGGACATCAACCGGTACATTATCAAACAACCCTTTAAATAGTTGATTCTCAGTCAAGAATAGGAGGCAACCGATTGATTACCTGTATTATCGTTATATAGTCATCTACATGACTGATAAAATAAAACCACTTCCTGATACCATTGACGAGCTGAAAGCACTTGTGCTTCAGCTTGAAAATAAATATAACCGTCTTCTAGAGCAATTTCGGCTGGCTCAACATCAGCGCTTTGGTAAAAGCAGTGAATCTGACTCGACTCAATTTGATTTATTCAATGAAACAGAAGAAGAAATCATCATTGAAAATGATGACACACAAACGATTACCTACACTCGTCAAAAGCCAAAACGCCAACGCTTACCTGAAGACTTACCGCGTACTGTTATTATCCACGACATAAAAGATAAAACTTGTAAGTGTTGCGGTCTAGAGATGCATGCGATGGGTAAAGACATCAGTGAAAAGTTGGAATTTGTACCAGCTAAAGTGGAAGTTATTCAACATGTTCGTCCTAAATATGCTTGCCGAAATTGTGAAAAAAACAATACTTCAGTAGACATTAAACAAGCCCCAATGCCAGCGTCACCAATCCCTAAAGGGATTGCGACCGCAAGTTTACTTGCTCAAATTATTACGGCTAAATTTCAATACAGTCTTCCACTTTATCGTCAAGAAACGTTATTTCAGCAATGGGGTATCATTATTGGACGGCGAACGATGGCGGATTGGTTAATAAAATGCTCGGTACTATTTACCCCTCTTAATAACGAGTTACATCGTATTTTGCTTGAACAACCCACTCTGCATTGTGATGAAACAACGGTAAATGTGTTGGATGTTGAAAAAGCAAAATGTTATATGTGGGTCTACTGCTCTGGCTATGATTCTCCAGGCTCTGGTGTTTTGCCTGGAATTGTACTTTATGATTATCAATCTAGCAGGCATGGCTACCATCCAGTTAACTTTTTAAAAGTTATAACGGTATTTACATACCGATGGTTACCAAGGTTATGAACAAACTGAAGCGATTTTAGTTGGCTGTTGGGCACACGCACGTCGACGATTTATTGAGGCTCAACGTGTTCAAGTAAAAGGGAAAACAGGGAGTGCAGATTGGGTATTGAGTAAAATCCAAAAGCTATACCGGATCGAATCGTTATTAAAAGAGGCTTCCCCTGAAGCCAAGTATGTTGCTAGGCAGACAGAAGCCCGCGATTTACTTAAAGAGCTCCGTGATTGGCTTGATAGCGCAGTTAGTCGAGTATCACCTAAAACAAAATTAGGTGAGGCGATTAGCTATACATTAAATCAATGGGATAAATTAGTTCGTTATATTGATGATGGATTGTTATCTATTGATAACAATCGAGCAGAGCGAGCGGTTAAACCGTTTGTTATCGGCCGGAAAAACTGGTTATTTTCGGGTTCAACGGCTGGTGCAGATTCAAGTGCAATGCTTTACAGCATTGTAGAAACAGCAAAGGCAAACGGATTAATCCCTTACGATTATATTAGGTATTGTCTAGATCGTTTATGTGTTGGATCGCCAGATATCGATTCACTTTTACCTTGGAATGTAAAAGACAAGGTGTAGTTCCCCGCACGCTTACCAATAAAAAACCGAATCATGAATGTGATTCGGTTTTTTATGTACGAAATAAAGCGATTATAACACTCGCTTTATTTATTGATTAAGACTGCAAACTCTCGTCTTCAGAATCAATCTCGCCTTTTCCTTTTGATTTTACAATCACCAAGCCTGCAATAACAAACGAAGAAACAACACCAGTGATGGTTGATAGCGTCATTGGTAAGCCAAAGCCAAGTTGATGGTTACTTAAAATAAACGTAATACAAACACTTGTCATAAAGATAGCAGGGACGGTACTTACCCAATGCAGTTTATTGTGACGAAGTAGGTAAGCTGAGGCTGTCCATAACATCATTACTGCGGTGGTTTGGTTAGCAAAACCGAAGTAGCGCCAGATAATACCGAAGTCAACTTGTGTTAATACTGCACCAAGAACAAACAGTGGAAGCGCCATTAATAGACGGTTACGAAGTGTTTTTTGTTCCATGTTGAACTATTCAGCAAGGATTAAACGGCTTGAGCGGAATGCTGTGTCACCCGATGTGATTGGTAGGATAACAACACCTAAGAAAGCGAGGATGCCGCCAAAAGTACCTAAAAGACCAAATGAAGAGGCATAAACGACGTTTCCAGGGCCACCATTTGCGACAGCCGCTTGAAGTGTTTCCATGCTATCAAAGAAAGACAGAGCAATGGCACACCAGATAAGCGCGATAATACCTTCACCAATCATTGCACCGTAAAACACGAAACGGCCATTTTTTTCATTTTCCATACAGCGCGCCATTAATGGTGATTGCGTTGCGTGGAAACCTGAGATTGCACCACAAGCAATCGTGATGAATAGAGCAGGCCATAGCGGTAAATCATTTGGATTCATGTTTGTGAACATTTGGCTCGGTTCGTAGCTACCAAGAACGGAGTGATCACTTGATAATGCAATGGCTGAAATTAGACCAACAGACATGAAAATCAATAGAGCGCCAAATAATGGATAGAAGCGACCGATGATTTTATCTACCGGCACGATCGTCGCCAAGATATAGTAACCAAAAATGATAACAACCATTGATGTCATCGTGACACCTAAATCAAATTGGTCATTCATTAGGTTTGTTAGCATACTTGCTGGAGCCGATACAAAGACAACACCAACAAGAAGAAGTAGAACAATCGCGAACACATTCATAAAGTGTTTTGCGCCATTGCCTAAGTATTTTCCGGTAATCGTTGGTACTGAAGCCCCACCATTACGAATAGATAACATACCTGAGAAATAATCGTGTACTGCACCGGCAAAAATACAGCCAAGTACAATCCATAACATAGCTGCAGGGCCGTAAAGGGCACCCATGATTGGGCCAAAAATTGGACCGACACCTGCAATGTTTAGAAGTTGAACCAGATAGACTCGTGGTGTCGACATTGGTACAAAATCAACGCCGTCTGTTTTTGTGTAAGCGGGGTTTTTTCGGTCTTCTTTAATGCCGAAGATTTTTTCAATAAATGCGCCGTAAATAAAGTCGCCACCAATCAGTGCAGCAACGCAAGTTAGAAACCAAACCATAATTCATTCCTTGTAAAAGTTATCTAATGTAATAATAGGTAAATTAATATGTTGGTTATCATACTGATGGGCGTAAAGAGTTCACGCCCAAAAAAGGTGAGTGGTTAAGATAAGAGGTTAAGTGGTGTTATTTAATGTTAAGTGGTTTTTGTTCGTGTAACGATGACGTTATAAAAAATAAATTTAGCATTGTATGCCAAGACGTTCTTTAATTTCTTTAAGATGCCGACGACTTACTTGGGCCACGTGACCACTTTGCGTTACAGTGTCACTTGTGCCATTGTCATGCAATTTAATCTCTCTAATGAAATGGGGATTAATTAAAAACTGGCGGTGACAGCGGATCAATGGCGTTTTTTCTTCAAGGACTTTTAGAGTCAGTTGAGTGCATGCTTTTTCTGTTTTTGTCAGCAACTCAACCCCAGATGCTTGAATGCTAGCCACTTCAATATCATGAGAGGGCAAAAGAAGAATGCGGTTATGACCAGAGCAGGGGATCAATTCAATCTCTGTTTGAGCAATAGGGGATAGATCTTGTTTTGTCTCTGCGGCTAATAAACGTTTGACTGTTTTTTTAAGACGGCATGGGTCGATGGGTTTTAAGAGATAATCAAAGGCATTATCCTCAAAGGCTTTTACTGCAAATTCATCATAAGCGGTAACAAAGACAACATTAGGCATCGTATCAGGATCAAGCATGCTAATAAGATCCATTCCTGTGATCTTAGGCATCTGAATATCCAAAAATACAACGTCAGGTTTATGTTGGTTAATTTGCTTTAAGCCATCAATGGCATTACCGCACTCCGCTATGATCTCAATGTGACCAATTTCATTCAGTTGTTCAATTAACTCTTCACGAGCAAACAATTCGTCGTCAATCACAATGGCTTTAAGCATGAGTAATAGTCTCTACTGGCAAATGAATAGTGGCTTTGGTTTGTTGGTTTTCAATGCAGGACATTGTTAATCCAAAGGCATCACCAAATTGATTTTTTAAACGTTTATCAACAATGTTCGTTCCTAATCCATCGCTGTTTTCTTGTTCTATGTATAACCCGGCATTATCGATAACTTCTAAAATGACTTGGTGATGAGAAAGATAGGCTTTAATTGTAATTTCTCCCTCTTCAAACATATTTGACGTTCCATGCTTGATGGCATTTTCAACTAGCGGCTGCAACGTAAAAGTGGGCAGCTTTAATGAATATAAACGTTCATCAATGTCCATATTTACGGTTAATCGGTCAGCAAAACGGGCGAGCTCAATCTCTAGATAAGATTGTACGTGATGTAACTCTTCTTTTAAGGTGACTTGCTCAAAGTTCTGTTTTAAATTTCGGCGGAAAAATTGAGATAAATGCTGAATAAGTTCTCTTGCTCTATTTGGGTCGCGACGAATAACTGCACTGATGGTATTTAATGCATTAAATAGGAAGTGGGGGTTCACTTGAGCTTGCAATAACCGTAATTCAGCTTGAGTTAATAAGGTCTGTTGTTGTAAATATCGTCCCGCAAGAATTTGGTTTGAGAGCAGTTTAGCAATACCTTCACCCAACGTAAGGTTGATATAGGAAAATAATTTACGTTTCGGTTCATACAGTTTAATGGTTCCAATTACCTCATTATTTACACCAATGAGTGGGATAACTAAGGCTGAACCTAACTTGCATTTGTCATTAATTGAGCATTGGTAAGGGTGCTCATCCCCATCAATGTACATCACCTTGCTTTGTATAATTGCTTTTCGTGTGTAATCTGAGGCAATAGGGGTTCCCGGCAAATGGTGATCATCACCGATACCAATAAAAGCCAATATTTTTTCTTTATCGGTAATCGAAACAGCACCAACCCCTGTTTCTTCATAAATTATTTTAGCAATTTGTTCGCTGTTTTCTTGGTTAAAGCCTTGGCTTAAAATACCCACTGAACGTTGTGCAATATTCAGTGCTTTATTAGAGAAAGCGGCAGAATATTTTTCGTAAATTGCTTTTCTATCTTGGATAATACTCATGAACATGGCTGCACCAATAGAGTTAGCAACAATCATCGGTAAAACGATAGATGAAACGAGTACATAAGCTTGGTCAAATGGCTTTGCAACGATGAGAATGATCGCCATTTGAAGTAATTCAGCGATAAAGGCGATCATTAAGACCGTTCTTGGTCTAAACAACTGGTCTATTTGATTCTTTCTCAGAAAGTATAAATGAAACAAACCACCTAATAGTCCTTCTGCCGTCGTTGATATTGCACAGGCTAAATCGGTAAATTCACCCATAGAATAGCGATGTAATCCTCCTGTGAGTCCAACTAAAAAACCAACTAAAGGCCCACCTAATACACCGCCCATAACGGCACCAATCGCACGGGTATTTGCGATGGCATCTTGAATAGCGAGTCCAAAATACGTGCCTAAAATGCAGAAGCCAGAAAAAATGATGTAGCAAAGGAAGCGGTGACTCCAACGACCAGAAATCGTCGTAATAGGAAGAAATAAAGGCGTTTTACTTAATAGGTAAGCAAGAACAAGATAAACGCTTAATTGCTGTAAAAGGGAAAACACCAATTCCATGATGGGTCTCTATATATAAAGCAGGATAGTTAGTGTAATCGGAAATGTGCAGAGAGTCTAAATAGAAGAGGGAGAAATTTATTTTATTGTTACGGAGTCGTAAAAAGAAGGTTTACTTATGGGAATTGCATAAATGGAATATAAGATTCCATAATTGGTAGTTGTGATGTTCGTCACTCGTAAATAGAATGCGCACGCTAAATACTTTTTTAATCATTACACTTTTTTTTGAGGCTCCAGCATGTCAAATAAACTTGCGAATCCAGCACCATTAGGCTTATGGCTTTTGGTATGACAACTGTGTTATTAAACCTGCATAACGCTGGTTTCTTTCCTTTAAATACTGCGATCTTATCAATGGGTCTTTTTTACGGTGGCATCGCGCAAGTAATTGCAGGCATCATGGAGTATAAAAAAGGTAACACGTTTGGTACGACTGCATTTACTTCTTACGGTTTCTTCTGGTTGTCGTTAGTTGGTCTAATTCTTATGCCTGAAATGGGCCTAGGCCAAGCAACATCACCTGCTTTCATGGGTTGGTATCTTGCAATGTGGGGTGTTCTAACATTCTTCTTGTTCTTGGGTTCATTTAATTATCCACGTGCTAAGCAAGTGGTATTTGGTAGCTTAACTATTTTGTTCGCATTGCTTTCAGCTCGCGATTTCACAGGTAGCGTAGTAATTGGCCACATGGCTGGTTATGTAGGTCTATTCTGTGGTTTCAGTGCAATGTACTTCTCTATGGCTCAAGTCATTAACGGTGAGTACGGTCGTACTGTATTGCCTGTTGGTGAAATGAAAGCGAAAGAAGCAGCAACTGTTACTGCATAAGTGTTAACTTATAAATAACCGTTTATAGAATAGTAAAAGGCAGCTTGCTAATAATTAGTAAGCTGCCTTTTTTGTATGTGATGCTTTAGTTATTGATATAGGCTCAATAATGCCTCTTGAGTGTCAGCTATCTTACTTTCAATATCATTCGTGGATTCAATACCTAGTTGTGCTTTCGCTTCTTCTTTAGATAATCCTAGGTGACAGCAAAGCATATCAATTGCCATTAGGTAAGTTTGTTGTTCTGCCATGTTCAATCCTTGATGTTATTACTCATGATTTTTCTTGATCACAAAGTAAGTTGAATTACTTGCTTTGACAATACGACCAAAGTCTAAAGTGATTTTATTCTCGGTTATTTGAGTGAAGAGAAACGGAAAGAGAATAGAAAGGTGAATAGATAAAAGAAAGTGTATCAAAGTGCGTCAAACCCTTGTATTTGTGGGAAATGACACTATCTTATGCATATACCTATTAAACGTGCTAGATGCGTTTGGTGTCTGCTCAAAAAAACAAAATCAATGAGTAGAATTAAATTATTAATCGGAGAAAGAATAAATGAAGCGTATTGCGCTGTTTTTAGCAACAAACTTAGCGGTAATGATCGTATTCAGTATTGTATTGAATATTGTTTATGCAGTCACGGGGATTCAGCAAGGTAGCCTATCTGGCTTACTGGTTATGGCCGTATTATTTGGTTTTGGTGGTTCATTAGTTTCTTTATTAATGTCCAAAAAAATGGCATTACGTTCAGTGGGTGGTGAAGTTATTGAACAACCACGTAATGAAACTGAACATTGGTTAATGGAAACCGTTTCTCGCCAAGCGCAACAAGTGGGCATTGGTATGCCGACTGTAGCGATTTACGATTCACCAGATATGAATGCGTTTGCAACGGGTGCAAAACGTGATGACTCTCTAGTCGCTGTATCTACTGGTTTATTACATAACATGACTCGTGATGAGGCAGAGGCTGTTTTAGCGCATGAAGTGAGCCATATTGCTAACGGTGATATGATTACGATGACATTAATGCAAGGTGTCGTGAATACCTTCGTTATCTTCTTATCTCGTATGATCGCCAATGCAGTGAGTGGGTTTACTTCTAATGATGAAGAAGGTGAGGGCGAAGGCGGTAGCTTTATGACTTACTTTATTGTATCAACGGTATTAGAAATTGCGTTTGGTTTCTTAGCCAGTTTCTTAACGATGTGGTTCAGCCGTCATCGTGAGTTTTATGCGGATGCAGGTGCTGCTAATTTAGTCGGTAAAGATAAAATGATAGCGGCTCTTGAGCGCCTACGAATGGGACAAGAATCTCAACTTGAAGGCTCTATGATGGCATTTGGTATTAATGGTAAAAAGTCACTGACTGAGCTATTAATGAGCCATCCACCACTAGAAAAACGTATTAACGCACTGCGTCAGTTATAATACTGTTAACGTTTATGTGATTGTGATGAAACCCGAGATTATTCTCGGGTTTTTTATATCCAGAAACGACATAAATCTTTTACCTATCTACATTACGAGTTATAGTCTGCCTCTAATTTATATTAAGACATTTAGGATTTACCTTGACTAATAACGACGTTCTACGACGCATTCGCTATACTTTTGATTTCGACGATACAAAAATGATCGCCCTATTTGGTGCAGCAGATCTTAAAGTAACTCGTGAAGAAGTATGTAACTGGTTAAAATCAGACGAAGATAAAGATTACAAAAGCTGTCAAGATGTTCAATTAGCAACGTTTCTAAATGGTTTCATCAATGATCGACGTGGTAAGCGTGAAGGCGAGCAACCAAAGCCAGAGCAAAAACTAACGAACAACATTATTCTTAAAAAATTACAGATTGCTTTGAATTTAAAAGCGGATGAAGTATTAGACTTAATGAAGTTAGTTAACTTCCGTCTAAGTAAGCATGAATTGAGTGCATTCTTCCGTAAAGCCGATCATAAACACTACCGTATTTGTAAAGATCAAGTGTTACGTAACTTCCTACAAGGCGTTCAATTTGATTTACGTGGTGAAGTAACAGAAGAAGATGAAGAAAACGAAAGCGAATAAGCGTTTTTTCTTCTCACCATAATAAAAAACCACGATGTCATTTACTGAATCGTGGTTTTTTTATGTGCGTTATTTTAGTTTCGTTTCTACATTAGAAACTCCACTGCATACTCATCACAATGATACCCGGCAGAATAAAACCAGCTTCAACACCAAAATAATCGGTTAGATTGTATTGTGCAGCATGGTAAATATAAGGGGCGAAAGCTATCCCTACTTTTTCTTTTGCGGTTTCATAGATCCCTCCGTCACCACAATTTTCAAAAGCATCAACGAAGAACTCTCCAGCGTATGAATACATTCCTTTGATGACTAATTTGTCGTTAACACGATACCAGTCTTTTCTGACGCCGATTAGCATACAGCGATTGGCTTGGCTATTTAGAAAGGTGCCCACCATAAAGCTGTAATCTGAATCTTCAGAAAACTTACGTTCGACAGAAAAGTATTGATTACCAAAGTATTGATGTGAATCAGGATCGTAAGGAACGAGGTGATAAAGGAATGAACCTGTATTCATAGAGTAAAGAGAAAGGGATTCAGCGTTACTTTTAAAAGATGATAGGAAAAGAAAAAGTAAAGTGGTAAGAAAATAAGGCTTCATAGCTCAAAAGATGTAAAAAAAATGTAGTCACATTATAAATGCTTTATGTCTGAATATAAAGAGAGAGCATAACGAGCTCTCTCTTTATATTGATATTTATACTAAATATAGAACTAGCCGTTTACTTTTTCAGTAAATACTTCATCAGTGGTTGATTCTGCTTTACCTATTTCACCTTCTGATTTGGCAACAATGGTATTTACTGCGGTATCACCAACAACATTAGACGAAGTACAGAACATATCGTTAATACGGTCAACCGCGGCCACAATAGCAAGACCTTCAGGCGGAAGGCCAAGTTGGTGTAAAATAACGCCGACCATGACAACACCACCACCCGGAACACCACCAGCACCAATGGAAAGTAATAGAATAGTGAAGCCTAATGTAAATAGATCCGCTGAGTCGATAGGTTGACCAAAAGCATTAGCAACAAAGATAGCGGCAAGAGCAATATAAATAGAGACACCAGACATATTCATGGTTGCGCCTAATGGAACACCAAAACCGGCCACAGATTTAGATACGTTTAACTTTTCAGTTAATGTTCGCATCGTTACAGGGATGGTCGCATTTGAACTTGCTGTTGAAAGTGAGAATAAAATTTGCTCACGTACTGCACGTAAAAATGTTTTAGGTGAAATCCCAGTTGATAAACCAACCATGATTGGATAAAAAACAAAAATCCAGAAAACAAGCATCGAAACAACAAGAGCCACGTAACCTGCAACTGACATTAAGGTATTTGCATCTAACGTCGCACCTAATTGAATCATCAGAGCAAACACACCATAAGGAGTGAGGCTCATCACTAAGCTAATTAGCTTCATCATGATTTCATTGGCAACTTTAAACGTTTTAATCGCAGGACCCCCACGATGATCAAGGGCTTGAATGGCAAGACCCGTTAAAATTGCCATAAAGATGATTTGTAGCATATTACCGCTAGCAAATGCCTCTACAGGGTTGCTAGGAACGATATTCGTAATGAGTGAGAAGATGTCCGGGGTTTCCGTTGCTTTTAGCTCAACAGAGCCGACGACAACGGTTCCTGCTAAGTTTGCATCTGCACCAGGGGCAAAGATCATACCGACGGTTAATGCTGCGGCTATCGCAATGATGGTGTTAATAAGGTAAAGAGCAAAAGTTTTCCCACCAAGGCGACCAAATGAAGCAATGTCTTTTAGTTCAACGATACCGCAAACAATAGAGACATAAACGAGAGGAACAACAAGTAATTTGATGAGTGAAACAAACATCCCACCAACGCCTTCTGCTGCTCCTAGTAGGAACGAATCAAAAAACGCAACCCCATTAAACAGGTATTGAATCGCGGTACCAATTAATAGGCCAGCGAATAAACCTATAAAAATTCTACTTGAAAGTGATTTTTTCATTATGTACTTTTTCTCCAGAATATTGTGCTCACTAATAGGTGAGTCCTTGTAATGTTTCTCTATTAATTGAGAAATCAACAGGATGTTTACATATCGTTAACGTAATTAAAAGTGATAAAAATGGTGCTTAATCCATCAAAAATAGAATGTGAACTATTTTTATTGAGAGAATTAATAGTTAGCGGTTGTAAAACCAATCACTTAACGAGTGTTTTTTATGGTTCGATAGACTGTATGTATTTTGATTTATATGGAAATAAACTCTTGGTTATGTGACAGCTGTCGTTATTTGGTTTGTTTTTGTTGCTGTAGAGTCACCGTTTGAAAGGGAAATGTGAAGGGTGCCATATATATTATTGACAATATACTTGATATAAAAATAATAGCGTATACCATTCACGCCAATATTTTACTATTGATGAGTTTATTCATGTATTTAAGAAAATCACTGCTTGCTGTCGCTATTGCCGCAGGCTCATTATTTTCGTTTTCGGCAAGTTCAGCGCAACAAGTTGACTTGATGATTACTGATGCAACGTTACTAACAATGAACGATTCGAAAGAGACATTTGAGAATGGTGTTGTCGTTATTTCTGGTAATAAAATTATTGCTGTGGGCGACAAAAGCATAGCCTCTAAATATGCCGCAAAAACGGTATTAGACGTCGATGGTGATATTGTTTTACCGGGTTTAATTAACACACATACACACGCTTCTATGACCGTTTTTCGTTCATTAGGTGATGACGTTCTAGATCGTTTACACCGTTATGTCTTCCCTTTAGAGAAAAAGTTAGTGTCACGCGATATGGTTCGTATTGGTGCTAATTTAGGAAATGTAGAAATGGTAAAAGGGGGCGTTACCACTTATGCTGATATGTACTACTTTGAAGATGAAGTCGCGAAAACGGTTGATAAAATTGGCATGCGTGCAATTCTAGGTGAAAGTGTCATTAAATTTCCAGTAGCAGATGCTGCTAATGCAGAAGAAGGGATTCAATACGCAGTAAACTTTATTGAAGAATATAAAGATCACCCACGCATTACGCCAGCTTTTGCTCCACATGCGCCATACACCAATACAACCGAAGTACTGCAAAAGATTGCTAAATTATCGTTAGAGTTGGATGTTCCGGTAATGATCCACCTAGCTGAATCTCATCGTGAAGAAGAAGTGATTGCAGAACGTGCGAACGGCATGTCTCCAGTAGAATATATGCATAGTATTGGTGCGCTTAATAAAAACCTTATTGGTGCACACATGATTTTGATTGATGATAAAGACATTGAACTAGTAAAAGAATCAGACATGGGTGTTGCTCATAATATGAGTGCAAACATCAAATCAGCAAAAGGGGTATCTCCTGCGCTTAAAATGTATGACGAAGGTGTTCGTATTGGTTTAGGAACGGATGGGCCAATGTCAGGCAATACGCTAAGTATTATTGATGAGTTCAACCAAGTCGCTAAAGTACACAAATTAGTGAATAAAGATCGAGCCGCCATGCCTCCAATCAAAGTGATTGATATGGCGACAATGGGCGCTGCGAAAGCGCTTCATATGGAAGATAAAATTGGTTCTATCGAAGTAGGAAAATTAGCGGATATCATTGTTGTTGATACCAAAGCACCGAACATGTTGCCAGTATATAACCCATATTCTGCATTGGTTTACTCTGCAAATTCAAGCAATGTTCGTCATACGATTGTTGATGGCAAAATATTGATGAAAGATCGTGAAATGCTGACGGTTGATGAAGAGCAGATCAGGCAGGAAGTGCTCGAGTTTACCAAGATTGTACGTAAAACGGTTATTGAAAGTGGTGAAATTGTTCAATAATATTTGACCTATAACCGAATTTAAATAGAGAGTTAGCTTAGGCGGCTCTCTTTTTTATACTCGCTAATTTAAATAAAAACGGTGCACTTTGTTCTTATTTATAAGCCTTATATCTAATGATTTTATAGTAAGAGTGAAACTTGCTATTCATCACCTTGAGTCTATTATCAAAAGAGGACTTAATATTTAAGGGGTGATAAATGAGTCGATATATTGTTTTTTTTACACTTCTTTTTTGTTATTTTCCCCTATCTGCTCAAACGGAAGACGCTGATACTTACATAAGAAAGCATCAAGGTTCGCTGTATTATGCTTCAGATGTGTCTCGTTTATATCCAAACTCTCAACGTAAATGGAATCGTGCCGAGGATAGAAAAGAAATAGAGACTCAATTCGCACTTCTTATTCTTGCTGACGTGAATAATTCTTTAGCTAAAAGATACGAAAATTTACAGAATACAGAAGGGCTTGAATACGATGTTTTAGCAACAGACACGTTACTATATATGCTTACTTATCAATCATTAATATCAAAGTATGGTACTCGATGGTTATTTGGTGGACGGTTAGATAATAATATTGGAAAACCGTCTTTATTTCTTATTGAAAAAGTAAATCAACATTTTGAAGACGATACATTAACGGCGTTAGTGAATCAGTTAAAACCTCAATCGAAACAATATCAAGATTTATACACACGATTATATCGTTATTATGATCCTTATCATCAAGAAGCCCCAAAACTATATTCCTCACGATTATTGAAACCGAATCAAGACATTCCATATAAATCACTTGTATATAGATTGCAAATATCAGGGGAATTAAATGAAGAACAAATCCACTATTTTTTGAGCCAAGAAGGGGATAAATATAATAATGAATTAGTTAATGTGGTTAAGTCATTTCAAAAACGACATGGTTTAGTCGTGGATGGTATTGTCGGTAAGAGAACATTGTATTGGCTAAATATGAGTGCGAATGAACGTGTACGAATTATGGCATTAAATATTCAGCGTTTACGTTTATGGGAAAATAAGAACGCTCGATTTGTTCTCGTAAATATACCTTCTTATGAAATGGGGTATTGGTTGAAAGGTGAGCTTGTTTTTAAAAGTAAAGTGATCGTAGGTAAGCCCGAAAGAAAAACCCCGCTCTTTACTACTCGATTAGACTCCATCGTATTTAATCCTAATTGGAAAGTGCCAACAAAGATAATGAAGGAGGATATCCTACCAAAAGCCCTTGAGAATCAAGACTATTTATTAACGCATAATTATGAAGTGCTTCCATCTTGGTTAAGTGATGAAGTGATTCCTTTTGAAAGCATTGAATGGGAGACAATGACCGTTGATAATTTTCCTTATAAATTAAGACAAAAGTCGGGCAACGCAAATGCATTAGGTCGCTATAAATTTAATACACCAAACCGTAATGCTATCTATCTGCATGATACTCCATCACGATCTTTATTTAATAAACAACATCGTGCTTACAGTTCAGGGTGTATACGGGTAGAGAAAGCGTCAGAATTTGCACAACTTTTAATGAAAGAATCGCATTTTACCGCGAAAGATTATGCAGGCTATCATCGATTACCAAAAACAAATACGGTAGGGTTATCGCAAAAAATAGCGGTATATACCATTTATCAAACCGCGTGGGTAGATGAAGCGGACACCATTCAATTTAGAAATGACGTATATCGATATGATGAATGGAGTAAGAGTAAAAATTGACCTACTTTTTACATAGCCATAAAAACGTTATAGCTCAATAAGTAAGCACCATTAATCAGTGCAGCGAATAAAATTAGCATTGTTCATTATTTGACCAAGTTAACGTAGGTGTGTATCTTTGCGCTCAGTTATTGATTCATCTATCTATAAGTGAGTTGTTTTTACATGCCTGAATTTGATTCGTTACGCCGTAAAATTCTTCTTGGTGGCGTTGCCACTGTTGGTTTAAGTTTATTCCCATCGATTTCTTTTGCGTCACAGTTTGCTGAATCTCCTAGAGAATTGGCGTTTAAGAATTTACATACTGGTGAGAAACTGCAAAGCGAATATTTTAATGGACAACAATATTCAAATTCTGAGTTACTTAAATTAAATCATTTATGTCGTGATTTTCGTCGAAATGAAACGATAGATATGGATACTGGGTTATTTGATCAATTATCGGCTATTCAAAAAGTAATTGGTTGTGATACCCAAGTGCAAATCATTTCTGGTTATCGCTCACCAGCAACCAATGAAATGTTGCGTGGTAAATCACATGGTGGTGTAGCGAAGAAAAGTTTGCATATGCTAGGTAAAGCCATGGATTTCCGTTTAGAAGACGTGCCATTAATCGAAGTAAGAAAAGCGGCCTTATCATTAAAAGCGGGCGGAGTAGGGTATTATCCTGGCAGTAACTTTGTTCATATCGATACGGGACGAGTTCGTTTCTGGTAATTCCTCGGTATTTAAAAATAACAAACATAAAAAATGGCGACCATTATGGTCGCCATTTTTGTATTCATTGCTTTCTATTGAACGAATTCTTACAAAGCTGGTGCCCTATAAGAAAAAGCCAATTAGAAGTTAGCTGAACGCGGAGTACGTGGGAACGGGATAACGTCACGAACGTTGCCCATACCAGTTACGTAAGACACTAGACGCTCAAAACCAAGACCGAAGCCAGCGTGAGGTACAGTACCGTAACGACGTAAATCGCGGTACCAAGTCATGTGTTCAGGGTCGATACCCATTTCAATCATACGTGCATCAAGAACGTCTAAACGCTCTTCACGTTGAGAACCACCGATGATCTCACCAATGCCTGGTGCAAGAACATCCATCGCAGCAACTGTCTTACCATCGTCATTTTGACGCATGTAGAATGCTTTAATGTCTTTAGGGTAGTTTTTAACGATAACCGGTGCTTTGAAATGTTCTTCAGCAAGGAAACGCTCATGCTCAGAAGACATATCGATGCCCCACTCAACGTCAAATTCAAATTTCTTACCAGAGTCGATAAGGATTTGGATTGCGTCAGTGTAATCTACTTGTGCAAAATCAGAACTTACAAATTGCTCTAGACGAGTGATTGCTTCTTTATCAATGCGAGAAGCAAAGAATTCAAGATCATCACGACGCTCAGCAAGAACCGCTTCGAATACATACTTAAGCATGTCTTCAGCCAGTTTTGCAACGTCATCTAGGTCAGCAAAAGCAACCTCAGGTTCAACCATCCAGAATTCAGCTAGGTGGCGACTTGTGTGTGAGTTTTCAGCACGGAAAGTCGGGCCAAATGTGTACACTTTGCTTAATGCACAAGCGTAAGTTTCAGCATTTAATTGACCAGATACCGTAAGGAATGTCTCTTTACCAAAGAAGTCTTTGTCGTAATCAACATTGCCTTTGTCATCAAGAGGCACGTTCGCGTGATCTAATGTCGAAACGCGGAACATCTCACCAGCACCTTCAGCATCAGATGATGTGATTAGTGGTGCAGACATCCATAAGTAACCTTGCTCGTGGTAAAAACGGTGAATCGCTTGAGACAAACAGTTACGAACACGTGCAACCGCGCCAATCACGTTAGTACGTGGGCGAAGGTGAGCAACTTCTCGTAAATACTCAATTGAGTGACGAGTTTTCGCCATTGGGTAGGTATCTGGGTCTTCAACTAAACCAACGACTTTTACTGCGGTTGCAGCAAGTTCGAAATCTTGACCTTTAGCAGGAGATGCAACGATAGTCCCCGTAACTTCAACAGAACAACCTGTTGTTAGTTTTAGGACTTCTTCATTGTAATTATTTAAGTCATTAGGAACCACGGCCTGAATCGGATCGAAACAAGAACCGTCATAAATAGCTAGGAATGAAATTCCCGCTTTAGAATCGCGACGCGAACGGATCCAACCGCGAACAGTTACTTCACTGTCAACCGCTAGTTTGCCGCTTAATACGTCTGTTACAGGCGCGTAAGTCATGTTAATTACATTCTCCATTGTTGTGCTACATGCACGAATATTTTTTATTTCAGGAAGACATATTACCTTTCTTATTAATAGCTTCAAGTGTTGTTACTCTATAAAGGTAAAAATTCAGTATAAGAATCAATTTTTACGATAAAAAAGGCGAAAAAAACATCAATAATAACGACTTGTTGGGAACTTACTTGTTCCTTAATAGTGAAGTAGAGTAATATCCCTCTCTTCATAATATAGGTAATAGAGATTTTAACTAATGACAACTGAACTATATAAAGACTTCATGTTTGAAGCAGCACACCATTTACCACATGTACCAGAAGGTCATAAATGTGGTCGCCTTCATGGTCACTCTTTTTTAGTTCGCTTGTACGTTGAAGGTGAAGTTGATCAACACACCGGTTGGGTAATCGACTTTTCAGAAATCAAAGCGGCATTTAAACCAACGTATGATCGTCTTGATCACTACTATCTAAACGATATTAAAGGGTTAGAAAACCCAACAAGTGAAGTCTTGGCAAAATGGATTTGGAACGAAGTAAAACCAAGCTTGCCTTTATTAAGCAAAATTGAGATTAAAGAAACCTGTACGGCGGGTTGTACTTACCGCGGTCAGTAATCGAATGTGGTTTTAAGCCAGTAATTAGAAGGCGTCTATTATTAGACGCTTTTTTTATGCCTGTCGAATACGGGCTGTAATAGAAACCAAAGCATGATCGGTACTGAATTGGTCGATGTCGAATCTAGGGTTCACGATATGCAGGTCGACAACACGATACTCAGTGACTTCTAACAAACTGCCAGAGTAAGAGCTATCAAACTCATTCGATAATAGAATGTAGTCCAATACTGAGCCTTTCGCGCCATAATAATGAGTACTGACGCGTTCTTCTAATAAATCCGTTCCCTTTAATTGGCTGTATATATCCCAGCTGTCTTTTAACTGAAAGGTGGTGAGATAATCAGTGCTAAATTTATCGTATCTTAGTTGATGAGAGAGTAAGCCGATAAATTCATTATGAAATAAAGGTTTATTAAAATCGCCCATTAACACAACGGGTTGAGACGATTTCTTTCTTTGAGTCGTAATGTACTGATGAAGGGTATTGGCTTCCAATCCACGTTGAGCAGACGAAAGCCATGAACCTAATTGCTCATCATGCAGTTGAGTAAGCGGGGTAGATTCTGGTTCTTCAATACCATCTATCTCTATCGGATCTTTTGGTCGTTGAGACTTAAAGTGCACCACATAACAATCAGTGACCCCAAGGTGTGGTAGATCGATACTGGCGTGAACAGGCACTCTATTAAATTCAAACTCAATTCCGAATCGAGCCAGTTGTTCTGATTTTGCAATAACAGGCTGAGAACTCACAATCGGGTAGCGTGACGCAAACGCCACAACGGGAGAATGAAATACATACCCATCTTCTGATTTTGGTTCATCTACCGTACAAAAATACGGATAGCCTAATGAGTTAACTAATGCTTCAAGGGCTTCAGGGCTAAACACTTCTTGAAAACCAATCACATCAGAGTTTAACGTGGTTATTCTATTTTTAAACCAGTCTTGTTTCTTTTGCCATTCCTCTTGGGTCAGGATGTTTTCAAAATCGTAATACGCATTGGGCGGCTCAACAAAGTTGAACATATTGATTGTCGTAAAAGTGATGCTCTCAATCGTTAACAAATTTAAGTTCTCATAGAAAGTGTTTAATCAGGATGAATACTGAAGATAATATCTATAAGTATACGCAAATGAGTTCGTTATGTTTGTCTATTGAATATTAGGGACGGAATTTGCCATTAATACTGCCACTAGAATGCTTCAAATGGTATAAAAGAACTATTGTGTTTCTTATCCATCAAACAAGTTGATATTTATGCGTATTTTACATACTTCTGATTGGCACCTAGGTCAAAACTTCTTCACAAAAAGCCGCCGTAATGAACATCAAAAATTCATTGCTTGGTTACTTGAGCAAGTTCAAGAAAATGTCATTAATGCCGTGATCATTGCAGGAGATGTGTTTGATACAGGCGCGCCACCAAGTTATGCCCGTGAAATGTACAATCAATTTGTGGTGGAGATGAACAAAGTAAACTGCGAATTAATTGTTCTTGGCGGTAACCATGATTCGGTATCGACGTTAAATGAATCGAAGCAACTGTTAGCGCATTTAAACGCACGAGTAATCGCGAATACCAATGAAGACTTATCAACTCAATTATTAACGCTGCCTAATTCAGATGGCACTGTGGGTGCAATTCTATGTGCAGTGCCTTTTATTCGCCCTCGTGACGTTGTCACTAGTGTGGCGGGGTCTTCTGGTGTAGAAAAGCAGCAAGCACTCGGCGAAGCCATTAAATCTCACTATCATCAGCTATACCAAAAAGCATTAGAATTGAGAGAAGAGTTAGCACTTGATGTGCCTATTATCGCAACAGGTCATTTAACCGCCCTAGGGGTTAAACAATCCGATTCTGTGCGTGATATTTATATTGGTACTTTGGATGGTTTTGCCGCTGATGGTTTTCCGCCTGCGGATTACATCGCGCTTGGTCATATTCACCGCCCTCAACTTGTGGCTAAATCGGAACACATCCGTTATTCCGGCTCACCAATTCCATTGAGCTTTGATGAATTAAAATCGCAAAAACAAGTCGTAATGGTCGAGTTTGATAAAGATAAAGTGAGTCACATTACGCCAATTAATGTGCCGATATTTCAAGAAATGAAAGCATTGAAAGGCGATTTAGAGACCATTGAGCAAGAGCTAGCGCAATTTAAAGAGTGCGAAGAAACGACGTGGTTGTGCATTGAAGTCGAAGTTCAAGATTACTTGTCCGATCTACAGCAACGTATTCAAACATTAACTCAAGATTTGAATGTGGAAGTGCTGCAATTGCGTCGAGCGAGAAACCGCAACGAGCAAACACTGGCGCAAGAAAAAACAGAAACGCTAGCGGAGTTAACGCCTTTTGATGTATTTACCAAACGTATTGAGCAAGAAATATTTGAGACAGAAAAAGAGCAGCAACGCGCAGAGCGAATGACAACCAAATTTAAACAGATTTTGTCAGAAGTAGAACATAAAGATACTGATCCACAAGAAGGTGATGCATGAGAATTTTAAGCCTAAGTTTTTCAAATTTAAACTCATTAAAAGGTGAGTGGAAAATTGATTTCTCAGCGTCGCCCTTTGCTGAAAATGGATTGTTTGCGATTACTGGCCCAACAGGTGCGGGTAAAACGACGATTTTAGATGCGATCTGTTTGGCGCTTTATCATAAGACCCCTCGACTTGGTGGTATTTCAACCTCAAGCAATGAAATCATGACGCGTGGTACGGCGGAATGTTCAGCTGAAGTGGAATTTGAAGTGAAAGGTAAAGCGTATCGTGCGTTTTGGAGCCAACGTCGTTCTCGCGGCAAAGTGGATGGAAACTTACAAGCAGCGACGGTTGAGCTTGCAGAAGTCGATTCTGAAAAAGTATTAGCAACGCAAGTCAAAAAGAAAGATGAGCTAATCAACTCGATTACGGGGTTAGATTTCTCTCGCTTTACAAAATCGATGATGCTTTCTCAAGGTCAGTTTGCGGCGTTTTTAAATGCTGATGCCAATGATCGTGCCGGTTTATTAGAAGAGTTAACGGGCACAGAGATCTACGGTCAGATCTCCGAAAAAGTGCATGAGCATTACAGTGCATCTAAGCAGAAGTTAGCAGAGCTTAAAGCCAAGGCTGAAGGTGTTGAGCTGCTTTCTGAAGAAGATAAGCAAGCATTAATCGACGAACAAACTGAATTACAAACCAATCAAAAACAACAGCAAGCTCAAGTTGCAGAGTGGCAAACTCATTTAGAGTGGTGGATTTCTGATACTAAAAATCAACAACAATGGCAACAAGCGAGCGAAAATAATCAACTCGCGTTGGATAAGCAAAAATCAGCAAGTATTCAACTGCACCGTTTAGCGCAAAGCGAGCCCGCGGAAAAATTGCGTACGCCATATCAACTATGGAAAGAAGCACAAACTCGCTTCGATAGTTTAGTAAAAGAACTAACTCTGACCGAGCAATTACATCAAAAAACGGCAGCTGAGAAAGTGGATCTTGGATCTACGGTTACGCAATTAAAACAACGGTTTGACAGAATTAAAGTTGAGAGTAAATCGTTAGAAGTATTGATTAATGATTCAGTGCAACCGCTAGATACTGCGATTGAACAGTTAACTCAACAATCGCAAGAAAAGCAGCAACAGCTCACGCAAGTGAATACTCGTCTTCAAGATGGCAGTAATAAACAACAACGATTAGAGGCGTCATTAACAGAGTTAACGTCAAAATTAGCAGTACTAAATAGCTATGTGGAAACGCATCAATCAGATTTGAATTTAGAGCGTTATTTAGGTCAATGGAAGACGCAAGTTAGCTATATTTTACAACAAGATAAAGAAGTATCATCTTTAGTTGATAAAATAGAAAAAGCCAATAAAATAGTCGCAACGTTACTTGAAAATGTCAGCCAAAAAGAAGCGGAATTAACGCAAGTTCAAAGCACATTAAATAATGAAACAGAAGTAACGAAAAACGCTGAACTCGTATTTAAACAGCAACAAGAAAAAGGCACTGAAACGGAGCTAACAGAGCAAATAAATGCTCTTAATACTCGTCATCATTACCGTGTAGAGTTGAATCATACTAATAATGAGTTTTTACGTGCTGAAAAAGAGCAACAGACGTTAAGCGAAGCTCAAAAAGCGCAAAGTGAAACGATTCTAAAATTAGAAGCTCAGCGTGCTGATCTTGTTATTGCCTGTAAGCAGCAAGATCAACAAATCTTAGATTTAACGACGTTAATTGAGCAAGAAGATGATCTGGTTAAGTATCGTGCTCTATTAGAAAAAGATCATGATTGTCCATTGTGTGGTTCAACGCATCATCCGTTATTAGAAAAAGCGCAAACATTAGATATTAATGTAACGATACAACGTAAAAAAGCGGCAGAACAAAAGCGAGTTGAGATTGTAGAGCAAGGTCAATTGGTGCGTGAGAAGCTAGATTCATTAAAAGTAAAACAAGATCACACCCAAACTCAATTAACTCAATGGCAGCAAACGGCAAAAATGACCAAGCAACAATGGTCATCATTAATGGAAGTAACGCAACTCACTTTGGCGTTGGGAAATACCAATGGTATTACTCAGTTTATTACTGAATGTGAAGCGTCGTTACTCACGTTAAGTGAGCAGATAAAACAGTTACGCCAAGCCGATGAAAAGTGCCGAGTTCAACAAACTCAATTACAACAAGTTCAGCATCGTCTTGATACGTTAACTAAAGATCTTAATTACGATCGTCAATCACACCAAGTCGCAACTCAGCAACTGCAAGATGACAATCAAAAATTAGTACAGTTACAACAACATCAAACAGAATTGAATCAGCAGTTAATCACAGAGATTGAGCAAACAGGGTTTACTGCCCCAGAGTTTACTCAAATTCAATCGTGGTTTGTGCAAAAAGAGCAAGATTTACAGCAAATTCAGCAGCAAGTGAAAAATCGTCAAGCTTTGCTTCAGCAGCAGCAACAAGTACAAAGTGACCAGGTTCATCTAGCAGAACAGTTAGAAGAGCTAAACTCCCAGCAGCAAGTGTCTCAAACTGAAGTGCAAAGATTGGCGAGTGAGTTGGAACAACACCAGCAAAAGCGAGTTGAGTTATTTGGTACTCAAGAGATTAAAACCGCACGATCTGTAATGACAGATAAATTGTCGGTTTCTGAGAAAACGTATGATGCAGAGCAGCAGAAGTTGCACGTTTTGGTGCAAGCGCTTGCGGCTTTAGATGGCAAACTAAATAGCCTTAAAGAGAATCATGTAAGCAGTGAAAAGCTATCGATAGAGCGTTCTGATTTATGGAAAGAAGCTTTAGTGCAAAGCCCGTTTGAAACGCTTGAGTTATTCCAAGCGGCGTTGATTTCAGAAGAAGATCGTCAACAGCTACTCAGCTTAAAAACTGAAATACAACAAGCGATTGAGCGAACTGGCGCTTTGCTAGAGAGTGCACAGCAAGTCAAAGAACAACATTACCAAGAGCCCAAAGCCGTTGAGTGGCAATTAATGACAAAAGAAACCGTTGAGACTGAATTAGCCCAAGTGAAATTTCAATCTGAAACATTAGTGAAGCGCGAAGGTGAAATCGCCCAAGCGCTACGCTCAGACGGTGAACGTAAACTGAATCAAAAAAGCTTGTTTGATGAGATTGAATCGTATCAATTTGAGTACGATGATATTCAATATTTACACTCATTAATTGGTTCCCAGAAAGGGGATAAATTCCGTAAGTTCGCGCAAGGGTTAACACTAGAAAATTTAGTGTATTTGGCGAATAAGCAACTGACTCGATTGCACGGACGTTATGAATTAAAACGCAAAGCCAGTGATGGTCTTGAATTACAAGTACTCGATACATGGCAAGGGGATGTGGTTCGTGATACCAAAACCTTGTCGGGTGGTGAGAGTTTCCTTGTAAGTTTGGCGTTAGCACTTGCACTTTCTGATTTAGTGAGCCATAAAACAAGTATCGATTCACTGTTCTTAGATGAAGGTTTTGGTACTCTGGACAGTGAAACGTTAGACATGGCGCTTGATGCGTTAGATAACTTAAACGCCTCAGGAAAAATGATAGGGGTGATCAGTCATATTGAAGCGATGAAAGAGCGTATACCCGTTCAAATAAAAGTCACCAAACGCAGTGGATTAGGCGTGAGTGAACTAGAAAATCAGTATAAAAAAGTCAGTTAACTTGTTGCTCATAACATCATAATAAAAATGATAATACAGATTAAAAGGAAGTAATAATGGGAAAGAACAAACGCGAAGTAACCTTACGTTTTCTTGCTGAACCTAGTGATGTGAATTTTGGCGGTAAAGTTCACGGTGGTGCCGTAATGAAATGGGTCGATTTAGCGGCCTATGCGTGTTCTGCCGGATGGAGTGGTAAATATTGCATTACCGCTTACGCTGGGGGAATTCGATTTGTTCAACCCATTCATGTGGGTAATCTTGTTGAGGTGACGGGTAAAGTTATTTATACCGGAAAATCATCAATGCACATTGCTATTGATGTGCAAGCCAGTGATCCAAAAGAATTAGAAAATAGATTAACGACTCACTGTATTGTCATTATGGTTGCCGTTGATGAACATGGAAAACCAACTGAAGTCACTGAATGGGTACCACAAACAGAAGAAGACATTAAATTACGTGAATCTGCAATTACATTAATGAATATGAGAAAGCAGATTGGTGAAGAGATGGAAGCACATGTAAAATATTTGAAGTAAGCTAATTTCTTTGTGATTTACCGAGAGAATACTTCTAATGTTCTGATTAATAAGTGAACGTTATTTATTAAAAGTGTTGATCTACTTCAAAATTTACACATCATTTTGATTAATTTAGCATTGAAGTGTTGAATTTAATCTCGTGATATTAGATAGTGTGTTTGTCCGGTTATGACCCCGAACAGTTACCAACTAGCCACATTCTGAGACGTGTGGCTTTTCTTTTTCTTCTCTTCCATTTCCTCTTTCTTATTGTTTACCCTCTCATTTAAGGTAAGGAATTTGAATGTTGCTGAGTTAGCATTGGCCCGTCTAAAAAAGCCAATTTCACCATCGCTGTTTTTTTAAAAGGTATCGAAAATATAATTATCGGGGATTTTATAACTGTTTTAGCCCTATTTCATGAGTTTTAGATACACTTATCCTACAAACCTTATTATGCTGCCCTCAATTCTGACTGAACTATCGCATGGGTGACTAAATCATTGACCGAATTTCCGACTCGGAAATTCGTAAACACCAGACGACTTTCACATAAAATACATTCGTACGGATCTACTTTTACATATCCTTTTAACATTGCGGCATACCCTGGCATTTTCGGCTCAGCTTCTATTGTCATACCTAAAGCTGCATAAACTCTAGGCAGAGCTTCTCCACGACGACGCATTGATAAAAAACCGTAGTATCGGATCATCTTGAAATGTTTATCAGGATAGTGCTCTACTATCCGTCTTATCATCTCTTCTGGTGATAATGTTAGGCTGTCTGTTGTTCCTGTTCGATGGTCTAAATAATTAAACGTTATCATTCCGCCTTTGGCGTAATGACTTAAACGTGACGCTGAAATTGGGGGCCGTTTTAAATACCGACCAAGATAGTTCATCGTCGGTTTTACATTATTTGTCTTTTTAGCAAAATGAAGCTTCCAACGACGATTATATTGACTGCTTAAAAAGCGTGACCAATCCGTTTTATTACGGATATAGGGGCATTCTTCGCTTGATAAATCAAGCTCATAATAAGCCTTACCCAATAAACTGACGATAGCCGCTCTCCAACAAGGCTCTGTCGTTTTCATTTGGAAGTAAATGGGTTTCCATAAACCGGTACGTTCACAAATTCCCCCACGAGTGACCGATAAATGTAAGTGCGTATTCCAATTCAGTTTTCGACCGTAAGTATGAAGAGCACAAAAGATACCGACATCTATTCCTTTATCTTTTGCCCATCCCAGCAGAATGTTTGCAGCACATTTGAATAATTTATTTAACAGCCAACGGTTATGACGAAAGATAGGCCATAGCGTGTTTGGAAGGGTAAAGGTGATGTGTTGATATTCGCATTCAGGGAAGACATGTTGTTGCTTTTGTATCCATCGCTCTGTGGCTTTCATGCCACAGCTACTGCACGCTCGAGATTTACAGGTTTGGTGAATATATTTGATATGGGTACAGTCAGGGTTGCAACAATGATATTCGCGAGAGCCAAAAGCCGCTGTCCCACAGGACAGCATCTTTGTGACATTTTCAATCACGACCGCTCTTAGGTTAGCTTTGTTATTATGAAGAAATTTAAGCCAGTTATTTTGACTATTAAATAATTGTTTCAGGGGTTTATATGCGTGCATGGCGATAGGATAAACGATTTATTGGCAACAATGGAAGAGGTTGAGTCCTTTTGATTTGCGCCGTAGGCGCCTATTGTTCTTAAATACCTTCTTAGCATTAATATAAAGTTGTCATTTTGTCGTCAAAAGACCATATGAAAAGTAATGATAATGTGAGTCTATTAATAATTGCAATCTGCTTAACTGTACCCCTCACTATTTATTAGACGAAAAATAACTTACGGTATACTTAATTCTATTGTTGAAATTAGTTAGTGATCTCTGGTTATGAAGAGTCAAAGTGCATCATTTTTCCGTCAAGTCATGACTCATTCAAGAGGTGACTTCTTTTATCGACTTATTATTATTGCTCTTCCTATCACATTACAAAGTATCCTTTTATCGAGTAAAAGCCTGACTGATGTTTTTATGCTTGGTCAACTCTCAGAAGCGGTGTTGTTAAGCGTTTTGATGTGAAATTCTGCTTGTATCAAGATGTGCTGACTCAGTGGTTTGCTTGTTTATACCGTTTGAAAAGTAAGAAATGGATAAATAATTTAGTTGAGGTGAACTAACTGCTGTAAAAGTAATCGTGTTAAGGGTTGCAATAGGAGACCTGTTATATAAAATGGCATGAGCTGCTAACTAAGTGGCTCCGATTAGTAAAGGAATTACTATACGGTTTATTTTAATGGAATGTGACTAATTAGGATGTACACATGATATTTCAAGCAACGACAGGCCCTTTATTGGAGCCAACAGAAGGTTCACCACATTTTACTCGTACCAAATCCACGGTTGTTTTATCTTCGCGTTTTTTCTCGTCTCAACGTTTCGCTTTTCTCCTTCTCTCGTATTTTCGATTTCCTCGTTTTTATTCGTAATCAATAAGCTTAATTTTAACGCTGTCGCCTAGTAAAGGTGCTGTTTTGTATGCGTTGAATTTATAAAAAATAAAATAAATTTACTCGAATTAAACATAGGAAATAAACACAATGAATTTAAAATTAATTGGCAGCTCGCTTATTATTTCAGGTACTGCGTTAGGCGCAGGCATGCTTGCTATACCTATGGTACTGGCTCAATTTGGGCTCTTGTGGGGAACAGCATTAATGCTGTTTATCTGTATCGGTACAACCTATGCGGCACTATTATTACTTGAAGCAAGTATTAATGTCGGCGGTGGGTTAGGAATGAACACGATTGCGCGTAAAACCTTAGGTAAAGGTGGGCAAGTTGTGACGAATGGTTTGCTGTATGCATTACTGATTTGTTTATTAATGGCGTACATCTTAGGGGCCGGTGATTTACTCAATAAACTTGTTCGTAGTATTGGGATGGACTTGAGCCTTGTTCAAAGTCAAATTGCATTTACCTTAATTGCAGGGGCGATTGTTGCTTCAGGTACGGCGGTTATTGATAAACTGAACCGAGTTTTATTTGCGGTGATGTTAGGTATGCTGCTATTGACGTTAGTTTTCTTAGTGCCTGGTATTTCTGCTGAAAATATGGTGCAAGTGTCTAATTCTAATATGCCCGATCTCATTAAGACCAGCTCAATTATCTTCACCAGTTTTGGTTTTATGGTTGTGATCCCATCATTAGTTTCTTATAACCATGAAGCGACGCATAAGCAATTGAGAAATATGGTCATTGTTGGCTCTCTTATTCCGCTTGTGTGTTACTTAGTTTGGTTATATGCGGTTGTTGGTAATTTAACCTCTAAGCAATTAGTCGAGTTTTCTAATGTCTCTGAATTGATTTCGGTCTTCAGTGCAGAGCATGCTTTCATTAATGTAGTGTTGTCGAGCTTTACTGGTCTTGCTTTATTAACGTCATTCTTAGGGGTGGCAATGGCTTTGTTTACTCAAAACCAAGATACTTTCAAGCAAAATAAAGTGATCACTTATGTGATTAGTTTTATCTTCCCATTAGCGGGTGCCATTTTAGCGGCAGATAAGTTCTTAGCCGTATTAAGTTATGCAGGGATCATCCTTGTGTTCCTTGCTGTCTTTGTTCCGTTAGCGATGGTTGTTAAATTAAGACAGAAAGAAACGAACGAACAGGGATATAAAGCTGAGGGTGGAGTAGCAATGCTGGCATTCTCTTTTGCATTCGGTAGCTTCTTACTCGTTTCTCAAGTGTTATAACTCTTTTAATGCCCTAATCATGGTATTAGGGTATTCATTTATACTGTGACTGTTTTTCCATTTTATATATTAAGAATACACAATGAATTTTAAATTATTTGGTAGTGCATTAATCCTTTCAGGAACTACTCTTGGTGCTGGAATGTTAGCTATTCCTATGGTTTTAGCGCAATTTGGTCTTTTTTATAGCACCTTATTAATGCTTGTTATTTGTGCCGGTACTACCTATTCCGCTTTACTGCTCACAGAAGCGTGTTCAAAAACAGAATTAGCGTTCGGCATCAATACCGTTGCCAATAAAACGATGGGTAAAGGGGGGCAAATTGTCACTAACAGCTTATTTTATTTGCTGTTGATTTGTATGCTTATTGCTTACATTTTAGGTGCTGCCGATCTTATTAAACGCATATTTTCAATGGCGAACATTGAGATGAGCATTGAAGCTTCTCAGATTGGTTTTACATTAATTGCGAGTGCTTTTGTTGTCTGTGGAACTCAAATTATCGATAAGTTAAATCGTGTGTTGTTCCTATTTATGGTTTCTATGCTCTTTATTACGTTGATCATATTGGTTCCAGGAATCTCGGCAGACAACTTGATGCAAGTAACGAATACCGATAAAGGGATGTTATTTGATACCAGTACGATTTTATTTACTAGTTTTGCTTCTATGCCCGTGATCCCGTCTTTAGTTGCTTATAATAAAGAAGCAACCAGTAAACAACTTAGAAATATGGTTATCTTAGGATCGGTGATCCCACTTATTTGTTACCTTGTATGGTTATATGCTGTTGTTGGGAATCTCAATGCAGAAGAAATTACACACTTCTCAAATATTTCTGATTTAATTCAAACCTTTAGTTCTAAAAGTGAATACATCGAATTTATATTGTCAGTCTTTACATCATTAGCCTTACTGACTTCATTTTTAGGCGTGGCGATGGCGTTGTACAATCAGAATAAAGATATGATTTCACACAATAAAGTAATTACATACGTGTGTACTTTTATCTTACCATTGTTGGGCGCAAGCCTTGCCGCTGATCAATTCTTATCTGTATTGGGATACGCTGGTGTTATTTTAGTTTTCCTTGCCGTGTTTATTCCATTAGCCATGGTGGTTACGGTAAGAAAGAAAGCGGCAGGAAATACCGAGTTAGACAGCCATACTTATCAAGCTGAAGGTGGCAAACCGGCATTAGTTTTAACGCTTCTTTTTGGTTTGTTTTTATTAATTAACCTGAATTCTGGATAAGGCTGAACTAATTGCCCACCTAACGATCAGATCTTTCGACCAAGAATTATTTGAACGTATTTTAAAAGGTGGGCAAGATGAATAAATTAGTTGATATATTTTGTGATGTCGATGATTTTTGTTATCAATTCTTATCTCAATGGGAAAAATACCTTGTTGAGGCTAGTGAGAGAAAAAGAAAACGTCAGTCAGTAATGTCTACTAGTGAATGTATGACTATTGTCATCGCTTTTCATCAATCAAATCATAGAGATTTCAAGAACTTCTATATCGGGTTAGTTCATCAATATTGGAAAGGATACTTTCCAAATTTACTTAGCTACACTCGATTTGTGAGCAAAATGCCTAGCCTAATCGCCCCAATGTGTGCCTATTTTCAATCTATCAAAGGTAAGCCGACTGGCATTGCTTTTGTTGACTCCACGAGTCTTAAAGTATGCCATAACATTCGAATTCCTCGCCATAAAGTCTTTGATGGTGTTGCGAAAAGAGGAAAAGGTACCATGGGATGGTTTTTCGGCTTCAAACTTCATTTATTGATTAACCATCTTGGAGAAATTATTTCGCTGAAAATCACAGCTGGCAATGTAAATGATAGGACTCCTGTACCTGATTTATGCAAAGAACTCTCGGGGAAATTGTACGCTGATAAAGGGTACATAGGTAAAAAGTTGAGTGAGAGCTTAAAGAACTCTGATGTCGATTTAGTGACTACCTCGCGAAAAAACATGAAAGCAAAAGAGATAAGTGCTTTTGATAAGGCTATGTTATCAAAGAGATACATTATCGAAACGATAAATGACCAATTGAAGAATATCTCTCAAATTGAACATAGCCGTCATCGTAGCGTGACTGGTTTCATGCTAAATGTAATTTCAGGCGTTGTGGCTTATTGTTTAAAAAAACAAAAGCCACGAATTAAGCTATCAGAATGTGAATTTGAACTAATCCTCGCTTAAAGCATGTTTTATCCAGAATTCAGGTTAATTAGTCAAATTTTATAGCAGAAATGATCTGACCTGATACAGTTAACGTAGTACTTAATGTGTTTTCTTTGAGGGTCATGATTATGAAAAGGTTAGTTGTTCTTGCGATCACGTTAATGATAGCGGCTTGTTCATCAACGCCAGTTCCAACATCTATGATGGATAAGGATTGGAAAGATTTTGGGTATGAACGAGCTCTAAAAGGTTTGGTCATTCAATCAGAATCTATACTGGTCAAAAAACTGGATGGTGAAACGCTTAAAGATACAAATTACCAATCCTATCTTGCCGGATATAAAGAAGGGCAAGCTGAATATTGTCAGAAAGATGCTTATATATTAGGCGTGAAAGGCGAATCTTATAATGGTATCTGTGATGTGATAGATTGGACATTTAGGGAAGATTACAGTAGCGGTAGACATTCGACTGCTGGTGGGATGTAACTGTAAAGTTTCTATTAGTAAGTATATTTATAATAAGAGGGTACTGATATGAGAGCGTTATTGATTACTGTGTTTGCTCTTTCGTTGATGGCTTGTTCAAGCTTAGCTCCACTGACATCAACACTGGATAGTGATTGGAACAGCTATGGGTTAGATCGAGGTGTCAAAGGATGGAATTTTGAATCTAAAGAGCAAATCACCGATCTATTAGATGGAACGGAACTAAAAGCGTCTAACTATGATGCTTACGTAAGCGGTTATAAAAAAGGACTTCAAGAATATTGTGGGCAAGATGCCTTCGAGTTAGGCACTAAAGGTGGGGTTTATACTGGTGTTTGTGACAGCATCGATAAAAACTTCAAGTATGATTACCTACGAGGTTATCATTCAGTCGCTGATAAAATGTAACGTTACTTAGCTCTAAATAAAAATGGCGGAATAGAATTCCGCCATTTTTGTATGTATAAAAAACTAGCTCACTTTAATAATATTAAAGCGTCCCATCTTTTTCAAAATTGGGATGAATTCTTTATGCACTTCTATCATTAATTTCTTCGCTTTGGTGTATGCACCTAATCGGTCGTCTCCGTGTATGAAAAGTCTACTTTTCGGCTTATATTCGTCACCAACTAGTTCTTTCCAGCGAACAATATAGTATTTCGTTCCTCTGACTTCACCAGAAAGAAGGGTCCGTTTCTTTTCTATGACATCAGGTTCTAGGCTGTGTGGTAAGCGTTCAAATAGACTCTGTGTATTTAAAACCGCATTCCAACAGCTGCCCCAGAGTTCTCGACCAACTTGGTTACGTTGTTTTAGCGCCTCTTTAAGGGCTTTATCTCGCCCTTGCTTTAAACAGCCGACAGAACGGTTATACATTCCATCATCAGGTGTATGGATATGAACTTTCACGCAGTTGAATGAATGAGAAATAAAGCGATGATCACTTTTCATTCCAGTCCATTCAGCTCTTAATTCTTGTGCTCTAGGAGATAGGGTATGTTTTTTCTTATTCATAATAATTATATTATCGGAAAACGTATTAATAGTAATATTACAGCAATTGAGTTTATTGTTAATAGTGAATGCTGATTATATTGTTAATTTGCTGTAAAAAAGAAGGATTTAGTATGATTAGTATAGTTCAATTGAAAGGAATTAGTTGTATGAATGAATAAAAATAAAAAAAAGGGACGAATTAACGTCCCTGAATGTATCAATGAGTGATCTAGCAGATAACTTTAATCGCTAGGCCACCTTGAGATGTCTCTCGGTATTTCGCGTTCATGTCCTTGCCTGTTTCAAGCATTGTTTCAATAACTTTGTCTAAAGAAACACGAGGATCCGACGAACGACGAAGTGCCATACGAGTTGAGTTGATTGCTTTTACAGAAGCAATACCATTACGTTCAATACAAGGGACTTGTACTTGTCCTGCAACAGGATCACACGTTAACCCAAGGTTATGCTCCATACCAATTTCAGCCGCCATACAGACCTGCTCAGGGCTTCCACCCATTAATTCAGCAAGACCAGCAGCAGCCATTGAACAAGCAACACCGACTTCACCCTGACAACCCACTTCAGCACCAGAGATAGATGCATTTTGTTTGTATAGACCGCCGATCGCACCAGATGCTGCGAAATAACGAATGTAATCTTTCTCTGTTACTGTTTGTATAAACTTGTCGTAATACGCTAATACAGCAGGGATGATGCCACATGCGCCGTTTGTTGGTGCTGTAACAACACGTCCACCAGCAGCGTTCTCTTCATTAACAGCGAATGCAAACATATTCACCCAATCCAGAACTTCCATAGGATCAGTTGATGTTTTTTCTGATGTAAGCAACTGTTGACGAAGTGCCGCAGCACGACGAGGAACACGTAGAGGTCCAGGAAGAAGCCCTTCGGTATTCATGCCTTTTTCCATGCAATCACGCATGGTTTTCCAAATTTTTGCGAAATAAGTACGAACTTCATCTTCTGCAAGAATCGCGTGTTCGTTCTTCATTACTAAGGCACTAATAGATAAGCCATGTTCTTTACATAGATTAACGAGCTCTTCTGCACTATTAAAGGCATAAGGTACCTTGATTGATGATTCTACTTCTTTACCAAAGTGTTCTTCATCAACAATAAAACCACCACCGATAGAGTAATATGTTTTAGAGTAAACGACTTCACCATCTATCCACGCATGGATCTGCATACCATTTTCATGCAATTCAAGATTGGTTTTGTGGAAATTCATCCCACCATCTTTAGGAAACTCTACCGTATGGCAATGCATGCCAACGGGTAGGCGTTCTGTTTCTTCAACGCGAGCAATAAAGCCTGGAATTGAGTCAATATCTACGTGTTCTGGCGTGTTGCCTGCCAGACCCATAATAATAGCTATATCAGTATGGTGACCTTTCCCTGTCAGTGATAACGAACCGTAAACATCAACAGTGATTTTAGTGATATCACGCAGTTTGCCCATGCCACGTAAATCGTCGATAAACTCTTTACCCGCTTTCATTGGACCAACAGTGTGGGAGCTAGATGGACCAACTCCAATTTTGTAGATATCAAAAACACTAATCATGTTGTTACCTCGAATAAGCCCCCATTAATAGGGGGCTTTTATTATCATTATTATTACTTCGAATAATCGATGTCTATATCAACATATAGAATGACGATTAAAGAGCGCCGTAGATTACAGAAGTAATCGCAGCAACACCACATAATGCTGTGAAGATTTGTACAGGTGCTGAAGTTTTGTACTTCGCCATTGCTGGTACTTTACGCATTGCGAATACAGGCATTAGGAATAGGATAGCGGCAATCATTGGTGCACCCATTGTTTCAATCATACCCAAGATGCTTGGGTTAACGATAGAAACGATCCAAGTAGTCACAACGATGAAGATTAGAGACCCTTTCTCAACAGTAGCAAGAGGTGCTTTTGTGTGAGACTTAGTTAAACCAACAAGACCTTCATGAGCGCCAAGGAAGTGACCGAAGTAGCTTGAAGTAATCGCTGCAAATGCAACAACAGGACCCATGATAGAAATCATTGGAGATTCGTGAACGTTAGCTAGGTAAGAAAGAACAGAGATGTTCTGTGCTTGTGCTTGTGCTAGTTGCTCTGGAGATAAAGAAAGAACCACAGAGAAAACGAAGAACATAACAAAGCTCATTAGCATCATTGCTGCACCGCCAGTGATCATGTCAGTTTTTGCTACTGCATTTTCACCGTAAACACGACGTTGTTCTTTAGAGAACTGGCTGATCACTGGGCTGTGGTTAAAAGAGAAAACGATGATTGGAATCGCTAACCAAACAACAGAAGGCATTGCGCTCCAATCTGGTGCTACAGACGCCATTGATGTGTTCCACTCAGGGATTAGGTATACAGAAAGAACCATCAAAATGAAAACAAGAGGGTAAACCATTGCTGATGTTGCTTTCAGCATAAGTTCTTTACCAAATACAACGCCACATGTCATCAGAGTGATAAGAACACCTGATAATAACCAACGAGGAATGGATTCCATCCCCATTTGGTTAACCATGAAAGAGTCGACTGTATTGGTAATACCAACACCGTAAATTAATACAATTGGGTAAATCGCAAAAAAGTAAGCAAAAGTGATTAGGTTTGCGCCAGTTTTACCAAAATGCTCTTCTACCGTATCGGTAATATCAGCGTCTGGGTTCTTAGCAGAAAGAACAAAACGAGCCAAACTTTTGTGTGCAAACCAAGTCATTGGTGCAGCGATTAGAGCAAGAATAACAAGAGGCCAAAAACCACCCGCACCCGCTTTAATTGGAAGGAATAAAACACCAGCACCTACGGCTGTACCGAATAGAGAAAGACACCAAGTGAAGTCTTTATAAGTCCACTTTGCTTTTTTTGCACCTGTCGATGCAGTCGTTGTTGTTTGCATAGTTATTATACTCTTAATTTTTTTAGAACAGGAATTTTGGGAACGGCGCTATTGTCGTTATTTTGACAAGAAAAACCTTGACCCAGATCGACAAATGAAAAAATATGAATGGAGAACTGAAGATTATTGATAATGATCACAGTAGGTATTGAGTTCGGATTAGAAAAACTTATTAATGAAGGCTGGTTTTTCTAATTTGTAATGTGATTCATTGAATGAATGATTTCTGCGGTAATTCCCCAAATGAGTTTTTTATTAAAAGGAATAAAAATTAACTCATACGTGTGTTTTTTGTTAAAAACTTTGTGCTTTGTCGTATTCATTGGGTTAAGTAGGTGGGAGAGTGGTGCTTCAAATGTGCTACTAACCTCACCGTAATCGATTGCGGTGGTATAATTTTCATCAATAAGTGCAACGATAGGGGTTACTTTATAACCGGATATTGTTGGTATTGTGTTAAGTTTTACTAATGGGTGTATTTGTTCAAGTTGAATGCCGATCTCTTCATTTGTCTCACGAATTGCAGTATGAATTAAGGATAAATCAGACGGTTCGGCCTTGCCTCCAGGGAAGCTAATTTGACTTGGATGATGGTGTAAATGAGCGGCTCTTTGAGTCAAAATTAAGTGCAATCCAGAGGGCCTTTTTACGAGAGGAACGAGGACGGCGGCTTGCTTAAAATTTGTGTTTTTAAAGCGAGGGTGCAGCAATAAATCTTCACTGTATGAATTCGGCTTATTGAGTAATAAATGAGACAATAAATGTGTATCCATAAGCCGGATCCTTAGTTTAAGTGACATTATAATATCGGTAGAATTTTACTTAACTTATGTAATGTCTCTTCATATTCTAGTTCAACTTCGCTATCTGCAACAATGCCACCGCCAGCGGAAGCGTATAAAGTATCGTCATAAGCGATTAATGTTCGAATGGTAATACTGGTGTCCATCGCACCACAGCGACTGATATAACCAATACTGCCACAATATAAATTACGACGATGTGGTTCTAACTCTTCAATAATTTCCATTGCTCTAATTTTTGGTGCTCCAGTGATAGAGCCTCCAGGAAAAGAGGCTTTTAATAAATCAAAAGCGCTGTAACCAGTATTAAGTTCACCTGTGATAGTGCTAACGAGGTGATGGACAGCAGGAAATGATTCAATCGCAAAGAGGCTCGGTACGTTCACCGATCCCGGTTTTGCTACTCGACCAATATCGTTACGTAATAAATCCACAATCATTAAGTTCTCTGAGCGATCTTTTGCGCTATTACGTAATATTTCAGCTTCTTTCGCATCTATTACTGGATCTTTTGAGCGAGGACGAGTGCCTTTGATTGGTTTGGTTTCTATCTGCTTGTCTTTAACGTGTAAAAAACGTTCAGGCGATACGGAAATAATGGTTAATTCAGGTGTTCTAATGAACGCCGAAAAAGGGGCTCCGTTATTTATCGCGAGTTTTTGATAAGCCAACCATTCAGAACCTTCATAGTGTGCACTAAAGCGCTGGGCAAGATTTATCTGGTAGCAATCACCGGATTGAAGATACTCAGAAATAACGTCAAATTTTTCAGAGTATTCAATTTTTGTCATGTTTGATGACCAAGGTGTCGTTAATTGGAACGACAGTTTCTCTTCTTGAATGGCGGTGAACGGTTGCAACCATGCTAGGCGATCACTGTTGTTTGGCTGAATTAACGTTAATGTTTTCTTTTTATGATCAGCAACCAGTGCCCAATCATAAATCCCTATCGCCATCTCTGCGGTGGGGATGTCTTTTTCTGAAATATTAGGTATCGATTCAACTCGGCGGCCTAGATCATAACTAAAGTAGCCTAAAGCGCCGCCAATAAAAGGAAGATCAGTGATGGAATCGCAGCTTGGTGTTAGGGATTCTTGATAGTGAGCTAACAATTCAAAGGGGCAATCCTCACTGGTTATGAGATCTCTTCCTTTTATATTAATAGAAGTGATTTTATCGTGAGTTTGTAACGTTGCTATTGGATCAGAAACGACGATGTCGTAGCGATTATCGACATGAGCAACCGCAGAGGAATGCAATAACATCGACCATGGTTGAGATTCAATTGCAGAAAACAAATCAACCAAAGAGTTGGATTGATAATCAAGGGATGTCATTTGTAATTTTGCGTCTAATTGATTGTTCATTTTGAGTTTTTATGACCAGAATGTGATGAGCAACGATAGCCTTGAATAGAGAGCAAGAGTATCATACTGAGAGTTCTAAAAGAAAATAATAGATGACGATTGCTCACGTCATTACTAAAAAGAACGACATTACATTATTGCCATGGAAGCATATATTTTAAGAGGGCCCTATGACGAACGTTAATAAAGAAATGGTTGCTCAAACGAGAACAACTATTCGTAATGAAGATGTGATCAGCTCTGTTGCTGATGCACTGCAGTATATTTCTTACTACCACCCACTTGATTTCGTTCAAGCGCTTGAAAAAGCCTACCATAGAGAACAGAGTCAAGCGGCTAAAGACGCAATTGCTCAAATATTAATTAATTCACGTATGTCAGCAGAAGGGCGTCGTCCTATTTGTCAGGATACGGGGATTGTGACTTGTTTCGTTAATATTGGTATGAACGTACAGTGGGAAGGGGATTTAACCGTTCAACAAATGATCGATGAAGGTACTCGTCAAGCGTACCTTAACCCAGATAATCCACTACGTGCATCAATACTGTCTGATCCTGCTGGTAAACGTATTAATACGAAAGACAATACGCCATCGGTCGTGCACATCAATATGGTTCCGGGTAATACCGTTGAGATTCAAATCGCAGCAAAAGGCGGCGGTTCTGAAAATAAAACCAAAATGGTGATGCTAAACCCATCAGATGATATTGCGGAATGGGTAGAAAAAACCTTGCCATTAATGGGCGCGGGTTGGTGTCCACCAGGTATGCTAGGTATCGGTATTGGTGGTACAGCAGAAAAAGCCGCCGTGTTAGCGAAAGAATCGTTAATGGGTCACATTGATATTCAAGAATTGATTGACCGTGGTCCAGAGAATGCAGAAGAAGAACTGCGTCTTGATATCTTTAATCGTGTGAATAAGCTAGGCATTGGTGCACAAGGTCTTGGCGGATTAACCACGGTTGTTGATGTGAAAATAAAATCTGCACCGACACATGCCGCTTCTAAGCCTGTGTGCATGATCCCTAACTGTGCAGCAACACGTCACGTACATTTTACCCTTGATGGTTCGGGCCCTGCTGATCTTCAGCCGCCAAAACTGGAAGAGTGGCCAGACATCACATGGGAAGCGGGCGCGAATACACGTCGTGTGAATCTTGATGGACTGACCAAAGCTGACGTACAAGAATGGCGCACAGGTGAAACGGTTCTACTAACTGGCAAGATTTTAACCGGTCGTGACGCGGCTCATAAACGTCTGCAAAGCATGATTGAAAGCGGCGAAGGTTTACCAGAAGGTGTCGATTTTAATGGTAAGTTCATTTATTACGTTGGCCCTGTTGACGCAGTGCGTGACGAAGCCGTTGGTCCTGCGGGTCCAACGACATCAACACGTATGGATAAGTTTACTGACATGATGCTAGAAACGGGTCTAATGGGAATGATCGGTAAAGCAGAGCGTGGCCCTGCAACCGTAGCGTCTATTAAAGCCAAAAAAGCGGTTTATTTAATGGCCGTCGGTGGTGCCGCATATCTCGTATCTAAAGCGATTAAAAAAGCAAGAGTGGTTGCTTTTGAAGAGCTAGGAATGGAAGCGATTTATGAATTTGATGTGGAAGACATGCCAGTGACTGTTGCGGTTGATTCAACGGGCGCAAATGCACACCAAATTGGTCCCGATACGTGGAAAGTAAAAATCGCAGAAATGGAATAAGTTAGTAATTTACTAAATAACCTGAATTCTGGATAAAACATGCTTTAAGCGAGGATTAGTTCAAATTCACATTCTGATAGCTTAATTCGTGGCTTTTGTTTTTTTAAACAATAAGCCACAACGCCTGAAATTACATTTAGCATGAAACCAGTCACGCTACGATGACGGCTATGTTCAATTTGAGAGATATTCTTCAATTGGTCATTTATCGTTTCGATAATGTATCTCTTTGATAACATAGCCTTATCAAAAGCACTTATCTCTTTTGCTTTCATGTTTTTTCGCGAGGTAGTCACTAAATCGACATCAGAGTTCTTTAAGCTCTCACTCAACTTTTTACCTATGTACCCTTTATCAGCGTACAATTTCCCCGAGAGTTCTTTGCATAAATCAGGTACAGGAGTCCTATCATTTACATTGCCAGCTGTGATTTTCAGCGAAATAATTTCTCCAAGATGGTTAATCAATAAATGAAGTTTGAAGCCGAAAAACCATCCCATGGTACCTTTTCCTCTTTTCGCAACACCATCAAAGACTTTATGGCGAGGAATTCGAATGTTATGGCATACTTTAAGACTCGTGGAGTCAACAAAAGCAATGCCAGTCGGCTTACCTTTGATAGATTGAAAATAGGCACACATTGGGGCGATTAGGCTAGGCATTTTGCTCACAAATCGAGTGTAGCTAAGTAAATTTGGAAAGTATCCTTTCCAATATTGATGAACTAACCCGATATAGAAGTTCTTGAAATCTCTATGATTTGATTGATGAAAAGCGATGACAATAGTCATACATTCACTAGTAGACATTACTGACTGACGTTTTCTTTTTCTCTCACTAGCCTCAACAAGGTATTTTTCCCATTGAGATAAGAATTGATAACAAAAATCATCGACATCACAAAATATATCAACTAATTTATTCATCTTGCCCACCTTTTAAAATACGTTCAAATAATTCTTGGTCGAAAGATCTGATCGTTAGGTGGGCAATTAGTTCAGCCTTATCCAGAATTCAGGTTAAATAGTTTCTATAATTTATGAGAAGCACTCAATTATTGAGTAATGCCGTTCACTTAAGGGTGAATGGCATTCTTGTTTCTGGCATATCGTTGAGGTCTTGGTTTTACCATTCGAGGGAATGTTCTTTCCCTTCGCCTATCAAGTATTAAGCTTTCAGCCATCTGGTGGAAGCCTTTTAATTGTCGAGGGATCGCTCCTGGCGTTGAGTATGGTAAACCAACTAATAATGCAGATACATGAGCAAGTGTCCCATTAAAACTCAATTGATAAGGGAGATAATTTCCTTTTAAATTAAAGCAAAGCTCTACCATTTGGTAGCGAATTAAATTATAAGTCAACAAGATACCCCATAGTTCTTGTTTCACTAATTCAGGCAGACGGCTTCGTAGTGTTAAGCGATTTCCTAACATGTATTGTTTCTGCTCTCGGTAACCCAATTCTATTTCCCAACGATGCTCATAAAGACCGACTATATCTTTCAATGGGTAACGTAATGGGTCAATCATTGACGTCAGAACTTGATAATCTTTTCCTTTAATTTTTCGAGTCACGAGACGAGCAGTCATCGTTTCAGGTAAATTAGAAAACAGTTTTCTTGCTCTTGGGTTACTCCGAAGAATAACAAGTTTGTCATTACGACCTAGCGATCGAATTATTTCATATTGAGTATTTTTTTTAAGGGGAATAAGCCAGTGACGCTCTGAGCCTGTCATCTGCCATTTATGTAGTAATCCTAATGAATAGAACCCCTTATCGAACATAGTTACGCTATGGTCAGGTGTACTATCTATTAACTTCTCTGCCAATATCATTTCATTTGTATTGTAATTATCGAAAGCGCTCGCTGTAATAAGATGACTGCTTAGCTCCATTTGGCAAACCATTCTTACCTGTGGATATTGAGTTCCTTTTTGGCGAGAAAAAGCCTCTTCATTTTTCTGGTTATCAGGTGCTCTCCATACAACACCATCAACGCCTAAGAGAGTTAGTCCATTCCATTTAGGAAGATTAGCACTCTTAAGCCAGGAACTTGTCATTCGCTCAAAGACTGCTTTCATTGCTGCTTCACCTAGATTTTTTCGGCGCTGAGTAAGGGCACTAGGAGCGACAAAAGCTTTACCTGTACGGTCTACAATATCAAGCTGATTAACTAAATCCTTCATGGATTTATTGTTATAGATAGCCATACCAACAAGTAACCATACCATTGATTCAAGAGTAAGCTTTCGCTTCCTCATCGTCACCGTATCAGTGAGAGAATAAGCCTCATCAATCAGATGGATTGGAAGTAAATCAGCGAGAGTCTCTACGTTGCTAGGTTTCCAGTCATTGATTATGTTTAGAGCTTGAGAAACATCCATAAAAAAATCCAAGTGCATAAAATACACTTGGATTTTGACATCTAAAAAGGATCGGTCAACCGATCATATTTACCTTAAATGATCGGCATTACTCAATTATTGAGTGCTTTTTTTATGCGTGTATCTTTAATGTTAACTAATTGAGTGTACTATGGTTCTTTATTATGATTGAAGCAAAGTACGTTATTTATTTGGAGATTTTATGAAATTATTTATTTCAGCGATATTGGCATTGTTATTGGTTGGATGCTCGTCATCATCTCAAGCAGAAAAAGAAAAAAATGCAGATGATTGGTTTAATTATGGTGAGTTTAGAGCAAAGAAAGGATTTGTGGTTCAGACTCAAGAGCAATTAGAGGCGATGAATCCTAAAGAGGTCATTACGGGTGAATTTTACAATGCCTATTTTTCGGGTCATCAGGAAGGTACTATTGTGTACTGTACCCAAGTTCCTTATATCTTAGGGTTAAGTGAAGAACCTTACTTTGGTTTGTGTGACCAATCTCATCCAAAGTTTAAAGAAGAATATGAGAAAGGTGTTAACCATAAGAAAAATAAAAAATAACGTTTATTAATTTTATTTCAGATTTTCTGGACGAACGAATTTATAGGTAATAATGCTTTTATATAAAAATTATCATTACAAGGAATTGTTTATGTTTAAAAAAACAGCGGTGGCAACGCTACTTAGTTCTGTTTTATTAATGGGGTGTGATAGTAAGGCTCCACAGATTGCAGAGCCAGAATCGAGACCAGCGAAAACAATGGTTGTATCTATCGGTAATCAAGCCACCTCACGCTTATTTCCTGCCCAAGCAGAAGCCGGAGATAAAGCGGTATTAGCGTTTAGGGTTCCGGGGCAATTAAATACCTTAGAAGTGCATGCGGGTGAAATGGTATCAAAAGGACAGCAACTTGCCACGATAAATCCAGATGAATACCGTTTATTGCAAAAGCAAGCACAAGCACAATATCGCTTGATTGATGTTCAATACCAACGAACCAAGAAGTTGCGTAAAGACCAAGTTGTTTCAGAACAAGATTACGATACCGCAGTAGCAAACCGAAAAACCGCCAAGGCGGCCTTGGATCAAGCAAAAGCCAATCTCAGCTACACCAAATTAATTGCCCCTTACGAGGGAACCATTTCCTTATTACCAAGTGAAAACTTTGAGTACGTAAGTGCCAAGCAATCGATCATGCACATTCAAACCAATGATATTTTTTATGTGGTTTTTCAACTTCCAGATTACTTATTACAACGGTTCAGTTTTTCCGAAGTCGAAGCAACGGTAACGTTTGATTCATTTCCTAATTTTCAATTCCCTCTTGAATTTGAAGAAATTGATACCGAAGCGGACAGTAAAACATCAAGTTACACCGTTAAAATGAGCATGGCTCGACCAACAGAATTAGGTATTTTGCCAGGAATGTCAGGTCAAGTAAAAGTCACTATCCCAAGTGGTGAAAGTGAAAAATTGCCAGTAGGGGCGATTGACACAGAAGGTGATAAAACGTACGTGTGGCGAGTGGCCGAAGATGGCAGAGTCGAAAAAGTAGAGGTAGAGCTTAGTGATAAGCGTCAAATTCTTTCTGGCATTAATGACTCAGACCAAATCGTCTCTTCAGGCATTGCTGGATTAGAAGAAGGCATGAAAGTACGTAAGTGGGTTAAGGAGAGAGGATTATAATTATGCAGAAATTAATGAGATTTTCTTTATTGTCGACAGCCTTATTACTTACGGCTTGTAAACCAGCGCCGATTGATACGGTGTTAGAAGCACCTGATGTCATTATTAAAACGATTAATTCCGGTTTAGTGAGTGATCATCTTTATCTTCCTGCGGTCGCTACAGCGGCTGATCGCTCTCATCTAAGTTTTCGTTTATCTGGTGAGATTAAAGAGTTAAATGTTCGCTCGGGAGAAACCGTTAAAGCAGGTCAAGTCTTAGCGATTTTAGATAAGACGGATTACAACATTGATGTAGATAATGCGAGAGCAAGATACAACGTGGCAAACAGCCAGTATCGACGTTCGAAACCGTTAGTCGATAAAGGATTACTTGCTAAATCGCAATTTGATGAATTAGCCGCCCAACGTCAGATTGCATTGGCTGATTTAGAATTGGCAAAATTGCGTTTAAGTTTTACTGAATTAAAAGCCCCAATTGATGGGATCATTTCCCGAGTGAGTGTCGAGCAATTTGAAAACATTCAAGTTGGGCAGCAAATCTTTAATATTCATAATCGTAGCGCGGTTGATATTACGGTTCAGGTGCCTGATAAGTTATATGCTAAACAACCAAATAAAGGATTAGTCGATAAAATCAAAGCTTCTGTTCGTTTAGATGATGGTTCATCGTACCAAGCGACAGTTAAAGAATTCACCACAGAGCCAGATCCTGAATCGGGTGCGTACTTAGTGACGTTGACGATGCCAATGCCAAAAGATCAATTTATTTTGGATGGTATGGCGGTTGAAGTAACTACTGAGCAAAGTTCGCTAGGCGCATCGAGTCAATTTGGTATGGTTATTCCGATCGAAGCCGTTTTTAATGAAGATGGAGACAACATTGATCGAGATGAAAAATACGTTTGGCTTGTTGACTCTGACAATAAAGTGAAAAAGCAAAAAATAATCACAACCAAGGCCACATCTTCGGGCTTACGAGTCGTAGAAGGTGTCACAACGGGAGATCGTATTGTTATTGCGGGTGTTTCTCGCTTACGTGATGGCATAGAAGTGAATATCATCAATACGGAGGAGAAATAATGAGTCAAGAAAAGGGAATTGCAGCGTACTTTATTCAAAATAAAGTGATCAGCTGGATGTTGACTTTGATTTTCATTATTGGGGGAACCTCTGCTTTCTTTGGCTTAGGGCGATTAGAAGATCCTGCGTTTACCATCAAAGATGCAATGGTTGTGACCAACTATCCGGGTGCCACACCAGAGCAAGTTGAAGAGGAAGTGACGTATCCGCTTGAAAAAGCGATTCAACAACTTACCTATGTTGATGAAGTGAATTCATTATCGAGTCGTGGTTTATCTCAAATTACGGTAACCATGAAGAATAATTATGGCCCTGATGATTTACCACAAATTTGGGATGAACTGCGCCGAAAGGTAAATGACTTAAAACGTCAGTTACCGCCGGGAGTCGGAGAACCATCCGTTATTGATGATTTTGGTGATGTATACGGTGTACTTCTTGCCGTTACAGGACAAGGGTATTCGTATAAAGAACTTCTTGATTATGTTGATTATTTACGTCGTGAATTAGAACTTGTTGATGGGGTAAGTAAAGTCTCAGTCTCTGGTGTTCAACAAGAGCAAGTCTTTATTGAAGCGTCACTAAAACGCATGACAAGCTTAGGTATTTCACCTCAAACACTCTACAGTTTACTTTCTGAGCAAAATACCGTTTCAAGTGCGGGTGCCGTAAAAATTGGTTCTGAATACATACAGATCCACCCAACGGGCGAGTTTCAAGATGTGTCGCAACTTGGTGATTTGATTATTACTGAAGGTGGAGCGCAAGGTCTTATTTATTTAAAAGATATTGCGACCGTAAAGCGAGGTTATGTTGAAGTACCAAGTAATTTAATTAACTTCAATGGTAATTTTGCACTCAATATGGGGATCTCATTTAGTGCGGGGGTAAACGTTGTTGAAATCGGTAAATTGGTTGATCAACGAATGTTGGAGTTAAAAAACCAACAGCCCATTGGTATTGATATTTCTGAAATATACAGTCAGCCAAAAGAAGTTGATAAATCGGTGAGTGGTTTTGTGGTGAGTTTAGCGCAAGCCGTTGCCATCGTGATTATCGTTTTACTTTTCTTTATGGGCGTGCGTTCAGGCTTATTGATCGGATTAATTCTGTTAATCACCGTCTGCGGTACGTTTGTTTTCATGAAGTACTTGGCCATCGATTTACAACGAATCTCATTAGGTGCGCTCGTTATTGCGCTAGGAATGTTGGTCGATAATGCCATTGTGGTGGTTGAAGGGATCCTCATCGGTATGCAAAAAGGCCGAACGAGGATGCAAGCGGCCACCGATATTGTTACGCAAACCAAGTGGCCCTTATTGGGCGCTACGGTTATTGCCGTGACAGCCTTTGCTCCAATTGGTTTATCTGATGATGCAACGGGGGAATACTGTGGAACCTTGTTTACGGTTCTATTGATTTCATTAATGCTGAGTTGGTTTACTGCCATTTCTCTTACGCCATTCTTTGCGTCTTTATTCTTTAAAGAAACCGTTCAGGTTGAAGGGGAAAATAACGAAGATAAAGATCCGTACAATGGCATGATCTTTGTTATTTATAAGCGTTTTCTTGAGTTCTGTATGCGCTACTCAATCGCAACGATGCTGATCCTTGTTGTTGCACTTGGTGGCAGCATGTATGGCTTTACCAAGGTTAAACAATCGTTCTTCCCATCATCAACAACGCCAATTTTCTTGGTGGATGTATGGATGCCAGAAGGAACGGACATTCGCTCAACCAACAAGACGCTAAAAGAATTAGAAGATTGGATCTTAGAGCAGAAACACATTGATCATGTCACAACCACGGCGGGTAAAGGTTTACAGCGATTCATGTTGACCTATGCACCAGAAAAGAGCTATGCCGCGTATGGCGAGATAATGACTCGTGTTGATGATTACAACGCATTGCTGGCATTAATGGCTAAATTCCGTCAGCATATTGAAACTAATTATCCGCAGATCCAATACAAACTGAAGCAGATTGAATTAGGACCCGGTGGTGGAGCTAAAGTTGAAGCTCGCATTGTGGGTGCCGATCCAACCGTTCTTCGCAGTTTAGCCGCGCAAGTTATTGAAGTTATGCACAATGACCCATCAGCGACGAACATTCGTCATGATTGGCGTGAGCGAACTAAGGTATTAGAGCCTCAGTTTAATGAGAGTCAGGCTCGTCGTTACGGCATCTCTAAAACTGATGTGAACGAACTGCTTGAGATGGCCTTTGCGGGTAAAGCGATTGGTGTGTACCGTGATGGTACAACGTTAATGCCTATTGTGACGCGTTTACCTGAAAATGAACGTGTTGATATCAGCACGATTGAAGGAATGAAGATCTGGAGCCCGGCATTATCATTGTACATCCCATTACAGCAAGTGGTATTGGGCTACGATGTCATTTGGGAAGATCCACTGATAGTGCGTAAGAACCGTAAACGTATGTTAACCATAATGGCTGATCCAGATATTCTAGGTGAAGAAACGGCGGCGACATTGCAAAAACGTTTGCAACCACAAATAGAAGCGATCGATTTCCCTACAGGTTACAGCTTAGAATGGGGGGGTGAATATGAATCATCACGTGATGCACAAGCGTCTCTGTTCCAAACCATGCCAATGGGGTATTTGTTCATGTTCCTAGTGACGGTGTTCCTCTTTAATAGTGTGAAAGAGTCCGTCATTGTGTGGTTAACCGTTCCATTAGCTCTCATCGGTGTAACTACTGGCTTATTAGCACTTAATACCCCCTTTGGCTTCATGGCGTTATTAGGTTTCTTGAGCTTAAGTGGTATGTTACTGAAAAATGGCATCGTCTTACTCGACCAAATAGAGATAGAAATACATTCAGGTAAAGAACCGTATCATGCGGTGGTTGATGCGGCGTTAAGTCGTGTTCGTCCTGTATGTATGGCCGCAATCACAACCATTCTAGGTATGATCCCGTTATTGCCGGATACCTTCTTCAAACCAATGGCCGTGACCATTATGTTTGGTTTAGGGTTTGCAACCGTACTGACGTTGATTGTGGTTCCGGTGCTGTATCGTATGTTCCATAAAATTAAGGTTGTAGAGTATTAATTAAGGATTAAGTCATTAAATCCGATATCAAGTCCACATTGCCATACGCAGTGTGGGCTTTTTTTGTTATTATCCTAATACCAATCTACATAAATATTTGATCATTCTTGCTTGTTAAAATCGATTATAGCTGCGTTATAAATTGAAAAAATTAGACCCACTAGTTATTACAATTTATGCCTTACTCTAATCGATTTTTCCTACGCAATTATCTGCTCAACTACTTATCCAGATTGGTATAATATAATCTTTCCCACTGATAGGAATTGGTAATGAGCCAACTAGATCAACAAACAATAGAAAAAATCGTAAATTCTCATGAAGAAGAGCGTTTTACTTACTTTATGAAAGAAGTTGTCGCTAATCGTGAAATTTGGATTTTGACTGATGAACACGGTTGTGTGATGTTGAATACCGAAGAAGAAGATTGCGTTCCAGTGTGGCCAAACAAAGAATTTGCTGAAGCGTGGGCAACGGGCGAGTGGGATGTATGTAAAGCAGAATCTATCTCTCTAAACAAATGGCACAGCCGTTGGACTACCGGTCTAGAAGACGATGAACTGGCCGTTGTTGTTTTCCCAAATCAAAACGAAGAAGGGCAAGTGCTTTTCCCTGATGAATTCGATTTTGAATTAACAAAACAAGAAAGAAAGCGTTAATTTTTTATCTGCCTAGATATTAAATACAGAGACATATAAAAATGGCGACTCAAATAAGAGTCGCCATTTTTTGTATTTTCGCTAAACAAGCGTGTGAGTTACGCTAACTTCTTACTAGTCAGTAGAAGTTAAGCTGACAAGGTTTCTTGGTAGAGAGCTAACCCTTCTTCTAAATCTTCAATCAAATCATCAATGTCTTCTAGTCCAATATGAAGACGTATCAATGTGCCTTCAAAGTTAGGATGAGCCACTGTTCTTAATGCATTAAAGCTCTTTGGTTCATTCGCTAAGATCAAGCTTTCAAATCCACCCCAAGAATAACCCATATTAAAATGCGTCATGCTATCAAGCAGTGCCGTTGTTGCTTTGGTATCTGATTGCTTTAATACAAAAGAGAACAAGCCGTTACAGCCTGTAAAGTCACGTTGGTAAATGTCATTACCCAGACAGCTTTCAAGGGCAGGATGACGAACGTGATCAACAAGCGGATGCTCAGCCAACCAATTGGCGATTTTAATGCTGCTTTTCTCATGTTGCTTCAGACGAACGCCCATGGTGCGTAAACCGCGCATGGCAAGGTAAGCATCATCAGGAGAGATGCATTGGCCCATTAAATAGCTTTGTTCACGCAGTTGGTCCCAATGTTTTTCATTCGCAACCGCCGTACCAAGCATCACATCGGAATGTCCAACAATGTATTTGGTCGCCGCTTGAATCGAGATATCAACACCATGGTCAAAAGGAGAGAAATTCACACCCGCTGCCCATGTATTATCAAGCATCACCACAATATCGGATTCATGCGCAATACGAGCAAGAAGCGGAACATCTTGCACTTCCATCGTGATAGAACAAGGGGATTCAGTGAATAGCACCGTGGTATTGGGTTTGATTAGATCACGAATGCCTTCGCCAATCATTGGATCGTAATAGGTGGTTTCAATCCCCATTTTCTTTAACATCGTGTCACAGTAATCACGGGTTGGTTCGTAGCAGCCATCAACCATTAAAATGTGATCGCCCGTTTTTACAAAACACAAAATCGCATTCGCTATTGCAGCGGTCCCACAAGGGTATAAGGCACACCCTGCGCCGCCCTCTAGCTCAACCATCGCATCTTGCAAGGCAAAGTGAGTTTCTGTACCACGACGACCATAAAAAAGAGTTTGTTTGGCACGATTCACCATCGCGTGATTCTTTTCTGCCACAGAGTTAAAAACCACCGTAGAAGCACGTTGAACGGGGGGATTAACCACGCCTTTTGTCCATTTTTTACTGCGACCCGCCGTAACATATTTAGTATCTAATTTATCTGACATCTGAATCCATTCAATTATAAGTAGGCAATACCTCCATAAAGCCAAAGTGAAGGAGAAATATCAAGGATTAAAACGAATTCTTATCGAATAAATTTTTATTGCTGCTAAAATTGCGGTATCTAGATGACATGTTGAATAAATAGAGCGAATAAAAAATGCAACAGAATGAATTTGAAACACTCGTTAAAGAACTGTGCCAAAAAGAAAACCTTCCTCAAGTGCTAGAAGCATTAAAAGCATGCGAAGACCAAGATGTCGTTGAAGCGGCAGAATCACTTGCTGGTCAATTTCGTCTTGCAGAAGTAGAAGGCGAGCAACGTATTTATCATGTATTTAATGATGAAGACGAAAATGGCGAAACTCAAGAACTTGCAGAATGGATCATGAATGAAGGCGATGACGTGATCAAATTCGTTGCATGGTTCTTCTACGCAATGTTTGATATGAAGCAAAAAGAAACGTACCAAGCGGCAGGTAAGACTTACCAACAGCCAAAGCGTTCTTAGTTTCAGATCTTATATTTACATAAAGTGAATTAAATAAAACCGAGCCAATGAGTGCTCGGTTTTTTATTACCCCACCAATAGTAAAGAATGAGATACGATAAAACAGTCGATCCAATTTATTGGATAACTTCCCAATTTCTTGTATCTATTTTTTGGTTGTTCAAAACGAAATTTATGTAAATAATTGAATTAATTGATTTTAATATTTGGCATCTTAATTGCTCTATTCAATGTAACTCGTGACGTTCACGGTTCTAAATAGAATTCAATATTAAGGAATAAAGCCATGCCAACTCCAGCATATATGTCAATTAAAGGCGAAACTCAAGGCGATATCACTAAAGATGCGTACTCAGCAGATTCAGTCGGTAATACATGGCAGGAAGCTCATATTGATGAGTTCCTAGTTCAAGAGCTTGATCATGTATTAACGGTTCCACGTGATCCACAAAGTGGTCAACCTACTGGTCAACGTGTTCACCGTCCAGTTATCGTAACTAAGCAACAAGACCGCTGTTCTCCATTATTATTCAACTCTTTAGTCTCTGGTGAGAAACTGCCTGAATGTAGCATCAACTTCTACCGTACCTCTATTTCTGGTAAGCAAGAGCATTACTACACAATCAAACTGATTGATGCACTATTGGTTGATATGCAAACGCGTATGGCTCATTGCCAAGATGCTGCTACTTCTGATCGTGTAACGGAAGAAGTGCTTAAGTTCACTTACCGTGCCATTGAAGTAACTCACGAAACGTGTGGTACGGCAGGTGATGATGATTGGCGTAAGCCACGCGAAGCGTAATTGCCTCGAAAATCATTTATAAAAACTAGGGCCTCATGTTGGCCCTATTTGTCGTTATACTTATCAGGTGAATACAATGGCTAATGAGGTCGAGTTTAAGTTTGAAGTCCTTGGCACGAATCATGAATTTCGTGTTGAGAGTTTCAATGTGGTCGAAGAGGTATCCCAACCTTTTAAAATAACCTTGTCGTTATTGTCATTAGACCCTGATATAGCGTTTGATGTATTAAGCCGAAAACCCGCATTATTAACCGTTCTTGGGCAAGGAATGAATGCCGGACGATTATTTCATGGTGTCGTAAATGAAGTTCGGTATTTAGGCGCAGGTCGTCGTTTCTCTCATTATCAAATTACGCTCGTACCTCAACTGTGGTTTTTAACCCAACGCCAAGATTGTCGTATTTTCCAAGATAAGTCGATTGTTGATATTTTAACTGAAGTGCTCGATGGGGCGTCAGTGACTGATTATCGCTTTGAACTGTCTAATACCTATCCCAACCAAGAATACTTACTTCAATATCGTGAAACTGACAGTCATTTTGTTCAGCGTTTATTAGCAGAGCACGGTTTATGGTATTACTTCGAACATACTACAAGTAACCATAGCATGGTGATTATTGATAAAAATGATGCCATTCCAGAGTTAATTAGTACTCCTCTAAACGCGTCTTATATTGGCCCTTTGGTGTACCAATCTGAAGGAGGTGGTAATGCTGACAGAGAGCATATATTTGAGTTAAGCAGCTATAACCGTGTTCGTACTGGTCATGTAATTCAAACCGATTATAACTACGATCAACCCCGCATCCCACAACAAGTGCAACAACAGGGTGATCGAGATACTGATTTAGCATTCTTTGATTACCCAGGACGCTATGGGGAAAGCGTAGAAGGCCAACAACGTAGCAATTACCTTATCGCTGATCATCAGGTTGAAAATCATCAAATTGAAGCCGAAAGTAACATTATGCGTTTAACTGCTGGTTATAGTTTTGATTTGGCAAAGCACCCAAGAAACGCAATCAATCGAGATTACACGCTCACAGCGATAACGCACAGTGGTTATAACCCACAAGTGCACGAAGAAGAATCAAGTGGTCTGCCGACGACGTATCAAAACTATTTTAATTGTATTCCTCGCGATGTTGGCTATAAAGCACCTAAATTAGCCGCCCCAGTGGTTGATGGCCCTCAGACGGCAGTCGTGGTTGGCCCCGCAGGAGAAGAAATATATACCGATCCAATGGGACGTATTAAAGTCCAATTTCACTGGGATCGTTATGGTAACAACGATGAGCATTCAGGTTGTTGGCTTCGTGTTAGTCAATCGATGGCCGCGCCAACGTGGGGCGCGGTGTATTTACCGAGAATAGGGCACGAAGTGGTGGTGACCTTCTTAGAGGGAGATCCAGACAGACCCTTAGTGACAGGTGCGGTATACAACGGCTTACACACGCCCCCTTATGCCTTGCCAGAGCATAAAACCAAAACGGTATTTCGGACTCAAACCCACAAAGGGGAAGGGTACAACGAAATGTCGTTTGAAGACGAAGCCAATCAAGAAGAAGTTTATTTTCATGCTCAGAAAGACATGAGAACTAAGGTTCTAAATAACCGATTCAGAACCATAGGGAATGATGAAGAGTTAGAAGTTGGACGTAACCAAGAAAACATCATTAACAAAGACAGAAAAGAAACCATAGAAGGCCATAAAACATCAATAACAAACCAAACCTTCTCAGAAACCGTCGAGCAAGACGTAACGGTTAAATACAACGCCAACATAGAAAAGAGCGTGGCTGTTGAACAGACGTTGACAATCTACGAAAACCGACAGAGTACGATAGGTAAGAACGACGAACTCACGATTAAAGGCGAACAAAGCCGCATTACTATGGGAGCAAGTAGCAGTGATATTAGCGCTGACGATACGCTAACCGTTGGTCAGAATCTCACAATAGAAGTCGGAAATAATGCATCCATTAAATCGGATGCTGACCATACCATAATCAGTGCCGATGAAATTACGGCTCAGGTGGGAAGCTCGGGTTTTATTCTAAAAAATAACGGCACCATTACCTTGTATGGCTCAGATATTACGGTTGATGGCTCTGGCTCGGTCGCCTTGGTTGGGGGAAATGTTGCGATTAACCCTGGCGCAGCATCTAGTCAAAGTAGCAGTGTAAGCGCGAACCTTCCTCGTACCTTCTCAATGTCACCATTAGCATCAACCAAACCAGTGATGAATTCAGCGGCGTACAGTGAAATGGTTGAAGATGGCGCATTAATGAAAGAGTTATGCCAATGTGGTAAGGAGGGCATATGCAAGCTGCACAGCTAAATAATGAATGGCGAGTAAATTCTGTTGAAGTGCCATTATTTTCTGCATCAGAAAGTATTTATGCATTTATTGAACCGGAGTTATGGCCTGAGTGGAATGCCGAGTTAAGTTCTCATATTGATGAACTAGACATCGTCAATTTATTTAATGCGACACAATTTAGTGCGATAAAAAATGGCCCAGTGGTGGTGAACTTATTGAGCTCTCAAGTTTTGTTAGATGTGTGTGTAAAAAAAATGAGCACGACACATTGTGGTGCGTTATTTCATACCGACATAGCGACAAATCGCAGTGCATTGATGTATTCCTTACGTAATGCATTGGTGGTAAAAAAGGGGCGTGGGGAAGTGTTTATTCGATATTACGACTCAAGAGGGTTGTTGCCTTTAGTTGCTTCTATGTCTAATGAAGAGCGTCGCGACTACTTTTCTCCTATCAATAAAATAACGTGGTTTAACAAAGCGTGGCTCAGTGTATCTGTCTTTGCACCGATCGCCCCTTTATTTTCAGATTATCAATGGAGCATAACTGAACAGCATTTTGCGTCCATGCAATCCATCTCAACTCAGTGGTAAAGGAGTCATAACACCATGAGCCAATCTTATATTGTTCAAAGCGGTGACACGCTGCTTAAAATTGCCATTGATAATGATGTCCCTTTTACCACATTACTTGAGCTGAACCCAAAATATCAACCTAACCCAGATTTAATTCATGTGGGTGATAGTATTAGTCTGCCTGAGGAAGTTGAGGATGAAGAGGTAGAGCAAACCAACACCGTCGAACCTATTTCAAAAGTACGCCCCACAGCGGAAACATGCACATTAATGGCTGCACCAGAATGTGAAGCCAAAGAAGTGCATGATGTTGTATTTGTTACTGGTGAAGCAATGACTGATTTCTATTGTTTAGATGAAAAATCTATTCAATACATGGATGAAGAAGCGAAGTGCATGGACACCTTGCTAGAAGGTTATGCAACACTTTTAAAAGAAACCCCTCAAGGCAACAATGTTACAAAGCAACAAGTAGAGCAGCACGCAAAAAAGAGGCAAGTGTGGTTAAATGACGCAAGTAATGCAGGTGCGATTTGTTTGGTTGAATCAACAGAAGCAAAGATAGGTCGGAAAGTAGCGTCAGCTTTTGGTGGGGATACAGAAAAAAAGAATGATGAGAATATAAAACGAGTTGATGCGAGGTTAGAAGAGTTAAGGAAAAAGAAAACATTTGTTGAAGAATATAGTGATACTTTCTTTTTAGAAGATGACTCTCTTATCGAGTTAAGAAGAAGAGTTTTAACTCGAATTCAATCTGAAATTGACGATTTAACAGCGTTAAGTCATACCGTTGCAAGTAAAAAAAATAGTCCTGAAAAGCCAAACAATCAATCTGTAAATGCAGATAATTTCAATTCTGAAGGAAAAAATTTAGTTAGTCAAAAAAACAAAAGACATTTGGTTGAAGTGTATTCAGTAAAGCATGATAAATATGTTTATCTTCGTAGTGAGTTTGTAGAGCAAGAACAAAAACGCTGGAAACCAGTTTATAAGCGCAGTAACACAATGCAAGCTTTAGAGCAAAACGACAAAGCAGGTTTTGCTAAGGCAATAAAAGAAGATATTAAGAACAATATTAAAACGTCTTTAAAAGATGGCCCTGTAGCAATGAAATTGAATGAATGGAAAGCTGATGGTGGGCATTGGCGTGAATTTCAATCGAAGAAACACTTATATAATGATGATGGCAAAATTCAATTCGCTATTAGTAAAGAGGCTCAACTATTTCGTTGGGGGGCTCAAGCTGCTGCTACCATTAAAAAGGCAGATATTGGTATTGGTGCCGAGGCTAGTTTTTCATTAGCGGAAGCAACTGTAGCCATTAAAGCGTATATTCCATATCAATCTGGTTATCCTGTCACTCTTTCATATATTGATGCAAAGGGTAAAGATGCAACATATTCATTCGGATGTTTCAGATTAAATAGCTCTATGCAATTAAGTGCATTTACTGGGATCATGGCTAGTGTCATGGTTAAAGGAGAGGTTCCTAAAGGGGATGGCAGCATAGGTGTATTATTTTCTCCAAGAGTCGGTGTATCGACTTCTGCAAAAGGACAGGTTGGTTTTAAAGCTGAAGGTTTTGCAGGTGCACAAGCGGGCGGTGAATTGTGTGGTGGCGTAGAGTGGCAATCGCCACCGGAAGATGAACAGAAATTAAAACCTGAATTTAAATCGCTAGCAGAAGTTAAGGGCGGTGGCAATATAGCTGCTGGTTTAGGAGCAGGGGCTGATTTTCAATTGAGTTTGCGAGGGCAAAAATTTTATTTTGTGTGTTCTGGTCGTCTTGTTTGGGGGGGTGGTGGTAGTGGCAGCTTTGGTGCTGTGATTGATGGTGGCGAAATATGGGAACTAGCTAAAATTATTTTGAAAGGTCTTCAATGTGTTGGTTATCGTCAATTGGGGAATATTGATAAGTTAGCTTATAGACATTTAGTACGTGCTAGTTATTTAGCGTTTGCTTCTGATATGGTTCAGTATTCCGATTGTGCTCTTCAGAAAGCGATTGAAAAAAGTGTAGAAAAAGTGTAAGCGTGCGGGGAACTACACCTTGTCTTTTACATTCCAAGGTAAAAGTGAATCGATATCTGGCGATCCAACACATAAACGATCTAGACAATACCTAATATAATCGTAAGGGATTAATCCGTTTGCCTTTGCTGTTTCTACAATGCTGTAAAGCATTGCACTTGAATCTGCACCAGCCGTTGAACCCGAAAATAACCAGTTTTTCCGGCCGATAACAAACGGTTTAACCGCTCGCTCTGCTCGATTGTTATCAATAGATAACAATCCATCATCAATATAACGAACTAATTTATCCCATTGATTTAATGTATAGCTAATCGCCTCACCTAATTTTGTTTTAGGTGATACTCGACTAACTGCGCTATCAAGCCAATCACGGAGCTCTTTAAGTAAATCGCGGGCTTCTGTCTGCCTAGCAACATACTTGGCTTCAGGGGAAGCCTCTTTTAATAACGATTCGATCCGGTATAGCTTTTGGATTTTACTCAATACCCAATCTGCACTCCCTGTTTTCCCTTTTACTTGAACACGTTGAGCCTCAATAAATCGTCGACGTGCGTGTGCCCAACAGCCAACTAACATCGCTTCAGTTTGTTCATAACCTTGGTAACCATCGGTATGTAAATACCCGTTATAACCTTTTAAAAAGTTAACTGGATGGTAGCCATGCCTGCTAGATTGATAATCATAAAGTACAATTCCAGGCAAAACACCAGAGCCTGGAGAATCATAGCCAGAGCAGTAGACCCACATATAACATTTTGCTTTTTCAACATCCAACACATTTACCGTTGTTTCATCACAATGCAGAGTGGGTTGTTCAAGCAAAATACGATGTAACTCGTTATTAAGAGGGGTAAATAGTACCGAGCATTTTATTAACCAATCCGCCATCGTTCGCCGTCCAATAATGATACCCCATTGCTGAAATAACGTTTCTTGACGATAAAGTGGAAGACTGTATTGAAATTTAGCCGTAATAATTTGAGCAAGTAAACTTGCGGTCGCAATCCCTTTAGGGATTGGTGACGCTGGCATTGGGGCTTGTTTAATGTCTACTGAAGTATTGTTTTTTTCACAATTTCGGCAAGCATATTTAGGACGAACATGTTGAATAACTTCCACTTTAGCTGGTACAAATTCCAACTTTTCACTGATGTCTTTACCCATCGCATGCATCTCTAGACCGCAACACTTACAAGTTTTATCTTTTATGTCGTGGATATAATAACAGTACGCGGTAAGTCTTCAGGTAAGCGTTGGCGTTTTGGCTTTTGACGAGTGTAGGTAATCGTTTGTGTGTCATCATTTTCAATGATGATTTCTTCTTCTGTTTCATTGAATAAATCAAATTGAGTCGAGTCAGATTCACTGCTTTTACCAAAGCGCTGATGTTGAGCCAGCCGAAATTGCTCTAGAAGACGGTTATATTTATTTTCAAGCTGAAGCACAAGTGCTTTCAGCTCGTCAATGGTATCAGGAAGTGGTTTTATTTTATCAGTCATGTAGATGACTATATAACGATAATACAGGTAATCAATCGGTTGCCTCCTATTCTTGACTGAGAATCAACTATTTAAAGGGTTGTTTGATAATGTACCGGTTGATGTCCTAAGATATCAAAACCTTGTAATAGCAGTGTCAGTTGCTGCTCTGATAATGCTAACGTATCGTTATTTATATTTCGTGGCCATTTGAAGCGGTCTTCATCTAATCGCTTGTACCATAAAGCGAATCCTGTTTTATCCCAATACAATATTTTGAGTTTATCACGAGGCTTATTGCAAAATATAAATAGAGCATCACTAAACGGTGATAGTTGCATTTCTTGCTCAACAATCACGACAAGGCCATTAATGGCCTTGCGAAAATCGACAAAATCACGATGAAGATAAATGGTGGAAACATCAGTAAATACATTCATGATTGATACCCTTTTAATAAGAGTCCTATCCAGTGAGGTTCAGTATTAGCTGGCAATGTTAATCGCAATTTTCCGATAGAAAGTTGAATATCTGGTAATTGTGGAGTGGCGATGATAGTTGATGTTAACGCTTCTACTTTCAAGAAAGTAGAAGCGTTAATCTTTTGTTTCCATCGTGCTTTACGTGCACTAAATGTCTTTGGCAGAATATTATGGTTACGACAAAATTCAGCGGCACTAAGCTTGCTAGATTGCTGAGATTCAAATAGAGCGTGCCATTGCTCTGGTGTTCTCTTTTTATCTTTTTGCATAATTACGTTCTCGTTAAATGAAAGATCGTAAGATACGCATAATGAATTTTATTTGTTAGGTGTAGTTCCCCGCACGCTTACCTTATTTATTGTCTTTGTTTAGTTTTCGACGCAGATAGCCAAAACCAAAGAGTGAAGATAAAGCAAGTAGGTTGAGTGAGCCTGCATATTCAAGAGAAATAACAACAGGATCGTGGTCAGAAGCCGAATACATATCGTTGTATTTTGCCATGTCGCCAGTGTACTTTGAGCTGTATTCAAACAAGTTACTTTCTGTGGCATTAATGTGCCAATCTTCAATTTGAGTGACTCGTTTTGCAAGAGATTCATTAGCGAGTGCGTGATCAAGATTACCTAATTCCCCTGAGTAGGTATAAGAGAAGGTTTCTGTGCTGTGCAACAAGGTATTTAGATTAAGGTATCCGTACCCTTTTTTGATTTGGCTGCCTGTTTCTTCATAAGGGATAGGGTTACCGGCGGTATCGTTTCCAAGAGTGGTATAAGACGCCGTAAAGATGTCGCGATCGTATTTATCAGGGCTGTAATCTGTCAGCGTAAGTAATGGGTCTTCCATACCATACGCATTCATGTCACCTAAGATCAGAATATCGCCTTCAACTGTACTTAATTCATCACCAATGGCTTTTACTGCTGAGACTCTAAAGCGATTACAATTGCCTTGTAAGTCAGGCGCTTCTGAGTCTTCATTGAAGTTCTGCCATTGTTCAATACACTCTGATCCTTTTGATTTTAAGTGATTAACGACAACGGTTAGCGGCTCTTTGGCTTCTTTTACAATAAACTCTTGAACCAAGCTGTGGCGTTGATATTTATCATACGCAGGGTTTGATTCAATAGTGCCGTTGTTATCTCGAGTGACGGTGTTTGCCGTGACGTGTTGCTCCGGTGTTTTTATTACGCGTGCATCACCTTCTAATCTTACTTTGTCAGGACGATACAACAGGGCGACCATAATGGCGTCAGAGCCTAAATACTCACCTTGGTATTTATCCGCAGCGTCTATCTCAACGTATTTATAGTGATCTTCTTTGTCTTCAAATTGTGCATTTAACACGGCAGTGAGATCATGAATGGCACTGTTTTCACCAAAGCCATTATTTTCAATTTCCATCAAACCAATAATGTCAGCATCAATGGCGGTTAAGGCCGATAGAATTTTTGCTTGTTGAATTGCAAACTCATCAGCTGTTGTTGCGCCACGGTTTTGACCTGTTGGGTTTGCATCACCGTTTATAGAAACAGAGGTGAAGTAGTTTAAAACGTTAAAACTGGTAATAGTTAAATCTTCATCATCAATACTTGGTTTGTCAGTACGTTCTACATTGAAGAGCGTAGAACCATCGGTATTTAAGGCTTTAGTAATGATGTTTTCTTGTGTGATGGTATTACTTGCAACCAAGCGATATTGACCGTAAGAATAAGCAACCACTCCTTCTAGTCCTTCAATTCTAGCACCAAGACGAAGGTAAGAATCGGCACTGCCATCTTGGTCGATATCAGAGGCAAACTCTGGGAAGTAAGGCACTTTTCCGTTTGCGGCTTTGTTGTCTGATTCTATGGTGATTTGACGCTTAGCATTCTCTTTTGCTAGCTGAATGGCCTCTGTACTTTCTGCTGCAAATAACTGAGTTGGTTTATACAGTGGTGCACCATGAGACAACACCATATTGTTGCGTTTACTGTCGTAATCAAAACTGAAATTACGCGTAATTCGTAAATCGGAATGAGAGGTTAATTTAACGTGCATGCCTTCGTGACGCTCTAATGCATCTGCTAATGTTTCATTCTCATTGATGACCAGTTCAGTGACATCAACAGGAGATTGTGAACCTTGAACAACGACGTTATTGGTGTCTGGTTTTAATTGTGTTTGGCTATAATATTCTTGAACTTTTGCTTTAACACAGACTAATGCCCCTGGTTGGATCTCTTGGGAAGGGGCGCTGCCAGTACTGACGAAAATACCTTCAGAGCTGTTTGGATCATTGTCATTATTTAGGCCTTGCAGGTAAAAGCCTTTTAACAAGCTGTCGCCCCGAGCAGTCACAATGCCTTGAACAAAATACTCGTCGTCTGAAATAAAGCCACTCGTGATTAACGGCGATTTATTTCCCGTACCTTGAATCTCATTAATCTCTGTAAAAGTAGGGGTCGTGCCTGAATCGGTTTCACAAGCAAAAGGGAGAGGAGGAGTAATGCCTTCTTGGTAAGTACCAAGGCCATCAATATTGTCTTTTGGTAACTCAAGCCACATCGTTGGATCAAATGTTGTACTTGGACTTAATGTTGAGCGGACAAAGCTCTTATCTTTGCCCCAATCTACGTCGCCATCGACCCCAATACGGTCGTGTTCTATCCCATCTTTAAACAGCATGTAAGTGTCATCGCCGTTATGATTTACGATGCTTTCAATATTATTGGTTACGGCTTTGATCGCATCAGAGGCTCGACTGTTTGAGATGACATAAACGCTCTTTGCATCAAGCGTAATGGCAGAAAGATCAAGATCCTTTTGCCATTCGTTTAAACCATTGTATTTTGATTTAAGAACATACCCCGCGAGAGAAACTGAACTGTCTCCTGTATTACTGATTTCTAACGATTTATTGTAACTTCCACCTTCTACGTATTGAGATATAATCACATCCGCGTAAGCGCTGCCTGAGAGTGCTAAGCCAACAGCTGCTGCAAGTGTTGTTTTTAATTGGGTTGTTTTCATTTCACTGCTTTCCATAGTCACGTTATATGAATGATTCACTGTTATTTGTTTTTTCTATCGATTAAACTTCTCATATTGATATGTCACATTCATTTCTTTTACATGAATAGTGAGATCTTAGACGATGTGGAGAGGCGTAAATTTGGCAGAGGTCAATTTACTAACAGGAATCGTTATAGTGAGTACTTGAACAGTTGAGCTCTAATGTAGAGGTTGTGCAAAAGTAATCATGCCAGAAAATTGGTAGTTAACCTGAATTCTGGATAAAACATGCTTTAAGCGAGGATTAGTTCAAATTCACATTCTGATAGCTTAATTCGTGGCTTTTGTTTTTTTAAACAATAAGCCACAACGCCTGAAATTACATTTAGCATGAAACCAGTCACGCTACGATGACGGCTATGTTCAATTTGAGAGATATTCTTCAATTGGTCATTTATCGTTTCGATAATGTATCTCTTTGATAACATAGCCTTATCAAAAGCACTTATCTCTTTTGCTTTCATGTTTTTTCGCGAGGTAGTCACTAAATCGACATCAGAGTTCTTTAAGCTCTCACTCAACTTTTTACCTATGTACCCTTTATCAGCGTACAATTTCCCCGAGAGTTCTTTGCATAAATCAGGTACAGGAGTCCTATCATTTACATTGCCAGCTGTGATTTTCAGCGAAATAATTTCTCCAAGATGGTTAATCAATAAATGAAGTTTGAAGCCGAAAAACCATCCCATGGTACCTTTTCCTCTTTTCGCAACACCATCAAAGACTTTATGGCGAGGAATTCGAATGTTATGGCATACTTTAAGACTCGTGGAGTCAACAAAAGCAATGCCAGTCGGCTTACCTTTGATAGATTGAAAATAGGCACACATTGGGGCGATTAGGCTAGGCATTTTGCTCACAAATCGAGTGTAGCTAAGTAAATTTGGAAAGTATCCTTTCCAATATTGATGAACTAACCCGATATAGAAGTTCTTGAAATCTCTATGATTTGATTGATGAAAAGCGATGACAATAGTCATACATTCACTAGTAGACATTACTGACTGACGTTTTCTTTTTCTCTCACTAGCCTCAACAAGGTATTTTTCCCATTGAGATAAGAATTGATAACAAAAATCATCGACATCACAAAATATATCAACTAATTTATTCATCTTGCCCACCTTTTAAAATACGTTCAAATAATTCTTGGTCGAAAGATCTGATCGTTAGGTGGGCAATTAGTTCAGCCTTATCCAGAATTCAGGTTAGTTACATTGAATGTAGATATAGCTCGAAATTGCGTAATAGAAGTGACTGAATTAGGGATAAATCGTTGTTCAACATGCAATGATAGAAAACATCAATATTAAAAACCATTAAGCTAGGTATCTATGAAAGTATCAACATTATCGACACTCATTGGCATCGGATTGTTCTCTGCTCCCATGCTTGCTTTTGATAAATCTAATACAGTCCCTGTTTCTGTATTGTTGGCAACAAGCTATGAAGAAGGGATAGAGGTTGATAAATATTGGGTCAGTGAAAAGCTCGATGGAATAAGAGCGTATTGGACGGGGTCAGAGTTACTTACTCGTAAAGGTCATAAAATCATGGCACCCGATTGGTTTATTGCGCCGCTTCCTAAGCACGCGATTGATGGTGAATTATGGGCCGGACGTGGTGGTTTTCAGCAAGTAGCGAGTACCGTATTAGATAGCCAACCTGATGATGAGTTATGGGCCGAAATTACGTTCATGATGTTTGATATTCCTCATTCTATTGGTATGTTTCCTCAGCGTTATTCTGACTTATCATTATTGGTGCAAGGCCTAGCAACTCCCCACCTTAAATTAGTAGAACACCACCCAATTAGCAGTGAAGATGATTTACTCAAATCCCTTGAAGAGATGGCAGTGAATAAAGGCGAAGGCTTAATGCTAAGAAAACTCGATTCTATTTATCGAGCGGGCAGAAGTGATGATCTGATCAAGTTAAAAAAACACTATGATGATGAAGCGATTATTGTGGGTTATACCGATGGAAAAGGTAAATTTGAAGGGATGGTCGGGGCGTTAATATTGCAAATGCCAAATGGACAAGAGTTTAAGATTGGCAGTGGATTAAGCAATGAAGTGCGAGAAAACCCACCAATATTAGGGCAGCAAGTGACTTATCGTTATAATGGCTTTACGGACAGTGGTATTCCTAAGTTTGCGCGATATATTGCGGTTCGTGAAAAATATTAATAGAGTTTCTACATGGATAGAAACTCTATTTTTTAATGTAGCTAGCGGCTTGATATTAAATCGTTTTAACACTGTCACGAATCATTAATGTCGGTTCCAGTTGAATGACACGATTAGTATCAGACTTAGTGGCAATCTTTTCTAACAATGAATCAACGGCTTGTTGGCCTAAACGATGCTTTGGCTGATGAATTGTGGTTAACGATGGTGTGATGTATTTCGCCATATTAATATCATCGTAACCAACCACTGAAATATCATTAGGCACCGAAATCCCTTTTTTACTCGCGCAATTAATCATGCCCATTGCCATCATGTCATTACACACAAAGAGTGCGGTTGGTAATGCCCCTCTTGCATGAAGAGCGTTAAATGCACTTTCACCGCCTTCACATTCAAAATTTCCTGAGGCGATCCAGTTTTTATTGATGGTTAATCCTGATTCTTCCATTGCTTGTACAAAGCCACTTAAACGCTGTTGCGCTTGCAGTTTATTCAATGGACCCGTTAAACAGCCAATGTCTGTGTGTCCTTGTTCTATTAAGTGTTTTGTCGCTAAATAACCGCCGTGATGAGAATTGTCTTGAATTTTATCGCTTGGAAAATCAATCAAGCCCCAATCCATCACCACCGTAGGAACGGCTTGATAACGAGAAAACAACTCAAGTACTTGATGCTCTATTTCGGTACACATTAGAAGCAAACCATCAACGCGCTTTTGAAGTAGGGTATCTAAGCTTGAATGAACACGTTCGGCATCGCCTTCGGTATTACATAAAATAAGGTTATAACCTTTCTCATAACAACGACGTTCTACGCCTTTTACCACCTCCCCAAAAAAAGGATTGGTTGATGTCGTCACGAGCATACCAAAGGTTTTCGTGTGATTTACTTTTAAGCTGCGAGCTAATGCGGATGGGGCATAGTTGAGTTCTTTAACCGCAAATGCGACGCGATCTGAAATGTCTTCACTCACAAAACGCGTTTTATTCAATACATGGCTGACAGTAGAGGTTGAAACGCCGGCATGTTTGGCTACATCTTTGATCGTTGCCATAAAATCCAATCCTTTGTTTGTGTCTTTGACTGCGTTATGAATGGCAGTCAAAGGCACTGAAATAGAGAGTAATGCTCAATGCTCTAATAGAAAACGCTCTACTTCGGTGATAGAAGGAATAGAGGTTTGAGCACCCATTCGTGTTACTGAAATTGCCGCTGCCGCGTGAGCGAATTTAATCGCATCATCCAATTTACGACCAGACTGTAGGCCAGTTAAAAATGCACCATTGAAGGTATCGCCTGCGCCTGTGGTGTCGGTAGCTTGTACTCTAAAGCCTTCCACTTGACGGCCTTTGCCATTTTTACTGATCCACACACCTTTGCTACCTAGGGTGATCATCACGGTTTCAATGCCTTTTGCATGAAGCGCATCTGCTGCGCGTTGTGCGCTTGCCATATCCGTTACTTCAATGCCTGTTAATAATTCGGCTTCAGTTTCATTTGGCGTAATCATATCAACAAGTTGTAATAAGTCATCACTTAATTGCTGAGCAGGGGCTGGGTTTAATACGACTTTCGTTCCGGCCGCTTTTGCAATTTGTGCTGCTTTTTCGATGGTTTCAATAGGGGTTTCAAGTTGCATTAATAAGGTATCAGCCGCTTCAATTAAACCATGATGAGGTGCAATGCGTTCTGCGGTTAAACGTGCGTTTGCTTCTGCTGAAATACAAATGCTGTTTTCGCCCGTTGCTGCGACTTGGATCATCGCGATACCTGTTGGGGTGTTCTCTTCGATCATTACCGCTTCGGTATTAATGCCATCAAACTTGAATGCTTCAATCATTTGTTGACCAAAATTGTCATCACCAACACTGGCAATAAAAGCAACATCTGCGCCTAATCGCGCGGCAGCAACCGCTTGGTTTGCGCCTTTACCACCAGGAATAACGGAATAGCTGTGACCGTGTAACGTCTCGCCCGGACGAGGGAAAGAAGCCACTTGTAGAACGTGATCTGCATTTACGCTACCTAAAACAACTAATTTATTCATAATGTGCCTTTGTTTCTTATTTTAAAATTGCCGGAAAATTGGCCTTAAAACGTATGGATAAATGGGTGAGAAGACTCTGTCATTTAGCGATACATTTTCTATGAGATTGAAGAGAGAGTGGAGCACTGATACTACGTTGTGAGCGCATCAATGCTCCAGTTGTATTATGTTGTTACGGTCTTATTTAGTGATAACTTTTAGTTCAACAGGGATATATTTAGCAACCGTTTCGCCTTTAAGTACTTTATCCGCCGTTTCAACACCCAGTGCACCGATTAAATCGGGTTGTTGAGCGATAGTTGCGCCCAAGATGCCACGGTTAACGGCTGCAATACCATCTTCAGTGCCATCAAAGCCGACGATTAATACGTCTTTACCTGACGCTTGCACAGCGCGAAGTGCACCCAATGCCATTTCATCATTTTGAGCAAATACCGCTTGCACATCAGGGTTTGCAGCAAGCATGTTTTCCATTACGTTTAGACCTTTAGTGCGGTCGAAATCAGCCGGTTGGCTACCAAGTAGCACTAAATCACCGCTGTTTACTGTTTTCATGAAACCTTCGCCACGTTCACGCGCAGCAGACGTACCTGCAATACCTTCCAGTTGGATAACGCGCGCTTTTTGGCCCACTTTTTCCATGATGTATTTACCCGCCATTTCACCACCAGCCACGTTATCAGACGCAATATGGCTCACTACATCACCACGGCTTGCACCACGATCAAGCGTTAGGACAGGAATTCCAGAACGGTTAGCCATGCGAATTGCATTTGATACCGCATCTGAATCGGTTGGGTTAATCAAAATGGCTTTAACACCACGAACCGTTAGATCTTCAACGTTTGAAAGCTCTTTACTTGGATCATTTTGAGAATCCAGAACAATCAGTTTGTAGCCTAGTTCTTTTGCTTTTGCTTCAGCGCCTTCTTTCATTGTTACAAAGAATGGGTTGTTCAAGGTAGAGACGACCATTGCCATTGTATCTTGAGCCGAAGCCGTCGATGAGAAAGAGGCAGAAAGTAGTGCCGCAGAGATTAAGGTTGCTAACTTTTTCATTCTATATTCCTTATAAGGGTGTAGGGTGGCACAATTCAAACAGGGTACGTTTGGTTGTGCCTTTTTATAAAAATAATAATATTGATAGAGCTAATTTTTAGTACAGCTAACGAGTTACAGGGTGGTTCTTTTGGATTTATTTGTTTTTATTATCGACTAATACGGCCAGTAAGATAACCACGGCTTTTGCGATCATTTGGTAGTAAGACGATACATCTAATAAGTTAAGTGCGTTGTTCAAGAAGCCGATAATCAAAGCACCAACAAGCGTACCCATAATACGACCTTTACCACCAGCAAGGCTTGTTCCACCAAGAACAACCGCAGCGATAGCATCTAACTCATAACCCATACCCGCGGTTGGTTGAGCAGAAGAAAGACGAGACGTTACGATTAAGCCAGCCAAAGCAGCAAGTAGACCACAGATAGCATAAACACCGATCTTAACGCGATCAACATTGATGCCCGATAAACGTGTTGCCGATTCATTGCCACCTAGCGCGTAAACATAGCGACCAAAGCGTGTGTGATTTAATAAGTACCATACCGATGCGAACACGATAACCATTAACCAGATTGGAACTGGGATACCAAGTGCATAACCCGTACCGAACCATGAAAAGCTATCAGCAACATCAGTAAAGCCAGTAGAGATAGGGCGGCCTTCTGTGTAAACCATGGTTACACCACGAAGCAACGTCATCGTTACCAGCGTTGCGATAAAGGCTTGAACTTTACCTTTGGCAATGATAATTCCGCTAATCGCACCAAGAATAGCACCTGCAAGTAAAGAGGTCGGAACCGCAATGATTGGGTGGATCTCAAGGCCAATCATCGTAGCGGCAAAGGCACCACAAAGCGCCAATACTGAGCCAACACTCAAATCAATGCCAGCGGTCAAAATAACTAATGTCATACCAACTGCGATGATCGCGTTTACCGAGGTTTGACGTAAGATATTTAGAATATTGTCGACAGTAAAAAAGTTGTCGTTTAAAAAAGAAACCACGACAATGAGTAGCAATAGTGCGATTAACGATTTTTGCTCAATCAGCCATTCTTTTGAGAACATGCCGCCTTTCTTTTTTTGCGATTCAGATGGAGTCATAGATTTAGTGCTCATGCTGTTACCTCGACGTTTTGCTGAACAGTTTTACCTACTGCACAAGCCAATAATTTTTCTTGATCGGCATCTTTAGCCATGAATTCACCACTAATATGGCCTTCATGCATCACTAAAATGCGGTCACTCATTCCTAACACTTCTGGCATTTCAGAAGAGGCTAAAATAATGCTCATGCCTTCGGCTTTAAATTGATTAATTAATTGGTAGATCTCTTTTTTCGCACCGACATCAACACCACGTGTTGGCTCATCTAAAATAAGGACTTTAGGGCGAGTCATAAGACCTTTGGCAATCGCTACTTTTTGTTGATTACCACCAGATAAGTTACCAATGATTTGGTCACGAGAAGGGGTTTTGATATTAAATAAGCGGATGAAATCTTCAACCGCCGTCACTTCTGCTTGATGATCAAGTTGAATGCCTTTTGATAATTGATCCAAAGAACATAACGACATGTTTTCTTTGACAGATAGACCTAATACTAAGCCATCGCCTTTGCGATCCTCAGAGATATAAGCAATGCCATTTGCCAGCCCATCACGAGGAGAGATAGGGTTAATCATTTTGTTATTAAGTTTGATTGCGCCACACGTCATTGGTGCAGCACCGTAGATGATTTTCATTAACTCAGTACGACCTGCACCCATCAAGCCAGAGATACCAAGGATTTCACCGCGATCTAATGAGAAACTAACATTCTCAACACCAGGACCAGACACATCGAATAATTCTAATGATTTATCACCGTGTGTTGCATCAATACGAGGGTATTGCTCATCTAATCGACGGCCTACCATCATTTCAATTAAGGTATCTTCATCAATCTCGGCAACCACACGTTCACCGATGAATTTACCATCGCGAAGCACGGTAATGTCATCACAGATCTCAAAGATCTCTTTTAGACGGTGAGAGATATAAACAATGCCACAGCCTTCATCACGTAATTCATTAATCACTTTAAACAGAGATTCGGTTTCAGTATCGGTTAACGCATCCGTTGGCTCATCCATGATGATAACTTTCGATTTGAACGACAGTGCCTTTGCAATTTCAACCATTTGTTGCTCACCTAAACTCAATTCACCTAACAGTTGACGAGAGTGGTGTTTTACATTTAAACGGTTAAGTAGGGCGTCAGCATCGCTGTACATCTCAGCCCATTTGATGCCACCAAAGACATTGGTTTTCTCACGGCCTAAGAAGATATTCTCAGCAATCGTTAATTCAGGAATAAGATTCAACTCTTGGTGAATAATACTGATACCAGATTCTTGAGAATGCTTAGGACCATTAAAGTTAACCGCTTTACCTTCGTAACGTATTTCACCCGCGTCCATTGCATAAATGCCAGTGAGAGACTTCATTAAGGTCGATTTACCGGCGCCATTTTCGCCCATTAATGCCATTACTTTACCGGGATAAACATTAAGGCAAGCGCCATCCAATGCTTTCACACCGGGGAAGGCTTTTTCAATCCCTTTTAGTTCGAGAATGGGTTGATTCATGAGTGATCCTTTCATTATTTACTACTGTGTAAGTTGCTTAATCATCGACACTAGGGTGACTTAAAAAACAACTCCAGATTGAAAAATAACATTCGCGTAAGGAGTGCATTCACCAGTACGAACTATCGCTTTACTCTGGTGAGAATGTGATTTGAATTCTTCGTGAGGGATATAAGAAATCGTGATTGGTTTACCGCGTAATTCTTCTTCGATTTGGACAAGAGTCATTAGCTCATCATGCAATTGTGGGCTAACGGTTTTGAATTCTTGGGCAACAATTACGCCTTCAATTTGCATCTCAGCAAGCGTTGCTTTTACGGTATCAATGAAGGTTGGTATCCCCTGAATTAACGCTAAATCGATTCGTTGTGATCTGTCTGGAATAGGTAAGCCAGCATCACAAATTGTAATTTCATCGGTATGGCCTAGAGAGGCAATTATGTACGATAATTCAGCATTTAATAGTGTGTTTTTCTTCATGAGAATACCCTTGATTAATAATTGATGAGCATTTACTGCGTGTTTTATACTCATCGAAACGTTTGCGTAAACGTTTCGATGGTGAATTTAGAGCAATAAATGGCTTTTTGCATCAAGGAATGTAACTAAGTGTGATCGAGCGCAGAATTACAATTGATAGAGTGGTGAATAGGAGATCTTGGTCAAATTTTGGTGAGTGAACTAGTTATGAGGAGGGGGGCATTACTCAAGAATAATTTCAATAGTTTATTTTTAATTTGTTATTGATTAAGACTAGAATGCGTATTGTGTGCTTTATGATATTATGGTTAATCGGTGTTGTTCAGCACCAAAAGTAGGATTAATGTAAAACTAAACTCTTCATCGCTAATTAAGGCACCACAATGAGAAAACGTTACACGACGGAAGGCGATACAACGTCTAAAAAAGAGAAAGAAGCCTATCCAATACTCGCATTGTGTAAAAATTGCGTAGGCAGTTATACGGTTATTAATGAGGGTGAACGAACTCATGTTGCATGTGCTAAATGTGGCGCGGATGATTAATCGTTTTATCTATGTATAATCTGGCATTGTATGTTTTATCGGTATCTCAAATTTATAAGTAAGGAAATAAAATGAGCGCAATTGGTAATTTAATCTGGTTTCTGTTTGGTGGCGTGTTTATGGGTTTAGCATGGTGCTTTTTTGGGCTTATCGCTTTTATCAGCATTATTGGAATCCCTTGGGGAAGAGCGTGTTTTGTTATCGCGGGCTTTTCATTTTTTCCTTTCGGTAAAGAAGCGATCCGTCGTGATGATTTAACGAAATCTGAAGATATAGGAACGGGTAGCCTTGGTTTTTTAGGTAATGTTCTGTGGTTTATTTTTGCTGGCTTCTGGTTGGCGATTGGTCATGTAATATCGGCAATTGCTTGCTTTGTTACTATCATTGGTATTCCATTTGCGATACAGCATTTAAAACTTGCTGCTATTTCAATTGCACCGATCGGTCAGACTATCGTTGATAAAGAAGTGGCTTCTGTAGTTCGCAATGCGAATGCAAAAATAGAAGCGGATAAGTGGAAGTAATTCTGTTCTAAAAAAGGACATCAAGTAATAGGTATGTACTTATTTTATGTCCTTTTTATTCCTACCTCTGTTCTTCATTATCGCCCGTTATTTATTTAGTTTGTGTAAACTGCGAAAGACAATACAAATCTGCTGTCATTTATTTGATTTGGCTTAAAAATAGACAATAATTAGATTGATTCTCAATTTAGTTATATTCGTTTTTTATTCGAGTACATGAGGTGAATAATGGCTCCAATGGCGATATCAAATTATCTTGGGTGGCTAATTATATTATTAGGCAGTTATCCTTTTCTTTTCGTTGCGATTAATATTTGTACCTACGAACCAATGCGTAGAAAAGTGAATATCTGGTTTAATATTCTCTGTATGTTATTAGTGGTTTTTCTTTTGGTTATGCATATGAATATAGACATTGTTTACGGTAAAGAGCTGCTTGATGCTTGGTATAGTAATAATCCACGGAAGTAGAGGTTTATCCGTAGAGAAGCACTTTTAGTCCTATAGTTTTAAGGTAAATGTATGATGAATAGTTCAACGTTGCATCATTAGCATTTACAACGGAAAGACTTGATGTTTCTTATGTTGATTTATATATCGCGTCACCAACACCTGATTTATTGGCTTCTATTGTTGATTTACTTTCTCCTTCGGTTGTTCAAGCTCTTCCTCCCTATTTTTAAAACATGAATACTCATTCCGATGCTAATTTTGGTTGACTAAAATGATCTCCGAAAGTCATTTATTTACGGTTCGTTTAGTGGATCCAATGTCCTTTATTGATTTTCTATTTCTGCATAAGTCGGATTCTGGAATCGTATATTTAGGCTATTTATTAGGTGAGATCTTCTGGTGGTGAGTTGTTTACGGATGAATAAACAGTTGCAGTGAAAGGGTGTTAATAGATAAGTTGATTGTGGGCGTTGATGTGGAAAATATCATATCTGCGAAGCGATTAGAAAAAATAGGTTTACCGTAAGGGAGGAAGGCAATGACGGTATTATCTTTGATGAATATAATTTCGTAAATAAATATTAAAAACAAGTATATAGACAACTCTTTACTTGCCTCTTCTATTATTTTGATTAAAATCCCCTCACATTTATTTGGTTAGTGATTACATAATGAAAACGCTAATGGTTAGTACAATAATAGCATCAACAATGCTATTAACAGGCTGTGTAACTTTTCCAACTCAAGAGTCTGAGAAAGTAGAGGTTGTTTGGGATGAAGTCGATGCGGTTAAAGATTGTGAACGAATGGGCATTGTATTTGGTTCAGAAGGTCATTTTTATGATTACTGGCTACATGCAGATAAAGACATGGTTTGGGGCTCATTAAACCAAATGCGAATTAAATCTGCTAAATTAGGCGCTGATACTCTATACCTATATCAACCTCTCAGTTTTTCGAGTTCAGTGACTATGTTTGGTAACGCCTATTTATGTGGAAAACCAGAAAAAAATAAGACGGCAGTGTTACCAAATTAAATCTTGTCTGTTGAGTCACTGATATGACGAGACACAAGGATGAATGAATAAGAAAGGGCAATCATGAGATTAAAAATTAATCAGGGTTGCCCTTTTCTTTATCTAGATCAAAATGTCTTGTTAAGTAGTCACGCAAAAGTTATTGTGAATTTTTCGCCGTAATAATTTAATATGTTTTTGATGTTAATACTGAGGTCTTCAAACGTTTTGAACGCTTCACATGGTAACCATTCATATTTTACTTTCTTCCACAATATCTCAATGATATTGAGCTCTGGAGAGTACGGTGGTAGATAACAAACTAATACATCATTCATCAACCACTCATGCAATTTTTGTTTAAATTTTGCTGACCTATGAAAAGAGGCATTATCTAAGATAATAAAGCATGGCTTATCGTTTTTTCGTGCGTTGATAAAGTGCTCAAATGCATCAATTACTGTATCGGTAGTTACTCTTCCTTCCGTTGTTTGAAAACTCAATTTACCTTGTCTACTTAAGAAGCCAAGAACATTGAGCCGTTTGCTGTGTGAATGAGCAGGCCTTAGCGATTGAACACCGATAGGTCCCCAACAATAAGGAAGATTAGATTTCTGACTAAAGCCTGACTCATCAAAATAAAAGAGTTCACATTTATTCGTACGTTCCATTTCAATCAATGAATTCAATATATTACTGAAATTATTGAATTTCATATCGTCACGCTTTAACTTTAATGAGTGTCGGGCTCTTTTGTAACTGTAATCACTTTTTTTATATTTCGTTTAATAGTGTCTAAGCTGGATTTTTTACCTGTTTCTTCTTCAAGTATTGCTTGTGCTCGTTTAAGTTGATGTGGCTCTTCATCAACCAATGACTTCAAACGATATACTTCTGCTTCTGTGTAAATAGGTTTTCTACCTATACGAACAGCGTCATACAATCCGAGCATTCCACAGGCTTCCCAATGGTCTATCCATGACGATATGGTCTCAAATTTAGCGTCTAAAATATCAGTTAACGCTAAAATAGAGTAGCCTTTATCACTGAGAATAATCGCATGTGCTCGTATTCTTACTCTATTTTTTGGATGATTAGCGATCGCTTCTTTTAGGGTTATTTTTTCATTGTCTGTTAAAGGATTAACTGCTTTCATTATGATATAGACACTGACGTTAAAATACTCATTTTAATACCATATGGATATATGGATATATGGTAAAGGCGAAATCTTCATTCTCGAAAACTTATCATTAACTACTTAGCACCCAAGTATTATACTGCAATGACAGAATCATTACTTATTGTCGGAGAGAAAAAACAAGGGGGATGGACTGGTATGGTTGGAACTTATACTACGGAGTCGTTAAGTCCACTTAATTGGGATGGAGGAGAGCGCTTTCATTCAGGTTATTCAATTAAAAGTACTGAATTACCCGGCTTGTTTTATATACGGTGGCACTCTTTATCAAACAAAAAAACGTACAATAAGAATATTAGAGTTTCTGAAGATATTAGAGATAAAATGAAGAATTATCATGATATTCGTTGTGGGAAAAGTAATAAACTTCGTCCATATAAAAATAATATTTTATTAGGCTTAGCTCCAGATGGAATGATTTCGGTATTTCTTAATGGTGGCTGTTTTGATAATGAACTGCAGTTTAAAGTGCAAGCGACTGAATATAAAGTATCCGATGATTTTGTGTATCCAGAATTAAGTGAAGAAGCACAAGCGTATGTTGATGAGCATGGCGTCCCCGTTGGTATTTGGTAGGTATATAAAATGATTAAGATAATCCTAAGTATTTTTTGTTTACTGTTATCTGGCTGTGGAAGCTCTCTATTTGAGAAACAAAAGCAATTAGATGAATGGACAATATCAACGATGTCACCAAAATATTATACGGTGAGGGGGGATACATTACTAATTGTTGGAGAGAAGAAGTCGGGTGGATGGAAAGGTATGATTGGCAAGGCGACAATGGAATCATTAGATCCTCTTAATTGGGAGGGGTTAGAACGATTTCATTCAGGCTATTCAATTAAAAGTACTGAATTACCCGGTTTATTTTATATTCGATGGCACTCTTTATCTAATAAAAAAACGTACAATAAAAGCGTTCGAGTATCAGAAGAAATACGAAAGAAAATGAGCGAATACCATGATATGAGGTGTGGATTCAATAATGGTCTATATCCATATAAAGATAATATATTATTAGGCTTAGCCCCTGATGGTATGATCTCTGTCTTTCTAAATGGCACGTGCTTTAAAAATGAACTGCAATTTAAAGTACAAGCGATAGAATATAAAGTATCCGATGATTTTATATATCCAGAATTAAGTGAAGAAGCACAAGCGTATGTTGATGAGCATGGCGTCCCCGTTGGTATTTGGTAGGTATAAATATAGATCTTCACATAATAAAAATCCCCAAGGAGAAGTACTCTTTGGGGATTTTTATTTTGAATATGGGATTAATGCATTACTTGCAATTCATCGACTTCCATATTGATGTGTTGTGGGTTTTTCTGTAGCCAACGTAAACGTAAGCTTAATAGGATAGCAGCGGTACTTAAACCACCAATAAAGCCAATCCAGAAACCGTAAACACCCATAGGCTCAACGATCCAATCCGTCATGCCTAGAATGTATCCCGCAGGCAAACCGACAATCCAATAAGAGATAAACGTACGTTTAAAGATTGCTGTCATGTCTTTATAGCCACGCAATGCACCAGCAGCAACAACTTGCACTGCATCAGTACATTGGTAAACCGCAGCCAATAACATTAAGCTTACCGCGAGATGTACTACTTCGACGTTGTCTGTGTATAAATAAGCAATAGATTCGCGAAAAAGTACGGTTAAAATAGCGGTACAAAATGCCATTAATAGACCAAAAGCCAAACCGCAATAGCTTGCAATTCGTGCTCCTTCAAGATCATTTTCACCTAATTTTTGACCTACGCGAATACTTACTGCAATCGCAATGCTCATTGGCACCATAAAGATCAATGAAGAGAAGTTAATCGCCACCTGATGGGCAGCAACAACGGTAGAGCCTAATGGGGAAACCAATAGAGCAACCGCTGCAAATAAGGTTACTTCAAAGAAAATAGACAAGGCAACAGGAAGACCCAGCTTAAATAAGCGATAGATTTCTTTTAGTTGTGGTTTGTTCCAGTTTTCATATAAGTTTACGCGGCGTAGCTTTGGCGCTACAAACGTATAAATGATCATCGCAACAAACATCAGCCAGTAGACAATAGCGGTTGCAATACCACAACCAACACCACCTAGGGGAGGGGCACCAAGCTTGCCATATACAAACATCCAGTTTAGAGGGATGTTAGCGGCAAGACCGATAAAACCAATGACCATTGCAGGTATCGTTAATGACAAACCTTCGCAGAAACTGCGCAATGCTTGGAATAATAAAAACGCAGGTGCGGCCCACAATACGGCGTGTAAGTAACCTTTAGTTTTTTCATATAACTCAGGCTCAACATTCATTAATGCAATGATATGTCCGGCGTTGTAAAGGATAACCATAATAGGAATAGAGATCAGTAGGGCTAAATAAATGCCCTGATGGATCTCAAAAGGAATTTTTTTCGATTTTCCTGAACCATTCAGTTGAGCAACAACAGGCACAAGTGCCATTAGTAAACCAACACCAAATAATATAGCAGGCAGCCAAACACTGGCTGCAATCGCAACGGCTGCCATGTCGGTAGCACTTACGCCACCTGCCATTACTGTATCGACAAACCCCATGCCTGTTTGAGCAACACTCGCAATTAGAACAGGGGTAGATAGCTTGATTAAGCGAACGATTTCTTTTTGGTATCTGTGCACTGATTCACCGTGGATATTAATATGTAAAGGTTATAGCGATGACTTTTAGAGCCGATCATGAGATCGAATAAAAAGAGATATAAGGGTCTGATTGAGTGCTTTAAACAGGAGTCTGTCAAAGGTAAGCAGAATCCGACAGTATATAGAGTAAGTACAACTTCACAAAATGAAATATTCAACGTATTGTGATATTTTTAAAAATAGAGAGAGTTAAATAATGCTCTTGAATTTTTAGTATCAAATTGATTGGAGAGACGGATGTTTACTGGGATTGTAGCAACGACGGCAAAGGTTATTGATATCATTAAAAAAGAGAACTTTCAGACTCATATTGTTGAAATTCTTGAACCTTACAATCATGAATTAGAAATAGGGGCTTCTGTTGCTCATAACGGGTGCTGTTTGACGGTGACTAAAATTGATGGCAACAAAGTCTGGTTTGATTTGATTGAAGAAACGTTACGTTTAACCAACCTTGGTTTCTTAAGTATTGGGCAACGAGTCAATATTGAGCGTGCCGCTCGGTTTGGTGATGAGATTGGTGGTCATTCAATGTCAGGTCATATTGTTGATATTATGATCGTAAGGGAAGTGATTAAAACCCCCGCGAACTGTAAAATTTGGTTTGATGTTCCACCTACATGGCTCAAATATGTGTTACATAAAGGGTATGTTGGTGTCGATGGAATTAGTCTTACGATTGGTGACGTTGATGCAAAGGGATTTAACGTGAATCTTATCCCTGAAACTCTAGAGAGAACGAATTTAAGTGAGCGTATTGTGGGTGATAAAATTAATTTAGAAATTGATCCGCAAACCCAAGCTATTGTCGATACGATTGAGCGAGTATTAGCGAACCAAAATAATTAATTTGATCATAATGAATTAAAACAGCCCGTCTTCATTACTGTCTATCGATAAGTTTATCGTACTGTTATGCGGGTTAACGGTCATTTTCATTTCAATAGCACGATGGCAAGATGGGCAATCATCATACACCTGCTGACTACGTTGATTTTGACCGATTACCATATCAATAGAGTGCTGACAATTTGGGCATTCTATATTTTTCGTAATGTAATTATTCAAAATAAACTCCTTCTAATTGTACTGCAATTACCGCCGAGGTTCTTGGCGCATCATATTGTTAGAAAAGTCTGCAACAATGTGACTAGTCAATAATAGAAAAAAGAGTTGGTTTTTGCAGTGAATTAAGTGGAAAGGTTGACTTAGGGCTTATTTTTTAAAGGCTTGATAAATAAGATATAAAAAATGAGGTGATAAAGATCACCTCAAACTGTTTTTAATATTTAGCTGCTCAATGGGTTAGGTTTAATTTATCGATCAATTGTTGAGCATGGTTTAAATATTCACCACCGAACATATTACAGTGGTTGAGTACGTGATAAAGATTATAAAGGTTTTGACGAGTTTCAAACCCCTCCTCAATGTTACGGATAGACAAATAACCTTCAAAAAAACTGTCTTGAAAACCACCAAATAGTGTTGCCATGGCAAGATCGCATTCAGGATCTCCCCAGTAGCAAGCTGGATCATAAACTATCGGACCTTTAACACTGAGTGACACATTACCATGCCAGAAATCGCCATGCAGTAATGAGGGTTTAGGATTATGATTGTGTAGGATTTTCTTTGAATTATTAACAAGGGTGTCGATATCTCCTAAAAACATCCCTTTTTCATGCAATAGTTGAAGTTGCCAACCAATGCGTTGTTCCGCAAAAAAACAGTCCCATCTTCGATGCCATGTATTTACTTGTAATACACTACCAAGATAGTTATCGCCGTCAAAACCGTATTCTAATTGGTCGCCCCACAAATGGTGGTGGGCAAGACTAATGCCTAAGTCATAAGAGGCCTTTTTATCCATGACTTTGGTTGGAAGATAATTTAGAACAAGAAAAGAGTGAGTTTTAGTTACTCCGATATGAATAGGTTTTGGAACAAAAATATGATCTGATTTATCGAGTTGAGTCAGACTTTCCAGTTCAGTTTCAAAGATAGGAAGCTCAGCCCGATCATTTACTTTTACAAAATAACGTTCAGATCCATTACTGATCATATAGCAGTCATTTATCTCGCCACCATTAATGGTTTCACGATCTGAGATGGTAAAAGGGCGTTTTGTCACGTCAGAGATTTGTTGAGCGATTGCTTGCCACATAATTGCCTCTCTTGTGTCTAAAAATATCTTCATTAATCATAGTGTATTTTTGATAAATATCTGTGAAGTACAGCTAAAAGCGTTAAATATTTAATCTAAATAAGTTGTTGAAGTAATTGAAAAGTCAAGGTTGAAAGGTAATGGTTGAGCATTATTCTCGAATTTGATAAATTAACCATCAGTGCCTAATTTAATGGGTATATTATGACAATGAACACTTACTATTATAAAAAATGGGCAGATTATGGTGATTAATTCAGATGGGTACCATGCGCTAATTGAATACTTGACCGAGCATCTAGCAATCTTTGCTAATCAGCAAGGGGATACAGGCGAAGAAACAGTAGAAGATATTGTGACTGATCTTGTTGCTTCTAATCTTATGGCGGTATTCCAACAGAATCCAGAGTTAGATCCTGATGTTCGTTTTACGTTAATGCGTGAAGCCGATGCAGTTGTGGCGGATTTAGGTGAAGTACTTGCAAGTGCTTGGGTTCAAAAAGCGACGAACGAACAAGTTATGTTTTTAGATGATTATATTGGCTTAATTAAAAATCTTTTTGATAGTGCTTTTAAATAATTAGACAATAAATTAATGAAGCTAAGAGAATTAAGGTAAATACTTATCTATTTTTTCTTAGCTTTTTTATGAAAATTACAACACTCGCCTTGCTTGCCAATACGCTTTTTTCCAATATGGATTATCAAGACTTGAGATAATGACGCCTTTTGATGTTGAAGCATGCATGAATTCACGGTTTCCAATATACACACCTACATGTCTTACTTTTATTCCTGTTTTAAAGAAAATAAGATCGCCTTTCTTTGCATTTACGAGCGCAATTTTCTGCCCCGTTGATATTTGATACTCAGTCGTTCTAGGTAAAGATAATTGATGTAATGTTTGAAGTGCGTCTTGAGTAAAAGCTGAGCAATCCACACCATCTTTACTTATTCCACCGTATTTATAAGGGACGCCTTGCCATTCTCGAAAATAATCTTGATAGCCATCGGATTGCTTCAACTGTGGGTATTTAACTTCAATATCTTGTTTCGATAATTGTTGGGAGGGTGGCGTAGAGCTACAGCCTGCGATGCTACTTAATAGGATAAAGCCAAAGATTAAAGAGATATTGCGAGTCATGATAAAAATCCTAATGCGTTTTCTCTATTATTGCATAGAAATAACGTTGAAGACATCAAGTGATTGTGAATAAGATGTTGTAATAGTTAATTGGTATAACTGCTTTTTGTTCGTTTAATAGTCATAACACCTGTATTTGAAATATTTTGTGACATTTTACACTTTTAATGCATTTTACAATCGAGTAACCTTTGTTTAAATTTTGGATGTACTTACTTTTAACTAAACACTTACATTTTAGTCGTTTTGATAGACATGAGGTGATTAAATTAAATCAGTAAGATTAAAACAAGGAGTTACAGATGAGTTCGTCTGCATCGCAACAAAAAAACCAACAACAGCCAAAAAGGCCGTTGTTCACTCGTTTTCTTGATTCTGTTGAATATTTAGGAAACCTTTTACCACACCCAATCACTCTTTTTGCAATCTTTTGTGTGGCAATTCTCGTTCTTTCTGGCATTGCTGGTTATTTTGAAGTCTCAGTTATCGATCCTCGTCCTGAAGGGGAAAAAGGACGTGCAGCTGACGGCATGATCCATGGCATCAGTTTATTTAATGCAGAAGGCTTACAACTTATTGTGACTAACTTAGTGAAAAACTTTGTTGGTTTCGCTCCGTTGGGTACCGTTCTTGTCGCAATGCTTGGTGTTGCAATCGCTGAGCATTCAGGCATGTTATCTGCTGCTATGCGTGGCATGGTAATGGGCGCCTCTAAGCGAATGGTTACCGTAACCGTCGTATTTGCCGGTATTATCTCAAATACAGCCTCTGAGCTTGGTTATGTCGTACTTATCCCACTTGCGGCGATGCTGTTCCATTCACTCGGTCGTCATCCGTTAGCCGGTCTTGCTGCTGCATTCGCTGGTGTTTCTGGTGGTTACTCTGCAAACCTTCTTATCGGTACCGTTGACCCACTGCTTTCTGGTATTACAGAAACTGCAGCGCAAATGATTGATCCAACGTACACCGTAGGTCCTGAAGCAAACTGGTACTTTATGTTTGTATCTACTTTCTTCATTGCAATCACGGGTGCGTTTGTAACTGAGAAAATTATTGAACCGAAATTAGGTAAATACAATGATGAAGAAGCAGCAGAAGATCTATCAAATGATAAGATGGGTAAACTGACCGCCGTTGAAAAGAAAGGGCTTAAGTTTGCTGGTGTGGCTGTTCTGATTGTCAGTGCGTTACTTGCATGGACGATAGTTCCTGAAGATGGCGTATTACGTTCAGCAACAGGTACGGTTTCAGGGTCTCCATTCCTTAAAAGTATTGTGGCATTCATCTTTGTATTCTTTGCTGTTCCGGGTTTTGTTTACGGTAAAATCGTAGGTACAATGAAGAACGACAGAGATGTGATCAATGCAATGGCAACATCAATGTCTTCAATGGGCATGTATATTGTTCTTGTGTTCTTTGCTGCACAGTTTGTTGCTTTTTTTAAGTGGACTAACTTTGGTCAAGTCATTGCAGTTGGCGGTGCGAGTTTCTTACAAGACGTTGGCCTTACTGGACCTATGTTATTCTTCGCATTCATCTTAATGTGTGGTTTCATTAACTTGATGATTGGTTCGGCTTCTGCTCAGTGGGCAGTCACTGCACCTATCTTCGTGCCAATGTTAATGTTAGTGGGTTACGCACCAGAAACAATTCAAGCCGCGTATCGTATCGGCGATTCAACAACGAATATCATTACACCAATGATGAGTTACTTTGGTTTAATCCTTGCGGTAGCAACGCGTTACATGAAGAATCTAGGTATTGGTACATTGATTGCGACCATGCTTCCATACTCAATCTGCTTTATGTTTGGTTGGAGTATTCTGTTCTACCTATGGGTATTCGTATTTGGTTTACCAGTAGGTCCTGGCGCTGCAACGTTCTACACACCATAATAGGCAATAGAATAAAAGCTAGGTTCGTAATAAATAGCAAAAAAACTAAAAAGGCGATCTTCGGATCGCCTTTTTTGATCGTTGCTTATTTATAAAGAGAAAGGATAATAGGATGATAATAAGTCCTTATAGTGTGAGCCTTATGCGCCTTGATAAATTTGTTTGTAAAAGTACGACGTTAACAAAAAACGAAGCGCTTGAATGCATTGCTGAGGGAAGAGTAAAAGTGAATGCTAAGATTGTTACCGTTGAATCGACTCAAGTGCATGAGAACAACCATGTGACACTCAATGGTGATTTATTGACTGCTCGTCCTTTTCGCTACTTACTCATGAATAAACCTGCTAATACGATTTGTTCAAACATCGATGAAGCCTATCCCTCCTTATTCAACTATATTAAAGAAGGTAATAATTCGGAATTGCACATTGCTGGGCGTTTAGATTCAGATACCACTGGCCTTGTGCTTATTACCGATGACGGTCGATGGTCATACAATATTATTACGCCATCAAAGAAATGCGAGAAAGTATATCGAGTTGGTTTACGTAATATAATTACCAGTGAGGCAATAATCAAGATCGAGTTAGGTGTGCAACTGCAAGGGGAAGTAGAGTTAACAAGGCCTGCTAAATTGAAGATTATTACAGAGAGAGAAGTATTACTGACCATTATTGAAGGTAAGTTCCATCAGGTAAAACGTATGTTTTCTGCTGTTGGAAATAAAGTGATTTTATTGCATAGAGAGCAGTTCGGAGAGATCAGTTTGGATGTAAATGAAGGTGAATGGCGTTATTTAACTGATTATGAAGTTAACTCATTTGAGTATTAAGTAAGGTGCCATTGAAGGCACCTCATCAATAAACGTTATTTTTTCCTAAATGGTTGAGTCAACATTTTGTCTAACCGTTGCTCTTTTTCGCTTCTAAATAAAGCGGTCCCTATTTTCATGTCTTCGTGCCCATCTCTTGGTCTCACTAAATACGTTTTTCCAATACGATCCCAAATAGATAAAAAGAACCCATAGTTGTTATTCATCTCGGTGACATGGATTGAATGGTGAACTCTGTGCACATCAGGGGTAATAAGTAAGGTTCTGATGTAACGATCTAACCATCGTGGAATATGGAGATTACTGTGATTAAACATTGCACTTACATTCAAAATTATTTCAAAGACAATGACGGCTTCAACTGGAATCCCTAAGATCCCGATGGCCGCAATTTTTATCAACATGGATAAAATAATTTCTACCGGATGAAATCGAGTTCCTGTCGTTAAATCAATGTCTTGGTCAGAATGGTGCATTCGATGTAAGCGCCATAATGAAGGAACACGATGAAAAGCACGGTGCTGCCAATAGATAATCCAATCTAACAATAAAATAGAAAGGAGAAATGTCAAAAAGTAAGGGGTTCCAAGGTAATTAAAGACTCCAAAATTTTCTTGTTGTGCGATATAAGCTGCATCAATGGCTAATAGCGGTAAGGCTAGGCGTAGAACAATACTATTAAATACGATTAAACCAAGGTTATTTACCCAGCGTAATGATTTTTTTTGAGTCAACTTTTTACGTGGCCATTTATACTCAACCAAAGCAAAAAGGATGAAAGCAGCGACAAAGCAGCCAAGGCGGATAGTGTCACTTTGTTCAATCCAGCTATTTTCCATGAGGAATTCTCTTATAGAACTTGTTATTACCGACACTGTAAGTAAAATGCGCTTTTTTTTCCATATAAATAGCTTGGTTATTGTAAATGCGTATTCACTCAGTTCATCAATTACACAAAGAAAGACTAGCTCGCTCCACAAAACCCTTTAATGCGCGTGGTGGAAATGTGGATCGTTGTGAATTTTGCCAAGTACGTAAAGATTATTGTATTTGTGAATATCAGCCGCAAGCAGCATCAAAGGCGGCTTTTTTATTAATCATGTTTGATACCGAAGTGCTTAAACCAAGTAATACGGGGAAATTGATTGCTGATGTTATTCCTGATACTCACGCTTATCTTTGGTCCCGCACTGAACCAAACCCTGAATTATTAGCACTATTGAAAGACGAATCTTATCAACCTTTTGTTATTTTTCCTGAAGAGTTAATCGAAAATAAGAGCTTAGTGAGAAATGATATTGTGGTTGAAGAGGGGAAAACTCCGTTATTTATTCTTCTTGATGGTAGTTGGCGTGAAGCTGGGCGTATGTATCGTAAAAGTGTGTATTTACATCATTTGCCTGTCTTGTCGTTTAACCGTGAGCACCTTTCTAATTACATCATGCGTAAAGCAACGAAAGATCATCAATTAGCGACAGCTGAAGTGGCCAGTTTGGTATTGGATTTATTGGGTGAAAAAGAGAATGCAAAGCACCTTGAGTGTTGGTTTGATTTATTTCGAGAGCATTATCTTTACAGTAAACGTCCAGTGAAAGGTGCAGAAAGAGGAATGGGCCTAAAACGCTTGATTGAATTTCGTACAGAACTGAAAGTTAATAACTTAATCTAATGACAATTTGAGGTTCATCTCACATTAAATTAGGCTTAATTCTGCGTAGGTCACAGTCTGTATTTATAAAAATTAGGTAAGATAACACCATAAAAAATTAAAATAAATTTAGGACAAGGATACCTTATGTACTACGGTTTTGATGTGGGTGGAACAAAGATTGAATTTGGTGCGTTTAATGAAAAATTAGAACGTGTCGCGACAGAACGAATTCCAACTCAAACTGAAGATTATTCACTTTTAGTTAATGATATCGCCAGCTTAATCGCAAAATATGATGCGGAATTTGGTGTTGAAGGTAAGGTCGGTTTAGGCATTCCAGGAATGGAAGATGCAGAAACGGGCGCTTTACTTACCAGTAATGTCCCTGCGGCAAAAGGTCAATTTTTACGAAAAGATCTGGAAGCAAAAATTGGTCGCTCAGTTAAAATTGATAATGATGCGAACTGTTTTGCACTATCAGAAGCATGGGATGAAGAATTAAAAGATTCACCCTCAGTGCTTGGGTTGATTCTTGGGACTGGTTTTGGTGGTGGTTTAGTCTTTGATGGCAAAGTATTCTCAGGGTATAGCCACGTTGCGGGAGAGTTAGGCCATTCTCGTTTACCGATTGATGCATGGTTTCATTTAGGTGAGAAAGCACCGTTACTTGAATGTGGTTGTGGTAACAAAGGTTGTATTGATAATTACCTTTCTGGTCGTGGTTTTGAGTTACTTTATGCTCATTATTATGGCCAAGAAAAGAAAGCGATAGATATTATCAAAGCAAATGAAGCGGGTGATGCCGATGCGGTTGAACACGTTGATCGCTTTATGGAATTATTGGCGATTTGTTTTGCTAATCTATTTACTTGCTTTGACCCACATGTCGTTGCTCTAGGTGGCGGCTTATCAAACTTTGCACTGATTTATGATGAATTACCAAAGCGTTTACCAAAGCACTTGTTGTCGGTTGCGCGTGTACCTCGCATTATTAAAGCGAAACATGGCGATTCAGGTGGTGTTCGTGGCGCCGCGTTCTTGAATATCAAATAACGTAATGGTTAGATGATGAGATAGATAGTTACAGGTAATAAGAAAATGCACATAAAAAAAGAGCCTCATGTTAGTGATAACAGAGGCTCTTTTTTGTGTTTAGCTTAGCTATTTAAAATAGTGATTAAGCACAACATTTTTTGTATTTTTGACCGCTACCACAAGGACATGCTTCATTGCGGTTAGGTGTTTTTTCAAAGCGAGTTGTTTTTGGCTTGTTTAGTACGCCTTCAAGCTCAAGAATATTCTCTTCTTTTTCAGCATTCACTTCGATGTTTGCGAATAAATCGTGCTCAGTAATCTGCGCTTCAATTTCAACTTTACGTTCTTCTGTTTGAACAACTAAAGTCAGTGGTGCTTCTTCAGTACCTAACTTAACGTCACGCTTAGTGTTAAAACCAGATTTAACGTGGTTTTGACGAGTCTCGATACGACCTTTGAAGAACATTTTAGACATCTTGGAGCCTTATAATTTTTGAACACAGTATTTTAGCCACTTTATACCATCAACAAGAAGATGGATAAAGTGATAACGAAATATAAAAATGAGTTTGGAAAGGTAACTGGAGGTTTATGCCTTTGAATTCTGTTTTTATTGGCTATTTTATGATGAGTAAATCAACCGTTACTTTTCGATAATATATCAGCGTGAAATAAGTGAACAATGGAAGTATTTTCAGAAAAACCATGATGGCGCTAGGCTCAGATGAATGGGCGTTTAGGAGGTAATTTTGATGACGTTAGTTATCGGGTCTAGACATGAACTGATTCGGAATATGTAATTGTGATGTATCAATGGCTTTAATTACTTCATAGAATAAAGATAATTTAAGTTCGGTATTAAGTAAAATAAAAAGAGAGTGTAATGTTAAATAAGAGGTAATCATTGATTATAGGGAGTCAATTTATAGAAAAACTAAAACTATTTGTGTGTATTTAAATTATATATAAAATACATACAGATTTAACTTAACGTGGTTTTATTTAATAATGATAAGTTGCTTTAATTGAAAGTTAACCCTATGTGCTGAGTATTTTTGTTGATGGTTTAGTTAATAAAGAATTGAGTGTTGGATAATAAGATTAATTACTACTAAATTATAGATAAATACAGTTGTTGATTGATCTATTAATTGGCATGTTATTCTATGTTTTGTGAATTACTTGATATATAGTCTATGAGTTGCATTTATAAAATCTTAATTTAACCAAGTATTATTGGTCTGAGTTATATGATTCGTATTTGTTATAGCTGCCATTTCTGGCTTATTTTATTGGAAGTAATAAACATGATAAATTCTAACAAAGAGAAGGCACTGTATCAGCCTCATATTACCGTTATTGGAGCTGGTATATCTGGTCTTACTATTGCGCATCAATGTATTAAACAAGGTTATCGAGTTTCCGTTTATGAAAAAGCATCTTTTGCTGGAGGTAAGTGTATTGGGCATGTTATTGATGGAAAAGTACATGAACTTACGCACAGACAAATATTTGCTAAAAATAAAAATTTATTATCTCTTCTTAAAGAGATCCCAACAAAAACGGGAACATGCTTAGATTACATACACTCTCAAAAAAAAGTACAATTTCATTGGGGAACAAAAAATAAAACGATGCAATTTCAGCGTAGTTATTTTTCAATTATTGAAAAGCTGGTTGATGATGCAAAATCTGCTTATTCTATGATTTATTCAAAAGTACCACTGATTGATATTTATTGGTTCAAGAAACAAGCGTTATTAACAAAAATAGATGATTCATATACTCACATACCTATTAGTGAATATTTTCAATATAAGGAAAGGCCAAAATTAGCTAATTTTTTACGACCGATGTTGACTGCGTGGATTGGTGCAACGGATGATACCTCTGCTATTTCAGTACTTGATTTATTGAGAAATAAAGAAGGGCAATTACATCCTGACTCTCCTGATGGCTATAGTTTGGGTTTTAGTCTCCCTATATCACAAAGTGTGATTGAACCATGGTATGAGTACCTTAAGGCATCAAGTGTCACATTCCATTTTAATAATGACGTTGCTCATATTATTGGTCATAAAGATATTGTTAATCAGGCGAGTATTTGGCTCATTAATGGCCAAGAGCTGAAAGCCGACTATTTTGTATTGGCGATACCTGCACATATTATTCAACAAAAGATTTCAAATCAAGGTAGTGAAAATTTAGATCTACACCGTGTGTTTAGCCATGGTTTTCAACTGCATTTTGATAAGCTACCTCAAGCACTTAATGATAAAACGGTAGGCATTGTTCTTGATTCGCCTTGGGGTCTCAGTTATTGCATCACTTATCCAGAATGTGAAAATAATAAAAACCAACTAGTTTGTCTTTCTATTACGGCAACAAATATGGATACAGCCCATGGCTGTGTTTATGATAAACCATTATTTCTTTGTTCGAAAACAGAAACTTTAATTGAACTTTTGACTCAGTTAATGGGTAATACACAACTTCTTGATGAATCAGGATTTGTTTCATTTCATATCGGACCTGGGGCCAGAATAGTGTCTTTACTTGACGCTGAGCATTTAGATTATGCTGATTGGCATAAAGGTAATATGTTTTTTGATGAAAATGGGATTATGTCTTGTTGGGTTATTCAACATTCTCTTGCTCATCCAACGTATAAAAATAAAATGGCCATTCGTTCTGATGAATTTGATAATTTATTTTTCACTGGTGAATATATTGTTGATACAGAACAAACTTGGCGTGTACCAGCGACATTAGAGCGTACTATTGAAACTGCAATTCTATGTAATGAACGACTTACTGCATGCATAGAGAAGACGGAGTCGTAAGTGATGGATCAAACTTCTCGTAGACACTTACTTACCAGTGGATTATTTTTATCGTTGTGTTTTATTTATGCGAGGGGGTTTTATCAACTAGCTCTTTCTTCTATAACGATGGCCGTACTAATTACTTTAGTTTTACCGGTTTTGTTTTCACCACTTATTAAAAGGGTTGAAAACCACCAAGAAATAAAACGTATATTAGTACTAGAGTCTGGCTTTAATTTTATTTGCATATTAGCACTGACTGACTTTATCTATAAGGGAGCGATAGATACATTGTTTGTCGTATTCTTTATCATTCAAGCGGGCGGTTTTATTACCGTGCAAATTAAAAAGAAAGCCTTTCTTTCATTACCAAGCTCATTGTGTCTGTCTGTTGCTATTACTATTTGGATAATCAACGGTAATCAAACTGAGCTTCTAGGTGATGGCAAGTTGTTAATCTTTGGTTCAGCAGTACCTTGGCAACTTAAAGGCATTTATTTTGCTTGGCTTGCTCAAGTTCTTTTGAATGAATATCGCCATATACTTCCTAAGTTAACTATTTTGTTAGTGCATATTGCTTCATTATCTGTCGCTTTAATGGCTGAGGATTTCTTTCATGCTCGTATCGTAACTGCCAGTCATTTATTATTTTTGAGTTTATGCTTTGATTTAAAATTACTAAGTTGGGGAGGGGAAGATTTTGCTATCTCTCAACGAATCAATGTCATGATGTTAAACATTAATATCGCAAATTTATTTTCTAGGGTCTGCTCACTAATATGCTTAATTTTAGTTATTCATCTTATTCTTATTACTTTAAATTAAAGGATTTACTCTAAATTCTTATCTAAGAAAGTTTACTTTTCGATCTATGAATGGCCGTTAAATGTGTGTGGGGGGGAACTGATAATTAGTCGGAGGGTAAATAATCTATGGGGGACTCATTTTTGAAATTTATAGTCTTTACTTTTCTCATTTTAACAAATAGAATTAACTGTATATTCATACAGTGTCGAGTAAAAAATTATGCGTATTGAAATGATGATAACAGCGGCTCAACTTCCAAAAGATGGATTGACGCTTATTCACCAAGAAATGGAACGCCGTGTGTGGGAATATTATCCTAATGCACGTATTAGAATAAGAAAAGGGGCGAATAACCACCTTGAGATTTATGCACCAAAAGACGATAAAAAAGCAGCGAATATCATAGTTGAACAAATGTTTAATGAGGCAGAGGAATGGTTGTATGCCTAATATTTTCTTTAATCAAAAACGAAGTAATTCTGCGGCAATGCCATTGAGGTATGGTGGAGAAAATAAAAAGTGGTCCGAGTATGTCTATAAGGATGTTAGGGGATTGAAAAAAATCAGCCTAACTTTTGAGATACCATTGTCTATTTTGATTGCTCGAATTAAAAAAGGGAAGACGTTGCATGAGGCTGTGACTCATTACAATGAGGAGTGAGCTAATGAGTCTGAAATAGGATTTATACGAGGTGTTTTTTAATTTTCGTATTAAACCCTCCTTTGGTGACGGCATAACAATGCTTAAAATGTCATTCTATGAATTTCTTTTTTAGTGGTGAGTAAACTTAAATACCACAGACTTTTATACATTTTATATAAAATTGAAGTAACGCCTTTATTATCACCACAAAATTAGGTGTAAGTAAAAACCGAATAGGACTATTCGGCATTAACAAAAATATGCTATCAGTTTGACGTTGTACTAATGATAATTTGCACTTAGCTGCGCTTTAAGTACATCAATTAGATTCGCGAGAGCAGAGGTATAACCGTTACCTTCTGACCAATATTGACAGATTCGACTTCAGGCTGCACTTCAATTAAGCAATTGGCTTCACTCATAGAGCGTAAAATCCCCGAACCTTGTTTGCCAGTTGTCACTACTTCCATTTGACCATTTTGGTTAATAGAATAAACACCACGGCTGTATTCTGTACGACCTGTGCGAGATCGAATGAACTCTTTTGCAATGGCGGTATAGGTTTCTGGCTGCCAATTATCTTCACCTTGTAGTTTACGCAATGCAGGTTCCACAAACTGTAAGAACGCGACCATTACGGCAACAGGGTTACCCGGTAAACCAAAGAAAGGGGTATCACCAATGTGACCAAATGCAAGAGGTCGCCCCGGACGCATATTAATACGCCAGAAATTAATGTCACCCAGCTTATCTAAAATGGTTTTAATGTAGTCGGCATCTCCTACTGAGACACCGCCTGAGGATAAAATCATATCCGCTTGCTGCGATGCTTGAGAAAGCGTGGACTCCAAAGCGGCTTCATTATCTTCAATAATACCAAAATCAATCACTTCACAACCTAGTTTTTGTAATAGGGCTGTAAGTGTGAAACGGTTTGAATCATAAATAGAGTTCGCTTTTTGAGCTTCTCCTGGCGCTTGAACTTCATCACCAGTAGAGAAAATTGCGACTTTAGTTTTTGTAACAACAGAAACTGAGGCTATTCCAAGAGAGGCCAACATACCTACTTCTGGTGCGGTAATACGAGTGCCTTTTGCGACACAAACTTGGTTGATAGCGAGATCTTCACCGGCAAGACGAACGTTTTGACCTTTGCGAATACCTGACTTTCCAGTATCAAAACGTACTTGATTTCCTTCTTGGGTTGCTTGTTCGCGCATGATCACCGCATTGCCATTTTGTGGAACGGGTGCGCCGGTCATTATTTTTGCCGCTTCACCATGTTGAAGAGGATGATCGTAACTGTGTCCTGCCATTATCTCGGCAACGACAGTATAGCTATTCCGTTCTAAATCATCACCACAAATAACATAACCATCCATCGCTGAATTGTTATGTTGTGGTACGTTAATTGGTGACAGGATATCTTGTGCACTTAATGCATTGATTGATGATATTAAACACACGTTTTCGTTTGATTCTAATGGTTTGATGGCCTCTAGAATCTTAGCTCTACCTTGACTAACAGATAAAAACGCAGGTGATAATTCATCACAATTTGCTGATAAATCGCTTTGTTGTTTATGCTGATGCTGTTTCACATATTCAACAATGAATGCAGTAATAGCATCAGTATCATTGATGTTCATTTGAGGGAGTTCAGACTTTGCTTTAGAGTCTGCCGCGATCGCAATGATGTTGTTGTCTTCAGGAAAAATCCATGGCTTACCGACATCATCACGATGCAATTCAATCTTAGTGTATGGAAGTTGTTTAAAACCTTCGATTAAGATCAAATCAAGTTGGGTTTGATCTAGTTTATTTATGAGTTGCTGACAGCTTGTTTCTTCATCAGGTGTTTCAGTAATTAAGGCATGACGAAAGCGAGAACTGATCAGCATTTGGCTTGCACCTGCTTTACGCAGTCGGTAGCTGTCTTTGCCTTCTTGGTCAATATCAAAATTATGATGAGCATGTTTGATGACTGCGACTTTTAGTCCCATTTCATTCAGTTTTGGTAATAACTTTTCTAATAAGGTGGTTTTACCTGTACCGCTATAAGCAACAAAACCCAATAATGGAATAGACGCAGTCGTTAAGCTCATAATAAAGTTCCAAATTGTTCAAGTTCTTGAGGGCTATTCAAATTGATAAAGGCATTTGGGTAATCTGAGAAATCAGCAAAAACAGTATTACACTCTTTATAGAGTAGGATGATTTTTCGATCGCCACGAGCTAAAAAGGCATCAATTTTAGGAATAATTCGTTTGTGCATTAACGTGACGACAGGTTGCATGTATTCGCCATCGTGAGCGACGACAATGTCGGTGTCATCTTTTACGGCATTACATAATAATGAAATAAGGTTATTGGGTAGATTAGGAGAATCGCAAGGAATAAAACCAACCCAATCAGAGGCCATATTGACTAATCCTGCGTGCATACCAGCAAGAGGGCCTGGATAATCGGTAAATTCATCCTTAAAAGTGACGGTGTAACGTGAATAGTTGTCGATACTACGGTTTGCATTAATCGCGATGTGATCGGTTTGAGAACGAAGAGTATCTAAAGCATGTTCAATTAATGGTTTATCTTGAAAGGTGACAAACCCTTTATCTTGACCACCCATACGGCGAGCTTGTCCACCGGCTAAAATTACCCAATTAGTTTGCTTTGGCTGGAGCATAATTATCCTTGCTAACAATCACTTTCAATGGGGGTTGATTCTATCAGCTTTGCGTCTGAAATAGTCCATTGGCGATGACAAATTTCAGTTAACGCATTGGTTTGATGGCTTGTTACAACAATGCTGGAACCTCGTTCGAGCAGATCTTTTGCCATAATGACTAATAATTTAATCGATTCTTGATCAACACTGGCACTTGGCTCATCCATTAATAAAATAGAGGGGGTAAGCACCCAAGCTCGTGCCATCGCAACCCGTTGTTTTTCACCACCAGACAACACTGAAATGTGTTCGTCCGCTAACGTTTCTAGCCCAACCATGCGTAACGCATTAATCACCATGTGACGTTTTTCTAGTCGATTCATGGTTGTGTATTTCATGCCATAAATCACATTGTCGTACACCGTCCCATCAAATAGAAAGGGATTTTGATGCAAATAAACGATTTGATTATTACCTGAGCGGCCAAGTAGACGTGCTGTCCAATGTGGTTGGTTAAGATTAAGTTTTCCCGTCGTCGCAGTTTGTAAACCGGATAAGATCTTAAGTAGAGTCGTTTTACCAACGCCATTGGCACCACGTAAATAGACCGAATCTTTAGGACCTAACGATAAATGAGGAATGTGAAAAAGCACACGGTCATTAAATCGCATTGATAGATTGTCGGCAGTAATTCTTATTGTCATGCTATGCCTACTAGGTACGTAAGTACCCTTTACCACGAGTGAAAGAAAGGAAAAAGTTCAAAACCAGAGCCAAAATCAATAACACCATACCAAGAGCAACCCCTTGAGCAAATGCCCCTTTTTGGCTTTCCATCGCGATTGCGGTTGGAATATTACGCGTCGCGTTGAAGATATTGCCACCGACCATCATAGAGCAGCCGACTTCGGTAATAATACGTGAAAAACCAGCAATGACAGCCGCAAGAATAGGGAATCGAGTCTCCCAAATTAAGCTGCCAAAGGCGCGAGGAAGAGAAGCGCCGAGAGTAAAAGCGGTTTCCCATACACGTCGATCACTGTGTTGAAATGCACCGTGCATCATGGCAACCATGATAGGGAAACAAATAAACATTTGACCAATGATCATCGCTTCTTGGGTAAAGAGCAGTTGCCAATCCCCGAGAGGACCCGCACGAGAAAGCACCATGTACAATAATAGGCCGATCACGACTGTTGGTACAGATTGTAAGGTATTAATAAGAGAAAGCAGTAGCCACCGTCCAGGAAACGACCCATAAGCAAGCGCAAACGCCAACAATAATGCGGGGAGTAATACAACTGCCATCGCAAACAATGAGACAGAGAAAGAAACACCGACAATGCTCCATAATGCTGTATCACCGCTAAACAGTAATTGAATCGCTTCGTGAGAGGTGGCTAATATAGTCATGGATTATTTAGCGTCCGCAGTAAACAATTTCTGTCCACTTAGTTCAAAACTATTAATTAACGCTTGGCCTTTATCGCTGACTAACCAATCACTAAATGCTCGTGCACCTTTTGTGTTTAAGTTGTTGTAACGCTCAGGGTTAATCAAAATAACTTGGTATGGGTTAAATAGACGCTTATCGCCTTCAACCATGATTTCTAAATCAAGTTTGTTTTGGTAAGCCAACCACGTACCGCGGTCTGTAAGTGTATAAGCTTGCAATTCTGAAGTCATGTTTAATGTTGGGCCCATGCCTTGACCAACGGCTTTATAGCCACCGAAGTTAGGTTCGATATTGGCTTGGTTCCAAAGAATAATTTCCTTTTTGTTGGTGCCTGAATCATCACCGCGAGAAACAAACGTCGCATCAGCTTCGGCCATTTTTGCAAAAGCAGCGGTTACGTCTTTCATGCCATAGATATGCGCAGGATCGTTTTTAGGGCCCACTAAAACAAAATCGTTATACATTAATGATTTTGGTTCAATGCCATATCCTTTTTCAACAAAATCAGCTTCGGCTTTTGGTGCGTGGGTCATTACCAAATCAACGTCGCCGTTTTCGCCCATTTTCAATGCTTTGCCTGTACCAGCAGCCAGTACTTGAACTTCATAGCCTGAATCTTTCTTAAATACAGGTAAGATGTAATCTAATAACCCTGAATGGTAAGTACTTGTTGTTGTCGCAAGACGTATAACGTTTGCATCTTCTGCGTACACATTCGTTGCAGTAAAAGAACTCAGAGCTACAACGGCCATTGCTGAAAACGTGCTGATTTTATTGTTCATGTTATATCCATGTTATGAAGTTAAATATCACTGCAAATGCAATGAGTGAATAGACTTATGGGCAATAAAGCAATCCCTATGCCAACGTTAATATTGATGCTTATATAGATAACTTAATGATAATTAACAGGTTCGCACTTATTCTTTCATAAAAACCTTACAAAAAATGTGACTAGGACAAAATGTCTCAATAGAAAGGATACAAAATGCAAATTTAACGTTAGAATAAATAGGACATTTTGACCCACTTCTCGGGGAAATTTAGCCCACTTAGGAAATATTATGGTAGCAAAATCAGATTGGCATGCATTCTCCGTTCTTGTTGTTGATGATGAAATAGGTATGCAAACCATACTTAGAAAAGCATTAAGCAAACAATTTGGTCAGGTTCACACGGCAGGAACAATTGAAGAAGCAGAAGAGATCCGTCAATCTCACCATCTTGATCTGATTATTTTAGATATTAACCTACCGGGTCAAACTGGGCTTGAATGGCAAGAAAGCATTGCGAGTGATTCACGTCATTATGATTGTTATTTTTATGACGGGTTATGCCGAATTAGATACAGCGATTCAAGCGCTTCGCTTGGGGGCGTCTGATTTTATTTTAAAGCCTTTTAATTTAGAGAATATGCTACGAGCGGTGAAGCGTTGTATGGATCGCCGCTTAGTTGAACGTACAAATTTTGCGTTAAAACGTGAAGTTGAAAAACACAATCCAATCGACATTATCGGCAACGCGGATAAAACCCTACAGCTTAAACAGTTAATTGCCCAACTTGCGCCTTCTAACGCCGCCGTATTAATTGAAGGTGAATCAGGCACTGGTAAAGAACTGGTTGCTCGTGGTTTGCATCAATTGAGTCACCGTACAGGACCTTTTGTTCCGCTAAACTGTGGTGCCATTGCTCCCGATCTTTTAGAAAGTGAGTTGTTTGGACATACTTCAGGGGCGTTTACTGGAGCCAAAAAAGGACGAGAAGGGTTGTTTCGTGTGGCGAATGGAGGCACTTTATTTCTTGATGAAATAGGTGAAATGCCAATCGGAATGCAGTCTTCGTTATTACGAGCACTCGAACAGAAAGCCATTCGCCCCGTTGGTTCAGAGAAAGAGATTCTTGTTGATGTAAGAATTGTAGCAGCAACAAATCGTAATTTAATCGAAGAAGTTGAGAAAGGGAATTTTAGAAAGGATCTTTTTTATCGTTTAAATGTGTTGACGGTATCTTTGCCTGCTTTACGAGAGCGTAAATCGGATCTTGCTTGTTTAACGGAACATTTCTCACAAATGATAGCGAAAGACATGGGAATGAAACCGATTCATTGGGCGCATGAAGATATCGCCGCTATGGCAAATTACGATTGGCCAGGCAATATTCGCGAGCTTAAAAATATGATTGAACGTTGTATTTTATTAGGTAAACCACTGGTAGAACATTGGTCAGGATTACAAGGTGATAAGCCTTTACATCAAAACATGGCTTTAGCTAATCAATCTACGGTATCACAACAGAATAACATGGAACCGAACAGTCAAAATGAGTGTAAGTGCATGCCATTGTTAGATAACTATCCTGAACAATGGACATTAAAAGAAGTAGAGAAAACACACATTATTACGGTTGTGGATATGCATGAAGGGAATAAGTCAGCAGCGGCAAGACAACTCGGGGTTGCTCGTAAGACGTTAGAGCGTAAGTTTAAAGAATGGAGTGAAGAGCGTGCATGATGTTATCGCCATCACTTTGGAAGCGTCGTATAAAAACCATGGTGCGCTATCGTCTATTGTGGCTTAACTCTGTGCCTTTATTTTTGACAATGCTTGCTCTTATTATCATTACGGCATTTTGGTCAATTCATTACACATGGCAGAATGCCTTAAATGATGTAGGCAGTAAACTTTCTGTTGCGAATAACAGTATTGAACTTTTGCAGAGAGAACAAAGTGCAGAGTTAGGTGGTTTTGTTGATTCTTATGCCTTTCAAATTAAATTGAAAAATGGGCAAGATTATATACAGCGCTGGTCAAGTAATCAGGCAGCTAAATATCATGCTGACTTTATTTCATTACATCCTGCCAATTACGCAAAAAAGTTACCTGAGACATTAGAAAGGCAAATGTACCTTGGTCGATCTCGGACGTTTTTCCAAGTGATGGATGAGACCGCTTTAGTTGAAATTGATGAAGATCTGCCTAAGCGTGTCAGTATTAGAAACAAAGATAACAACATTATTGAAACGAGAGGGCTGATCAGTCGAACACTGATCCCTATTTTCAATGAGCATGGCAGCTTAGAGTGGATAGTAGACAGTGGGATTATCCTGAATAACAGCACATCCTTGGTTGATAGAATTAGAGATCTTATTTATCCTGAAGGTAAGGGAGCCACAGAGCAAGTTGGTACGGTGACCTTATTTTTAGATGATTTGAGGATCAGTACGAATGTGTTTACGGATGATATATCAGGACAAGAACGCGCGATTGGTACTGAAGTCTCACCAGAGGTAAAACATCAAGTCATTGAAAATGGTGAACGTTGGGTCAATAGAGCATACGTCTATAATGATTGGTATATTTCGGCATACAAACCCATTACTGATCTTAATGGGAATGTTGTTGGGATGTTGTATACCGGGTATCTAGAATGGCCATTATTAAAACAATACATCTATAACCTGTTGCAAGCGGGCATCACGATTCTTATCACACTCTTATTATCGACTATTTTTGTTCATCGTGGGGCGAGAGATCTTTTCCAACCAATTGAAAGAATACACTATGTAGTAAAATCCGTTCAACTTGGAAAGAATGACCGAATAGGCGATCTTGGTCTTGATAATGGGCATGAATTGGCCAGTTTGGCGCAGCAATTTGATAATATGCTCGATCAATTGCAATTACGAAACAGCCAAATTCAACGAGCATCAAAAGAGCTTGAATCAAAGGTTGAATCAAGAACCGCCAGTTTGCATGAAAAAACCATTGAGCTTGAGCAATACATTAAGCTATTAAAGCAAGCTCAAGATAAATTGATCATGAGTGAAAAACTGGCCTCATTAGGGGAGTTAACCGCGGGCATTGCCCATGAGATTAATAACCCAACGGCTGTGATATTAGGAAATGCAGAGCTGATCAAGTATGAGCTCGGTGATAATGCAAGCGTAGTATCGGAAGAGTTAGATGCCATCATGGAACAAATTGATCGCATTCGTAATATTACTCGAAGTCTACTTCAATACAGCCGTCAGGGAGGGATTCAAGATGAGGTTACTTGGCAATACATTAATCCTATTATTGAAGAAAGCGTCACTCTGGTACGAACTGGTGCACATAAGCGGGATATTGACGTTGAGTTTGATTTCGAACAACCCCCAAGAGTTGAAGTAAACAGACATCACTTATTGCAAGTATTAGTCAACTTACAGATGAACGGTATTCATGCAATGAAGGCAAAAGGTAAACTCATTATTCGAAGCAGAACGTGGCAAGAAGAAGAGATAAACTTGGGGGCGATAATTGAAGTTGAAGATTTTGGTTCTGGTATGAGCCATGAACAATTAGGACGAATTTTCGATCCTTTTTATACGACTAAGCGTGATGGTACTGGGCTTGGATTATCTGTTTCTCAAAGTTTATTAAGCCAAACGGGAGGGGAGATTAAAGTACGATCTCAACTTGGTGAAGGGACTGTATTTACGATTTATCTACCAACCAAATCAGAACATTATCCATATGATAATTTGATCGGTTAACCATACTATGTTTAAAAGAGAGAATAATGAAAAAACCAATCCAACAAAAAATAGGCAGTGTTGCACTCGTTGTTGAAAATTACGATGATGCGATTGAATTTTATACCCATAAATTAAATTTTGAATTAATTGAAGACACTGATCTAGGCGATGGAAAACGTTGGATATTAATTAGCCCACCTAATAGCAATGGAACGAATTTATTATTAGCGCAAGCGAGTAATGAAGAGCAACAGAAATCGGTCGGTAACCAAACAGGTGGTCGTGTATTCCTATTCTTACATACGAATGACTTTTGGCGTGATTACGAAGACATGAAGAAAAAAGGCGTGGTATTTAATGAAGAACCACGTAAAGAAGTCTATGGTACCGTTGTTGTTTTTCAAGATCTTTATGGCACAAAATGGGATTTATTAGAGCTAAAATAATCGATATTATTTGTCTTTATGCTTGGTTTTGAAAAGACCGTGGCTTATTGATTCAGTGAAGAATCAGTAAGCCAATGTCTTTATTGTACTAATTAACAATAACAATGCTGTCATTTTGATCGGTATGTAGTTGAGCTTTTCTTTGTTCGATAAGTTGAGCGGCATAAGACGGTGTTACTGCATGAAGCTGACCTTTAATACGTAGGCTTGATGCTTCCCAAGCATGATCTTTATATATTCCAGTTTCAGTATATTGAACGATAACTTTCATTTCTTTCTCCTTGAGTTAACAATTACCAAACGTGTTACTAACAGTAATCCTTGCGATAAATATGTGCTACAGCTAAAAACGTAATATTAGGTTTATAAAATGAGATGATGGATTTCGATAATGTATCTGAAATTTAGATGGATACTAACTTTTTATAACTGTTTTTATGTATAGAATTGAGGTTATAGATTTTTTGATTACTTCTGGATATACATAATGAGAACAAGATTTGACCGTATTCGCCATGCTATTTTATTCGAGATTATTGGCCTAGTTATTATTGTTGGCGTATTAAGTCAGCTTGGTTTCAATATGGGGCATGTTGGAGTGATGGGCGTAATTTTCTCCATAATAGCAACAGGTTGGAACTATGTTTACAACATTGGCTTTGATAATTACCTTGTAAAAAAAACGGGGTCGGCAGTAAAAACGGCATGGATACGAATCGTTCATAGCTTAGGTTTTGAGGGGGGACTTCTTTTCTTAACCATTCCGTTTATGGCGTGGTTTTTAAACCTAACAATATGGGATGCTTTTGTGCTCGATATTGGAATGGTGATTTTCTATCTATTTTATGCCTATATTTATAATTTTATTTATGACACTATTTTTCCGGTGAATGCGGAGAGGGTAATCTCTAAATCGTAGTGAATTTGTTCTTTTCTACGTAATACCCGTTTAAAAATAACGATTAATAGAACAATAAGGGAATTAGTATGAAACATTTTTGGTGGAAATTTATTATAACCATTTTACTCTTTGTTGGTTTATTCGGATTGGTTTTTTATAAAGTACAAAGTGGCATTGAGTGAATATGAGTCAATGACAAAATAGAACGGTTCAGATGAAGAAATGACAGCATTGTCTAACTTGCTGTTATTTCTTTATTTTTCTTTCTTAACTGAATATGAATAACTTGCTCATTATTTATTAAGAGACGGTTTTGTATTCTTACTCCAAGTTAATTCATAACGTTTGAATATTAAATGGAGAAAGATTATGAGCTCAGTAAGTATTATCATCATCACATTAAATGAAGAGAAAAAAATAGGTTGTTTATTGAGTGATCTCACTAAGCAAACGCACCAAAAATTCGAAGTTATTGTGGTTGATTCAAACAGTGACGACTCAACGTGTGAGGCGGCCCTTACTTTTCAAGATGATCTTCCTAAATTAACGGTTCATAAAATGGACACGACGGGTGTCAGTCTTGGCCGTAATACGGGAGCGGCATTGGCTAAATATGAACGAATTTTATTTTTAGATGCTGATGTGTGTTTATCGCCCGATTTTTTAAGTAAATCGTTATCTTTACTCGATGAAAAAAAGCTCGAGGTAGCAGGAATATACATGGGTTCAAAAGGGTTACCAACAGCACATAAGCTAGGTTATGGACTGTTTAATGTTGGTTTATTTGTCACTCAATTTATTTTTCCGACAGCTGTCGGTGCTTGTCTTTTTTCAACACAACGCGCTCATCGTGATCTTCAAGGGTTTGATGAAAAAATCACGTTATGCGAAGATTGTGATTACGTAAAACGTGCCAGTCAAACATGGCGATTTCGATTCTTACCAATGACCTTTCAATTTGACCCTCGTCGATTAGATCAAGAAGGCTTATTTAAGATTGGGTTTACGTATCTAAAAGCGAATGTTCGCCGCTTTTTCTTTGGTGAAATGCGTAATAACGAAATGGAATATAAGTTTGGTCATTATTCAGAACAAAAATAGTGTGAATCGATAAAGGTATTGTATGTCCGGTTCAGTCGCATTATTTATGGGTGCATTGTTAGATGCACTCATTGGGCCAAATATATTCGTTCCTGGTGAACCTTTTTTAATCGCAGCAGGTTATCAACTTCATCAGGGGATGATGGGTGGGGTAATCGCGGTGTTATTAGGTGGTTTGCTTGGAGACCAATTAAGTTATTTTATTGGAAAAGGTTATGGCCGTAAGGCTCAACACTCACTGATTAAATGGAAACCTAAAACTCGTCGTTTATTGGCTCGTTGTCGATTTCTTTTACAGACAAGAGGTAATGTTGTGTTGATGTTTGCTCGACTATTAGGGCCAATTGCATGGTTTGTCCCTTTTGTCGCTGGTGTAAATCAGATTCAATGGCGTCGTTTTTCTCTTTTTTCAAGTATCGGATTATGTTTAGGGGTAGGGCAGTTTATTTTTTTTGGTTACGCCTTATCTTATGGTTTAGATAAATTCCCATGGTTAATCGAAAGTAAGATTCTCATCATAGAATATCGTTATTCTATTACGGCTGTTTTTATTTTTGGTGTTTTTTTATTGATGACGAAAAAATTAAGATGGAAAAAATAGGGAGGTAATTTTCATTTCACAATCAGTAAAGATATTCTGGAAATAATGGCTAAAAATAAGCAAATTCTTTAACGAAGTGCTCAATAAATACGCTTTTTTTGACGTTAAGTTCGGTTTATTCATTGACGTAGATAGAATTTGTAGTTGGTTGAAATTTAATCGTTATGATGTTTTTTTGGAAAAAAATGTAAATTAATTGCACTTATTTTAAAGATGAGACCAGAAACTAATAACTAGTTAATTTAAATACAAAAATATTTTTTACTGTGATTGATATCATAATTTTTATGCTGTTTTTTGGTCCTTTTTAAAAAGTTTGCACTGGTTTTCATGAATTCAAGCTGCTAGAGTCCGATCCCTCACGAATCAAGTGGGATACCCATGTCTAAAAATAGTAATGAAACTAGCGACAAACTTGTTCCAACACTTACAATAGGATTTATCCTTTTATTTCTTCTTGCTGCGCTTGTTGATCTATCAACATTTACTGCAACTATTCAAACCATGTTCATGTCGGCATCGACAATGTTTGGCTTGTGGTGGCAGTGGTTGATGATCATCACTTTTGTTTTAGCTCTTATCATAGCGATGAGCAGTTATGGCAAAATTAAGATGGGCGGTGAGGAAAAACCAACCTTCGGCACCTTTAAATGGGTCGCCATGATAATGTGTACTTTGCTTGCAGGCGGCGGTGTTTTCTGGTCAGCTGCAGAGCCAATTTTCCACTTCATTACACCTTCTCCAAGTTTCTCTGATGTCACTGGCGGCACTCTTGCTGCTGTTACTCCTGCGTTAAGCCAAAGCTTTTTACATTGGGGCTTCTTAGCATGGGCGGTATTAGGTACCTTAAGTACAATTATACTCATGTACGCACATTATAACTGTGGCATTAAACTACGACCTCGTGCGTTGTTATACCCGATTCTAGGTACTAAACTTGAAAATCATTGGTTAGGTTCGTTGATCGATGCTTGTTCAATTATTGCGGTTGCTGCAGGTACGATTGGTCCTATTGGATTCTTAGCTACTCAACTTAGTTACAGTATTACTGTGCTCACCGGCCTTGAAAGCTCTCTGATGAGCCAAATCGGTATTTTATCTGTGATTGTTGCTATTTATTCAATCTCTGCCTTCTCTGGCATGGACAAAGGTTTACAGTGGTTAAGCCGAATGAATGTAATTGGTGCTGTGACGTTATTGGTTGCGATTTTAGTTCTAGGACCAACAAGCTTTATCTTCACCGAGTTTGGTATTGCTTTTGGTAACTAACCTGAATTCTGGATAAAACATGCTTTAAGCGAGGATTAGTTCAAATTCACATTCTGATAGCTTAATTCGTGGCTTTTGTTTTTTTAAACAATAAGCCACAACGCCTGAAATTACATTTAGCATGAAACCAGTCACGCTACGATGACGGCTATGTTCAATTTGAGAGATATTCTTCAATTGGTCATTTATCGTTTCGATAATGTATCTCTTTGATAACATAGCCTTATCAAAAGCACTTATCTCTTTTGCTTTCATGTTTTTTCGCGAGGTAGTCACTAAATCGACATCAGAGTTCTTTAAGCTCTCACTCAACTTTTTACCTATGTACCCTTTATCAGCGTACAATTTCCCCGAGAGTTCTTTGCATAAATCAGGTACAGGAGTCCTATCATTTACATTGCCAGCTGTGATTTTCAGCGAAATAATTTCTCCAAGATGGTTAATCAATAAATGAAGTTTGAAGCCGAAAAACCATCCCATGGTACCTTTTCCTCTTTTCGCAACACCATCAAAGACTTTATGGCGAGGAATTCGAATGTTATGGCATACTTTAAGACTCGTGGAGTCAACAAAAGCAATGCCAGTCGGCTTACCTTTGATAGATTGAAAATAGGCACACATTGGGGCGATTAGGCTAGGCATTTTGCTCACAAATCGAGTGTAGCTAAGTAAATTTGGAAAGTATCCTTTCCAATATTGATGAACTAACTCGATATAGAAGTTCTTGAAATCTCTATGATTTGATTGATGAAAAGCGATGACAATAGTCATACATTCACTAGTAGACATTACTGACTGACGTTTTCTTTTTCTCTCACTAGCCTCAACAAGGTATTTTTCCCATTGAGATAAGAATTGATAACAAAAATCATCGACATCACAAAATATATCAACTAATTTATTCATCTTGCCCACCTTTTAAAATACGTTCAAATAATTCTTGGTCGAAAGATCTGATCGTTAGGTGGGCAATTAGTTCAGCCTTATCCAGAATTCAGGTTAACTATATTCAACATCTTCCTGAAATGAGCTTGAGCACAGCGGATCCAGCATGGAATTCATGGTGGACATGGTTCTTCTGGGGTTGGTTTATTGGTTTCGCTCCAATGATGGCGATCTTTATTGCTCGTATCTCTAAAGGTCGCAGCATTCGAGAGCTTGTTATTACAGTGGCAATCATCGCTCCAATCGCGACGAATTTCTGGTTCTCTGCTTTGGGTGGTACCGGTATTTTCCTTGAGTTACAAACTCCGGGCAGTATTTCTATACCATTACAAGAAGCGGGATTACCGGCTGTATTATTAGCGTCATTAGAACAATTGCCATTAAGCTGGTTATTGATTCCCGCGTTCTTAGTACTGACGACAACGTTTGTTGCTACAACTGGTGATTCAATGGCATATTCTATTGCTATGGCAGTCGAGGGGACAGATGAACCATCTCGATCTCAGCGTTTGTTCTGGGCAATTATGATGGGTGTTGTTGCTGGAGTATTATTGATTGCGGGTGATGGTGGTTTGAATGCACTTCAATCATTCATCGTGATTACCGCGGTACCAGTATCAGTATTACTTGGCTTTACTTTTATTTCAGCGCCTATCGCTGTACTCAGAATGAAAGCAGCCGAGCAAGAAAAGAACCAATCTCAAGCCGTTGGCCAAAAAACAGCGACTGCGTAAGATTAAAATAAAATGAATAAAAGGCTTATCGCAGAATCTGCGGTAAGCCTTTTTTATTGTCTGTTGATTATTACGTGTTTCTTTATTATGCCGATCATGAGCGTGGTTTTTATTTATATAATTACGCTATGATGAATTTAGAACTTGAGGGTATTAAAGCTAAGATCGTATTTTTAATGTCGAGCTTTAAAGGAGATAAATAATGCCAAATAAAGACGCTATTTTTCAACAGTTATTTCTCAGAGAGACGCAGGGAGCTCCCATTGTGGATCGTGAGTCTGTGCCTTTGAATCATACCCATAAGCAAGATTATGAAAAATGGCTTGCAGAAAAGCGAGACTTTACGATTGAAGAGATCGACGAATCGCATTGGATTAAATCATGTACTGCTGGTTACATTACGGAAGTGATTTTTAAAGAGAGTGGCAGCTTAACTGAGTTCACTCTATTTGAAAGGTTGAAAACGGTAGGGCATTGGCAATTAAAGGAAGGCTTAGTGTATGTTTCGATCTTTAAAGGTGAGAATCAATACGATTTTGTGATTGTGGCGAACGCTAACGTACATATTCATTCCGCAATAGAATATAAAAATGACGAGATCCACTCTTATTTGAAGTTAGCACAAACAAGAGTGCCGTATAGATTATCGCAATCTCATTGATGAACTAAGCAGATGTTTTTTGAAAGATGAAAAAATGATGTATATCATAGTGATTCTTCATTGATCCTGTAACAATGACTATTACGTTTTATACCATGGATTTTGATGACGGCACTGATATCGGATAGACAGAAAAACAGTAGGGCAAAGCTATTATTATGCTTTGTTCTTTTAAGTGTATTTATCTGTTTTAGTCAACTTATTGGTGTAACGTCAAGCTGTCAAGAGCACCTTATTGAAGCACAAGCCAGAGTTCACCAACTGGACTCCACTATCGACAATGGCTCTCAAACCATTGCTGAAAAATGCGATTTAGTTGAGCATTTACTGTCATTTGATAACAGCATACACGATCTTCTTTTGTGTGTGTGGCTGCTGCTTGGCATCACATTACTTGTTATTCCTCTTTTATATACCTCTCTCATATTTGTCGAACCAATAGAACGGCAAGTGCAAAAAATTCGACGGCGGCATCTTACATTTTGTGTTTTTCTGGAATAACCACTAAGTAAAAATGAATTAACTACTTTTATTTTACTTAGGAAACTACGATGAAAAAATTAGAAAAAGCGATCGAAGTGATTAAATATCTGCCGTTTTATATGTTATTTGCGCCATTTTGGTTCTCGAATGGTGTGGTAGATAAGTTTTATGGAATTTTGTTTGGAACTAGTCATGGTGACAGTTGGGAAGGTTGGAAAGAATACATCGCAGGAACATGGGCAAAAAAACCATTAACTGACGCGTTATTTGTTCCAATGTTTGATTATCTATTTCCTGTGTTGGTTATTTTACAAATTGTTCCTGTGATTTTGTTGATCGCATCATTTCTAAAACTAGAAATATTGCCAAATAAACCTAAAACATTACTAAAAGCAGGGTTGTTGTCTTCTTTGTTTGTGACTTCGTCTATGGCGGTATCGCAAACATTAGCAGGGGCTTCTGATGTTCAATATCTGTTTCAATTTTGGGCGGTTTCGTTGTTGGCATTTTGGTATGTAGAAACACAAGCTAAATCGATGGATTTAGCGATAGCGTAAGATAAAGCAAAGCCCTTCAGATATATTGAAGGGCTTTTTTATACATCGATTATGTACGAATCAGAGAGCGATTATACTTTCTTCCAAACTCCCCAATCACCAGAGGTTTCAGGGTTATTACCTTGAGTCCACCACTGAGCTTGATATATCACACCGTTAACCGTGACTTGATCGCCTGTGTTGTAAGTGCCAACGGCAGTCCATGTTGAATTTGGATCTGTTGGTTCCGTTGGTGGCATGTAAGCGTGCGGGGAACTACACCTAACAAATAAAATTCATTATGCGTATCTTACGATCTTTCATTTAACGAGAACGTAATTATGCAAAAAGATAAAAAGAGAACACCAGAGCAATGGCACGCTCTATTTGAATCTCAGCAATCTAGCAAGCTTAGTGCCGCTGAATTTTGTCGTAACCATAATATTCTGCCAAAGACATTTAGTGCACGTAAAGCACGATGGAAACAAAAGATTAACGCTTCTACTTTCTTGAAAGTAGAAGCGTTAACATCAACTATCATCGCCACTCCACAATTACCAGATATTCAACTTTCTATCGGAAAATTGCGATTAACATTGCCAGCTAATACTGAACCTCACTGGATAGGACTCTTATTAAAAGGGTATCAATCATGAATGTATTTACTGATGTTTCCACCATTTATCTTCATCGTGATTTTGTCGATTTTCGCAAGGCCATTAATGGCCTTGTCGTGATTGTTGAGCAAGAAATGCAACTATCACCGTTTAGTGATGCTCTATTTATATTTTGCAATAAGCCTCGTGATAAACTCAAAATATTGTATTGGGATAAAACAGGATTCGCTTTATGGTACAAGCGATTAGATGAAGACCGCTTCAAATGGCCACGAAATATAAATAACGATACGTTAGCATTATCAGAGCAGCAACTGACACTGCTATTACAAGGTTTTGATATCTTAGGACATCAACCGGTACATTATCAAACAACCCTTTAAATAGTTGATTCTCAGTCAAGAATAGGAGGCAACCGATTGATTACCTGTATTATCGTTATATAGTCATCTACATGACTGATAAAATAAAACCACTTCCTGATACCATTGACGAGCTGAAAGCACTTGTGCTTCAGCTTGAAAATAAATATAACCGTCTTCTAGAGCAATTTCGGCTGGCTCAACATCAGCGCTTTGGTAAAAGCAGTGAATCTGACTCGACTCAATTTGATTTATTCAATGAAACAGAAGAAGAAATCATCATTGAAAATGATGACACACAAACGATTACCTACACTCGTCAAAAGCCAAAACGCCAACGCTTACCTGAAGACTTACCGCGTACTGTTATTATCCACGACATAAAAGATAAAACTTGTAAGTGTTGCGGTCTAGAGATGCATGCGATGGGTAAAGACATCAGTGAAAAGTTGGAATTTGTACCAGCTAAAGTGGAAGTTATTCAACATGTTCGTCCTAAATATGCTTGCCGAAATTGTGAAAAAAACAATACTTCAGTAGACATTAAACAAGCCCCAATGCCAGCGTCACCAATCCCTAAAGGGATTGCGACCGCAAGTTTACTTGCTCAAATTATTACGGCTAAATTTCAATACAGTCTTCCACTTTATCGTCAAGAAACGTTATTTCAGCAATGGGGTATCATTATTGGACGGCGAACGATGGCGGATTGGTTAATAAAATGCTCGGTACTATTTACCCCTCTTAATAACGAGTTACATCGTATTTTGCTTGAACAACCCACTCTGCATTGTGATGAAACAACGGTAAATGTGTTGGATGTTGAAAAAGCAAAATGTTATATGTGGGTCTACTGCTCTGGCTATGATTCTCCAGGCTCTGGTGTTTTGCCTGGAATTGTACTTTATGATTATCAATCTAGCAGGCATGGCTACCATCCAGTTAACTTTTTAAAAGGTTATAACGGGTATTTACATACCGATGGTTACCAAGGTTATGAACAAACTGAAGCGATGTTAGTTGGCTGTTGGGCACACGCACGTCGACGATTTATTGAGGCTCAACGTGTTCAAGTAAAAGGGAAAACAGGGAGTGCAGATTGGGTATTGAGTAAAATCCAAAAGCTATACCGGATCGAATCGTTATTAAAAGAGGCTTCCCCTGAAGCCAAGTATGTTGCTAGGCAGACAGAAGCCCGCGATTTACTTAAAGAGCTCCGTGATTGGCTTGATAGCGCAGTTAGTCGAGTATCACCTAAAACAAAATTAGGTGAGGCGATTAGCTATACATTAAATCAATGGGATAAATTAGTTCGTTATATTGATGATGGATTGTTATCTATTGATAACAATCGAGCAGAGCGAGCGGTTAAACCGTTTGTTATCGGCCGGAAAAACTGGTTATTTTCGGGTTCAACGGCTGGTGCAGATTCAAGTGCAATGCTTTACAGCATTGTAGAAACAGCAAAGGCAAACGGATTAATCCCTTACGATTATATTCGGTATTGTCTAGATCGTTTATGTGTTGGATCGCCAGATATCGATTCACTTTTACCTTGGAATGTAAAAGACAAGGTGTAGTTCCCCGCACGCTTACGGTGGCATTGGGTTCACTGGTGTTGGATCTATTGGTGCTGGAGGGGTTGGCTCTACCGGTGGTGTTACTGCTGCATTAACTGCTAACCAAACACCTGTCGTACTTGTTGCTGGGTTATCACCCTGATTCCACCATTGTGCTTGATAGGTCACGCCATCTACAACCACTTGATCACCAGTGTTATATACTGCGTTTGTATCCCATGTATTATTTGGATCACCTGGTGTGCCAGGGTCAGTAGGATCTGTTGGTAGCGTTTCTACTACACGCGTAACAGGCCAGTTTGCATGTGACTCATAGAAGTTAGTGACACATTTTTCGTAATCCCCAGGAACGAGCGCTGAATATGCCGTTTGGAAACCAACCAGTTCACACTCAAAAGAAGCGCCTTCTGGACGATCTGGATAGTATTTCCAATTGCCATCCCAGTTAGTATAAAGCACATCTGTTGCGCCATTAAGATTTAAACTGCCGTAAGGCGTTTGTTGCCAGCAGGTATTTGTTTCATCCGCTTCTACAGGGATTTGATAGTGTTTTGCTAATCCCTCCCAATAGCGAATACGGTTAACTGGTTGTCCTTTGTCTTTGTTTTGCTCGCCACATTCGATACCGCCATTAATGACATTAATCGTAGTACCAAAACCATAACCAATACCGGCGTCAGTCTCACGTTGAGAAGGGTTCCAAGTACGGTCAATGACATGCAGCATCGCAGGTTTTGGTGCTTGAGGGGTAAGGAAGAACCAGATAGCAGAAGCCAAGTTTAACCATGAATCAGCAACAACTCCTGGATTATCCAATAACACGGTGGCGTCACCGTCGTACATTACTTCAGAAAATGCACCGTAGTTAAAGTGGTAAGACAGCTGTTTTGCGCCACGGCCAAAATACCCTTGTCCAGCAGCACAAGGCCAACGTTTGTTTTGCCAATCATTTTGACCACAGCCTGTTGTATACCCTTCTTGACCTTCTGACCAACCCATTTCACGAACATGCACTAATGCTTGCTGCCATTCTTCAAGAGCGAGTGGATTGTCCGATATATTATCAACAGCGATGTGTCCGCCTGTTTCTTGAGAGAAATGCGCAAAAGCGGTAACAATGGATTTTTTACAAATGGCATCAGAATCTCGTCCATCGGTATATTCTCCACAAAATGCGGGGAATTTACCAATTGCACGCAAGAAGCGAGTATAAGTGTATTCTGGTGCCGCCATTTGGGTTAAGAAAAACCACTCAGAATCAGGGAATACACGCTCGACACGCTTTACGTTTTCAGGGTTTGTTGCAGAGCCAACGTCGATGAGATCGACGACTGTATTTGGTCTGGTTTCTAATGCTTTAGCCCAAACATCGTACATTGGATCCAGTGTTTTTGCATCTTCAGCGGCTTTGATTTCTGCTTTTGATACAACATATCCGGTAGGATTCAGTGGGTCTGTTTGTGGTGTCATTGTAATACTGTTTGCTGCAAAACTGCAGGCGAGCAGTGTCGGTAAAAGGGCAAGTTTAAACATGATTAACGCTCCTTGCGATATTTAATAAAATGAAACTTGACTGGAATAACTATAGGCGTTTTTATTCTATTGAGTTATCACAACGACTGAATCAGTTTTAACTATGCGAGTGGGCTCAAAGAGTATAGATTATTGGTTAACGTGATTGTTTTTAAATAATATGAAGTAGGAAAAGGAATTAATGACAAGCATCACAGAAGCAAGAAAAGAAGATATAAAACGAATTCATGAGATAGAAACAGAGGCTTTTGGCTCGCATGGATACCCTTCTTTTTTTATTCGACAAGCTTTTGATTGTTGGTCTAATGGGTTACTTGTAGCAAGAAAGAATGACGACGTTGTCGGTTATCTGCTTCAAGTGCCTTCAAGCAGTACCGTCGGAGACGCTTGGGTGTTGTCTTTGGCGGTATCAAAACAAGCACAAGGGGGTGGTTTAGGTAAAAAGCTATTAGAAACGGCGATTAAAAATGCAAAAGGGTATCAACGATTATTATTAACCGTATGCCCTAAGAATCAATCCGCGTACGCTTTATATCAATCGTATGGCTTTTATTTATTGAATGAAGAACAAGATTATTTTGATGAGGGTGAGCATCGTTTTGTACTTGCTATGGATATATCACAATAATTTGGTGTCGTAACAATAGGGTAATTAAGAAGAGATATTCATGGAAATCGATTATAAAGTAAATGAACCAATGAGTGCTGAGCAGTTTATTGAATTATTGAAGAAAACGACTCTTGGTGCTCGAAGACCAATTGATGATGTAGCAAGAATACAAGCGATGTTAGATAACTCTAATTTGATTGTCACCGCGTGGGGCGATGGCGAATTAATTGGCGTTGCTCGTTCTGTCACGGATTTTAATTTTTGTTGTTATCTTTCTGATTTAGCTGTTGATGAAAGTGTGCAATCAATGGGGGTTGGAAAATATCTCATTCTGGTGACGAAGGAAGAGGTATCTCCTGAGTGCAAGTTAATATTACTTTCAGCGCCACAAGCTGAAGGGTATTACCCAAAAATTGGTTTCGAAGCACACAATAGTGCGTGGGTCTTATCTGATGAAAGTCAATTGAAGCTTTATTAAGGATAATCATGACATCAATTAGTATTTTAGGTTGTGGTTGGTTAGGACTGCCATTAGCAAAACAGTTAGTCGAGTGCGGCTTTAGTGTTAAAGGCTCTGTCAGAAGTGAAGAAAAAGCACATAGCTTAAACGAATTCTCTGTGACTCCGTTTATTTTGAATATTGATGATGCAACAACAGATCAACAATGGGATGAGTTTTTGGGATCAGAGATATTGATTATAGCGATACCGTCAAAAAATACAGACGGGTTTATGTCGTTAATCTCAGCATTGGAAAAATCATTCGTTAAGCGGGTAATTTTTGTTAGTTCTACATCGGTATATAAAGACACTAACGATGTGGTTTTTGAATCCGAAGCGGCGCAAGACTCTTCTACTTTATATCAAATTGAAACGCTATTTACTCAATCTGTTTTTTTCGCTACAACCGTAGTTCGATTCAGTGGGTTGGTGGGGTATTCTCGTAATCCAGGTAGATTCTTTCAAAAAAGTGGGCGTTCGGTGAGTAACCCTGATGCGGCAGTGAGCATGATTCATCAAGATGATTGCATTGGTTTGATTGAACAGATCATAAAACAAAACCAATGGGGTCAAACGTTTAATGCTTGTGCAGATACGCATCCGACAAAGCGTGAATTTTATACTGAAATGACGCAGCGCATTGGTGTAGACACCCCAACATTTATTGAATCAGAAAACCAAACTTTTAAACTTATTAGCAATCAGAAGATTAAAGAAGCACTAGGGTATGAATTTATTTACCCTGATGTAATGCAAATTACTTATGACGAATAAAATCATTAATTAAGGAGAATATAATGAACAATCCTTTAGTTACAACAGATTGGTTAGCTGCTCATATCAATGATGAAAACATTGTTATTGTTGATGCGTACATGGCCAATGTGGTCGGTAAAGTGCCTTTGGCTTATGATGTATTTTCGTGTCTACCAAATGCCATAAAATTAGATGTAGAAGCGGATTTTTGCGATCCTACGTCTTCTCAAACTCATGCATTACCGACTGAAAGTCAATTTACTCAAGCAGTGCAAGCTCTGGGTATTAATACTGACAGTACAGTTATTATTTATGATAACCAAGGTATTTATTCATCTCCAAGGGCGTGGTGGACATTTAAAGTGATGGGGTTTGATAATGTGTATGTCCTTGATGGAGGATTACCACAATGGATAGAAGAAGGTCGAGAGATTGCGTTTGAATATTCAATAAATCAAACGATAGGTAATGCGGTTGCGAAACTGCATGATCAACTTGCGTGTGACTCTGCCAGTGTTCTCAATGTCATTAATACTAATGCAGCGATTGTTGATGCACGAGCAGAAATGCGATTTTTAGGCAAAGCGCCAGAGCCTCGTGAAGGTGTTCGTAGTGGACATATTCCTAGCTCGGCAAACCTCCCGTTTTCTATCTTGTTAGATGGTTTTGCTTATCAAAATAAAGAAGCATTGCGTACTATTTTTCAAGAACGAATTCCTACGTTAGAAACTCAATCTTTCTTTAGTTGTGGTTCTGGTATTACTGCGTGTATTTTAATGCTAGCAGCGGTTTCTGTTGGTTATAACGATGTGGTGTTGTATGACGGTTCATGGGCTGATTGGGGAAGCAATCACGCGTTACCTATTGAATAAAATACAGAGTAATTAGAAGGAATAGGAATGCAAGACGGTTTGAGAAATAAAATTATTGCTGTGTGTAATAAGAAAATAGAGCAGAAAGGGGGCAATGTTGGATTGTCTTTTTATGCTTTTTTTGCTAATAAGAATGATGATCCCGAATTATTAATGGAAGCGGCAACGTGGTGGATATCAACGCATAAACTGGATCATTTTGAAAAAGCCATCAAAATTAAAACGATGGTTGAAAATAAAGAATAAAAGGAAAGATTTACGTATAATCGAACAGAGAGAATGAAATGAACATCGAAATACGTGAAGGCACAATAGATGATGTGATCATTGTGGATCGACAAATTCCAGAGTTCGATGCTCGGAATAATAAAGCAAAGATCATTCAACGATTGAATGGTCTTGAATCTCTTATTCTTATTGCCTTTGATCATCATGAGCCAGTGGCTTATAAAATGGGATATCAATTGTCGAGTGTCGAATTTTACAGTTAGTTAGGTGGTGTCATTCCTCGCTATCGGAAGATAGGGATTGCGACTCAACTTCGATGCACACAAGAATCATGGGTGAAAGCTCTGGGTTATCACAAAGTCAGTGTGAAATCGATGAACCGTTATCCGGCTATGCTGCAATTATTAATTTCGAGTGGATATCATATTTCGGGTTATGAGGATGAAGGTTCAACACAAGACAGTAAAATTAAATTTGAAAAGAGTATTACTAAATAACTATTCGCCTGTATTCTCAAAGAATCGCCATGTTATGGTCTACAATTGAAGTATATTTAAATTAAACAGTAGTTGGTGGTTTCTTTAAACAATCAGATAAGATGAGGACATTCAATGGATAGAATTATTTTTCAAAAAGTCACTGCTTGTGAGTATCCTTCTTTGTTCTCTATTTATAAGAAATACCTCTATTCTGCGATTGAAGATACTTTTGGTTGGGATGAGGGTTTCCAAACTCAGCACTTTGCTGATTCGTATCGAAAAGAATGGTTTGAATGGATCATGTTTAATGGAGAGAGACTTGGGTTTATTTGTGTTAAACAAGAACAAACCAGTGTGCATTTTCATCTGTTACTTATTTTTGAAAAATATCAAAATAAAGGGGTAGGATCTGCGGTGATGAAATATTACCAACGATACTACAGTGACAGGGTCATAAAAGTCAGCTTGTCTGCGTTTAAATGCAATCAAAAGGTGATCGATTTTTATTCAGCTCTTGGCTACCAGATCACTGGTGAGAATGAACACTTTTTCGATATGGAGCGTTCGCTTTGTTTTAATGGGTATTTAGGAACGGACAGTTATATATAGTACTGGTTATTTCATTTGGGTTGTAACGTATTTTTCACCTATATAATGTAAGGTTTATTTATTATTGTAAGTAGTCACGCAAAAGTTATTGTGAATTTTTCGCCGTAATAATTTAATATGTTTTTGATGTTAATACTGAGGTCTTCAAACGTTTTGAACGCTTCACATGGTAACCATTCATATTTTACTTTCTTCCACAATATCTCAATGATATTGAGCTCTGGAGAGTACGGTGGTAGATAACAAACTAATACATCATTCATCAACCACTCATGCAATTTTTGTTTAAATTTTGCTGACCTATGAAAAGAGGCATTATCTAAGATAATAAAGCATGGCTTATCGTTTTTTCGTGCGTTGATAAAGTGCTCAAATGCATCAATTACTGTATCGGTAGTTACTCTTCCTTCCGTTGTTTGAAAACTCAATTTACCTTGTCTACTTAAGAAGCCAAGAACATTGAGCCGTTTGCTGTGTGAATGAGCAGGCCTTAGCGATTGAACACCGATAGGTCCCCAACAATAAGGAAGATTAGATTTCTGACTAAAGCCTGACTCATCAAAATAAAAGAGTTCACATTTATTCGTACGTTCCATTTCAATCAATGAATTCAATATATTACTGAAATTATTGAATTTCATATCGTCACGCTTTAACTTTAATGAGTGTCGGGCTCTTTTGTAACTGTAATCACTTTTTTTATATTTCGTTTAATAGTGTCTAAGCTGGATTTTTTACCTGTTTCTTCTTCAAGTATTGCTTGTGCTCGTTTAAGTTGATGTGGCTCTTCATCAACCAATGACTTCAAACGATATACTTCTGCTTCTGTGTAAATAGGTTTTCTACCTATACGAACAGCGTCATACAATCCGAGCATTCCACAGGCTTCCCAATGGTCTATCCATGACGATATGGTCTCAAATTTAGCGTCTAAAATATCAGTTAACGCTAAAATAGAGTAGCCTTTATCACTGAGAATAATCGCATGTGCTCGTATTCTTACTCTATTTTTTGGATGATTAGCGATCGCTTCTTTTAGGGTTATTTTTTCATTGTCTGTTAAAGGATTAACTGCTTTCATTATGATATAGACACTGACGTTAAAATACTCATTTTAATACCATATGGATATATGGTAAAGGCGAAATCTTCATTCTCGAAAACTTATCATTAACTACTTAGTCACAGATATAGTAAGTAATACTTCATGGTTATTTTCCTTTTTCATGAATAGGAGTGCCCTCTAATAGAGAATACACTTTTTTTACTTTGATATTTGATTCGTTATGTTTCGATAATATATCGCTCCAAACAGCCAAGCTAAATAAAGAGATATGACCGTGTGTTTTTAAAGCGTGCTTGAAGGCATCAATGCTCACTTTTCTGTGATCCCATTTCATTGTCATTATTTTTCCTCTATACTTCTGATTATTAAATAATGTTAAGTGCAACTATCTAATTATAACCTTAGTGAATAAGTAATTATTAAAGACAATAATGTGTATGTTGTTCTTAATTAATGCCGTTAATACTTAAATTCGTCTTCTAACCTGTGACTCGTTTTATGGGGTTGGTTCATGATGATTAGTATTAAAATCAGACTATTATCTGTTTCTTCACACAGGGAAACAACTCACGGGGTCCAAGTTTCATTGATGTATTATAATGTCACCATAACCCTCATTGTTATGACTTTAAAATGCAGTTAATGTAAATAACATTGTAATAACGATAACTGTCTTTCTCATAGAATTCAATTTTTATAACCAGAGTTAATTTGATTTTTAGCTGAAAATTAGTATTAAGTTCTCTTATTGAAATTAGTTATTAATTATATTTATAGACACTGTTAAGCTATGCTTTTTATTTAGGTTAATTAAATGCTATTTTTAATTTATTTAATACCTGATATTATTTACAGCTAGTTTTTACTTAATGTTAGCGCTAGGCTTATATTGGGGTTGTTATATTTTTTAAGTGTTTTTTAATGTGTTATAAAAAAGGCACCGTCGTTATTGCCTACAGTATTGGCAGTTTAGCGAGTTTTTGGGTTTATGAACGCACCTTTGGTTTTTTATGGTAAAGCGGAATGTAGGTTATTAACGTTGTTTTTTACGAGAGTGGACATCACCAAATAAAATGGAGTCATCATTATTTTTCCATTTTGGGTAGGTCATCATTACTTTAGAAAATAGGGGGTCATTATAATGGTTTACTAACCACGCACGTAAATAAGGCAAGGGCGCTTGTGCATACCATTTTTTATCTACTCGTGAAAATTGGCGAATAAATGGCAAAATAGAGTAATCAACTAAACTTGGTTTTTCTCCCATAATGTAAGCATGTTGAGATAAACGCTGTTCAATTTCCATTAACCATCCGCAACACATATCACGGCATGCTGTTTCATTATCATCATGATAACGAGAAGCGGCTCGGTACTTCTGTAAGGCATTCACAAATTCAGTGTCACTGCGGTTAATTAACTCAAGCATCACAGGCAATAGAGCTTTATCGTGTGAATACAGTAGATTATTAGGATCTGATTGGTTGAGCGCCCATATCATCACATCAATGCTTTCATCAATGACAGAGCCATTTTCTAGCAGCAATACTGGCACTGTCCCCTTCGGTGAAATAGACAGCATTTCTTCGGGTTTATTATTCATATCGACGTCACGAAGCAAGACAATTTGATGTGCGTGTATTATCCCAAGGCGAGCACGCATAGCGTAAGGACATTGTCGTAATGAGTAAAGAATGGGTGATGTCATGGTTAAATGCCTAAAATAGAAAGCCTTATGGGTATATTATCGAATAGAACGAAGATATTCACGAATAAAAAGTCATGATCTAGATCAATAAAAGCCTAAGTGAGTGGTAATGAAAGCGTGGGGCGAGTAGAATGCCCCCTCAAAAAAATTATTACATAAAAACCGAAGCGAGCAATTTCATAATGAGTAGAAAACTTGAATTATTGGCACCTGGTGGTGATGTTGAAGCGATTAAAGCGGCCATCGTTGCAGGAGCAAATGCTGTTTACTGTGGTCTAGATATGTTCAACGCCCGTAACCGAGCATCCAATCTTTCATTTGATGAACTAAATGGCGTGTTACGACTTGCTCATGAATACGGTTGTGAAGTATTCCTGACATTAAACGTTGTTATTCTTGAACATGAAATTAAATCATTAGCGAAGCTACTTAATCAATTAGTGAACACAACTATTGATGGCATCATCGTTCAAGATTTGGGTGTGTTTAACTTAGTTAAAAAATACTTCCCAACATTAGATGTTCACGCTTCTACTCAGTTAACGACGCACAATGAAGGTCAAATTCACTTCCTTTCAAAAGTCGGTGCATCACGTGTTAACTTATCCCGCGAACTGAATATCGACGAAATCAAAGAAATGACAGCCGTTGCCCATGAACACGATATCCTAACGGAAGTGTTTGTGCATGGTTCGTTGTGTATTGCTTTCTCTGGTCAATGTTATTCAAGCTCAGTGAGTGTGGGTAACTCGGGTAACCGTGGTCGTTGTAGTCAAGCGTGTCGTGATGAATATGAAATTACCGCAGCGGGTAACAAATTCCCATTAAACCTAAAAGATAACTCAGCGTACTTCGATTTACCGGAACTTGAAGGTAAGGAATTTGAATGTTGCTGAGTTAGCATTGGCCCGTCTAAAAAAGCCAATTTCACCATCGCTGTTTTTTTAAAAGGTATCGAAAATATAATTATCGGGGATTTTATAACTGTTTTAGCCCTATTTCATGAGTTTTAGATACACTTATCCTACAAACCTTATTATGCTGCCCTCAATTCTGACTGAACTATCGCATGGGTGACTAAATCATTGACCGAATTTCCGACTCGGAAATTCGTAAACACCAGACGACTTTCACATAAAATACATTCGTACGGATCTACTTTTACATATCCTTTTAACATTGCGGCATACCCTGGCATTTTCGGCTCAGCTTCTATTGTCATACCTAAAGCTGCATAAACTCTAGGCAGAGCTTCTCCACGACGACGCATTGATAAAAAACCGTAGTATCGGATCATCTTGAAATGTTTATCAGGATAGTGCTCTACTATCCGTCTTATCATCTCTTCTGGTGATAATGTTAGGCTGTCTGTTGTTCCTGTTCGATGGTCTAAATAATTAAACGTTATCATTCCGCCTTTGGCGTAATGACTTAAACGTGACGCTGAAATTGGGGGCCGTTTTAAATACCGACCAAGATAGTTCATCGTCGGTTTTACATTATTTGTCTTTTTAGCAAAATGAAGCTTCCAACGACGATTATATTGACTGCTTAAAAAGCGTGACCAATCCGTTTTATTACGGATATAGGGGCATTCTTCGCTTGATAAATCAAGCTCATAATAAGCCTTACCCAATAAACTGACGATAGCCGCTCTCCAACAAGGCTCTGTCGTTTTCATTTGGAAGTAAATGGGTTTCCATAAACCGGTACGTTCACAAATTCCCCCACGAGTGACCGATAAATGTAAGTGCGTATTCCAATTCAGTTTTCGACCGTAAGTATGAAGAGCACAAAAGATACCGACATCTATTCCTTTATCTTTTGCCCATCCCAGCAGAATGTTTGCAGCACATTTGAATAATTTATTTAACAGCCAACGGTTATGACGAAAGATAGGCCATAGCGTGTTTGGAAGGGTAAAGGTGATGTGTTGATATTCGCATTCAGGGAAGACATGTTGTTGCTTTTGTATCCATCGCTCTGTGGCTTTCATGCCACAGCTACTGCACGCTCGAGATTTACAGGTTTGGTGAATATATTTGATATGGGTACAGTCAGGGTTGCAACAATGATATTCGCGAGAGCCAAAAGCCGCTGTCCCACAGGACAGCATCTTTGTGACATTTTCAATCACGACCGCTCTTAGGTTAGCTTTGTTATTATGAAGAAATTTAAGCCAGTTATTTTGACTATTAAATAATTGTTTCAGGGGTTTATATGCGTGCATGGCGATAGGATAAACGATTTATTGGCAACAATGGAAGAGGTTGAGTCCTTTTGATTTGCGCCGTAGGCGCCTATTGTTCTAGACGCGAAAGTGGATTCACTGAAAATTGAAGGTCGTATTAAAGGCGCTCACTACGTCTATACTGTGGTGGAAAACTGGCGTAAAAATATTAATACGTTTATTGAAACGGGTGAGCTATATGAAGATGACTCGAATCTACATAAAGTCTTCAACCGTGGTTTAACCAACAAATTCTTAAAAGGGAATTTGACCAAAGACATGTTTATCGATAATCCTCGTGATAACAGCGTAAATTACGCGGTTGATCAGAGTAACGCGATTGATGTTGTTCAAATCCAAGAAGTGAAACAAGAGCTTTACACTGATAAAAATGCAATCGGTGCCACTCTTGAAGAAAAAGTGAAGTCTCTAAGTATCGACAAAATTGCGATTACGATTGCGTTTAAAGCGGTATTAGGTGAGCCACTAACGGTGATCATTACACCAAGTAAAGACGATCAAGAAACGTTTGAAGTGAAATCTACATCACTACTGAGCGAAGCCGGTCAAAAATCGATCACTTCAAAAGAGCTAGAGAAGCGCTTTAAAGGTGTGATTACGCCAGATTACCTTCTTGAAGGTTACGATTTCTCAGAGCTTGGAGACAACTTAGCCGTTCCATTCAGAGAGCTTTCTGAGCTTAAAGAGAAAGTCGCTTTCTTATTGAATGGTTCTAAAGAAGTGATTAAACACACAGATGTTGCGGCATTAGTACAGCAACCAAAAGTCGAAGAGAAACCGACACTATCGATGCTGATTTCTGATGTTGCTGATTTGAACATATGTGATGTGACTGACGCTGACATTTACTTCAAATTACCAGAAAGCTTTAAAAAGCGTGATAAAACATACATTAATATCTTCTTAGAAAACCCTCGTTTAATCCCATGGTTCCCTGCGGTTCTGATTGGTAAAGATTACGACGAAGCCGTGAAAGTATTAGAAGAAGCAAAACCAACTCGTATCGTAACGAATAATACGGGTATAGCATATAAAGCGTTTGAAATGGGGATAGCGTGGATCGCAGGTCCACTACTAAACACAACAAACTCACATGCGTTAATTACGATGAAAGAAGCGTTGAATTGTGCTGGTGCCTTTATCTCAAATGAGATCAATAAAGGTCAAATTAAGCACATTCGTCGTCCTGAAAACTTCAAGTTGGTATACAGTATTTATCATCCGATTTTGATGATGACAAGCCGTCAATGTTTCTTCCAACAAACCGTAGGTTGTAACAAACCATCGATTGAAGCAGGTTGTATGTTGAAGTGTGAAAAAGCCACTACGATTACAAACGTGAAAGGCATTTCATTTGCAGTCGATAAGCAAAAAGGCGGCTACCCAAGTATTTACAACCACGAGCAATTCTTAAACATGGATATCGTGACCGATTTATCGGATCTGTTTGATGAGTTCTTCATTGATTTAACGAACATTGGTGGTGGCTCTAAAGAACAAGCCAATAAAGTCGAATTAGTGAAACACTTTGAGAAGTTATTGAATGGCGATACGAGTGTGCAAGAAGAGTTGTTTACAATGGTTCCAATCAACACTAACGATCAATATCAACAAGGTTTGTAAGATTTACGCTTTGTAGATTGAAAGATAAAGATAAAGATAAAGATAAAAATAAAAAGCCGCGAGCCTATCTCGCGGCTTTTTTTGTCTATAATCAGGTAAAGCAAGTCATAAAAATAAGAGGGATTGGCTATGGCGGTATTACATCTACTTACGATAGACGATACATCAGCATTGCTGGCGTTTGAATTGGCGAATAAAGAATGGTTTGAATCTTTTATTGAAGCGAGAGATGACGATTTTTTTGATGACGAAGGCATAAAAGCACACATTGTTTGTTGTCTTTCTGAATACGAGAAAGGGAAAACATACCCAATGCTACTTAAAGATGATCTTGGTGTTATTTGTGGTCGAGCCAATCTTTACAATATTAATAAAGAAAAGGAATCGGCGTCTATTGGGTATCGAATTGGTGAAGATTTTGTTTCAAAAGGACTTGCAACCTGCGCGACCAAAATATTGATTGATATTGCTAAAGACACATTGGGGTTATCATCACTGACAGCGAGCGCATCGACTGACAATTTTGCATCGCAACAGGTATTAAAGAAAAATGGCTTTAAACAAGTTGGATTTAAGCCTGAATTTACCATTGTGGATGGTGAGATTATAGATTGTTATGAATATCGCTGTGTAATTAAGCAGTTGTCTGTAGCGATATAAAGTGAATATAGAAGTAGGCTGAGGCTTACTATATAATTCCTTTTTTTTGAAAGGAGTTCCTATAATGGAAATGATCATAGTCTCTTCTGAAAGACAAAAACGTTTAATCATGATATTTGCTCGTATGAAAGCAAAAATGTCAGATAAAGCACTCTTGAAAAATTTAGATGCATACGACATTAACTCAACGGCTTATGCTGCTTTTAAAAAAGCATCAGATCTTCATATTGAGCGTATTCATTTACCGTTTGGTGATGACAGAACAGGCTCACTAGATGGTGGCGATTTCCTATTCCGTTATCTTTCTAAAGGTTATATTTGCCTTGGTGATTTCGAAGGCCAACCAAAACCAGATTTAGCACCATGGGGTGTTCGTTCAGTTCGCCGTCAACCTAAGATCGGTTTCGGACTGTAATAGATTTAAACTATCGATTGTATAATAGTTATAGCTGCATCGTAATACCCGTGAGCTAATCAGAATTAAATTGCAATGGGAGTATTCTATAAAATTCATACTTATGAGTTTTGTAGAGGACTTCCATGAATCATTTCAATGCAAGTATCATTACACTCCCTTTGTTATTCTAACCCCCTCATTACATTCAAATGTGTAACTACCCATATTTTAGAATTCCACCCATGAAACAAATTGTTCAACACTATATAATGCAGTCTAAATAAGTCGTTGATGGTTCTTATGTACCAAAACCAATGCCAGTAATTATCAGCTCAATGACTTATCCAAATTGCTATAAAAGGAAGTTAAAGTGAAAAACAGATCGTTTTCGTCAATATTTATTCTCAGTGTGCTATCTCTTTCAATGTTGAGTGCCAACAGTTCGGCCAATGTCAGTGCTATTCCTGTGATTGGTGGCGTAGTTAACTCAGCAGAAATACTAAAAAATCAGATAAACGCTTCGGTCATTTATACAACGAAAACGGTGCGTGATGCCGCTATTTTTACCATTGCTGGCATCACATTAGACGCTTACATTTTATCGCTACCATTGGAGAGTGATGTTAAGAAAAGCATCATTGCAAAGCTTTCAAATCCCTCATACGCGATCCCTTTAGGGCATTTTCTTTATACCTTTGTGGATAAATACGGAGATATGGATAATGAAGATGCTTTTAAAGCCTATTTGAAAACACAATATGATGAAGAAACACTCACCGGATTTAGTCATTCTTTATTTACTTTAAATGAGGAAGACAAAGAAAAGGAACCAGAGTTGGCGGATAGCCATCATCAAGGATTAACTATTGATCGTAAATTCATTGCGAACATGGTGATTGTTTATGATGAATTGGTACAGATTGGTGAGTGGAAGGATCTTGACGTACTGCCTGAGCGTTATACGTACCTGTCTGATACCCCTGAAGATAAAAAGATCATCGATAAAATTCAACCCATCATTATTGCGAGTATGACAAAAGCCGTCACGGGTATGAACGAAGGGGAGATGCGTGCTACGTTAGAGCAAATTATAGAAGATGGTCAGCCAGAGCATAAAGGCTCTGTAAATAATAAAGCGGAAGCATTAACGATTACTCTGATTGATTTTGTTCGTCTTAATGTATTGAAATCGTACCGCCAGTTTATCTATCAAGAACAACGACAAGAAGTATTGAATGAGTGGTTACAAGCGCGTTTTAAAGATAATCCAGATACGCTCATCGCTTATTTAGACTCTCGTCAGCAGCGTCGACTAGCAGTGCAAGTTACGGTTGATGGATTGCAACAAGGGCTACTTGAAGGTCTTGTTTCTCCGCTGAAAAAGCCATTCATCAAACAGATCTATCAAGATCACCTTAACCATGAAAGCTACAAACCTCAGAATGAAATCACCACGCAGCCAGAACATGAGCAACAACTGTCATTCTTAAAAAGATTGACCGAGAAAGAGTATAAAGACCCATCGTACTTGCCATTTTTTACTGAGCTGTATAAAAACTACGATAACAGCATTGTCGATGTGGGCATTTCATCAACACCGACTATCAGTGTTCGCAATTTACCGATAATAAAAACCGGCGCAAAAGTGTCAGGTAAAGGCGGGACTGGGATACCAAATTTTCACTTTGTCGATAGAAAAGAAGATCGTGCCTATTATTTCTTTGGCAACGATGCGTTGCAACTTGACCGCTTGATGGAAGCGAACAAGGTTCAAACTATGTTTGATCGCTTGGATTATTTGGTGACTTTAAACTGTAATGCGCAATATGATTGGAATGCACATACCACCTATGATGGCTTGGTGAATTTAGGGGCAGGTGAGAGCTTACGAGATTTTGGTGAAAAGCGTTGTCTGCGAGAGTTGACACAACGTGCAGAAATAGAGAAAACAGTGTCGACCATGAGAGCCGATCTTATTGAAGACATTCGTGTTTATGACGGTATCTTTGCCTTGGATATTTACAGCAAGTTAACTCAAAAATGGAAGATCCAACAAAACCTAGAATCCCTCTCGAAACTTGAACAAAAAGGGATGCCAGATTACACACTAATTTATAATCCATGGCCGGATCACTTTGCTCATTTCACTGGCCCGTTTAGTGATGAAATATTGATGCCGACCGGGGAGTTAAACCGATTAGATTATTGGTTAACGCAATTTACCAACACATATAAAGACGCTGGCGTATACGATAGAACCTTATGGGGAATGGCAGGAGATCACGGTTTAGCGCCTGTTTACTATTCATTGAATCCGGAAAAACAGGTATTTGAACCTCTTGAAAAAGAACTTGGCTATCCATTAGTGATAAAGAAAATCTCATCCGACGAAGGTGAAGGGCCTAAAATTACCAACGCGTTGAATTATGAAAGCAATAAAGAAGTCGATGTGGTGGTCGCTTCTACTGCGGGTGGTAATTTTATGATGGATTTCTTTAATTCTGCCCAAGGTTGGAAAGTGCAACCAACGTACGCTGAGCTAACAACGTGGACGCCTGTTAATGCGCTAAAAGGTAAGTCTATCAACGTGATTAATGAGGTTGCTTCACGTTTAGAAGAATCGTTAGATTATCTCGTTGTTAGAGAAAAAAACTGCACGTTAGATGAATGTACAGTTCGAATTATCGGTTTTAAAGACGATGTTAGAGTTGATGAATTAATCACTAAAAAAGGGGACCGATTACTGTATCAGCCTGTTATTGGATCATCCCAGTTACTTGAACTCGATGTTCTGAATCCTTATAAATCGCAGCCAAATAAAGCTGAATTAGCATCATATCAAGAGTTATATCAACGATGTATGGTGTCTGCAAAGGCTGATAAGCCCACTGCGTGGTGCACTAAAGCGCAATGGCGAGCGCTGACTGCTTTTTCTGCAAGACCCGATTCAGTCAATCAATTGGCTACATTGTATGAAGAAGACAGAGCAGGGACGATAAACTTGTTTCCTAAATTTGGTGTTGGTTTTAATACCAAAGTACCGGGCAGACATGCTGGCGAACACTATTTAGAAAAAGATGCTTTTTTAGGATTCTGGGGAACCCCTGTAGGCCCTAATGTTACGGCATTAACGAGTGAGGCGAATGGGTCATTGGCGCCAACATTGTATGAATATCTTACTCAAGAAACCGTTATCGAGAATAACAACGGCTGGGGTTATCCTTCTTTACTCGATGATCTGGATATACAACCGAGCAAATAGACAGAAGGTCGATTCCTCGATTAACTGAAGGCTTTATATTGTTCTTCGGCCTCGAAGGTAAGTTTCGCGGCTTCAATGGTCATTAAGTTAATTGGTGTGTCGAGATAAGCGACAGAAAATTGCAATGGATTTGGTGTCCAATCGGCGTCAATTACCTTCAATGTTTTGTTATTGAGGGCATAGGTAATCACCTCTTTAGGTAGCATTGCAATGCCGACGCCACTTTCTGCCAAACGAATGCTAGCAGACAATGAGCTAGCGGAATAGAACCGTGTGGGTTAATTGTTATGCTTTGTAAAGTAACGCTCAACCTCTTGGTACGGGGTAGTATTTCGTGCATACGTAATGATTGGCCAGCGAGAAAAGTGAGTGACGGTTTGTAATGATGATCTTGGTATCGTCGGGCTCGCGACCCAATGCAGCGAATAATCACAAATGTATTGGCTAATCACATTGGGTTCGACGACTTCCCCTAATAAAATCGCAATATCAATATTACGAGCTAACAGCTCTTTTCTAAGGTTAATGGTCGCATCTACGATGAGCTCAACCTCTAAGTGTGGCAGACTCTGATGGATCAAAGAAAGGTAATGAGGCAACCACGTATGAACGATAGTCTCTGATACCCCAACGCGCAATATCCCCGAAATAGCCTCTGAATTATTCGCCAATGCCTGAAATTGATCGGCATTAGTTAACAGTTTTTCAGCAAAGGGAAGTAACTCTCGTCCTTTTGCGGTTAACGATATCGAACCTGTATCACGAAAAAATAGGGGTACACCTAACGTCTCTTCAAGATTAGCAATGCGCGTTGAGATGGCGGGTTGTGTCGTGCATAAATGCTTTGCAGCCTTTCTAAAGCTGCCTAAATGCGCTATCCACACAAAGGTTTCAAGTTGTTTTAGATTGAGCATTCTATGCCTCTCTTTAATTAATTTTGTTACTAGGTGATAAAAAATATTTATCAAGAATAGCAGAAAAATACGAATAGACATTATTAAAATAAGCAGTAATGTAACTCCTGATTAACGATAACATTACAATCATCAAAGGGAGAACATGATGGATAAGGATTTATCACTCGATAATTTACGTAAAAAAATCAGAAGTAATGAGTTCACAAAAGCGACTTCAGGCTATGCTCCGGGTTATTTACAAGCCAATCTCGTTATTTTACCGGCTCTTTGGGCGACTGATTTCTTACTTTTTTGTCAGAAAAATCCTGTGGCATGCCCATTGATCGACGTCACTCAACCAGGAGAGAGATACCTTCCTTCCATTGGTGCTGATATTGATTTGTCGAGGGACGTTCCCGAATATCATGTGTTCTATGAGGGTAATTTTGAAGCCTCAGTGCCCGATCTTACCGAACTGTGGCAAGACGATTTAGTGACGTTTGTTCTTGGTTGTTCTTTCTCGTTTGAAGAAGCCCTAATCCAATCAGGTTTGTCTATTCGAAATATTGATGATGGAAAAAATGTCTCCATGTATGACACAAACATAGCTTGCCAACCCGCAGGGAAGTTTGACGGAAACTTTGTGGTTTCTATGCGCCCATTTACACCAAAGGATGCAATTCGTGCGATTCAAATAACGACTCGATTCCCTAAATCCCATGGCGCACCAGTGCATTTTGGTGATCCTAGCGTGATTGGCATTTCAGACATCGCTAAACCAAATTATGGAGAGGCGGTTCATATCAATTCAGATGAAATTCCTGTGTTTTGGGCATGTGGTGTCACACCGCAAAATGTGATCCGCCAAAGTCGTCCTCCTTTCTGTATTACCCATGCTCCAGGAAAAATGTTGATCACCGACCGCTTAAGTTCTGAGTTTGCCGTGCTCTAGTTATTCAGGGTTGCCATCACTGTGCTGTTACCAAACAACGAGCCAATAATTAAGGAAATGGAATGAAGATTAATTGTGATATGGGTGAAAGTTTTGGATTATGGGCGTTAGGTGAAGATGCCGCCGTTATGCCAGCGTTAGATATGGCGAATATTGCGTGTGGTATGCATGCTTCGGATCCAAGCGTAATGATGAAAACCGTTGCGCTAGCAAAAGACAATGGCGTGATGGTTGGTGCTCATCCCGGCTACAACGATCTACAAGGCTTTGGCCGACGTGATATTGCAATGAACGCTACAGATTTAGCTGCGTTATTTATCTATCAATTGGGTGCATTGCAGGGGATATGTCAAAGTCAAAATACAAGATTAAGTTACGTGAAACCTCATGGTGCGTTATACAACGCGATGATGAAAGACGATGCGATTCTTGAAACCTTATTGGGTGCATTACAGCGTTACGATGTCACTTTACCTTTCGTGGTAATGGCGGTGCCTGACCACGCTCGCTATCAAACGTTGGCCGATAAATTTGGCATTACATTATGGTTTGAGGCGTTTGTTGACCGAGCTTATGACGAAGAAGGTCGACTCGTGCCACGCAGTGTACCTAATTCAAGTCACTATACCGATGAAGCGATTCAACACCAAGCCGATCAATTGATTGATCAAGGTTGTGTCACCACTCTTTCCGGAAAAACAATCGCGATTCACGCAGATACCTTATGTATTCATGGTGAGGGCCCTTTTGCGGTATCGACAGCGACGTATTTACGTAAAAAGTTGCAGAAAAAGGCGGAGTAATCATGAAAATATCAGCCGTTAATGAGTCCACTGTTTTAGTTGTATTTTCCGATACGGTTAGTCCTGAAACTGCCGATATTATTGCTCAATCCGTTGCTATGATTAATCAAGAATCGGATTTGTTCGTGATTGATATGGTGCCATCGTACACATCGATTTTAATTACTTATGATTTAACGCGCATAGAGTTACGCTCATTTATGTCTCGTTTACATCACTGTCTTCACCAAGATAACAACAGTGGGCAATTACCGTTGTCTTCTGTTGTGATTGAATTACCTGTGTATTATGGACCAGAAGTGTCCCTTGATGCCGAAGACATCAGTCGTCATACCGGTTTATCGTTTGATGAGGTCGTGTCTATTCATTCCTCTCAAGAGTACCGCGTGTATGCAATTGGTTTTGCTCCGGGCTTTGCTTATTTAGGCAATACTGACTCTCGCATTCATATTCCTCGTAAAAGTACGCCACGGTTGAGTGTACCAGCAGGCAGCTTGGCCATCGCTGAACAACAAACGGCGATTTACCCAAAATCTTCACCGGGAGGATGGCAGGTGATTGGGAGAACTCCTATTAATTTGATTGATTTTAATCGAGACAATCTTACGGTATTTGAGATGGGGGCAAAAGTGACTTTCAGACCAATTTCACGGGAAGAATATTTAACGATGGGAGGGGAGCTTCCAGAGGCATTGTTAGTGAAAGAGGGAAGCAAAGTATGACACTACGAATTCACAGCACAGGGCCATTGGCGCTACTTCAAGACAAGGGTCGATATGGTCACCAATCGGTAGGGGTGACTCCCGGCGGACCAATGGATGAGCATGCGTTTGATTGGGCTAATAAATTAGTAGATAACGATTCAAATGCGACTCAAATTGAAATCACGTTAGGTCAATTTAGCTGTACGTTTTATGCAGCCACCACAATCGCACTGACCGGTGCGGATATGGGAGCGAAACTCAATGGTGATGCGATCAGTCCTTGGCAAAGTTACGCGATAAATTCAGGTGATAAACTTGAAATGAGCATCGCAAAGTCGGGGCTACGTGCTTATTTAGCGGTAAGTGGTGGGTTTAAAGTTGAAACGATTTTAGGCAGTTCCGCCACGGTAAGTCGTGATGGATTAGGTGGCGATGATGGTAAAGGCAGTGCATTAATCCCAAATCGTTTAATTCGTTATTCGGTTGATGTTTCGCAATTATCTGCGTCTTTTTCTGAGCCGAGATTGCGTAAGCAAGTGCCGAGTCGATTTATTCCGACGTACGATCGCCATATTAATATCGGAGTGATCCCGAGCTATCAATATAACGATTTTTCGATTGCCGATCGTCAGCGATTTTTTTCGTCAATTTATACCGTTTCGACCAACATTGATCGCATGGGGTATCGCTTATCTGGTGAACCTATTCATTGTAAGCGTAATAATTTAATTTCTGAAGGCATAGCACTTGGATCAATTCAAATCCCGAGTGATGGCCAACCTATTGTGCTAATGCGTGATCGTCAAACCATCGGGGGATACCCAAAAATAGGGTGCGTAGTGCATGCGGATATTAATCGTTTAGCGCAATGCTTACCGGGTTCAACCGTTCAGTTTTATGAGAAAGAACTCTACAGCGCAGAAGCTGAATTGATGATACAACGTCAATTCTTTACGTCTTATTGCTCTTAAATGAAGTTGCTATGTAAGCGTGCGGGGAACTACACCTAACAAATAAAATTCATTATGCGTATCTTACGATCTTTCATTTAACGAGAACGTAATTATGCAAAAAGATAAAAAGAGAACACCAGAGCAATGGCACGCTCTATTTGAATCTCAGCAATCTAGCAAGCTTAGTGCCGCTGAATTTTGTCGTAACCATAATATTCTGCCAAAGACATTTAGTGCACGTAAAGCACGATGGAAACAAAAGATTAACGCTTCTACTTTCTTGAAAGTAGAAGCGTTAACATCAACTATCATCGCCACTCCACAATTACCAGATATTCAACTTTCTATCGGAAAATTGCGATTAACATTGCCAGCTAATACTGAACCTCACTGGATAGGACTCTTATTAAAAGGGTATCAATCATGAATGTATTTACTGATGTTTCCACCATTTATCTTCATCGTGATTTTGTCGATTTTCGCAAGGCCATTAATGGCCTTGTCGTGATTGTTGAGCAAGAAATGCAACTATCACCGTTTAGTGATGCTCTATTTATATTTTGCAATAAGCCTCGTGATAAACTCAAAATATTGTATTGGGATAAAACAGGATTCGCTTTATGGTACAAGCGATTAGATGAAGACCGCTTCAAATGGCCACGAAATATAAATAACCTGAATTCTGGATAAAACATGCTTTAAGCGAGGATTAGTTCAAATTCACATTCTGATAGCTTAATTCGTGGCTTTTGTTTTTTTAAACAATAAGCCACAACGCCTGAAATTACATTTAGCATGAAACCAGTCACGCTACGATGACGGCTATGTTCAATTTGAGAGATATTCTTCAATTGGTCATTTATCGTTTCGATAATGTATCTCTTTGATAACATAGCCTTATCAAAAGCACTTATCTCTTTTGCTTTCATGTTTTTTCGCGAGGTAGTCACTAAATCGACATCAGAGTTCTTTAAGCTCTCACTCAACTTTTTACCTATGTACCCTTTATCAGCGTACAATTTCCCCGAGAGTTCTTTGCATAAATCAGGTACAGGAGTCCTATCATTTACATTGCCAGCTGTGATTTTCAGCGAAATAATTTCTCCAAGATGGTTAATCAATAAATGAAGTTTGAAGCCGAAAAACCATCCCATGGTACCTTTTCCTCTTTTCGCAACACCATCAAAGACTTTATGGCGAGGAATTCGAATGTTATGGCATACTTTAAGACTCGTGGAGTCAACAAAAGCAATGCCAGTCGGCTTACCTTTGATAGATTGAAAATAGGCACACATTGGGGCGATTAGGCTAGGCATTTTGCTCACAAATCGAGTGTAGCTAAGTAAATTTGGAAAGTATCCTTTCCAATATTGATGAACTAACCCGATATAGAAGTTCTTGAAATCTCTATGATTTGATTGATGAAAAGCGATGACAATAGTCATACATTCACTAGTAGACATTACTGACTGACGTTTTCTTTTTCTCTCACTAGCCTCAACAAGGTATTTTTCCCATTGAGATAAGAATTGATAACAAAAATCATCGACATCACAAAATATATCAACTAATTTATTCATCTTGCCCACCTTTTAAAATACGTTCAAATAATTCTTGGTCGAAAGATCTGATCGTTAGGTGGGCAATTAGTTCAGCCTTATCCAGAATTCAGGTTAAATAACGATACGTTAGCATTATCAGAGCAGCAACTGACACTGCTATTACAAGGTTTTGATATCTTAGGACATCAACCGGTACATTATCAAACAACCCTTTAAATAGTTGATTCTCAGTCAAGAATAGGAGGCAACCGATTGATTACCTGTATTATCGTTATATAGTCATCTACATGACTGATAAAATAAAACCACTTCCTGATACCATTGACGAGCTGAAAGCACTTGTGCTTCAGCTTGAAAATAAATATAACCGTCTTCTAGAGCAATTTCGACTGGCTCAACATCAGCGCTTTGGTAAAAGCAGTGAATCTGACTCGACTCAATTTGATTTATTCAATGAAACAGAAGAAGAAATCATCATTGAAAATGATGACACACAAACGATTACCTACACTCGTCAAAAGCCAAAACGCCAACGCTTACCTGAAGACTTACCGCGTACTGTTATTATCCACGACATAAAAGATAAAACTTGTAAGTGTTGCGGTCTAGAGATGCATGCGATGGGTAAAGACATCAGTGAAAAGTTGGAATTTGTACCAGCTAAAGTGGAAGTTATTCAACATGTTCGTCCTAAATATGCTTGCCGAAATTGTGAAAAAAACAATACTTCAGTAGACATTAAACAAGCCCCAATGCCAGCGTCACCAATCCCTAAAGGGATTGCGACCGCAAGTTTACTTGCTCAAATTATTACGGCTAAATTTCAATACAGTCTTCCACTTTATCGTCAAGAAACGTTATTTCAGCAATGGGGTATCATTATTGGACGGCGAACGATGGCGGATTGGTTAATAAAATGCTCGGTACTATTTACCCCTCTTAATAACGAGTTACATCGTATTTTGCTTGAACAACCCACTCTGCATTGTGATGAAACAACGGTAAATGTGTTGGATGTTGAAAAAGCAAAATGTTATATGTGGGTCTACTGCTCTGGCTATGATTCTCCAGGCTCTGGTGTTTTGCCTGGAATTGTACTTTATGATTATCAATCTAGCAGGCATGGCTACCATCCAGTTAACTTTTTAAAAGGTTATAACGGGTATTTACATACCGATGGTTACCAAGGTTATGAACAAACTGAAGCGATTTTAGTTGGCTGTTGGGCACACGCACGTCGACGATTTATTGAGGCTCAACGTGTTCAAGTAAAAGGGAAAACAGGGAGTGCAGATTGGGTATTGAGTAAAATCCAAAAGCTATACCGGATCGAATCGTTATTAAAAGAGGCTTCCCCTGAAGCCAAGTATGTTGCTAGGCAGACAGAAGCCCGCGATTTACTTAAAGAGCTCCGTGATTGGCTTGATAGCGCAGTTAGTCGAGTATCACCTAAAACAAAATTAGGTGAGGCGATTAGCTATACATTAAATCAATGGGATAAATTAGTTCGTTATATTGATGATGGATTGTTATCTATTGATAACAATCGAGCAGAGCGAGCGGTTAAACCGTTTGTTATCGGCCGGAAAAACTGGTTATTTTCGGGTTCAACGGCTGGTGCAGATTCAAGTGCAATGCTTTACAGCATTGTAGAAACAGCAAAGGCAAACGGATTAATCCCTTACGATTATATTAGGTATTGTCTAGATCGTTTATGTGTTGGATCGCCAGATATCGATTCACTTTTACCTTGGAATGTAAAAGACAAGGTGTAGTTCCCCGCACGCTTACGTTGCTATTGCACAGATAGCGAAGATGAAAATATTACTACAATAATCTCGATTAACGAGAAAGACGTTGCAACAATAAGAGTGCAGCACTGTGACCACAAAAGGAAATCGTATGTCATCAGAAAAAATAGAACCTCAACGGTCCAGAGTGACGCAAAATGAAGGATCAACAACGCGTTCTGGCTTTAGCTGGTCATTGATCATGGGTGCCGCCTTTTTAATGGCAACTTCAGCTGTCGGGCCGGGTTTTTTAACTCAAACAACCGTTTTTACTCAAACGTTAGGCGCAAGCTTTGCGTTTGTTATCCTTATTTCCATCATCTTAGATATAGGCGCACAGCTTAATATCTGGCGAATCATCGTTGTTTCTAAAAAACGAGCGCAAGACATTGCGAACGATATTTTACCCGGCCTCGGTTATGCGATTGCGGGGATGGTTGCCATTGGTGGTTTGGCTTTTAACATCGGTAATATCGGTGGTGCAGGGATGGGGATGAACGTTTTATTTCCAGACATCACGCCCATCGTCGGAGCTGCCATTAGTGCAGTGATTACCGTTGGGATATTCATGTTAAAAGATGCCGCTAAAGTGATGGACCGTTTTACCATCGTTATGGGGGCTGCGTTAATCGTCATGACATTGTACGTGTTATTTTCAACCTCACCACCAGTGGGTGAAGCGTTATATCGTGCAGTATGGCCTGAAAAACTCAATGTACTTGCGATCATTACGCTAGTGGGTGGCACGGTGGGTGGCTACATTACCTTTGCGGGGGCGCACCGTTTAATTGATGCGGGTGTTACGGGTCAAGAAGCATTACCACAAGTAAATCGAGGCTCAATTTCAGCCATCAGTTTAGCGTCAGTGGTTCGTATTATTTTATTTTTAGCGGCGTTAGGCGTTATTAGTACCGGGGTTACGTTGGACCCAACAAATCCACCTGCATCTATGTTTCAACATGCTGCAGGTAATGTGGGTTATAAGATTTTTGGTTTAGTGCTTTGGGCGGCGGCGATCACATCTGTTATTGGAGCCGCTTATACATCGGTCTCATTCTTGAAGACATTGCACCCTGTTATTGAATTGCATTCTCGTCGATTCATTATCGGTTTTATCATTGTATCTACGTTTATCTTTTGCTTTATTGGTAAACCTGTCATGTTATTGATTGTTGCGGGTGCGTTGAATGGTTTCATCTTACCTGTAACGCTAAGTATCATGCTCATTGCTGCAACAAAATCGTCGATTGTTGGTGATTATAAACACCCTGTTTGGATGTCAGTCTTCGGTTGGTTAATCACTGGCATGATGGCTCTTATGAGTATATATACCTTGTATGTGATGATATTTTAATCAATAAGACTAATTATTCTAAGAATAGCGTTATATTTTAGAATTATAATGCAGATAAATACTTTTCATCTGCTTAATTTCAATATACTCAATAGCTGACCCCAATACGTTTACCGACGTGTTGGGGTCTACTTAGTTTTAACATACTGTAAAATTTACAAGTATCCGTCCTTCATGATGTAGGGCTGAGATAAAGCAAATAGCAGAAGGCTTAGCCATTGCTGCTCAAGCGATTATTGATAATGATGAAGATATCCAGCAAGGTGCAGGAACGATTTGTTAATGTAATAACCACCGAATAATTATTCGTATATAAGTCTAACAATAATTATTATTGTTAGACTTTTTTAGTGCGCCTGTGTGGGGGATAAATAGATTAATTTTTGTTATTAAACGTGTTGTTTGTGTGTGGTGCAGTTTTGATAACAAATTTATTACTACTTAGGTGGTGGTTTGTGAAAAAGAACACATTTTTAAATGGTCAGACTGTTAGTATGATTCAGAATGTAAGCATTTGTTTCATTTATGAGTCTTGCAGTTATGATAACAGTGTTGGTTCCACTGTTTACTCTTAATTGCCTCCATCTTATTTCAAATCACAACCATTAGAAGTAGAAAGATTATGCATCTAACTTTAAAAATGAAACTTGTTTTAACAAGTGTGGCACTTATCGTATTACGATTATATCGCTAGGTACAAGGTAAGGAATTTGAATGTTGCTGAGTTAGCATTGGCCCGTCTAAAAAAGCCAATTTCACCATCGCTGTTTTTTTAAAAGGTATCGAAAATATAATTATCGGGGATTTTATAACTGTTTTAGCCCTATTTCATGAGTTTTAGATACACTTATCCTACAAACCTTATTATGCTGCCCTCAATTCTGACTGAACTATCGCATGGGTGACTAAATCATTGACCGAATTTCCGACTCGGAAATTCGTAAACACCAGACGACTTTCACATAAAATACATTCGTACGGATCTACTTTTACATATCCTTTTAACATTGCGGCATACCCTGGCATTTTCGGCTCAGCTTCTATTGTCATACCTAAAGCTGCATAAACTCTAGGCAGAGCTTCTCCACGACGACGCATTGATAAAAAACCGTAGTATCGGATCATCTTGAAATGTTTATCAGGATAGTGCTCTACTATCCGTCTTATCATCTCTTCTGGTGATAATGTTAGGCTGTCTGTTGTTCCTGTTCGATGGTCTAAATAATTAAACGTTATCATTCCGCCTTTGGCGTAATGACTTAAACGTGACGCTGAAATCGGGGGCCGTTTTAAATACCGACCAAGATAGTTCATCGTCGGTTTTACATTATTTGTCTTTTTAGCAAAATGAAGCTTCCAACGACGATTATATTGACTGCTTAAAAAGCGTGACCAATCCGTTTTATTACGGATATAGGGGCATTCTTCGCTTGATAAATCAAGCTCATCATAAGCCTTACCCAATAAACTGACGATAGCCGCTCTCCAACAAGGCTCTGTCGTTTTCATTTGGAAGTAAATGGGTTTCCATAAACCGGTACGTTCACAAATTCCCCCACGAGTGACCGATAAATGTAAGTGCGTATTCCAATTCAGTTTTCGACCGTAAGTATGAAGAGCACAAAAGATACCGACATCTATTCCTTTATCTTTTGCCCATCCCAGCAGAATGTTTGCAGCACATTTGAATAATTTATTTAACAGCCAACGGTTATGACGAAAGATAGGCCATAGCGTGTTTGGAAGGGTAAAGGTGATGTGTTGATATTCGCATTCAGGGAAGACATGTTGTTGCTTTTGTATCCATCGCTCTGTGGCTTTCATGCCACAGCTACTGCACGCTCGAGATTTACAGGTTTGGTGAATATATTTGATATGGGTACAGTCAGGGTTGCAACAATGATATTCGCGAGAGCCAAAAGCCGCTGTCCCACAGGACAGCATCTTTGTGACATTTTCAATCACGACCGCTCTTAGGTTAGCTTTGTTATTATGAAGAAATTTAAGCCAGTTATTTTGACTATTAAATAATTGTTTCAGGGGTTTATATGCGTGCATGGCGATAGGATAAACGATTTATTGGCAACAATGGAAGAGGTTGAGTCCTTTTGATTTGCGCCGTAGGCGCCTATTGTTCTTTTTCATACCAAACAATGAAAACACAAGCATGGGATGCAATTCGAAGTGAGAGCGGAAATACCGCAAAAGCGTACAGTTTAGGAATTGGTGACTGGTTTAAAGGTCGTCAAGATGCAATAACCGGCATGAAAGAAGCCATTGAACGCGATCCTAATCTCGATATTGTCGCTCACTTAAAGCAAACTTTTACCTCTGGTGGTTTTGGGTTGAGTTACTACGGTGACGCTGAAGGCGTAATGCAACGTCAAGATCCATCATTGAATAAAGCGGGCTACGATCCTCGTACACGTGGGTGGTATAAAGAAACCATCGCCGCCAATAAGGGGATTACAACAAAGCCGTATGTAAGTCATACCATGCAAGCGTTAGTGGTGACGTTAACAGAACCCGTTCGTGAGAATGGCAGAATCGTAGGTGTTACGGCCTCAAACTTAGCATTGGGTGCATTAATTGATGATGTGCTTGATATTTCAGTTCCGGGCGATGGTTACGCAATGCTTCTTGATGTGAGCAATCGAATTGTGGTTGCACACCCAAATGAAAAAATGGCGTTAAAACCAATTTCAGAACTGGGACAAGGGTTTGATGCCAATAATCTGAATAGCGAAATTTCATCGGATGGTTTCTTCTTTACTGAACAACAAGGTAAAGAGAAAGCCGTAATGGTGACAGCCGTGCCTAATACTAATTGGGCGATAGCCCTAGTCATGGATCAAGAAACATTAGAAGCCCCATTACATGCGATGCTAGTTAAATTATTGCTTATTGGTGGTTTAATTCTATTGTTTGTTTCATTGTTTACGGGATGGTTAGTGACGCGTCAATTACGTGAACTAGGTACAGTATCAGAAGCATTAGCAGACATCGCCAATGGTGAAGGGGATTTAACGGTTCGCATCAATGTGAAATCGGATGATGAAGTGGGCAAACTGGCTGAGAACTTTAACCAATTTGTGTCTCGCTTACATACCATGGCATCAAATTTACGAGAGATCACATTAGACCTGAATCGTTCGGCAGCCGACTCAGCCGATTCTGCGATCAAAAGAAGTGAAAATATTCGCCAACAGCAAGATGAAATCACGATGGTTGCCACTGCAGTGACAGAAATGGCGAGTGCAACACAAGAAATTGCAGGTAATGCAGAGAACACCGCAAAATCAGCATCACAAGCCGTTGATCTAACGCAAGAAGGCCATCAACAAGTGAATCAAAGTCAATCTTCAATTGGTAACTTAGCGAGTGAAGTGAATAGTGCAGTAAGTATTATTGAAGATCTCAACGGTCACGCTCAAAAAATCAGTTCAATTTTAGCGACAATCCGTTCTATCGCAGAACAAACTAACTTACTGGCGTTGAATGCTGCCATTGAAGCTGCGCGAGCAGGTGACCAAGGCCGAGGCTTTGCCGTAGTTGCTGATGAGGTGCGTGTATTGTCACAACGAACACATACGTCAACCGAAGAAATTCAATCAATGATTGAGACATTGCAATCGACGACACAAGAAGCGGTGTCTGTTATGTCCGATAGCCATCATCTTGCAGAAACCAGTGTGAAAGACGTTGATGAAGCCGGTGTGAGTATTGATAAGATCGCTTCTCAAATTAATGTTATTAGTGACATGGCAACGCAAATAGCGTCAGCAGCCGAAGAACAATCAAGTGTAACGGCTGAGATCAGTCGTAACACGGAAGGTGTACAAGAAGTTGCTAACCAAATGGCGAGTGAAGCGGCAACCGCAGCTAAGCAAGCTGAAGCGCTAAAATCGTTGGCAGATTCATTAGAAGACGAAATAAAACGCTATAAATTATAATGCCTAAATATTGACATAAACCGCCTTTATTGGCGGTTTTTTGCTTTTATATAGTTGTGATGCATGTCACAAAAATTAAAGTGTCGATATTTTTCAAAATATTCAAAAAACTTCGTCGTTTCCTATTCCCAAAAGCCAAACTCTGTGTAAAATACGCCTCCTTATCGGCTAACATGCTATACGTAATCTATCCCAGTATATTGATAAATAAACTCAATATGCGACTTAGGACATAAATGAAAAACTACTGGCTTTCTCTTTTGGTTTGCTTATCTACTGTTTCTTGCACCCCTATTTTTTCTGGCTCAAACACTTCCCTAAGACCTGGGACAACTGTCTGTGATCAATGCAGTAGTATAAACACATCTGCCAGTTCAAAACCGACAAGCGAACAGCTTGCAAACCTAGCGTCTCAAATACACAGTAAATGGGGCGACAAAGAGTTTTTAGAAGCCGGTAAACACCGTTATGTTAAGTATCTTGATGGTTACCGCACTCGCGCGCACATCGATTTTGATAAAGGTAAGATTTATGTTTCAACCGTCTCACAATATGAGCCAAAAGAGACACTCAAAAAAGCGATTGTGAGCACCATTCTTATGCCTGCCGATCCGTCACACGTTGATTTATTCAGTGATAAATCGATTCCATTGCGTGGGCGTCCATTTTTGCTTGGTCAAATTAAAGACCAAGACAATAAAAATATTGAGTGGCCATGGCGTGCGGATCGTTATGCAACCTATTTAATTGATAATCATTTAAAATCAAAACCGATTAAAAGAGGGAACGCGTATTACGTTGAGATCTCAATGGTCAAAGACCACCTTGAGCAACGCGAGTTTCAATACGCTGATTTGATTAAGAAAGCGTCAAAAGAATACGACATTTCCATTGATTTGATTTACGCCATTATCAAAACAGAAAGCAGCTTTAATCCTTATGCTGTCAGTCACGCAGGCGCGTATGGGTTAATGCAAGTGATCCCAAAAACGGCTGGGGCAGATGTCTTTAGTTTAGTGAAAAAGAAACCAGGTATTCCAACCAAAGAATACTTGTTTAACCCAGCGAATAATATTGATACTGGAACCGCATACTTTTATATATTGAAGAACCGTTACTTACGAGATATTAGCCACGCAACAAATAAGCATTACAGCATGATCTCGGCATACAACGGTGGCTCAGGTGGTGTGTTTTCAACGTTTGATCCAAATCGTACGAAAGCGATCAGCGAAATAAACCGTTTACAGCCAAATCAATTGTATTGGGCATTAACGAATAAACACCCTAAAGCTGAAGCGCGTCGATATTTAGAAAAAGTATTGGCGTTTCAAAGAGAATTTAATGAGAAAGCATAGCGCTCAATCTTCGTTACTATTGATAATTAATTGGTGTGTATAAATTGAAATATTTATTCGTTGTTCTCATGTGTTTTTATTCTTCTATGTCATTAGCGATTGAGCTGACAGAGAAAGAACGCCAATGGCTTAAAAACAATCAAGAGTTCACCTTTTTTAACGATGACTATGACTCAAGGCTGTTTTTTATCGAGAATGAGGTTCAAAAAGGACTTTATTTCGATCTGCTTCAAGACATCAATAAAAAACTAAATACGAACTTTAAAATACAAGTCGAGAAGATTGACGATCTAATTAAAAAATTTAATAAGGTTGAAACGGGAGCTTATTTTGATTTTGCGAAAACAAAGGAAAGAAGTGAACATTATAATTTTGTCCCCACGTTATATCGTGTAAATACCAAGGTTTATTATAACGACGCGGCTAAGATCCCCGACCTTGTTAGTTTAAATAATAAAAGAGTGGGGTTAATTGAAGAGTGGTATTCAACCACCAACTTTGTTCATCAGTATGTGAATGATATTAATTATATTCCGGTTCGTTTTTCTAACCTGAATGAGGCAGTTGCCGCACTTAATGTCGGGGAAATTGATGCCTTTATTGCAGATACGCAAGTCAGTGGACATAAGTCATTTTTAACACATAAACTGCCAAGGTTAGATCACTTATACACGTCATTTGCGACGACAAAAGATCACCCTGAAATACACAATATACTTATTAAATATTTCAATAATTTAAGCGCACTAGAAGTACAAGCATTGGTAAAAAAAGCACGTGAAGACTATTTTATTTATGCGTTTAAGAATAATAAAAGTTTGCAGGGCATTAATGCGACGGTGGGTTATGGGTTTGATGAATTTCCTGCCAGCTACATTGTTGGTGATAAGTATCAAGGTATTGCGCCTGTGCTTTTTGACAGCATAAAAACCATCTTCAAAGATTCGGTGACTTTTTCTGAACCGAAGGCGGGAGTATGTCTCGAATACGATGTGTTGCTGTCGACGTTTGTGAATGAGTGCATTACTGATAATTATTATCTGACGAAGTCTTACTATAGTTTTGAATTGTCGGTATTTAACAAGTTAGAAGGCAGTTTTATTTCAACGATTTCTGATGTAAATTATTCTCGATTAGGCATATTAAAAAACGCGCATTATTACGAATACGTCAAAAACAATACGTCGAACGTTACAATGGTATTTTTCGACACATTTGAAGAGATTGTTAAAGCGATTGATGATGGAAGAATAGACTACGCCTTTGGCGATCAGCGTTTATTATTAAACCATACCATTAATGATGACATGTATGATCTAAAAACGGCGGGCACATTACCTGAAACCATTTCAGTGTATATCGCGGTAAAAAAAGACAAAAAAGCGTTATACGATGCCATTAATCTTATTTCAATCAGTTCGGATAATGAGCGATTGATTAAGAACGACTACATTAATGAAAACAAGAAGTACAAGCACAATGACTTCTGGTTATTAGTGGGGATCTTAATCGTCAGTTTGTTGATGATAGTGGTTCTAATTACTCGTATCTTTATGGCGAAAAGAGCGGAACTCAAGCTACTTACCATGAATGAATCTTTGATCGGTTCATTAGAAATGGCGTCGCTATACAGTGATGAAGAAACCAGTGAACATAACAAACGTATTAATATATATTCTGGACATTTATCAAATTTATTAGGAATGCCAAAGCCATTTGTTAAAGATATTCAAATGATTGCGTCACTGCACGACATTGGGAAAATCGGTATTCCTCATTACATTTTGAAAAAGCCGGGGAAACTTGATCCTGCTGAATTCGATGTGATGAAACAACATGTCAATATTGGTTATGACATTATCAAAAATACAGAGTTGAGCGAACTGACTAAAAATATAGTGCTTTACCATCATGAAAAATGGAACGGAAAAGGGTACTTAAACTTAGTGGGTGAGGCGATACCGATTGAAGCCAGAATTGTAAGTATTGTGGATGTGTATGATGCACTGAGACAAAAGCGGGTTTACAAAGAAGGGTTTAGTCATGAAGTCTCTATTCAGATCATTGAAGATGAACTCGGTGTTTCTTTTGATCCGACCATCGCGGCGTTATTCTTAAAACATCATGAAGATTTCAGATCTATTTTTGAAAATAACCAAACGCACGTACCAAGAATACCTCTTAAATAGAGTGTGAGTGCTTATTTTTTAGGGACGAGTAAGAGATTGTCGTCCTTACTCGTCCTTACTTTTCCTAGAGCTTAGCCCCTCAATACTAGTCCCTAAGCGCCGCTTCACCCTTGACATCAAAGTTGATTTTTTCATGCCCAGCAAACACTTGGAAACGCTTACCTTTTGCGCGAGCAATAATCGTAATGCCAAATTTCTGCGCTAAATCTAAGCCCATTTGCGTTACGCCTGAACGAGAAAGTAAAACAGGGATCCCCATTTGAGCGACTTTAATTACCATCTCAGAAGTTAAACGACCTGTTGTATAAAACAGCTTGTTGTCACCCGTACCACGGTTTAACCATAACTCACCCGCAAGGGTATCAACCGCATTATGACGACCTACATCCTCCACAAAAGACGAGACTTGGTTGTTTTCACAAATCGCACAGCCATGCACAGCACCAGCGGCTTTATACGTATCATTGTGATAAGTCAGGGCTTCTAAAGACGCGTAAATATCCGATTGATTGATGGTTACTTGAGGCACTTGGTAATTCTCAAGTTGCTTCATCACGTTGCCATACATGGTGCCTTGGCCACAGCCAGAGGTGACGGTCTTCTTCTTTAAATTCTCTTTGACGTGTTCGGTGGTTTCTTTGGTATTTACCGCGGCTGTTTTGGTTTCCCAATCGATCAATACCGACTCTAAAAGCGACACATCAGAGATGAAATGTTGGTTTTTTAAATACCCCAATACCAACTCGGCAGGGCGAGCGCCTAACGTCATTAATGTCACAACTTCTTGCCAGTTCAGCATTAGGGTTAATGGCTGTTCGCACGCCACTTCTTTGCTAAGCTTCTCACCGTATTCATCATAAACATCCACAGTAAGAGTTTGTTTAGGCACAGCGCCAGTAGTTATTATTTTTGGTGATTGGCTCAAAGTAGGCTCCAATTAAATGAATTTAAGGTAATTTACGATATACACGCAAATTTTATACCATAGAGATAAATCAAAAAGAAAGCGCTGTTGGTATAAGGATTGCTTTATATCATGTATAGCGATAAAAAAGCCTCATAAAAAGAAGGGTAACTTGTGGAACTAAAGACAGAAAGCGTTTGGCCACTGCAATTTGAAGTGATTGAAGAAATAAAGCAAGTAGGCCGTTGGAGTGCCCCTTCTTGGCATATTGGTGATGTACGCCTGTATGAAAAAGTGGCCGTCGCAACACAAAGTAACGGGATGTTATTTGAGCGTGAGCTAGAGATTTTTTTAGATGAAAGAACCGATTATCGTTTCAATCTAAGTTCTCAAAGTCCTAAGTTATTTTTTGCGTTTGAAAATGACAACGACGTACTTACGCCAGTAATGATCACCGCGTCACAAAGCATGATAGGGCAATACATGGATGGCGATTATGTTGTGTTGTCTATCGATATGCCATTACCGATGCAAGCGTGGCTAGAAGCGTTCATTGGCAAGCATGGTGAACTTATCGAAATTCGTAGAAAAAACGTAAAGGTGCGGGGCGCGCAAGTGAGCAACTTCCTAAGTAGATGGTCATTAAGAAAGAGAAAAGTTCAACAAGGTGAAGAGGTTAGCGATGAGCAATCGGTTGAGATTATTGCCGATACAAATCTTGTTGAGAATGATGATGCGGTTGAGAACCGAGCAGAAAATGCGTCGTCTGAGTCTTTAATAGAAACGGCGGATAGCGCAGAAGAGCAAGTCTCTCTGCCAACAAAAGACGATCTTGTTAGTATTAATGGCACAAGCAATGTTAGCCAATTTATGGCAACGGGTGTGGATAAAGATTTGAAAAAAGCCGCGTTGCGTAAGATGTTTTTGAATCCAGAATTTGCGATGGAAGATGAGCCAAATTATTCAACACCAGCCAAATTAAACTCTGATGTCGCAGCAACATTACGAGGATGGATGGTCGAACCGGTTGAAGAGGAAGAAGACGACATTGAGCCAGAGATCAGTGCCGAAACAGAACAAGATAATGATATTGAATCGAACGTCACTAACGAGAATGATAATGAATATCAATGCGTTATAGACAATAAAGAGCAAGACAGTGAGACAAAAAAGACCACTTAATTAATCGGGACATTTTGAACCAAAGTGAGACAAAATGTCCCGACACACTTTTCATCCTTTCTAAATACCTTCAAAAATACCTCTATTTCAGTTATTTATTAAATTATTAATTACCCATTAAGTTGGTACGGTTATTGCGATGTAACACCTAATGAATCCAGTCATAGAACTGAGTAGGCCCAACGGGCTCAAGAATAGGTGAAGCAATGTTAACTCAATTTTTAGCACAATCTGAAACAACAAATGCCAAAGCTCGTCAGTTTGCTATTGCGCAAACTGTGGAACTGAACAACTTGATCCCACCGACAGTAAGTTACGAAAGTCGTGGCAATCTTGTCATCATTGGTCCAACTCGAATTATTGTTGATGTGGCTGAGCAATTCACAGACTTAAACAGCATTACGTTGGTGTCTACAGAATCAGAAAACCAAGCGCACGAGTCAGATCGCACGGTGTATTTTGCAAAAGACTTATCAGTAAAAGGCTTTTTAGGCGCGTTTGATATTGAATGTGTCGTGAATGGCGAAAAAGTAAATCTAGCGAAAGTCACCATCGGTGCAATGGCCTTTGACTTGGTGTTAGACATGAAGCTAGACAGTGTTATGTCTGAGCAAGTGCCGGTTCCTGGCTATTATCCAGTAGGGCGCGGCTACCCAACATTGGCACAAGTGCTAGACGAACTGCCTGGTTTAGTGGGTACGTTTGATAAACCAAAATATTTCCGTTTAAACCCTGATTTATGTGCCCACAGTTCTCGTGGTGTAAAAGGGTGTGAGCGTTGTGTAGACGCTTGTCCCGCTGGCGCATTAACCAGTGAAGGCACCGCAGAAACGGGTCATAACATTCAAATTAACCCATACCTTTGTCAAGGTGTTGGTACGTGTTCAACAGCATGCCCAACTGAAGCTATTAGCTATGCGTTACCAGAAGCTGAAAAAACACAAAATTTCGCGGCTCGCTTATTAGCTAATTACAAAAAAGAAGGCGGAGAGACACCTATCATCGCTTTCTGTAGTGATCGCCATGAAAACTTCAATGTAATGGCATTAAAAACAATGCCAGATCACATTATCCCCGTTGTGCTTGATGAAATTTTATCTGTCGGTATTGATACGTGGTTCTCAGCGTTAGTGAATGGTGCCGCTCAAGTGCTGTTTATCGCAAGCCGTAGAATGCCAGAAACGATCCAACGAGTGCTAACGCAAGAAGTTGAAATTGCACAAGCATTCTTAACGCAACTTGGTCTTGAACCAGAACGTGTGCAAGTGGTGTACATGGAAGCGTTAAATGAAATGGTCTTAATTGACACGCCATTATCTGTTATTGATGGGCAGTTAACGGGCAACAAACGTGAACGCTTGATGGGGGCATTGGATCATTTAGCCTTAAACGCCGCAGCGAATGATATTGAAGTCATCGATGTTCAAGCGATGCCATTCCACGCGCCTTATGGAACCATCGATTGTGTAACCAAAGATTGTACGTTATGCATGGGTTGTGTGGCGGTTTGTCCAACACGCGCATTGCATGGTGATCAAGACAGCCCAACCTTAAAATTCATTGAGCAAGATTGTGTTCAATGTGGTTTGTGTGTGAATGCGTGCCCAGAAAAAGCATTAAGCATGAAAGTGCAAATGAACTGGAACAAAGAAGAACGCCAAGAAACACAAATCATGCACAAAGAAGATGCCGCTTGTTGCCTAACATGTAATAAGCCATTCGCGCCAGCATCCATGATTGAAATGCTAAGAGTTAAGTTACAAGGTAACCCACACTTTAGCGATGAAGCTTCAATCAACCGTCTATACATGTGCGAAGACTGTCGAGTAAAAGACATCTTTATCGACTTATCAGCAAATCCAGAAAAACAATTAAAGGTCTAATACCATGAATGAACAACACCAGATCCGACAAGAAATTTATGGCTTATTAGCGCATTTATTCCGTTCAGCACCAGAGCAAGCATTGGTTGATTGGTTAGTCACCATAGAAACGGAGCAGAGCGAAACCCACGGCATGAGTCAAGCGTGGAGCCAATTGGTTAAGGCGGCAGAGCAAGCCAGCCTTAACGACACGCTAGAAAAACTAGAAGACGAATACCAAAACCTATTTATTGGTGTTGGCCGCGGTGAAGTGATGCAATTTGGATCATGGCACATTGCGGGAGCATTAATGGAAAAACCATTAGTCGCACTTCGCCAAGACCTAATGCAGTTGGGTTTTGAACGCGCAGAAGACGTAAAAGAACCAGAAGACCATATCTCAGCATTATGCGAAGTGATGGCGATGTTGATAGAAGCAGGTGAGGCAGAAGTACTGCAACAACGTTTCTTTAATCGTCATATTCAACCTTGGTATGTCTCGCTGTGTGATCAAATCAATAATGCTCAAAACGCCGATTTTTATAAATCAGTGGCGTGTTTAGCGGAAGCGTTCTTCACGGTAGAACAAACCCGTTTTGCAAAGAACCCAAATGAGATTGAAGTGACTGCGATTTAATTCGCGGTGACAAGAACAGAATTAAAACCATAAAAACAGACGCCCATTCCAAGTGAATTGGAAGCAAAGGAGCATAGCATGAGCAATAAAAAAACGGACCTAAACCGCCGAAATCTACTGAAGGGTATTGCAACTGCTGCTGCCGCAGGAACAGTCGCCGCTGCGGTTTCAGGAACAGCAAACGCAACATCAGTCACTGCTGAGACAAAAGTTGAGAAAAAAAGCGATGGATATCGTGAAACTCAACACATTCGTGATTATTACGACAGCTTATAACGGAGCACATAATGAAACTGACTAAACGTTCCGATTCGGTACAAAAACAAGAGAACCAACTGGGCATTACTCGTCGTATGTTCATGCGTACCTCAACGATTGCCGCTGGTGCAGTAGCAAGCGCAAGCATGTTTGTTTCAAGCATGATGAGAAAAGCACAAGCACAGGAAGTGCCAGTTGATGCACCAACAGAAGTGAAACGTACGATTTGTTCACACTGTTCTGTTGGTTGTGGTATCTATGCTGAAGTTCAAAATGGCGTGTGGACAGGTCAAGAACCTGCATTCGATCACCCATTTAACGCAGGCGGTCACTGTGCGAAAGGCGCAGCACTGCGTGAGCATGGTCATGGCGAACGTCGTCTAAAATACCCAATGAAGCTTGAAAATGGCAAGTGGAAAAAACTGTCATGGGATGAAGCGATCGAAGAGATTGGCAACAAAGCACTTGAGATCCGTAAAGAATCAGGTCCAGACTCAGTTTACTGGTTAGGTTCTGCGAAGCACAACAACGAACAAGCGTATTTGTACCGTAAAATGGCCTCATTATGGGGAACAAATAACGTCGATCACCAAGCGCGTATTTGTCACTCAACCACAGTAGCCGGTGTTGCAAACACGTGGGGTTACGGGGCGATGACGAACTCGTTCAATGACATGCATAATTGTAAATCTATGCTATTCATTGGTTCAAACCCTGCAGAAGCTCACCCAGTAGCAATGCAACATATTCTGATCGCAAAAGAGAAGAATGGTTGTAAGATCGTTGTTGCCGACCCACGTCGCACACGTACGGCAGCAAAAGCCGATCATTATGTTTCATTGCGTCCGGGCTCTGATGTTGCCTTTATTTGGGGCGTATTGTTCCATGTATTCGCAAATAAGTGGGAAGATCAAGAATTCATTAACCAACGTGTGTTTGGTATGGATGAGATCCGCACAGAAGTTGCAAAATGGAACCCTGCTGAAGTGGAACGTGTTACTGGCGTGACAGAAGCAGAAGTATATGAGACTGCAAAACTGCTTTCAGAAAACCGTCCAGGTTGTGTTGTTTGGTGTATGGGTGGTACTCAACATACAACAGGTAACAACAACACACGTGCTTACTGTATTCTAGAACTTGCTCTTGGTAACATGGGTAAATCAGGCGGCGGTGCAAACATCTTCCGTGGTCACGATAACGTACAAGGTGCAACGGATTTAGGTGTTCTTTCAGATACGCTTCCTGGCTACTACGGTGTTGGTGAAGGCGCATGGAAACACTGGTCAAAAGTGTGGGATCTCGATTACGCATGGGTTCAAAACCGATTCGACCAAGGTAAATACAACGGCAAAACGCCAATGAACAACTTTGGTATTCCTGTATCTCGTTGGGTTGATGGTGTTTTAGAAGATAAAGCAAACATCGAACAAAACGACAATATCCGCGCAATGTTCTACTGGGGTCACGCAGTAAACTCACAAACACGTGGTACTGAGATCAGAAAAGCAATGAGTAAGTTGGATATGATGGTAATCGTCGATCCATACCCAACCGTTGCCGCAGTAATGAATGATCGTACTGATGGCGTTTACCTTCTTCCTGCGACAACGCAGTTTGAAACGCACGGTTCAGTAACGGCATCAAACCGTTCATTTCAATGGCGTGAGCAAGTAATTCAACCGTTGTTTGAATCAAAACCAGATCACGAGATCATGTACCTGCTGACTAAAAAGTTAGGGTACTCAGATCAACTGTTCAAACACATCAAAATTGATGAGAACAACCAACCTGTAATCGAAGACATCACACGCGAATTTAACCGTGGTATGTGGACAATTGGTTACACAGGTCAAAGCCCTGAGCGTATTAAAGCGCACACACAAAACTGGCACACGTTCCACAAAACAACGCTAGAAGCAGAAGGCGGCCCAGTTAATGGTGAAACCTACGGTCTTCCTTGGCCTTGTTGGGGCACGCCAGAAATGAAGCACCCAGGTACGCACATTCTTTATGATACGTCGAAACCTGTTGCTCAAGGTGGCGGTAACTTCCGTACTCGTTTTGGTGTTGAGTATGAAGGTCAAAGTCTACTTGCTGAAGACAGCTACCCAGTAGGCTGTGAAATTGAAGATGGTCACCCAGAATTCACTGACAAACTGCTTAAGCAACTTGGTTGGTGGGACGATCTGACTGCCGCTGAGAAAGTCGCAGCAGAAGGAAAAAACTGGAAAACTGACTTATCTGGCGGTATTCAACGTGTTGCCATTAAACACGGTTGTATGCCATTTGGTAATGCAAAAGCACGTGCGATTGTATGGACGTTCCCTGACCGTGTTCCACAACACCGTGAGCCGTTATACACACCACGTCGTGATTTGGTTGCTGATTACCCAACATGGGATGATCGCGCGGCTAACTTCCGTATACCAACATTGTACAAAACAATTCAAGACCAAGATAAGTCAAAAGAATACCCAATTATTCTTACGACAGGTCGTCTTGTTGAGTACGAAGGTGGTGGTGAAGAAACACGTTCAAACCCTTGGCTTGCCGAGCTTCAACAAGAAATGTTTGTTGAAGTAAACCCGAAAGACGCGAATGACATTGGCTTTAAAGACGGTGACATGGTGTGGGTTGAAGGCGCTGAAAGAGGTCGTATTCACGTTAAAGCTATGGTGACACGTCGTGTGAAACCGGGCCTAGCGTTCTTACCATTCCACTTCGGCGGTAAATTCGAAGGAGAAGACTTACGTGATAAGTACCCAGAAGGTACGGTTCCATACGTTAGTGGCGAAGCTGCAAACACAGCAACCACCTATGGGTATGATCCTGTGACTCAAATGCAGGAAACGAAAGTAACACTCTGTAATATCACCAAAGCGTAAGGGGTTATAAAATGGCTAGAATGAAATTCCTATGCGACACCAAACGTTGTATTGAATGTAACGGCTGTGTCACTGCATGTAAAAACGAAAATGATGATGCACTTGAATGGGGCATCCAACGTCGTCGCGTAGTAACACTAAACGACGGTGAACCGGGTGAGACATCAATCTCTGTCGCTTGTATGCATTGTACAGACGCGCCTTGTATGGCTGTTTGTCCGGCTGATTGTTTTGAGCACACAGAAGATGGCATCGTTCGTCACAACAAAGATCTTTGTATCGGTTGTGGTTACTGCCTATTTGCTTGCCCATTTGGTGCGCCGCAGTTCCCTAAACAGGGTGCGTTTGCTGAGCGTGGCAAAATGGACAAATGTACGTTCTGTGCTGGTGGCCCAGGGGTAGAACCAGGTTCACAAGAAGAACGTGATAAATACGGCGCAAACCGTATTGCTGAAGGCAAATTACCAATGTGTGCTTCATTATGTTCAACAAAAGCACTGCTTGCTGGTGATGCAGAGAAAGTCTCTGATATCTTCCGCCAACGTGTTGTAGAACGTGGTGCGAAAGATGCAGGTTGGACAAATGGTGAAGACTTATCGTTTGATGCGACTAAGAGCTAATCCAGTGGAGAGAGTGATGTTGACACAATTAAAACGTCTTTCTCTTTCGTTATTGCTGCCGTTATTGGCAGCATTAACGCTTTCATTTTCTGTGCCTAGCATGGCAAATGAAGGCACGACGAATAAGAGTGCAGAGAAAGAAATGACCCAACTTGGTGGCGCTGATTTTTGGCGTCAAGTAAGAGCGGGCGAAGAAGGCTATACAACCTCACAGTCACCAGAGCATGGTGTACTTATCAGTACTGCTGGCGAAACATGGTATGTATTGAAAGAGAAGTGGATGTCACCATTAGGTGCATTAGCTATCTTTGGTAGTTTAGCGATGGTGGCACTGGCGTACTTTACGATTGGTCCCCTAAAGTTAAGCAAACCAAAAACAGGACGTCGAATTCAGCGTTGGAGCAAAATGGACCGTGCATTGCACTGGAGCATGGCGTTCACGTTTTTAACGCTCGCGTTCAGTGGTTTATGTTTGGTCTATGGTAAACACTTTTTAAAGCCAGTATTACCGACTGATATTTGGGGCATGATCATTTATGCCGCGAAGCAGTACCACAACTACATGGGTCCAATTTTTGGCATCCTATTAATGACTGTTTTAGTGAAATGGTGGAGAAAATCCATTGTAAACAAGACAGACATTCAATGGTTCATGAAAATGGGCGGCATGGTTGGTAAGCATAAAGGCTCGCATCCATCAGCAGGTTTCTCAAACGGTGGTGAAAAAGCGATCTTCTGGCTTCTTATCTGGTTTGGTGCTATCGCAGCGATCAGTGGTTTTGTATTAGATTTCCCAATTTTCGGTCAATTACGCCGTGATATGGAATTGTCTAACTTGATCCATATGTTTGCAGCATTGATCTTGATTTGTGGTTTCATCTTCCACATCTATATCGGTCTATTCGGTATGGAAGCGGGACTAGAAGGCATGGTGACAGGCGATGTTGACGAAACATGGGCTAAAGAACACCACGATTTATGGTATGAAGAAGTAAAAGACCTACCAGAGAATCAGCCAAAAGACAAAAACAGCTAATAGCGAGTTAATATTCGTATAGCGAAAATTGGTAAAACCAAAAGCCGAGCAGGGTAACTTGCTCGGCTTTTTTGTATCTAGTGATTGGGAAAAAGAGAAAACTCACCATTTATAGTTAATATTATCAATAGATTGGTTTTAATGAAAATTAGAAGTTAAAGGCAAAACAAAAAGAAATCACATGAAATTTACCCAGCAAATGGTATGATGTACGCAAGATTAATGACCACCTCAAAGGATGGCTTATGTTTACAGTAGAAGTTGACAGTGAATTGAAATTGGCACTTATTGAGCCCTCTTTTGCTAAAAAGTACTTTGAGATCGTCTCGAAGGAAGAAGCCTATTTATCTCAATGGCTAGCTTGGCCGTCACACGCAAAATCTGAGGATTTCTTTCTACGCTTTGTGCGTAAATCGTTACTTGATCATGCCGAAGGTAAAGGAATGGTTTGCGCCATGATTTACCAAGGTGAGTTGGTTGGTAATGTCAGCTTCAATAAAATTAATCATCTGTTAAAAATGGCTGAAATTGGTTATTGGCTCAGTGAGTCTTATCAGGGGAACGGCATTATTACTCGTGCAGTGTCCAAGTTAATCGAGATTGCTTTCACAGATTTACAGCTTGAGAAAATTCAAATAGCAGCAGGTGAGCACAACCTACCAAGCCGCAAGGTTTGTGAACGTTTAGGCATGACATTAGAAGGCATTATTTCTAATCGCGAAAACTTAAATGGCCGTATTATCAATCATGCTATTTATGGTTTATCGAAGCAGGCTTAGTGCTAACCGCATAAAGCGGCATGTTGCCGCATAGGATGAATGCTGCGACTTATATAATATAGTTTATGGTGTTGATTTATTTGAGTTTAAGAAAAAGGCTAGTAAGCCTTAATAGAATAAGTAGCGACAAATCTGGTAGGGAACTATAAGACATTTTGTCGTAGAAAGAGCGTTAAGTTTTTTTGGAGTTTAGATGACATCTATAGTTTGCTGGAGAAACGCAGAACAAGAAAAAAGTCCTGCTTGGGTTATGTGGGATGGCTTGTGGGCTGTTAGTGATACAAGGGTATCGGATAGCGGCTCAGTCATGACTGATAATTGTCCAAAAGTAACCTCGATATCAGCGTTTACTTATAAAAATTCAGATATTCATCGAAGCAATCCTAAGTGTTTATTTAGGTTCGGCTTCGGTTTTGCCGGAAGCACATTGATTGGAAGTAATGTTAGAGAAATACTAAGCACTTTTGTTGGTAATCTATCTGAAGTGCATTATTACGATCAGCCTGATTATCCTTATGAAGATAAGCTACCCTCACTTATGGAAATTTCCGAGCTGTGCAAAAAGCTTGGTGAAAAGTATATATCTAGTTTAGGTTTCAGTTTTCCAAGGAGAGTTGGATGTGAGTTTTTAATATTTGGTTGTTGTCCTAAAACAAAAGAGTACCGAACCATAATGCTACGAAATTCACCCGATAATCCCGCAGTACTTAATATTATTGAAAAATCATTGAATGACACAGAGTATCTTGTACTTGGTGATCAAAAAGAACGTGTAGCGACTAAAATTGAAGCCATAAAACATCAACTCGTATCGAAAGGTAAGCAAGTACGTAATGCTCCAATATATGCACTTGAGTCTATTTTGGAAGAGGACAATGGAACTATTGGCGGCTTCCTTCAATTATGCATATCGACCGTTGTTGATACTAAACAGTTTTTTATATCGACAGATAAAAATGACAAAAATAACTACCAAGTTGCGGGGTTTAGTTTAATGAGCGAGCTTTCTATACTTGGTGGTTTTTCGGTATCTATGCCCGGTGGTCTATCAATCCCAAGGTTAGTCGAATAAAAACTTAACAAGCAATTTAAGAGTGATTCCCCACGCTTGGCATTTTCAGTTTGGGTCAATTTTAGTGATTACGGTGTTCCAGTTGAGTGTCGTGGTAGCGTGGCTCACACCTTAATTGGGCGTTAGTTTACAAGAGTAGAAAAGGGATTTTATTCCAAGAGCTTGTCTGGTTATTGTGCTTTGCACCTGTTGGTTTACTAACCTCACGACCTTTCCGGTGGCACTATATGTGAAGCATTCGCGGTTGCGTCGTAGTCACTTACTGGCTCTAACTTTTTCGTGATAGTTCTTTGGTGTGGTTTCTTTGTCTTGGTGGCTAATCTGTGAATATTGGTTTTAGTCGCACTTGGTTGTCAGGTTAGTCGAACGAATCCTTTGCCAGTAAAAATACTTCGAACTGTGGTTTTTAGCGTATGTCGCTTCTTAGCCAAGTTCGTTTTGTTAGTTGGATTTGAGTTTCGTAGTTTTCAGTTTTACATCTGCGTCCAAAGCCAGTAGTTTTGTAACCAATTCAGCACCTTGGTGCTAAATTTTGGCTGCATCATGTAGGTAACCTAACAAGGCATTTAAGACAGATTCGCAACACTCGGCGTTTTCAATTCAAGTTGAGATTTGTGATTACGGTGTAATGGTTTAGTAAGGTGGTAGCGTTGCTCACTACTTAATGCGGCGTTAGCTTAATATATGAGGTCATATGGAAGAAGTTGTAAATTTTGTGGGTGTTTTCTCTGGTGTTTCAGAGTCTCAAACGGTAAATGGTGAAGTAGTTAATTGCAATCGATTTGATGGCTTTATTCTTACTGAAGATGGTTCTCTAGTGCGCAGTGTAGAATTACCATTACATTTAGGCAATTTCTATGAAGAGGGGCTGAGCTATCATTTAACATTAGTCATAGAATCACGTGAATTTAACCCAACAGAAATTAGCAGCAAACCAGTTTTATTTTCGTTATATGAGTCGCTATGGGACTTCTTTTTTGTCGTCAAAGTTTTGAGTGTATATACGGCATCTATGGCTCATGTAAATGTGTACTCAAAGAAAAAGTTGATTTTAATTCGTGAGATTAAAAAGCGTATTAAAACAAGCTCTAATCGACTTTCCTACGCTGATCTTAAATCTGTTTTTGGTGGTGTGAGTAATAACTTTGGTGTGGTTGCCCTTCCTGTCGCTCAGGCTGACAGTATCGTTGCTAAATCAAATTCAAATGTTTTTTTCGATATTGGTATTGGGAGTCCATACAATAAAGCTACTATTGATGGTGGGGTTACGACACCGCAGCAATTAGAATTTTTCGATTGCCAGATAGATTCTACATAACCTGAATTCTGGATAAGGCTGAACTAATTGCCCACCTAACGATCAGATCTTTCGACCAAGAATTATTTGAACGTATTTTAAAAGGTGGGCAAGATGAATAAATTAGTTGATATATTTTGTGATGTCGATGATTTTTGTTATCAATTCTTATCTCAATGGGAAAAATACCTTGTTGAGGCTAGTGAGAGAAAAAGAAAACGTCAGTCAGTAATGTCTACTAGTGAATGTATGACTATTGTCATCGCTTTTCATCAATCAAATCATAGAGATTTCAAGAACTTCTATATCGGGTTAGTTCATCAATATTGGAAAGGATACTTTCCAAATTTACTTAGCTACACTCGATTTGTGAGCAAAATGCCTAGCCTAATCGCCCCAATGTGTGCCTATTTTCAATCTATCAAAGGTAAGCCGACTGGCATTGCTTTTGTTGACTCCACGAGTCTTAAAGTATGCCATAACATTCGAATTCCTCGCCATAAAGTCTTTGATGGTGTTGCGAAAAGAGGAAAAGGTACCATGGGATGGTTTTTCGGCTTCAAACTTCATTTATTGATTAACCATCTTGGAGAAATTATTTCGCTGAAAATCACAGCTGGCAATGTAAATGATAGGACTCCTGTACCTGATTTATGCAAAGAACTCTCGGGGAAATTGTACGCTGATAAAGGGTACATAGGTAAAAAGTTGAGTGAGAGCTTAAAGAACTCTGATGTCGATTTAGTGACTACCTCGCGAAAAAACATGAAAGCAAAAGAGATAAGTGCTTTTGATAAGGCTATGTTATCAAAGAGATACATTATCGAAACGATAAATGACCAATTGAAGAATATCTCTCAAATTGAACATAGCCGTCATCGTAGCGTGACTGGTTTCATGCTAAATGTAATTTCAGGCGTTGTGGCTTATTGTTTAAAAAAACAAAAGCCACGAATTAAGCTATCAGAATGTGAATTTGAACTAATCCTCGCTTAAAGCATGTTTTATCCAGAATTCAGGTTAACTATTTCTTTTAAATTTGGCATATTTCCATGAAAGTGTCACTTTTCATTAATTATTATTACTATATTGACACTTTTACTTATAGACTATTGTTTATAATGTATTAAAATGTGCTACATGTTAAAAAAAGAAAACAAATTTAGGATTGTAAATTGTTTAAAGCTTTTAGCTATAAAGCAAAAGAAGTTCAAAAGTTAAAAGACGTTGTAATAATTAATCCATGTATTATTTGGGTCCTTAGTGGTATGAAAAATATATCTCTTGGTCGGTATAAATATAACCTGAAAAATGGGGATGCAATACTTCTTGGGGCTAATAGTAAACTGAATTTTGAAAATATCCCCATAAACGGTTTGTTTTTTTCTAAGCAAATAATATTTTTTAAACCACCAAAAGTTGAGTTCTTTAAACAAACAGTAAAAAATTTTGAAGTTTCTAAATATAGAAATATTAAACTAGATTATCAATTGAAAATGACTTTAGACTTACTTCATCAATCTGATGTTATTTTAAAGAATATAAATACAAGACATATGTGGTTAGATGGATTATATCTATTATTAGCAGAGGAATATTATCTTCAAGTACTATTTTTATCTTCTGAAGGCAGTTTTAATGAAAAAGTGTATGAAGTTTTAGAAAAAATGCAACCTAGTGATCATAAAATAGAAAATGTATGTTCAATTTTAGGTGTAAGTAAAGCAACACTTATTAGACGATTGAAGAAAGCTGGAACTCAATTTAAGAAAATAGTAAGACAAGTTAGAATGAATAAAGCCTTATTTCTTATGCAAAAAAGAGAGCTTCTTTTAGAAGATATATCTTTTTCTTGTGGTTATCAATCAGTAGAACTTTTAGTCGTGTATTTTAAAGAGGAGTTTGGCATCACACCAAAAGAATATTCCATTTCTTTCAAAGATGTTCAAATGTAATTAACGTTAATTTTTAATTAGATAAATGAATTTAAATGAAGCAGAAATGGTATATCAACCTAAAATAAGAAGAAATAAATTAGTATCAATAGAAGCATTATTAAGACCTAAAAATTGTTTAGATGTAGAGAATTTCGTTAAAAACTATAAGTCACCAGTTCATTTGGATTCTAAAGTATTAGAGTTAGTTTATTCTGATGTTATTGATACTAATATAAATTACCCTGTTTCTATAAATGCATCTTATTTTAGTTTAATAAGCAATTAGTTTATTAATAAAGTTATTGCTTTGTTTAAGGGATTTAATATTACGATAGAGTTAACCGAGCATTTTGATATTAAAAATATTGAAAAGCTTAAAATGAATATTGAGATATTAAGATGTAATAAAATTAACGTTTCGTTAGATGATTTTGGAAAAGAGTTCTCTAGAGCGAAATTATTAAGTGAAATTAAGTTTAATGAAGTTAAGATAGATAAATCGATTATAGATTATATAGATAAAGACTATCATTCATATAAACATCTTGTTTTTTTGTCTGAAAAAATAAAGACATTTGGGACTAATAATATTGTTTATGAAGGAATAGAAAGATTATCACAGTTTCAATTAATTAATTTATTTGATAATAATGCAATACTTCAAGGTTATTATTATTCAAAGCCTATTAGTCTGAAAGAAATAATTGAGATTTATAAAATTATTCTTTCTAATGGGAGTAGTGAAGCTGAAATAATTAACAATAAAATAAAAAAATGGACGTTATAGGGAATATTTATAACGAGGACTATAATAAAACAATTTCTAATTTTAAATCTATTTATTATAAAAATAAAATAAAGGAATCTCTATTAAATGTAGATATTTGTTAATATAAACGCAATTAATGTAAAAGTAATGTAATCTTAATTAGGATAAAGATATAAATGAACAAAATAACATTGAAGATATTTTTCAACTTAATGATAGGTATAATAATATTAATATCTACTTCATCGGTTTTGATTTTTAATATAACCTCTATTGAAGTAAAAGAGAAAGAAAAATATTTACAAGAACAAATAATTGGTTCGCTTAACAGTATTAATAGAATAAATGGATTGATTAATGAAATGAGAAAGAATGATCTTCTTATTTTTAGTAAAATAAATTTGGAAGTTGCAGAAAAAAGACGGAGAGGTATTAATGAACAGCTAGAAAAAGAACTTAATATATACGGTGGACTTGATGCTAATGAAGCCGATATTAAAGCGTTCGGTCAATTGAAAATAACAATAAAAAAATACAATGATACATTAACATTTGATATGGTTGATTATGAAGATAGTACATTGCTTATTCTTAATGTTCTTAGTTTAACGGATGAATTGACAGCTATAAATAATGGGTATGTTTCTGATTACATGATGGGGATGGAAAAGAACCTTAATGATAATATAAAGTATATATCAATTTTTTCTTGGTAACATTAATTGCTAGTATCATTTTTACGATAAGAATGATGCGAGACATTAATATAAGAATAAAACTTATCAATGATGCAATAAAGAGATTTGTGAGCCTAGATATTAGAACTGGCGAACTATGTCATTTCATTGATACACCGAAATTTAAAAATGATGAAATAGGTTCTATTATGCTTAATCTAAAAGCATTTAGAATAAAAATAAGTAGTCACGCAAAAGTTATTGTGAATTTTTCGCCGTAATAATTTAATATGTTTTTGATGTTAATACTGAGGTCTTCAAACGTTTTGAACGCTTCACATGGTAACCATTCATATTTTACTTTCTTCCACAATATCTCAATGATATTGAGCTCTGGAGAGTACGGTGGTAGATAACAAACTAATACATCATTCATCAACCACTCATGCAATTTTTGTTTAAATTTTGCTGACCTATGAAAAGAGGCATTATCTAAGATAATAAAGCATGGCTTATCGTTTTTTCGTGCGTTGATAAAGTGCTCAAATGCATCAATTACTGTATCGGTAGTTACTCTTCCTTCCGTTGTTTGAAAACTCAATTTACCTTGTCTACTTAAGAAGCCAAGAACATTGAGCCGTTTGCTGTGTGAATGAGCAGGCCTTAGCGATTGAACACCGATAGGTCCCCAACAATAAGGAAGATTAGATTTCTGACTAAAGCCTGACTCATCAAAATAAAAGAGTTCACATTTATTCGTACGTTCCATTTCAATCAATGAATTCAATATATTACTGAAATTATTGAATTTCATATCGTCACGCTTTAACTTTAATGAGTGTCGGGCTCTTTTGTAACTGTAATCACTTTTTTTATATTTCGTTTAATAGTGTCTAAGCTGGATTTTTTACCTGTTTCTTCTTCAAGTATTGCTTGTGCTCGTTTAAGTTGATGTGGCTCTTCATCAACCAATGACTTCAAACGATATACTTCTGCTTCTGTGTAAATAGGTTTTCTACCTATACGAACAGCGTCATACAATCCGAGCATTCCACAGGCTTCCCAATGGTCTATCCATGACGATATGGTCTCAAATTTAGCGTCTAAAATATCAGTTAACGCTAAAATAGAGTAGCCTTTATCACTGAGAATAATCGCATGTGCTCGTATTCTTACTCTATTTTTTGGATGATTAGCGATCGCTTCTTTTAGGGTTATTTTTTCATTGTCTGTTAAAGGATTAACTGCTTTCATTATGATATAGACACTGACGTTAAAATACTCATTTTAATACCATATGGATATATGGATATATGGTAAAGGCGAAATCTTCATTCTCGAAAACTTATCATTAACTACTTAACAGAAGTATTAACTTTAATTAGCAGTTCTGTAGATAACAATAAGATTGGTGTTGATAAAATTGGAGGTTCTTTAGCTGATAATAAAAATTTCATGGTTGTGCAATTTGACAATATGAGTCAGTTAGTAACTGCAATTAACGAACTTCAATGTGCAGCAATGGAAGTTGCTAGTAATATTAACCAGTCCGCAGGGTTAACACAAGAATCATCACAGCAATGTATTGAAACAAAAGATGTAATTCAAGGAACAAAAACAGCAATTAATAATACAAGCGAAAGTCTTGATGAGTGCAATACTATTGCTGAACTTCTTCAAAAAGATAGTGAACAAATTGCCTCTGTTTTGGTCTTGATAAGAAATATTGCAGATCAAACTAATTTACTCGCTTTGAATGCAGCAATTGAAGCAGCACGGGCTGGTGAATCAGGTCGTGGTTTTGCAGTTGTAGCTGATGAAGTTCGCATGCTAGCGCAGAAGACTCAAGAATCCACAATTAAAATTGAAAGCATTATTTCTGTACTACAAGAAAGAACGACAGGTGTACAAGAAAAAATTAACGATAGTAACTTATTGATGAATAGCTGTGTTGAACAAATTAATGATGCTGAAAGTTATATTGAAAATGTATCAAATAACCTTGTTTCTTTATCTGAAATGGGACACCAAATTGCAACTGCCTCAGAAGAGCAAACTTCAGTTATCAATGAAATCAACGTAAATGCAGTTGCTGTTAACGATATTACTACTGAAAGCGTAAATTTATCAGAAAGTGTTATTACTGAGATTATTAGTATAAATAAGGATATCTTAAGTACAAAAGATATGATTGTTAATTTTAAAATAGATAGAACAACATATACTTAAATTTATTTAGGAAAGTTCATAAGATGAATCTAGAAAAAGAAATACTTTCCTCTCTTAAAGGGGAGCTGATATGGAATGGCGTTAAAACAGAAGTTTTACTTCCTTTATCTAAATTAGATTTAATATGTATTCATAACAAAGAGTATGATGAGATAAACACTTGTATGTTTAATCTTGTAAATAATGGAAGTGTATTTTGTATAAATGAAAAATATCATATAAATATGAGGTATAAATAAATATTTTGAGGGTAACTATTACCCTCAAGTAAACGCTAGATCGTAACAATAACCGACACACTCTTACCGTTTAAAAACTCGCTCGGACTCAGAAAATTTAATGTCTTTCTAGGTCGAGAATTAATCAAAAACTCTGCCTGTTTAATCTCTTTTGCAGTAAGTTCTCCAATGGCCATTCCCTTTGGGAAAAAACGTCTTAGTAAACCATTGGTATTTTCATTCAAACCTCGTTGCCAAGAATGGTAAGGTTTAGCAAAATAAATGTCACAGTTCAGATGCTTAGCTATCTTAGCATGACCTGCGAACTCTCCGCCATTATCAAATGTGATTGTTTTGCAAAGCTCTTTAAAGGGCTTCATCATGCGATTTATCCCGCGAGTAACGGCCTTTTTGGATTTATTGCGTACTTTGCACGTAACTAATAGCTTAGACACTCGTTCTACCATCGTTACTAAATACCCGTCTTGACCATAAACAGTGTCACCTTCCCAGTGACCAACCTCAGATTTATCATCGACAATAGCAGGGCGTTGAGATATATCAATGCGGTTAGGAATGAGTCTTGCTCCTGCTTCTACACCTTTGCGTTGTTTGTATTTTTTGCCTTTTCGAGCAAGCATCCTTTGCCACTGCTCTCTTTTAATTGCGTTGTAAATAGTACTGCAACATATTGTATTTTCTATTTTTTCTCTACGCATTCGTCCAGATATTTGCTCTGGGCTCCAACCAAGCTGAAGATATAGGTGAATTATTTTTTTATTCTTTTGGCTGCATTTTGTGTGCTTAATCGAAAGTGTTCTTTTTTGGAAAGCGTGTTTATGCGCTTGCTCGGCAGAATAGCTTCCAGCAGGACAACGTCGTAGTTCCTTTGAAATGGAGCCATTGCTCCGTTTTAATTTTTGTCCTATTTCACGAGCAGAAATACTATGTGTATTCCACGCTTCAATCTGGTATCTTTCACCTAGTGTCAGTTGCTTATATTGGTATCCCATGGGGTTACCTTAGTTGATTGTGTGAGAGCTTGAAGCTTATAGGCAACTGACTCTCAAATCTATACCAAAGTGTGTCGGTTATTCTTGGAACCTAGGAAGGTGTTATGCAGGCGTTATGTTTACGAGAACCCCACGTCATGGAGGAATTTTCATGGAAACTGTAGCAGATGTACTTTATCGGCAAATGACATCATGGAGGGGCACGTACTATAAAGAGTTTTTGAAGCAAGATATATCAACGCTTTTCCCACAACCGAGCAAAATCTTCACTAGGAATTTGCTTAAGGATATACAGAGCCCATCCAGTTAGTAATCATTGGTCATTTGTACTTTGATTATTTTCTGTTTCGAGCTTTAGAAGAGTCAGGAATTAACAGCAACGGAAGGCGATATCAATCATTCAAAGCAAAGCTAAATAAGTCGCAAGAATTAGAACTATTAACCCAGCTGCAATATGAGTTTCTTGATGAAATAAATAAGCTTAGAAATCGCTTTGTCCACAATGTTTTTTTCGATGTTACTAGTTGGGACCCAACAACTTTGCCTCTTGTTAGAAACTACTCCCTAGTTATCACTCTGCGCGGTAAAGGTGTTGCGGTAGTTTTAGACGTTGCTGAATATGAAGCAATGCAAGAAAAAATAGAATTACTGGAAGAAGTGCAGCAAGCTGAAGCTCAAATCGCTAGTGGTTTTGGTTTATCAAATGAAGATGCTCGTTCTAAAATATTGAGACGCTTACGTTCATGAATGTTATTTGGTCGCCGCTTGCTTTAGATAAAATAGGGTAGACAATAGAATACATTGAGACAATCCATCTGTGGCAGAAAAATGGATTAATGATATATTCAACAAAGCTGAGAATTTAGGTTCATTTCAAGAGTTAGGTCGTCTTGTTCCTGAGCTAAACAGAGTCAATTATCGTGAAATCATTTTTGGTAATTACCGCATTATTTATAGCGTAACCTTAAGCATAAATATTTTAATGGTTCGTAACTGTAGTCAATTGCCGACTATGGCTGATATATAAAATTATAACAAATTCATCAACGCGGCGTTAAACCGCCATGGTCAAATCCTGTGCATCGCTTTTTTGTATACGTCGCTGCGTTCTCTTTTGCCAACAGCTAAAACGGTGACAATTATTACGTCATCCTCAACTTTGTATACTAATCGGTAACCAGACTGTCGTAGCTTAATTTTGTATAAATTGTCAGCGCCTGATAGCTTTGACGCAGGAACGTGAGGATTATCTAAGCGTTCTAATAGCTTTTTCTTAAATTGCTCACGAAGTGTTGCACCGAGTTTATTCCATTCTTTATATGCGCTCTTTTTGAAGTCTAACTTATAAGTCATGGATGTTTACCGAAATAGTTTCTTCATTCTCTCGTTCTGCGGCAAGGGATAATAGTTCTAGATCTTCAACTCTATCCAGCAATAGTTCATAAGCTTCTGCTGGCACACAATAAAATGCAGGCTCATTCCTGTTTAGTATCGCAACAGCTTCACCGTAAGCACTTGAAGCAACTTTCATTGGGTTAGCTTTAAACTCGGTAATGCTTGCTGCAACATCGGCTAAAATTCTAGTGGTCATAACGGTCTCTAATTAGGTTGATTATTCGGTCATTATAGCGTGTCATTGCGGTTTAACAAAGCAATCAACATGATTTACTAGATTCGGCATTCAAGGTTTCTTTAGGTACAATCAGGAAACTGTTTAAAAGTTAAGATGTTACTATCATTTTTAAATGTTGAGCGTGATTGGATTCATCAAATCGAGCAAGGAAATCACCTTGTTGACAGTTATTCAGAAAAAGGCCAGAGAATATTCAATTAAGAATGATAGCTAAATAAGCACAATATAAATAATACTCATAAGGATATTCATGGAAGAACTTCAAGGTGGGCGTGAAGGGCGGGTTTTCCGCTCTGAGAATAAGGTTTATCGACCACGTGGTAAGTGGTCTGAAACCATACATAGTTTGTTGTCACATATTGCCGAAAATGGTTTTAATGCAGCTCCTAAGCCTTACGGTTTTGATGGCAAAGATAATGAAGTTTTATCTTATGTCGAAGGAGAGGTTTTCAATTATCCGCTAAAAGGCAATATTGCCACGATTGAAGCACTGACTTCTGCAGCTAAACTTCTTCGTTTATACCACGATGCATCTAGTCCGTTTCTATCAAATCATTCAGTTGAATCATTAGAGTGGATGCTTCCCAGTAGAGAACCTATGGAAGTTATCTGTCACGGAGACTACGCGCCATACAATGTTGCATTGGTTGGATCAGAAACCGTGGGTATTATCGATTTTGATACTGCGCATCCCGCGCCGCGAGTTTGGGATATCGCTTATGCCGTGTATTGTTGGGCTCCATTTAAAACCCATGAGTATGATGCAATGGGGGATTTAGGATCTCAGTCTATACGAGCCAAGCAGTTTTGTGATGTTTATGGTTTGCTTGAAGCTGATCGTTTGGTTTTAGTTAAAGCAATGACAGAGAGAGTTCAAGCGTTGGTTGACCATATGCACAATGAAGCAAGTAATGGTAATCAAGCTTTTATCGAAAATATCAAAGACGGTCACCATTTAGCGTATCTAGCAGATATCCAATATTTGAATGACAATGAGCAGTATATTACCGATGTAGTGGTTGGTAAAAAGTGCTTATAACAACACTTTAAGAGGTTAATTATGATCCCTTTAAATACATCAATTGTGTCAGGCGTGGCATTATCTAAAATTGATGGCGAAGAAAAAATTCTACTCATGAAAAGAGTAAAAGGTGGCTTTTGGTGTCATGTCGCAGGCTCAATTGAAGAAGAGGAAACCGGCATTGATGCCATCGTTCGTGAGTTCAAGGAAGAGACTCAAATTGAAGTGTCAAACCTATTCAATGCTCAGTTTCTAGAACAATTTTATGAAGCTAGCGTTAATGTCATTCAGCTTATCCCTGTTTTCGTTGTGATGTGTCCACCAGAGCAAGAGGTGGTTCTAAATGAAGAGCATACAGAATATAAGTGGTGTAGTTTAGAAGAAGCACTAGAGTTGGTCCCATTTCCAAATCAACACGCAGTGTTTAAGCATGTATGGTCGTATTTCGTAGAAAAGCCAGTCAATGCGCTTTATCGAGTAGATGTCGGCTAGCAAACAATTTAAGAGCGATTTTCAGTGGATGGTATTTTTCATTCCATATGGCTCTTTCTCATTAAAAATGGAGTTATTTATATGGAAATAGTAAAAGTAAAACTTGGTGAGCTAGGAATTGTTAGCCCGCTGTTTGATGCATATCGTGTGTTTTATGGACAAAAGAGTAACTCAGAATTAGCTTTTGATTTCTTATCTCAAAGAGTTAAAAATGAAGAGTCAGTCATATTTTTAGCATTAAATGAGAGTGGTGAAGGCATGGGTTTTACTCAACTTTATCATGGCTTCTCATCAGTATCAGCAGCTAGAGTATGGGTATTAAATGATTTGTATGTTGCACCTGAGTTTAGGAATAATGGCGTAGCAAAACAGTTAATGAATGCAGCAAAAGAGTTGGCTTTAGTGGATAACGTAAAAGGGTTATCGTTAGAGACAGCAGAAGATAATGTAAACGCTCAGAAGCTTTATGAATCTCTAGGCTATGTTAGAGAATTAGGAACGTATCATTACTTCTTGAAGCTATAGGCATCAATGTAAGCATTGACTTTGATAATCAAATATTTAAATTAGAAAATTCTTGGTTATCAGCAATATAACTAAATGCAGCAATATTTTTATGACCTTTGTATGGTACGCCCATTTAAAAGAACTCAATAATAAACCGTGGCTAATTACGGCCTTAATCCGTTGGGGTATCGCCTTATTTGAATACATACCTTACGATAAGTGAAGCATTAATTTAGCATATTCTTACGAGAACCCGTCTGGATATGCTATATCTTCGCTTTTGGTCGATAAGTACACTGCGGCTTCAATTTTTGTATGGAATAAAACAGTGTATAAAATACTCCCATTGCTTGTAACCGTATGTTCATTTTCAACATTTGCAGAAGAAACAAATACGCCATATCAAGATGTATATGTTGCGGCAGGTTATTCCTCACATGAAATATCAGATAAAACTGGTGATGCGTTTGATGCGTTTGATGGGTATTTTGGCGCTAGAAACATCTATGCGAACTCTTTTTTCGTTGGTGGCGAAGTTGAAGGGAAAATAATTAAAAATTCATCGCTTAAAGATTCAACTGGCTTTAAAGAGAAGTATGCATTTTCAGCAAATATTCCTTTAGGGAAGAGATTTGAGCTGTCTGATGCTATCGATCTTGATGCCTATGGGTTAATCGGCTATTCAATGTTAAAGACAGAACCATCAATGGATGATTCCTCGTACGGCTTCAAATACGGTGCAGGGGTGGATCTTAATATGACGGATTGGTTTATTGGTGTTCGTTACACTACTGTCGATTTACATTCTGATGTGGATCAAAAAGACATTTCATTACTCGTTGGCTATAAACTTCATTCATTGTTTAATTAATACAATTATTGATTTGTGCTGAAAATGCAGTAGTGGCACCAAGAAAGCTCGTTATTTTTTTACCGAGCTTTTCTCGTTTTAATGCAATAAATTAAAATCAATTTTTACAATAATAAACGCATTGTATTGGTGTCTGTTTTCGTTCTAGTTAGGGGCTTCATTATGTGGAAATTATGGTTTTGGATTGAGTTGTTTTTTGTCGTGTTTTCAATGGTATATTCAATTAAAAATGGCGACTACTTCAGTGCCTTACCCTCTTTTATGATTGGGGTACTGGCTGCTTCCTATGGTTATGCATATCAAAAAGCGATTTGGGAGCGTGGGGTGTGGAAAGTACTATTTATTTTTCAGGTATGTATGACATTGCCTTTGTTGATGCTTACTTTTTACAGCATGGGTTTTGTTGATACTCATTTTATATCAAATTGGTTAATTGCTATTGGTTTTATGCTGTTTTTAGTTTTGCTTATTCTTCCAACCTATAAATATGGATATTGTTCCAATGAGTTATGGAGAAATGCACAAATCAAAGAGGATGAAAATCAAGGTCATAGGTAGTTAGCTAAGTAGTTAATGATAAGTTTTCGAGAATGAAGATTTCGCCTTTACCATATATCCATATGGTATTAAAATGAGTATTTTAACGTCAGTGTCTATATCATAATGAAAGCAGTTAATCCTTTAACAGACAATGAAAAAATAACCCTAAAAGAAGCGATCGCTAATCATCCAAAAAATAGAGTAAGAATACGAGCACATGCGATTATTCTCAGTGATAAAGGCTACTCTATTTTAGCGTTAACTGATATTTTAGACGCTAAATTTGAGACCATATCGTCATGGATAGACCATTGGGAAGCCTGTGGAATGCTCGGATTGTATGACGCTGTTCGTATAGGTAGAAAACCTATTTACACAGAAGCAGAAGTATATCGTTTGAAGTCATTGGTTGATGAAGAGCCACATCAACTTAAACGAGCACAAGCAATACTTGAAGAAGAAACAGGTAAAAAATCCAGCTTAGACACTATTAAACGAAATATAAAAAAAGTGATTACAGTTACAAAAGAGCCCGACACTCATTAAAGTTAAAGCGGGACGATATGAAATTCAATAATTTCAGTAATATATTGAATTCATTGATTGAAATGGAACGTACGAATAAATGTGAACTCTTTTATTTTGATGAGTCAGGCTTTAGTCAGAAATCTAATCTTCCTTATTGTTGGGGACCTATCGGTGTTCAATCGCTAAGGCCTGCTCATTCACACAGCAAACGGCTCAATGTTCTTGGCTTCTTAAGTAGACAAGGTAAATTGAGTTTTCAAACAACGGAAGGAAGAGTAACTACCGATACAGTAATTGATGCATTTGAGCACTTTATCAACGCACGAAAAAACGATAAGCCATGCTTTATTATCTTAGATAATGCCTCTTTTCATAGGTCAGCAAAATTTAAACAAAAATTGCATGAGTGGTTGATGAATGATGTATTAGTTTGTTATCTACCACCGTACTCTCCAGAGCTCAATATCATTGAGATATTGTGGAAGAAAGTAAAATATGAATGGTTACCATGTGAAGCGTTCAAAACGTTTGAAGACCTCAGTATTAACATCAAAAACATATTAAATTATTACGGCGAAAAATTCACAATAACTTTTGCGTGACTACTTATGACTCGTAGATATTTAATTGATAATACAAAATGTATTATGATTACCTTAGTAGTGTTGGGACATTTTATAGAACCTTTGATTAATTCTAATAATATAATTAAATCAATTTTTATGAGTATATATTCTGTACATATGCCTATATTTGTTATGTTATCTGGTGTATTTAGTCGAAACGAATTTAAAAAAGAAAACATGATAAAACTGATAAATTCGATATTTATTCCATTTTTTATGTTTACCTTATTATATGAAGCTTTCTATTTTTTATTTACTGGTTCTCTTAGTAGTTATACTGTTAATTTTCAACCATTCTGGTTGTTATGGTTTTTATTTAGCTTGTTTATTTGGAAGCTATTACTTCCTATCTTGTTAAAGTCTCATTACCCAGTTTGTTTTAGTTTGATGATATCGTTAATTGCAGGATATATTGATAGCATTGGTTATTTTATGGGGATATTGAGGACAATTTATTTTTTGCCATTTTTTATTGTTGGTTATAAATGGATAGGAAACTTAATTGAATGTAAAAAACTTCGAAAGATCCCTAAATCAGTATATTTTGTAATTTTAATCTTTAATATGGTCTTTTTTTTATTAATAACAGATTTTTCTCATACTTGGCTGTATGGCAGCATACCTTACGCTAAATTAGGTTCTGATGGGTGGAGAGCTGTTGGCATTCGACTGGTATTATACAGTGTTTCTTTTATAAGCTCTTTTGCAATATTAATGGTGATTCCAAGGAAAAAAAGCGTGCTATCAAAAAATGGAAGTAATTCTATATACGTTTATCTATGGCATGGTTTTATTGTGAAGATATGTATTTGGTTTGGATTTCTTCAATGGCTCAAACTGAAGGATCCTATCGTTACTATGTTTGTTTTATTCTTAATATCTATACTTTTAACATTAGGTCTATCGACAGATAAGGTAAGAAAGAAAACACAACGGATACTGCCTAAAATTAAGGTGACAATCCTTCGCGGTTAAGTATTGGCCGTAATAATTTCATCGACACGATTCTTTACACTCTACACCTTCAGTTTGCCGAGTATTTCTCGTTTTAAATGATCAATCTTAGGTATAGTAGTAAGTCTGTTATGTAGGGCTAAACATAAGGATAATTAATTTATGACTAACATTAATGACATCACCGTATTTTTTGGTTGGTGCTCCATAATAAATATGGGGTTTTTAGTTTTTGCTGCGTTATTTCTTACTTTATTTAACGATTTTATTATTAACGTCCACAGTAAAATACTTGGCATCTCTTCATCAGAACTTCCGTCATTGTATTTTAAATATTTGGCTAATTATAAAATTGGAATTCTAATCTTTAATCTAGTGCCATACATCGCTTTAAAATTAATGGTTTAAAACGAAATTTAACCATAAATACATCAACATAATTTACAACCCTCGGTCGTGCTAACTTACCGAGTACTTCTGTTTTTTTAGTGTCAATGTTAGGTATGTTTGAATAGGTATAAGTGCGTAGTATGCAGGTCAGTTGTCATTGGAGAAATAGTATTGAAAAAGTTTGTATGGCTTATTGCCTTTCTCATTGTAGGGTGCAGTGATGTTATGGATAATTATTATCCGACCTACCAAGATGCGTTGGAAAATAAGCTTTTCACTCGGGGTTGGTTACCCAATATTTTGCCTGAATCAACGAAAAAAATTGAGGTAAGTAATGATCTTGACCTTAATACATCGGTTGGTCGCTTTGTTATCGATAAACAAGATCGCGATGCTTTTATATCGCAGCTTACTCTTGTGGACATCAAAAAAAATCGCTTTGAATATTATTCCGGACAAAGTGTTTGGGCATTTAATATGGAAGACAATGGCGTTGTTCGTTATACGTTGTCAGTTAATAGATAATGTTCTTGCTAACATTACGTACATTCAGAATATAAGGACAGATTGATGAGTACTCCAAAAGTGGCGGTTATTACCGGTGGTGGTCGAGGCATTGGTGCAGCAACCTCACTACTTTTTTCAAGAGAAGGTTATGCGGTGTGTATCAACTATAAATCGAACGCAGTCGCCGCGAATAAATTAGCTAAAACAATAATCGCAGAAGGCGGGAAGTGCATTACGGTTCAAGCGGATGTGTCTTGCGAAGAAGAGGTCACTCGACTATTTTCTACGGTTGATAGTGAATTAGGTACGCTATCTGTTCTTGTTAATAATGCTGGTATTTTGAAAACGCAATCACGCTTAGAAGACATGACGGCTGATCGGATCAACGCCATACTTACAAATAATGTCACGAGCTATTTTTTATGTTGTAGAGAAGCGGTCAAGCGTATGTCTACTCGACATGGTGGTTTAGGTGGTGTGATTGTTAATGTGTCTTCTGGTGCCGCACGGTCGGGCTCTCCCAATGAGTATATCGATTATGCCGCGTCAAAAGGTGCGATTGATACTTTAACGAAAGGGTTGTCTTTGGAAGTTGCAGCAGAAGGCATTCGAGTTAATTGTGTTCGCCCGGGGTTAATTCATACCGATATGCATGCCGATGGCGGAGAGCCAGAGCGAATAGCAAGGTTGAAGAGTGTGATTCCGCTACAAAGAGGGGGTGAACCAGAAGAAGTTGCCGAAGCCATTTATTGGTTAGCCTCAGAGAAATCGTCATTTTCTACAGGGAATTACTTAGATTTAGCTGGCGGCTTGTAAAATACCCACATCAATCACTGGAACTTATTACGCTCGGTACCTTTAGGGACGAGCGTTTTTGTTTTAAATAGATTGATGATCGTTTTATATCATATCGACAAATTCATTGATTCGATTATTTTGAATTGTCCTCTAAACTTAGTAGAAGATACGATGATGATTTAAAGAGGCGCTATGGAGTTTTTACACGAAGAAACAATACTTTGCCCTTACTGTAATGAATCCATTGTGATTCTGGTTGATCACGAAGATCGTGAGCAAGAGTACATTGATGATTGCAGCGTTTGTTGTCGACCGATTCGAATTCAAGTGACCACTAACGACAATGACGAATTAGTGGTCACGGTATGCGATGAGAATGAAGCGTAAGTTGATTGAATAATAATCAGTTAACGGTGATTATTTTCATTGTCTATTCTATCTGATGTTCTCTACCAAATTGAAATAATTACTTTTCTAAATCAATGGTTTTACAACGTATAGAGAGTGTCGACATACTGGCACTTGGCGACAAGTTGCGTATAAAATCGATGGCTTTAGTTAAATCTTGAGTTTCGATTTTTAGGTTGTTCATAATACGGCCATCGTTGGTCATGTCAGTATCGACAACGCTTGGACATAAACAACATACCTTTATATTAAAGGGAAGAAGTTCGTGATAAAGCGATTGGCTATAACTCACAATAGCGGCTTTTGTGGCAGAGTACGCGGCGATCTTTGGTACGGGTTCTAAACCTGCGGTTGATCCAATATTATAAATCTCACCATAGCCTTGTTGTTTCATTTTTTCGATAACCAAATTACAGGCCGTAATCGTAGAAAGTAGATTTACGTTTATTAATTCAGAAAGCTGCTTTAGCGTTAAGTTCGTGTGTCCTGCCATGAGAACACCTGCGCTGTTTACCATTACATCGATAGAGCTATGCTCAGCAATGATTGAAGAGATGGCAGATTCAACGTCTGCGGGGTTATTAAAATCGACGCTGATGGTTTCGATGCAACTCGACGGGTAGTGGGCTTCTAACTCTAATTTTGTGGCATTGAGGTTGTCTTTATTTAATGAGACTAAAATAAGTGAATAACCTTGCTGAGCAAAGTAGTGAGAAATCGCTTTTCCTATACCTCGACTTGCTCCCGTAATTAGTGCCAATTTAGACATAACCATCTCCTTGTTGAATGAGTTTTTGCACCATATCATTTTCTTCTATTTTATAAAAGAGACAATATCTCTCTGGCATTTATTGGTTTTCTCTTTACTTTTAGCACAAACATAACAAATGAATTAACTCGATATTATATATTTAGCCTTTCAGGTTTAAAGTACCATTGGTTTCGATTGTAAGCGTGCTATACGATTACGTCGAACAATATCCAGTAAGCAAGTGAGGCTAGTGAAATGAAAAAGAACTATCTTAATAGAATTTACCGTGGAAAAGTGGAACATCATTATGGCTTTGATACCGCAATAAATAAATCTCCAATTGAGAAGAGCTTATATCTTTTTCTTGAAGGATTAGAAGGTGATCAATGCGCCGATTCTCACCACCACGGTGGAGTAGAGCGTGCCTTGCATCAATATCCTTTAGAGCATTATGCTTACTGGAAAGAAAAATATGGGGGTGATATTCATTGGGGGGCTCCTGGAATGGGTGAGAACCTGAGCTCAGAAGGAATGACTGAAGAGACGGTTTGCTTGGGAGATCGCTACCAATGGGGCGACGCCATTATAGAAGTTAGCCAACCTCGTTCTCCGTGTTTTAAATTGAATAAACGTTGGGAAGTCGAGAATTTCTCTGTTGATATGCAAGAGATAAGTCGTTGTGGTTGGTTATATCGTGTCATTCAACCGGGAATGGTTAGCGCAGATGAACCTTTGGAATTGATTGAACGAGTTCCTAACGCAATGACATTACGTGAAGTCTGTGACGTATTTTTTGGTGATCCGCTTAACAACGAGGGTCTGCTTAAGTTAAAACAACAAAGCAAACTATCAGGCAGTTGGATGATGAAAGTAATAGCGCGTATTGAGACAAATGAAGTAGAGAATTGGAACTTCAGATTACTCGGTCATGCTGGTGTTAAAACGACAAAATAACAACACTTAAATACGTATCGAATAGAAACACATTAACTGAATGTGTTTCGTTCGGTATATTTGACATTTATTCCAAGCAATTTAATTGGTTGGTTATTACTTTGGGTTGTATTTTTAGCCTATATTGCACTTTTTTATTTATCCATCGCTCCGTCTTTGCGTAATTTTCAGCAGAAATTAATATCGGTGACAGTGAAATCATACTTCCCCTGATTCTTTATTGTTTGAAGTGATAATATTTCGGTTTTATTGCCTATTAAAGGGTTATGGAATATATACGTTGTTGGGGAAGGTAGTGGTATGGAAGGTCAAGTTGTTCGTTGGATTGATAATAAAGGGTTTGGTTTTATTCGGGGGAATGATCCCGATAATGATAATGAAGTATTTGCTCATATTTCACAGTTTAAAAAAGGATACCGCAGGCCAAGGGTAGGTGATGAAGTTGTCTTTTTAATTGGTTATGAGGATGGTAAAAAAGTAGCCAACACCATTTCGTTGATAAACGTTAAACCTTTGAAGGTCACTAATGCGACAGCAGTAAGGCTAAGCAAAGTGATTACCTTATTTTTTATTTTCACTCTATTTTTTCTTTATCTCTTTTTTATTACTTGGGAAGTCACTCCATTTTATTCACCACCTTCTTATGATGAATCGGAAGCGCCAATAAGAGTACGTCAAAACACGGGTTTTAGGTGTGAAGGAAAAACCCGTTGTACTCAAATGAATTCATGCGATGAAGCGAAGTTCTACCTTCGTTATTGTCCAAACGTTAAGATCGATGGCGATGATGATGGAACGCCTTGTGAGCGACAGTTTTGTGGGGCGTGGTAGATTTACATACTGCTAATTTAAATATCCTCCTCAACTTCCAGTGAATTAGGTATGGCGTTATAATAAAGGTGGATTGAACAAAAGTTAGGTATGTATGAACAATAACCGAGAAATAATCGCGAGTTTGCGTGAGCGCATTCCAACGTTTGAATGTACGCCAGGGTGTCACGATTGCTGTGGGCCTGTGACGACGTCTTCGGAAGAAATGTCGCGTTTGCCAGTGAAAAGTGATGCAGAGCATGAGGCGGCATTAAATGAATTTGATTGCGTTCATTTGGGGCCTAAGGGGTGTACTGTATACGAAGAAAGACCGTTAATATGCCGACTTTTTGGTACAACACCAAACATGCCGTGTCCAAATAGCTGCCGACCGAAAGAGATGATTGATTCGAAAACCGAACGTCAGATCCATCATTACATCGCAAATACACGACAAGTGTTGGTGTAAAAGACATTCCTATGTTTGTCGTCGTTAACGTATGTTCTCGTCATAACCAGTCATACTCTAGAATCAACATTATTGATTACACTCGGTCGTCTTTGATTACCGAGTGTTTTCCGTTTTATCGGATTGGTTTTTAATAAATCGAGATTATTTTTACTGAATGCTTAGGCAATTTAACTGAATTTTATAATATGATGGGTCTAACGTAGACGCTTGTTTTTAAACATTTTACATTAGTAAGTTAAACTATAATAAAGTGACAATAAGGATCATTAAAAATGAAGATGTCGACGTTAACATTGGGCTTTCTTAGTCTTGGTTTTTTGAATACGTTTAGCTATGCGAGTCAGCCAATATTAATAAGTGATGTTGACTTTAATGATCCTCAGTTTTCTCTTTGTGTTGAGAAACAGAACCAACCAGTATTAGAGAAAATCAAAGCATTAAATTGTAATCGTATGGGGATTCATTCCGTCGATGAAATTCAATTCATGCCTGCTTTGAAAGTGATTTTATTGTCGAATAATCAAATTGAAACGATTGATACGTCTGCTGTTGTTAATTTAGAACGATTAGTCATTGAGGGGAATCAACTATCGTCGCTTAATCTCTCTTCAAATCAACATCTTAATTTTATTAATGTGCGTAATAATCAATTGAAAACGTTAGATTTCAGTCAACAATCGCAGTTAATTAAAATAAAAGCGGATTACAATCAACTGAGTGAGATTGATTTTGGTTCGAGTGAGGCGTTAGTTGCCGTTGAGGTGAATAATAATCAATTAACTCGTATTGATGTATCTCCATTAACGAAATTAAAAGAAGTGATTGCGTTTAATAATCCGCTGACTGACATAATATTGCCAAGTACGAATGAGCTTAAATTACTGTCTGTTGAAGGAACCCCTTACGCTAAAAGTCAAACCGGTACGTTAGTCGGGAAAGGGATATCAAATCTAGAGGCACCACGAGTGAGTATTATTGAGGGAGGTTTGATTTCTAAAAATAATGATAAATATGACATGTTTTCCTCTCAGTTAGTGACTCCGTCGGTTGGGCAATATATTGGTATCCGTTACGCCGTCGAACCGCCAATACAAGATAATGATAAAGCAGCAGATCCACACTCAAAAATGCGAGTGAAACTCCCTATCACAGTGCGTATGACACACCCTGAAATTATCGATCCTAAAACGGGTAAACGTTCTACGGTGTCTAGTTGGACGGATACTATGTTTAAGCATAATAATAATTTGGCGATGTGGTATTTCGGTGATAAATCGGAGTTGGTGTCAGGCCGTTGGACGCTAGAAATTTTGTATGCTGGTTCTGTTCTTGCGAAACGCTCATTTGAAGTCGCGAATCTTGATGAGCTTGCGGCTGAGAAAAAGCGAGAGTTGGAATCGCGTAAAGAGTTACTCAAGGTAGTCCTTACCATGAATAAAACGCTGTGTGGAGGAACGAAATTTCGTCGTTGTATGGAATTTTCCTCGACCGACCACTGTGAAGTAAATATCGAGCCTTATAAAAAACGTTGTATGTCTATTGCTTTTGATAAAGTGAAAAAACAGGCCGAAAAAGGTACATCTAAAGATATAATTAGAATGGTATTTAGTCATTATTCTAGCTGTATAGGATCCAGTTATATACAAGAATCAAAGCTAGATGCGAAAAAAGTAGGCTTATGTTTTCGCCAATGATTCGATATAAATAATAGTAAAGAAACGCTTTAAAACTCAAAGCGGAGTAGAGTGTTCTACTCCGCTTTTTTATTAAACTTTACCTTTACGAGGTTTTTTGTTGTTGAATTTGACCATAAGTCACCGCTAAGACTATGATTGTTTGTGTATTAGTCTTGTGGATTCAAATTGTGATTGCTGTTTATTTTGTAATAATGTTTTACGTTTATACTGGCTTGTTACGTCGCAGAATGTAGCTAGAATCAGTGGCATACCAACGAGGTATACCACCTTGATTTTAATTAATATAACGATGTGTTGTGTTAAAGGTGGACATTAAACAAATATAACGAGAATTATTTAATGACAACATTAACTGAAAAACCAGGTATTACCCTTATCAAATCAGGTAGCTTTAAATTAAACGACCTTAGCCAATTATTAAATGTATCGGGCTTAAAAAGCGATATGGCTGAGGTTGCAGTAACTAATAATACTAATTCATTAACAATGGGTCATTTCACAATGTCTCCAGGCGTTGAATTTGAATATATTTATGATTCAGTAGAGTACAAAGTGATCACGAAAGGCAAGATTGTTGTTCGTGACACCGAAGGGAATAAATACGTTGCTGAAGTTGGTGATGTAATTTTATTCTCGCCTGATGTAACGGTTATTTTTGATGCAGAAAGTGACGGTGAAGCTATTTATACAGCGCACCGTGCAGCCGCCGCTGATTTCGCTCCTGCTAAATAATAAAGAGACGAATTCAATCGTAAAGCCTGTATTTATGCAGGCTTTTTTTATTTATATCAAATTAGAATAATGAGATTTGAGCGGAATGATGTTCGTTGATTTCCAGTGGCGATCTCACATGCTGATAGTCGTCGACCCAAACGGTGTTACTTCTAGGGAATTCTCTCTTTAAAGACTTCTTAGCCTGTTTTTTGTACTTTCAGTGTTACCGATAAACGAGGCGTTCTTAAATCCGTTTTCTAGTATTTGATAGTGTGTCGCATCGATACAGTAAATGATAAATGCACGATCTTTTTTGTAGGTGTTAAATTGAAGGGCTTCTTGTGGTTGCAATTCTCGGAGTCGTTTGTTTATTAGTGGAATGATTTGAGAGATATGAACCATGGTGTGGAACCCGATAAAGTAGATAAAATGTGTGATTAATCGATTATTATTTGTTGTGGCTTATTTTTCGTTTTTATTGCTTATTTCGACTATGTATTTTTTCGTAAATAAAAAATTCATTATCTAGAATCGAGTTTTTTATCATTAGAGATCCTGTGATTATTAACATAACTTAGCACTCTGTTTTTCTTAAATACCCAAAGGTTATATTACTTATTTTTTAATTGGTAATTTAAAGTGTAGATTATCAGTCATAAGTAGTTAATGATAAGTTTTCGAGAATGAAGATTTCGCCTTTACCATATATCCATATATCCATATGGTATTAAAATGAGTATTTTAACGTCAGTGTCTATATCATAATGAAAGCAGTTAATCCTTTAACAGACAATGAAAAAATAACCCTAAAAGAAGCGATCGCTAATCATCCAAAAAATAGAGTAAGAATACGAGCACATGCGATTATTCTCAGTGATAAAGGCTACTCTATTTTAGCGTTAACTGATATTTTAGACGCTAAATTTGAGACCATATCGTCATGGATAGACCATTGGGAAGCCTGTGGAATGCTCGGATTGTATGACGCTGTTCGTATAGGTAGAAAACCTATTTACACAGAAGCAGAAGTATATCGTTTGAAGTCATTGGTTGATGAAGAGCCACATCAACTTAAACGAGCACAAGCAATACTTGAAGAAGAAACAGGTAAAAAATCCAGCTTAGACACTATTAAACGAAATATAAAAAAAGTGATTACAGTTACAAAAGAGCCCGACACTCATTAAAGTTAAAGCGTGACGATATGAAATTCAATAATTTCAGTAATATATTGAATTCATTGATTGAAATGGAACGTACGAATAAATGTGAACTCTTTTATTTTGATGAGTCAGGCTTTAGTCAGAAATCTAATCTTCCTTATTGTTGGGGACCTATCGGTGTTCAATCGCTAAGGCCTGCTCATTCACACAGCAAACGGCTCAATGTTCTTGGCTTCTTAAGTAGACAAGGTAAATTGAGTTTTCAAACAACGGAAGGAAGAGTAACTACCGATACAGTAATTGATGCATTTGAGCACTTTATCAACGCACGAAAAAACGATAAGCCATGCTTTATTATCTTAGATAATGCCTCTTTTCATAGGTCAGCAAAATTTAAACAAAAATTGCATGAGTGGTTGATGAATGATGTATTAGTTTGTTATCTACCACCGTACTCTCCAGAGCTCAATATCATTGAGATATTGTGGAAGAAAGTAAAATATGAATGGTTACCATGTGAAGCGTTCAAAACGTTTGAAGACCTCAGTATTAACATCAAAAACATATTAAATTATTACGGCGAAAAATTCACAATAACTTTTGCGTGACTACTTATTAATCTGAATATAAACTAATAAAACGATAATGTTGGGTATTGTTTTTTATGTAACCATAACCATAACCATAACCATAACCATAAGATTTAGATAGGGTTTATATTGTTAATATTATGAGCGAATAATGAACATAATGATTACATGATCTATTCAACGGTGACTCAACGTACTTCTATGCTTCTAACTAAGTAAGGCTGCGATAAAAAACCGCAACCTTAATTATTTTATCTATTCGTATGTGACGTATACTTCCGTTAAGTTATCGGGTTGAGATGCGGTCATTGAGAAATAAACATAGCCTGATTTTTTAACGTGCATTTCAATGAATTCATTATTTCCGAAATGAGCCGAAGACGCTTCGTTTTGTTTCTCTGTTGGCCAATAATCTTTGGCGGCATAGAGATTAATATCGCCTCTATTTTCATTCGTTGTCGATGATTTATTGTTTACCCAAATACGAACGGTTTGATCGCCTTCTGGTACATACAGCACTAAATAACGTTGTTCATGAATGACAATGTCAGTGGCGATGCTTTTATTTAGTACCACAGGTTTTAAGTCATCTGATGGTATTGTTGGCGTTGTTGTTGACGCTTCATTTTCAATGTTAACGGTTAGCTCTACGTGTTCAAACGCTTCTCTTGCTGCAACACTAAAGTAGTAACGACCTGCGTTAAGAGGGGCATTGGCATTGTTTGGTGTGAATCGAATCGTTTCCTCACTGCCGCGTTGGAAGTTGCTGACATCGTAATCGTAATAGTGAGCGATTTTATTGAAACTGCCATACACATCGGCATCACCATCACCCGAAATAGAAATGGATACTGCTGTTGCCTCAGACGTTACATCAAAATAGAACAATTGTTCGTTATAGATTTCTGATGATAAGGCGATGGTAGTATTGGTATTTAATGCCGTGATGTTATCTGACGGTTGAGTCGGTTTATCTGGGTTTTCAATGTCGCCTTTATCAGGGGATTCTTCATCGGCCACGGTGTCTAACCACGTATTAAACGCGCTATCGTATTGTTCACCGATGTTTTTTACGGTTTTTGCCCATGCTTTGTAGTCGCCTTCACGAGAGAGTGCCAATAATGCATCAACCTCTTCTGGATGATTGTCGATTAAGAATCGCACCGCTAAATAACCCCAACGGTAAATACGATCGGTATCGTGACTGTAGGTCGTTGCTAGAATGTCAGTCAAACGGTAGGTTTTTTTTCGTCCTATTTTAATCGCATCGCTATAACCGTTTTTATAAGACATGTATTCTGCAAAGCCTTCTAACCACCAAATCACATAGCCTTCACGTAAATTTTCATTGAAGTTACCGTGTAGGTTAAAGCGTCCATCAAGGTAATGGACGTATTCATGCTCAAGGTTTAAGACGGCAAATCCGTCATTATTATCTTGGCGGTAAGCGATAAAACGTGCTTTGTTGTCGACTTGACTTGGTCTTCCTTCCAGATACTGACCTCCATTGTTTGTTGTGTTTCCAAACAAGAAAGAGGAGTAAGTCGCGTAATCAGAATTACTGTCAAATACGACGATTTCAACGGTGTCGTTCAAATCATCATTTACTGGGCGGTAACCACTTTTCGTGACGATATGAAAATCTATTTCTTTTTCAGTCAACATCTCACAGTTCGTTTGTGCTTGTGCCTGTGTCATGTTTTGAGCTCGAATGGTGGCTGGGCCATCGCAGTTATAATCTAAAGTGATGACTCGTTGCTCTAGATCTTGTTTGGCGTTTTCAAGACCAAGTTCTTTTGCTTTGTCGGGGGCGAAGTAGCTCAGCATTTCAGCAATACCGACCCACATTTTGTCGCTTTTTCCACCGAGAGGATAACGGGTTAAGAGATCTTGAAGAATAGTTAAGACTTGTTTACGTGTACTCGCGTGCGGGCTAGCAAGTAAACGACCCATTTCACGAGCGGCATTGGTGACTAAGAAACTTGATTGAGTCTCTAACGCCTATTCTTTGTTTAAAATAAATTGATGTAACTTTATGAGATAATCAGGACGGGCTTGAAGATGATCGTAATACGTTTGTATGCCTGAATGTCCACTCATGGCTTGAAATAGAACATTTAGAGTACGTTGATTTTCCCAATTGTCGGCATTATCGACAGAAAGGGTATCCAACAAGGTTACTAAAGAATCCATGATAGAAGGCAATTGTCGAATGCTGTCGATCATATAGATCATGCTATACATGGCATTTGCTTGCTTTTGTCCTGTTGCCATGGCTTGTGGGTGGGCAATAAAAGATTGAATACTCTCCGCAAGTTGAGCATCGAGTTGATCAGAATAATCATTCAGTTCGGCTTTAAATCCGTAGCGAATATAATAGGCAGCGCGCACGTATTCGGATAGGTTTTCAATTTGGTTTGCTTGTGAATCTTCACCCGTATATTCAGTGATGCGTAGATTCAGACGATGCCCCACTCTTTGTAATTGGGGTTCGCTGTATAACGATTCAAATAATGGGCGAGGAGCACTAAACCAAGATTTTCGACATTCATAATTGGCGTTTTCGATATTATCGAGAAACTGAGCTGATAATGAAATTTCGTGTGCCGAACAGGATTTAGGTTCGATTAATTCAGTTGCAAAGGTGGATGGAGCGATTAAGCTTCCAGATATAGCAAGTGCAAGCGGAGTAATTCGGTACCAACTGCTGATATAATTGTTAATTATCATAGTATCTCGAGTTATTATATTTATTTATGGGTTGGTGTTTTTATCAGCATTATATTCGTTATACCAATGTGATCGTTGTAAATAAGAGGTCGGTTCAAAATAACACATATATATATTGTCTATTTAAATTGTAATTAGACTAATTTATGAATGTATTTTGTTATTATCTTTGCAGTGTGAGATATTTTTATTTAATATTTTATTGTGATTTATAGTATCAACATTAAATATAGGGACAAAGTATGGGCGTAATAGTGAGAGGCGTTAGAAAAGAAGATTCTCAAGGCATCATTAATGTATTAAACCCTATTATCGAGGGCGGTCTTTTTTCTATTTTAGATACTCCATTTTCGGTTGAGGAAGAGGCGCAGTTTATTGAAGCGTTTCCAGAGAGAGGAGTTTTTAATGTCGCTCTCGATGTTGATGGAGCATGTGTTGTAGGTTTTCAAAATGTAGAACCTTTTGCGACGTACACTCGTGCTTTTGATCATGTTGGAATTATTGGTACCTTTGTCGATGAACAATACCGAAGACAAGGCATTGCAACGGCATTGTTTGACGCTACATTTACCGTTGCGAAATCGAAAGGGTATGAGAAGTTATTTGCGTACGTTAGAGGTGATAATGAAAATGCCTTGGCTACGTATTTAAAGCAAGGGTTTGAGATCGTTGGTACCGCAAAGAATCATGCTAAAATTCGTGGGAAATACATTGATGAAATACTCATCGAAAAATTTCTATGGTAGATCGTCGTTACCATTCAATGTCTGTGCCATCAAAGCTACGAAACCTTCCTGAATCACTTGGTGTTGAGTGATGGATTAATGTTAACAGTGATTCGGAGGTGAATTCAGGCGATTGCAGTTGGTTTTTTGGTAAATTTTTCTGAAATGGTTTTGATAATTCGGTATCCGTAGTTCCTGGGTGAAATAACATCACGCAACAGTGTGGCAATTTAAGTTTCCACTCGATACTGATTGTTTTTATTGCCATATTTAACGCGGCTTTCGACATGCGATAACTTAGCCATCCACCAATGTTATTGTCTTTTATGCTACCGATTCTTGCCGAGAGAACGACATAGAAAGTATTATTTGTTGATGCTTTTAGGGCGGCTTCAAAATGCTTAGCTAACATGAGGCTAGGTAATGTATTTAAGTTCATGTTCTTATCAAATAAATCGTGACTAAACTGCGCTATCGATTTTTCAGGTTTATGTTGTTCAGAATGAAGAAATCCTACGGCATTAATGAGAATATCTACATCGTGAACCGTTTTGGAAAGCTGTTTTATCTCGTTTTCGTTAGTAACATCTAATTTAATCCAGTGCACATTTAAATGAGAAAACCCGATGTGGTGGTGATAGGTGGCTAAAATTGAGGCATTTTGGTAGTGTTTAATAGCGCTTTTCACAATGGAAAGTCCAATGCCTCCAGAAGCGCCAATAATCAATATATTCATTAAAGAGTCTCACTAAGTTATGTCTAGGGTACAGAGGCGATGACTGACTGTAAAAGTCACATAATAAAATAAGTAAATCGTATGCTGATATTATCTCTACGTAATTTATGTCGCCTTTGGATCATCTTGAATGAGAATTAAGGGGAATAAACCGACGAATATCGTCTTTCATTATCGTTATTATTGGTTAATACAGAGGGGTAAATGATGTTGCGAGTAAGGCGTTATATTGAAGAGGATTCGACTGCATTATGGGCGATTTTCTTTAACACGGTTAGACATGTAAATATTCAAGATTATTCTCAAGATCAAGTAAATGCATGGGCGCCAGAGGCGTTTGATGCAGAGGTTTGGAAAACGAAAATGAAGGCGTTAAATCCTTTTGTTGCAGAGCTTGATGGAATAATTGTGGGTTATACGGATTTACAAGGGGGTTAATTGATTATTTCTTTTGTCACTATCAATAGTTCCTCTGTATGATACGACAGAGATTCACGCTGCTCATGCGGTGGCACTTGCAATTGCTAATGATGTTTAACGTTATTTAATAATTGCGGTTCAACAGACAGATTAAAATGGGTATTAAATGAGAAAACAGAGTTTTGGATTAATGCTAATTGCCTTGCTTGCTGGGTGTAGTTCTCATTTAAGCCCATTAGATTCGCCTATTTCTGCTTCAGATATTAAGGCGCAGACGTTCACCTATACCGAACTGAGTGATAAACAGAAGGTATTATGGGAAAAGGCTCGACGTCATATCATATCAACTTACGGAAAAAGTCAGCCAATTTTACGGGTTGAAAATGAATCGAATGGAACGCTACTTGGCAAAGGGCTTGTTCAATGGAAAAAATCATCTTCGTCCGACAGTACATATTGTTATTCTGAGTACGATATTCGATTTATGACCAGAGATCATAAAGCACGTTTGCAGTTAACATTACTACCAGGTGTTCCCGCCAAATCTGAGTGTGATGATTGGGTTTTACCTTCTCAATATGGCTATGAGCAAATTCTTGATAAGTTCACTGTGATGTCTGATGATTTGGACTCTGTTTTACGTCGAACTCAGTAGTGGTGGTGGCGAGCTTCCGCTTACTGCTTAGATCTCAAGAATAACTGACTCACTATTTATTTTCCCATCATCGCTTTTTTGAGCCTCTTTCTTATCCTAGACTAAAAAGAATGTATAGAATTAGAGAAGGGGTTCTCGATGGTCATCAAAAATAACATCACTCATGCAAGTGTTATTGGTTTTCCTCTTTTTTTTCTTACGACGTTTCCCGTCTCTTCTGATCCCAACGCTTCCTCATTGCCTGATGCATTTTCTCTGCCTTACTTCCAAGAATGGCCAAAAATAAAGAGTGCGATCCCGAAGCGAGATTATATTGAAGAAAGAGTCTCTCTCTAGTATTAATACGCCATTTCTTTTATATGCGGATGAACCGTTCCAGTTTGATATTGATGAGATCCGATATGTACCTAGAGATAAAAAGGCGACGGAGGGTGTGTTGAGTTGCGATATTTTCAAGTCGATTTAACGTGGATTCATGTTTTGGTTAACAATGACATCAATAAGAGTGATTACCTTCTTTAGTTTCAGTGCTTTAGGTGGTAAATTGAAACTCTCGCTAGCATCATTAGCGTGTTATGTTGACGATGTATTGGAATTATTCAAGCTCAGTAAGCACAAGGATTAAGTTATGAATGTGGATAAAGCAAAAAAGCGTATAGCAAAACAAGTTAAAAAAGGCTTCAAAGGATATCCTCAGCTTTCTCTGTCCTATTTTGGGAAAACATCAGACTTGGCAACAGAAGTGGTTGTGACGTTTATTTTAGAAGAAGGGGCGGAGCCTCAAGAGCAAAAGTTTGCCAGTGAAAATGATGTTCGAGAAGATGAAACCATTCAATCGGTGTTAGTTAAAATTATCGATCGTGCTGATGCAAATAGCGTGATGGAAGTGGAAGGTGTAGTCATTCTTTAGTTTGGCTTTACATTAAACAGCCCAATGACACGACTGCTTATAAGTAGGGTGTCATTGGGGTTTTACCCATAATAAGGTTAAGACAACGCATTAAAACCAACGCATTCAATCCCTTCTTTTTTAAGCCAGTGTGATAATTCTGGCGACGTCAGTAAATCTCTTTCTATTACACGCATAGCCATGTAACTGGTTAACTCAGTAAGATCAGAATTGTCTTCTGTACTTGGGTGACACATCAGTTCTAAAATGCCATCAGAAAGCGTGTCTTTATAGCTTAAAATTAGTGTTTTTAGTTGCTCAAGAGAGACGCCTGAATCAAAAAACTGAGCATCAAACGCATCAGGAGTTCGCACTGTTAGCCCATCTTGCCCGTGACTGATGTTATCTATTCGGCGAACTGGGAGGTTAATCTCATTAGCAAAACGGATAAATGCTTTTTTTAGTGGTGGATAGACACCAGCGAAATGATGGCTATCAATGTGGTTAATATTCAAGCCCAACTCAATAGCGGCATTGTACTGTGCGTGAAGCTCAATATAGACTTCTTCTTCACATACATTTTTATTCATTAAGGTTTTTCTATCCAAAAAATAACCATGTTCGTCAACTAAGCTTGATACCATCAAAGGATCTGACAGTGGCTGTCCTGCGGTGACGGTAAAATGCAAACCAATCTCAGGGACTAAACCTTGTTTATACAGTTGTGCTGCGTGCTCAACGCCTTTTTGATTCATCATTATGGTGGTTGAGGTAACGATACCTGATTTAAAGCATTCAACGATGCCATTATTCACACTTTCTGATAAGCCAAAATCATCGGCGTTCATGATCAATTTCATGGTTTTTCATCCTAATATCATTATTTTTTGGACTATTAAGTCTATTAATAAGCCATTTAATCGACACTGACAAGTGAGTATAATGCGGTGATGGATTACTGAGGTTAATGCGTGATAGAGACCACGTTTTTGATTGATTACACAAGCATGATGAACAAGGAGTCAGCGTGATAATTAGAACCATTTTAGACAAAGACATGGATACGATACTTGAGCTAAATGAGCAGTTTGTAAAGGTATTAAGCCCAATGGATAAAAGTAAATTAGTTCGATTAATTGAAATGTCGGCGATATCCGTTGTGATTGAAGAAGATGACCGCATTGCTGGCTTTTTATTGGCATTTACTCAAGGTGTGAAATACGAAAGCATTAACTATGAATGGTTTAATGAGAATTACGATTCATTTTTGTATATTGATAGGATCGTGGTTTCTGATCAGTTTCAAGGGAAAGGAGTGGCATCAACACTCTATAAGCTGGCTCTAAATTGGGCAACAGAGCGATCATTATTGCGTGTTGTTGCTGAAATCGATGTGATGCCACCGAACGAACCTTCGTTACTCTTCCATCAAAAAATGGGCTTTAAAGAGATTGAGTTATTAACGCATAATGAGAACAAAAAGGTGTCTTTGCAAGAATTAACGATAAGTTAGTTTTTTAACGAAACAGAGAGAAACCTCGGATTTTGTTTCCGAGGTTATTAATGATGAACTTATGAGCATGAACCACAACAAACACCTGGTTCTCCGTGTTTTTTCACTTCTTTTTCTTTAGCGTCAAAAGCTGTTTTTTCATTGGAGTTTGGTTGTTGTACTAATTTCTCTTCTGTTGCTTTTGTTTCGCTTTTTTTGAATATCTTTGTAAATGAAAGTGCCATTTGGATTCCTCGTTAACTTATTAAGGTGCATTTTAAATGCATCTTATTATGCATGGTATAAATAGTCAATACTGGTCACATTCGTTGTTATTTAAATGAGTATAATCAAGCGCTAATTATTCCCGTGATTTACTTTTAATTTTGGACATGAAATGACAGAAAAAGAAAAAATGCTTGCCGGTCTTCCTTATGATGCTTGGGATGAAATGTTGTTAAAAAACCGAATGAATGCGAAAGCGGTTTGTCACCAATTTAACTTAGCGGATCCAACCAAGTTAGATGAAAGAATGGCCATATTAAAAGGACTTTTGTGTATAAAAGACCAAGCACATATGGAGCCTAATTTCTTTTGTGATTATGGTTATAACATTGACATTGGTAGCAATTTTTATTCTAACCATAACCTCACTATTGTTGATGTATGTAAGGTGACGATTGGTAATAACGTGTTGTTTGGCCCACACGTTATGATCTCAACAGGAACCCATCAATTAGATCCTATTGAACGTCAAAAAACAGAATATGGGTCGAGTATCTCTATTGGTAACGATGTTTGGGTTGGTGGCAACGTGTCTATTTTACCGGGTGTTAAGGTTGGTAATAATTGTGTGATAGGTGCGGGCAGTGTGGTGAATCGTGATATTCCTGATAACAGTGTTGCCGTTGGTAACCCATGTAGGGTGATTAAATCGGTTAAATAGAAAATAAGATGGAATCAAAGCGATGTTATTTCAAGCAATTGACTTAAATGTGTTGAATCGGGCTATAATTTTTATCACGTAACTATAATTAACATCATTCATTTTACAGGATAACTTTTATGAAAAAGAAAACATCGCGCTTATTTTTTATTTCTGCAATGAGTTGCAGTGGACTACTTTTTGGCCTTTCTACAGCACAAGCGGCGGCGGCATTAGATTGCAGTACTCAAGTTGGCTGTGCACAGAAAAGTTGTGAGATTGAAAAGCAAATTAGCATTGCTGAAGAGAATGGCAATGACCACAAAGTGGCTGGGTTGAATATCGCGCTTACAGAAGTTACAACCTATTGTACTAATGACGATATTAAAGGCGATTTGAGAGAAGAGATTGAAGAGCTGAATGAAGAGATCGCCGAAAATCATTCTGATTTGATTGAAGCGAAGCAAGATCAAAAAGAAGATAAAATTAAGAAGTACCAACAAAAAATAGCAGAAAAAGAGCAAAAGATAGACGATCTTAAAAAAGAGTTACTGAGAATAAAATAGACAGTATTACTAAGGGGTAAACAGTCAATGGATTTGAACATATATCAAGTGGACTCTTTCACAACGGAAGCATTTAAAGGAAACCCTGCGGGTGTTTGCATTAGTGAAAGTGGGCTAACAGAAGCATTAATGTTGTCTATTGCTGAAGAAATGGCGGTATCGGAAACTGCTTTTTTATCGCTTTCCAATATGAGATTAAGGTGGTTTACCCCTAAAGTTGAAGTGGCTTTGTGTGGTCACGGTACTTTGGCTGTTGCACATGTATTAAAAGAAATCGGCTTAGCTAATGTAGGTGAGAGCGTTGTTTTTAATACATTGTCAGGTGCGTTATCTGCGAAACTTCAAGATTCAACCATTGAATTAGATTTCCCACCAACCACCATTTCGTTTGATACGGTAAAGAATGAAGCGTTATTGGCGTGTTTAGGGATTAATGAAAAAGAAGTTATCTCACTCGGCCAGTTTGATTCCAAAGAGTTCATAGAAATAGAAAGTGAAGAGGCACTATTGGCATTGTCTCCTAATTTTGATGGGTTGAAACAACTTACCGGTCGTGGTGTGTTAGTTACAGCGAAGTCGTCATCGGATGAATTGGATTTTGTTTCTCGTTATTTTGCACCTTGGGTAGGGGTTAATGAAGATCCGGTAACTGGATCTGCGCATTGTGCATTAACGGTCTATTGGGCTGAAAAGCTAAATAAGACCACATTTATGGGGTATCAGGCCTCTTCTCGTGGTGGTTACGTTGGTAGTGAACTTCTTTCTAATGGACGAATAAAATTGATTGGCTCTGCGGTAACAACGATAAAAGGTCAAATGTTCGTATAATACATTGAGACTCTATAATGTATTGATTCATATGAGAGAGTATAAAAATGATTGTGTGTGAAAGTGAAAGAGTGACAGTTCGTCAATTTACGCTGGATGATGCGGAATTTGTTATTGAATTACTTAATGACGATTCCTTTATTCGTTATATTGCAGATAAGAAAGTACGCACAATAGTCGATGCTGAGAATTATCTTAAATCCGGTCCACTGGCAAGTTATGAAAAAATAGGGTTTGGATTAAGTTTGGTTATGCTGACAGAATCAAAAACACCGATTGGCATGTGTGGTTTACTTAAACGAGATGAGCTTGAGTTCCCTGATTTAGGTTATGCGTTTTTACCTCAATATTGTGGTAAAGGTTATGCACTAGAAGCGGCGAAAGCGGTATTAAAAGAAGGCATGAAACGTCATTCTTTATCTCGTGTTTTGGCTGTTACCTTACCTCATAATCAACATTCTAATCGATTGTTGCAACAAGCCGGTTTTACACAAACGGGGATGGTTGAGTTGTATGATTGTCAGAATAATTTGTATGACTTCACGTCATAGAGAAAAAAGAGGTTGTCCTCTATGAAGAAACTCATATCGATAAGCGCTACTTTATCTTAATCAAGTAACGCTTATCTGAATATTATATTGGTTTTTGTGCGATAAGAAGCCCAACTCGTTGTTCATTGATGCATAAACATATCTTTTTAAGCGTGGATAAATTACCAAAATCATAGCAATGCTTTGATTTTATTTGATTAAAGCCGGCCGTGCTAAGTAAGTTACGCCAATATTTTTCTGAATGAAAACAAACCCCAACGCCTGCGGTATTGGCTCCCATTTTTGATGTAATGGCCGCTAGTGAGGTTGATGCTGTTAACTGATGAATGATGTTACTTGGTAGTTCTTTCATCGGCCACCCGTCATAAAAATTTTCAAAGATTAAAATTACGCCCCCAGGCTCAAGAAGTTCATATGCATCTTTTAGACCAGAGAGTTGCAATGCACAACTTTCTTTATACCCGCTACTAACAAAATGATGTAATACCCAATTAAATTGAATTACTTGCATTTTTGGGATGTCAGAAACATTTTGAAAAGGGGCATGGATTAAATTCTTCCGTTGATTCGATGTGTTTTTTTCTAATAAAGAATACTCGGAATCAAGCACCGTTACATGTGCATTGGGATAGCAACTTAGAAATTTGTCTGCGTATTTACCATTTCCTCCACCAACATCCATAAGAGTAAAGGGTTTGTTTATGATGCTATAAGACTCAAGCGCTTGTTGAACTAGCGTGAACATTTTCGCGTCTACATATTCGGTATCGAATGCTTTTGTTTGCTCTGTAGATAATAGTTTTATCGTTGCTGTCATAGTAATCACCTCCATTAGATATGAGCAAAAACTAGACCATAATTTAAATGGTAAATAATCATTATATATCAATAGGTTAAATTGGAATTTAGAAGCTTATTTATTTGATAAGCATGAGTTTGCATATTGAGAATCAATTTGAAGGTATTCCCTTTGGATAAATGATTTTCATAATGGTATAAACGATAATCTGAATTATTTTAGTTACAGCAAGTCTATTGTTGGTGTTATTTTTAAAGAATCATGCATATAAATAGGTAGTTATGGATAGCTTTTTTAGTAGTGAGATTATTCTTTCTAATTCGACCTTCTTTTTCTTTATGACTCTGTTATTGACAGGGTTTCTTCATATACCGCTGTGGTGCGGTAAAAATTTATCAAAAATACAATGGAAGAAAGTCGATTACCTTTGGCCTTTAGTCGCAGGAATTGGTTTGATGGGGACGGTATCAGAGGTGAGATCAAGAGTCGCTAGTGATTGGGCTGAGACTGAACATACCCGTGCTGTTTTAAGTCTTGAATCTATTAATGACTATACAGTCAATCAACTAAAGAGCTTTCTTTGTGCGAGTGAACCAAGGGTCAATAGAGGTGTTGAATCACAACAATCTTGTTCATGGTTTTTAAATTCAGCAAATTACTTACAGTCGGTAAACTTTAACGAACTTCCTAATCTTACGTTTGATAGTTTACCTGAAATTACGTTTCGCTCAGAGCTGATAGAGTCAGATGTCATGTGGTTGCAGGGGATGTTTGATAATTACCAGAGTCAGAAGTACGCGTATGAAAGTACAGTACTCGAGACGAAGAAGCACCCACTAGAGGAACTCTTTTGGTATTTAAGTCCTTACTTAATTTGTATTGCGATTTCTGTACGTGTTACAAAAGTATCAGCAGAATTAAAAATGGAGAGACAAGAAGGATGAGGTCGAAAGCTTCCGATTGGGGGCGAGTATCAATCAATGTTGAACGTTATTATAAGATTATTCACTAGCGATTAGCGAGATGCCTGGTCTGTCCAGATGGTATCAAGCTCACATTGTGACTAAGGAATAATGGCTTTCCCTTATTTAAGGGGTATTTTTATTAATGTAAATAAGACGATTAATAAAATACTAAGGACATGTGATGCTCAATGAAAACTTATCTGGCTTAGAATTAATGCAAGCAATGGTGACGGGGGATTTTCCTCATCCATCGATGGCTGACGTAGTTCCGATGAAAATCATTTCAGCAGAATATGGCAAAGTGGTCTTTGAAGCGATGGCGGATGATCGGCACTTGAATCCATTGGGTGGGGTTCATGGTGGCTTCTTTGCCACCGTAATGGATTTGGTCACTGGGTGTTCGGTGCATACAACGCTCGAACCTAATATTGGTTATGGAACGATTGATCTTCATGTGAAAATGTTAAAAGCGATACCGAGAAATACGTTATTGATTGCGGAAAGTCGGGTGATACAGTCAGGTTATTCATTGGGAATATCAGAAGGCAGCTTGAAAGATAAGTTGGGTAATTTATATGCGCATGCAACCGCGACTTGTATGATTTATCGAGGAAAATGACGGTATTTAATGATAGCCTATTGTTAGTATCAATGATTTTTATTGTTTTAAAGAGGGAGTGAGATGACGTATCCAATTGTAGGCTCTTGTCAATGTGGGCAAGTAACTTATAAATTATGTGCAGCACCAAAAATGGTGATTGCTTGTCATTGTAAGGAATGCCAAAAATTATCGACAGCGCCATTCAGTGTTACCGCTATTATCGCAACTGAGGCGATTCAATTTGATGGTGAGTTAACTGAGTGGAGTCGATTAGCTGATAGTGGAAATCAAAATAGCGCGAAGTTTTGTTCAACGTGTGGAAATCGAGTCTATCAATATAATCCTGATGATTTAACAACCATAAAGCTGAAATTAAAACCTGTTGATGTGAAAGATGATCGTATTTTTGAGCCGAGTATGCATATTTGGGTTTCTGAAAAATTGAGTTGGGTCCAAATTCCTAAGGGAATGGTGACGTTTGATAAACAACGTTAATGATAAAGATTAGGAGCTCATGTGTTATTTAAGTTGATTTTTCTGTTTGCCGCATTAACGCTACATGGTGTAAAGAGATCCCCTTATCCGCCGACATTACTCTATAGTATTCCTCTGATATTAATGGGGTTAATGTCGGGTGCGTCTTTTATTATGAGTTTGATTGGTGGCGCGATAACCCTTTGCGTTTCATTTGTGTATTTTTCATTACTTACTCATTTTTCAAGTGGTACACAGCATTACACGATTATTATACTTGGTGGTGGTTTATTGATTTTCTTTGTTTAAGCACGAGCACAACGATAAATTAAGAATGGTATTGGATTTTACAAGGATGAAAGAGTGACGGTAACGGAAGAGATAGAGAATACATTACTGACCTTTATTAAGGCTGAAATGGCGCAAGATCTCGCACATGATATTCATCATGTTATGCGAGTAGTGAATACAGCAAAAATACTTTGTGAAGAAGAAAAAGCGATAAAAGAAGTGGTGATCCCTGCCGCGTATTTACATGATTGTTTTTCGTTTGAGAAGAATCACCCAAACCGCGCACAAAGCTCATTGTTTGCCGCAGATAAAGCCATTGTGTTTTTGAACCGTCTAAATTATCCCACTGAGTATTTAGAAGGTATTCATCACGCGATTATTGCTCACAGTTTTAGTGCGAATATTGAAACACAGACAGTAGAAGCTCAGATAATTCAAGATGCTGATCGATTGGATGCATTAGGGGCCATTGGTATTGCAAGGTGTATTCAAGTAAGTGCTAAGTTAGGTCGCCCTTTGTATTCTTTTGATGACCCATTTTGTCATGAGAGGGCACCAACCGATGGGCTTTATACCATCGATCATTTTTATACGAAGCTATTAACGTTATCAAGCTCGATGAAAACCAAGTCGGCAGTCAGAGAAGCGGATAAACGTACGTTAGTGATGCGTGCATTTTTAATGCAGCTAGAATCAGAAATTTAATCGATAAAGATAGGCAAGTAAAACAGTGGAAGAGTGAGCTAAAAACAGTATATCTCTATACCATTTTTAGCTTGATCACATTACGCGTTTTTTAGCATATCAAGAGCAACCGCTTCTGCGATTTTAATCCCATCGATACCAGCAGATAAAATACCACCCGCATAACCTGCACCTTCACCACCCGGGTATAGACCTTTGGTGTTCATGCTTTGGAAATCAGCACCACGCTTGATTTGAACTGGAGATGAAGTTCGAGTTTCAACCCCGGTCAGCATTGCATCTTTACTGTCAAAACCACGAATTTTCTTAGCAAATGCAGGTAATGCTTCGCGAATCGCTTCAATCGCGAAGTCAGGAAGTGCATCGCTTAGATCCGTCATTTTTACATTTGGCTTATAAGATGGTTCCACGTTTTCAAACGGTTTGCCTTTACCAGAAACTAAGAAGTCGCCAACCATTTGTGCTGGAGCATCGTAATTACTGCCACCCATAACATACGCATTGCGCTCTAACTGACGTTGTAGAGCAATACCTTGCAGTGGATCATTATTGAAATCTTCAGGAGAGATGCCCACAACGATTGCGCTGTTTGCATTACGCTCACTACGTGAATATTGGCTCATGCCATTAGTTACAACGGCATGTTCTTCTGACGTCGCTGCAACAACAACCCCACCTGGGCACATACAGAAACTGTATACTGAGCGGCCATTTTTACAGTGATGAACCAATTTATAATCGGCTGCCCCTAATAATGGGTGTCCTGCATTTTTACCAAAGCGAGCTTGGTCGATCATTTCTTGTTTGTGTTCAATACGGAAACCAATCGAGAATGATTGTGCTTCCATATAAACGCCTTTATCAGACAGCATTTGGAACGTATCACGCGCACTGTGGCCGATTGCTGCAACAACGTGCTTACTGTTAATGATTTCGCCGCCGTTTAGTGTAACACCAGTGACTTGTTCATTTTCAATATTGATTTCATCTACGCGAGTTTCGAAACGAATTTCACCACCGAGTTCAATGATTTTATTACGCATTTGAGAAACCATGGTCACCAACTTATAGGTACCAATATGAGGTTTACTTACGTAGATGATTTCAGCGGGTGCACCAGCGGCAACAAATTCGGTTTTTACTTTAAGGCCTAAGAAGCCGGGATCTTTCACTTGGCTGTATAGCTTGCCATCAGAGAATGTGCCTGCGCCGCCTTCACCAAATTGAACATTTGATTCTGTGTTTAATTCGCTGGTACGCCAAAAACGGAAGGTATCTTTTGCGCGTTCGTGTACTGATTTACCACGCTCTAATACAATCGGTCTAAATCCCATTTGAGCAAGGATTAACGCCACAAATAAACCACAAGGGCCCATGCCGATAACAATAGGACGCTCGGTTAAATTAGCAGGAGCAGTTGCTACGTATTTGTATTCAGTGTCAGGTGAAACACGAATATTATGGTCGTCTTCAAAATTACTTAATAACTGCGCTTCATCAACATCTTGTAGCGTGATATCTAGGGTATAGATTAAGAAAATTTGATTTTTTTTACGTGCGTCATAGCCACGTTTAAATACATGGATATCAACCAGCTGTTCTTCAGTAATAGACAGTGTGCTTAAAACATAATTCTGCAGTGCATCTTCACTGTGATCCAGCGGTAATTTAACTTGGTTGATACGTATCATAATTCACCTGATAGTTGGCATGAAAATAAGCGCGTAGTCTACGTGATCTCTCTCTAAAATGTAATCAATATTGCAGAGTAAAAACGTCAAAAAGACGCATTTTATACCACACCATGCCAATGATGTTTTTTTGCTAATTTTTTCAATACGTTAATTTCGTTTTCAGAACCGAGTTTTAACCATTCAACAAGGTCATCAATCACGGCAGAATGAGTGCGCTGGTGCCCATAGTAAGTCCATGCACTGTGTTGGATTTTCGCGTTTTCTGGGCAATAAAAGAATCCTATTTCTAGCTCTTGAAGGATTAACAGTAGGTCAGTTACGGTTACCCCTTGTCCTGATAAGCAGGCGCTTAGTGCTAAATCTAATGAAAGAAAGCTGGTGTTTCTGACTTGTTGGTTCGGGGGGATTGTTACATCGGCTAACCACATTTTCCAATCATGGTGATCCAATGTGGGATGCAACCTTGGCATGGTTAATATTGAGTCTACATTCGTACTTTCGGTTGCGATACTTGCGGCACAAACAGGAGCCATGAACTCTTCTCGTAGAAGAAACATATTGGCTTTGGTGTCGTAATGATCTTTTAAACGAGTATGAAAGATCAGTAAATCATAATCTGGCTTATCTAAACATTCATCTTCTTCTAAAGAAGGGATAATCACGATTTCATGATCAGGATAACGCTCATTGAGCTCTCTGACTTTAGGTATCAGCACGCGAGTGGCAAAACTTAATGTGGCTTTAATGACAATGCGTTTTTGTTTTGGCTCTTGCCAAGAGGATAGAACCGACTCAATTGCAGAGTAATTGTCTCGCAGCGCGTGATAAAGCTCGATCCCTTGTAATGTTAGCTCTATGGAACGGTGCTTTCGAATAATAAGCGATGTGTTGAGATCATCCTCAAGTTGCTTCACTTGACGGCTGACGGCACTTTGGGTGACGTGAAGTTCATCTGCGGCTAGGGTGAAACTCATCAAGCGTGCCACGGATTCAAAGGCTTTTAGGCCATGATGTGAATAAGGTAAATTAGGGTAAGGCGTCATAATCTCTTCGCATGAGTTTTTAGAATGTCAGTGTGACGGATATATTAATTGAACACTAGCCTTTTAACCCTTAAGTTTGCCATTAATCACAGTGCCTATTTCTTAATTAAATAAGAGGTTTGGCTTAGTTAACTTAGCGATAAAGAATTAACCTTATTTATGAAAAAGATCTTAGCTTTAGCATTCCCTCTTATCATCTCTCAATTGGTTTCGATGGCACTGGTGCTTACCGATGTGTGGATGATGTCGCGTTTAAGTGTTTCTGCCTTAGCGGGAGGTGGATTAGGTGCTTCTATTTATTTTTTCATTTTTATTATCGCAAGCAGTACTGTGGGCTGCGTTGCGAACTTAATTGCCATCGCTTATGGCCAACGTTTGGCAAGACCTGAATACGGAAACCAACAAATTCGCTTTGCGGTAAAAGGGGCGGTTTTATTGTCTGCGGTGCTCAGCGTTATCTTAATGTTCAGTTTTTCATACGCTCCCGTGATACTAAAAGCGGCAAATCAACCTGAAGAGATGATCACGCTCGCGATGGAATACGTGCATGCGTTGAAATGGGTGATGTTTCCGTCGTTAATTTTACTCGTGTTACGCGGCTTAACCAGTGCGTTGGGAAACGTAAGATCCATCATGGTGATGTCTGTTATTACCGTTATCCTAAATGTCCCTATTAGTTATGTTTTAACGTTTCAATTGGGAATGGGATTAACCGGTTTAGGTTTGGGTACCGCTGTAGCTGCTTTTGTTGTGATGATTGGTTATGGTATGTGGGTCTTTAAGCATCATGAATATCAAGAGTTTGCACCATGGCGCAATAGAGAGGAATATTCACTTAAATTGATGGCACCTTTATTGGTGATGGGATTGCCTATTGCATTAGCCGCATTACTTGAGCATGGGTTAATTTATGGCGGTACACTGATGGCGGGCACTATCAGTATTGCGTCTTTAGCTTTGCACCAAATCTTACTGCAATGTTTAAGCTTTACATGGAATTTTAATTTTGGATTTTCGCAAGCCGCGGCTATATTAGTCGGGCGTGATTTTGGCTCAGAAAATTATGCAGGCATAAAACAAACGTCATTGCATAGTTTTTTACTTGTGACGGTACTCAGTGTCTTCCTCTCCACGGTATTTATTCTTTGGCCTGAGGTTATTGCTGATTTATTCCTGCTTGATGATGGCACGAATAACATGTCAGCACTGTTGTCTTCTGTTATCTGGGTGGTGGCGTTGTGTTTTATTGTGGATGCATGGCAATTATTAGCGATTAACTTATTGCGAGGAATGAAGATAGTCTCAATGCCTACGGTGATGACAGCGATTGGGTATTGGGTATTTGGTTTGCCTGCGGCGTGGTTTTTGATGCCATTGTTCGGGCTTGCCGGAATTTGGGCAGGTATTGGCGTTGGATTAGGCGTTACCGGGGTGTTATTACTGATGCATTTAACGGTTGCTATTCGTCGCTACGGAAATGTGAGTTCTCTACCTATTCATACTGCAAATGCTTCTGGTAAGATTTGATTGCCTTCATTTTTAAGGTAGATTCGAGTTCCTTTTATAAGACAGTGTTACGGATATCTACAATGAACAAAGATGCAGCGACAATTGCTGGACAAGCAGTGTATACAAAAAAAGTACTTTCCATCTATGATCTTTGGGTATTAGGCTTTTCAAATCGTTACTTATGGAAGTGTTCAACAGCATTGATTGGAGAAAAATTTACTGAATTAGCATCGAAGAACCATTTAGATGTAGGGGTAGGGACAGGGTATTACTTAAAGAATCATCTCTCTAATGTTGAAAGAAGAGTGGCGCTGATCGATCTTAATGAGAACAGCCTTGAATCAACAGCGAATGCCATTCAACATTTTAACCCTGAAGTGTATCGTCGAAATGTATTAGAGCCGTTGGATCTAAAATGTGAGAAGTTTGACTCTATTAGCATTAATTATCTGCTGCATTGCTTACCGGGTGAGCTATCACAAAAAGGCGTGGTATTTTCAAACCTGAATGAGCTGCTGAATAGTAATGGCGTATTGTTCGGTAGTACAATTTTAGGGCAAGGCGTTACTAAAAATGCATTTGCGAGTAAATTAATGAATTTCTATAACCAGAAAGGCATTTTTACTAATGAGAACGATGACGTTCAGAGCTTAGAAATAGCATTAAAAGCGCATTTTTCTGATGTGAATATCGATGTGGTTGGTTGTGTCGCTCTGTTTTCTGGTCGTAAAAAATAACAAAAATCCCTGTTTCAAGCATTCAGCATTGACTGTGCTGAATGTTTTTCTTTAAGCCTTTCGATTCCCCTTATGCTTACATGCGTTTAAATCCATCCAACACCACGTGAAATAGAGCCTCGCGAGTTTGTCTAAGTCAGGTTGAATTATTTACCCTTGCAGTCTCTTACCTTTCATATCTTTAAATCGCTTCACAAATTCAATACTAAAATTATGATAATTTTATCTGTGCGTTAACTGTTTTAAATCAAGAGGATGTCATGGGGACAGTAATAGGATTAGTACTGCTTGCATTTATTGCTTATAAGGTAAAAAAGCAAACGGGTTTGCATTTGCATAAGTGGATAGAAAAGAAATATCAAGAGCATGAAGACTCAAAAAAGTGAAGGTGGTGTTATCTTCATCGTTATGGATAGTATTGTTTAGGGAAACGACGAATGTCTTTTGAAGAGAAGTTAATAGCGGCACATAGTGAACTTGAGCTGAAAGGGGTTTGGTCCTCAAACTTTAATCCTCCGATTGTCAGATTACTCCGAAAAGCGGGCTTACGAGTTCGACCTCCTTATTATCAAGATTTTTTTACTAATTTACTGTTTACCTCGCTTTTATTTAGTCTTGGTTACGGGCTGATTAGTTGGTTTTTAACGGGGCAGTATGTAAATAAAACCAACCAACAGTCAGTCATTGAAGCCATCGCAGGCGGATTGATTTTTGGCGTTATAATATCCGTATTTTATCTTATCCGTCGTAAGCAATTAAAGCTAACGGATTGGAATACATTGAGTTAATGCTATTACGTCGCAAGTTTGATGACATTGTTGTGTTTATAAAAGGAATTTATAATGATTCACACGATTAAAGAAACGGTATTTACCTATCCTCAACGATTGCAGGATGATTGGGCAAAAGGAAAGAAGGAATGGTTACCTTTGGACTTATTTGTACCTATTGAAACTGACGAGCACTCACATCCATATTTTGGTGAATATTTTGCGTTGTCCGAATATCGGAAGCAAGGTTGGTTAGGTACGGCATTTTATGCGTTAGGTAATTGGGAACCGAATAACCCAATGTATACGGAAGGCAGAGTATTAATTGCACAGTATATTGATCCGAATAAGCTTTCTCTGTTTAAAGGGCTTCGAACAGGGCTAACGTCGGGAGAACCTGATTTGTTCTTGTATAAACCGGATAGTTCGCTGTTATTTGTGGTGGTTAAAAAAGAGAACGAATATCTATCAGATGCAGAACTCATTTGTCTATCAAACATTAAATCAGTTTTAGAGTACGATGTGGAAATTGCCTATTTAGCTGAAGAGAAGAATAACTATAAACCCAAAAGTTATGATATTAAGGTTGTTCAATTTCCTAATCCTTTGGGAGTTTAATGATCGTCAGTCACGCAATGCATAAGGTACAGTATGAATAAGGCATTCGATATTATTGGTGCGCCATTTAATCGCGTTGGTTTTGTTACAACCGATGAAAATACCGTTGACGCACTACGAAAGACAGATGAGAAAACATGGAATGGCTTAACTGAATGGATAGAAGTAAGAAATCAGCGTTGGTCATGTGATATTAAAGACTTAGGGGATGTGCCTTTAAGCCTTAAAGTTGAAGAGTATCTGTCTCATAATAAGAAAGAATTAGCACTACTCGAATACAGTACGGATTTAAAAAATAAGGTTTTAGACTCGTATCGAAACAAGAGGATCCCTATTATTATTGGTGGGGATCACTCTGTATCTGTTGGCACCGTTCAAGCGACGCTTGAGTATTATCAAAAAGAAAGAAAAGAGAAGGTTGCCGTTGTATGGATAGACGCGCACGCTGATTGTAATGGCAGCTTGCAAAGTAACTTACACGGCAAACCGTTGGCATTATTAATGGATAAGTATGGCTACAATGGTTGGTTTGTAGAGCCTGAATTGGTGTTGTCTCCGGACGATATTTATTATGTCGCCGTTCGAGACTTGATGCCTAATGAAGCAGAGTTGATTGATGAACTCGATATCAGTAATTATGATATGGAAGCGATTGATAACTTAGGATTTAACACGGTTTTAGACCAACTTATGACGGAACTAAAGGGTAAATATGACCGTTTTTTTGTATCGTTTGATTATGATTGTTTAGATGGCTCATTATTCAGAGCGTGTGCAACGCCAAATGTCGGGGGCTTGTCAGCTCGCGAGGGATTAACTTTAGTTAACCTGAATTCTGGATAAAACATGCTTTAAGCGAGGATTAGTTCAAATTCACATTCTGATAGCTTAATTCGTGGCTTTTGTTTTTTTAAACAATAAGCCACAACGCCTGAAATTACATTTAGCATGAAACCAGTCACGCTACGATGACGGCTATGTTCAATTTGAGAGATATTCTTCAATTGGTCATTTATCGTTTCGATAATGTATCTCTTTGATAACATAGCCTTATCAAAAGCACTTATCTCTTTTGCTTTCATGTTTTTTCGCGAGGTAGTCACTAAATCGACATCAGAGTTCTTTAAGCTCTCACTCAACTTTTTACCTATGTACCCTTTATCAGCGTACAATTTCCCCGAGAGTTCTTTGCATAAATCAGGTACAGGAGTCCTATCATTTACATTGCCAGCTGTGATTTTCAGCGAAATAATTTCTCCAAGATGGTTAATCAATAAATGAAGTTTGAAGCCGAAAAACCATCCCATGGTACCTTTTCCTCTTTTCGCAACACCATCAAAGACTTTATGGCGAGGAATTCGAATGTTATGGCATACTTTAAGACTCGTGGAGTCAACAAAAGCAATGCCAGTCGGCTTACCTTTGATAGATTGAAAATAGGCACACATTGGGGCGATTAGGCTAGGCATTTTGCTCACAAATCGAGTGTAGCTAAGTAAATTTGGAAAGTATCCTTTCCAATATTGATGAACTAACCCGATATAGAAGTTCTTGAAATCTCTATGATTTGATTGATGAAAAGCGATGACAATAGTCATACATTCACTAGTAGACATTACTGACTGACGTTTTCTTTTTCTCTCACTAGCCTCAACAAGGTATTTTTCCCATTGAGATAAGAATTGATAACAAAAATCATCGACATCACAAAATATATCAACTAATTTATTCATCTTGCCCACCTTTTAAAATACGTTCAAATAATTCTTGGTCGAAAGATCTGATCGTTAGGTGGGCAATTAGTTCAGCCTTATCCAGAATTCAGGTTATCTAATAAAAACCACAAGAAATCCAAGCCTATGGATACGTGCTATTTGGTATTGCAGTCGTGCACATAAAGCGATTGCTTATCTGTTGTTAATTACCGCGACATTACGCATCATTTCAACATTGCCAAGTTTGCAACATTTGATATTTTTGGAAATATTTACGTGGTGGATACTCGGTGGATCTATCGCCGTGAGCTTTATTTTAGAATTCGCTTATCGAAACAGTAAGCATAATAAAAAAGAGGCGATTGCACTTCGTCTTTCTACTATTCGTCGATATATTTGGGGATTTATTGTTGCTGGTGTGATTTTACAGATATCGGCAAGAACATTAGGGCAAGGTACCATCTACGCTTGGATTAACTCTGTTTTTTATTTGTTTTTTATTTTGTTGACGATCATGACATTAAAACAATGGAACAGTACGATTTTCAATCGCATCGAGCAATTAGAGACGTATCCATTATCTATTCAGTGGGCACTTAGAAATAAAAACACCTCTTTTATGTCTATTGTTGCAACGGCTTGCGGTTCTATGTGGTTAATTGGACGAAGTATTCAGCATCAAGTGTTTTCTGTTTTGTCACAGAACGCGGCGTTTAGTCATGTTTTAGCTTATCTATTTAGAATAGAGGTGGCAAAACAAACGGAAGTAGCTAAAGAGCAATCTAATTTAGTGCGTATTAAAGGCGTGTTAGCTTTTGATTACATTACTCCTGGATCTAAAGAATCAGAGTTGCTAGAAGAGTACGCACTGGATGAGATAGTGTCTCTTTCTCGTTACTTATTAACTGACAGTCCGGCTGTGTGTGTATTATCTGGAGAACGGGGCGTTGGAACGACAACCGTGCTTAACCGGATATTAAGTAAAACAAAAAATGCCAAACCATTGTATATAAATTGTCCCTATGACGGCTATTCTGCACTACTGCCTGAACTGGCAAAACTAGTAGGTCTACGGGAAGAGTCAACGGAAAGAGAGATTTTACAACACCTAAGAAACAGTGATCACTGTTACCTTATTGCCTTTGATAACGCACAGCGATTAGTCAAACCAAAAGTAAATGGTTTGGCTGATTTAATGAAATTAACCAATCTGTTAAGACGAGCAAGAAAAAGCCATCGCGTCGTATTATCTATAGATAAATCAAGCTGGCGCTTTATTGATCGTGCTCGTGGCGAGCGCTTATTGTTTGATCTTGTGACTTTTATGCCGAAATGGACGGAAAGACAGATAGGGCAATTACTGGATTCTCGGATTGTTAAAGATAATGACATCGAGGGGGTTTCATTTGATGGGTTAGTTCTACCAAAACAATGGGATGAAGATAATTTGACGGATGAAGAACGAGCTAAAAATGGGTTTTATCGTATTTTGTGGGACTATTCAGATGGTAATCCTACGGTAGCGTTACGTTTTTTTCGATTATCGTTATTCAAGGACAAAGAGACTGACATTGTTTTGGTTCGTTTATTCACATCACCTCAATCTGATGATTTAGAAGCGATGCCTAAACCTATGTTGGCGGTTTTACGTTCAATTGTGCAACTGGAAGTAGCTTCACCTGCGGATCTTTGTGACTGTAGTTTACTGAGTATTGCTGAAGTAATTAGCACATTACGTTACTTCCAAAGCCGTGGTTATATTGAATGGAACGAGAACAAGGCGCGGATATCAGATCATTGGTATCGACATATTACTAACATACTTCATCGTCAGCATTTATTGGTAAAATAACATGATTCGTTTATATGCACTTTTATTCTCCCTTTTTTTAGGGCAAACCGTCTTCGCCGAAGATCTTCAATCTATCGATAATCTACAACAATTTGCGAGTTTAATTCGTTGGAGTGGTGTCGCTTTTTCTTTGTTTATCATTATTGGCGCTTGGTTATTTCTTCGATTTATTCAATCGATTGTTGATGGAGTAAGTAGCCAATTTGCACAACGCCGAATGTTAATGCAAAAATTGCAATCTTTCTTTCAATTCTTTATTTATATGTCGACGGCGGTTGCTATCTTTATGTTGAGTTTTAGGGTTGATGATCGCGTACTTGCACTCATTGGAGGAACGATTGCGGTATCCGTAGGTTTTGCATTAAAAGATTTAACCGCATCGTTCATTGCAGGGTTAACGGTTATGATAGATCGTCCATTCCAAGTAGGTGACCGCGTCACTTTTGAAGGGCACTATGGAGACATTATTGCGATAGGTCTACGGTCAGTACGAATGCAAACACTTAATGATGATATTGTAACGATACCGAACAATAAATTCTTAAATGACGTAACTGTGAGTGGAAATTATGGTGGGATTGACATGCAGGTTGTTATCCCTTTTTATATTGGAATGGATCAGGATATTAATAAGGCTCGAGATATCATACAAGAGGCTGCATCTTCAAGTCGGTATATTCACTTACCAAAACCAGTTGTTGTTTTAGTTAAACAAACGATTACAGAAAATTATCTGGTGATCCAACTTACGTGTAAAGCTTATGTTGTTGATATTAAATTAGAAAAATTATTCGAAACCGATATTACTTTACGTGTAATGCAAGAATTTAGAAAAGAAGACATTATGCCTCCAACTATAGCAATTCAAAAGAAATAGAATTGAGCTAGGATGGTTATACCAATCGTTTCTTTATGACGTTTAAATAGAAGAAGGATTTATTCAGATTTGTAACAATAAATAAAGCCAGTAAGAGTCGTGATCTTACTGGCTTTATTCGTATTAATTAACGTGATTTATTTGTTTAATTTGAGTGATATCGTAATCGGCATTGATGTCATAAATATTGCCTTGATCGGTATAAATAGTAAAACCTGTATCACGAGGAAAGACTTTTTCTACCTTACCTGGTAATTTTTTACTTCTTAAACCGCCACCAGACTGTTGGAATCCCCATGTATCAAGGAGGAAGTGGGGTGAGGGTTCTCGTAGAAAGACTCTAGTAAGTAAGTAAGCACCATTGTTCGCGTTAAATGCGGATATATCTTCTTTTGATACAAGGAAATTCGCATCAGAAAACTTAATGTGGTTTGGTCTGTTTTCATCATAATAATAATATTTAATGTATTCACCAAACGTAACTTCCGCATTGATATCCCATATATCTTGCCATGAGATGATATGTCCATCTTTACGTATTGCGGTATAACCATTTGTATTGGTTGTTATATCGATAATATTGATTAATTTGTCGACTTGCTTTACTTTTTCAGAATAGATATTACCGCCACTAAAAATCGTACCCCATGTAATGACGTCACCATCAAATGTTAGAGCTGCAAAAGATCCAGAAGCTCCGACGATTTTTTTTACATTCGTTAACTCGGCCTCTAATTTATGCTCGGAGTGTTTTTTTTCTGGTGCATAATCGGCAGGAATAGACATCTGTTTGTAGCCTTTACCACAGATAGGATCATAGGCTGGTTCATAATCAGGATCAAACTCATAGTCTGGGTCATCACTATATGGAGCATAATCATCAAGTAATTCAGGGACACATTTCTTACTTACTTTAAAGTAAACTTGCTCAAAACTATAATAGTCATAAATAAATTCACCCCCTTTGGTTCTGCTTCCCCATGCATCAACGGTTCCATCTGATTTTAGAAAGGCAAAAGCACTATCATTTGCGATGATATTAGTTACGTTTTGGCTAACTAACTCACCTTGTGTTTTTGCTAATTTCCCCCATTGATACAGGTAACCTTGATCAGTTAGAAGGGCATAGTTACCTTTATAATCATATTTTAATTCGACAAGGTGAGTTATATCTCCTTGTATATCGCTACATGATATTTTTCCGGTGTCTTCAAGTAAACAAGCTTTGCCTTCTTCTGTTTGGAGCACTGTGCTGCTTTCGCTGGTTAAAATATCAATGACATTATCAATACCCAGTTTTTTGTTCATGTGATTAGTACTACCAATGACATAAACATTACCAACATTGGTTAATATTGAGAAATAGGTATTCGCAGCATTAACCTTTTTAACGCTTTCAAGATTGATTGCGTTAATTAATTCTTCATTCTGTATGTTTTTTGGTCCCCATAAATAAAAATCACCATTCGTTTTAACACCAGAAAATGCACTGGAATTAGCATAAATAGAGGTAAATTCATTATTATCAGAAGAGGGTATTTTTTGAAAATGATTCTCAGCTTGATAAGCAAAACTACCATCAAGAATATGATTCCATTCAAGAACATGGCCATCATTAAATAAGGTGACTTTACTGTACTTGTTATCTACTTGTTGAAGAGGAAAAGCTTTGTAAAATGTTTTTACGAATGGTTCAGTAACTTGTTCTTTATAATTAAGTTGTGCTGATACCGTAATAGGTAATAGGTAATAGGTAAAAGGTGTTCGTTTTCTTTTAAGTCATATTCGCAATTATTTGAAACCTCAGTTTCACCAACACGCCATTGACAAGATATAGTTTCTGAATGATCCGTAATACTATCGGTTGAAAAAACAACCTTTAAAGAATCGAGACTAGCATAGTCGTTTGCTGGTTGTTGTGCATAACGCATTGATTTCAAACTTATGCCATCAAGTTTGACGATTTTTTCTGGATTGATAAGATTATCTGTTTTATCTGTTTTATCTGTTTTATCTGTTTTAGTGGTATTTAGATTATGTTCTGGATCACTTTTTTCCCCACCGCAGCCGAATAAAGATAAAGTAAGTAAAAAAACTAAAAAGTACTTCATAATGTGAATTCTTATTTGTATTTATATAAATATAATTACTGTTTATTCTTATTGAAAATAAACAGCGGTTCTCTCGACATGCTATACGAAGGCTATTATTAAATTCATGCCTTTTTATTATCATATTTTATAATTAATACAAATGCCAATTATAAAAACATCTGCCTGGTGAATGTAATTAAGTGGGATGAGTACTTGGTAAGGTTACAGATTATATTGTTACGTATAATTAACATGTCAGTAGCTGTTTGAGTGAAAGTAAACCAACTTTATGCGATAGGGAGAAATGATAAAAACGAAGTGGGAGTAACAACAGAAATTAATGTTAGTAAGTTAAATTAATCTTTTTATGAGTAATAGAGTTAAAGTTGAGGTTAATCCGTTATATTAGATTAACCTCATACTGCTATTTATTACGCTCTATCACAAGTAAAGCAATAGCAACAAATACAATATCTTTAAGTAAAAAGAAATTAGTAATTAAGACACCATCTACAACCTTCCATGTGTTTGGTGTAGTGATCATGAAACTGAGTGTTGTAATAAAAGTAAATAGGGCTAAGAGACCTGATAGATAACCAATTTTAGGGTTAAAAAATCCAGCGATAAGTCCTATTGCAATGATTATTTCAGTCAAGCCAATTATATTTGAGACCATTTGCACGGATAGAAAATTATATATCCAACCGATCAAAGGGTGATTAGCAACAAGTGGTTCGATAGCGGCAGCTTCTGTTGGTGTAAATTTAAATACCCCAATCCACAAAAGGGTAAGAACCACGCCAAAGACTCCGATTTTATAGCCTAATGAGGTGGTTGCGTTTGTCCTTTCTATTGTTTTACTGTTCATTTGTTACTTCCTTTATTAATAAATTAAACTAAACGGTTTAGTTTAATTTATCGTTTATTTTAGTTAAGTCAACTGGTTTTTGAACTAAACCGTTTATTTTGTTATTATCGAACTAAAGAAGGAGAATGTTGTCATGAAAGAAGATAAGAGAGTTAATGCACTGCAAAAAACGATAGAGCTGTGTGCGTTACATGGTTTTCACGGTACAAGCATGGATAAAATAACGGCCGCGACTGGTTTATCCAAGGCGACCATCTATAAATATTTTCAATCAAAAGAGAATTTAATCGCTAAAGCGTTGGAATTGTTTAGCGAGCAATCACTCTCGAACGTGAAGGCGCTTTTTGAGAATTCAGAACTTACTTTAAAGCAAAAAATATCTTTGCGCTTTGAGGGACTCTCTGGTTGTATTGATATCCCATCATTTAATGGCTGCTATTTTCAATTAGCTTACAGTGAGTATAGCCATGAAGATAAAGCGATAACGGAAGTGAGCGCTAAATATAAGCAGAGAACTCAAGAGTTACTCATTGAGCTTCTTAAGCGTCATCATATTGAAGATGCAGAGCTAAAAGCGAGAAAGACAGGGATAGTATATAACGGATTGTTAGCGTCGTTACAACTCACTAAAGACGCTTCATTAATTGAACTTGCTCATGAAATGTTTTTAGATATCATCGATTCTAAGTAAGTTACCTTACATCATAATAGGGGCGGGTAGAATGAAGATCAGTCATTTAGACCATCTGGTGTTAACGGTTAAAGACATTACAGCAACCGTTGAGTTTTATTCTAAAATATTAGGCATGGAAGCGGTGTATTTTGCAAAAGACAGAGTCGCTCTATCTTTTGGTCATCAGAAAATCAATTTACACCAGTCAGGTAACGAATTTGAACCAAAAGCACAGTATGTGCAGAGTGGAAGTGCTGATTTATGTTTCATTACGGACACCCCTATCATTGAGGTAAAAGCGCACATAGAACAACAAGGTGTTACTGTTTTTGAGGGACCAATACAGCGAACAGGGGCGATAGGCAATATCATCTCTGTTTATTTTAGAGATCTTGATGGTAACCTGATTGAAGTCTCCAATTATTTATAGTCTTCACTTCCAATAGCGTTATAACGATTAATACCGTCAATTCCTATTTATATGCAAACTGATTTTCAGCATGGTGAATTTAAAATAGTTGACTTAATCGAAATTTAGACTAAACTAAACGGTTCAGTTTAATTCAAAGCGTTTGAGAATGACAAACGCTGATAGGGGTAGTATCGATGAAGCCAATAAAAATTACATTATATCGCTGGGCAGGAAGTTGGGGACCTTTCAAGGTTAACGTTCCTTGTGGTGAATGCACATTAACTAAAGATATTCTTCAAGATACTTTTGATACCGAGCTTGCCGGTATTCCGATTGAATTAGAAGTTAAAGATTGGTTATCACATTGGTGGGAACCATTAAAGCTTAAAGCATGGCATGCACCGATCATTATTGTTGAAGATAAGGTCATTAGCCAAGGTGAGGCATTGAATCGTGGAGTGCTTGTTCAAGCCGTGATAGCGAAAGTCGCTCAACGTGATGAGATAAAAGGTAATGTTGTTTTTGGTAAAGCAACCTGTCCTTTTTGTATCAAGGCAAAAGCCGCTTTAGATGAAGCGGGTATTGAATACACTTATCATGACGTGGTTAAAGACAGCGCAGCTCTTTATCGAATGATCCCTGAAGTGAAAGCGATCATTGGAGAGAAAACCCCCGTTACTGTGCCACAAATTTGGTTGGACGGTAAATACATTGGTGGATTTGATAATCTTGAAAAATCGATGACAATGACTGATTAAAGAGAGGTACTCATTATGAATAAAAAAAGACTCTTATTACTTGTTCTTCTTGCCTCTTTCGCCTTTGTTTATTTTAAATTTGGTGATCTTTTAACATTAGAACAAGTGAAAGAATTTCATCTCAATCTGCAAAATGATGTGAAAGAAAACTTGTTTTTATACAGCGGCATGTACTTTATTGCGTACATTGTTATTACTGCTTTATCTATTCCTGGTGCGGCGGTTGTTACATTATTAGGAGCAGCATTATTTGGCTTCTGGTGGAGTTTATTGCTTGTGTCGTTTTCAAGTTCGATAGGCGCAACAATTGCTTTTTTAAGCAGCCGTTATTTACTGAGAGAGTGGGTAGATAACAAATTTAAAGATAAGCTTATACCAATTAATCAAGGCGTAGAAAAAGACGGTGCTTTTTATTTACTGACTTTACGGTTAATTCCTATCTTTCCGTTCTTTTTAATTAATCTACTTATGGGCCTAACAAAGCTAAGCGCAGGACGCTTTTATCTCTTTAGCCAGATAGGTATGTTACCCGGAACCATGGTTTATTTGAATGCAGGGACTCAGTTATCAGAGATAAACTCGCTGTCAGGTTTAATTTCTCCTCAAATTTTAGGTTCATTGGCTTTGCTTGGTTTATTTCCTATAGTAATTAAGTTCTTAATGGGAAAACTACAAAAAAACCGTACACAAGAGGGATAATAATAATTGGATCAAGATCATTATTATTATCTAATTAAGCATTTTTAGTATAAAATTGACGCTGCCATGATACATTGTTGCTCTTAAACTGTTAAGATGCACTCTTAAATGGAGAGTTACATGACAAGTAAAACAAAAGCAACGCGCGAAGTTAAAACAGGGAAGAAAACGAAGCAAGCCAATACGGATACTGCGGCTAAGCAAGATCCTCGTATAAAGATCGAAGACATTTTAGCACAAAGAGAATTTGATAAAATGTTTGAGTTATAAGCTTGCTTTATATAGCTAAGTGCAAAAGAGAAGAACGTATAGCTATAAACGCTTACGTTCTTTTTTTTGGTTACAACTTTAATGATAAATAAGAGCATCGTTTAAATTAACGGTATTTAGATTGAGTCATCAGATAGGTAATTAAACTATTCATAACGCTATTTTTTACTATATCTAATGACTTATTTAGCATGTAGATTGTAATGTATATTACAAATAAAGATAAATATTTCCCCCAGATATTTATCTTTATATTCATTATGGGGAAAAATTATTAAGGTTTAGGAATGAAGCTTAAAAGCTTGGTATTGAGTATTAGTGCAATATTGTTGGGCGGTTGTGGAACGACTATTGAAAAACAAGATTATAACGCTGATTTGATTATTAATAATGGACAAATATTAACGATTAATTCTTCAATGCAAGTTATCGATAATGGTGTTGTTGTGGTTAAAAACAATAAGATCATTGCCGTCGGTACCGCTGAATTATTAGAACAATACCAAGCACCTAAAGTGATTGATGCAGAAGATGGTATCGTTATGCCAGGTATGATAAATAGCCATAACCATTTACCGATGATCGCTTTTCGAGGTTTAGGAGAGGAGGGTATTTCAAATCGCTTATTTGCGTATTTTTTCCCATTAGAATCTGAGAAATTAAGCAGAGAACTAATTTATAGCGCAACTAAATTAGGGGCGATTGATTTAGCTCAAAGTGGAGTAACAACTTACGCTGATATGTATTACCACATGGATGAAATGGCAATTAAATTTCCGGTGGTAGATGCTAAGCAACCTTATGGGGGAATAGAATACGCGGAATCATTTATTAATGAATATAAAAATGATCCTCTAATTACGCCGGCGTATGCGCCTCATGCTGTTTACACCGTAAGTAAAGATAAGCTTCAAGAGATTAATGGATTATCAGAGAAATACGATGTGCCCGTGTTAATTCACGTTGCTGAGTTTCCAAACGAAGAACAAAGAGTCAAAGACACGACAAAAGCAACATCACCCGTTGAATATTTAGATGAAATAGGGGTACTTGATGAACGTGTTGTTATTGCTCACGGTATTCACCTATCTCAACGTGATCAAGCATTGTTGAAAAAATCCGACGTTGGTGTCTCTTACAATCCAATGGCGAATGCCAAAGGAGCGACAGGGATTGCCCCAGCCTGGGACATGTATCGAGCTGACATGAGAATCGGCTTAGGTACTGATGGACCTATGAGCTCAAATCAAGTCGATTTATGGCGAACATTAAGCTACGCCGCAAATATGCAGCGTTTGAAACACTCTGATAGAACAATCATGATCCCTGAACAAGTCATTGAAATGGCAACACTTGGTGGAGCAAAAGCACTTCATATGGAAGATGAAATTGGCTCGTTAGAAGTTGGGAAAAAAGCGGATATTGTGATTGTAGAAACACAATCAGCGAACATGATGCCAAGTTATGATCCGTATGCTACGTTGGTCTATCAAGCAAACCCGGGTAATGTTGATACCACGATTGTTAATGGCAAGATAATTATGGAAAACAGAGAAATGTTGACTGTGAAATTGGATGATATTCGAGACAGTGTTGAAGAGTTTGAAAATGATATTGCTGTATTTGCAAAAGAGTTATCTAAAAAAGCAATTAAATCGAAAAGTTTAATGGATTAGACAATGTAATCCTTATTTTATTATTAATATAGCCCGCAGTATTGTGGGCTTTTTTATGTCTAAAATACTTAAATTTCATATTGTTAAAGGTGTTTAATTTTATTGATAAATACAATAATTACGAGTATGGCAGTTTGATAGACTATAATTATTATGCTCGTTCTAATGAGCAACGAGTGTAATGGTATCAAGGAGAAAACAATGGCTTACGTAGAACCAATTAAAAGTAGGAAACACCTTCGTTACGCAGAAGAGTACTTAAAGATGAACCATGATCCTACCTTTACTCTTATATGGAAAATAGGGCTAGAAACAGGGTTAAGGATCAGCGGTATATTATCAATGAAATACAGTGATATTAATTATTCAATGGGACGTTGTGAGATTATTGAGAGTAAGGGCACGTTAGCTCGAAAAACGAAAGCTAAACTTTATTGCCTTAGTTTTAAGGAGGCATTACGAAGATAAGAACATCATGAGCTTTGCTATGTTGTTTTTATTAAATAACAGGTTTTCCTATTTCCGAAGTGACAGCACAAAGTGATTTGAATTATCTATTATATTTAAATTTCTTATAAAGAGGTGTTATGAGTAACCAAATGTTGATATGTCGTTCTATGCAGTCATTTTTTGATCTTTGTGATAATAAATTAGTTACGCTGTGCAATATTCATTGTACGTTTCTGATAATAGAAAGTGATTTTCTATGGATGGAAATTGAATTGAGGTCAAAAGGAGGTAAAACACTCACCTCCAGTAAGTCTGCTAATCATAATTAAGAGAATTAAGGCAAATATTTATAGCGTGACGTTATCTTAATGAGTTGTTTTTCATAAACTGTTCATCAATATTTTTTAATTTCATTTCATCCATAATGAAATTAACCGTATTTAAGAGTTCTTGCTCTCCTTTAGGGACAAGATAGCCGAATTGGCTTTTAGTAAATGGGGTCTCACAACGCGCGGCTTCCAATCGTTTATCGGTTGCTTGATAAAATAATGCTTCAGGTGTTTCGGTTACCATGACATCAACTTTACCAGTGGCGACGGCTTGTGGGACATCAAGATTATTCTCATAACGTGTAAAGGTCGCATTTTGTAGATGAGCGTCTGCAAAAATTTCATTGGTACCACCAATATTGATGCCAACACGTACTTCTTTCATGTTCACTTTATCGATGGTATTGAATGCGTCGGCTTTTCCTTTAGCAACAAGAAAGCACTTTCCAAACGTCATATAACCTTGAGTTTGTTCTGCGTGTAATTGGCGTTGCATTTTTCGTGTTATTCCACCCATTGCAATGTCATATTTATCTGCATTTAGATCTGGAATAAGGTTTTTCCAAGACGTTTTAACTAATTCAAGCTTTACACCTAATTGATCTGCGATGTGTTTAGCAACATCAATGTCATACCCTGTATAGTTTTTTCCATCGAAGGAAGAGAAGGGTTTATAGTCGCCCGTTGTGCCGACACGAATGACGCCGGATTCTTGAATGTCATCTAATCTATCTGCTTGTGCTGAACATGAAGCAGCAAGCAATACTGAAAGGCATAATAGTTTCTTTTGCATAAGATATTTTTATTGATTAAGTTAGATAACAAATCTATCACCTTTTGTTAAAGTAACACATCAAACCATTCAGTCAGTAACCATAAAAAAACATATTTTATTGCCTGCATTCTCTTTATTTCATTAAATACATTTAAGTTAGTTATAATAATATCATTAAGTGTTAATAATATAGATTAGTTGTTAGTGGCATTATCTCTCGTCCCTTTTGTTATAAGGCGTCTCTCTGGTTTTTACCCGTAAACTGGATTATGATTTGCGGCTTTCCTGTTGCTGTGTAAATTATCATGACTATTCTTTTGCTGTTACAAATTAGCCTTATTATTGGTGGGTTAATTTTTCTTTATATGTTGATTTCATTATGGCTCAGAAAAAAAGAATCAGAGAAAAAAACGAACGTATGGGCGATTGGTCTGATTGGTGGTTTTGCTAACTTTTGCGACACGTTAGGTGTAGGCAGTTTTGCAATAAAAACGGCGGGCTATAAACAATTTAATTTGGTTGATGACCGAGTATTACCTGGGACATTAAACGCTCAAGCGACGATGGCGACAGTATTTCAAGCATTGATTTTCTTAACTGCAGTTAATGTTGATTTAACCACGTTATTGAGCCTAATTATTGCGGCTTGTGTCGGGGCAACGGTAGGGGCTCGCTTGGTATCCAATTTTGATCGTCAATTGATTCGTTTAATTATGGCTGGTGCGTTATTTATTGTTGCGATGTTGATGTTTGCTGGTCGTTTTGAATTATTCCCATTGGGCGGTGATGAGCTCGGTCTCTCGGGTGAAAAATTAGTTATTGCTGTTATTGGTAATTTTATTTTTGGTGCCTTGATGACGGTTGGTATTGGGTTGTACGCGCCTTGTATGACGATGATTTATTTATTAGGGATGAACCCACTGGCGGCTTTTCCTATTATGATGTGTTCATGTGCTTTCTTATGTTTTTTCTCTGCCGGTGGCTTTATTAAACAAAAAGCCGTGAATTCTAGGGCCTCATTGGTTGTGGCCATTACAGGGCCGATTGGGGTATTGATTGCTGCTTTTATCGTGAAGTCTCTTGATGTTGATATGCTTGCTTGGCTAGTGGCAATTGTTGTTCTATATACCGCCATTATGATGCTACGTTCTTGGTGTGCAGGCCGAAATGAGGTGATGATTGAATCAACCGATCAATAAATAGTCGATAAAGCATCATTTTCTATCACATAATTATTGGAGTTATAAAAAGTTCATGGTATTTTTCGTACACCAATTTTTTATGGATGTTTTATCATGCCAAAGGCAAGTGATATTAAGAAAGGTTCAGCAATTGAACACAACGGTAAAGTTTATTTTGTTAAAGAAATCACTAAGCTAACACCTAGTGGCCGTGCTGGTGCAACGTTATTCCGTATGCGTATGTACGATGTTGCAACGGGTTCAAAAGCAGATGAAAGTTTTAAAACTGATGAGATTATCACTTTAGCTGATTTCAGCCGTCGTAGTGCGACTTTCTCTTATGTTGATGGTAATGAGTACGTATTCATGGATTCTGAAGACTACACGCCATACACTTTCAACAAAGAAGCGATTGAAGAAGAGTTGCTTTTCATTTCTGAAGATACACAAGGTATTCAAATTCTTATCGTTGATGGCGTACCCGTTGCGATTGAATTGCCTTCTGCTGTAGATTTAGAAATCGTAGATACAGCACCTTCAATTAAAGGCGCTTCTGCAAGTGCTCGTACTAAACCTGCAACAATGACGACAGGTTTAACAGTACAAGTTCCTGAGTATATTGCTAACGGTGAAAAAGTTAAAATTAACACGACTGAACATAAGTTCATGAGTCGCGCTTAATTTTTACTATTATATAAATAAAATGAAGGCCAGTAATTCGATGAGTTACTGGCCTTTTTCTATTTTTACAAATCAATAAAATTTAATCTTGGTCTATTTTAGGTGAGTAAATAGAGTAAGCGGTGATTTGCCCTGCAACAATGGCTGAGAACATAAAGAGGGCGGATAACCCAATACTCGGAATCGGAAGTATTGATTCTTGAAACACACTTTGACTTGCACTTACTAAGACTCGACTTCCTGGAACAAGAATAATAATACCTTGAATAATAAAGATAATACCCGTCAGATTTAAGCGTTTAGCTATCCATGTGCCATAAAGTGTGATCAATACGGTTGTTACCCAAGTACCGACCACCCATCCTCCATCAAAGCCTAAATAGAAAGGCCCCCACATACCTAAAACGGCGACAGGTAAGCTGTAGATCATATCTTGGAATCTAGCTTTAAACATGACGCCAAGGCAAAAAGAAATTAAAGGTAAACCTGCGATCTGTAACCATAGAGGAAATTCGTTTTGATATTTTACGGATTCAGGGATGGTCCATAAAGCGTCACCAATGTGAAAGCCAATGATAATACCGATAAAAAGTTTGATTAAAGTAAGAAAGCATTGGCCAAGTAAACTGGTGCCAGAGACTAAGTCGTTAAATGCTAAGCATTCTAAGGCATTCGCGATAGATAAACCGGGAACAAAGAGAACTATTGCAGCAATGCATAACCCTAATATGGGGATCGGAAAACCTAAACTTGCGATAAAAGTAACGATGAGAGTTATGACTAAAGCACTAAAAAATTCAACAGCAATACTGCGACGCTTAGTGCAGATCGTTTGACAACCCCAAACAATAAAACCAAGCAGAAAGCTGACCCATAATGCTTCATAGGTCGAGCCTACGAGCATCAAAAAAGCAGGTGGAATACAAATGTTTGCTAATGCAATCATCCATGTAGGAAAGAAGATGCTTTCAGCAGGAGGCGAGCTTTCATTTAATGGTTGTTGTAAGCGGATAATGGTATTTGCCAGCAAGCCTAAATCAATGCCTGCTGGCTTGTGTCGTTTCATGATGACCGCATTATCATCATCAGGAAACTGATAGTTTATAGAGGTAGGTGTCGCTTGGATCATGCACTCTATGCCATATTTATTTGCATAAAAAGTGGTATAACGTTCTACTTTATAGGGAGCACACCCACATCGGTGTAGGGTGTCTCCGATCTCAACAATCCGTTTGATTCTATATTGTGAAGGCATATCCGTTTCCCTACTACTTTTTAACTAGCGTTGATTAAAATAAGTTACCGTCTCTAACCAGTTCACGAGGAAGCCCATTCTTTATGCGGTTACCAACCCATTTACCTAATCCAATCACGGCACCGTTAAAGGTGACAATGGTTTCGCCTTTACCCACATTATCAGGACGAACATCACGACCCATATACCATTCACGAGCTTGTTCTATGGTTAATTCAGAACTTGTTGGATTATCTGCTTTTGCAATAGCCATAATCGCTTCATGCTGCCAGCGATAGCCTTTCTTGTGAGTTTCTGCAAGTTTGAATCCAATACGGTGATAACGCATTTCACCGATTAATGAGCTCATTCTTTTTGGAAACGCCCATACTTCTTTATCTCGGATCCAAAGTTCATTGGTTTCAGGAATAGATAATTGCAGCGTGTTATGTAGTTCATCTTCAATTGCTTTTATTTCTTTTTGATTTGCTAAAGCAAAAGGGAACTTACCTAATCGTTTTTTAACTTCCGGCGCAATCGTTGCCGAGTTTTTACGAATCTTTGCAACGAAGAAGCCTTCACTGTCAAAGATTTGAGGGTAGATATGTAGAAAGCCTTCTTTTGTTAATGCTTTTTCTGCATTCTCAAAAAGATCACCTAATGGCTCGAACGTGACGGCGTCACCGAATTCGGTCACTAAATGATGACAAATGTTTTGGTTTTCTTCATGGTTTAGGGTGCAAGTTGAATACACCATAACACCACCGGGCTTAAGAGCGTGGAACGCACTTTTTATTAGATCACGTTGAGTATCGCCAATTTCAATAACCGATTCTGGGCTCCAGTTATGCATAGCGTCAGGATCTTTACGGATTGTTCCTTCACCAGAACAAGGGGCATCCAGTAGAATTGAATCAAATGTTTCAGGTAACCAACCACCAAATACACGACCATCAAAATGAGTAAGAGCTACGTTACTCACACCACAACGCTGGACGTTTGAACACAATATTTTTACACGACTTGACGAATATTCATTCGCAACTAAAGCGCCTTTGTTTTTCATTCCAGCGGCAAGTTGGGTTGTTTTTGATCCCGGAGCAGATGCCATGTCTAATGCCATTTCAATATTGTCATTGTCCTTTAATAATGCAGTGACGGGCATCATTGAACTGGCTTCTTGAATGTAAAATAGACCAGCCATGTGCTCAGCGGTACTGCCTAATTTTACGGTATCGCTTTCTTGTCTTGTGATCCAAAATCCCGTATCACACCAAGGCACTGGGTCTAATTGCCATTGTTTTTCTTCGGCTCTTTTTTTGAATTCTTCAACACTGTTTTTTAGAGTATTCACACGAATGCTGCGACGTAAAGGGCGTTTACAAGCGGCAACAAATTCGTCCATAGAAAGGTGAGAAGGCATAGTTTCTTGAACTTGTGCTAAAAAAGCATCGGGTAGAAAAATATTATCGTGCACGAAGAGATCTCATTGGATGATGACTATGGGAGGGAGTGTAATACCTATTGAGCTTATTGTCTAAATGGAATTAATTGAAAGACTTAATTATTGAAAGAATTGATAATAAAAAAGCAGCTATAAAGTAATAGCTGCCTTTTTATACATTAAGACGTGTGGTTATTTGTCTTATTTATTTGGGTTTGGTATTGCTGCGTTCCACAACGGCCAATCGTCTTCTGATGTTTTATACAGTAAGTATGATTTGTTTTCTTTTGCCTGTGGAGCTAAAGATTCATCATCTGGGGTAGAGAAAGCAATCCCGCCACGTAAGATGCTATCAACAGTACCGGCTCGAACTTTTGCACCGCTGATACCAATCGACATATTTACACCAGATACATTCCAGAAAACACTGTTCTCTCGAATTAAATAAGCATAGTTTGGTTGAACACCAATAGTGATAATAATACGGTCAGATAGATCACCTAACCTAACATCAACGACTTCACCGACTTCAATTTCTCTAAATAAAAGTGGGGTGCCTACTTTAACAGACCCGCGAGTGGATGACTCTAAGGTGTAACTTATAAGTGCAGCGGCTTGTGGTTGGTCAGTTAAAGAAAATTGAGTTTGTACTTTTCCTTTTCCTTTTCCTGGTGTGACTTGAATATAACTGCCAAGCAGTGTGTCTAGATTTTCTGTTTTAGTCAGGCTAATTGTTGGTTTTACTACCCAAAAATGGCTGCCTGGAATGGCAATTTGATTTACGTATTCTGGAAAGATCCGAGCCTGTATATACACATTACTTTGTTTGAAGTTTGGTGTTACCTTACTTATCTCACCAACAGTAACGCCCTGATATTTAATCAGTGTTCCTTTTGATATTGATGAACTGTCTTTCGCAGTGAAAGCAATGATCTTCCCGAATGCTTGTGCTTCAGAAAGAGTTGAGTAGAGCTTCCACTTTTGACCTAATTTATTTTCTACGCCTTGAATGTTATCAAAACCAATACCACCACGGATCATGGATAGTAGAGGGGCCGCTTGAATATTTACACCACTTAAGCTGGCTTCAACATTAACGCCAGAATAATTCCAAAATACAGTGTCACTGTGAATAAGGTGAGCATATTGCTTTTCAATATTTACTTTAATGTTTACGCCATCGTTACCAAGGCTGAAATCCGTCACTTTACCAACAACAAGGTTACGATAAAGAATAGGGCTGTTCTTGGTAATAGGAGGAAGTTCTGCACTAAATAAAGTGAGCTCTGTACTTTTTTCTGTTTTAAATTGAGCGAGCTCGGCTAATGAACTGTTTTTAAATAACGTGTAATTCTTTTGCTTGTACCCTTTACCTTCACTCGTGAAACTTATCGAGCCTGAGATCAATTCTTGAGCGGGAGGAACATCAATACTTAGTCCTGAATCGGTTAATTCGGCAGAGACACTACCAGAAACAAAGAATTTGCTATGTGATTTTATAAGGCGTTTGTATTGTTCAAAAATCATTGCTTCAAATTTGACTCGGTCACCAACTAAAGCGACGTGAGTGATCGAACCAACTTTAATACCTTTATATAAGATTTTAGTATCCGCAGTTAAACCAAATGAGCGATCTGCGTATAAAGAGAACGTTATTGCCTTAGCGTCTTGTTTTATTAACTCTGGTTTACGAATAGCGGAGAACGTTCGTGATTTATCTCCTTCACCAGGAACCAGTGTTAAGAAGTTACCACGGACTAAATTACCGATATTTTCGACACCAGAAAGGCCGACCTTCGCTTCTTCTAGTACGAAACGAGAGCCATCATTTAAGTAATCAGCAAACGCGGGTTCAACGGTTGCTGATGCAATGATATCTTTTTTATCGTCTGATAATTTTAAGCTGTTGATCTGACCGATTTCTAATCCTCGGTACATAATCGATGAACCATTAGGACTAATTTGGTTATTGTCCGGTAGTGTTATTTTAATGGAAATACCACGGCCAGCGGTTTTGATATTTGAGTAAAGACGGAATTCTTCACCATTATCAATCGCTTTACCATCATCGGGTGAATCCACAGCAATAGCCCCACCAATTAAGGCCGATAAACTTTCAAATTGCACATCAACGCCATCAAACCCAATACTGGCACCAATGCCACTGGCATTCCAAAAGCGACTTTTAGACGTAATTAAATGAGCATATTCTTCATCAATTAAGGCTTTGATTTTTATCTTGTCGGTCTTTTCATCTAATTTGAAGTTATACACTTCACCAATCGGAATTTTTTTATAATAGATTTTTGAACCAACCGAGATCGAACCAAGATCACTGGATCTCAATGTAATGTTTAATCCCGTCGAATTTGGTTGAATGACAGGGGAGTTAGCCAATGCATTAAATTGTGTTTTTGCTTCGCCTGAACCCGGTAAAATCGCAATGTAGTTACCAGAAACAAGAGCGTCTAGCCCTGAAATCCCAGTTAACGAGGCTTGTGGTTTTACTAACCAAAACTGAGTGTTGTCTTTTAATAGCTCGGACGCTTCAGGATAAATGTCAGCATCTACATAGATATTCGATAAGTCTTTCGATAAAGTAATGTTTTTGACCATACCGACTTCTAAGCCTTGGTAGCGAATGGTTGTTCTACCTGCGGTTAAGCCCTGAGCATCATCAAAATAAATTTGAATACGTTGTCCTGCCTCGACAAAAGCAGAATATACAAGCCAGCCGCCTAAGCAAAGGGCAAGTAAGGGCAAGATCCAAAGTGGGGATATTCCACGTTCGGTTTTGATGTTTACTTTTTCGATTGAAGAATCAACGGTTTTTGGCGCGTTCATAATTATCCCAAATTAGACGAGAATCAAAACTTTCTACGGCTAGCATAGTAAAAACTACAACTAAGCCAAAGGCTACTGCACCCATTCCGGGTGTAAAATCTAAAATTTGTCCACGGTCAATCAAGGTCATCATAATTGAAATTACGAATAAATCCATGACTGACCATTTCCCTATCAATTTTACCGCGACATAGATAGACATTCGCTGGCGATGAAAAATAGTACGTTTAAATTGAATGCAAAGGAGCAGGTAACCTAGCCCCAGTATTTTCGCCACAGGTACGATGATACTGGCAACAAAGATTATGATGGCAATACCGTACATGTTCGATTGAATGAGCCCTGCAACCCCAGAAAAAATAGTGTCTTCAAGGCGCTTACCATTTGTTAACAAAATTGAAATGGAAATAATATTCGCAGGAATAATGAAAATACTAGCAGCGATTAAATAAGCCCATGTTTTTTGTATGGACCTTGGTTTTCTTTTGTGAATCGCACGTTTACATCGAACACAATGAGTTCCATCTTGTTGGGTAAAATGGCAGTGCTCACAATGTATTGAATTGAGAGGGTCCGTAATTGGAGCTTCAATCTTCGTTTGATTTTTTCTTTGCCATGCTCGCCAGTAGCGTCTCGCACTTACATGAGTGAGCAGTAAAGAAGTGACAAACTGCAAAAGGATTAATCCGTATAATCCAGAGCCGACAAAAATATCGGCATGGTCTTGTATTTTAAAACAAGCAATCGCTAAACTGACGAGAAGGACATCTAACATCATCCAATTTTTTAAGTGTTGTACTGTAGTAACGCTTATACGAAATAAATTAAACCATTTTTTTCTAAGGGCAAGGTGTGCTGCGACAACGGAAGAACATACAAGCAGAGGCGCAATAGAGCTGCAAAATAGAATCAATAACCCAAGCATTGGGAACCCTTCAGACATCAGAGTGATTGAACCTGATGGCAATGTAGCAGGGATCATGACACCAAATAGTTTAATGGTGACGAGTGGGAAAAAATGCGAAGGTATAAATAGTAACAACGCAGCAATGGCAATCGCCAAATCACTGTTTAGTGAAATACGATTACCACGATAAAGCTGCGTATTGCAGCGAGGACAGTGAGCATTTTGCTTTTTGTCTACCTTCGCTACTTCTACAACAAGGTCACAACCGTGACAGCGACGAAACTTAGCGTCTTCCACGATGGTTATCCAAGAGATTAACTTTGTATTGATCCATAAAGTGTCTGATAGAGTCCTTGTTGTGTAACGAGTTCATGATGAGTTCCTGATTGAGTTACTTTTCCGTCATCTAAAACATAAATCGTATCGGCTTGTTTTACGGCACTTAGTCGATGAGCAACAATGAGTGTTGTGCGTCCTACCAAGAAATCACTTAATGCCTTATGTAATGCCGCTTCTGTTGCAGTATCCAGTGCAGAGGTTGCTTCATCTAAAATAACAAATTTAGGATCGGTTAACACCATCCTCGCAATGGCCAATCGTTGACGTTGTCCACCAGATAACTTTACACCTTGGCGACCAATTTGCGTCTCTAACCCATCTGTTAGCTGAATGACAACATCTTGCAGTTGAGCTACATCAAGCGCATTCCATAATAAATCATCAGAATATTCACTGCCTAATGTCAGATTATGCCTTAGTGTGTCATTAAATAGTATAGGTTGTTGTAATACAACCGAGATTTGGTTACGAATCTTTTCAAATCCAACGTCCCGAGTGTCATGACCATTAAATAATATTCGACCACTATTGGGTTGATATAATCCCAGTAACAGTTGGATCAGTGTCGATTTACCACCACCACTTGCACCAACCAGAGCCACTTTCTCTCCTGGATGGATAGTTAATGACAAATCTTTTAAGACATGCACATCTTCGTTATAACTAAAGTTTAGATCAGAAATAGAAATACTGGCGGTTACATGAGAATCAAATGGGTTAACAGTACTATTAACTTTAGGTTCTTCATCAATATGCAGCAACGTATTTATTCGTTTTAGTGCGGCAGAAGCGCCATACCAAGAAAATTGAATACTTAATAATTCTTGAATTGGTGACAACATTACCCATAAGTAACTAAAAATAGCGAACATTTGACCAATGCTTAAGTCGCTCATTAATACCATTATCATTGCAGCAGCGCGGAAAAGTTCAAAGCCTAATAAGAAAAGCAGAAAAGAAAGACGACCAGCAGCTTCTGATTGCCAGGTAAATTGATCGGCACTGTTTCTTATATCATCTGCTTGTACTTGTAGCTGCTTTAAAAAGGTACGTTCACGGTTAGATGCTCGAAGTTGATAAATCCCATCTAAGGTTTCAATTAATCGAGTTTGAAATTTTTCATAGGCTTGGTTTTCTTTCTTTTTTAAATCTTTTACTCGATTGCCTAATTTTCGAGAAAAATAGATCACGATAGGGTTAACAAGAAGAATGAATAAACCAAGTTGCCAGTTGATCCAAAGTAGAACACCAGCAGTGCCTAGTACCGTTAAAAAGGAAACAATAAAGCGACTTAGTGTCGGGCCTAAGAACTTATCGATGGTATCGATGTCTGTAATGATATGTGAATTGATTCCACCGCTTCCACGAGACTCGTATTCTTTCATGCTAATGCGACTGAGTTTATCAAGCAGTTGTAAGCGGATCTGATAAGTAATCGTTTTAGAAACAAGACTGAATTGACGGCCTTGAATAATATTTAATATTTGGCTGATGATCCGCATTAAGATCACAAGAACAAGAACTAAGAGAATATAACCGACAGGGCTTTGCCATGCAGAAGGAAGCAGGGTGTTTAGTAATTCAACACCAGTAGCCGGTTTGTGAAGTAGGACTTCATCGACCATTAATGGCATGAACAATGGAATAGGTACGCTAATGAGTGTCGCGACGATGGCGATTAAATTAGCACTAAATAGGCGCTTTTTATAGCTTCGAGCTTGCCTTAGTAGCCAATTCCAGTTAATTGTAGGAGAAGTAATGTTATTCACAATGAGAATGATTCCTATTATTGTATTTTCGGAGGCATTGTACTCAGTATAATTAGAGTCGCAAGTGATTGGTATAGTTAATACTTAGAATAGATCTAACAAAGGAAAGAAGTAGAGATGAATTTAAAAAATTATCAACGACTAACGCAACAAGCAATCGGCCTTATTGAAGATGAACCTGATTTTATTGCTAATCTTGCAAATATAAGCGCATTACTGAACATGGAGCTTGATGACATTAATTGGGTTGGCTTTTATCTACTTAAAGACGATGAATTAGTATTAGGACCGTTCCAAGGGAAACCCGCTTGTATTAGGATTACGATAGGTAAGGGCGTATGCGGAACTGCATTTTTAACTGAAACAGTTCAACGTATTGAAGATGTTCATGAATTTGATGGACATATTGCATGTGACGCGGAAAGTAATTCAGAAATCGTAATTCCATTTTATAGAAATGGAAAGTTGGTTGGTGTCTTAGATATAGATAGCCCAAATATTGGTCGATTTAGTGAAATTGACGAAAAAGGACTGGCTGATTTCATGAAAGAAGCAGAAAAGAGACTTTAATTTTCCTTCAGTAGTGGTTTTTCACGCTTAAGTATCTATAATAGCGCAATATCTTTACTAGAAATAAACCTATATACGGACTAAACCGTATCTATCAGGAAACTACATGGAAAACTCTGAAAAACTAGCGAACAGCAAAGAAGTTATTGCATATATAATAGCGCAATATCTTTACTAGAAATAAACCTATATACGGACTAAACCGTATCTATCAGGAAACTACATGGAAAACTCTGAAAAACTAGCGAACAGCAAAGAAGTTATTGCATACATTGCTGAGCGTTTCCCGAAATGCTTTATTTTAGAAGGCGAAGCTAAACCTCTTAAAATTGGTATCTTCCAAGATCTAGCGGAGCGTTTAAGCGATGATTCTAAAGTAAGTAAAACTCAGCTACGTGCTGGCTTACGTCAGTACACATCTTCTTGGCGTTACCTACACGGTGTTAAGCCGGGCGCATCTCGTGTTGATTTAGATGGTAACCCTTGTGGTGAACTAGAAGAAGAGCACGTTGAACACGCTAAAGCATCTCTTGAAGAGAGCAAAGCTAAAGTAGCTGCTCGTCGTAAAGAGCAAGCGAAAAAAGCAAGAGAAGAAGCGAAAGCTAAAAAACCAGCTCGTGCTACTACTCCACCAAAGCGTCGTCCTCAACCTGCTGCTGTTGCGAAAAAGCAAGAGAAGCCAGTTGAAACTCGTGCTCTAAACTCTGACGAAATTACCGTAGGTAATAACGTAAGTGTGAACATGGGTAAAGGCAACATGCCAGCGACAATCGTAGAAATTAACAAGGATGATGTTCGAATTCGCTTATCAAACGGCCTACAAATGGTTGTTAAAGCGGAGAACCTTCGTTCATAAAGGAGTACTCCCGACGCATGAATTGTCGATTTAGAGTCTCGCTGATTGCTGCTGGCGTAATGCTAGCAGCGTCTGCACACGCACTTGAAGCTAAGGTTCTTGAAGCCAAGTATTCAGAAACGGACTTACCTGTATTAGCGGCTGAAACTCAGCACGCGACAGCAAGTAAGCGCGTTACTTCTCGTTTTACACGTTCTCATTATAAGCATTTCTCATTGAATGATGACTTCTCAGTTGCCATTTATGAGCGATATTTAGACATGCTCGATTATAATCGAAACGTGTTTATTCAAGCGGATCTTACCTCTTTCGCTCCATTATCAACCAAATTTGATGATCAATTAAAAGTGGGTGATACTCAAGCCGCCTTTGATATTTATAACTTATCACTCAAACGTCGTTTTGAGCGTTACGTTTATGCATTGTCTTTATTAGATAAAGAGTTTGATTATACTGTTGATGAATCTTTTGAGTTAGATCGCTCTGACGCGGCATGGCCAAAAGATGACGCTGAGTTAAATGAACTTTGGCGTAAACGTGTTAAATATGATGCGCTTAACTTGTCTATGACAGGAAAAGATTGGCCTGAAATCCAAAAGATGTTGGGCAAGCGTTATAATAATGCGTTAAAGCGTTTGACTCAAAGTCACAACGAAGATGCGTTCCAACTTTACATTAATGCATTTGCTCGTGAAGTTGATCCTCATACTAGCTATTTATCCCCACGAAATGCTGAACAATTCCAATCTGAAATGAATCTTTCATTAGAAGGTATTGGTGCGGTATTGCAAGCGACCGATGACTATACTGTTATTCGATCTCTCGTGGCTGGTGGTCCTGCACAAAACAGTAAACAACTTTCAGAAGGTGACCGAATTATTGGTGTTGCTCAAGAAGGTGAAAAATCTGTTGATGTGATTGGTTGGCGTTTAGATGACGTTGTTCAATTAATAAAAGGCCCTAAAGGAACAAAAGTGTATCTTGATATCTTGCCAGAAGGTAAAGATTCAAAAAGTCACGTTGTCACAATTGTTCGAGATAAGATTCGTTTAGAAGAAGATAGAGCAGTTAAGTCTGAAGTGATTGAGCAAGACGGCAAGAAAATTGGTGTATTAGAAGTACCAAGTTTCTATGTTGGCTTAGCTGAAGACACTAAAAAACAAATTGCTGAATTAAAAGAAAAAAACATTACCGGTATTGTTGTCGATTTACGTAACAATGGTGGTGGTGCATTAACTGAAGCAACGGCATTATCTGGTTTATTTATTACATCAGGTCCTGTAGTTCAAGTTCGTGATAGTTATGGACGTGTTAATGTCAATGCTGATACTGATGGTGAAATTGCTTATACTGGTCCGATGACTGTATTAGTGAATCGTTATAGTGCCTCAGCTTCTGAAATTTTTGCTGCAGCAATGCAAGATTATGGCCGTGCTGTAATTTTAGGCGAAAATTCATTTGGTAAAGGAACAGTACAACAGCATCGTTCATTGAATCATATTTATGATTTATTTGATAAGCCACTAGGTCATGTTCAATACACAATTCAAAAATTCTATCGAATCAATGGTGGTAGTACGCAAAATTTAGGTGTTGTTCCTGATATTGCATTTCCAACCGCGATTGATGCTAAAGATACTGGCGAAAGTGTTGAAGATAATGCACTTCCTTGGGATAGCATTAAAGCAGCCGAGTATAAGCAAACAAATCAGATTGCGAACACGATTGCTCCATTGGCACAAAAGCATGTCGAACGAATCAAATCAGATGAAGAGTTTGGTTTCATTCAAGAAGATATTGCTCGCTATAAAGCTGAAAAAGACATTACTTCGATGTCACTAAACAAGAAAGTGCGTGAGAAAGAAAGTGATGATGCTGATGTTCGTCGTTTAGATCGTGTAAATCAAAGACAAAAACATCTTGAAAAAGAAGCGTTTAAATCTATTGATGACATACCAAAAGATTATGAAGCACCAGATGCTTATTTAGACGAAGCAGTGTCAATTACCATTGATTTGGCAACAATGGAACGTTAATACTTAAGAAGATTGTTATTCTTGATGTGAACGTTTTCATTATCGTTATTTAAAAACAGAAGCTATTTATGGCTTCTGTTTTTTTATACGTAAAATTCAAGCAGATACCCATTTTTTCATCTAGGATTAATAGAGAGAATAATAAAAGAGAAAAAAGTAGATTTAGATTTAATGGGAGTAAAGTTATGAAGCCAATAATATTGTTAATTCTGTTGCTTTTTATTAACCCATTCACATCAAGTGCAACGGTGGAATTAAAAAATAGGAATATTACCCATTTTGAAAATCCTTTTCTTCTTGGTGATTGGTATTTTTTTAAACCAAAAGATGCAGAGAGTGATTATGATGTTCTTCATATTTCGTTGAGTTCAAATCATGATTTTTTTATAGAGATGATTGAAATGGAATCAAATTCAGCAGATGTGTGGAGAGGCGAATTTTCTTTGTCTCAAGAACACATTCGTTTTGAAGGTGATGAAGAAGAGCCACAAGTTTATCATTATCAAGTTAGTCATAATCGTCTTTATTTAAATGGTATTGAATTTTTCAAAGTTGTTCCTGAAAATTTTATTGGTTCTTGGAGTTCAAAATTAGTCTCTGGTGAAGATATTATGGCAAGTAATGTTAAAGCATTAAATCTGAAGTTACGTTCAGATTTTATTTTTTCATTAGAGGTTGTTTCTACAACGGGTAAAAAAAATCAGCAGGTTGGTTATTATTATTTTGAAGATGATGATTTAGTTTTGCTTTATGAGGAAGGGGAGCAAGAGTCAACATTTACAATTAAAGAAGATGTATTAGAATTGAAAAATGAACAGTTTGGAATGTACGCATTATTGCAAAGAGAATAATGAGCCTATAAGGATAGAAATATGAGCCGAGACCACTTTTAATTTACAACCTGGCCATATCTTGTGAGAAAATAGCTGAGTTAATTAGTAACTATCACTCGCTTTTCATTTATTTATTTATTAGTGATAGAAATCATAAGGATATATTATGAGCCAGCAACTACAGGCTAAGTTTCGCAACGACTATCAATCTCCAGAATTCACCATTTCAGACATAGATTTAGTATTTGACCTTGATGATACTAAAACACATATTTCAGCAACGTCTCAAGTTAAGCAATTAAAAAAATCAACGGATCTTCTTCTTGAAGGCGAGGGCATGGTACTTACATCATTAGCAGTTAATGGTGTTGAGTATTCGGATTATACCTTAACTGATTTTCAATTAACGATTCATAATGTCAGTGGTGAATTTAACCTTAAAATCACCACTGAAGTAAATCCTCAAGAAAATACAGCACTTGAAGGTTTGTACAAATCAGGCGATGGTTTCTGTACTCAATGTGAAGCCGAAGGCTTTCGCCGTATTACTTATTATTTAGATCGTCCTGATGTTTTGGCTCGTTTTACGACAAAAGTTATTGCGGATAAAAAAGCATACCCACATTTATTAAGTAATGGTAATCGAATTAATCATGGTGATCTTGATGGTGGTAAACACTTTGTGCATTGGCAAGATCCATTTCCAAAACCAGCGTATTTATTTGCGTTATTTGCCGGTAATTTTGATGTATTAACAGATACTTACCAGACTAAATCGGGTCGTGACGTTGCTCTAGAAATTTATGTTGATCAAGGTAATTTAGATCGAACACCTCATGCAATGGCATCATTAATTAATTCAATGAAGTGGGACGAAGATCGTTTTGATCTTGAGTATGATCTCGATATTTATATGATCGTAGCAGTTGATTTTTTCAACATGGGTGCGATGGAAAACAAAGGGTTAAATGTTTTTAACTCGAAGTTTGTATTAGCAAAACAAGAAACAGCAACCGATACCGATTACCTTGGAATTGAAGCGGTAATTGGTCATGAATATTTCCATAACTGGACAGGTAACCGTGTTACTTGCCGAGATTGGTTTCAATTGAGTTTAAAAGAAGGCTTAACGGTTTTCCGAGATCAAGAATTTTCTTCTGATCTTGGTTCTCGATCAGTAAACCGAATTAATAACGTTCGTATCATGCGCGGCCCTCAGTTCTCTGAAGATGCAAGTCCGATGGCTCACCCAATTCGTCCAGAAAAAGTGATAGAAATGAATAATTTCTATACGTTAACGGTGTACGAAAAGGGCAGTGAAGTGATTCGTATGATGCATACCTTATTAGGTGAATTGAATTTCCAAAAAGGAATGAAGCTTTATTTTGAACGTCATGATGGTACGGCTGCAACCTGCGAAGATTTTGTATTAGCGATGGAAAATGCATCAGGAATTGATTTAACACAATTCCGTCTTTGGTACCGTCAATCAGGTACACCTGTTTTGTCTGTTGCTTCTGAATACGATGAAACAAAACAAGAATATGCGCTAACAGTGAAACAACATACGCCAGTAACAGAAGACCAGACTGAAAAATTCGCGTTAGATATTGAGTTGTATGCGCAAGATGGTTCAGTAATTTAGTTACGCTGTAACAATGATAAAATCAGTAATATACTGAATGTGACTGAAGACGAACAAACGTTTATCTTCCAACAAGTATCTGAAAAACCAGTAGTTTCGTTACTTCGTGAGTTTTCTGCACCCGTTAAGTTAAATTACGCTTATAGTGATGAAGAATTAATTTTCTTGATGGTTCATGCGAAGAACGATTTTGCTCGTTGGGATGCTGGACAGATGTTACTTGCAAACTACATTCGTGCGAACATTACTTCTGTTCAAAATAATGAGGCACTTGTTCTGCCAGAAGCTGTAGTTGATGCTTTCCGCGGCGTATTATTAAATACAGAATTAGATCATGCATTTATAGCAGAAATGTTCGTCTTGCCAAATCACAATGAAATCACCGGCTGGTTTGATATTGTTGATGTAGATGCCATTGATAAAGCACTTAGTTTTATTAAACAAACATTAGCTACAGAATTAAAAGATGAATTTTCAGCCACTTATCATAGTTTAAAGCAAGTTAGTTATTCGGTTGCACATGATGCTATTGGGAAACGTGCTTTACGCAATTGTGTATTAAGCTATCTTGCAAAAACAGAGCAGGGTGAAGCGTTAGTTAAAGCACAATATGAGTCGGCAGATAACATGACTGATACGATGGCCGCAATGGTATCGGCTAACTCGGCACAACTTTCTATTCGTCAAAGCTTAATGAATGACTTTAGTGATAAGTGGTCGCATGATGGTTTGGTTATGGATAAGTGGTTTATTCTACAAGGCTCAAACCCAAGTGTTGATGCCTTGAAAGCAATTAAAGCAATTAAAGCAATTAAAGCAACAATGGATCATACCGCATTTAGTCTGAAAAACCCGAATCGTATTCGTAGTTTAATTGGTTCTTTTGCTGCGAATAACGTTGTTAATTTCCATGCTAAATCAGGTGAAGGCTATGCATTCTTAGGCGATATTTTACTTGATCTGAACGTGAGTAATCCACAAGTAGCTTCACGTTTGATTGATCCACTATTGAAATTTAAGAAGTATGATAGTGATCGTCAAACGTTGATGAAAGCACAATTGCAGCGCTTGGCTGATCTTGATAACTTAGCAAAAGATCTGTTTGAGAAGGTAATGAAAGCGTTAGCGTAAAATAAGATCTTACTTCAATAAAAGTGATAAATGGTCAGTATTTTATGCTGACCATTTTTTGTTTTTTCTTTATACTTTGTTTTTGATAGTTCAAAGTAGATAACATCGTCGATCATGAATACGTTTTATTATTTTAGAGTTAGCGTTAGCTACCAAGCCTTTTTAAGTCATTACTCTGGCACGGCGAGTACGGTTTTAGTCATGACTGAACAAGGTTTAAAGTTACAGTTACCAGCGTCGCGTTTTCGCGCATTTTTAACTCAATTAGGAGTGAAAGGGCGCTTTCGTTTAACTGTGGACCAAAATAATCGGTTTGTAAATCTTGAACAAGTAGGATAAACCTCTACCTTAATCACACTTCTAACTATAAACCCTCTAGCACGTAAAAAAGTCATAACGTTTCCGTCATATTATCCTTACAATATGAGGCGCATAAGCAGTATCAACTGCTACACTTATTATACATAATTCTAATCATAAGAAACGGAGCATTCGCTTTATGACGACGCGTGATCCTATCCTTCCCGTACTACTCGAGAAAGTGTACGCTTTAATTGCTGAAAAGCTTGAAATGCCTCAACAATCACTAATAACGCAACTTGCTCAGCGTTTATTTGCCAATATTGATGATGATGATTTACTACAACGTAATGAATCAGATATGTATGGGGCAACTCTTAGCCTTTGGAACCATTTGTCGGATGTAAATCTATCTGATATTTCGGTTCGTATTTTTAATCCAACATTAAGTCAAGATGGCTGGCAGTCAACACACACCGTCGTTGAGATTGTCACACCAGATAACCCATTTTTAGTTGACTCAGTTAAGATGGCCCTTACCCGTCTTGATATGACAAGTCACTTTATGCTGCATGGTCCACACTGTTTTACTCGTGAAAATGGTGAGATTATTTCGATCTGCAGTAATGATTCTACAATGCAGCAAACTCTCTTTCATTTTGAGGTAGATCATCTTAGTGATCCCACAGAAATAAAAACACTTCAGACGGAGTTATTTTTAGTATTAGAAGATATTCGCCGTGTAGTGAATGAGTGGAAGCCAATGTCTGAAAAGTTGACTGAGGTTATTGTTGAGCTTGAGTCTAATCCTTCTCCGATTGGAAAAGATCAGGTTAATGAATCCATTCAATTTCTAGCGTGGTTACAGGATCATAACTTTACCTTAATGGGGTATAAGAATTTTGATTTAGTTGCTATCGAAGGGGATTACGAACTAACACCAACAGCAGAGACTGGTTTAGGACTATTTTCTTTAGATTCTCGTATTCATGCGACAAAACTATCGGATATGCCATCGTCTGCTCGAGCCGCGGCTAAAAAATCAGATTTACTCATCTTAACTAAATCAAATACTAAGTCTCGAATTCACCGTCCCGCTTATACTGATTACATTGGTATTAAGCGGTTGAACAAAGAAGGCAAAGTGATTGGTGAGCATCGTTTTACCGGCTTATATACTTCAACGGCATACAACCAAAGTGTTTCTAATATTCCTCTACTTAGTAATAAAGTAGAACGTATTCTTGAAGCAAGCCATTACATCAAAGGCTCTCATTCTTACAAAGCATTAAACAATATCCTTGAGACTTATCCTCGTGATGAACTTTTTCAAGCAACGGAAGAAGAGATGCTTGAAGTAGGAACCGGCGTAGTTAAGATGCAAGATCGTGATTTATTGCGTCTATTTGTTCGTCGCGACCCGTTTGGTCGTTTCTTCTCATGCATGGTGTATGTAACAAAAGAGCGCTATAACACAGAATTACGCCGTCAAACTCAACGTATCTTAAAGAGTTACTTTGGTTCTGATCAAGAAGTTGAATTTACAACGTTCTTTTCAGAAAGTGCATTAGCAAGAACTCATTACATTGTTCGTGTAGATAACAATAACGGCGATATTAATGTGAAAGATATTGAGAATAACCTAATGGAAGCAGCATCAACGTGGGATGATCGTTTATGCGATGTGATTGTAGCAAACCTTGGCGAAAGTAAAGGAACGGCGATTGCGAAACAGTATCAACGGGCTTTTCCTCGTTCATACAAAGAAGCGACGTTACCTGGTTCTGCGGTTGCGGATATTGAACGTTTAGAAAATTTAAGCGATGAAAATAAGTTGGGGATGTTGTTTTATCGTCCTCAAGAAGAAAAGAAAGGTTCAGCGAACGTTAAACTTAAACTGTTCCATCGTGATGAACCTATTCACTTATCCGATGTAATGCCTATGCTTGAAAACTTAGGGTTAAGAGTGATTGGTGAATCACCTTATACCGTTAAGAAAAGTGATGGCTCTGTAGATTGGATTTTAGATTTTTCTATGATTCATAACGGTTCTGCCGAAGTAGATCTTCGTCAGGCTCGTGATCGTTTCCAAGACGCCTTTGCGAAAATTTGGAGTGGTGAATTAGAGAGTGATGGTTTTAACCGATTAGTACTTGGTGCTGGTTTGTCTGGCCGTGAAGTGACTATTTTACGTTCTTACGCTCGTTATATGCGTCAAGTTGGTTTCCCATTCAGTCAACAATACATTGAAGACACATTATCAACTCATACTCATTTAGCGGTATCAATTGTTGCATTGTTTGATCTTCGTTTTAATCCAACAATGGGTTGGAGTGAGAAAAAACAACAAAAACAATTAGATGTGATTTTTGCGAGTTTAGATAAAGTAGAAAGCTTGGATGATGATCGTATTATCCGACGTTACGTAGACATGATAGTTGCTACTGTTCGTACTAACTATTATCAAGTCTGTGAGAACAACCAATCAAAACCATGGCTATCTCTAAAACTAAAACCATCAAATATTCCTGAAATTCCAGCGCCTGTACCTGCATTTGAGATCTTTGTTTATGCGCCTGATATTGAAGGTGTCCATTTACGTGGTGGTAAAGTCGCTCGTGGTGGTTTACGTTGGTCAGATCGCCAAGAAGATTTCCGAACAGAAGTCTTAGGTTTGGTTAAAGCACAACAAGTTAAAAATACGGTCATTGTTCCTGTTGGGGCCAAAGGTGGCTTTGTTTGTAAGAAGCAGCATAATTTCACGACTCGTGATGATATCTTTGCTGAAGGTCAACGCTGTTATAAACAATTTATTCGCGCATTATTAGATGTGTCTGACAACATCATTGAAGGGGAAGTGATTCCACCGAAAAATGTCGTTCGCCATGATGATGATGATCCATATTTGGTTGTTGCTGCTGATAAGGGAACAGCAACGTTCTCTGATCTAGCAAACTCAGTTTCTGAAGAATATAACTTCTGGTTGGGTGATGCTTTTGCCTCTGGTGGTTCTAATGGTTATGACCATAAAGCGATGGGTATCACGGCTAAAGGGGCGTGGGAATCAGTGAAACGTCATTTCCGAGAAATGGGAATTGATTGTCAAACCACGGATTTTACTGTCGCAGGTGTCGGCGATATGGCGGGGGATGTGTTTGGTAATGGGATGTTGTTATCTAAACATATTCGTTTACAAGCCGCATTTAACCACATGCATATCTTTATTGATCCAAACCCGAATGCTGAAATGACTTGGCCTGAACGTAATCGATTATTTGAACTGCCACGTTCAAGTTGGGAAGATTACAATAAAGATCTTATTTCTCAAGGTGGTGGCTTTTCTCTCGCCGTGCAAAGTCGATAAATCTCTCTCCTGAAATTCAGAAAATGTTAGGTACACGTAAGCAGTCTCTAGCACCAAACGATCTCATTCAAATGATCTTAAAAATGAATGTGGATCTCTTATGGAATGGGGGGATTGGTACTTATGTTAAAGCAACAAAAGAAACCAGTGTCGATGTGGGTGACCGTGCTAATGATGCGTTAAGAATCAATGGTGCAGAGCTAAATGCGAAAGTGATTGGTGAAGGCGGTAACTTAGGAATGACACAATTGGGTCGTATTGAATATGGCCTAAAAGGTGGTCGTGTTAATACCGATTTTGTTGATAATGTAGGTGGTGTTGATTGTTCTGATAACGAAGTTAACATTAAGATCTTGCTGAATGGTCTTGTTGCGAATGGGGATCTTACTTATAAGCAACGTAATGTCTTACTTGAAAAAATGGAAGATGAAGTTGGTGACATTGTTCTTGATGATGCTTATTGCCAATCTGAATCGATCTCAGTAACAGAGCAGCAAGGTACCGCATTAGTTAAAGAGCAGATCCGATTTATTCATCATTTAGAGAAGAAAGGTCAATTGGATCGTGGATTAGAGTTTATCCCAGATGATGAAACTCTAATAGAAAGAGAGAAATTAGGGCAGGGACTTACTCGTCCTGAACTCTCTGTTTTGGTCGCTTATGGAAAGATGGTATTAAAAGAGCAACTTGCTTGTGATGAGATTGCAAATAATCCTTATCATGCTGATTTGCTTAAAACCTATTTCCCTACTGAGTTACAACGTAACTATAGAGCGGAAATGGACAATCATCCTCTGCGTTCAGAAATCATTGCAACTTGCTTAGCAAATCAAATGGTTAATGAAATGGGGTGTAACTTCATTACTCGAATGCAAGAAGAAACAGGTTACGCGGTCACTGATATTGTTAATGCGTATTCTGCAACCCGCGCTATTTTTGAGTTTGGAGACTTATTCAAACAAATTCGTGAGTTAGATAACACAGCAACGACAGTGGCACAATACGATGCTTTCTTTGTTATGCGTCGAACGATTCGTCGAGTGGCTCGTTGGTTACTGCGTAATGGTTCACAAAACATGTCAATTCAAGAGTTGATAGCTAAGTACAAACCTGCGGTTGATGATATTAAAGTCAACTTAGATAATTATTTAGTTAAAGATGAAGTCATTGAACATATTGAACAAGCCAATCATTACCTTGAAATGGGTGTACCGTGTGAGCTAGGTAATTTATTAGCACGCTTAAGCAGTTTATACTCAGCAATGGACATCTCAGCATCGGCAGAAGCCGCAAAACAACCCGTTTCTGTAGCGGCTCGTTTGTACTATGTATTAGGTGATAAATTATCTTTGCATTGGTTCTTAAAACAAATTAATAATCAAGGTGTTGATAATCATTGGCAAGCCCTTGCAAGAGCGTCATTCCGCGAAGATTTAGATTGGCAACAACGTCAATTGGCTGGGTTAGTTTTAGCTGAATATACCGATGGAAAATCAGTAGAGCAGGCGATTGAAGAATGGTATGAGAAAAACAGTACTTCAGTTGATCGTTGGGACAGTATTTTAAATGAATTTAAAGTAGGTTCCGTTCATGAATTTGCTAAATTCTCTGTAGCATTACGAGAGTTAATGTTATTGAATTTAAGCTGTACGTCTAACGCTTCTTAGCCAGGTTATTGCTCTAAATAATCAGTAGACAAACGTTTGCATAACTTAAGCGAAAGTGAGTATATATTCACTTTCGCTTTTTATTACCCCGTAATTTTTCCTATATATCTATCTATTTAATCAGATTAAGTGATTATTTATTTCTATACCGATTTATTGCCTTTACGTTTGCAATAAATAATGACAAATTAAGTGCGATTAAGTTTGAATTGTTAATTAAATCAGTGAATAATGACTCCCCGTTTACACGGGACTTATTTTTTGGAGTTACAATGTTATATCGCATCGCCAGAGCTGGCATTTTCAAACTTGATGCTGAAAAAGCACATGACTTAGCAATTCAAAACTTCAAGCGCTTTAATGGCACACCTCTTGATATCTTCTATCGTCAAAAATTAGTGTCTAAACCTGTAGAGGTAATGGGCATTCAATTTAAAAACCCTATCGGTCTTGCGGCCGGTCTTGAGAAAAACGGTGAGTGCATTGAAGCATTTGGCGCAATGGGTTTTGGATTCATTGAAGTGGGTACAGTAACTCCTCGTCCTCAAGCGGGCAATGATAAACCACGTCTTTTCCGTCTTATTGAAGCTGAGGGTATAATCAATCGCATGGGTTTTAATAACCTAGGTGTTGATAATCTCGTCGAGAACGTAAAGAAAGCAAAATACGATGGCGTGATTGGCATTAATATTGGTAAAAATAAAGATACGCCAATCGAGAAGGGCACTGAAGATTACTTAATCTGTATGGAGAAGGTATATCAATACGCAGGTTATATTGCGATTAATATCTCATCACCAAATACTCCAGGACTTCGAACGCTTCAATATGGTGAAGCACTGGATGATCTTCTTTCTCAACTGAAAGAGAAGCAGAAAGAGTTAGCTGAAAAATACGGTAAGTATGTTCCAATCGCATTAAAAATTGCCCCAGACCTTGATGATAATGAATTATCTCAGATTGCCGATTCTTTAATGAAATATAAGATTGATGGTGTCATTGCAACAAACACGACATTAGATCGTTCTATGGTTGAAGGAATGAAGCACGCAGAGGAGATGGGGGGACTAAGTGGTCGTCCTATACAAACTCGCAGTACTGAAGTCGTTCGTCGATTAAAAGAATTATTAGGCGACAGTTTACCTATTATTGGTGTTGGTGGTGTTGACTCTTATGTTGCAGCAAAAGAGAAGATGGTTGCGGGTGCCGATCTTGTACAGGTATATTCGGGTTTTATCTATAAAGGTCCGAATCTGATCCGTGATATTGTAAATAATATCTAAAATATAGGGCTTCGAAAGTTGCTTACATATGATTAACACTAAAGGGGAGATGAAGATTTCCCCTTTTTTTATTCCTAACCTCTTGTAAAATTAACAGTTAATTGCATCAACGTATTTTATGATTTAAAAACGGATTTATTTTTACTCATAAAATAGCACTCATTGATGATTGGCTGGCGTAGGGAAACACTCCCATATTTTCAAGAGAGAACTAACATGCTTAAACCCAGTGATACATGGAGTTGGTATTACGATAATAAAGCACAATCTCTTATGCTTGATTTAGGCATGGATATGGTTTTTTGTGTGAATTTATCTCCCAAAGTCTTAATCAATAGTGCATTTGATGATTGTAAATTTTCTGTGGATGATGCATCCGCTTATCAGATGTTTGTTGAACACATTTCTTATCTTCCTCTTTCTGAACCTCGCAAAGTTGAGCTAGCACTCAATTGTGTTGCCGCCAGACGCTTCCATAAGCCCATGCTACCTAAGAGTTGGTTCTTTGAAACCCAAGGGGCAGGGTATTACCCAGAAGAAGGTGAAATCGTTTCTCTGAAAAATGATTTAGGAGAAGGGCATTTCATTATTGTAGAAAATTATGAGTGTGCAAGTATGTGTATGTTGGTCGATATGGATGCATTTGCATTAAATCCAACCAAGTACATGGCCTTTTGTGAACCGATTAAAGTCATGAATGATCGCATGGCCAAAATGCAAGTCGTTAACTCTTCATATTACGCCCTAGTAGGGTAGTTACTCTCCGTTATTTTATCCCCAGATAAAGCTCCCTTTAATACTTCTAATTCCACTATTTCATCCTTCTTATATTGACTCTTTTTACAAAATTCATCTCAGAATTAATGTAATGAGAGCGTGTTCGTTTTAATCTAATTTTCAGTTATAGACACACCTCTCACTATTTTACGTTTTTTGGTTGAAAAAGAATCAGAAAAATAGGGAGGAATGCACTCTTAAAACTGAGACCTACTGCTAAGAAGCATAAAAAAAACAACAAATCACTATTGATAGAACACTACAGTAACGTCCATTTAAATCACTTATCTTCCCTGTTTCTTGCATTTTGTAATTAACTTTCACAACAAATAACCCACTGGAGTAGGCCAGAATTGACGGGTCGTTGCTCGCGCTTTAGTGTATCCATTGGGAAACAGTGGTTTTTTGAATCCATCATCAGTGAGATTAACTTATTGTTTTTATAGTCTTTATTTGAAGAATTTGAGGATGGTTTATCTGTGATCTATTTATCCTATTTCCTTAGGATTCATGTATAATGCGAGGCAATTTAATAACCAAAAGAATCCCATGAAAAAATACTTAGCCATCACTTCTAAAGGCCTTGAAAACTTACTTGCAGACGAACTAGTTGCACTTGGTGTTACTGACCCAAAATTAGTTTATGCAGGGGTTACGTTTGAAGCCCCAATCGAGGTTGTTTATCGTTGTTGTTTGTGGAGCCGTATTGCTTCACGTTTCATTCAAATTCTGTCTGAGTTTGATGTTCGTGATGATATGGATTTGTATCTAGGCGCTTCTGCAATTAATTGGCCTAATTATTTCACAGCAGATAAAACGTTAGTGGTGGATTTTAACGGTACGAACCGTGAGATTCGAAATAGCCAATACGGTGCATTGAAAGTAAAAGATGCAATTGTTGACCGTTTCACAAAGGCTGATTTAGAACGTCCGAATATTGATAAAGCGGAACCTGATTTACGTGTACATATGCGTTTATCTGGCGAGAAAGGGATTCTTGGTTTTGATTTAATCGGTTCAGGCTTACATCAGCGTGGTTACCGTACTGAAGCAGGTCGTGCACCACTTCGTGAAACATTAGCAGCAGCACTTGTACTTCGCAGTACATGGGATGAAAGCAAACCGCTATTAGATCCAATGTGTGGTTCAGGTACGTTACTGATTGAAGCTGCACTTATGGCGTGTGAAATGGCACCTGGTGTGAAACGTGAAAAATGGTGTTTTGAAGCGTTGTCTGATTTTGATCCAGAAGTGTGGACTGAAATTCGTTCAGAAGCTCGAGTTAAGAGTCGCCGTGGCGTTAAGAAAGTCGATACGCATTTTTACGGTTTTGATCGTGATTATCGTGTAATTCAAACGGCTCGCGATAATGCTCGTCGCGCTGGTGTTGAAGATTTAATCACATTTGATGTTGGTGATGCAACTAAGATTGAACGTCCTGAGGGCTTTGAGAATGGGGTTGTAATTTGTAACCCTCCTTATGGTGAACGTTTAAGTACTGAACCTGCACTAATTGCACTATACAGTGAATTTGGTCGCCAACTAAAAGAACAATTTGGTGGCTGTACTGCATCAATCTATTCAAGTAATGATGATTTGCTTGCGTGTATTCGTATGCGTGCAGACAAGCAATTCAAACTGAACAATGGGGCGTTACCTTGTGTTCAGAAAAACTATTCAATTAGTGAATCGGCTGAACGTAAAGAAGCGGCAAACATTGAAGTTGCTCCTGAGTTTATGAACCGTCTTAAAAAGAATTTGTCTAAACTTGGCAAATGGGCACGTAAAGAGAAGTTAGATTGTTACCGTCTTTATGATGCCGATTTACCAGATTACAATGCGGCAATTGATGTATACAAAGATTACATCATCATTCAAGAATATACGGCACCAAAAGAAATTTCAGAAGATAAAGCACGTCGTCGTTTAACTGACATGATCCGCGCAACAGTGTTAGTGACTGGTGTTGAAACCAATAACGTTATTTTGAAAGTACGTCAAAAGCAGTCAGGCAAAAACCAATATCAAAAGTTAGCAGAAAAATCTCGTTACTTTGATGTTGAAGAGTACGGCGTAAAATTGATTGTTAATTTACAAGATTACCTAGATACGGGGTTATTCTTGGATCATAAATTAACTCGTAAAATGATTGGTGATATGGCCGCAGGAAAAGATTTCCTAAACCTATTTGCTTATACCGGCTCTGCGACTGTTCATGCCGCTTGTGGTGGTGCTAAATCGACAATGACCATTGATATGTCTCGTACCTACCTAGAGTGGGCTCAGAAGAACATGAACACCAATGATCAAACAGGAACGCAACATCAGTTCCTACAAGCCGATTGTCTACAATGGCTACAACAAGCAGAAGGTGAGTTTGATTTAATCTTTATTGACCCACCAACATTCTCTAACTCTAAGCGTATGGACCAAACGTTTGATGTTCAACGTGACCACATTATGTTGCTTGAGAACCTAAAACGTATGTTACGTCAAGACGGTACTGTTGTATTTTCTAACAATAAACGTAACTTTAAAATGGATGAAGAAGCGCTAGATAAAGCGGGTCTTCAAGCTAAGAATATTTCAAAACAAACATTGCCGTTAGATTTTGCTCGTAATAAGCATATTCATAACTGCTGGATTATTACTCACAAGGAAGACTAGAGATAATGATAACTCTCTACAGCACGGAAGGCTGCCACCTATGCGAGCAAGCATTTGATTTGCTCGTTGAGGTGGGTGTAAATATGGAACAAGTAGATACTGTAGACATTGCATTTGATAATGTATTATTTTCTCGTTACGGTGTCACAATACCTGTTGTGGCTAATGGCTTATCCGAGCTTAATTGGCCCTTCGATATATCACAACTAAAGAATTGGTTAGAAGACAATGGCATTACTTACAATTAATAATGGTCAATTAGCGTTTGGTGATCATCCGTTATTAGACAAATCAGATTTTGCTCTACAAGAAAATGAACGCGTATGTTTGGTTGGCCGTAATGGTGCGGGTAAATCAACGCTAATGAAAGTAATTGCTGGTGATATCCTTATGGATGATGGCAAATTACAAATTAATCAAGATGTGGTGGTTTCTCGTTTAGAGCAAGATCCACCGCGTAATGAAACGGGCAGTGTTTTTGATTATGTATCTGAAGGCCTCGCAGAAGCCGGTAAATACTTAAAAGAATATCATCATATCTTAGATTTATTAGCGACTGATCCAAGCGAATCAAACATTAATAAACTAGCGAGAGCACAAGAGCAGATTGATAACCTTAATGCATGGCATTTTGATACACGTATTCAATCTGTTTTAGAATCTCTAAAACTTGATGGTGCAATGCTATTAACCGATTTATCGGGTGGTTGGCAACGTAAAGCCGCATTGGCTCGCGCATTGGTATCTGACCCAGATGTATTGCTTCTTGATGAACCAACGAACCATTTGGATGTTACAACGATTGTTTGGCTTGAAAGTTTCTTAAAAGACTTTAAAGGTTCAATCATCTTTATTTCTCATGACCGTGCATTCATTCAATCAATGGCTACACGAATTGTGGATTTAGACCGTGGTAACTTATCTTCTTATCCTGGTAATTATGAAGAGTACTTACTGGCTAAAGAAGAAGCGCTACGCGTAGAAGCTGATCAAAATGCACAATTTGATAAAGTGCTAGCTCAGGAAGAAGCTTGGATTCGTGAAGGCGTTAAAGCGCGTCGTACTCGAAATGAAGGACGTGTGCGTGCCTTAAAACAATTACGTCGTGAGCGTTCAGATCGTCGTGAAGTTGTGGGTAAAGCGAATATTCAAGTGGATGGTGGAAATCGTTCAGGTAAAATTGTATTTGAAGCCGAGAACCTTCATTACTCAATTGATGGTAAAAACATTGTTAAGAACTTCAGCTTCAATGTTATGCGTGGTGATCGCATTGCCTTAATTGGTGCTAATGGTTGTGGTAAGAGTACCTTGCTTAAACTGATGCTTGACCAATTACAGCCAGATGCAGGTAAATTGTATTGCGGTACAAAACTTGAAGTGGCATATTTTGACCAATATCGTGAAGCGTTAGACCCAGAAAAAACGGTTATCGATAACTTGGCTGACGGTAAGCAAGAAGTGACAGTGAATGGCCGTGAGCGTCATGCTTTGAGCTACTTGCAAGATTTCTTATTCTCTCCAAAACGTGCTCGTCAACCAGTGAAAGCATTGTCTGGTGGTGAGAAAAACCGTTTATTACTTGCGCGTTTATTCCTTCGTCCAAACAATTTATTGATTCTTGATGAACCAACCAATGATTTAGATATCGAAACATTGGAACTTTTAGAAGAATTACTTGCCAACTATGAAGGTACATTATTATTAGTAAGTCACGATCGTCAGTTCGTAGATAATACAGTAATGACCAGTTGGATCTTTGAAGGTGAGGGCCAGATCGAAGAATTCGTCGGTGGCTATCACGATGCTCAACGACAACGTGCTAATGTACAAATAAGCCGTGATGCAATGGCACCAACAGTAAAAGTGAAAACTGAATCTGTTGCTGCTAAAAGCCCGGTAGTCGAGCAAGCGAAACCAAAGAAACTGTCTTATAAGTTACAGCGTGAGCTTGAATTGCTGCCTGAAACATTAGAAAGATTAGAAAACGAAATTACAGAACTTCAAGAGAAAGTGAACGACGCAACTTTCTTCCAACAAGATCCTAAAACAACAGAAGCTGTTTTAGAACGTTTAGCTCAAACAGAGCAAGAGTTGGAAGTGGCATTCGAGCGTTGGGAAGAACTTGAAGCTCTACAATAGGAAGTTAAATGAGTAATAAATTACAATTAACCACATTAGCTGTTTTAGTGTCCGCTGCGCTTCCTGCGCAAGCGGCGCTTTATAAAGTGGTGGAAGTAACCCCAAGTGTTTCAGGTTCTGAGTACTACGGTACTGCGATTGAGCCATCTCCAATTACGGATAATGGTGCAAATAGTTTAGGTTGTTTTGAAACGACAGCTTCATCTGTAACATGTGAAGGCTATAAATTAGCTGGTGAAACTCGTGACCGTGCTGAAGGGGTTTCATATACTGAAGAAGTTCCTTTTGCGATGGATAATTCCTTTGGCTATATCGAAGATGATTATGATGGCTTTGTAAACTATTGTTTTTACCAACTAGGCTACTCTACCTGTAAATACTGGGCTAATAATCAGTGGACTGGTTGGTCTAACGAGATTTATGGCAGTAATGATAAAAACTCTTTAGCATTTGTTACTGATGGTGGAACTATTGCTGCTAGTGGAATTAATACGGTCATTAATTCGCTTGATTCAGCTGGCGCTGCTGTTGGGAACTTTAGTTCTACTACTAATAGAAATGCACCAATAAGTGGCGATAGTATTACTGGCTTTCAACAAGGCCGTCAATGGTCTACTGATGGAACTTATACGGTAGGAAGTGTTACTTCGAAAACAGGCATTGGTGCTGATAGGTATGATTACTATTCAAAACCAGCCGTATGGACAAAGTCAACATCAACGCTAACGGCTGTTAATTGGGCGCATGATGACGAAGAAGATGGCGATTATTATGCGCAAGGCAGTATGCGTGATCTGTATGTGAATGGTACGGAGTTTTATGGTGTTGGTTATAATAACTATGATGACCAACACATGAATGCCACTATATTTCAAGCTTCAATAAATGTAACTACGGGTGCTTTAGGAATTGTTGGGTCTACTCTAATTAGTGGTGCTCAGGTTGAAATTAGTGGTGATAACGTTAACTCTAATTCAGTTGCTACGAACATTAATGACAATTTAGTTGTTGTCGGTCAAGCTAAGCGTTCTGGTAGTTACCCCCAAAATGGGGCGGCGGGAAATCGTTTATTCGTTACTTCTGCAACTTCGCCAACGGCTCACTTCCTGGATTCATCAGATGGAGAGATCTTCTTTAACGGTGTTGGTGGGGAGATGGGGAGCATCAATAATTTCAATGAGATTGTTGGTCGTATCGATGTTGATACATTCCGTGAGTATGATGGTAAACAACGCCGCCAGCGTGCGTTTATTTATCCATACAAACCAACAGAATCTGCGCGTGCTGATATTTTTCAAAATAAAGCATGGATCATCGATAATTTAACGAACGGTGGTACATACTCTGGAAATAATAACCAATATCGTATTTATGATGCGACGGATATTAATGATGCTGGCGTTATCTCGGCGACTGCGACTAAATGTTATGATGAAAATGGATCTACAGTTCAAGAGTATGATTCAACGGTTCATGATGCATATTGTGGTGACGGGAATGGTACTGAAAAAATTGTAGCGGTTAAATTGGTTCCGATCTCAGATCCTGCTAACCGAAACATTGAAACTCGTGGTTATGAGAATAATACAACAGAACGTCAAGGCGGTTCATTAGGCTTTGGGGCTCTGACATTACTTGGTTTGTTTGGTTTCATGCGTAAACGTAGTAAATAACATCCATTGATGATAATTAGCCCGAAGTCACAATCTTAGACTTCGGGTTTTTTTATACTTGAATAAAGTGAAAAGTTGTCCGATTCTTAAAGTGTCATCATGAAATGTTCGTGATGAACCCTAATGGAAAATAATAGGGTATGAGTAGTAAAGTAGTACATTTTTGAAGTATACAGACTTACATCTATGAGGACTGAACTATGAAGAGACAAAAGCGTGATCGTTTAGAGCGAGCACAATCACAAGGGTATAAAGCGGGTATTAATGGCCGCTCATCAGAAAATTGCCCATATCAAACAATGGATGCTCGCTCATGCTGGCTTGGTGGTTGGCGAGACGCTAGAGATGACAAACAGTCCGGTTTGTTTAAATAATACGGTAGAATTTAAGATTAAAGCCTCTATTTGAGGCTTTAGTTATATTTAAGGTATTAAACTAGTTTAACTAGCGCACTATAACTTGCTTGTGTGTTCCAAAAATAAAGCTACCATAGTGCTAGCTTTAAGTAATTCAATCAATAATGATTTAATTAGAATGCAGACGTATCTTGGAAAAGGCCCACTTTTAAATCTTTTGCAACATAGATTTCTTTGCCATCCACAAGAACGCGGCCATCAGCTAAACCCATTACCAATTTACGATTGATAACACGTTTAAAGTCGATTTCATACGTTACTTTTTTAGCAGTAGGGAGTACTTGTCCTGTGAATTTAACTTCACCAACACCAAGAGCTCGCCCTTTACCTTGACCACCAACCCAACCAAGGAAGAAGCCAACAAGTTGCCACATCGCATCTAAACCAAGACAACCAGGCATTACTGGATCACCAGGGAAGTGACAATCAAAGAACCATAAGTCTGGAGTAATATCTAGTTCAGCGATAACTTTGCCTTTACCAAATAAACCTTCAGTTTCAGACATTAGTGGAATACGATCCATCATCAACATGTTTGGAGCTGGTAATTGTGGGCCATTTGGACCAAATAGTTCGCCACGGCTTGATGCTAGTAAATCTTCGCGATCATATGAACTAGGTTTGTTTTGCATTAAAGTATTACTCCTAAATAAGTTATGGATATTCTAGCGAACACTTGTACGCTTATCAAGTCTGATCAGCTCTGGTTAAACCAGTTCTTAATACGACAAAATAGAGCAGAACATTGACTCGGATTATGCTCTATTTTGTCAATGTGTTGGGCAATTAAAGAGAACATCGATTCATGTTCTTCAGATTGTAATGGTAAGCCCGTTAATAATTCAACAGCTTGCTCAACATGACTAATAGGATGAATTGTAAACTGTTTTTGCTCAACAGCTCGAATCACATCATCTGAAAGTACAAGATTAATTCCATTTGTTTGTGGGATAATAACACCTTGCTCTCCAGTTAACCCGCGTTTATCACACAGCTGAAAGAAGGCTTCAATTTTTTCATTTACACCGCCAATGGGTTGCACCATACCGAACTGATCAACAGATCCTGTTATCGCTAAACTTTGATTAATCGGCGTAATAGCGAGGGCACTAAGTAATGCACATAATTCAGCAAGACTTGCGCTATCCCCATCGACTTCACAATAAGATTGTTCGAAAACCATTGAAGCAGTAAAAGGCAGTGGTTCATGTGTATCTAATTGGCTTAGTATATAAGCTTGCATAATTAACATGCCTTTCGCATGTAAATCACCACCTAACTCTACCTTTCGTTCAACATCCGATAATTCGCCATCTCCAGGGTGAACAACACAAGATATTCGCGATGGCTCACCATAAGAAATTGGATGACCAGGTACTGATACGACAGTCAAGCCGTTAATCTGCCCAATTTTTTGACCTTGAGTTTCAATATGAATATTTTGTTCTAAAATATCGTCTAAAGCTCGGGATGGTAAATAAGATTCTACGTAATATTTTGCTTCAAATGATTGTGTAAAATCATCAGCGCTAATATGTGTTTTTGATTCAGAAGCTAAAGAAGCATGCGCTAAAATAGAATTTAACCATAATAAACACAAATTAAGTCGAGTCTGATCTTCACATTCACGAGCACCTAGTTTGAGTAGGGGAAGCAACGAAGAGCCGTTTGCTAGTGGTAAATGATTATGCTTATTTGAAAGTGATTGAATTAGCTGCACATAACCAGTGACAGTGTTACTAGATAACGGTGTATCCAACTCATATTCAGAAAACATCGACATACCAGTAAGTAGATCGGGTTCTAATAGCTCTATTTCCCCTAAAAGTGCACGGTCACTAACAATAATTAATTTAACATTCGCTGTTAAATAATGGATGTTAGTCATCGGTGATTTTGAATCACTCGCGGGGATAGTAACTGAATGGCCTTGCAGCAAACTTTTTAGGCGTGGCCATAAATGAGGATTTGCAAGTAAAACACTTGGGGACATTACCAAAAAACCGCCATCGGCTTTTTGTAATAACCCAGTTTCTAACACATCACTTTTATTATGGTAAACACCAAAGAGCTCTGAGTCAGAAGCGCTTTCAACTATAATGACAGGAGGTGCTTCTGAATTTAATACGCGATTTTCAGCATTCAGTATTAGCCAATTCGCTACATATTCACGATAAACGTGATTATCTAACGCATTGATTTGCAAAATGTTAACACCATTTATACGAGAAAAATCCGCTAAAGCTTGGGTTAACCTAGGCTGAAGAGAATAGGGTGATTGTGCGTCACTGACATGGGATAAATTCAATATATCAAGAATATTATCGTACTGAGGCTCGAGTAAAAATGGCGTGTCTAACTGCATGCTTACTTATATATAAAAAATAAAAGTGATTATACATTACATAATTGCATACGTCTGATTTTTCAGTACTTACATTATCAATTAGATGAAGGTCTAATTATAGACTGATTTTATTGAAGAATAGACAAAGTCGAGTTACACTGTCACCCAAATAATCCCCCTAACATTGAGTACTTGTCTATGAAATATCAACAACTTGAAAACTTGGAAGCTGGTTGGAAATGGATGTATTTATTTAATAAACATCGTATGGGGGAATCTATTACTTGTTATATCGATTCAAGTGAAGAACAACAGATGGTTAATGTCTTTTTAAAATTAGAACATGAACCCGTTCATGTTCTTGAATGGATTCAAAAACACATGAATCCGGATTTACAAAATAAGTTAAAACAAGCGATTAGAGCAAAAAGAAAGCGTCACTTTAACGCAGAACAAGAACATACACGTAAGAAGTCTATAGATTTAGATTATAGAGTATGGGAAAAGTTGTCTCTTAGAGCACAAGAACTTGATTCAACACTCTCTGATACTATTGAGTATTTGTTAAGTGAGGCTTCTAGAACAGAAAAAGCAAGCCAAACAGTGTCATCATTAAAAGCAGATTTACATGAATTATTAAAATAAGACGTCATGTAAATCCACGATGGGCCTAAAGCACTATAACTTGATTCTTTATATCAATCAAAAAGCTCGATCACGAGCTGGTTATTTTTTATAACTAAATTAAGCTCTGCTGATTTGATAAGCGATTCTTTCAGTTTATTCGCATTAAGCTTATACGCTGGTTGGTTTGATAATCCATAGCCAATAATTGAAATCGCCGGTTTTAAGAGTGAACTTAACTCCGGAGATAATTGATTAGTTTTATCCTCAAACTTTTCCAATCGTAATGATTTTAAATAAATCTCACCTGATTCTTTACGGTATTCAGGAATCGCACTGAACTCTAAAACCAAGTCGAGAGTTTGGTTTGGTTCGTTCATCATTTGAATGTCAGCCGTCGTATTTGCATAAACACTGATTCGATCCTTATCAACACGTCCAATCTTAACATCGACATTATCAACATTCACTTGTGCGTATAATAAGCCTGGAATACCTACAGACTTATCGACATTAATTTCATCAGTTAGATAATCTGTCATTTCTTGTTCTGTAATCGAATAACTAGTACAGCCAGATAAAGAGAGTACAAACAGGAAAGAAAATAATAACTTTAAATTTTTCATAGGTATAAATATGCCTTAATAGATTTCATATATAATCGTGACAATGTAACAGTTAACTGGATGCGCGTAGTGTAACTTAAGATAATCGAATTCTATAGCCGATAAGGTTATAAACTAATAATAGATGCTAATTTAAGAATACATAATGATATAGGCATTTATTTTAACCATAATCACAGTGCGTATTATATATCTTATGTTAAATAGGGTTTAAGGTTAATGTAATGGATCATCATCTACCTGCTTTCTCTACCCTATACCATCCCAATGTTCATAACGAAGCTATTTAACTATAATCGTATTTACCATAAAATAGCTAATAATCATTAAATAATACTTCGTATTTATCTAGTGATTATTAGCCAAGCTTTAATGAATCTAAGATCAATTTTAATTCTTGTGCTCGTACTGGTTTCGAAATGAAATCATTCATACCAGCATCTATACATGTTTTCTTTTCTTCATTCATAGCATGTGCTGTTAATGCTAAGATTGGTAAATTATAACCTTTAGCTCTAATTTCTTTTGTCGCACTGATGCCATCTTTTATTGGCATAGATACATCCATTAAAATTAGGTCGAAGTTCTGATTTTTGTTTTCTATCGCTTCAACCGCCATGCATCCATTATCGACTAATGTTATTTGATGTCCTTGACCTTCAAGAAGTAATTGAATGACCGCTTGATTTGCTTTGCTGTCTTCAGCAATAAGAATATTCAGTGTTCGAGTTGATTTATCAGTCACGTCATTATTATTTAAAGTAATACGTTTTGGACATTCTTTCGTTTCTTTAAATGGTAATGTTACGGTAAAAGTACTGCCTTCATTAATGACACTTTTAACCGAAATAACACCATTCATTAGTTCAGTAAGTCGTTTTATTATAGATAAACCAAGTCCAGAACCACCGAATTGACGAGTAATTGAGCTGTCTGCTTGTACGAATGGCTGGAACAAGTTATTTAATACATCTTTGGATATACCAATTCCTGTATCCGTGATGGCTATCTTGGTTGAATTACACTCTGTTTGTGTGATATTTATCCATATAGATCCTTTTTTGGTGAATTTAACAGCGTTACCAACTAAGTTAAATATGATCTGCATGATTCTTGCTGCATCTGCTATTACGTAGTTAGGCACACTATGTGACACCGTAACAGTTAAATTTATTCCTTTATCTTTACTCTTTTCCTTGAAGTAATTCGTTGAATTAATAATAGTTTCTAATAAATCTATTGGTTGTTCATCTAAAACAAAGGTCCCAGCTTCTATCCTAGATATATCAAGAACGTCACTAATAATAGCCAGAAGAAGTTGTGCTGAAACCTCCATCTGATCAAGCCATTCGTATTGTTCTTTCGATAGAAGACTTTCGTTAAATACATCAACCATACCAAGGATTGCATTCAATGGTGTTCTTATTTCATGGCTCATCATAGCTAAAAATTGAGATTTAGCTTTGTTGGCAGTTTCAGCTTCTTGTTTCGCTTTTTGTATTTGTTGAAGCCGTTTTTTTCTTATTGATATATCTTTAGCTGTTCCTCTGTAACCAATGAGTTGTCCAGCGTCATCAAAATAAGGAGTACCACTAATGCTCATGCAAACCTGTTGCTTAAATATAGATGGCCACCATTCTAGTTCATCAAATGACTTAACCATTGATTTTGAAGATAAAATTTGAGATGTTGTTGGGTTATCATTGATTAGAGTTAATAAATTACGATCTGTGATAACAATGGTTTTAATGGTAGAGTCTGAAATATAAGTAAAATTAAAACCTAAATCAGTCTCCCAAAACCAATCCCCCGCAGATTCTGCAAAGTCTTTAAAACGATCATTACTTAAATGCAATTCTTTGGTTTTAATATTAACTAATGAATGCAATCTGTCTTTGTAATCAATATCTATAATCGCACGCTCAACTAAAGGAATGAATCGCTGCATTTTTTCTTTAGTCGAAGATGAATACATGCCAAATGTAGAACTCATTAGCATAATAATGGCATAACCAGAATGGGATTTAATACCAGTTAAAGATATAGATTCAAAATCAGATTGGATGTGTTTTGGGATAAATGAAAAGTGTGGATTATCACAAGGACTAAAAAGGACAATACTCTCATTATGACAAGCGCGATCAAATAAATCGTTATATTCCCATGCTAATGAATTAAACCGCTCATTAGTCGAGGCTAAAACTGTAAATTGTTCAACTTCAGAAGAAGAAGATAAAACGATGGCGTTGTCGAAGGGAACAAATTTTTTAACGACATCAAGTAATTCATTAAAAATATCCTGCTTGGTTTGAGCATCAGAGATAGCAGATAACCCACTTAAAATAGCTTCATTTTCTTTGTATAAATGCGCCTCTCTTTCTTTACTCCGTTTTAATTCTAATAATGCTTCCTGAAGCTGTTCTTTTTCCGTGTAGTCCTTCACTTTATGCACCTAATAATGGAATAAAACAGCTGAAACCATCAAATTACCGTGGGCATTTTCTCCACCAGTAAATCGACCTTGTTCGCCAAAAGTAAATGGACAAATATAAGAGGTATTATGCATAGCATCATTTAGTGACTGGCAAACATCTGACATGTACGTATTAATATGCATCATTGAACCAGCGCAAAAAATATTTATCCCTCCAACAGGTTCAAATTTATCGTTTTTCATGCAGATAGCGGAATCGATCACTCTTTTAGGTCGAGAAATAATTTGCTCTGTATCACCTATCATTAGGAATAATTCTTCCCCTTCATTTATTTTAGCGAAGCACTCCATCCCTCCATCATGAGTAAATTTCACTGGATGAGCTAATTTAAAATAAGGTACCGAGTACATAGTTCCTGCTACTCTTCCCAACGGGTATTGGGTCACTCGTTCTAACAGATTCTTAGTATCCCCAATTTGCATTGGTATTTCTGTCCATTCTTTATAAACATCAATAACCGGTTTATTATCAATTTCATATATTGTTCGGCCATTGGTTTTTGTCGCTATTCCTGATATACCAGAATTGGCATAACCCGAATGAAATGAATAAGAAACTTTACACGTTGGGTAAAATACAGAAATTGAAATACCTTGGTTTGTTTCACCCTGCTGAGTAAAAATGGACCAGTTTCCCTTTGCGTAATCATCCGCAGCAGAACCGCCAATTAATGGTACTGGTGTACCAAAAAATGCATCAATTGTTTCAATTATTTTTTCTTCATACCCTGGTGTTGCATGTAATAATATTAATGATGGCAACTCACCATATCTCGTGCTATCAGCAATCGCTTGATTTAAAACCTGCTTAGTTAACTGACTAACATCATGAAATTCACTTGGTAATTCCAGAATTCCAGTGCCATAACTTCCTTTGACATCAGTTAATACCCATAATCCAAGTGATGAATGAGAAGAGAAACCATCATCCGTCATTACTCCTTTACATGAAGTACACCCATGTATTTTACTGTTAGGGAATTGCTCTTTTAAATAATCAAGAATCTTCTTACTGTTATAATTCTCTGTGAAATAACAAAGAATGATACTTGGTGGTATGGTCGATATATTGAGTTGACTAACACACTCTTTTATCGCTTCTGTTGAGTCATTTAATTGAGAAACACTGGTAATTATCTGCATAAATTGTCCAATTTTCATTACTTAATTATGCCACTCAAAGATAATTACCTGTGAATGCCTATTAAATAGGCATTTAAATCATAACCTATTGATATGTTTTATTTTTCTGAAGTAAATGTCACACTTATGCCTTTCTCGGCGTTTGAGAAATTTACTTGCCATGTCATTTTATTATGTGTGCATTGAGGTACAAAAGTTGAGTATGACATTTGCTGTTCAAGCTCTGTTGGTATTGTAAACTTTAGAGATCCCATTTGCATACCTACACTTGTCGCTTCTGCGATCCAGTTTGAATCTAAACCATCCGTTAACAACCTCAGTGTAGCATGTTGCATAATTGGTCTTTTTTCGACATCAATACTAACCTGTTTTCCGTCTACATTAAATGAACAGGCTTGCTTTGATATATCGCATAAAGCGGTTGTTTTTATAGTTGATTTAATCGGATTATTTTCTTCATAGGTAATTGTTCTCCATGTAAATGCTGAAATTAACACAACTAATAAGAATATAAGTTGAAATAAACGTGGGCCTGTTAACTTTTCTATCGCCATTAGTATAAAAACCTGTGTTATCTAGTTCAAAAAAAAAGAAAAAATGTTGCTTAACCGTAAACTTACTACGGGCATCAACTATGATTCATTTTTGAAGTGAAGTATCATTGACCCCGAAAACACTATTTTTGCATTAAAAAAGAATATTTCAAAATAAAAGGGTCACAAATCCAATTATTAAGAAGTTGAATTTTGGATGGTGTTGCGAACTTTGTTCGCGTTAAGGAAAGTAAAGTGTAGTTATAATAAAAAAGTGGAAGCATGCAATTATGAGCCAATTACAGCAGCATGAACAAAACTACAACTATACCGTTGTTCGCCAATTCACCTTAGTTACCATTCTATGGGGTATTGTTGGCATGGGTGTAGGTGTATTAATTGCCGCTCAATTAGTCTGGCCGCAACTGAATTTTGACACACCATGGCTTACGTATAGCCGTTTGCGTCCTCTGCATACTAATGCAGTGATTTTCGCATTCGGTACAAGTGCCCTATTTGCAACATCTTATTATGTTGTTCAGCGTACTTGTCAAACACGTTTGTTTGGTGGTCCATTAGTTGCGTTCACCTTCTGGGGATGGCAAGCAATTATCTTAGCAGCAGCAATTTCGTTGCCTCTAGGAATGACATCAGGAAAAGAATATGCAGAATTAGAGTGGCCGATCGATATCGCTATCACTTTAGTTTGGGTGGCTTATGCCATTGTATTCTTTGGAACTCTGTTTAAACGTAATACTTCTCATATTTACGTTGCAAACTGGTTCTTTGGAGCCTTCATTTTAACCGTTGCCGTTCTTCATATTGTGAATAGCCTTGCTGTTCCAGTATCACTGACTAAATCATATTCGATTTATTCTGGTGCGGTAGATGCGATGGTTCAATGGTGGTATGGCCATAACGCAGTAGGTTTCCTATTGACTGCTGGCTTCTTAGGAATGATGTACTATTTCGTACCAAAACAAGCAGAACGTCCAGTTTATTCTTACCGTTTATCTATTGTTCACTTCTGGGCATTAATATCACTTTATATCTGGGCTGGTCCTCACCACTTACATTATACCGCTCTACCTGACTGGACTCAGTCTTTAGGTATGGTGATGTCATTGGTTCTATTCGCACCGTCTTGGGGCGGAATGATCAATGGTATAATGACGTTATCTGGTGCTTGGCATAAGCTACGTTATGACCCTATCCTTCGATTCTTAGTCGTTTCTTTATCGTTCTATGGTATGTCTACCTTTGAAGGTCCGATGATGGCGATTAAATCAGTTAACGCACTCTCTCATTATACTGACTGGACTATCGGTCATGTTCATTCTGGTGCGTTAGGTTGGGTTGCTATGGTAACGATTGGTTCACTGTACCACTTAATTCCTAAGCTGTTTGGTCAAGAGCGCATGTACTCTGTATCACTCATCAATGTTCATTTTGGGTTAGCGACAATTGGTACTGTTCTTTATATCGTGGCAATGTGGATTTCAGGTGTGATGCAAGGTCTAATGTGGCGTGCGGTTAACGCTGATGGCACATTAACGTATAGCTTTGTTGAATCATTAGAAGCCTCTTACCCATTCTATTTCGTTCGTTTTGTTGGTGGTTTAATCTTCCTTTCAGGTATGTTCCTACTTGCATATAATGCATATAAGACCATTTCTTCACCGAAGAATAGCCTAAAAGCAATTCCTCAACCGGCACAATAAGGAGACCAGATTATGAGTTCTAATCGTCATGAAATCATAGAAAAAAATGTTGGCCTTCTAGCCGTTTTGGTTGTTGTTGCTATCAGTTTTGGTGCGTTAGTTGAAATCACCCCACTGATTTTCCAAAAGCAAACCACTGAGCCTGTTGATAACTTACGTGTATACACACCACTAGAAATGGAAGGTCGTGATATTTACATTCGTGAAGGTTGTAACGTATGTCACAGCCAGATGATCCGACCATTCCGTGCAGAAACGGAACGTTACGGTCATTATTCTGTTGCGGGTGAAAGCGTTTGGGAGCATCCATTCTTATGGGGCTCAAAACGTACAGGACCCGATCTAGCTCGTGTCGGTGAGCGTTATTCTGATGAATGGCATCGAGTTCATTTAATGAACCCTCGTGATGTAGTTCCAGAATCAAACATGCCGGGTTTCCCTTGGTTAGCAGAAAACGTGCTTGATGGTGAATTAACATCGAAGAAAATTGCTATTTTCCGTAATGATTTTGGTGTGCCATACACTGAAGAAGATGTAAAAAATGCATCTGACGCAGTCAAAGGCAAGACAGAGATGGATGCGCTTATTGCTTATCTTCAATCTCTTGGTCACGCAATGAAGTAAGGAGGTCCACATGGACGCTGGAACTATTCATGCAATTTGGACTGTCATTCTGTTTTTCAGCATGATGGGTATTATTTTCTGGGCATACAGTAAACGTCAAACGACTCGCTTTGAAGAAGCGGCAAATTTGGTTTTTGCTGATGAGCAAGAAGATACTTCAAGCCAAAATAAGACAGGAGTTGATAAAGAATGAGTACTTTTTGGAGCCTCTGGATAAGTGTTATTACCATTGGTACGTTAATTGGTTGTGGTTTACTTCTTCGTTTCTGTTTGAAAAATACAACAGGAATTAAAGAAGGTGACGACATGGGTCACGAATACGATGGTATCCGTGAGCTAAACAACCCGTTACCAAAATGGTGGGCTTACATGTTTTGGGCCACCATCGCTTTTGCAGTGGTCTATTTAATTCTTTACCCAGGATTAGGTAATTTTAAAGGCGTATTAGGCTGGACAAGCTCAGACCAAACGGTTCGTAATGTTGAAGAGTCAAGAGTATCTATTGCTCGTGCTCATAAAGACAAAACGCTGGATCAATTTGCTCGTGAACTTGATGAAGCCAATACTAATTTTGGTGAAACATTCTCAAAACTTGCCTATAAGCCAGGAACTTCAGAGTTCCGAGCAATAGAAGAAATTGCTCATGATGATGAAGCCAGAAAAGTAGGTCAACGTTTGTTCCTACAGAACTGTTCTCAATGTCATGGTTCAGATGCAAGAGGCATGAGTGGTTTCCCTAACTTAACCGATACTGCATGGTTATATGGTGGAGAACCACAAGCAATCAAAACGACGATTATGAATGGTCGTGTTGGTAACATGCCAGCTTGGGGTGATGCTTTAGGTAAAGATGGTGTTAAAGAAGTAGTCAGCTACACACTTAGCCTATCTGGTCGTAAAGTGAATGTAAAAGAAGCGGCTGCAGGTAAACAACGATTTATCGTTTGTGCTGCATGTCATGGTACAGATGGTAAAGGTAACCCTGCTTTGGGTGCTCCAGATCTAACTGACCATGATTGGCTGTTTGGTGACTCACGCGCTGCTGTAACAGAAACAGTAACAAATGGTCGTCAAGGCGTAATGCCAGCATGGAAAGATGTATTAGGTGAAGAGAAAGTACAACTTCTTGCCGCATACGTCTGGAGCCTAAGCAACAATAAATAAAAAGGCAGCCCCTGAATGTATATATTCAGGGGCTTTTTATTTTTTAATACACGCTTTAATAGGAATCATTATATGACTCAACCTCAACCTTGGTATAAGCAGTTTTGGCCTTGGTTTCTCATCATTCTTCCAGGCACCGTTGTCGTTGCTTGTATCACTACTTTCGTCCTTTTTGTTCACAATGATGTCGATTTAGTTGCTGAAGATTATTATAAAAAAGGCAAAGCAATTAACGTTGATCTTTCTAAGATAAAAGTCGCTCAAAACCTCTCGATTTTCGCTAAAGTACGCGATCTTGGTGATACAATTGAAATTCAATTAGATAAAGGAAAATTGGAACATAACCCTGCTATTAAAGCTATTTTTACTCATAGAACATTACCAGATCGAGATTTCTCAAAAATACTCACATCTGATGCAAAAAGCATTTATCGCATTCAATTAGATGAACCATTAACGGGTCCCTGGTTTATTGAACTATTACCACACGATAGTTCGTGGATGATCCAAGGTCGCATCAATTTCCCTACCGTAGACTTTTTTCCTTTAGGTAAATAAAACCATATGTCAAAGGATTGTTACCATTGCAATGAGCCTGTTCCTATAGGCTCTTCTTTTCAAGTTGATATATTAGGTCAAAAGCGAGATATGTGTTGCCTAGGCTGTGAATCAGTAGCGCAAACAATCATCGATAATGGCTTATCTTCTTATTATCAATATCGTACTGCACCGGCAGATAAAGCCAATTTAGTCCCAGATCAATTAAAAGCACTTGAGCATTATGATCACAAAGAAATTCAAAAAGAATTCGTAAGAACAACTGAAAACAACAAGGAAGTGACACTGTCACTTGATGGTGTATCTTGCGCCGCTTGTGCTTGGTTGATTGAAAAACAATTAGCGAAAGCAAAAGGAATTCATCAAATAACCGTTAATACGTCAACTCATCGAGCATTATTAAGTTGGGATCCGAAAGAAACAGAATTAAGCACACTATTAACGTTAATCCACCAATTGGGTTATAAGGCGGCGCCATTTGAAGCCGATAAACAAGAAGAAGAATACCATCGCTCAATGAAACAATACCTGTATCGTTTAGGTATTGCAGGATTAGCTACCATGCAGGTGATGATGCTCGCTGTCGCGCTGTATCTCGAAGTTTTTGGGGACTTAGACCCTGAATTTAGAAACTATTTACGATACGTTAGTTTAGTTTTTGCAACACCAGTTATGCTTTATTCTGCATTGCCTTTCTATATGAATGCATGGCGTAGCCTTAAAGCCCGAACACTTGGGATGGATGTTCCGGTCTCTATTGCGATGTTATTTGCCTACTTTGCCAGTGTTGTCGCGACGGTAACAGAAAAAGGTGAAGTATTTTTTGAATCTGTCGCTATGTTTACTTTTTTCTTGTTGCTTGGTCGATTTCTTGAAATGCGGGCACGACGCAAAGCAGCTGCAATTACAGGGAATCTATTAAAATTAGTCCCAGTCATGGCAACCCTACAATCAGGAAAAAGAGTTCCTGCCAGAACATTAGATATTGATGATATTGTTATTGTTCCTCCAGGTGAGCATTTACCCGCTGATGGCGTAGTAATCTCAGGATGTAGTGCGATTGATGAATCAATGTTTACTGGTGAATCCATGCCTGTAGCTAAGAATGAATCAGACCCTGTTTTTTCTGGCACGATCAATGGTGATGGCAATTTAACGGTTCGAGTAACCAAAACCAAAGCAGATTCATTAATTTCTACCATCGTAAAATTACAAGATGAAGCTCAAATGTCGAAGCCAAAAGTCGCAGAAATTGCAGATTTAATCGCTAGATATTTTGTTGCGGGTATTCTGATTATTTCTGCATTTACTTGGTTCTATTGGCATGAAACAAAACCTGATGATGCCTTTTGGATCATGTTGTCAGTTTTAGTCGCAACCTGTCCGTGTGCACTTTCTTTAGCAACACCAACAGCAATCACTTGTTCTACTTCTCGTCTTGCGCAGCTTGGATTAATGTTACGTCGGGGGCACGTATTAGAAACCCTCTGTAAAGTAAATCGCTTAGTGATTGATAAGACAGGGACCTTGACCGAAGGGAACGTTCAATTAACTCATATACATTGCTTTACCGACGTCACAGAAAAAGAAAGTAAAACGTTAGCCGCAGAGCTTGAGTCTTTTGCAAATCACCCTATTGCTCGTGCTTTCTCTGAATTTAGAGATCCAAATAAAAGTCATTTCGACCGCGTAGAAAATATCATAGGCTCTGGTCTTATTGGTTATTCAGGTAGTGATGAATGGAAGATTGGTCATCACCAATTTACTTGTCCAAAAGCCACATTAGAAAATAAGCAAAATTACCAAGTATGGTTATCTAAAAATAATTGCCCTATTGCGGCTTTTTCTTTAAATGATCCGATTCGAAAAGAAAGTTATGAATTCATTCAATCTCTTCATGCTTTAAACATTAAAATTACCATGTTAACAGGTGATAATAGCTCGGCTGTTGCGAAAGTGGCTAAAGAATTAAATATTGATACCGTTATCTCTGGTGTATCACCAAAAGGGAAATTAGATTATCTAACCTCACTACCAAAAAATGAAGTCTCTCTAATGGTTGGCGATGGTATAAATGATGCCCCTACACTCGCAGGTGCCCACCTTTCCATTGCTATGGGCTCAGGCACTGATGTCGCAAAAGCATCCGCCGATATGATATTGATCGGTGATAACCTCACTCGCTTAATCGAAGCACGAACATTAGCGATTAAAACACGTAAGATTATTCGCGAAAACTTAGCATGGGCATTAGGTTATAATGCCATAATTTTGCCATTAGCCGTTATGGGCCTTGTTGCACCTTATATTGCCGTTGTCGGTATGTCAGCAAGCTCTATTATCGTTGTTTCCAACTCTTTAAGGTTATTGAAAAATGGCTAGTTTGTATTTATTAATTCCTATCGCAATACTGCTTGTCTGTGTTGCTGTTGCTATATTCATTTGGGCGGTAAAAAGTGGTCAATTTGAAGATCTTGACCGTCAAGGATCTCAAATCCTCTTTGATGAAGATATTCAAATAAAGAAAGATGACCATGAACAGTGATTTTATTGGTGCGTTTATTATTGGTTTAATGGGCGCAGGACACTGCATTGGTATGTGCGGAGGAATATCGGCTGTAATATCAATGGGTTCAGATGGTAATAAATACCCTAGATGGTGCTTTATCTTATTATATAACCTTGGAAGAATAAGTTCTTATGGTATTTTCGGGTTTATTGTTGGTGGGATATTTGTATCTATTGCACAAACAAGCTCAAGTTATAGTGCGCTAGTTTACTTGCGGGTGTTTGCTGGCATAATGATGTGTCTGTTAGCGCTATACATCGCTAATTGGTGGAAAGGCATTGTTTACATTGAAGTAATAGGGAAAAAATTATGGCAATTTATCTCCCCTTTAACAAAACCATTATTACCTTTAAAATCCCCTTTCCATGCTATTCCATTTGGATTTTTATGGGGGTGGTTACCTTGTGGATTAGTCTATTCAACACTCACTTGGGCCGCGGTTTCAGGAAGTGCTCTCAATGGCGCATTGGTTATGATGGCATTTGGTTTAGGTACCTTACCTGCCATGTTTCTTGTTGGTATTGGTGCTCAAACCCTAAAAACATGGCTAAATCATAAACTAACCCGAAACGTAGGGGGTTTATTGCTTTTAGCTTATGGACTTCAAACGATATATGTTGCGCTAGATCAACTCCGCTAATTATATTTTTTTTGCATTGTTTTGTATTTATGCTACCACTTTAGGACTGGTTGATGCTAAAATTGACTTATATCAATTATAAGAGCATTGAATGAGATGATGTCAGATAACTCAGCAAACAAACGAATTCAATCAGGTGGGTGTGCTATTCACTGTCAAGATTGCAGTATCAGTCAATTATGTATACCGTTCACATTAAATGAATCGGAATTAGATCAGCTAGATGAAATCATCGAGCGCAAAAAGCCGATTCAAAAAGGCCAAGAACTGTTTAAAGCGGGTGATGAACTAAAATCACTGTATGCAATTCGTTCAGGTACAATCAAGAGCTACACCATTACTGAACAAGGTGATGAGCAAATTACCGCTTTTCATTTAGCGGGTGATTTGGTTGGTTTTGATGCGATTACTGATGCTGAACACCCAAGCTTTGCTCAAGCACTTGAAACATCAATGGTATGTGAAATACCTTATGAAATTTTAGATGACCTTTCAGGTAAAATGCCTAAGCTCCGTCAACAAATTATGCGTTTAATGAGTAATGAAATTAAAGGTGACCAAGAAATGATCCTTCTGCTTTCTAAAAAGAACGCAGAAGAGCGCTTAGCGGCTTTCTTGTTTAACTTATCGACTCGTTTCCACCAACGTGGTTTTTCACCTCGCGAATTCCGTCTTACTATGACTCGTGGTGATATTGGTAACTACCTTGGCCTAACCGTAGAAACAATCAGTCGCCTACTTGGCCGCTTTCAAAAAACAGAAATGTTAACGGTAAAAGGCAAGTATATAACCATAAATGATCATGATGCATTAGCCGAACTTGCAGGTTCAGTTAAAGCAATAAAATAGCCTCTGTTATTTTGAAACACATCTCATAGTGAGGCACTTCTCTTTGAAGTACCTCACTTTTTTATATCTAATTCCCCCCAATACTCTCCCTACCTGCTAAAATTAAATTAACAATTCTATTTATGAATTTGGTTTTTACCAAGGAGGTTATTATGAACCGCTATCGTAAAATACTCGTTGCAGCGATCATTGATCAAGAGAAACAACCCGCTCTTGAACGCGCATTAGATTTAGCAAATAGAAGTACGAAATCGACAGATATTACCCTTTTTTGTACTATCTATGATTTCTCTTATGAAATGACATCCATGCTCTCTCCAGAAGAGCGCACGGCCATGCGTAATGGTGTCGTATCTCAAAAAGTGACGTTTCTTAACTCTCTAGTGTCGTCATACACACTCGCAGAGCATATAACAATAAAAGTAAAAGTCCTTTGGCATAATCGCCCTTATGAAGCCATTATTAATGAAATATTTGACGACAAATACGATATATTAATAAAAGCGACCAGAGAACACGCTAAGTTAGAGACCGTTTTCTTTACTCCGACTGATTGGCATTTATTGCGAAAATCGCCAATTCCAGTTCTACTAGTTAAAGAGCGTTCATGGCCTGAAAATGGCAATATTCTAGCGTCAGTGCATGTCGGTTCTGAAAATCCGACACACATAAAACTTAACGATAAAATGGTTGAAGAAGCACAATATTTCGCTGAAGTATTAAACGCTACGCCTCATTTAGTTAACGCCTATCCATCAACACCACCATCAATTCATGTTGAATTACCTGAATTTGATAGTGTTCATTACAAAGATGCGATACGTGGTTATCACCTAACTGAAATGAAAGCACTAAGACAAAAATACGCTATTCCAGAAGAGCAAACCCATGTTTATGAAGGGCCAACTGAAGATGTCATATCCGAAGTCGAAGATGAGCTGCATGCTGAACTTGTTATTTTAGGAACCACAGGGCGAACAGGTTTGTCCGCTATTTTTATTGGTAACACCGCAGAGAACACACTTGCGTTACTAAATAGTGATATTTTGGCACTGAAACCAGAAGGTTATATTAGCCCTCTTGACCCAAATAACTAACCTTAAAAATAAGCATAACTAGGGCGATATATATCGCCCTTTTCTTTATTTTATACGCAGTAAACCAATAAACTAATTCCCTCCAAACCTCGCTTATTCGTATTCTTTGGGTATAATACCCGCCTTATCCGTTCCATGAGTCGATTAGAGTAAGTAATGAGCGAATTAACCAAAGCGCAGCAACAAAATTTCACTAAGCTTCAGAAAAAAATCCGTCGTAATACAGGTAAAGCTATTGCCGATTACAACATGATTGAAGATGGCGACCGTATTATGGTTTGTCTATCTGGTGGTAAAGACAGCTTTACCATGCTTGATATTCTTATCGGCTTAAAGAAAAGTGCGCCAATCTCATTTGATCTAATCGCTGTAAACCTAGACCAAAAACAACCTGGTTTCCCTACTCATATTTTACCTGAGTACCTAGATACATTAGGGGTTGAATACCGAGTTGTTGAAGAAGATACCTACTCAATTGTTCAAGATAAATTGATTGAAGGTAAAACGACTTGTTCTTTATGTTCACGCTTACGTCGTGGTATTTTGTATCGTACAGCAAAAGAACTGGGGGCAACGAAAATTGCACTTGGTCACCACCGTGATGACATATTAGAAACGATGTTCTTAAACATGTTCTACGGCGGAAAACTGAAAGGCATGCCGCCAAAACTAGTGTCAGATAATGGCGAACACGTCGTGATTCGCCCACTGGCTTATTGTCGTGAAAAAGACATCATTAAATATGCTGACCTAGCTGACTACCCTATTATTCCATGTAATCTTTGTGGCTCTCAACCTAACATGCAACGCCAAAACATTAAGCAAATGCTAAATACATGGGATACACAGTTCCCAGGACGTATTGAATCGATGTTTACAGCAATGCAAAACGTTGTACCAAGTCACCTTGCTGATTTTAATACTTTTGACTTTAAGAGCATTAATCGAGATTCAGGCGTGATCAATGGTGGTGACATTGGTTTTGATAAAGAAGAAATGCCAGTACAGCCCGTTGATATTGATGATGCAGTTACAGAGTTCGACCCATCATTAAAATTAGATATTGTGAACGTACAATAACGTTAAACCTTTGATACAAAAATAAAAAAATGGCGCTACTTTTAAATAAGTAGCGCCATTTTTATTTAAATAAACGTAAGCGTGCGGGGAACTACACCTAACAAATAAAATTCATTATGCGTATCTTACGATCTTTCATTTAACGAGAACGTAATTATGCAAAAAGATAAAAAGAGAACACCAGAGCAATGGCACGCTCTATTTGAATCTCAGCAATCTAGCAAGCTTAGTGCCGCTGAATTTTGTCGTAACCATAATATTCTGCCAAAGACATTTAGTGCACGTAAAGCACGATGGAAACAAAAGATTAACGCTTCTACTTTCTTGAAAGTAGAAGCGTTAACATCAACTATCATCGCCACTCCACAATTACCAGATATTCAACTTTCTATCGGAAAATTGCGATTAACATTGCCAGCTAATACTGAACCTCACTGGATAGGACTCTTATTAAAAGGGTATCAATCATGAATGTATTTACTGATGTTTCCACCATTTATCTTCATCGTGATTTTGTCGATTTTCGCAAGGCCATTAATGGCCTTGTCGTGATTGTTGAGCAAGAAATGCAACTATCACCGTTTAGTGATGCTCTATTTATATTTTGCAATAAGCCTCGTGATAAACTCAAAATATTGTATTGGGATAAAACAGGATTCGCTTTATGGTACAAGCGATTAGATGAAGACCGCTTCAAATGGCCACGAAATATAAATAACGATACGTTAGCATTATCAGAGCAGCAACTGACACTGCTATTACAAGGTTTTGATATCTTAGGACATCAACCGGTACATTATCAAACAACCCTTTAAATAGTTGATTCTCAGTCAAGAATAGGAGGCAACCGATTGATTACCTGTATTATCGTTATATAGTCATCTACATGACTGATAAAATAAAACCACTTCCTGATACCATTGACGAGCTGAAAGCACTTGTGCTTCAGCTTGAAAATAAATATAACCGTCTTCTAGAGCAATTTCGGCTGGCTCAACATCAGCGCTTTGGTAAAAGCAGTGAATCTGACTCGACTCAATTTGATTTATTCAATGAAACAGAAGAAGAAATCATCATTGAAAATGATGACACACAAACGATTACCTACACTCGTCAAAAGCCAAAACGCCAACGCTTACCTGAAGACTTACCGCGTACTGTTATTATCCACGACATAAAAGATAAAACTTGTAAGTGTTGCGGTCTAGAGATGCATGCGATGGGTAAAGACATCAGTGAAAAGTTGGAATTTGTACCAGCTAAAGTGGAAGTTATTCAACATGTTCGTCCTAAATATGCTTGCCGAAATTGTGAAAAAAACAATACTTCAGTAGACATTAAACAAGCCCCAATGCCAGCGTCACCAATCCCTAAAGGGATTGCGACCGCAAGTTTACTTGCTCAAATTATTACGGCTAAATTTCAATACAGTCTTCCACTTTATCGTCAAGAAACGTTATTTCAGCAATGGGGTATCATTATTGGACGGCGAACGATGGCGGATTGGTTAATAAAATGCTCGGTACTATTTACCCCTCTTAATAACGAGTTACATCGTATTTTGCTTGAACAACCCACTCTGCATTGTGATGAAACAACGGTAAATGTGTTGGATGTTGAAAAAGCAAAATGTTATATGTGGGTCTACTGCTCTGGCTATGATTCTCCAGGCTCTGGTGTTTTGCCTGGAATTGTACTTTATGATTATCAATCTAGCAGGCATGGCTACCATCCAGTTAACTTTTTAAAAGGTTATAACGGGTATTTACATACCGATGGTTACCAAGGTTATGAACAAACTGAAGCGATTTTAGTTGGCTGTTGGGCACACGCACGTCGACGATTTATTGAGGCTCAACGTGTTCAAGTAAAAGGGAAAACAGGGAGTGCAGATTGGGTATTGAGTAAAATCCAAAAGCTATACCGGATCGAATCGTTATTAAAAGAGGCTTCCCCTGAAGCCAAGTATGTTGCTAGGCAGACAGAAGCCCGCGATTTACTTAAAGAGCTCCGTGATTGGCTTGATAGCGCAGTTAGTCGAGTATCACCTAAAACAAAATTAGGTGAGGCGATTAGCTATACATTAAATCAATGGGATAAATTAGTTCGTTATATTGATGATGGATTGTTATCTATTGATAACAATCGAGCAGAGCGAGCGGTTAAACCGTTTGTTATCGGCCGGAAAAACTGGTTATTTTCGGGTTCAACGGCTGGTGCAGATTCAAGTGCAATGCTTTACAGCATTGTAGAAACAGCAAAGGCAAACGGATTAATCCCTTACGATTATATTAGGTATTGTCTAGATCGTTTATGTGTTGGATCGCCAGATATCGATTCACTTTTACCTTGGAATGTAAAAGACAAGGTGTAGTTCCCCGCACGCTTACAAATAAACTACTTAACAAGCCAAGGAATCACTTTCAGAGGCACCGCAGGCAAACTGAACGTAACATCATCAGAAAAAGCACTTAACTCTATTGTTGCTTTCCCATCTTTAGTCGCAATAGATGTTCCGTCCGACGCCTTAATTGGTAACGTTACTTTGTCATTAAAAACAAAACTAACACCTTCAACCTTTGGCATAAAGTATTTAGAAAACATGCCACCAATATCAGAAAGCATCGCATCCATTTGAATGGTTAATAAAGACAATTCTTTTGCACTCACCTTTTTTTCAAACGTTTTGTTTGCTAATACTTCCATTGAAATATCGCATTGCTTCCCTTCTTCAGTTTGAATATAAACCAAAGGATTCGCCGATTTAAGATTGGTGTCGAGCGGAAGAGGTAATTCTTGATTTACAGGAATCGTGAATTCTTCATAATGCTCTTCTTTTGCCATCCATGCTTTTGTGATCTGGCATGCTTTACCTGTTTGAGCATCATTAAAGAATAAAGCCATACGTACATCTTCGTGGCCTTCTTTTTGATTCACTTTCAACTGATAATACAATTTACTGTAAGTAAATCGATATTGTTCAGCCTGAGCTGGCAGAGTAAAACACAACAGCGACAATAACGTCGTTGTCACACCAATCCATTTTTTCATTTTATCTCCAATATTGACTATTATGGCGAATCATCGTTTGGATTTCTTCGACATACGCTTCACCGCGCTCAGAATAACGAATTAATCCTTTTGCTAATACTGTCGCTTGTTGCTCATCAGTGAGCGGTTCGGTTGACTTATGCAATTCAAGACGAATAACACGTAATTCTTTATACGCGTTATTGCGATTTACATTCATAAAATAAGCATGTACTGCAGCCTGAGATGAATCGAATTTAGCGACTTCATGTGCAGCACCTTCATTACGTTGATTCGGTACTAAGCCACAGCCTTTACTGTAACACCATTGACCAAAGTAATTGCTTGCTTCACGAGCAAAACGGGAGGTTCCCCATGCTGATTCATTAGCACCTTGGCTTAATACTAACGGCGCAGGGATCAAATCAACCTTAACCAATAGAGAAGAAAGCCATTCAGAAGTCATACCTCCATCAGAAAGATCACTTTTATAAGATTCAGTCAACTCTCCAACTCTCGTCGTTTCCGCCGACGTTAACGATTCTGATTTAGCGACTTTATCCGAAATTCGCTCCAAAAATACACGCTCTTCAGCAACACGTATATTTTCATTCATTACCGCGGGATACATAAAATTAAAGAAGGCTGCTTTTTTTTCTTTCACATCCTTGAATCCCTTAAAATCAGGCACATCTTCTTTGGGTGTACAGGCAACAACCGTTAATAGTGTAATCGCCGAAATTAGAATTTTTTTAATCATTAGAAACTCACGCGTTAAAAATATTATTTTGAACTTGGTGATCTGGGCCGTTGCCCTCATCGTCTTTTTTAACCATCACTTTTAACGTAATACCAAACATATTACGATAAAGAATGCCTTTAATATTGAAGATAAACGGCATCACAACAATTAAACCAACACCATACAACGCAATACCAAAAACAAGAGCCAGCATAATAACAACATGAATAAGCAGCATTGAGCCGAGTTTCTTATTTGTTGCTCTAAAAGAAAGCAGCAACGCTTTTAGTGGCATCACTTTCTTTTCACAGACAAGTAAAATAGCAAAGCCAAATGCCATCGATAAGTACAAAGCCACTAACGGAAGGTAAAGATTAACCATTCCTTGGAATACTTCAGATAAAATAGTGACAAGTGCAACCATTCCAGCAGAAGCAATACCTTTAAATATATATTGCGTAGGACACTTTATTCCCGCGGCATGACTCATCCCCATCAAACTGGCGCCAGCGGTTAATGGAGAAACAATAACTTGAGCACTTAAACCTGCAACAAAAGCGGCATAAGATATTTTAGATGTTAATTCGACTTCTCCTAAAATAGCCTTAAACAAAACAGCAGGATCACCTAACTGAATTTGCAAAGCTAAAAAGAAAATTGCCATGTAAGAAAACGTCAGCAAAAGAATTGCTGGAGAAAAAGTAAAAAAATGTTTAATCGTATTTTTCCAAGCTTCTTGGATAACACTAACAGGGCTTAATTCAACTTCGCCTGATAAGGCTTTTTCGATGCTACCACCAAGGACAAACGTTTTTTCTTTCGGTTGTTCATTCATTTTTGCATACCACAATAAAACATGGCGCGATTATACGGCTTTCACCATCTGAGTGCAGTAGTCATAAAAAAGAAATTAACGATTTATTTGATAATAGCGGAATATCATCAAAAACAATTGTAACAAAACCAACCAAGTTGCTGATCTTTGTCTATAATAAAGCACGAAATATATACAGAATAGTTATGATAATCAGAGTCTTTTAAAAAAATATGACTAATGAAATAAAAAACACTTTGCATATCGTTACTTGGGGTCTATTATGCGCCCGAAATCACATCATACATTCACCACACTAAGAGCGGTATCACTACCCAAGGCGGAGATAAAAAGACATTGAACGTTACACTACAATCCGAAAAAAATGCGGTTATTAAATTAACGGGCATTTCAAAAAGCTTTGATGGAAAAGAAGTTATATCTAAATTTGATTTAGACGTAAATCACGGTGAATTTTTAACGATTCTAGGCCCATCAGGTTGTGGTAAAACCACAGTGTTACGCATGATTGCAGGTTTTGAAACCGCAGATGCAGGAACAATTTTACTGGATTCGAAAGATGTAACGTCTATCCCCGCAGAACAGAGGCATGTGAATACTGTATTCCAAAGCTACGCCCTATTCCCACACATGACGGTATTTGACAACGTTGCGTTTGGTTTACGTATGCAAAATGTGCCAAACAAAGACATCGAATCACGCGTAATGGAAGCATTACAAATGGTGCGTCTAGCACAAATGGCAAATCGTAAACCGCACCAGTTATCAGGTGGTCAACAACAACGTATCGCGATTGCACGTGCTGTTGTGAATAAGCCAAAGGTTCTATTGTTAGATGAATCTTTATCTGCCCTTGATTACAAATTGCGTAAGCAAATGCAGATTGAGCTAAAACAACTACAACGTCAATTGGGTATTACTTTTATTTTTGTAACTCACGATCAAGAAGAAGCCCTTTCTATGTCAGATCGCATCATTGTTATGCGTGACGGTGTTATCGAACAGGACGGCACTCCTCGTGAAATTTACGAAGAACCTAAGAACTTATTCGTTGCTCGCTTCATCGGTGAAATCAATGTGTTCGCCGCTACGGTGCTAGAACGCCTAGATGACAAGCGAATCAGAGCCGAAATCGAAGACACGTCAGCAGTCGTTTATTGTGATCTGGATGTCAACCCAGGCGATAAAGTAAAAGTGCTACTGCGCCCTGAAGATTTGCGACTGGAAGAAATTAAAGAATCAGACACCAAAGGCATCACCGGTTACGTTCGTGAACGTACCTACAAAGGGATGACATTGGACTCTGTTCTTGAATTAGATTCAGGCATGCGTGTCATGATCAGTGAATTCTTTAATGAAGATGACCCAGATGTTGATCACTCTTTAGGTCAAAAAGTAGCAATTACTTGGGTTGAAAGTTGGGAAGTGGTGCTCGCAGATGAACAAGAAGTTTAATCTCCAAAATATCATCATCACCGTTATTGTAACGTGGTTACTGTTGTTCGTGTTCATTCCTAATGTAATGATCATAGGCACAAGTTTCCTTACTCGTGATGAAGCAAATTTAATCGAAATGACGTTTACACTAGATAACTATCTTCGTCTTTTTGATCCTTTGTACGCAAAAGTACTGTGGCATTCATTTTATATGGCCATTGTTGCAACACTACTGTGTTTAGTTGTGGGTTACCCATTTGCTTACATTGTTGCAAAAATGCCAGAAAAATGGCGCCCATTTATGCTGTTTTTAATCATTGTTCCTTTTTGGACTAACTCACTGATCCGTACTTACGGACTTAAAATTGTGTTAGGAACTCAAGGTATTTTGAATAAAGGGTTACTTGCGATGGATATCATTGATAAACCATTACGCATTATGTATTCAGAAACAGCGGTAATGATAGGTTTAGTCTATATCCTATTACCATTTATGATTTTGCCTTTGTACTCTGCAATTGAAAAGCTAGATAATACCTATTTAGAAGCAGCAAAAGATCTTGGCGCAAATAAGCTACAAACACTATTAAAAATAGTTCTGCCATTAACCATGCCAGGGATCATTGGTGGTTGCTTATTAGTTCTACTCCCCGCTCTTGGTATGTTCTATATTTCTGATTTATTAGGCGGCGCGAAAAACCTATTAATCGGTAATGTTATTAAAAGCCAAGTATTAAACGCTCGAGATTGGCCATTTGGTGCAGCGACCAGTATTGCCCTCACCTTGGCAATGGCATTAATGCTGTATGCTTATTATCGAGCTGGCAAGTTATTAAATAAAAAGGCGGATCTAGACTGATGGGACGCGCAATAAAAATCAGCTTTATGAGTTTGGTGTATATATTCCTATACCTACCAATCATCGTTTTGATTGTAAACTCATTTAACGCAAGTAAATTTGGCATGAAATGGGGTGGATTTACCACCAAATGGTATGAAGCGTTAGTCAATAATGACAGCTTAATGCAAGCTGCTTGGCATTCAATTACGATTGCCGTAATTTCAGGCACCGCTGCAACCATTATTGGTAGCTTAACTGCCGTAGCCTTATTTCGTTACCAGTTTAAAGGCAAAAAATTTGTTAACGGTTTATTGTTCATCGTCATGATGTCACCAGATATTGTGATGGCTATTTCACTCTTGGCTATCTTCTTAGTGATTGGATTTGAACTTGGATTTTTTACACTATTAATTTCTCACATTACTTTCTGTCTTCCCTTCGTGGTAGTTACGGTATACAGCCGTTTGAAAGGGTTTGATGTAAAAATGTTAGAAGCAGCACGAGATCTAGGCGCTAGCGAATGGGTTATCTTAAAACAAATTATTTTACCTTTAGCTAAACCTGCGGTGGCTGCTGGCTGGTTATTAAGCTTCACATTGTCACTGGATGACGTGATTATCAGTTCGTTTGTAACAGGACCAACCTATGAGATCTTACCACTGAAAATCTATTCAATGGTAAAAGTAGGTATTTCACCTGAAGTAAATGCCCTAGCAACCGTCATGTTAATCGTATCACTTGCTTTAGTTGTGCTATCACAAGTGCTAGCAAGAGAGAAAATAAAGTAACGTTTAATAAATTCAAATACATTGTTTCGTATAAACAATGAAATCTGGAAGACATGCCTTTTGTTCGACATGTCTTCTTTTTTATCACTCTAATGGAGAGTCAATCAATGAACAAAATGGCTGCGTTTTTTACTGGAACCGCCTGCGCTTTAGCAATAACAATGAATGTTGCACACGCAAAAGAAAATGATGAATTGGTATTCATGAACTGGGGACCATACATCAACAGTAATATTATCGAAGAATTTACTAAAGAGACTGGAATTAAGGTGATCTATTCTACCTACGAGTCTAACGAAACCTTATATGCAAAAATGAAAGCGCATAACAAAGGTTATGATTTAGTGGTTCCATCAACGTACTTTGTCGCAAAGATGCGTGATGAAAAAATGCTTCAACCTATTGATAAATCAAAAATATCAAATTTTGATGGTTTAGATACTAACTATTTAAATAAACCTTTTGACCCTCAAAACGAATACTCAATCCCACACGTAGTCGCCATTACAGGTTTAGCGGTCAATACTGACATGTATGATCCCGCTGACTTTAATAGCTGGGCTGATTTATGGAACCCAGAATTTGAAGGCCAATTAATGTTAATGGATGATACTCGTGAAGTATTCCATATTGCATTACGTAAATTAGGTTACTCAGGTAACTCTACCAATCCTAAAGAAATTGATGAAGCCTACGCTGAGTTGCAAAAACTAATGCCAAATGTATTAGTCTTTAATTCAGATAACCCAGCCGCTCCCTATTTAGCAGGAGAAGTTGGCCTTGGTATGCTTTGGAATGGTTCTGCCGCCGCAGCACAAGCTGAAGGATTACCAATTAAACTGATCTTCCCTAAAGAAGGCGGTATTGGTTGGGTAGACAATTTTGCAATCCCTGCTGGCGCAAAAAATGTAGAAGCATCTCATAAAATGATAAACTTCTTACTTCGTCCAGACATTGCTGCCAGAATATCCACGGATACTGGTTACCTAACAGCTGTTCAAGTTTCTAATGACAAATTCAAAGATGTTGCCCCTCTATTTCCATCTCAAGCAGATCTAGATCGCGTCGAGTGGCAATCAGCCGTGGGTAATATGACGGTAAAATACGAAGAGTATTTTTTAAAACTGAAAGCCGGACAGTAGCCTAACCCTTTACTGACCAACTCAATAGCAGCGTTTATCGCTGCTATTTTTATTTTTACCATTCAAATATCCTTTCTTTTTTGTAAATACATTTCCATTTCTTATAAAGCCATGATGTTCATCGCAAAAATTGCTATACTGTTTAGCTATTAGTAACACTCCCCATCTTATAGGAGAAGGAAATGAAAAAGTGGACAACTCTCGTCTCTACAGGACTGTGCGCTGCAGCCTTAATCGCTGGTAATGCACAAGCTGCAGATAAAGAGCTCTATTTTTATAACTGGTCAGAATACATTCCTAACGAAATTTTAGAAGACTTTACAAAAGAAACTGGTATTAAAGTCTATTATTCAACTTATGAGTCTAATGAAAGCATGTACGCTAAATTAAAAACTCAGGGTTCTGGATATGATCTAGTCGTTCCTTCTACTTACTTTGTGTCTAAAATGCGCAAAGAAGGCATGCTACAAAAAATTGATAAAACAAAACTGCCGCATTTTAAAGATTTAGACCCAAATTACTTAAATAAACCATTTGATCCAAACAATAACTATTCTATCCCATACATTTGGGGAGCGACGGGTATTGGCGTCAACGCTGATATGATGAACCCTGCAGATCTTCATTCTTGGAATGATTTCTGGGATGAGAAATGGGAAGGTCAGTTAATGATGATGGATGACTCTCGTGAAGTGTTCCATATCGCATTAACTAAACTTGGTTATTCAGGAAATACAACAAACCCAGATGAAATTAAAGCGGCTTATGAAGAGCTTAAAAAACTAATGCCAAATGTATTAGTCTTTAACTCTGATTTCCCAGCAAATCCATACCTTGCTGGTGAAACAAGCGTAGGTATGCTTTGGAATGGCTCAGCTTATATGGCTCGTGAAGAAGGGGCAAACATTCAGATCGTATGGCCAGATAAAGGCACGATTTTCTGGATGGACAGCTTAGCTATCCCATCAGGAGCTAAAAACATCGACGCGGCACACCAAATGATGGATTTCTTACTTCGTCCAGAGAACGCAGCTAAAATTGCTTTAGAGATTGGTTACCCTACGCCAGTTAAATCAGCATATCCTCTTCTTCCTAAATCGTTTGCAAACGATCCAAACATCTTTCCACCACAAGAAGTGATGGACTCAGGTGAATGGCAAGATGAAGTCGGTAAAGCAAGCGCACTTTACGATGAGTATTTCCAACGCCTAAAAGTTGATATGTAATAGTTCATGTATCATTAAAACAAAAAGCCAATGATTATATTCATTGGCTTTTTTATTTAATAAGAGAAAATAACCGACAAAGTAAACGTTATACTTCTAATAATTCAGAAACAAGTTCAGGCACTAACACCCCCGCTTTCCCATAACGCTTTTCTTCAAACTCATCTTCAACAGCACTTGCTTCAAGATTAATTTCAATGGTATGTGCACCATGTAATGTGGCTTCATGAACAAAGCCAGCAGCAGGGTAAACAGAACCTGATGTACCAATAGAAATAAACAAATCTGCCTGACTTAATAGATCGTGAATTCTTCCCATTTCAAGAGGCATTTCACCAAACCAAACAACATGAGGACGCAACTGCGCAGGGATCTGGCAACAATGACACAAATCACCAGTCTGTATATCATCAGTACAAGCAATCACTTGATTCGATTCTTCACAGCGAATCTTATTGAGTTCACCATGCATATGAATCACATTTTTACTTCCACCACGCTCGTGTAAGTCATCAATATTTTGAGTCACAATAGTAACGGTCCCATCGAGTTCTTTTTCTAATCGAGCTAATGCTTTATGTGCCGCATTTGGTTGAATAGCATCACTCTTTAATAACGCTCGACGTTTATTATAGAAATCTTGAACCAAATCAGGATCCTTGAAAAAACCTTCCGGTGTCGCTACATCTTCAATTCGGTGATTTTCCCATAAGCCATCACTGGCGCGAAATGTTTGAATCCCAGATTCAGCGGAAATACCAGCGCCAGTTAAAATCACAATATTCTTATATGGAAAAAGCATGTCATCATCCTTTATTTATTCTAAAACACGTATTATTTCTACAGACTATCAACAAGATCAATCAGTTAAATATAACATAACACAAAAATATCACTATCACTTGTAAGGGCATCTAAAAACAAAATCATAACTCACTTTATTCAATTGCATTGAACACTTACAATTAGTCAAACGTTGGTCAATTACCATTAATCGAGACGCTCATGTTAAAGCAAGCCAAACAAATGATTGTGTTCAACGCACTACATCAACAACAAAGCTTTACTAAAGCTGCTCAACTTCTCGAAATATCTAGAACTCAGGTAAGTAAACAGATCCAGTTGCTTGAAGAACGCTTAGGAGTTCAATTAGTGCAACGAACCACTCGTTCTTTTTCTCTTACCGAAGCGGGTCAATCTTTTGCCGTCCATTGCGCGAATATTGCCGATGAAATCAATGAAGCAGAAAATGAACTGCTTTCTAATGTAGACAATCTACAAGGAAAACTACGAGTCGGTATTGCTCAGTCATTCGCAACCAATCATATTTTGCCTTATCTGTCAGAGCTTCATCAGCGCTACCCTTTATTGAATGTTGAAATTACCTTGTTTGATCATAAAATTGATGTCATCGCAGAGCAATTAGACTTATGGATAGGAGTCATGGACTCTCCTCCTGAAGGATTTGTTGCTCGTCACTTAATTGATTGTCATTTTGTTTTAGTTGCTAGCCCTTCTTACCTTTCGATACAAGGGATCCCTTATCATCCTTATGATTTAAAAAAGCATAATTGTTTAACTTATGTGAGCCGAGAACGTAAAGACAATGTATGGGGGTTTCATAAAGATAACGATAATCTACAAATTAAAGTCTCAGGGAATTATCGCATTGATTCAGCTGATGCGATTCGGAATGCAACAATTGCAGGAAGTGGAATTGGTTACGTTGCAACGTATTTACTGTCTGATGAATTGCGTACCGGTAAGCTGATCCAACTCTTACCCGATTGGGAATTAAATCAGTCGATGCCGTTATATGCCGTTTACCCTCGTCGTAAATTCTTACCTAAAAAAGTCCATGTTTTTATGGAATTTGTTCGTCAGCATATTAATTCAGAGAAAATTGATAATATATAAACGACGAAACATGCAATTATTAGGGATAATATTCAGCCTTATTATCCCGTATAGTAACAACTGACTCTTATATATGTGATAAAACTCTCAATTATTACCTTTTTGATGAATAGACAATCAATTAGCCTTCTTTTTGTTACTCTTATGTACGATCAATAACAACTTGATCCTTGTCACACTTTTATTTTTGACTAGAATACCTTCGCAATCATTACACTAGTTATTATTGGAGTTTGGCTGTGGACTTTCTGGTCAGTATTTTAGGCATTATTAGCCTTTTTACGGTTGCATTTCTTTTTTCTGAAAATCGACAAGCGATTAAGTGGCGCACAGTCTTAGGTGCTTTCTTTATTCAAATCTTGTTTGCCGGTTTCATTCTTTATGTTCCTATCGGTCGCACCATTTTAAACGGCATATCTACTGCAGTTTCAGATATCATTGCTTATGGCCGCGTTGGAACTGAATTCTTATTTGGTGACTTAGCACAATATAAATTAGGTTTTATTTTTGCGGTTAACGTTTTACCAACGATTGTTTTTTTCTCTGCGTTAATTTCTGTGTTGTACTACCTTGGTATCATGGGATGGATAATTAAAACCATCGGTGGCGGGTTACATCGCTTTCTTGGAACCACACGTACAGAATCAATGTCAGCTACCGCAAATATCTTTGTTGGCTCTGTTGAAGCGCCTTTAGTTGTACGCCCTTTCCTTGCAAAAATGTCGCGTTCTGAATTATTTGCTGTAATGGTCGGTGGTCTCGCCTCTGTCGCTGGTGGCACAATGGTTGGTTACGCAGGTTTAGGCGTTGAGTTGCGCTATTTAATTGCAGCGAGCTTTATGTCAGCACCCGCTGGTTTAATGATGGCAAAATTAATTGTTCCTCAAACTGAAGAGATTGATGAGTCTACGCAGTACGAAGAAGAAACCCCTGATGATGCACCAGTAAATATCATTGATGCCGCCTCTCAGGGCGCGTTAAATGGATTACAAATCGTATTTGCTGTTGGTGCCAGTCTATTGGCTATTATTAGCCTTATCGCTCTATTGAACGGTGGATTACATAAGATTGGGATACTGATTGGATTTGACCATTTAAGCTTAGATCTTATCTTTGGCTATTTGTTTGCCCCTGTTGCTTGGTTAATTGGTGTTCCTTGGTCTGAATCCATGGTGGCTGCAAGTTTAATCGGTAAAAAGATTGCCATTAATGAATTTGTTGCCTTTGCGGATTTAATGACAGTCAAAGATCAATTAAGTGAACATTCGCAAGCTATCGTAACGTTCGCTCTATGTGGTTTTGCTAACTTAACGTCTATTGCGATGTTAATGGGAGGATTAGGCGGTATTGTTCCAAGCCGTCGCCCAGATATTGCACGGTTAGGCATGAAAGCTATTTTTGCAGCAACATTAGCAAACTTAATGAGTGCCACAGTTGCAGGCATCTTCTTGTCTTTCTAATCTCACCTCTATGTAAATCATAAAAAAGACACCCTATTCGCGGTGTCTTTTTTTATCTACTACATATAAATAGCGAGATATTAAAGCTTTGTCATCTCATTCAGCACGAATGAAGACACCATGCCTTCTGTTGCTTTTACATAACCAATTAAATGAGCGCTATTTAAGTGATCTTGTAGCAACTCGCGGCTTTCCCACTGCTCATAGAATACAAACACACTTGGATCTTCATTATCTTGGTGCAAATCATATTGAATACAACCCGCTTCCTTAAGCGTCGGTTCAATCAACTTTAGTAGCTCCGCTTTTACGAACTCTACCTTATCATTATGAGCTTCAATTTTTGCTACGATAGTCAGGACATTACTCATGTTATTATTTTCCGTTATTGAATTTAGATACTGTCAGAATATACGATTAAAATTAATAATGTAAGTACGCACCATTTTGATAGCAGGTTACTTTTTATATACCTAACATCCTCTAATTCAATAAAAAACAGCCAACCAAATCGTTAAATTATCGGGATCCGTTTTGCTCACTTTATGCTTTTGATGCGCAGGGATCGTTAAATAATCTCCCTTGCATAACGTTTTCTCTATACCATCATCAAACAAAATGGTACCCGACCCCTCTAATACCAATATCCATTCATTTTCATCTTGGTCATACCAACCAGAGACAGGTGAACTCTGTCCAGAAGATACGATTCTTTCAATACGGACAGCATGAGTACTGACGAGATCCGTAAACACTTCATTCGTTAAATCACTCGGTATATTGTTAAACAGATTATCCATCAAATAGTCCTTTTAGTCAGGCAGTACCACTAATCCTAATGGCTCTAATAATTGCTCTTGTTGCCATGCACAGATCTTAACACCGGTTAAATCAATTCTACGGGGATCTAAACCATCCAATTCACAATGACATAAGTTTGCATCTTGCATTCTAAATTGACCCCACGAGTCTTCAGAGAATGCGCCACGAGAAAGGTCCGAACCCTTAAAAGATGCCCCTTGTAAATTAGCTCCGTTCCATTTGTTCTCAAACAAGTCACATTTCTCGATACATAGGCGTTCAAAATTCGCATAAGACAAATTACACCCCGTAATATAAGCAGAGCAGAAATACATTTGATGACTTATTTGATTAACAAAACTGGCTTGAACAAAATTAGCTCCTTTTAAATCACACTCTCTAAATTCGACACCAAAGCAATTTGCGCCTTTAAAATTAGACATGGTTAAGCGACAGCGTTTAAATGATGCGTCCCTTAAGTCACTGTAATCAAAATGACAACCTTCAATTGCCCCCTGTTCGATAAAAACACAATCAACAAATCGGGAGTCTCTCAGATTGGTTCGATTGAAATCACATCGATAAAACTTACACCCTTCAAAATAGGATTCTCTTAAATCTTGTTTCGAAAAATCCACGTTATCGAATATTTCATTATATTTAGCCATGCTTTACTTCTCCAATTCGTATGAAAGAAGACTACCAGTATCTGAAGTAAAGACCAATAAATATAAAGCATTAAAAAACAACAACTTAAAATCGCCATAAATGGGCATTTAAAGGCGCCAAATAAGCGCTATATGGCATAAAAAACAAAGATAGAACTGCGGCATTGAAAAAGAAAGTTTCATCGAACCTCGTGTGATTTAGCACTACATAAATAATTAACTATAAAGCGCTCTCTTTATTTTATTTCAAGGTATATAGACTTCCTTCTTAAGTTAGACATCGTCATATCGTGATGTGTTTTAGGTCGTCAGCAGAATCGTCGTGTTGATATCACGATCCCTGAATTTGATTACCAAGCTCAAAAGTAAAATAATAAGCTCCAAACTCTCATTTGGAACTTATTGTATTTAACTATAAGTACGTAATTAGTAGATTAACGAATAAGTTGAACATCTTTCTGTTTAATAAATAGAAGAACGTCTGCACTCGGAGAAATGTTCAGCTTGAGTATATTGTCACAGCAATGACCTAATAACTCGGTTGCCTTTGCCTCCCAATCAACACTGCTTTCATTGCTGTCTAATATTGAGTAATAGTATCTTTTGGTACTTCTTTTACTGTAGTAATTGACGACACCGGCTTTATCTAATAGAGACAATTCACTGATCTCGCTTTTACATTTAAATATAACTTCTTCACAAGCAATTTTTTGATGCTGTTCTACAAGCAGTTTAACAAGAATAGATTCAGCAGCAGCACCTAGCGTTATGGTGCTTAAGTAATCTCGCTCATTTAAATATAATTTGATTGCCCTATTTACTTGATGTAATGCAATTGACAAGTTATCCATATTCAATCCTTGAGTATGTAAAAAACACGACTATTAAGTCTAAATACATCATCAAAAATAACTGCAATCACGATCACTAATTTTGAAAAAATCGGTTAAAAAACAATCTAAAAATGACGGTGGCATCAAATATATAATGACGTAATTATCAAGAAAAAGAACACGAACGCATACATTGTCACGATTAAATTTTCTTTGCGTACACTTCTTGCCACAATGTAATTAAATCATTTTCATCAAATTTAAGCAGTAACATCGCTTCAAACGCTTCCATCTATTCGACGCACTTTAGCCGACATCACCGTAACCACTTTATCTGCATCACAAAGGTACTCTTGTACTTTATAGCAAATAGACTCAATGTTTGCTTTAAACCCATTTAAAAACTCTAAATATGAATGGTGATTTGCTTTGTATTCAAGACCATTGGCTTTAACTACAAACTCATCGGCAAAACAAGTGGCAAGATCGGATTCAAAAAGAGTGGTTGATGCCTTTAAGTTTTCTTTATTCCATTCTAACAACTGGATGGCGAGGGTTTTTAATTCTTTCATTTTAATGCTTCTTTTTGGGCTAATTCCTATATAGGACAAACCTATTGGGTTTATGTTCCAAAAAAATACATTAAAAAATAAACCGCTTTAAGATAACGACTTTACCGTGCGGATAGCCTCTAAAATAGAATCAAAGCCAATTTTAGCGACGCAGCATGAACCTAAACTTGATGCATGCGCTTTAACTAATTCAGTGACCTCTTCAAGAGTACTTACTTTATTTGTAGGGATAATCTTCGCGGCATTATCTTTAGGATCATTAAGCATAAATATAGCCCCGATTGAATCGATAAGAACATCATTCTCTTGATAACCTAAATAATGCAATTCAGATTCACGTTCCCATTCCATTATATCTGAAAGATAATCCAACTCAGGATCCCCATCGAACTTTACTATTGCAGGCCAAACTACCATTTTGTGTCTTCCTTGTATTATACAGTGAGTCTATTTTCTTCTATAAGCCAGTCCATCGTAACCACTGTTGCTAATGAACACACATTTAAATCCGTTTGATCGACAAATTTTAACTCTTCAATTTCAGCATCCGCGGCAAGTTCGCCCGTAAATTCAGCAAAATAACAAGTGAGTTGAACTGATACGCCACTTTCTTTTCCGTCAGCTTGGGCAACAAACGTATTCGCATAGTGAATCGTATTAAGACAAAGATCGACAGATAATTCTTCTTTGATTTCTCTTACTAAAGCCTGCTCATCACTCTCGCCAAGTTCTCGCTTTCCACCAGGAAGATAAAACAGCACTTTACCTTTTGAACGAACCGTTAAAAATTTACCGTCTTTAATGTAAATCCAAGCCAGTTTATCGATTACTTTATTCATAAAACCCTCACAGAAATCACTCAATAGAATTTAGCCCTTTCAAGAAAAAGAAAACAAGATAAATTCGGAGGTAGGTCACATTACCTATTAAGTAGATCAATTAAATACCATATTCTAGAGTCAGTAGTATAAGATAAAACCTAATGAATGGAATCATGAAAATAGGTATGTCTATGAATAAATTAAGTATAATGACGCCTGTTCTCGTCAGTGTTAGCTTGCTCTTTCTGCTTTCGGGCTGTGCTTCTACTGAACAAGCCACCACAGTAAAAACGAATCCTAACGTAAAACAATCATTGCAAATACCAGGGCTGAAACATTGCTCGAATACGGAAGATAACACCCTTAATATTGATCCAAATACCCCATTAACGGTTATTGTTCATGGTTGCTTTTCTTCCGCCGGAAAATTTAGAGCGTTATCAGAAGTCTACGATTTGAATGATCAACAAGCGATTTGCTTTGAATACGATGACAGAGATAGCCTCGAAACATCCTCAGGAGAGCTCGTATACGCTCTTAATCAATTATCTAAATACAACCCTAATCAACCGTTACATGTTATTGGACATAGCCAAGGCGGGCTTGTTGCACGAAGAGCATTAACGTTAGACAGAGAAGACAAACAAATCATCCATTCAGAACAGATTAAATTAACCACAGTATCTTCGCCCTTTAATGGCATTAATGCGTCATCACACTGTGGAATTACTTCATTACGAATATTATCACTCGGTATTGTCGATCTTATCTGCTACGCCGTTACGGGTGAGAAATACCAACAAATCCCCCCCAATGTTGATTTTATGACAACACCTGGTGAATTATCGCCATCGGTATCACAACACTTAATTATTAAAACCGATGAACGTAATCAGTGTCGTCGAATGAGCGAAAACCAACGCTGCCTAGAAGATGATTATGTGTTTAGTTTGGAAGAGCAATCAAATACAGCGGTTGACGCCTTCTCTGAGGTAATTCCAATGACAGTGGAAATCGGACATGTGAAAATTGTCGGTAATGAGCAAACCCCACCAACAACACTCATTAATATACTTAGAGATAAAAAGCTTCTGTTAACCAAAGATGGCATTAGTGAATCTGAACAAGCTTCGTTGATAAAAAAAATATATTCAGATACCCGTTATAACTAATTTCATCTTACCTATTTTCATACCATTTCACTCTTACGGTAGTAATGGCGATAATAGCCAATTAAATTACTACCAATAAACAACGTTTCCATAAGAACAGCCGTTGGTGAGCCAATTAAGTAGTTATTTAAAAGCCAGAAACTCGTTCCTACTACCATCAACTCTCTTAAACGCTTATCTTCTTTATTAAAAGCTGCTGCAGTTTGAAAAAGTGAACCTAAACAACTAATTACACTAGTTAGCCCAGAATAAGTGAATGCCGTTGTAAGGATTGATGCGGAATAAAACAGGTATTTTAATTTTGCAGATGTAGAAAAAATACTGATTAAATAACGAATAGTTGCAATAGCCATTAAGCTTGCAGCGGTCCATTGTTCAAGTAGATAAAAATGACTGGAAATTAAAATCCCAGAAAAAAACAAACAAGCAACAATGCTTTTTCTTTCTTTAAACTGAAAAGACATCAAATCGAAAATGATAGCAATTGCCACTAATACTTGAGAAATAAAAAATAATGACATTACATACCCTTTTCATAAACATAAAATATACAACACGTTAGTTTCAATTAATGGTATTTAAAGTAACCATTTAATTCAATACCCCAAAACCATTAATTTCATTTCCTTCGTTTTTTTTACGACAATGCTTCTATTTCCATATTTAATCATACGTTAATATTTTGCATCCAATTCAAAATCACTTATAAAGTTATCTTTAATGCCTAATATACGACGATAATATTCTTCAAACATTAAAATGTTTTTCACATACGTCCGAGTTTCTTTAAAGGAAATCGATTCTATAAACCCTATCGTATCGAGCTCTTCACTTGCGAGCCTTCGCCATTCAGCCACCATTGTTGGTCCCGCATTATAAGCAGCAAACGCTAAAATACGATTATTGTTATAGTGCCTTATTAAACGACTTAAATAGCGACTGCCAATAGCGATGTTTTTTTCTGCTATAAATAAGTCGGAACGAGTTTTGTAAGGCAACGTATAAAGCGTCGCCATATAACTAGCGGTACTTGGTAATACTTGCATTAATCCTAGCGCACCAACTGGAGAGTGAGCATTAGGGTTAAACCCGCTCTCTTGCCTTGTCAGTGACATTAACGTAATTGGATTTACCTTGTACTTACCCCCATAACGCGTAAACAATGAGTAATAACGAACAGGGAAACGCAATTCAATGTGATCCCATAGCCCTCCTCTAAATGTACTTTCAAGTGAAAATTCATCCCATCCTTCATTTCTCGCATAAGTCGCAAGTCGAGCTCTATCCTCATAACTGGCTCTTGCAATTAAATATCGCCACTGACTTTTAGCGGCGGCATCTTTACCTAAGGCAAGCAACTCCTTAACCCTTTCAAGATCAGGATGGTATTGTGCTATTTTTTCGAACTTAGTATCAACACTCGCAATTGGATACGTTATCTCTCGATTTAACGCAATGGCTGCTGCAAAGCTGTATATATGCCGATATCCCAAGATTCGTTTTAATCGCTCTTCACCCTCATTTACTTTCTCTAATGCGATTTCACTTCGAGCCATCCAGTACTGCCAACGATATGTTGATTGTGCTTTATCCGACAAACGCAAAATCCAAAAGTTAATATTCTCCCATTGCGTTTTACGTATCGATAAACGAATTCGTTGTTCAAGTACCTCATCACGATTTGAACGCTTAAACACATCATCTCGCCATTCGATGGTTTCACTATCCGTCGTCTGAAAAAGCCTAACGGCAAGAAATTCAGAGGTAGTTTGGAGTTCGTCTTTCGTATATGAGTAATGGTCATTAATAAATCGGAAAGCTAAATACGCTTTATCGGTGTCTTTCCTTGCTAAATGTCTTAGCATCACTTGTGCGTATTCACGATTAAAAGGCGTCTCAACTTTCTTATCAAATACTGTCGTTATCTTTGTTGGTGTTTGATATAAGCCATACATTTCATTTAAATCCACACGACTTTGTTTATTCGATACCAATTTAATTAGATAAGTAATTAATCTTGGGTTTCTCTCTTCTATCGACAGTAAAGCCCGTCGCTTAATCACATCATCCGTTCTTAACCCTGCTTTTTCCCAATAACTAAAAAGATCATTACATGCATTCGAAACACTTTCGCCATTAAGCCATAAAGATCTCGCGCCTTCAAAAGCAACCTCTTGTTTTCCTTGATGATAAAATGCGGTGTAATAGTAACATTGATAATCTTGATCTCTAGGTGGCGTGGTTTGATAACGGAGCAAGGCTTCCCAGTTCTTAGACGCGATCATTGCATTAAGATAATCCGCACGTATAGACACCGAAAAAGGGTAATCCGCATAGTCTTTCGAGAATTGATTCACTTGCTCAGGGGTTTTATTAGGGAGATCAAACAAGAAAGCACGATAATCGGTATAAGCGGCTAATGAATAGCTATCAATACTGGCGCGTTTCTTATCATAAATAGAGATGTTCTTCTGATTAAACCCTTGTTGTATCGCATCATAGGCGTAACGATTTAACCGCAATTCAGAGGCAGAGAACGCATAAGAAACGTTGCATATACTTACAAAAGCTAATAACCAATGAACTTTACTCGACCGCATTGAAAATCCCTTTTTCATAAATGCACACATTGAGTTTGGTTTAGTTATATCAAATTATCTAGTACTCAAACGTACCATATTTGCAAATACCTAGAATCTAATACTCATTTACTGAAAATTAAGGATCTTTTTGGCCACTATTCTACCTAATGACGATCCAATAAACATAACGGCAATAAAAATGATAACAGCAAAAACATACGCCACTAAAACCGGTACACCAAAGCCCCATGCAAAACTGAATGCCAAGCCAGATAACGCCTCTATCGGCCAATGAATCATGTTTAATGACGAGCCATTAGCTAAAATATAAACCAGACTAACAAACCCAACGACAGCACCAATCATGCCAATACGATCTATTTTATTCATGTAATTTAAACCTACAGTGAAAATAAGCTGCATTTTATAATGGGAAGCTCATCTCCACCAACATAATTAAGCGAATAATCAGTATTTCCTTTATTTACATCCTACCGTGAATACACTCGCAGAACGACGGATGTACGAGTAAAACTCTGACCTATTTTTTGTTTTTTAATACCACTTTACTACACTCATTTTTCATTTTAAAAGGAATGGTAAAGTGACTAAATCAACTCTATTTACACTCACATTGAGCAGTACATTAGTGCTCTCGTCATTACAAACAGAAGCAACACCACAAAAGATAGATAACGTCTCGCCCTCTTCTTCTCCCCCCATAAATGTCATTCATGTGCCTATGTTTGTGAGCTTAGGTTTTGACGATAACGTGGAAGTTGATGGATTAACATGGGTAATAAAACAACTAGAAAGCCACCACAACCCTAAAGGAAACGATCAATACGCAGGGCAACCCTTATCCGCTTCTTTCTTTATGCATTGTGAGCCAGCAAGAGAAAATGAAGACGTAAAATCGTTATGGCGTCAACTCGTTATCGCGAAACATGATATAGGAAACCACACCGACACTCATCCCGACGATAAAGTGAATTATAACCCTCTCCAAGCTTGGATGACTGCAGAACAATGGCAGCAAGAGGTTAAACTCTGCAATACTTTATTAACGCAGAGTTCAGATGACGGTGGCATTGGAGTGAGTAATATTTCAGGATTTAGAGCCCCTTTCATGACCTATAATGACAATACACTCCAAGCTATAATAAAAAACGATATTACTTATGATGTCAGCTTCCCCGCAGGAATAACGCCTGACCAAAATGGCCTGAACAATTATTGGCCGTTTACTCTTGATAATGGCAGCCCATCACACAATCAAGCCGTTAATGGGTGGTGGAAGCCAGCAATAGCTAATTACCCTGGTTTATGGGAAATCCCTCTTCATACGTTAATTGTTCCGCCGGATGACCGACTAGAAGAATATGGATTGAACTACTCACTCAGAGACAAAATAGCAAGCCGTATCAGTTATTTTGATCCAATATCAGGTAAGGACGATAATTTTGATTGGAACCTGTACACGACACCAAATTGGGGGGCCGCCGGGTTAAATGAAAATGACGTTGTTGCTATCTACAGTTACAATCTCGATTTACGCTTAGAAGGCAACAGAGCACCATTAGTTCTTGGATTACATTCTGCATTTTATGGTTATTTAAATGGCCAAGAACATTACGGTATGCCAGAAACGACCGTTGAAAGCCGACAAAATGTATTAACGCGATTCATAACATACGCCTTAACAAAACCAGAAGTGAGATTTGTTAACCATAAACAAATCATCGATTGGATGCGAGACCCACTGCCTTTAACGCTGTGCCCAACTGCAGAATGGAAAACACACGAGGTATATCAAAAAGGCAATACGGTGAACTATCAAGGAAAAATCTGGCAAGCTCAGTGGTGGACACAATTAGAAATACCAGGAATAACTGAAAACTCCCCTTGGGAAATCATAGACGCTTGCACGGCAACACAATAAAAAACCAAGCCTCTTTTTAACAAACAAAAAGAGGCTCATCTTATCTATTCGTAGGTACGCCCATTGTGCTTTAACCATCCATGAGTATGACGATTTCTTGGATCAAGATGAGTCCAATGAACAACACCTCCTTTTCTTGAATATTCATACTCTCCATAAAAGGTCACACTGTCACCTTTTCTTAGGTTTGGAATCCTTGGCGCTAAATCTATATTATGAGCAATAAGGATCGTTAAATTATTATCTAATCGCAGAATGAACTTTTGATGCCTTGAGCCTTTATTATCATCAGGCAATACTCGAACCACCTCACCGACCCCTTCGACTTGAACATCACTTCGCTGTGAATCAAAAGCACCTTTTACATCAGAGTTACTGGCCCATGTAAAAGATGAAAATAAACTAAGAACAAATAAAAAACTGACTATTATACGTTTAACTATCATTGACTCTATTACCTATACAAAACCACACATTTAAAAAATACCTAACACTATGAACGAAACCCCCATACCGCATCGATAAGTTTGATCATCAACTCTTTAGAAACCCCACTCTCATCAAGCTCTGGCATGTATTCAAGAAAATCTATACCGACAAACTTAGCATTAGACGCTAAGTTCTTAACTAACCTGAATTCTGGATAAGGCTGAACTAATTGCCCACCTAACGATCAGATCTTTCGACCAAGAATTATTTGAACGTATTTTAAAAGGTGGGCAAGATGAATAAATTAGTTGATATATTTTGTGATGTCGATGATTTTTGTTATCAATTCTTATCTCAATGGGAAAAATACCTTGTTGAGGCTAGTGAGAGAAAAAGAAAACGTCAGTCAGTAATGTCTACTAGTGAATGTATGACTATTGTCATCGCTTTTCATCAATCAAATCATAGAGATTTCAAGAACTTCTATATCGGGTTAGTTCATCAATATTGGAAAGGATACTTTCCAAATTTACTTAGCTACACTCGATTTGTGAGCAAAATGCCTAGCCTAATCGCCCCAATGTGTGCCTATTTTCAATCTATCAAAGGTAAGCCGACTGGCATTGCTTTTGTTGACTCCACGAGTCTTAAAGTATGCCATAACATTCGAATTCCTCGCCATAAAGTCTTTGATGGTGTTGCGAAAAGAGGAAAAGGTACCATGGGATGGTTTTTCGGCTTCAAACTTCATTTATTGATTAACCATCTTGGAGAAATTATTTCGCTGAAAATCACAGCTGGCAATGTAAATGATAGGACTCCTGTACCTGATTTATGCAAAGAACTCTCGGGGAAATTGTACGCTGATAAAGGGTACATAGGTAAAAAGTTGAGTGAGAGCTTAAAGAACTCTGATGTCGATTTAGTGACTACCTCGCGAAAAAACATGAAAGCAAAAGAGATAAGTGCTTTTGATAAGGCTATGTTATCAAAGAGATACATTATCGAAACGATAAATGACCAATTGAAGAATATCTCTCAAATTGAACATAGCCGTCATCGTAGCGTGACTGGTTTCATGCTAAATGTAATTTCAGGCGTTGTGGCTTATTGTTTAAAAAAACAAAAGCCACGAATTAAGCTATCAGAATGTGAATTTGAACTAATCCTCGCTTAAAGCATGTTTTATCCAGAATTCAGGTTAGATATTTTAAAATCATAAATTAAGCGATCACTATTTCTCACCCACCAATTAAAAATAAAGACGATACCGACTACTTTTAGTATCACACTAATCACCGGAACTGGCGATATCTCAAGATCATTTAATAGCTTACTAAAACTACGAATTTGATAATGAATGTAGTATCTAATGTTGAGTTTAGTAATCGTTAGTTCAGAATAAAATTGAGTTACCCCATTAGGACCAAAGCCCGTTAATTGATCTTTTGTTTTACGATCCGCCAACTGCAATAGTGACTCTTTACTGACGTTAAAAGAAGCCAGAGTTCGATGATTAACATCGACAGAAAACCAGTTAGTATCCGTTTTATCACCCAAATAGGTCGTTAAGGAGTCCTCTAATACCTTTAATTGTTTGTTTTGTTCAAACAAGGTTTGAGCCAATAATGCTTTAACTTGTGAATACTCATTTTTAGAAAAGAAATGCTGTTCAGGAAGATGTTTTATTTCTTCTCCAATATCTGAGGCTGACTTAGAAATAGAAACAGGAGTATAAGTATTTACGCCCCAGTTCGTAGCATGACTAAGGGCAGATAAAAATAGAGAACACATTAAAACAATGAAGCAAATAATTTTATTCATAGTATAACTAATTAATATGGAGATACTGCTCAGTATATATTTCTTATCTAGAATACTATAATAAAAAAACATCATGACTCATCATTACAGACTTATAAAAAATTATAATTAACAATTACATAATGTAATTAAACAGATAATTATTTTAAATGATACCAAGCGCCTATATTTTAATCATAAAACAAAACATTATTTCAAAAAAATTAAATTTAATAAAAATAAAGTCATTAATCGATGCATATAAGATTATAATCTCAAACATTCTCCTTCTTACCTTATCTTTTAACTACAATTAGCAGCCATCGACTATTTTCCTATCCATTCAACCCTACGTCTCTTATTTACAGTCTTAGAAAAATCATCCTCCCCTAATCTAACGCCTTCAATTACACATAATCCCTCCATCAAAAAAATACGTTAACCTTATTCAAAAATAATTAAACAATAGTGATAGACAAGGTAATTAGTTTAGATTACATTAATATGAACTAAACAGTTTAGTTCATAACTTAAATAAGAGAATCACATTATGTACAATAAAATAAAATCATTAACATGTAGCCTTTTACTTATACTTTCTTATAGTGCTACCGCAGCAGATGGGGATTTCACAGGTAACATTAAATTCATGGAGAAAGAATCTAATCCTATTCAGATCCAACGATTTGATGTACCAAATACGGCTAAAAACTACAACTCTGGAATTAAGGTGATAACAGAAATAAAACACCTAACGTTTGTAGAGAAACTTGAATCAGCACGAGATAAGTAACCAACAAACACTATGTTCGTCGCGTGATATTCATATCACACACTCAATCGCATTCAGTGTATTCGTACATCATGTAAAGGATAATATTATGAAAAAAAATATTTTAACTCTGTTAATCTCAGTATCTATTTTTGTTGGTTTACCCGCTCAAGCACATTACGCAACGAAACTTGAACATGCGAAAGTTCAGGGTACCTCGTATGAATCAAAGGATGATGCTTATAAATATGGTCTTACTAAGATACAAGAGCTTCAAACACTGTCTTCATATCAATTAAATAAAAAACTAAGTAATAATATATTTGATAAGGCCGATTCTAGTTCATTAAAGCTGACTAACTCTTATGTAACCGTAAAAGAATTTACTAACGCTGAAGGTGATTTACTTTATAAACCCACGGTAAATATTAGTTAACCTGAATTCTGGATAAAACATGCTTTAAGCGAGGATTAGTTCAAATTCACATTCTGATAGCTTAATTCGTGGCTTTTGTTTTTTTAAACAATAAGCCACAACGCCTGAAATTACATTTAGCATGAAACCAGTCACGCTACGATGACGGCTATGTTCAATTTGAGAGATATTCTTCAATTGGTCATTTATCGTTTCGATAATGTATCTCTTTGATAACATAGCCTTATCAAAAGCACTTATCTCTTTTGCTTTCATGTTTTTTCGCGAGGTAGTCACTAAATCGACATCAGAGTTCTTTAAGCTCTCACTCAACTTTTTACCTATGTACCCTTTATCAGCGTACAATTTCCCCGAGAGTTCTTTGCATAAATCAGGTACAGGAGTCCTATCATTTACATTGCCAGCTGTGATTTTCAGCGAAATAATTTCTCCAAGATGGTTAATCAATAAATGAAGTTTGAAGCCGAAAAACCATCCCATGGTACCTTTTCCTCTTTTCGCAACACCATCAAAGACTTTATGGCGAGGAATTCGAATGTTATGGCATACTTTAAGACTCGTGGAGTCAACAAAAGCAATGCCAGTCGGCTTACCTTTGATAGATTGAAAATAGGCACACATTGGGGCGATTAGGCTAGGCATTTTGCTCACAAATCGAGTGTAGCTAAGTAAATTTGGAAAGTATCCTTTCCAATATTGATGAACTAACCCGATATAGAAGTTCTTGAAATCTCTATGATTTGATTGATGAAAAGCGATGACAATAGTCATACATTCACTAGTAGACATTACTGACTGACGTTTTCTTTTTCTCTCACTAGCCTCAACAAGGTATTTTTCCCATTGAGATAAGAATTGATAACAAAAATCATCGACATCACAAAATATATCAACTAATTTATTCATCTTGCCCACCTTTTAAAATACGTTCAAATAATTCTTGGTCGAAAGATCTGATCGTTAGGTGGGCAATTAGTTCAGCCTTATCCAGAATTCAGGTTAGTTATACATTTAAATACAGGAATAATTAGGATGATAAATAGAATACCGTTAGCCCTTGGCGCTGGTTACCTTGGTTCTATTGCAAATATACTCGTAATTTCGTTAATCAACATTACCACTAATGATGATTTTAGCCTTGATAAAAACTTTGTTTACAAACAGGTTTTTTGGGGAGGTTTGTGGGCTATTCTTTATTGCCTTCCTGTTTTGAAAAACCAATGGATAGTAAAAGGGATCGTGGTTTCTGCATTAGCTAGTTTTTGCACCTTTTTCATATTCCAAAGTATCCCGTTGAATGCTTTGAATATTATTCGAGCATTTATTGTTAATATGATATTTTGGGGTGGCATTTCATCTTTTATTTACCACAAAGCCATTACGTCACAAGACAACAACAAAACACCGTCATCTAAAAAATCATAGTTTTTTATTAATACAGTAACTCAATGATATAAAGCACCAATATTTTTGGTGCTTTAATTTTTCAAATACTAGATTACTGTTATCTCTATTTTTAACACAAAGACTGTAGCAATATTAAAACGTCAGTGAATCCCCTTGCTCTGGAAAGATAAAATTCACACCAAGATCGTTCGCATCGGCTAATTGCTTCTGAATAATAACTTTTGGATCTTCACTGTTTTTTAAGCTGTACTTAATGTGGCTTATCACGACATCTAGCCCTTTTAACGAGCCTTTTCCATTCATGTTTTCTAACACCGTCAGTTCTTTAATTAACCAATTTGGTGTTAAATGTCCGAATAAGGACTTGTCAGGCGTTTTATTGGTAAAAGAAACTTCAATAATAATGCCTTTCAATTTACCTTGTTCTACAAAAGGAGCCAATGTTGTCCACACGGTTTTTAATGCTGAGCTTTTTTCAACGTCATCGGGGCCAGTATCACCAAAATAGGCAAATACATCCCCTTTTTGATCTTTTAAAATAAATGCCGTCGATTCTCCACCAGAATGAGAAAGTGGTAATGCCATTATGCTCATTGTTGTATCTGAAATCGCATTCCATGTCGTTGGTACCAGATCGACGTAATTGTATTTGTTAATCTTAAAACCACTGCCTTTATTGCCAAAGTTTGGCCATGCAGACCAATTAAAGTAGTTATTCATCAGATCACGATTGGTCGCTTCTAATCCATAAATAGGTTTTTTACTGTCATCAGGGGAAGATATAATTAACCCCGCAACATGGTCTAAATGCCCATGACTGATCAAGTATCCCTTAATCTTATCATTTAAAAGGTAACCTACTTTGCTGTAAGGCGAATCATCAGGTAAATCAATATTTTTAAACGCGCCTTTTTGCTCTGCTACAATCAATCCATTCACTACAGAGCCGGCATCAAGCATGACAAAATTAGAATCTTGATCGCTCTTAATTAAAAAAGCCGTTAAATTGCCATCTTGAATCCCTCCCTTACTGCCTAGAGTAACGGTATCAAAGCTGCTTGATTGAACCGTAAAAGACAGCACAGACAAACACGTAAAGAACACGACTAATTTACTTTTAAACATATCCAACCTTATTTATTTCGCACACCCTTGTGCATAAACCAAATAATACAATGAGATACGTAAATATTGTATTAAATATTTGTGCCAGAAATAAAACAACAGAAATAAATCACTCAAGAACCTCTCATCGTCTTATCCCCATTTAGCTTTATTAATAATATTATTAATTGTTAATCGGTTTGATAGCCCTAACATCTTTCTTGAAAAAATCACGCTACACTCTTGTCCAATGTTAATCACCCTATATTGTAATCATGGCAACCATTAATGATGTAGCAAAGCTAGCTGGTGTATCCACTGCCACCGTATCTCGTGTCATCAACAACTCAGCTTATGTTGAGCCTGTGACTCTTGAACGAGTACAAACCGCTGTCCGAGAACTGAACTATCAACGAGACGCCAGAGCAAGTGCATTAGCAAGAAAAACAAATAATACGCTTGGGTTATTAACGGGTAATCTCGCCGATCCTTTTTTTGCTCTTATCGCTAAACATGTAGAGGAGGTAGCACGTAAAAACAAGTGCCAGCTAGTCGTGGTTAGTGGCGGTCATGATGCTCAAAGAGAAAAAGAAGGATTAGATTTTTTAATCAGCCAAGGATGTGAAGCCATGGTGGTTCACGCCAAAATGTTAGATGACGCCACCCTACTTAGATACAGTGCCCAATTGCCTTCGATGGTATTGCTTAATCGCACCATTCCGCAAATATCAAACCGCTCTGTCTATATTGATAATAGAGCCGGTGCTAAAAAATCCGTCATTCATTTAATTGAACAAGGTCACCGTAAGATCGCCTGTGTCACCAGTGATCTCCCTATTGAAGACAGAACAGAGCGACTTAACGGTTATCGTGATGCGATGAAAGAAGCTAATATCACCATTGAGCCTAACTGGGTAATAAATCAGAACTTTAGTGAACAAGGCGGAGAGCTTGCGGGCGAACAATTATTATCTCAATGCCCAGAAGTATCAGCCGTTGTCACCTTTAATGATGTGATGGCCGCAGGATTAATGGCAAACCTGCATGAAAACAATATCAACGTACCTAACGATATTTCTATTGTCGGGTTTGACGATGTATTACTTGCTCGATACCTCTATCCGCGCTTAACCACCATGCACAATCCAATAGATGAAATGTCGAGCTATGCTGCTGATTTAGCATTAAAAATCAAAAACACAGGATACATCCCCCCATCAAATCATCGCTTTCATGCGACCTTGGTTGAGCGACAAACAGTCATACAATATTCAGATAAACAAGCAGTAAAAGTGTGATGAACCTCTTAGGTAACAACCCCATGTAAGCGCTTACATGAGGGTGTTACTTATCTCTTACATTCTAATTAATAGAACTCTTACTATGGCCTCATAAAAACAAAACAACCCTACGTCTGTTTACGAGGAATACACAATGACACATTCAAAGCCTCTACGATCATTTGCTTTAGCCTTAGCCCCTATCGCTGTAATGTTTGGTCTGCTTGCAATAGGATATGGCCTACTCGGCCTACAAATTGAAGCCTTATTACTTACCTCTGCTACCTTTACTGGTTTCATCGCTTATAAAATGGGATACAACTGGGATGAAATAATGAATTCCATTGTAGAGAAACTAGCGAAAGCGATGCCTGTTATTTTAATTCTCGTTTCTGTTGGTGGCCTAATCGCAAGTTGGATGATCAGTGGCACCATTCCCTACATGGTCTATTGGGGCCTTAAAGTCATTAGCCCTCAATACATTTTAATCGCCGCTTTCTTTGTGACTAGCGTCGTCTCTGTGTGTACTGGTACATCATGGGGCTCAGCAGGAACCGTTGGTGTTGCGCTAATGGGCGTTGCCGCAGGTCTTGATGTTTCAATGGCAGCAGCGGCTGGTGCCGTCGTTTCTGGTGCGTATTTTGGCGATAAAATATCCCCACTTTCTGATTCAACTAACTTTGCACCGATCGTCTCTGGTACTACGTTATACGAACACATCCAACACATGCTCTACACGACCTTACCGGGATTCGTTATTGCATCTATTGTATTCTTCTTTGCAGGTCAATATGGCGATGTAGCAAGTGTAAGCGAGCCTCAAAAAGTACTCGATATCCTTGCGGGATTAGAAAGCCTATATAACCTTAATATTCTATTAATTGTGCCACCAATCATGATCTTATGGGGTGCGTTTACTAAAAAACCAGTACTTCCATTGATGCTTGCCGCTTCTGCTTTAGCGATTGTTATTGGCATTTTCGTGCAAGGTTTTAGCTTACAACAAGCACTGCAAGCGTTTGTTAATGGCTTTAATATCGATATGCTAAACGCAAATGGCCACACTACTGATGGCTTAGTTCCTGACATTGCAAAACTGCTTAACCGTGGTGGCCTATTCTCTATGATGAGCACCATTCTTCTTGTGTTCTGTGCCTTCGCTTTCGCAGGTATTCTAAGTTTAACTGGCGCACTCAATGTGGTTCTAGGTCGATTCTTGCACCTGATTCACAGTACAGGTCAATTAATTCTATCAACCGTTATCGCTACAATTACAGTGGTATTTACAACTTCTGATGGCAAATTAGCGCTATTAATTCCGGGTGAATTATTCCAAGACGCTTACCGTAAAATGGGATTAGATACCAAAAATCTATCTCGAACGATTGAAGATGCCGGCACCATTATCGAACCATTGGTTCCTTGGACAGCGGCAGGAATTTACATGGCAAGTACATTAGGCGTAGCAACGCTTGATTACCTACCATGGGCAATTCAATGTTACACCGGCGTGATCTTCGCCATCATTTATGGATTTACTGGCTTTGGCATTGCAAAAGCACCCGTAACTCAAGACAACGACTCACTATCTCCTGTTGAAGTAAAATAAGGCTATCCCATGACAACTTCTTTTAATTGCATTCATAACCGTTGTAATACCGGCTCATTAAAATGGGACTTCATGAAAGAAAAACTCGGATTAGACGGCACAGACCGATTACCAATGTGGGTGTCTGATTATGACTTTCAAGCGCCACCACACGTATTAGAAGCACTTCATAATCGCATTGACCATGGTATTTTTGGTTATGCAGAACGTAATGAGGATTACTACCAAGCGATCATCACTTGGTATCAAGAGCAACATCACATTCAAATTGAAAAAGAGTGGATAACGACAGTACACGGCGTATTACCAGGACTTTCAATGGCAATTCAATTGCTGACTGAAACCAATGATAAAGTGGTCATGCAAACACCGGGCTATGGCTCGTTTCGTAAAATCGTTGAATTTAATGACCGCGTATTGGTTAAGAACCCATTACTTGAACAGCAAGGAACTTACTCACTCGATCTTGTTCACTTAGAATCTTGTTTTCAACAAGGCGCTAAAGTGATGATCTTCTGTAACCCTCACAACCCTGTTGGTAAAGCATGGTCAAAAGAAGAGATAACCGCTGTAGCAGAACTATGTCATCAATATGATGTGTGGCTGCTAAGTGATGAGATCTGGGGAGATTTAGCGATGAGAGATAACATTTACCATTCAGCGTTATCATTACCAGAAAAGCTACAACAAAAACTGATTGTAGCAACGGCAGCGAGTAAAACATTTGGTTTGTCTTCTGTGCGTATTTCTAATTTCATGATCCCAAATCAAGAATTAAAAGCACGCTTAGTTCGACGTTTAGATGCTCATGGTATGGATGTTTATAATAGCTTGGCAATGTGTGCAGCAACCGCCGCTTATCAAACTTCAGCACCTTGGTTAAATGAACTAAAAACGTATCTACAAGAGAACATAAACACCCTATCACGCTTTATTGAAACAGAGTTACCAGAACTAAGCTTTACGCCTCCAGAAGCGGGGTATTTAGCGTGGGTAGATTGTCGTGCTCTTGGGTTAACAGATAAAGAATTAGAGCTGAAATTAGTTGATGCCGGAATAGTCCCAAGCATGGGGATCGCCTTTGGCAGTGAAGGCTCTGGGTTTATTCGTTTAAACCTAGGTTGCCCTCGTGAAGTGCTAATTCAAGCCATGCAGCGAATTAGCGTTGCGCTGAATAACTAAGTGAATAACCATCACGTCTAAAACAAGAAAGCCGCTATATATTAGCGGCTTTTTATCATCATAATTCAAGCAACTGACTGTCATTTACTGGTTATCTCCACTGTTAGCGTTTCATTTTGCTTTCTAAATTGTTCCGGAGTTACACCAGTATGCTTTCGGAACATTTTAATAAAAGAAGACCCTTGGCTATACCCAAGCTGATACGCTATTTCATTAATGCTTATGGATTCTTTCAATAGTGTCATTGCCTTAACTAGTTTTGCTCTCTGTCGCCAATCATTAAAGCTCATTTTTAATTCTTTTTGAAAACGTCTGGCTAGCGTCCTTTCTGTACTAAATACACGTTTAGCCCAAACAGATAAACTCGAATCATCTTCAGGCGTTTCTTCCAGTTGCGTCAAAATAGGTGCTAATAACTTATCTTGCGTTGATGGTAAATAAATTTCAATTGGGTTTATTTTTACTAATCTATCCATAAGCACATAGCTAAGGCATTTATCTTCTTCTGAGCTCACCATCGTTGTTTTTCGTTCAATCAAGTCATCAATTATAGCTCTTAATAACGGTGTTAATGGGATCATACACGCGTGTTTAGGAAACTTTTCACTCAACTCTGCCGTAATATTAATGGCGCAATATTCGATGTCACTCCGATTAAATGCTCGGTGCTTTTGGTGAGGAGGAGTCCAAATCGTATAGTTTGCAGGGCACACCATTTTCTGTTGATCGACTTCCATTTCTAACACGCCTTGCTTAATTAAATGCAACTGCCCCCAAGAATACGAATGTGGCAAAGTTTCTGTTTTTGCTTCAATAAAAAAATAGTGGCAGAACACATCTGTTGGCAGTGTTTCTGTCAATTTAGGCATGAATTTTTTATATGTCGTAATCGCTATATCCGGTGTCATAAATGGTATACCACTGATCTCTGTATTAGTGTGACAATTCTGTTAATTATCAATAACAGAGATTATTATGAATTTATTTTTCCCAATCACTGCTGTATTTATTTGGGCAGCAAACGCAGTAGTAAGTAAACTAGCCACTGGCGCAATAGAACCGGGGGCAATTGCTTTTTATCGCTGGCTTTTCGCTTTATTTATCTTGCTTCCGTTTTGTGTAAAACCGGTATGGCAACAACGACAATTAATAGTGAAGCATTTAGGTAAGCTCGCTATTCTTGCTTCACTTGGCATGGTATTAAATCAATGCCTTGCTTATTATGCTGCACACACAACCAGTGCAACCAACATCGCCGTTTTTTTATCCTTAATGCCCCTATTCAGTTTATTTCTAGCCGTGCCTTTATTAGGTAAACAGTTAAAGCAACAAGCATTAATAGGAGCCGTTATTTCATTCTCTGGATTACTGTACATGCTCAGTGAAGGCAGCCCTGTCAGTTTACTAACGAAGGGAATTCAACAAGGTGATAGTTTGATGTTTATTTCCAGTTTGGCTTATGCGCTCTATTCAATATTGCTGAATAAATGGAAGTTACCTCTTAAGCCTTGGACTTCTGTCTTTTGCCAAATTACGATTGCAACTCTATTACAACTTCCCCTACTGCTAAGTAGTAATTCCTATGCAATTACAACAACTGCCTTTCCTATGGTTCTGTTTGCTGCTGCATTTGCTTCCGTGTTAGCCCCATGGTTTTGGTTGAAAGGAGTTCAGCGAATTGGAGCAGCCCAAGCAACCTTATTTATGAACCTAGTTCCAATATTTACCGTGCTCATTAGTCTTCTCTTTTTAGGACAGTCACCAACGGTATATCACCTAATTGGGGGCGGTTTTGTCTTTATTGGCTTGCTATTAGCTCAAGTGAAGATAGTGCCTTGTAGAGTTAACTTTAATCCTGATGTAATCAAATAATCGGTATCAACTACTCTCAGTATTTCTCATAATTGTCTGATAGTTATAAAAGAGCCGATAACATTATCGGCTCTTTTTTTCTATTTAGATTCAAAAGCCCGAACTAATAATCCATCACCAGATACCTGATAAGCACCTGATTCAATGAATAATGATTGCCCAGCTAACAACACCGTATCATTAAATTGAACCTTTCCTTTGGCAACCAATAATATTGAACGAGACGTCACCGTTAAAGATTGTTCATGCTCAGTGACTTGGCATAACGCTAGCCCGAAATCAGTCTCTGTTGGTTGCAATATTCGTTCTGACTTAACAAGCATTGGCACTAACTTTTCAGGGGTAAACGGAACAAATTGAGTACAAGCCATTAGCTCATCCGTATCAATATACTTTGGGGTAAGCCCTGCTCTTAATACATTATCTGAACACCCCATTAACTCAATACACGTCCCCTTTGTGTACGCATGAATCGTTCCCGTAGGTAAATACATCGCCTCACCCGGCTCTAACGTTAAACAATTCATATAAAGCGGCGCTAATATTCCAATATCGCATGGGTAGTAATGTCCAAGCTCAACCAATTGCTGCCACATTGGTTCATTACAAGTAATAGCAATAGATAATGCTTGTGCAATAATCTGCTGTTTATCTTTTTGTGTTAGTTGCAACAAGGATAATAATAACGTCTGATGATTAAATATTTCACTGTGTAAGATAGTCTTTAATGCATCTGATTGAATTAAGTTAAGGTTATCAATGATCTCTTCTAACGGCCTAAACCCCACCATTATTTTAAAAGGTGACAGCGCCATGACCATTTCTGGTTTAGCATAAGCGTCTTTATAATTTCGGTGTGGTGCACCTAAAGGAATATGTTGTGCATTTTCACGCTCAAAACCGGCTTTGGCTTGAACATTATTTGGATGTACTTGAAGCGATAAAGGTTGCGATGCACTCAATACTTTAAACAAAAATCTAAGCGGCTTTTGTTCAAGAAACTTATCCAGTGTTTGCCAAGATCTATCATCAAGTTGAACTTTAGAAGGCAACGATGGATGCCCTCCCAACCACAACTCAGCCAGCGGTTTATCATCTTTAATTGGAAGCCCAAACAAACCATAAAGTAAGTGGGATCCCCATTGATAATGGCGCTGCCCTGCTTCAACGTTATATACAGTATTCATTAAGATTGCTCTTTAATTGCAGAAATGAGCGCAGATAAGCCTTTTTCCACTTTTATGCGCGGACAGCCTAGGTTAAGTCTCACAAAACCTTTTCCTGCAACCCCGTAAGTACTGCCTTGCATGATGGCAACTTTATGATTTTTAATTAAGCATTGATTTAATGCATCCATATCTAACGAAAAAGAAGAAAGATCAATCCATGCAAGATAAGTAGAATCGGGAATTTGATAACCAATACTTGGTAGCTCTTTCTCTAATGTCTCTTGAACGTAACGATGATTTTCATATAAGTATGACTTTAATTCATCAAGCCACGGTCCACCTTCTTGATAAGCCGCCATAAGAGCAATAACACCAAGAATAGAAGGTGAAGAAAGCCCATCCACTTGTTTAAGGTTAAATAAATAATGTTCTCTTGCAACATCATCAGCAATAAAGGCATAAGCCCCATTAAGCGCAGGAATATTAAATGACTTTGATGCAGAACTGACTAAGGCCCAACGAGTCCCCATTCCAAATCCTTGCCAAGGCGTATGAGGTTTAAAACAGATGTCCATGTGGATCTCATCACTGATCACTGCCACATGGTATTTTTCACAAAGAACCGCCATGCGTTTCAACTCATCAGCACTCCAGACTTTGCCTGTTGGATTATGAGGGCTGCACAGCAATAAAACCGTGTTATTAGGATCAGATAATTGAGCTTCAAATACATTCCAATCAATTTGATACCCTTCTGAAGAAGGCGATAATTGATTTGGAATAATGGTTCGTTCTAATCCTAAAATCATTTTGTCAAAGGCATCATAAGCCGGTGTATGAATAATAACCCCTTCACTGGCACTACTCCATTGACGGATTAATTGCGAAATAATGTAAATAACAGAAGGTCCGTAAACCAGGTCCTTCCCATCAAATTCAGCATTAAATCGACGTTTAAACCAATGTGTAATCGCCCCTTTGAAATCACTGTGATCCCAACGGCTATAACCAAATACAGGATGTTCCATTCGTGATTTCAGTGCGTTCATAACCACAGGTGGTGCTGAAAAATCCATATCCGATATGGTAAATGGCAGAAGGTCCGCTTCACCGAATCGGTCAGCAACGTAATCCCATTGAGTGCAGTAACTGCCTTTACGATTGATTTGCTCAGAGAAAGTAAACATAGCGACTCCAAAAGCTCATATTTATGTGAACTAAAAAACAAAGAGTGTGAAAAAGGTGGAGAGAACCTCCACCTATAAAAATTAAGCTGTTGCTGACATTAATGATTGCATTTCATTTTTAACAATATGAACTTGCGCACCAATAACAACCTGCAAGCTATGTTGATCAAGCTTAACCACACCAAGCGCCCCATACAGTTTGAGCTGTGCATCGTCAACCAAACTCATGTCTTCAACCGTCATGCGTAAACGTGTAATACAGTTGTCTAATGACGTGATATTTTCTGCACCACCAAGTGCAGCAAGGATAAGTTTACCTTTACCACCAGCCGTGGCAATAATCGCCGCTTCTTCTCTAGACATCGCAATATCTTCAGCTTCACGGCCCGGAGTTTTAAGGTTGAACTTAAGAATTGCGAACTTAAATACAAAGTAATAAACCGCGAACCAAACACCTGCAACCACAGGAACTAAGTACCATTTAGTAGACATCCCCTGAAGTACACCAAAGACTAAGAAATCAATAATGTTGCCATCGGTATTACCAATAGTAACGTCTAGCATCCCCATGATCATGAAGCCAAAGCCAGTTAAAATTACGTGGATAAAATACAAAACTGGCGCAACGAATAGGAACAAGAACTCAAGAGGTTCGGTGATACCACCAACAATACAAGCAACCACACCAGAAACTAATAACGCTTTAATCTTGCTGCGGTTTTCAACTTTAGCACAATGGTACATCGCTAAAGCGGCACCAGGAAGGCCACCTAAGAACGCAGGCATTTTACCTTGAGATAAGAAAGCAGTAACTGATGGAGTAAAGCCTTGAGTTTCAGAACAAGAAAGCTCTGAATAGAAAATGTTTAATGCACCAGACACCGTATCACCACACACTTCCATCGTACCGCCCGCTTCAGTAAAACGGATAAGCGCAACTAAAATATGATGAAGACCAATAGGTAAAAGTAGACGTTCGCTCATGCCAAATAAGAAAGGACCAAAATCACCGGCACCAGCAATTACATGACCAATACCATTAATACCTGCCGCAAAGTAAGGCCAAATAAAAGGAACCAATAAACCAACAACACCTAACGTAATGGTTGAGATAATAGGAACAAAACGAGCACCACCAAAGAAAGCCAATGCATCAGGCATTTTAAATGTGTAGAAGCGAACATGCAGCTTAGCAACGATAATACCAACGATAACCGCCCCTAAAATACCCGTATCAATCGATTCGGTCCCTAAGATAGATTTCACACCGTAAGCTTCACGTAGTACTTCATTATCAAGTACACCGTTCACCGTTAGGTAGAAGTTAACCGCTAAATTTAATGCTGCGTAACCAACTAAACCCGAGAATGCAGCCACCCCTTTCTCTTCACGAGCAAGACCCATAGGAATCGCAATCGCAAACATGACAGGCAGATAAATAAACGCAACTAAACCAATTTTGGTCATCCATATAAATAAATACTGGAAGATAACATTATCAAAAAATGGCATTGCTTCTTTTAATGCCGCACTTGAAAAAGAACTCCCGATACCGAGTAAGATACCCGAGAATGCAAGCAAAGCAACAGGAACCATAAAGGTTTTCCCTAAGCTTTGTAAGAACTCCCATAACGTCGTTTTATTCGCTTTTTGCTGCATAAAATATCCTTAATTAAGTAGTTAATGATAAGTTTTCGAGAATGAAGATTTCGCCTTTACCATATATCCATATATCCATATGGTATTAAAATGAGTATTTTAACGTCAGTGTCTATATCATAATGAAAGCAGTTAATCCTTTAACAGACAATGAAAAAATAACCCTAAAAGAAGCGATCGCTAATCATCCAAAAAATAGAGTAAGAATACGAGCACATGCGATTATTCTCAGTGATAAAGGCTACTCTATTTTAGCGTTAACTGATATTTTAGACGCTAAATTTGAGACCATATCGTCATGGATAGACCATTGGGAAGCCTGTGGAATGCTCGGATTGTATGACGCTGTTCGTATAGGTAGAAAACCTATTTACACAGAAGCAGAAGTATATCGTTTGAAGTCATTGGTTGATGAAGAGCCACATCAACTTAAACGAGCACAAGCAATACTTGAAGAAGAAACAGGTAAAAAATCCAGCTTAGACACTATTAAACGAAATATAAAAAAAGTGATTACAGTTACAAAAGAGCCCGACACTCATTAAAGTTAAAGCGTGACGATATGAAATTCAATAATTTCAGTAATATATTGAATTCATTGATTGAAATGGAACGTACGAATAAATGTGAACTCTTTTATTTTGATGAGTCAGGCTTTAGTCAGAAATCTAATCTTCCTTATTGTTGGGGACCTATCGGTGTTCAATCGCTAAGGCCTGCTCATTCACACAGCAAACGGCTCAATGTTCTTGGCTTCTTAAGTAGACAAGGTAAATTGAGTTTTCAAACAACGGAAGGAAGAGTAACTACCGATACAGTAATTGATGCATTTGAGCACTTTATCAACGCACGAAAAAACGATAAGCCATGCTTTATTATCTTAGATAATGCCTCTTTTCATAGGTCAGCAAAATTTAAACAAAAATTGCATGAGTGGTTGATGAATGATGTATTAGTTTGTTATCTACCACCGTACTCTCCAGAGCTCAATATCATTGAGATATTGTGGAAGAAAGTAAAATATGAATGGTTACCATGTGAAGCGTTCAAAACGTTTGAAGACCTCAGTATTAACATCAAAAACATATTAAATTATTACGGCGAAAAATTCACAATAACTTTTGCGTGACTACTTAATCACTTAAAATAAATATCATTGAGTAATTTAAACCTCTTCATTGATTTAAATTTTCTCTTAATCTTGGTCAATACAATACACCTGACAAATCTTGGTAAAACGTTTTATCAACAATCTTGTGCGAGTGATCACGATCTTTTTCCATTAGATTGATAATTACGCTAGAATGGCGTCAATAAATGTGTTTAATTAGGTAAAACGTTTTATCTAATCGTGGTAAAAGAAGTGCTATGACTAACAAAAAAGCAAATATAAAGGATGTTGCAAAACGAGCGGGAGTCTCAGTAACAACCGTATCAATGGCACTGAGTGATAAAGGACGGATCTCACCTGAAACCATTCAAAAAGTAAATCAAGCGGTACAAGAACTCGGCTACATTAAAAATCGCACCGCTTCTAATTTAAGTTCAAAACAATCATTATTGATTGGCTTAATTTTAAGAGACATCAGCGACCCCTATTACGCTGAAATAGCAGCAGGATTAAGTGAAGTCTTAGAAGATAAGGGATACATGCTTTTTCTTACCCAATCAGGCACAAATCAAGATAAGTTTGATCAATGTATTGAAACCATGGTGGCTCAAAATGTTGGTGGGATTGTATTTTGCCCTATCCGTGATATTGGCGTTCCGAATATTCAAAAAATACAAGATTTAAACTTACCAATAGTCTGTGTTGCTCGAGCCAAAGTAGGGCAGCAGATTGACTTTGTTGGGCCCGATAATATGCAAGCTGCGAAAATTGCTACAGAGTATTTGATTAAACAAGGGCACCGTCAAATAGCTTACGTTGGCGGACAAAGTGATTCATTAAGTAGAGCCGAACGTTTAGGTGGTTATTGCAGCACACTAATGCAATTTGGCTTACCTTTTAAACCTGAATGGGTTGTTGAATGTGATAAAAGTCAAACTGCCGCCGCAGAAGCAGTAAATCAACTAATTAATAAAAATCCAAAAATAACAGCAATACTATGTCATTATTCATCAACCGCATTTGGTGCTGTTTATGGTGTTAATCGCTCTAATCGCACAGTGGGTAAAGATAATTACATTGGACAACAAGTCGCTATTATTGGATTTGATGATGTCCCTGAAGCCGAGTTAATTCAACCTTCATTAACCTTTGTCTCCTCCCCTATTCGTGACATTGGTCGCCAAGCTGGCCACCGATTAATTCACCAAATAAACAATAAAGACAGTGCACCTCAAAGTCTTATTTTAAATCCAGAATTAATTGCTCGTGACTCAGCTTAGTTAAACCATACTCATAAGTAAAAATCACATATAAAAAAGGTATTTGGGTTAGTCATATTTTATTACAGCCCAAAGACTTACTACTAAGTTCGTAATCTATGCCTCACTTGGCTAAAGCGATAGAAAACCAAAGACAGCAGCAATAAACCACAGCCAACCAGTTTATTCAGTGGCATCGATTCATCATACAACCAAACACTGAGTAGCATAGTCCAAATAGGTTCAAGTAACATTAAGATCGCAGCATTGGTTGGTGTTACCCACTTCTGTCCTATCGTTTGCAATAAATAGCGCAGACTGGTTGCAAGTAACACACTTAAGACGACCCACTTCCACGTAATTACACTCACCTCTTGTGGCCATGTTTCTGATAACAGTGATAACACGACACCCAAACAACCAACCGTAAATAATTGTAATGTCGTTAATAAAATCGTCGGTAAACTGGCGGAATACTTACTGTTAAAATTAAAATGCGTCGCAAGTCCTATTGCTGCACAGATAAACCATATTTGACTTGCCGATACATTCCATCCGTCATTCCATGCTAATAAGAACAGGCCAGAAATAGCAATTGGCAAAGAGAACCAAAATGCTCGTGGTGGCCTAGAACCAAACAGTGGCCAAGCAAGTAAAGGAACAAATAGCATAGAGAGGCTCATAATAAATGCCCCTTCACCTAAAGTGTCGCTGATTGATATTGCATGTATCCAACAAAATAAGGCTGAAGAAAGTAATACGCCAACCCCCATAGAACGAAGACAATCTTGCCATAATGCTTTTTTCAAGGCACTAAAACAAAATGGCAATAAACACAGTGAGGCCATGACAAAACGAATGCCAATAAAAGCAAATGGAGGTAACTCTTGAATTGCTTCTTTTGAAAAAACCCAGCCAGCGCCAGCTAAAAGAGTGGTTATAATTAAAACAGGTTCTGCACGAAGTTTAGTTAGCATAAAAGGGCTTAATAAGTAGTTAATGATAAGTTTTCGAGAATGAAGATTTCGCCTTTACCATATATCCATATATCCATATGGTATTAAAATGAGTATTTTAACGTCAGTGTCTATATCATAATGAAAGCAGTTAATCCTTTAACAGACAATGAAAAAATAACCCTAAAAGAAGCGATCGCTAATCATCCAAAAAATAGAGTAAGAATACGAGCACATGCGATTATTCTCAGTGATAAAGGCTACTCTATTTTAGCGTTAACTGATATTTTAGACGCTAAATTTGAGACCATATCGTCATGGATAGACCATTGGGAAGCCTGTGGAATGCTCGGATTGTATGACGCTGTTCGTATAGGTAGAAAACCTATTTACACAGAAGCAGAAGTATATCGTTTGAAGTCATTGGTTGATGAAGAGCCACATCAACTTAAACGAGCACAAGCAATACTTGAAGAAGAAACAGGTAAAAAATCCAGCTTAGACACTATTAAACGAAATATAAAAAAAGTGATTACAGTTACAAAAGAGCCCGACACTCATTAAAGTTAAAGCGTGACGATATGAAATTCAATAATTTCAGTAATATATTGAATTCATTGATTGAAATGGAACGTACGAATAAATGTGAACTCTTTTATTTTGATGAGTCAGGCTTTAGTCAGAAATCTAATCTTCCTTATTGTTGGGGACCTATCGGTGTTCAATCGCTAAGGCCTGCTCATTCACACAGCAAACGGCTCAATGTTCTTGGCTTCTTAAGTAGACAAGGTAAATTGAGTTTTCAAACAACGGAAGGAAGAGTAACTACCGATACAGTAATTGATGCATTTGAGCACTTTATCAACGCACGAAAAAACGATAAGCCATGCTTTATTATCTTAGATAATGCCTCTTTTCATAGGTCAGCAAAATTTAAACAAAAATTGCATGAGTGGTTGATGAATGATGTATTAGTTTGTTATCTACCACCGTACTCTCCAGAGCTCAATATCATTGAGATATTGTGGAAGAAAGTAAAATATGAATGGTTACCATGTGAAGCGTTCAAAACGTTTGAAGACCTCAGTATTAACATCAAAAACATATTAAATTATTACGGCGAAAAATTCACAATAACTTTTGCGTGACTACTTAGTAATGATGAGGAAAATAAAAAAAGAGCATATTGTGATTACAACCAACATGCTCTTTTTATGCTAAATAGCTTATAGATATATAGATGCCGAACTTCGTAAAGTTATAACCTCTTTAAAATATGACTATTTAATATTAATTACATCACCAATAAGAAGACGCTTAGGATTTTTGATTTGAGGATTTAATTGAAGTAAATCGTCTAATGCGATCCCTTGGTCTTTCGCGATGCTATATAACGTATCATCTTGCTTAAGTGTGTAATACATAACGGCTTCATCAGCCTGCTGTTGAGCTTGTGCATTTAGCTCATCTTGTTTCACACTTAACTGACGAACAGTTTGGGATATTTCCTTTCCTTCGCTTTGTTGCTTTTGTAATTCACTTTCTAATGAGCTTACTTTTGATTCTAAGGCGCTAATCTGGTCGGTCTGATTTTTTTGCTGAGCAATAAGTTCATCATTTGATGCACAGCCCGTAAGAACTAATGCAGACATTAGCGATGCTGCTAGAATGATATTTTTTTTATGTTTCATACTTTTCTCACCATTTCATCTATTTAACAAAAGAACTACGAGTATTGTCATAAAAATAAGGCCATGCCACAAGTAAAAGTTCGTTTTATCATTCAATTCTGGTTGTTTAGTATCATTTAAAGATAGGTTTTAATGACAACATCATTAATTTTGGTAGTAGAAAACCATTTCGATGTCCCGTTTTTGCGATTAAAATTGATGTGAGAAGCTTAAAAACGATAAGGAACATTCATTCCATCTAGTTTTATAACTTTTAACTGGTTATGTATTGAAAATGAAATCTTGAATATTTTTTATCTGTGATCATATAGCATTTTTAAAGACCATTTAGTATACACACGGATAATTTCAGATAACACTAAACACGACTATTGACCAATACACACGTTTAAAAGCAGTACGTTTCTCTCGACACCAACAAATAGGTAATCACCATGATAAAAATGCTCGTTTGCGACTTCGATGGTACGATTAATGGCGGACCATCACTGGGTGTAGACCAATTTTCAGCGTACCTAGATACACAACCCGAACTGCACTTTATTATTGCTACGGGTAGAACGTTGCCCTCTATTAAAGAAGGGTTAACTACGCATAACTACCCAAAACCACGGTGTATTATTAGTGATATTGGCACACGTATTAATTATGACTATGATTTAATTGCAGATGAACGTTGGCAACACCAATTGCAAACAAGATGGAATAAATCGGCAATACAAACCGCTTTGCAAGACATCACGTTTTTAGGAAAATGTAACCCATCGCATCAAGGCGATTATAAGATCACTTTTGAGGGACAACTTGATCACAAGCAATATTCAGCAATTGTAACGGCACTTGCACAACAATCAATTGATGTCGATATAACCTATTCTCATGACTGGTTTCTTGATATCACCCCAAAGGGGATAAACAAAGCCAGTGCCATTCACTACATCATGCAAAAATACAATCTGACTGCAGAAGAAATTTGTGTCGCAGGAGATTCAGCCAATGATACCAGCATGTTAACCATGCCAGGTATTAACGCCATTTTAGTCGCCAATCATTATAACGAAGTTGCTCATTTGTCTGCGCTCAATAACGTGTATACAAGCAATGCCTCCCATGCAGAAGGCGTATTAGAAGGGTTAATATACTGGCAAAATATTGCGGTAGAAGAAATGACGGAATAGCATTCATCAATATCAATTTTTAACGTAGGGAAATAATAACACCAATCATTACCTAAAGAAGAAGCCACTTGATGTTACTTAGATAGGGTTGTCGTTAATATTAAAAACACTAGTAACGCTACACTGTAACTAATTATAAGATTATAATAGAAATTTATATCAGATCTTCATGATAATCAGCTTTCGGATATCACTTTTTCAATTAACTTTGAAATCCCTTTCTGTACTTCAAGTATGTTTTTTGCTGTCATATAAGCTGGTGTTGTTCCTACTTTATTTATGTCATCCCAAATAATATCTTGAGTCATACAATTTACATGTTTACCTCCTTGTGATTCTATAAAATCGGCGACTTTAGTATCATTACCAATTGTACATTTAACCCCCTTTCCATAAATTGCAGGTAGCATTACAGGAGAGATACACATGAACCCAGTTGGTTTTGTAGCCTTCTTAAATGATTTACAGGCTTTTAATACATGAGAATTAATTTCAAACATTGCTGAGTCTAAAGCAAAATTGGAAAGATTTTTGGCCGCCCCAAAACCACCAGGGACAATAAGTGCATCGAAATCATTCGCATCAAGTGTAACAACATCTGAGATTTCTCCTCGAGATAAACGTGAAGATTCTTCCATAACATGTCGAGAGTCTATATGCTCAGTACCCGTTGAATGCTCCAATGCATGATGTTGATAAATATTCGGAGCAAAACAGACCCACTCAGCACCATTTTGTTCTATGGCCAACAACGATAGTACTACCTCATGAATCTCCGACCCATCAAACACTCCACAACCAGATAAAATTACCGCAATTTTTTTCATTTCCATTTCCAATTAAGTATAAATATAACAATTATTTTAACTATACCCCTACACAATAGTGAACGTTAAGTATCAAATATTGAGTTAATTCCGTCATTTTGATACTTAATGACACAGTAAAATATTAATAGTAAATCTAACTCGATCAAGCATTCATTATCAACTTGCAAATATAAACTAAACGGTTTAGTTTATATTTAATGTGAATCCATTTTTAATAAATGAGATTATAATTTTACTCATATAAAAAATAAGGATATTTAATGAAAGGATTAACGAGTGGGATCCACCATGTTGGTTTGTCAGTATCAAAGCTAGAAGAAAGTGCACAATTTTTTACTGAACTATTAGGATGGCAAGAAGTAAAAAGAGATATGAATTACCCTGCAATATTTGTCAGCGATGGTTCTATTATGCTGACACTCTGGTCAGTAAAGTCTGATAGTTCAATCAAGTTTGATAGAAAAAATAATGTTGGACTCCATCATTTAGCACTATCAGTCGAAAGTGAAGATATACTCATTACAATTTATAAACGATTATTAAATGCGGGGACATTAATTGAATTCTCACCTGAACCTCTTCAAATAGGTCCTAGTACACATATGATGTGTTATGACCCAAGTGGAATTCGAATTGAATTTATCTGGACATGTCATCAGTCATAACAACACATGTTAATCAGTTATCCATTATTTATATTGGTTTAATAAAAGAATATGAATCAAAAAATATTATTTATTTTTTCTATTATATACACATCATTCACTTCAACCCAAGCTCAAGCTCAAGCTCAATACAATAATTTTGGTTTTCTTGGATTTAGTAGTGTGCACGGACAATCGGTTTTTTCTGCTCCTAATAATCAAAATTTAAGCGTTGAACCAAGTCTATTTTACAATAGTAAAAACGGTTTTATTGATGGCAGCTTAGCTAATATCGCCTTACTTCCCTACCTTGGTTTAACTGGCCAATGGCGATTTTCAGAACATTCAGATGTCATGCCATTAGGTATAAATAACCGTAATGAAAATGGCGAGTTAGGGCTCTCTATTGGTACAGTTGGTGCCCGCTTAACCTATTTACATGATGTGACTAATATACATAGAGGTTACGAAATACAGCTTCATTTAGGCCGTACATTGGATATACCAATTGAAAATTTCACTTTAACACCATACTTAGAAATTGATTATCGAGATAAAAATTTATCTCGACATCTCTACTCTATAACTTACCAAGAAGCACTAAATTCAACTTTAACTGAATTTAGCGCCAACAGCACCTGGGTATATCAAACCGGTATTATTGGTATCTACTCGTTCACACCAGACTGGCTAGGCTTAACGAAATTGGAACTAGAGCACCATGATTCTGATAGCCCCTTAATTCAACGTGATTTAGGTTGGTCATTTAGCTTAGGTATTGTCTATAAATTTACTGATTAACTATCGTTAAATCATAGAACACTAAATCTATTTCTTTTAATTATATGAGTTAAGGTTAAAAACCTTGACTAAACCTAAATAAAATATAAATTAAACTAAACAGTTTAGTTTATATTTGGAATTTTAAGCAAAAAATTCTGAAAAAAACCAATAAGGACATTCAATACATGATTCATTCTGATGCTTTAAATTTAACTCGAAGATTAGCTATTAGTTTATTAACTTTGCGCATAACTATTACCTTAGTTTTTACTGTTTGGGCCATTGATAAAGTCGTAGCTCCAGAACATGCATTGAGTGTGTTCTCAAATTTTTATGGGCTGAGCTTATCAACAGATATATCTATTTTAATGGGGATCAGTCAGCTTATATTTATTGCCATTTTTCTTTTAGGTATATGGAAAAATATCACTTATTTAATCGTACTTATCTTCCATATGGGCTCCACATTTTCATCGTATTTGAAATATTTTGACCCTCTTAATAATTTATTGTTTTTTACCGCATGGCCAATGCTTGCAGCTTGTTTGACACTATATATATTAAGAGAATATGACATATGGACCTTTAAGATAAAAAAATAACATCACCCTATTATTTAAATATATATTACATAAGGTTTTTATGAATTTTATCTTACCAAATGATTTACAAAAATTTAATTTTCCACAAATAGAAAGAAAAGGACTAGATACTTTACAAGTAAATTTAGGTTATAAATGCAATATGACTTGTCGTCATTGTCATGTAGATGCAGGTCCAAATAGAAAAGAAATGATGTCTCGTAAGAACATCGATCTTATATTACCTGTAATTAAGTATCATAATATTAAGACGCTTGATTTAACCGGTGGTGCTCCAGAATTACATGAAGATTTTCGGTATCTAGTTAAAGAAGCATTTAAAGCCGATATTCATGTCATTGATCGATGTAACCTCACTATCTTATATGAAGAAAATCAAGAAGATCTTGCAGAGTTTCTGGCTCAACATAATGTGGAAATAATTGCATCTTTGCCATGTTATTCAATAAATAATGTCGATAAGCAAAGAGGAAAAGGCACATTTGATAAGAGTATCGAAGCATTAAAAAAACTTAATTCTCTAGGTTATGGACATCACAACTCTCCGCTTAAGCTTAATCTTGTTTTTAATCCTCAAGGAACTAATTTACCTCCTTCACAATTACAACTAGAACAAGATTATAAAAAAGAACTTTTTGAATTATTCTCTATTTCTTTTAATGAGTTATACACAATAACAAATGTACCAATAAAAAGGTTTGGTTATCAATTAAAGTCAAAAGGTCAATTTACCTCTTACTTGAATTTACTTATAAACAACTTTAATAAAGCAAACTTAGAAAATCTAATGTGTCGAACAACCGTTAGTGTAGATTGGCAAGGTTATTTATATGATTGTGATTGTGATTTTAATCAACAGCTTAATATGAACTTAGGTAAAAATACTCAAGCGCATTTAACATCATTAATAAATTCCCCAATGGAAAACTCCCCTATTTGTGTAGCAGATCATTGCTTTGCTTGCACAGCAGGACAAGGAAGCAGTTGTGGCGGAGCATTATGAGTAAAATTATAAAAGAATTATCTATTATAGTCCCAATACTAAATGAAAAGAGAAATTTAAATACTTTAATTGAACACCTCAATTATTGGCAAGATCGAGGCTGTGAAATAATTATTGTTGATGGTGGTAGTCAAGATGGTTCAGTTTCATATTTAAATTCAAAAGGGCTAACCGTAATTTCATCACCAAAAAACAGATCTACCCAAATGAATATAGGAGCATTATACAGCTCTCGTTCTATCTTATTATTTCTTCATGCCGATACCCAACTGCCTAAAGATGCTGATGATGTAATAATCGCGGCATTAAAAAAAAGAAAAAAATATGGGGTCGATTTAATATAAAAATTAATAGTAACCTTAAAATACTCCGTCTTGTTTCAGTAATGGTCAATTTTCGTTCTGCTTTAACTGGGATTGCAACAGGGGATCAAGCTATCTTTGTTCGAAGAAGTAGTTTTAATGAAATTGGCCATTTTGTCGAACAACCTTTAATGGAGGATATCGAATTATCTAAAAAACTTTGCCGGATATCTACTCCTATTTGCCTAAAAAAGCACGTAACAACATCAGGCCGAAGGTGGGAAAACAATGGAGTTTGGAACACGATATTTCTGATGTGGAAGCTCCGTCTACTCTATTGGCTAGGCTCATCAGCAAAATCTCTCGCAAAGGAATATAGATGAACGAAACTAAAATTATAATTATGGCTAAAACCCCGGTTGCTGGTATGGCAAAAACACGTTTAATTCCTTCAATAGGAATGGAAAACTCAGGGCGTTTAGCCAAAATGTTATTTCGACATACTATAAATGAAGCGATTTCATCAGATATAGGTCCAATAGAATTATGCGTAACACCTAGTCTAAATTCATCTTGTTGGAAACTATTTTCAATTCCACCAACAGTAACATGGAGCCTTCAAAGAGAAGGAAATCTAGGAGAGCGCCTAACCTCTGTTTCAAGAAAGGCAACTCATGATTATTCAACATACGTAATAATTGGGACAGATTGCCCTGCTCTAACACGTGATATTTTACAATCTGCAGCTCATTCATTACACAATTCAGATTCATGTCTAGTTCCAGTCAGTGATGGTGGTTACTCTTTACTTGGATTAACTAAGCATCATGATTCACTTTTTAATAATATCCCCTGGAGTACTAATCAAGTTTACGCACTAACTGAGCAACGAATAAAGTCCCTCAACTGGTCAGTAACTAAGCTTAAAGAATTACATGATATTGACATTATTGATGATCTAAAGTGGCTACCAAAGAGCTGGGGTTTTAACTAATTCTATCAAATAACCATTGCTAAAATACAAAGGGAATTTTATGTTTAATATCCATATCGGTTATTTAACCATTATCTTATCAATTATTGCACTCATTAGTTTATATATCTCATCAAGAGCTAAAACAGTAGAAGGATTTTTTTCAGGTATTAGTTCAAAAGGAAAAGAGCCTAATCTATTAACACTCACATTTTCACAAGTAACCACTTGGATATTTGCTCGTTCATTACTTAATGCAATTAGCTTGGGGTATTTATTTGGAATATCAGGAGTTATTGCATATAGTACTTATTACGGTTCATTCATTACCGGATGGCTGATCATTAATAGCCTTAGAAAACATCATCATGTATCTAGTATTCAAAGCTTCTTACATCAGCAATTTGGCCGATGGGGTGAGCATTGTTATAACGCATTAATATCAATGCGTCTACTGACAGAAGTTTTTGCTAATTTACTTGTTATCGGTATTGTTTTTGGCAGTATTGGATCTTCATCTTATACTTGGTCAATTATAATAGTATCAGCAATAACACTATTTTACTCTATGAATGGTGGTCTAAGAGCCTCCTTAAAAACTGATGTGTTTCAAACGGCTATATTAATAATTTCAATTATCACATTAACGGTAGCCCTTGCTTTCCATCCATTATTTGATGTTCATGCTATTTTAACTAGTAGTCCTAAAATTGATAATCCTGGGTGGATTTTATTTGTTATTGCTCTATTACAAGTACTTAGTTATCCGATGCATGATCCTGTAATGATGGACCGTGGGTTCATCGCTAATATAAAAACAACGAAAAAAAGTTTTATATATGCTTTTATTCTATCTACTATATTAATTTTCGCCTTTGGTTTACTTGGTGTATTTGCTAAAACAACATCAGGAATCACCGCCGGAGTATTACCTGCACTACAAGATTTATTTGGTACACCAATGATGTTTATCATTGCCATCGCACTTACCATTTCAGCCGCTTCAACTATGGATTCAACATTCTCTAGTGCAGCAAAACTTATTGTCGTCGATATAGGAAAAAATAATATTTCCATACTAAAAGGTCGATTAACCATGATGCTTTTTGCTATAGGCGGATTAATATTAGTTTTTTTTGGTAATAATGATCTTTACGATGCTGTTGCTATTAGCGGAACAATTTCACTCACCTTAACTCCTGTTATTATTTTTAATCTTTTTGGTAAAATACGTGTTGCAACTTGGTGTTTTATCACTAATTTTATAGTATCTATAATAGGTGCAGCGCTATATTACTTTGAGAAAAATGGATATATAAATTTAATTGAATCAATCTTTGGTGTTACACATAGTTATAGCAAATTACTAATTAAGTAGTTAATGATAAGTTTTCGAGAATGAAGATTTCGCCTTTACCATATATCCATATATCCATATGGTATTAAAATGAGTATTTTAACGTCAGTGTCTATATCATAATGAAAGCAGTTAATCCTTTAACAGACAATGAAAAAATAACCCTAAAAGAAGCGATCGCTAATCATCCAAAAAATAGAGTAAGAATACGAGCACATGCGATTATTCTCAGTGATAAAGGCTACTCTATTTTAGCGTTAACTGATATTTTAGACGCTAAATTTGAGACCATATCGTCATGGATAGACCATTGGGAAGCCTGTGGAATGCTCGGATTGTATGACGCTGTTCGTATAGGTAGAAAACCTATTTACACAGAAGCAGAAGTATATCGTTTGAAGTCATTGGTTGATGAAGAGCCACATCAACTTAAACGAGCACAAGCAATACTTGAAGAAGAAACAGGTAAAAAATCCAGCTTAGACACTATTAAACGAAATATAAAAAAAGTGATTACAGTTACAAAAGAGCCCGACACTCATTAAAGTTAAAGCGTGACGATATGAAATTCAATAATTTCAGTAATATATTGAATTCATTGATTGAAATGGAACGTACGAATAAATGTGAACTCTTTTATTTTGATGAGTCAGGCTTTAGTCAGAAATCTAATCTTCCTTATTGTTGGGGACCTATCGGTGTTCAATCGCTAAGGCCTGCTCATTCACACAGCAAACGGCTCAATGTTCTTGGCTTCTTAAGTAGACAAGGTAAATTGAGTTTTCAAACAACGGAAGGAAGAGTAACTACCGATACAGTAATTGATGCATTTGAGCACTTTATCAACGCACGAAAAAACGATAAGCCATGCTTTATTATCTTAGATAATGCCTCTTTTCATAGGTCAGCAAAATTTAAACAAAAATTGCATGAGTGGTTGATGAATGATGTATTAGTTTGTTATCTACCACCGTACTCTCCAGAGCTCAATATCATTGAGATATTGTGGAAGAAAGTAAAATATGAATGGTTACCATGTGAAGCGTTCAAAACGTTTGAAGACCTCAGTATTAACATCAAAAACATATTAAATTATTACGGCGAAAAATTCACAATAACTTTTGCGTGACTACTTATAACTGCATTTATTATATTATTTGGACTTATTATTTTTTCTCTAGGCATTAAAAATGAAAAATTAACGAGGGTCAATTGATGGCAGCAGGTAGAATATGTCCTTTAAATTATCGAATTAATTTAAAGGACATAAAAGAATCAACATCAACTTCTTGTGAAACTATCTATATTATTGGTGGTTTATACGGAAACTGGGCAGCTCTCAATACGATTTTGCAACGAAAGAGGCAAGAAGAAGCAGAAAATAACTCGACGATCACTTTACTATTTAATGGGGATTTCAATTGGCTAAACTCTACGAGAGAAACATTTAAATCGATTAACCAAGAAGTGTTTAAGCACTTAGCATTAAAAGGAAATGTTGAATGTGAGATAGCGACACCAACACAAGGGGCTGGTTGTGGTTGCGCCTACCCAGACTCTATTTTAGATCAAACGGTAACCCATTCGAATAATATAATAAAAAAATTACAAAAAATCGCAGCTTATAATCAAGAAATAATTGCAAAATTAGCTGAGTTACCAAGCTTTCTCAATGTATCTGTTGGTGAGTTAAAAATCACTGCATTACATGGTGATCCAGATTCTATTGCTGGTTGGGGCTTAGGAATAGATGCAATGCCACCTATCGGACAAAATAGTAAATGTATATCATCATGGTTCACTCAAACTGAGGCAGATGTTTTTGCTTGTAGTCATACTTGCCTACCATTTATACAAGATTTTGACGATCGTCTAGTCGTTAATAATGGTTCAGCAGGAATGCCAAATTTTAAAAAAAATCTATCCGGTATCATTACTCGAATTAGTACCTATAAAACTAACCTCCCTACCCTCTATGGAACTAAATTGAAAGATTGTTATATAGACGCAATAGCAATTGATTGGAACTCAGAATGGGATGATTGGTTTATTCAACATTGGCCCTCAGGCTCTCCGGCATCGTCATCTTATTATTCTCGCTTTATTGATGGCCCTGACTTTACAATTGCTCAAGCGATCCGATTAAACACAACGAAGAAGATTTAATAATTAATGAATAAATTCATCCCATTAAGTAAGAAACACGCTATATTATTTGTTACTAATAATATACCCAATGTATCACTACCATCATTAATGAACGTTGAAGAAATCAGTGATGGAAATCTAAATATAGTTTATCGTATTTCGGATCCTACAAATAAAAAAAGCTATATAGTCAAACAAGCGCCGCCTTATATTAGAATTATGGGCGAAGGCAGGCCTCTTACCCAAGATAGAATAAAAATTGAGTTCAATGCTCTCTGCTATTTTAAAAAATACAGTGAAAAAAATATCGTGTCTGTATTACACTTTGATGAAAAATTATCAGCTATCATAATGGAGGACTTATCTAACTTTAAGATTTGGCGACAAGTTTTGATTGATAATAAATCATTCACATCTAGGGCTCACCATATAGGCTCCTGTATGGCTGATATTTATTACCATAGCTCAGATTTTTATTTATCAACTAAAGATAAAGAGCAACTAAAAGAAACATTTAACTCCCCAGCGATGTGTGCAACTACAGCAGAAGTTTTCTTTTCTGACCCATACTATGATTGTGATAGAAATAATATAAACCCAAAAATAATGGATTTAGTAATAACGCTTTGGAATCATGATGAGTTAAGAAAAGAAATTACTTCATTAGAGCATAAATTTAATTACAATACAGAGGTATTATTACATGGAGATTTTCATACTGGTTATATTATGGTGTCAGAAAAAGAATGTAAATTAATAGATGCAGAGTTTGCTTTTTTTGGTCCTATTGGTTTTGATATTGGTTCATTGATTGGGAATTTATTTTTAAGTTATTGCACTAAAATTAACAATCAAGATAATTCCCATATTCACTCTCTTACTGAAATAGTTATACTATGGCAAACTTTTAGCCATAAATTTAAGAACAAAGCAACGACCCAATCAAACGAAACAGTCATAGATTCATTCTTAAATAATGTTTGGAAAGATACTTTAGGATATGCGGGTACAGAAATGGTCCGAAGGACTATCGGCGTAGCTAAAGTTAGTGATTTTGATATAATTAAATCTCCTATCGATTTGGAGTACTCACAACGATTATCTCTTATTATAGGTCAATTTTTAATATTGAATCTTCATAAGATTAGGAACCCTAATGAACTTTTAAATAGCATTAAATCATTAAAAATTTAATGCTATTTAGGATAAAAGCTCTTGTAACTAAAGTTATAAGAGCTTTTTTATAATACGGCTAATTACACTTTGAAAAATTCTAATTCTTTCTTTTGTGATACAGCTAATTGTGACAATTCTTTAGCTGATTGTTGCGTTTGATTAATAGCCGCCACATTCTGATTCACTAAATCAAATGTATTACTAACATTAAGTCCAATTCTTTCTGTAAGAGTGAATTGTTCTTGAGACGTACTTGCTACCAAAGCATTCATTTTGGAAATTGATTGAACTGAATTCTCAATATAACCAAAAGATGATTTAACGTTTTCAGATAGAGCAACTAATTCTTGGATAAGCTCTACATTACTTATCATATTATCGTTTGCTCTTTCAGATTGAGCTTGCAATTGAGCAATAATTTCTTGAATACTTTGTGTTGATTCTTGAGTTTTAGAAGCAAGGTTACGAACTTCATCTGCTACAACAGCAAAACCACGGCCATATTCACCAGCACGAGCAGCTTCAATCGCGGCATTTAACGCTAATAAATTAGTTTGATCAGAAATAGAACTAATAACAGCTGTCACTTCACCAATATCCATTGCATTAGTTTTTAACTCCGCAATCATACTGGCTGTTTGTTGTACTGATTCATTAATTTTTTGTGTTAATAAAATCGATTCATCTAATGTTTTATTTCCTTGGGATACACTATCAATTGCTTTACTGACTTCTTCTTCAGCGTGAACAGCATTAGAAGTCACCTCTCTTGAAGTTGTCGACAACTCACTGATTGCATGTGAAATTTCTTCGACTTGTGCTAATTCATATTGAGCATTACTTGCCGTATTTTGCATAACAATAGTTAATTGCTCAGATGAAGTAGCTACATGAGTTGATATATCACTACTATTTCTAATTGCAGCTCCGACTTTTTTGTTCAAAATAATTAAAGAATGATATATGCCTACAGCGTTCGACGAATGATGAAAATCTTGAGATAAATTGCCCTCTGATATTTTTTTAATCATCTCAGATAATTCCCATGGTTCACCACCTAAAGATATTCTAAAACTGCGTTCAATAATAAAACCAATAAGTAAAGACATAGTTAAAGCAAAAGCACTAAGTAATAACATTAGCTGTTGAAAACCACCGACGACATTTCTGGCTTCAAAAGTTAAAACCTGATTATGCTCTTCCTGATATTCAATAAACTCATTAATTACTTTCAACCATTGAATAAAGGCAGGGCGTGCAGAGTCAAGGATGGTATCTGTCATTACAGAGTCTGATTTTTTATCGTTAATAATACGATCAACAAGAGGCAGTGTTTGCTTTTGAATTCTATTAATCTCAGCTAAAATACTTTGTTCTTTTTCTGTAAATACTACACCTTGTGAGTGCATTTCATTCATCTTAGTTTCAGATTGAAGGTAGAATTCTTTTAATTTATTAATTTCTTGTTCTAGTTTGTATATCTCTTGTGGCGTTCGTGCTATGGCAATATCTCTAATCGCTATAGCACGGTCATGAACACTACCACGGTAATTGATGGCATAACGCTGTTTAACTGAGTTTACATCCGTCATTTCAGTTAATGTATGATCGATAGTATTAACTTTTTGTATTCCTAAAACAGTTAATAACAACATTAAAAATAAAGTTATGCCAAAGCCAATAATAAGCCTGCTTCTAATTGTTAATTTTGAAAGACTATCCATAATTTGTTTTCCGTTTAATCATCTATGTTATATAGAAAGATGATTATCTTACTCTATAACTAACAAATTTAATATACAATCTCACTAAAAACAAAGGTGTCACGGTTAAAATACAATTAAGACTATATTAGATATTTGTTCCTAGGTTCCAAGAATAACCGACACACTTTGGTATAGATTTGAGAGTCAGTTGCCTATAAGCTTCAAGCTCTCACACAATCAACTAAGGTAACCCCATGGGATACCAATATAAGCAACTGACACTAGGTGAAAGATACCAGATTGAAGCGTGGAATACACATAGTATTTCTGCTCGTGAAATAGGACAAAAATTAAAACGGAGCAATGGCTCCATTTCAAAGGAACTACGACGTTGTCCTGCTGGAAGCTATTCTGCCGAGCAAGCGCATAAACACGCTTTCCAAAAAAGAACACTTTCGATTAAGCACACAAAATGCAGCCAAAAGAATAAAAAAATAATTCACCTATATCTTCAGCTTGGTTGGAGCCCAGAGCAAATATCTGGACGAATGCGTAGAGAAAAAATAGAAAATACAATATGTTGCAGTACTATTTACAACGCAATTAAAAGAGAGCAGTGGCAAAGGATGCTTGCTCGAAAAGGCAAAAAATACAAACAACGCAAAGGTGTAGAAGCAGGAGCAAGACTCATTCCTAACCGCATTGATATATCTCAACGCCCTGCTATTGTCGATGATAAATCTGAGGTTGGTCACTGGGAAGGTGACACTGTTTATGGTCAAGACGGGTATTTAGTAACGATGGTAGAACGAGTGTCTAAGCTATTAGTTACGTGCAAAGTACGCAATAAATCCAAAAAGGCCGTTACTCGCGGGATAAATCGCATGATGAAGCCCTTTAAAGAGCTTTGCAAAACAATCACATTTGATAATGGCGGAGAGTTCGCAGGTCATGCTAAGATAGCTAAGCATCTGAACTGTGACATTTATTTTGCTAAACCTTACCATTCTTGGCAACGAGGTTTGAATGAAAATACCAATGGTTTACTAAGACGTTTTTTCCCAAAGGGAATGGCCATTGGAGAACTTACTGCAAAAGAGATTAAACAGGCAGAGTTTTTGATTAATTCTCGACCTAGAAAGACATTAAATTTTCTGAGTCCGAGCGAGTTTTTAAACGGTAAGAGTGTGTCGGTTATTGTTACGATCTAGCCTTTACTACTATACAATCATACTTAAAATTGACGCCTTAAAACGAGAAACACCCGACAACCTGAAATTGCCGAGTGTGGTAAACCGTATTAATGCGATTATTAACCGCGTGCCAAAGTGACACAACACTTGTCAGCGCATAATAATTAAACTACAATTCACTTGTGCCACTTTGACACTGAATGGAGATTATTATGGCTACTGCATTACCCCGTATTACAGCACGTGTAGATATTGATACACAAGAACTACTGTCTCAAGCTGCGGCCATTGCCGGTATGTCTAGCATTAACTCATTTGTGCTTAGTGCGGCTGTAGAAAAAGCAAAAACTATTATGGAACGTGAACGAGCCCTACAACTAAGCCAGCAAGATGCTATGACGTTAATGACTGCGTTAGACCAACCAGCTAAACCAAATAACAAATTACAAAAAGCCGCTTCACGTTATATGGATAAAACTCAAGAATGAATACTGTCCAATTAGAAAAAGCTAAACATGACCGAAACCGTTTTGATTGTGGCATTACCGCACTCAATAATTACTTAAAAGTTATGGCAAGCCAACAAGCTAAGAAAGACAATACTCGTACTTTTGTTCTTGAAGATAAACAATGTCCTGAGCACATTATTGGTTATTACACATTAACAATGACACCAATTGATATTCAGGATTTACCTCCTAAATTACAAAAGAAACATCACAGTGTAACTTCTGGTGGTTTGATTGCTCGCTTAGCCGTTGACCATAGATACAAAGGTCAGAGGTTCGGTGAATGGCTTTTGATTGATGCACTTAGAAAGCTATTAATGGCAAGTGAAACAGTCGCCTTCCCTGTTGTCATTGTTGATGTAAAAGATGGCGCTGAGTATTTCTATGAAAAATACGGATTTACCGCATTCAAAGACGCTGATAACAAACTGTTTATTACAATTGCAGACATTAGAGCCAGTATCGGTGAATTAATTTAAACCAAGAAGCAGTTAACGAGACTGTAGGACTTCTCCCTCGCCCATTCTCAACCAAGATCCTATTCACATTTCATCATAATAGAAGCTTGAACACACCAATAACTAATCTCCCAGAGCTTGGAAGTATTAGTAATAAAAAGCCTCTGCCTTGAAGGGAAGCCCAAAAAACTCGCTATTATTGCCTGTGTTAGAAAAATAATTCAATGATACGAGGTGCTGTCATGTGGAATGAAAACCACGCTAAAATTTAGTTATTGACACCATAGTCGTTTGTTAACCGTTTTTATATCAGTGACTTGCTGTGTGATTCGCCGCTACACTTTCTAACCTTTCCGCTAACCAAACTTTAATAATCGATTGGCGAGTTACACCTATACGATTCGCTTCACGATCTAATGATTCGATCATCCATGTTGGAAAATCAACATTTACTCGTTTTTGACTTTGCATTGGACGCTTAGATTTAGATAAATCTAAATCGCCTAGAATATCGTCGCCATCGTCAAATTTTGCATCAAATTCATTAGCTTTCATAAACCTTTACCTCACCTTTTCTTGAGCGTCGAACAGAAATTATTCGGATATTTTGACCTCGATATGTAATAACGCCTGTCCAATGTTTACCATTAAGCATTGCGATTACGACATATCTTGGTTCATCGTGAGTATTTACTGGGATCTCGATTAAATCTGGGTCATTCCAAAGCAATTGAGCTACATTGAAATCCACACCATGTTTTTCAAGATTCGAGCTACTCTTAACTTCATCAAATTCAAAATTAACCATAGAGTTAAAAATATACCATTATTACTCAAAAGGCAACTTTCGATGATGCTTCGAAAAGACGGTTAACGTCTGCATAACACGTTTACTACTATGCGATTATACTTAAAATTAACGCCTTAAAACAATAAACACCCGACAACCTAAGATGCCGAGTGTAGTAAATCGTGTTGATCCATTTGTTATGCGTGCGGTTGTGATTTATATGAATATTTATTATATAGCTCTAATTTCTTAGACTCCAAGAATTTAAGTATTTGAAGTTTAATTTTTGATTTATTCTCATTAGCTAATTTCTGTTGTATTTTTAGATTATCAACTTCCATCATTAATTCACTATTACTTTCCATATCTTGGAAGTACAGATTGATAACACAAGTACCTTGATGTTTATCATCATTTAACTCATGACTAGAGCTAACACTATATAGTTTAAGATGTTTTTTTAATTCAGGCTTAAATAAATACATACTTGAATCTAAATTTTCACCTTTAAACATTAAGTCTTTAATTTTCTTTTCAAACCACTCAATTTCTGGTGGCTTATTACCTTTTACATTTTCATCTGGAGAAAAATAGACTTTTTTAATATCCTTATAATACAAATACATCTCTTTTGATTTAGCCAATTCAATAAGGAAATTTATTCTATTTTCATTGGTAAAATCACCAAAAAGTATTTGTTGCATCGCCTCTTCTGATACATAGTTATTTTCTTTTAAATGCTTATGAACTCGTCGAGACACTTTATTAATAACATTTAAACTTTCCTTTGATGAATGCTTAACTGTTAGGTTTAAGTCAATATTATTATATTCATCAAGTTTCATTTCGATTGAACAATGATGATAAGTAATATCATCACCAAAATTTTTAGTTTTATCATTTCGTTTAATTACAATTTCAGCAATTAAATGATTAGGATCTTTACCTTCACCAGCTAATGAGAATGTAGGATCATTATCAATTGACGATATACCAAAAGGATCATCAATTAAATCAGAAAAATCAAAGTCATGAGGAATTGCATCAACTAATGTTTCCTCACTATTCCATTGTAATTTCCGTGTTTGAACTTTAGGGTTTTCTTCTTTTGTTTGTATGGACTCTTTAAGTGTCTCAAATTCTTCAGGAGAAACACCTGTTTTAACCAAAAGAGGCCCCAAAACTTTCTTATCGTTTGAAGAAGAGAAATTACCTCTTCTTTTTAAAATTTCACGGATATCAGCAGCTTTAATCATTGGATTGCCAATAAACTGTCTTAAATAATCACCAGTTGGAATAAAAAACAAATCAGACATTAGCTAAACTCCTAAAGTTAGGCTTATAGTTTCCTAAAGTGATATTTAGTTCAGCTTCATGAGCGGCAAGAACTTTTCTCTTAATCCGATCATGATCATCTGGGAAGTAATCTGATGTTAAAATTTCCACATCACTTACACTATCATTTGTATTTTTTCTACAATACGTAATCAATTTAGAAAGATTACTCTCGGTAAAATCATCTATTGAGGCAACTAAAAATTTACAAGTTTCATGTTCTCCTATTTTCTTTTTAAGTAGAAATGGAATGAACCGGCTAGTTAAAAACTCAACTTGCATTTTTTATCATGTTGCATGATTGTAGAATCAGCAATATTCATACCCGTCAAAGGATGATAAAAATACCACTCCCAATCAGAATAATGGCTTTCAATGTATGTCAATACATTGAGAATAAAAGAAACCTTTCTATTATCAACAACATATAGTTCTTTTATATCATAATCGTTCATAAAACGACTTGTTTGTAGTTTGATTGTAAAATCAAAATCTTCAGGATCTTTACTAGAGATATAAAATAACACTGGAATGTCGTTAATCTGCTTACACCCTTTATATCCAAGATTAACTTCTCGACGTTCGCTAGAACGTTGAAAACATTCAGTTGTATGGACTAAGTCGCTTATGTAACCTTTAAATTTTTGAGTTGCAGAAGATGGATATTTACTATCTTTTAGATGCTTTACTGAGATGACTAAATGGTTCAATGTATCTGATTCTAATGAAGATTTGTAAGATACCTGAAAATCTATGCCATGCTGAGTTTTCTCTCCATTTTTAGCGGTAGGCAGAGCATGCTTCTTAGGTTTAATGCATTGAAAATAAACGCCTTTAGGAGGCATTCCCCAGCCAATTTTATTGAAAAAGTTTTCTGCAATACTTTCACCAACTTCACCAATCGATTTAGAACGTTCACCAGCCACAATAATTCCTTATAATTATATAACCCTATGATTATAATGGATAAGCAATACTTACTGCTACTATTAATACGTAAGTCTGTCGACAAGCACGCATAACGCCGCATTAAGGTGTGAGCGGCGCTTGGCTATACTTGAGCGAAGTGAAACCGCCAAGCGTTGGAATCACTCTTAAATTGTTTGTTATAGCTCAGCGATGTGTGACAGGGTTTCTGGATGACGCTGAACCAATTTTAAAAGGGTTACCGCTTGTCCATTTGGTGCGCTACGCCCTTGTTCCCAATTTTCTAATGTACGAGATGATGTATGCAGTAAATGTGCAAACACACCACGAGACATATTAAATTGTTCACGAATACTCACGATTTCATTAGGTGAAATATCTAACTCACTGAAATCGTTAACTTGATGAGTTTTAAGGGTTAACTTACCCTCAGAATGTTCTTTAGCCTCAATAATAGCTGAACTTAACTCTGTAAATAGGTCACGATTGCTCATTACGCCACGCCTCCATAAAAGCCTTTAATTGTTTCTTTTGGTCTGCGGTTAAATCGGACATTTCATTCTTGCCATAAATTGTCAGCAAGTAGAAACGACGTTTTTCATCGAGGAAGTAATAGATAACACGAGAGCCACCACGCTTGCCCTTGCCTTTACTTGCAACTCGAATCTTTCGCAAACCACCTGTACCTTGAATCACATCACCCTGTTTCGGATTAGACATTAATTCAGCTTGAAAAAGTCTAAACTCTTCATCGCTGAGATACTCATTACGGTACTTTTCAAATATGGTCGATTCGACAAATATACTTTTCATATGTAAAGTATACGCAAGTAACATACAGATAGCAAAACTGTACGTTATTAACGTAGTTAATTTTTTGAAAGCGATGCTAACCTGAGCTATAACGCCGCGTTAAGTGGTGAGCAACGCAGACCACCGCACCTAAACCATTGTGCCGTAAACACTAAACCTGAATTAAACCGAAAATGCCGAGCGTTGGGAATCCGTCTTAAACGCTTTGTTATGTTTCTTGATTTTCGAAAGGCTCATTTCTGGTGACCTTATGAAAGTGAGGGTTGGCTAAAAAGCCAAGAATAGAAAAGAAGATCATTAGGGCAGCCAAAACAGAAAAGAGCTCAAGCCAACTATATAGTGCATCAAAACTACTCGATATCAGAGACTCTTTTTGTATTGCCAATTTACATTTAGCATAGGTTTCGTCTTGTAAATTACAAATCATAGAATCAAATGATTCATATTGTTTTTGTGTCGAAAACTCAACCTCATATTTTAGCTTATAAGCTTCACTCTCAATTGGTATAGCAAGTGTGAAAACTTGTTGCACTGATATTATACATAGAGTTGCTAAAGCAAGCCCCCCTTTGAAAAGAGTTATGTAACCTGCACGGCTAGTAAGCATATGCACTAAATATTCAACCTGTAACACCAAAAAATCCATAGCCTTATTCATTATCATGTCCTTAGTAAATACTGGATACCGCCTGAAACATAACGCCCAATTAAGGGGTGAACAACGCCTCCACCCAAATCTAAAGTATTGTGCCGTAAACGCTAAATTTGAAGTAGAAGCAAAAATGCCGAGCGTTGTTAATTCCTCTTAAATTGCTTGTTAGGCTACAGCTTTCTCAACTTCACCTTTACATCTTTGGTATCTAGCCCCAAACACTTTGCTATTGTAAGGCGGTGACGTCCATTCCCGTCTATGTAATATTTACCGTTGGATAGTATAACCCTCGGCAACTCGTCAATATCATTTGGATTAACAAGTATATTTTCAAAATCTTGAATTGAAGTAAATCCTGTGAAATGATCTTGCTTCTTTAGTGTCTCTAAACTGTCTAGCCAAGTATCGTAGTTATCTCCCTTATTTATACCTGCTAGCTCACTTAGGTTAATTTTAGCTTCTACTTCACTAAACTCTTCTTCCAACCAAACAGTCTCGAAATGATACCCTTTTATTTTATCGATATCATTTGACAGGTTTAAACATTCAAGTTTCTGACTCGTGGTCATTCTTTCTAGCGCCGCTGAATTCGCACCATATTTCTTGCCAAATTGTGAAAAATCCATTTTTTATTCCAATGTTGATTTGTAGCCTAACGCCCAATTAAGGTGTGAAGCACGCGACCTCAACACTTAATTTGACCACCGTAAACACTAAACTAAACCCAAACCAAAAACGCCAAGCGTGCTGAATCACTCTTAAATTGCTTGTTAGCGTACATATACTCCCGACGACTCTTTTAATGCGTCTCTGAGTTCTCCAATCAACTTTAGGTACTGCTCATGACTACCAATTGCCTGCCCTGTGCAGTTTACATTCCCATGTATATCAGTTGATTGATTAGTGTGTTTCTTCCAAAAAACCGACATAGAACTAAAATGACCTTCATCTTGAAGTTTATAAATAGCTGTCAACAAATTTGAATCTAAAACCATTCCGTAAACATTTACAACACGATCTAATCCATTTAAACCTCTAAGAATTGAAGTTGAAAATATCATTTTCCAATTAAAGCTCTCCCCTACCGTTACCAATTCGGTAGGTTTGTCATCAAAGCACATACCTTGAGCTTTGCTTAAATTTTCAGGTTTAAGCAACGTAGTTAAACTAATCGCCCCTTTAGCAAGGGGATAACCCTGTATTGCTAATAGCTCCTCGTGAGTTGCATATTCCGTATACAACCAGCGAAACGGCTCGAGTAAATGTTGAATACTCTCTTCTACTTGAGTCTCAATTAACATACCAATTCGAGCTTCATCGGCCACTTTTTCGCGTTGATTCTGAATCTGTATGTAGGTGAGATGTAGTGAGTAAATGGATGACAAACCAATGATCACAAGCAGAAGTTTACCTCGGTAACGTAATTTACCTTTTAAGTCTATCGTGTTTCCAAAAATACCTACAGTTGCTGCTATTGCAGAGAATATTATAGGTACATAATTTAATATGTCGTCCATGAATTACCTTCGCTATTTTCAATGATATACGCTTTGTACGCTAACGCCGCATTAAGTAGTGAGCAACACTATCACCTTACTAAACCATTGCACCGTAAACACAAAACTCAACTTGAATTGAAAACGCCGAGTGTTGCGAATCTGTCTTAAATGCCTTGTTAGGTTACCTACATGATGCCGCCAAAGTTTAGCACCAAGATGCTGAATTGGTTACAAAACTACTGGCTTTCGACGCAGAAGTAAAACTGAAAACTACGAAACTCAAACCCAACTAACAAAACGAACTTGGCTAAGAAGCTACATACGCTAAAAACCACAGTTCGAAGTATTTTTACTGGCAAAGGATTCGTTCGACCAACCTTACAACCAAGTACGACTAAAACCAATATTCACGGATTAGCCACCAAGAAAAAGAAGCCACACCAAAGGACTATCACGAAAAAGTTAGAACCAGTAAGTGACAACCCAACCGCGAACGCTTCCCATATAGTGCCACCGGAAAGTTCCTGTGATTAGCAAACCAACAGGTGCAAAGCACAATAACCAGACAAGCTCTCGAAATAAAACCCCTTTTCTACTCTTGTAAACTAACTCCACATTAAGGTGTGAGCGACGCTTGGCTATACTTGAGCGAAGCGAAACTGCCAAGCATTGCGAATCACTCTTAAATGCATTGTTAGCTTAATTTTACGTAAACACTTATTTTTTTGTACGCCTTTACAGTAGTCGGCTTAACTCCTCTTTGGTACCAATCAAGATATTTGCAAGTACCTTGAATCTTGTACTCTGACGCTTGTTGAATTGCGCTATTTCTAGGGTGCTTGAACCTTTTATTAAAACCAAATGAGAAACATGCTATTGCCTTCCTACTTGCTGATTTCGGAATGGCACTGTCAATGACCTCAGCGCCATGGTGGCATGCCATTAAAGCATTATAATTTGCTGACATTTGAATTTTAGGTAAATACTTAAAGCATTTATCTCCCGTAAAAAGATAGTTTTTCTTCGGCAAGTTTAGAGAGTATGAAATTCCACTATTGTTTGAATCATTGTCAATCCAGTTAGCATGTCCTTGAAGTCTCCCTCCATTGGCTAGCTTCAACTTAATATAGCCACAATTTTTACTTGAGTGAGGGACGATGTAGAATCCTTTACAAGCATCCATTACTTCCAAAATAAACTGAAGATTAGTTATAGTTAGATATTTATCAGAGATTGTATTTTTGCATTCTTGATTAAACGCCTCTATGTTAAGAGGAAAAATAAAATATTCAGATAATATCTTACTCTTGACATAATAATTAGCTAAAACATTATACCTTTCGATTATGTTTAATCTATTAAATCTATTAAATTTATTAGATTTTAATGAGTTTAGTTTTCTATTAAAGTCACGAATATTGGTCTTGCCTTTTCCATGCAAATACGAGTAATGGTCTGTATCGAAGTGAGTAATAAAAGTAAAACAGTCTCTTTCAAAAGACTTATGCCAAATCTGGTTAGTTAGAATATATGTAACCTGAATTCTGGATAAAACATGCTTTAAGCGAGGATTAGTTCAAATTCACATTCTGATAGCTTAATTCGTGGCTTTTGTTTTTTTAAACAATAAGCCACAACGCCTGAAATTACATTTAGCATGAAACCAGTCACGCTACGATGACGGCTATGTTCAATTTGAGAGATATTCTTCAATTGGTCATTTATCGTTTCGATAATGTATCTCTTTGATAACATAGCCTTATCAAAAGCACTTATCTCTTTTGCTTTCATGTTTTTTCGCGAGGTAGTCACTAAATCGACATCAGAGTTCTTTAAGCTCTCACTCAACTTTTTACCTATGTACCCTTTATCAGCGTACAATTTCCCCGAGAGTTCTTTGCATAAATCAGGTACAGGAGTCCTATCATTTACATTGCCAGCTGTGATTTTCAGCGAAATAATTTCTCCAAGATGGTTAATCAATAAATGAAGTTTGAAGCCGAAAAACCATCCCATGGTACCTTTTCCTCTTTTCGCAACACCATCAAAGACTTTATGGCGAGGAATTCGAATGTTATGGCATACTTTAAGACTCGTGGAGTCAACAAAAGCAATGCCAGTCGGCTTACCTTTGATAGATTGAAAATAGGCACACATTGGGGCGATTAGGCTAGGCATTTTGCTCACAAATCGAGTGTAGCTAAGTAAATTTGGAAAGTATCCTTTCCAATATTGATGAACTAACCCGATATAGAAGTTCTTGAAATCTCTATGATTTGATTGATGAAAAGCGATGACAATAGTCATACATTCACTAGTAGACATTACTGACTGACGTTTTCTTTTTCTCTCACTAGCCTCAACAAGGTATTTTTCCCATTGAGATAAGAATTGATAACAAAAATCATCGACATCACAAAATATATCAACTAATTTATTCATCTTGCCCACCTTTTAAAATACGTTCAAATAATTCTTGGTCGAAAGATCTGATCGTTAGGTGGGCAATTAGTTCAGCCTTATCCAGAATTCAGGTTAGTTAGATATTGGTTAGAGTGTTGTTACCTGAGTTAATTAAACCTTTTCCTAAAACTACATTCTTGATTGACGATTCAGCAGCTGAAACATGGAAATGTACGACATATCATGGCAAGTACGGCAGAGGCTTTCAGTATTCAAATATTGCTATAGAGACCGCACTGATGATAAAAGGGATATTTTCCCTCCCTGAATACGTTTCAGAGCTTTATTAACTCGATTTTCAAACTAATGGAAGTACCGTTAGCATCCCCTGACTATACTTGAATTCGCAAGCGTTCAAAGATGATAGAAGTAAAGTCTCGGGGCAGCGTTCGTCATATAGTCATTGATTCAAGAAGTCTGAAATATTTGGAGATGGAGCTTATGATACAAAAGAGTTCAATAAAGTACTGTAACGAAAATAATGTTTTCAACCCTTGATCATACTTTATCGCTATTAGGTTATTTGATACACCTAAACGCCCAGCTTACTCGACCAACCTCCAAAGTCCTCTTTTTCATGAAAGAATCTATCAAATTGATCACCTTTAGCTAGCTCAAAGTAATATTTTGATCTTAATCACAACCGAAATAAATGTAAGCGTGCGGGGAACTACACCTAACAAATAAAATTCATTATGCGTATCTTACGATCTTTCATTTAACGAGAACGTAATTATGCAAAAAGATAAAAAGAGAACACCAGAGCAATGGCACGCTCTATTTGAATCTCAGCAATCTAGCAAGCTTAGTGCCGCTGAATTTTGTAGTAACCATAATATTCTGCCAAAGACATTTAGTGCACGTAAAGCACGATGGAAACAAAAGATTAACGCTTCTACTTTCTTGAAAGTAGAAGCGTTAACATCAACTATCATCGCCACTCCACAATTACCAGATATTCAACTTTCTATCGGAAAATTGCGATTAACATTGCCAGCTACTGAACCTCACTGGATAGGACTCTTATTAAAAGGGTATCAATCATGAATGTATTTACTGATGTTTCCACCATTTATCTTCATCGTGATTTTGTCGATTTTCGCAAGGCCATTAATGGCCTTGTCGTGATTGTTGAGCAAGAAATGCAACTATCACCGTTTAGTGATGCTCTATTTATATTTTGCAATAAGCCTCGTGATAAACTCAAAATATTGTATTGGGATAAAACAGGATTCGCTTTATGGTACAAGCGATTAGATGAAGACCGCTTCAAATGGCCACGAAATATAAATAACGATACGTTAGCATTATCAGAGCAGCAACTGACACTGCTATTACAAGGTTTTGATATCTTAGGACATCAACCGGTACATTATCAAACAACCCTTTAAATAGTTGATTCTCAGTCAAGAATAGGAGGCAACCGATTGATTACCTGTATTATCGTTATATAGTCATCTACATGACTGATAAAATAAAACCACTTCCTGATACCATTGACGAGCTGAAAGCACTTGTGCTTCAGCTTGAAAATAAATATAACCGTCTTCTAGAGCAATTTCGACTGGCTCAACATCAGCGCTTTGGTAAAAGCAGTGAATCTGACTCGACTCAATTTGATTTATTCAATGAAACAGAAGAAGAAATCATCATTGAAAATGATGACACACAAACGATTACCTACACTCGTCAAAAGCCAAAACGCCAACGCTTACCTGAAGACTTACCGCGTACTGTTATTATCCACGACATAAAAGATAAAACTTGTAAGTGTTGCGGTCTAGAGATGCATGCGATGGGTAAAGACATCAGTGAAAAGTTGGAATTTGTACCAGCTAAAGTGGAAGTTATTCAACATGTTCGTCCTAAATATGCTTGCCGAAATTGTGAAAAAAACAATACTTCAGTAGACATTAAACAAGCCCCAATGCCAGCGTCACCAATCCCTAAAGGGATTGCGACCGCAAGTTTACTTGCTCAAATTATTACGGCTAAATTTCAATACAGTCTTCCACTTTATCGTCAAGAAACGTTATTTCAGCAATGGGGTATCATTATTGGACGGCGAACGATGGCGGATTGGTTAATAAAATGCTCGGTACTATTTACCCCTCTTAATAACGAGTTACATCGTATTTTGCTTGAACAACCCACTCTGCATTGTGATGAAACAACGGTAAATGTGTTGGATGTTGAAAAAGCAAAATGTTATATGTGGGTCTACTGCTCTGGCTATGATTCTCCAGGCTCTGGTGTTTTGCCTGGAATTGTACTTTATGATTATCAATCTAGCAGGCATGGCTACCATCCAGTTAACTTTTTAAAAGGTTATAACGGGTATTTACATACCGATGGTTACCAAGGTTATGAACAAACTGAAGCGATTTTAGTTGGCTGTTGGGCACACGCACGTCGACGATTTATTGAGGCTCAACGTGTTCAAGTAAAAGGGAAAACAGGGAGTGCAGATTGGGTATTGAGTAAAATCCAAAAGCTATACCGGATCGAATCGTTATTAAAAGAGGCTTCCCCTGAAGCCAAGTATGTTGCTAGGCAGACAGAAGCCCGCGATTTACTTAAAGAGCTCCGTGATTGGCTTGATAGCGCAGTTAGTCGAGTATCACCTAAAACAAAATTAGGTGAGGCGATTAGCTATACATTAAATCAATGGGATAAATTAGTTCGTTATATTGATGATGGATTGTTATCTATTGATAACAATCGAGCAGAGCGAGCGGTTAAACCGTTTGTTATCGGCCGGAAAAACTGGTTATTTTCGGGTTCAACGGCTGGTGCAGATTCAAGTGCAATGCTTTACAGCATTGTAGAAACAGCAAAGGCAAACGGATTAATCCCTTACGATTATATTAGGTATTGTCTAGATCGTTTATGTGTTGGATCGCCAGATATCGATTCACTTTTACCTTGGAATGTAAAAGACAAGGTGTAGTTCCCCGCACGCTTACAAATAAATAAAGTAATCATGTGAAACTAATAAAATTACAAGTGTGACATACACCTTGTTTTAGCTTTTAATATGTTGATAGCATCATATAAACAAAAAAATAGTTCCACATGATTGCAACTTAATATTACTAAAGTAGGTTCTTATGAAAAGTGTCATGAGTTTTATTGAAAGTAGACTGATGCCAATCGCTGGTAAAGTCGCACAGCAACGCCATTTAGGTGCCATCCGTGATGCGTATATTTCATTTATGCCATTCATCATTGTTGGCTCAATTCTTTTAGTTATCAGTTCTTTTCCTAGTACTGCATACAAAGAATTTATGATCTCTATGTTTGGCGAAAACTGGGGAAATAACATTGAAATTCCGTTTTCAGTTATCTTCTCTGGTATGTCCATATTTATTTCATTCTTAGTCGCTTACCGTCTCGCTGAACGTTATAATTTAGACAAAATTTCGACAGGTATCCTTTCCCTATCCGCTTTTTTATATTGACCCCTTTTGCGAACGATCCTGATATTGGTACTGTGATCCCAACAGAATGGTTAGGCTCCCGTGGCTTATTTGTTGCTATGATTGGTGCATTAGTTTGGACTGAAATATTCAAATGGTTTATTGACCGAAAAATCACAATAAAAATGCCTGACGGTGTGCCTCCTGCGGTTGAAAAATCCTTTGCTGCTTTAGTTCCTGCTACCGTAATTATGTGCCTTGCTTTAGCTATTCGATTAAGTTTTGCAACCACTGAGTATGGCACTATTCACCAATTCATTTATGACATGGTCGCAACCCCTATTCGCTCTTTTGGTACCTCTTATTTTGGGGCAATGCTTACCGGTCTGGCTATTACATTATTATGGTCTGTTGGTATTAACAGTGGTTCTATGGTTAACGGGATCATGCGTCCTATATGGGCAGAAAACCAACAAGACAACCTAACAGCTGTCGCTAATGGATTAACTCCCCCACACGTAATTACAGAGCAATTCTTCGATCTTATTTGGATGGGAGGAGCAGGCGCTACATTATCACTTATGATTGCAGTATTACTCTTTGCTCGATCTCAACATGTACGCCAAGTGGGTAAGTTAGCCATTGGCTCATCAATTTTCAACATTAATGAACCCGTTCTGTTTGGCCTACCAATCATAATGAACCCAATCATGTTGATCCCTTTTAATCTTGTTCCAATGATATTAATTACAACACAGTACATTGCAATGTCATCAGGCTTAGTTGCCACAACGACTGGCGTCTTTATCCCTTGGACTTTGCCTGCGGTCTTCTCTGGTTTTATTGTAACAGCTAGTATTTCTGGCGCTGTAATGCAGGTAATTAATCTGGCGATTGGTGCCATGATTTACTTACCATTTTTACGAATTATTGATAAACAATACCGTTCTCAAGAAACCCCTATTGTTTCGGAAGAACCGACACCTTCTGAAGCTACTTTAGAGAGAGCATAATAATGAATGAATCTAAATGGGGAATAATTGCTACTTGGCGTATGGCATTTGATGGGATCAGTGATGGTGCTGCCCGTCTGAAAGAAAGCAAAACATCACAAGAAGCGGTGATTCAAGCGGTAAAAATAGTGGAAGATTATCCTTTTTATAAAAGTGTGGGTTATGGTGGTTTACCTAATGAAAACGGTGTTGTTGAATTAGACGCCGCTTTTATGAATGGGACAACAATGGCTATTGGTGCTGTTGCTAGTATACAGAACGTAGCGAATCCAATACTCGTTGCTGAAGCATTGAGTAATGAACGATTCAACAGCTTTATGGTTGGCTCAGGTGCCGAAAGTTGGGCGTTATCTCATGGCTTTGAAGAAAAAAACATGCTTACAGAGCGCGCAAAACAGCATTACGCTAAACGCTGTCAAGAAACCTTAGACCGAGGATTATCCCCTTACACTGGACATGATACGGTTGGTGTCGCTGCGGTTGATCTTAATGGTGAAATATCAGTAGCAACCTCTACCAGTGGCTTATTTATGAAACGTGCTGGCCGTGTTGGTGATTCTCCAATTTCAGGCTCTGGATTCTATGCAGATAGTGATATTGGCGCAGCTACCGCGACAGGGCTAGGCGAAGACTTAATGAAAGGTTGCGTCAGCTATGAAATAGTTCGACGTATGGGCAGTGGAATGACACCACAAGAAGCGGCTGAAAGTACCGTTAATGATTTAGAAAAAAAACTAAAAGAACGTTATGGCCGCTCTGGTGACCTTTCTGTTGTTTGTATTAACAAGGAAGGTGAATTTGGAGCTGCCACAAACATTGATGGCTTCTCGTTCTCTGTAGCGACTTATAAGCAACAACCAACGATATATACGTGTGTTCGTAATGGTGAGCACACAGAACACAGCATTGCTAGCCAAGAATGGTTAGATGCTTATCAAGCACGAATTACTGCACCTATTGTATAATTTTGGAGTTTAAAATGAAAAAGATCCTACTTATTTGTGATATGGGTATGTCTACTAGCTTAGTCGTTAAACGCATGCTTGAGCACGCAAAGAAAGAAAATATTGATGTGGAAATTGAAGCAAAAGGCTCTCAAGATTTTAATTCTGCTGCAACTGAATTTGATTGTTTTCTTATCGCACCTCAAATCGCTTATAAAATAAATGACTTCACCAATATTGCAAAAGAACATAATAAGCCTATCGCTCTCATCAACATGATGGATTACGGCATGACAAAAGGCGATAAGATCCTCGCTCAAGCATTAGATATGATGGACTAAGGCTAAAATTATGGATAGTGAAGAGTACGAAGAAAAAGTAATGATGCTGCTTGTTAATGCGGGATCTGCTCGTAGCCAATTAATGGAAGCAATGAGAGCCGCTCGTCAGAAGAATTTTGAACTTTCTGATAAGCATATTGAAGGTGCGCAAGCGGCATTAAAAGAAGCACACTCAATTCAAACTAGACTTATTGAATTTGATGAAGGAGAAGGAAAACTTCCCGTTCATATTGTGATGGTTCACGCTCAAGATCACCTTATGAACGCCGTTTTATTAATGGATATGGCCACAGAAATTATCTATTTGCATAAAGAACGAATGATTTCATAATAGATACATTTATAGGGGGGGGCAACTCCCCTATTTTCAGTAAGTTGATGCTATATAAGCGTGAGGGGTCAAATTTTTAAATTTCTTTCTTATAACTCTTTTATTTAAAATATCTTCGTATTCTAAAATTGTCGCTCCAAGACCTAATCTTCTATCAAATAGCTCTCCTACTAATAAATCAGGCATCATTTTTTCAAAATTTGCATCACTATTTATCTCAAAACCCGTGTGTATTTCGAACTCATTTAAGACTAATGCCGAGATATCTTGTGCTATTTGATTTGATGATGGTAAGCGTGCGGGGAACTACACCTAACAAATAAAATTCATTATGCGTATCTTACGATCTTTCATTTAACGAGAACGTAATTATGCAAAAAGATAAAAAGAGAACACCAGAGCAATGGCACGCTCTATTTGAATCTCAGCAATCTAGCAAGCTTAGTGCCGCTGAATTTTGTCGTAACCATAATATTCTGCCAAAGACATTTAGTGCACGTAAAGCACGATGGAAACAAAAGATTAACGCTTCTACTTTCTTGAAAGTAGAAGCGTTAACATCAACTATCATCGCCACTCCACAATTACCAGATATTCAACTTTCTATCGGAAAATTGCGATTAACATTGCCAGCTAATACTGAACCTCACTGGATAGGACTCTTATTAAAAGGGTATCAATCATGAATGTATTTACTGATGTTTCCACCATTTATCTTCATCGTGATTTTGTCGATTTTCGCAAGGCCATTAATGGCCTTGTCGTGATTGTTGAGCAAGAAATGCAACTATCACCGTTTAGTGATGCTCTATTTATATTTTGCAATAAGCCTCGTGATAAACTCAAAATATTGTATTGGGATAAAACAGGATTCGCTTTATGGTACAAGCGATTAGATGAAGACCGCTTCAAATGGCCACGAAATATAAATAACGATACGTTAGCATTATCAGAGCAGCAACTGACACTGCTATTACAAGGTTTTGATATCTTAGGACATCAACCGGTACATTATCAAACAACCCTTTAAATAGTTGATTCTCAGTCAAGAATAGGAGGCAACCGATTGATTACCTGTATTATCGTTATATAGTCATCTACATGACTGATAAAATAAAACCACTTCCTGATACCATTGACGAGCTGAAAGCACTTGTGCTTCAGCTTGAAAATAAATATAACCGTCTTCTAGAGCAATTTCGGCTGGCTCAACATCAGCGCTTTGGTAAAAGCAGTGAATCTGACTCGACTCAATTTGATTTATTCAATGAAACAGAAGAAGAAATCATCATTGAAAATGATGACACACAAACGATTACCTACACTCGTCAAAAGCCAAAACGCCAACGCTTACCTGAAGACTTACCGCGTACTGTTATTATCCACGACATAAAAGATAAAACTTGTAAGTGTTGCGGTCTAGAGATGCATGCGATGGGTAAAGACATCAGTGAAAAGTTGGAATTTGTACCAGCTAAAGTGGAAGTTATTCAACATGTTCGTCCTAAATATGCTTGCCGAAATTGTGAAAAAAACAATACTTCAGTAGACATTAAACAAGCCCCAATGCCAGCGTCACCAATCCCTAAAGGGATTGCGACCGCAAGTTTACTTGCTCAAATTATTACGGCTAAATTTCAATACAGTCTTCCACTTTATCGTCAAGAAACGTTATTTCAGCAATGGGGTATCATTATTGGACGGCGAACGATGGCGGATTGGTTAATAAAATGCTCGGTACTATTTACCCCTCTTAATAACGAGTTACATCGTATTTTGCTTGAACAACCCACTCTGCATTGTGATGAAACAACGGTAAATGTGTTGGATGTTGAAAAAGCAAAATGTTATATGTGGGTCTACTGCTCTGGCTATGATTCTCCAGGCTCTGGTGTTTTGCCTGGAATTGTACTTTATGATTATCAATCTAGCAGGCATGGCTACCATCCAGTTAACTTTTTAAAAGGTTATAACGGGTATTTACATACCGATGGTTACCAAGGTTATGAACAAACTGAAGCGATGTTAGTTGGCTGTTGGGCACACGCACGTCGACGATTTATTGAGGCTCAACGTGTTCAAGTAAAAGGGAAAACAGGGAGTGCAGATTGGGTATTGAGTAAAATCCAAAAGCTATACCGGATCGAATCGTTATTAAAAGAGGCTTCCCCTGAAGCCAAGTATGTTGCTAGGCAGACAGAAGCCCGCGATTTACTTAAAGAGCTCCGTGATTGGCTTGATAGCGCAGTTAGTCGAGTATCACCTAAAACAAAATTAGGTGAGGCGATTAGCTATACATTAAATCAATGGGATAAATTAGTTCGTTATATTGATGATGGATTGTTATCTATTGATAACAATCGAGCAGAGCGAGCGGTTAAACCGTTTGTTATCGGCCGGAAAAACTGGTTATTTTCGGGTTCAACGGCTGGTGCAGATTCAAGTGCAATGCTTTACAGCATTGTAGAAACAGCAAAGGCAAACGGATTAATCCCTTACGATTATATTAGGTATTGTCTAGATCGTTTATGTGTTGGATCGCCAGATATCGATTCACTTTTACCTTGGAATGTAAAAGACAAGGTGTAGTTCCCCGCACGCTTACAAATAGACTAAAGATGTACCTATAATTTAAAACAATAATGGATGCCGTTGATTGGACTGCATCCATTTTTTTATTAGTAACCTACATACTCTTGGTGATCTAAATATGGAGATCAATCGTAGTTAGTTTAGGACAACATATTGTTCCCATCACATACGAGACAGGAGTTGCCTATGGACAACAAACTTACCACGAAAGACTTTCTCAGAGTATTCGATTGTATTCGTTCATCTGGCGACCTACTGGATGATAAATATTTCGTCGGCGAAGTGTATGCGTGGCATGATTACGATGGTTACACCTGCTGGTTAGGCTACAGAGATGTTACCGTCACGCTAATGTTCCATGGCTCACTTAAAATAGAATTCGACAAGTCATCAAACTACTCTGATTTTACTAAACAATGCTTGGCAATGATTACAGCAAATCATTATGATAAAGAGGGCTAAGCATGATTGATTTTACAAAGCCTACAGAGTATCAAAAGTGGTTAGCGGTAAATGACAACGTGATGGGCGGAATTTCAATGGGACGACTCACCTATGACGGTAAATCGTCTCAATTTCAAGGTGAATTGTCCCTCGTCAATAATGGAGGCTTCAGTTCGATAAAACGCTCAATTGAACCTCTCCCCAAAGAAATGAACACGGTCGAACTGATGTTCATTGGTGATGGACGCATCTACCAATTAAGGCTAACAACGTGGAAAGACGGATCCCCTATTCACTACAAACACGAATTTTCCACCACAAAGGGAAAGCCGCAGAAAAAGGTATTTAACTTAACAGACTTTCAGGCTGTCTTTAGAGGACGACTACTTAGTGATGCTCCTGAACTTGTTGCTGACGACGTCAAACAAGTCGGGTTTTTAATTGCGGATAAACAAACGATACCTTTTGCGTTGAACTTAAACCAGATTCAATTTAAGACGTTACCGAAACTCAATCAATGGATTAAACCTCAGTTACGCCACGCCTAATTCTCATCTTAATAACCGCAGTTATCAACGTTACATTCACTGTTTATCCTGAAAGGCTTCAATCGATACTTTTATAAACTGCTCTACTTTTTCATTTGGTGCCTCAGCCATGCTTTGTTGCGGACTATGCTTAAAATAAATCACATGGAGGCTGGAAGTAACATCAAAAGGTTCCTCTGGTTTCAATTCTTCCAATTTTATTCTGTCTCCAAGAAAGAAGGTATCTATTTGTCCAATCTCACCTGTATTCGTATTTAATTTAAATAGTCCCAAGTACCAAAATATTCCAGAACCTTGGTTTGAAACAGAAAATGGCGCAGAGAAAACCATTTCATCGTCAATATTGCCAAGATGTAAAGGGGTGATGTTATAGTAATCTAAACTGACTAAACCATGCTCATCACCATCTTGGTATTTCCCTGTAGCAAGATGAAGATCGTCATACTCTCTGAGATCGGTTAAAGGCGCTTTCGCTTCAGAATCAGGCAATTGGATCTGCCAGTCGCGATCGATATCAAAGCTAAATAACATTAGCATGACGTTATTCTTGGGATCTACGTTGTTTGTTGTATCAAAAGGAACGACTTGATCATCAGCTTGCACTACATAAATATCATCATTAGTGAAATTAAAACGATAAATCCCAGCAGCTACAACTAACAAAATAACAGTTAAAATCACCAATACTATTTTTCTTGTCATAAATTATCCTTACGTTTTAAAGATATTTTCAAAGTACAATAACGTTATCAACATTCAAAAACTAGCCATCACAAAAATAATCATTAAATTTTCTAATCTAAGTGTTGACACCCAAACCTAGGAAGCATATATTAATTACATGAATTGCCATTTGGAATTCATTGATAACTGGTTCGCCTTATACAGGGAACAAAACGTTATCAGATTGAAACACTCATACTGATAAAACAGAGATAAGGTTTCTACAATTTAACTGTTGAACCATATGTCATTAATGAGTCATATACAGACTCTGAATATGTGTTCTTTCTCTTCGCTTAGTGCGTCGAGAACTATTGCTTATTTAAAAGGATAGTATTATGCGTAATATCGACTTCTCTCCCCTATACCGTCATGCCATTGGTTTTGATCGCCTGTTTAACCTTGTAGAGAACAGCGCTAACAAACCATCTCAAAGTGGTTACCCACCCTATAACATCGAACAGAAAGACGAGAACAACTACCGTATTACAATGGCTGTTGCTGGTTTCTCTGAAGATTCGTTAACGATTTCTCAAAATGAACATATGCTGATTGTGTCAGGTGAAATTACCTCATCTGAAATAAAACCCACTTACGTCTATCAAGGCATTGCAGAGCGCAACTTTGAACGAAAATTTCAACTTGCTGATTATATGACTGTTTCTGCCGCAAGCATGGAAAATGGATTACTTCATATCGATCTTGTTCGAGAAGTACCAGAACCGATGCAAGCACGTAAGATTTCAATCAACAAATAACACCCATTATCGCTAATCTTAGGCAGTAATAACGCATTGTATTTACTATTAAAATACAGCGCTCACCTATTTATTAGCGGTAGTAAGCATCATCATATTTCATTGAGAACGGCGTAAACCCGTAAATTAACGCTAGATTTACGCCGATAAAAAACATCTTATTTAAAATTATTTGCATTAAAATAACTAATGCGAATCAAAAGGAAAAATTATTATGGGTAAAATCATTGGTATCGACCTAGGTACAACGAATTCTTGTGTTGCTGTTTTAGATGGCGACACTCCACGTATCTTAGAAAATGCGGAAGGCGAACGCACAACTGCATCGGTAGTTGCCTACACAGATGGCGAAACACTTGTAGGCCAACCTGCAAAACGTCAAGCAATTACTAACCCACAAAATACATTATTTGCGATTAAGCGTCTTATCGGTCGTCGTTTTGAAGACGAAGAAGTACAACGCGATATCGAAATCATGCCGTACAAAATCGTTAAAGCTGATAACGGTGATGCTTGGGTTGAAGCGCGAGGCCAAAAAATGGCGGCTCCTCAAGTGTCTGCTGAAATTCTGAAGAAAATGAAGAAAACAGCCGAAGATTTCCTAGGTGAAGAAGTCACTGGTGCCGTAATAACGGTTCCTGCTTACTTTAACGATGCTCAGCGTCAAGCAACGAAAGATGCAGGTCGTATTGCCGGTCTTGAAGTGAAACGTATCATCAATGAACCAACAGCAGCAGCGCTAGCTTACGGTCTAGACAAAAAAGGCGGAGATCGCACTATCGCAGTATACGACCTTGGTGGTGGTACCTTCGATATTTCAATTATTGAAATCGATAATGTTGATGGCGAGCAAACTTTCGAAGTGTTAGCGACAAACGGCGATACTCACCTAGGTGGTGAAGATTTCGATAACCGTATGATCAATTTCTTAGTTGACGAGTTCAAAAAAGAACAAGGTATCAACCTTAAAAATGATCCACTGGCTATGCAACGAGTGAAAGAAGCGGCAGAAAAAGCAAAGATTGAATTGTCTTCAGCTCAACAAACGGACGTAAACCTTCCTTATGTTACGGCTGATGCAACGGGTCCTAAGCACATGAATGTTAAAGTGACTCGTGCAAAACTCGAATCTCTAGTTGAAGACTTAGTGGTTCGTACGCTTGAACCGCTAAAAGTGGCTCTAGCAGATGCGGGTTTATCAATCGATGGGATCACTGATGTTATTCTCGTTGGCGGGCAAACACGTATGCCTATGGTTCAAGCTAAAGTGGCTGAATTCTTTGGTAAAGAAGCGCGTCGTGATGTAAACCCTGATGAAGCCGTCGCAATGGGTGCAGCCGTTCAAGCTGGCGTATTGTCTGGTGATGTTAAGGATGTACTTCTTTTAGATGTTACTCCTCTTTCTTTCGGTATCGAAACGATGGGTGGTGTTATGACGAAGCTTATTGAGAAAAACACAACAATCCCAACTAAAGCGGATCAAACGTTCTCAACGGCTGAAGATAACCAAAGTGCGGTAACAATCCACGTACTTCAAGGTGAGCGTAAGCAAGCGACCTACAACAAGTCTCTGGGTCAATTTAACCTAGAAGGGATCCAAGCAGCACCGCGTGGCATGGCACAAATCGAAGTCACTTTCGATCTAGATGCAGATGGTATCTTAAACGTATCAGCAAAAGATAAAACAACGGGTAAAGAACAAAAGATCACTATCCAAGCGTCTGGCGGTCTAACACCTGAAGAAATCGAAGCAATGGTACAAGAAGCCGAAGCGAATAAAGACGCGGACAAAAAGTTCGAAGAATTAGTTGTTGCTCGCAACCAAGCGGATCAGATGATCCACGGCACTAAGAAACAAGTTGAAGAAGCAGGCGATGCACTTCCAGCTGACGAGAAAGAAAAAATCGACGCGGCAATCAAAGCACTAGAAAGCGTTAAATCTGGTGATGATAAAGACGCAATCGATACGAAAACTCAAGAGCTAGGTCAAGCAGCACAAAAGCTAATGGAAATCGCTCAGCAAAAAGCCCAAGCACAACAAAGTGCTGAAGCAGGAGCACAACCCAAGCAAGAAGATGATGTCATTGATGCTGAGTTTGAAGAGGTAAAATAATACCTTAACTCAACATAAAGGCTCACTAAACAAGAAGTGAATTTAGGGCGTATAGAGGAAACTCATACGCCCTTTTTCTTACCGATCAACCTACTCCCCACCACAAAAACGCCGTAAGCGTGCGGGGAACTACACCTAACAAATAAAATTCATTATGCGTATCTTACGATCTTTCATTTAACGAGAACGTAATTATGCAAAAAGATAAAAAGAGAACACCAGAGCAATGGCACGCTCTATTTGAATCTCAGCAATCTAGCAAGCTTAGTGCCGCTGAATTTTGTAGTAACCATAATATTCTGCCAAAGACATTTAGTGCACGTAAAGCACGATGGAAACAAAAGATTAACGCTTCTACTTTCTTGAAAGTAGAAGCGTTAACATCAACTATCATCGCCACTCCACAATTACCAGATATTCAACTTTCTATCGGAAAATTGCGATTAACATTGCCAGCTACTGAACCTCACTGGATAGGACTCTTATTAAAAGGGTATCAATCATGAATGTATTTACTGATGTTTCCACCATTTATCTTCATCGTGATTTTGTCGATTTTCGCAAGGCCATTAATGGCCTTGTCGTGATTGTTGAGCAAGAAATGCAACTATCACCGTTTAGTGATGCTCTATTTATATTTTGCAATAAGCCTCGTGATAAACTCAAAATATTGTATTGGGATAAAACAGGATTCGCTTTATGGTACAAGCGATTAGATGAAGACCGCTTCAAATGGCCACGAAATATAAATAACGATACGTTAGCATTATCAGAGCAGCAACTGACACTGCTATTACAAGGTTTTGATATCTTAGGACATCAACCGGTACATTATCAAACAACCCTTTAAATAGTTGATTCTCAGTCAAGAATAGGAGGCAACCGATTGATTACCTGTATTATCGTTATATAGTCATCTACATGACTGATAAAATAAAACCACTTCCTGATACCATTGACGAGCTGAAAGCACTTGTGCTTCAGCTTGAAAATAAATATAACCGTCTTCTAGAGCAATTTCGACTGGCTCAACATCAGCGCTTTGGTAAAAGCAGTGAATCTGACTCGACTCAATTTGATTTATTCAATGAAACAGAAGAAGAAATCATCATTGAAAATGATGACACACAAACGATTACCTACACTCGTCAAAAGCCAAAACGCCAACGCTTACCTGAAGACTTACCGCGTACTGTTATTATCCACGACATAAAAGATAAAACTTGTAAGTGTTGCGGTCTAGAGATGCATGCGATGGGTAAAGACATCAGTGAAAAGTTGGAATTTGTACCAGCTAAAGTGGAAGTTATTCAACATGTTCGTCCTAAATATGCTTGCCGAAATTGTGAAAAAAACAATACTTCAGTAGACATTAAACAAGCCCCAATGCCAGCGTCACCAATCCCTAAAGGGATTGCGACCGCAAGTTTACTTGCTCAAATTATTACGGCTAAATTTCAATACAGTCTTCCACTTTATCGTCAAGAAACGTTATTTCAGCAATGGGGTATCATTATTGGACGGCGAACGATGGCGGATTGGTTAATAAAATGCTCGGTACTATTTACCCCTCTTAATAACGAGTTACATCGTATTTTGCTTGAACAACCCACTCTGCATTGTGATGAAACAACGGTAAATGTGTTGGATGTTGAAAAAGCAAAATGTTATATGTGGGTCTACTGCTCTGGCTATGATTCTCCAGGCTCTGGTGTTTTGCCTGGAATTGTACTTTATGATTATCAATCTAGCAGGCATGGCTACCATCCAGTTAACTTTTTAAAAGGTTATAACGGGTATTTACATACCGATGGTTACCAAGGTTATGAACAAACTGAAGCGATTTTAGTTGGCTGTTGGGCACACGCACGTCGACGATTTATTGAGGCTCAACGTGTTCAAGTAAAAGGGAAAACAGGGAGTGCAGATTGGGTATTGAGTAAAATCCAAAAGCTATACCGGATCGAATCGTTATTAAAAGAGGCTTCCCCTGAAGCCAAGTATGTTGCTAGGCAGACAGAAGCCCGCGATTTACTTAAAGAGCTCCGTGATTGGCTTGATAGCGCAGTTAGTCGAGTATCACCTAAAACAAAATTAGGTGAGGCGATTAGCTATACATTAAATCAATGGGATAAATTAGTTCGTTATATTGATGATGGATTGTTATCTATTGATAACAATCGAGCAGAGCGAGCGGTTAAACCGTTTGTTATCGGCCGGAAAAACTGGTTATTTTCGGGTTCAACGGCTGGTGCAGATTCAAGTGCAATGCTTTACAGCATTGTAGAAACAGCAAAGGCAAACGGATTAATCCCTTACGATTATATTAGGTATTGTCTAGATCGTTTATGTGTTGGATCGCCAGATATCGATTCACTTTTACCTTGGAATGTAAAAGACAAGGTGTAGTTCCCCGCACGCTTACAAAACGCCCACACTTAGTAGTCCTATTGTTTACTTGGAGATTTAGGCATCTTGATGATAATACTGCCAAAGAAATAACGAGCCGACACTTCTCCATGGTTGCCAATGCCCTACCATTTCTCTCGCTTGTTTTGGTGTTGGTTTATCAGTAAGTCCTTTCAGTCTTCCTAATGCTATCAATACCCCTAAATCATCAGCGGGAAAAATATCTTGTCGTCCTAATGAAAACATCAAATAAATCTCAGCACTCCAACGACCAAACCCCTTTAAACTGGTTATAGCACTGATAGCATCTTCATCACTTAATGACTCTAAGCCATCAATATCAAGGTTTCCCGATTGAACGGCTAAGGCTAGCCCTTTTGCATATTCAATCTTACGCCAAGATAAACCAACATCACGAAGGTTTTGCTCTTCAATGCTCAAGAGCCTTTCTGGAGTGACCTCTTTTAATAACGCAACCAAACGACCCATTATCACCGCCGCCACTTTAGTTGACAGTTGTTGGCTGACGATAATAGATAAAAAAGCCTCAAATCCATGAGGGTTCACTCTTGGCGATGGGTAACCTTGAGTTTTTACTGCGGCTTCAAGATCTTTATCTATCAGACAGAGTGCTTTTAATCCCTGCTCTATTGTCTGCTCATCCATACTGACTCTACTCCTACATTGCCGTTAGATTGTGTTTTTCTTAAAGAAATACATTACCATAGCCTTCCATCAATGGTTGATAATCCTAAAGCGATAAATGACATGCCTCCTTACTTATCCTTTTATCTTTACTTTCCTATCGCCCTATAGCTACACTGTTGCCGTCTTTTTATTGTTAATAATTTTATATTTATGATCCGTTCAATTCTACTTACTGTTGTTTTACTGCTTAGTTTTACCGCCCATGCTGATTCTCTCGAAGAAAAAGCTGAATTAGGTGATGCTCGCGCACAAGTTAAATTGGCTATGGAATATGAAGCAGGAACAAACCGGCCTATCAATATTGATCATGCCATTCAATGGTATAAACAAGCGGCGATGCAAGATAACACCACAGCACAGTTTAACCTTGGTCAGATCTATAAGAACGGCTATGGCATTGCTCAAGATTCCAAACAAGCAATTTATTGGTTTACTCGTGCAGCCACACAAAATCACCCGCCTTCTCAATTCTATTTAGGTGAGATTTACGAATACGGCTTAGCAGGCAAAGTCGATTTATATAATGCCTCTCTGTGGTACCAAATTGCCTCTCATAATGGTCACGGTGAAGCCATGCTTGGTTATAAACGTGTGCTAGCCGAATTAGCCGCACAACAGCATAATCCTAAGACCACTAAAGAAATTGCAGATCCGACACTCGCAGAGCCAATAGCACCTAAAGTTGCCGAACTTACTCCAGAACCAAAAACAATTATCATCACACAAATGGAAAAACCAACCAGATTGATCATGTTGGCCGGTTATCTGTTAATTTCAATCATGCTCGTTATTCTTGGATTTTTACTCATAAAACTAAGACGAACATTCCTATTACAAAAAAAGAATGTACCTACGAACAGCACATTTGAAAAAACGCTCCATAATGAAAAAATCAAACATCTGCAAGACAGCAACGACAACCTTAAAATCCGAACTGAAGCACAAGAAGTCACCATAAAACGGTTAAGCATTGAACTTGATGCCTCAAAGCAAGCTTCATTCCCCCACTTTACTCCTTTTCAATTATTAGGGGTTGTTTCTTCAAGCTCTCTTGATGATCTTAAAAAACAATACCGAAAATTAGCTCAACTCCACCACCCCGATCACGGAACCGATGGTGTGATGCTTACCGAAATTAACAAAGCGTATCAAAAGATTAAAAAATGAAGCCGACGATAAACACATAGGTTCCTTTACAAACAATAAGTTCTCTATATAATGCACCACACTTTCACATGTTAAATAAATGTAAAATATAATTCATGTGAAATTCAAAGAATAAAAAAAGAGAAGGTATTATGTTTAACTTAGAAGGTCACTGTGACTGGTGTAAAAAGCCAGCAATGGTTTTACAGCATCAATATTGTGACGGTGCGAAATACTACGCGTGTGTGGACTGCAATGATTACGCTAAAATCGATATTCGAGAATACGATTTAGCTGAAATGGAACAGATGAATCAAAAGTAACGTGCAGAAAATAAGCAGTAGATATAAAAATGCCGATGATAAACATCGGCATTTTTGTTTTTACATATTACATCTAAAAAGTACGTTCTAAATTATGCTTCTTCTTTAGCGATTACTTTGTAGATTAACGCACCCAATATGGCACCTACAATTGGAGCAACCCAGAACAACCAAAGTTGAGATGTAGCCCAATCACCAACATAAACTGCAACAGCAGTACTACGCGCAGGGTTAACAGAAGTGTTTGTTACAGGAATACTGATTAAGTGAATAAGTGTTAGACACAAACCAATCGCAATAGGAGCAAAACCTGCTGGAGCACGGCTATCTGTCGCACCCATAATCACAATTAGGAACATCGCAGTTAAGACAACTTCGATGATAAGTGCTGACATCATTGTGTAGCCACCAGGAGAATGTTCACCAAAACCATTTGATGCAAAACCACCCGCTAAATCAAAGCCAGCTTGACCACTTGCGATTAAGTATAAAATACCACCCGCAGCAATCCCGCCTAAAACTTGTGAGATAATGTAAGGAACGAGATCTTTTGCATCAAAACGTCCGCCAACCCAAAGGCCTATAGAAACGGCAGGGTTTAAATGGCAACCAGAAATATGTCCAATAGCAAATGCCATCGTTAATACTGTTAGACCAAACGCAAGTGCGACACCGACAAAGCCAATACCTAGCTCTGGAAAGCCAGCCGCCAATACTGCACTACCACAACCACCTAGCACGAGCCAAAACGTGCCTATAAATTCTGCCATATATTTATTCATAATTATCCCTATATCCTTATTATTACTTGATTTAAATGAAAATTTTTATCTCGAACCAAGTTCTTGTTCAACATAAATATAGGTTATGATTTGCAAATTAGACACCTAAATATTTCAAATTATTTCAAATTATTTCAAATTTGCATTTTTAAGACACGATTTTTAAAGATGGAACAAAAATTACCTTTAAATTACAACAATTTGCTTAATCATTAACCTACGAGGATTATGATCTCGCCTTCATATCAATTCAATAATCCCTTTTATTTAGTTTATTTTTCGAATGCCTTGCGATTACATGCGGATTCAAAACGTAAAATGATAGCCTTTCTGTGGTTTTATATCGCAATACTATCTATTTAATAAATGGAACATCAATCAAACAAAGCCCTCTGTAAATTTTCATCTCGCTTATTCTTCTAATGCCTTGCGATTATGTGATAGATCTCTGATAATTAATGCATTGCTATTAATTGGACACATTTATGCCGCAGGATAACGCACCAAGTTTCTTCTTCTTTGGTTGTGAGCCATAAAAATTAATATGTTGATGTATAAAGAAAAATAGTAGAATCAATCTAAGCTAGGACGCACTCAGGACACTTTAGTGTATAAACTTCATAGCAATCTAACAAAAGAAGTATGACATTGAATAAAACTATAGATATCTTTAAAGACCTTTATCTAGGAAGTTCATTTGATTCCTATATCCATTTACTTAGAGGCAATATTTTTTCTCATCTTACAGATACGATTGCTATCTTTGCAGCTTTAGCAGCTATCGCATTGCCACTTGCCCAGCAGACTTTTCAATGGGCTTCTGAAAAATACAAATCAGACCATTTAATAGACTTCATAGAAACAAATTCACCTATTCATCCAAAGTTATTAAACAAGAGTATATTCATATATTTTATATGTATACTTTGTTACAAAGTGTTAACTCCACTTTTTAATGACTTTTTCTTCATTATATCCACAGTTATTATCCTCATTACATTTATAATTATCATTAATATTTCATTAAGATATTTAAGTTATACTTATGATATGTCTAAAGGTATTAAAGGTATTAGAAAAAATAATATCAAAAAATATAGACCTAAAAAATGAAACATATTCAAATTTAGAAATTTCCATATTAAGCGATTATGAATCCTATATGATAGCATCTGACTCTTCATATTTAGATTTAAGTGATAATTTTACTGATCTTGGATTTAGCATTATTAATAATCAAGAATCAATTGATACAAACATCATAAATACATACATTAATGGTTTAGAAAAAATATTATGTTCCACCCCTATTTTATCTAACGACGATAAGTACAAAAATGTGGCTTGTTGGTATATACATTTTGTCCAGGGACTAGTTGTAAAGGAAGAAAAATATTCATATCTTTTAAAATCAATATGTTATATAGTAAATAGTATTGAATCTCGAAGAACTGACAATTACAAACCTTTACTTACTGGCCGTATATATATGAACTTTACATATATAACAACTTGGCCTAGCGGTCTAGGTAAAGCTCTAATTGAACATTTCAATCAGCTCACAGATATATGCATTGATAGTGATAATAAAGATAGCATCGTTAATTTATATAGCGAATTAATATCCAGTTTAGGGTTTGGTATTATCACTACAAATGAACTTATTTATTACTTTAACGATTATAAAGTTAATAACCATGAATATTCAAAATTAATCGAGTTATCAAATTACATAGAAGAAACATTAAATAATGAAAGTTTAACTTTTGATTATAAAAAAATAAAAGAAATAGCTCCGGCGTCATTTACCCAAAAAAAAGGTGATGATGATGACATATTGAAATCATTTGAAAATAAAATAAATGATTATAACTTTCAAAAAATGGCGTTCAAAAACATACACATTTTCATTTCAAAGATATCTAAATATGATACAGGATTGTTAATTGATATTTGCGAACTTAAAAACCCAATGTCATCAGAAATAAACATGCTAACATGTGAATTACTGCCAAATAGTATTCAAGATATTTTCAACTCATTAATATCACTAGATCGCGATGACTTATTAATGTCTCGCACAGGTGAAATGCATAACCAATACCTGATTAAGGGTTTATCTATGCTATTCATATATAAGGTGTGTGTTTTAGTAAAAGATGACAGCAGTACCATTAATTTAGATTTCATGTCAAAATATAAACTAAGTGATTTAGATAAAATAAACAATTTACTTAAAAGTATTTCAGACATAACAAGTCACTTAGTTAACCATCAAAAAATCAATGACTTATGCCTACTCCACTCTCTAGCTATGGATAAGGTAAAAGATAAAAGAATCGAAATAATTGAGATAATTGAGATAATCAGCAATGGTATAAATAAAAACATCGACGAGTTAAAGTCATCTGGTAAATTGAGTCATGAAAAAATCAATACATTTTTAAATTCATTTCCAAAAGATAAAAATGTCATAGAAAATCATGAACCACTTTTAAAGAAATTACTAATTTCAAAAAATGCAAAATTCAAACACACATCTAGCTTTAAACGCACTACTTTCATTGATGATCCAAGAGTTCATACGATTTTTGATAACATTGGACAATCTGTTATTAACGGTCATTTTGACCTTATATATAATTACATATATGAAAATACTGAAAGTTTAAATGCTGATACGACTTGGCCGATTAATTACCAACGATTAGTTCTTTTACCATGGCAGCAAATTCAAGAGCTAAAAAAATATGGTTTTAGCTTCAAAAATAATCACATCTACTGGCCGGATGGTTCATCATCACCATATAAGCAAATTCAATCTAGCAATCAAACAATCAAACAATTGTAAATATACTTCCAAACGAGACCTTAGTTAAGATCACATCTCTTTTATCACCTATATTTCAAGTTAGTTATATCGATAAAGGTCCTAAGATAGAATGGGAGACACTTATGCATATTATGCCTGCAAAATATTAACCGTTACGCATCACGAAAAGGTCAAAATAATGCGACCGCCATCAATATTACTAGCCTGTTGGTGGTGACCATAGAGCCCGAAAAATTTTCATTCCTCGGGGTGTCCCCCCGTAGGTAAGGATTTAGGCTCTAGAAGAACCTATTAATATCAAATAAAAAATAGGGAGCGTTTAACTCCCTATTTATCTTTTATTTGATCTACTCAAATTTAGATGCGGTTTCTAGTAATAACTCAGTGTGAATGAATAAATCATCTAGGCTATCGATAGGATGGCGAATTTCTTTTCTATCTTCCCCTACAACCCCTAAGTACTTTTGCTTTGCATTAAAATGTAAGCGACAAAGTGGCTTTCGGTTATTATCATCAAGTAATATACCAAAATAACTTTGTGTATCTCTGTGAGTAATACGAGATACATCCAATTTACTACGAAGAATCGCTTTTATAATATTAAAACCATCTAGCTCATCTTGTGTTGTTAATATTTTACTTTGTTCTTCTACTTCAACAGTTTCTTCTTTAATTGGTTCTTTACTATTAACAGATATTTTATCAATTTGACGTTCTTCACCACCAAGAGCTGACTTTAAACGATAGTTAATACTGTCATTCAAGAATTGCTTTAAAGCTTTTGTTGTAATTTCCATAAATTGGGCTTTAACTTTTGGCGTTTGAACACCGTCGTAAACTTTAGACGTAAAGAATTTAACAAACTCTTCATCAGGATCTGTAAACTGCTCTGAAAGTACTTTTTTTATCGCATTCAAATATTTCAACTCACCAGCCGCACCAACAACAGAATCGACATCGAAAGTTGATTTAGTTAATTTTTTGATCTCAGGTACTATATGTTCATCAAGATCAGACATATTTAATGTTAAAAATGGTTTTTCATCCATTTTATTTGGAGCATCAAGATCTGTATAAAACTCATAAATATCACCATTTGTAAGAATTGCGATACGAGCATTAGTCACTGAAAAATATCTAAATAATTGATTCGCATGTTTCGTCGATAATTTATCACCGAATTTCTTACATTCAATTAATATTTAAACTTCGCCATCTTTTAATAGTGCGTAATCAACTTTTTCCCCCTTCGTTGTTCCTGTATCTGCAGTAAACTCAGGAACGACTTCTCTTGGATCGAATACATCGTAACCAAGGACTGAATGAAGAAACGGCATAATTAATGCGTTTTTTGTTGCTTCTTCTGTTTCTAATGTTGCACCTACTTCACCTATTTTCTTAGATAAGCTTTGCAAGCGTTCAATAAAATCCATAGCCATTACCTTTTATTATTAATATGTTAATTATCTATTATGACAAGAATTGTTTATTTTTCCTGTTACATAGATCATAAAGAAGACGGTGTAATTCACATCAGCTTACAATACTTAAATTAAAGCCAACCAGTTAGCAACAGCAGAACAACTAACTATGTCTTCTTCAATTTAGGCACTCCAACTTAAATATGACACCGAACGTGCTTGTTACAATATATAATTGTACTTTCCGTAATTCTTGCATCCTAATGATAGCCTTTATGTGGTTTTATATCGCAATACTATCTATTCAATAAATGGAAATTCAATCAAACGAAGTCCTCTGTAAATTTTCATCTCGCTTATTCTTCTAATGCCTTGCGATTATGTGATAGATCTCTGATAATTAATGCATTGCTATTAATTGGACACATTTATGCCGCAGGATAACGCACCAAGTTTCTTCTTCTTTGATTATGAAACATGGGGAACAAGTCCCTCTTTAGATCGCCCTTGCCAATTTGCAGGTGTGCGAACCGATGAAGACTTTAATATTATTGGTGAGCCATTAGTCATTTATTGTCGCCCTCCTATCGATTACTTACCTTCTCCTGAAGCGTGTTTGATTACTGGCATTACTCCGCAAATGGCGGTCAGTAAAGGTCTGTCTGAGCCTGAGTTTATTGCTCAAATCCATAACGAGCTATCAAAACCAAACACCTGTTCTTTAGGTTATAACAACATTCGTTTTGATGATGAAGTTTCTCGCTACACCTTATATCGCAACTTCTTCGAACCGTATGGTTGGAGCTGGCAAAATGGTAATTCACGCTGGGATTTACTTGATGTGATGCGTGCTGTTTATGCGCTACGTCCTGAAGGTATTGAATGGCCAAAAGACGAAGAAGGCAAGCCAAGCTTTAGATTAGAAAAACTCTCTCAAGCAAACGGCATTGAGCATGAAAACGCCCATGATGCGATGGCCGATGTTATTGCGACAATTGAGCTCGCTAAAGTTGTGAAAAAAGCACAGCCTAAAATGTTTAACTACCTACTTTCTATGCGCCATAAAAAGAAAGCGGCGACATTAATCGACATTATTGAAATGACGCCATTGATGCACGTATCTGGTATGTTCGGCGTCGATAGAGGAAACATCAGTTGGATTGTGCCTGTTGCTTGGCATCCAACCAACAACAATGCGGTGATCACGATTGATTTAGCGTTAGACCCTGCGGTTTTTCTTGAGCTAGATGCAGAACAATTACACCAACGTATGTATACCAAGCGTTCTGAATTGGGTCCTGATGAATTACCGGTCCCTGTTAAGCTTGTTCATCTTAACAAATGCCCTATTCTTGCCCCAGCAAAAACGTTAACGGCTGAAAATGCTATCGCGCTTAATGTTGATCGTGAAGCGTGTTTGCGAAACTTGAAAGTGATTCGTGAAAACCCAGAAATTCGCCAAAAGTTGATCGACTTATACAATATTGAACCTGGCTATGAGAAATCGTCAAATGTAGATACTTTACTTTATGATGGCTTTTTCTCTCATGCAGATAAAACAGCCATTGATATGATCCGTCAATCAACGCCTGAACAGCTTATTGATTTTGAACCGAATGTGAGTGATCCTCGTATCAAGCCATTATTGTTCCGCTATCGTGCTCGTAACTTCCCGCACACGTTAAATGAATCAGAACAACTACGTTGGCAAGCGCATCTACAAGATTATTTTGAGACGCACATGTCTGATTACGAAACACGCTTTGAAAGCTTATACCTTGAGTCTGAAGGTAATGAGAAAAAGACTGCGATTCTTCGCGCCGTTTATAATTACGTACAACAGTTAGTATCATGATTAAATATATTTACTCTTTTGCTTGGATCTTTGGATCTTTGCTTCTTTGTTTGCAGGAAATGGCATTCAATCTTGGTTATCCATATCGGTACCTGGCAGCATTATTGGGATGCTGATATTATTTACCGCCATGGTGGTTGGTGTCTGTAAGCCAGATTGGACGGCCACTGGCTGTCAGTTCTTTATGCGTAATATGTTAATCTTATTTATTCCAATTTCGGTTGGTTTAATGACGCATTTCGATTTACTGCTGACCAATGCAATACCCATTATTGTCAGCACTGCTGGTGGTTCGCTATTAGTGCTCGTTTGTCTTTCATTATTTATTGATCGCCTTGAAAGAGGTAAGCACTAATGTGGGTAATTCTGACTGTTATTGTTTTCTATTCTGCTCGTTGGTTTGCAAAGCGCTACCCTCACCCATTAAATAACCCTCTATTGTTGAGTGTTATTCCTATTTTAATGGCATGAACAATAGGCGCCTACGGCGCAAATCAAAAGGACTCAACCTCTTCCATTGTTGCCAATAAATCGTTTATCCTATCGCCATGCACGCATATAAACCCCTGAAACAATTATTTAATAGTCAAAATAACTGGCTTAAATTTCTTCATAATAACAAAGCTAACCTAAGAGCGGTCGTGATTGAAAATGTCACAAAGATGCTGTCCTGTGGGACAGCGGCTTTTGGCTCTCGCGAATATCATTGTTGCAACCCTGACTGTACCCATATCAAATATATTCACCAAACCTGTAAATCTCGAGCGTGCAGTAGCTGTGGCATGAAAGCCACAGAGCGATGGATACAAAAGCAACAACATGTCTTCCCTGAATGCGAATATCAACACATCACCTTTACCCTTCCAAACACGCTATGGCCTATCTTTCGTCATAACCGTTGGCTGTTAAATAAATTATTCAAATGTGCTGCAAACATTCTGCTGGGATGGGCAAAAGATAAAGGAATAGATGTCGGTATCTTTTGTGCTCTTCATACTTACGGTCGAAAACTGAATTGGAATACGCACTTACATTTATCGGTCACTCGTGGGGGAATTTGTGAACGTACCGGTTTATGGAAACCCATTTACTTCCAAATGAAAACGACAGAGCCTTGTTGGAGAGCGGCTATCGTCAGTTTATTGGGTAAGGCTTATTATGAGCTTGATTTATCAAGCGAAGAATGCCCCTATATCCGTAATAAAACGGATTGGTCACGCTTTTTAAGCAGTCAATATAATCGTCGTTGGAAGCTTCATTTTGCTAAAAAGACAAATAATGTAAAACCGACGATGAACTATCTTGGTCGGTATTTAAAACGGCCCCCGATTTCAGCGTCACGTTTAAGTCATTACGCCAAAGGCGGAATGATAACGTTTAATTATTTAGACCATCGAACAGGAACAACAGACAGCCTAACATTATCACCAGAAGAGATGATAAGACGGATAGTAGAGCACTATCCTGATAAACATTTCAAGATGATCCGATACTACGGTTTTTTATCAATGCGTCGTCGTGGAGAAGCTCTGCCTAGAGTTTATGCAGCTTTAGGTATGACAATAGAAGCTGAGCCGAAAATGCCAGGGTATGCCGCAATGTTAAAAGGATATGTAAAAGTAGATCCGTACGAATGTATTTTATGTGAAAGTCGTCTGGTGTTTACGAATTTCCGAGTCGGAAATTCGGTCAATGATTTAGTCACCCATGCGATAGTTCAGTCAGAATTGAGGGCAGCATAATAAGGTTTGTAGGATAAGTGTATCTAAAACTCATGAAATAGGGCTAAAACAGTTATAAAATCCCCGATAATTATATTTTCGATACCTTTTAAAAAAACAGCGATGGTGAAATTGGCTTTTTTAGACGGGCCAATGCTAACTCAGCAACATTCAAATTCCTTACCTTCAAGATGCGGCATTTAGCTCGTTGGCCTTGGTTATCTGCGGGATAATAACTTCGCTTGTGGCTCCAATCATTTACTCATTAATGCTAATGATGCAGTAACTACTGAGTAAAATATCATCAAATATGGTGTGACCTCTCTCTCAATGATGTAATTAATGAAAAATTGCATCATTGAGTGTGAGATTGATCTATGTTTCATTTCTTATTCCCTCTAAAATGATCCCATAAAACTTAAGAAGGATCATACAAATGACCACTCTACATAAGAACGCCCTACAACAACGCTTACAAGAAGCCATGGATACCCTTCCTTCTTCTCTTAATACAGCGATCGCCCCTTTAGTTAATGAGCAATTCACTGGCGTTATCACTCAAGATCAATTCCAAGCATTATTGGCTCAAAGTCAATTAACGGATAAAGAATTAAGATTAGCGCTGCTTCCTTTAGCGGCGGCATTTTCTGTTGCTCCTATTTCTAATTTCTATGTTGGAGCGATTGCTCGCGGCACCTCTGGACACTTATATTTTGGTGCCAACATGGAATTCAGTAATGTTCAATTAGGCCAAACTATTCATGCTGAACAATCTGCAATCAGCCATGCATGGATTCATGGTGAAACAGGGATTTCAGACATCACGATCAACTTCAGCCCATGTGGGCATTGTCGTCAATTTATGAATGAGTTAACAACGGCCGATTCATTAATGGTGCAATTACCAGAACGTGATGAAAAATCTCTGCAAGCGTATTTACCAGAATCGTTTGGTCCTAAAGACTTAGGTGTTGAAGGTGGTTTGTTAGCCACAACATCACATAAACTGAACTTTGAATCGACATCTCCATTACTAATGCAAGCATTTGATGCTGCAAATCGTAGCCACGCCCCTTATTCAAAAAACTTTAGTGGTGTCGCTTTAGAAATGAATAACGGTAATATCTACCACGGTATGTACGCGGAAAACGCAGCATTTAACCCGAGTTTACCCCCACTTCAAGTCGCATTAATTCATGCAAATATGTCTCGCGAAGCCTTATCTGAAATCAAAAAAGCGGCATTGGTTGAAGATCACAAAGGGGCAATCAGTCATTTAGCGATTACGACCTGTACTCTTAAAGATCTGAGTCCAAACATGATATTAGAATACGTGTCTTTATAGATTTTGACTTAAAAAAATAGAGGATGCATCAGCCTCCTCTATTTTTATCTCTGTTTATTGGTTCCCTTTCCATCGAATAGCCGCATCAATTAGTTGTCTATCCATTCCTTTTTTACCGATTAATGACACTCCCCAAGGTGAGTTATTCACAGTAAACCACGGAAGATGCAATTGAGGTAAATCAGCTAAACTGGCTAATGATGTGTATTTTAATATCAATGAGTTAAGTTTGTATAACTGCTCATCCGTCGCCGTTTCTGGTGGGGCAATGTTAGCGGTCGTTGGCAGTAGCAACAGTGTTTTTTCATCTAAAAGTGACTCTAAAACCGATTTAACAAGATCCCTTTGTTCTAGGGCAATTCGCTCATCTTTATACTTTAATGAAGATAACCATTTCAATTGCATTTTAATTTCATTACTGAGCATTGGGTGGTTTTTTTCAACCCACGGTTCTATATTACGTAGCCCTCTTGTCGCGGTAATGACTTTAAAACTTTCGGCGGCTTTCATGGTTATTATTTTACTGATCGCTTTACTACGAACGACTTTATAATAAGGGGATGCCTCAAGTAATTGTTCTAGTTTTACCTTTGCTTCTTCTGGAACATCAAGAAACAAGCTGTCTAGCACGACAATGCGATCGACCGTCATTAATGGAGACATCGGAGTTAATGTCGTCGCGACTTTTCTAATGTCCGACAAACTCTTAGCAACCCAGCCTAAAGAGGTTTCTTCTTTTGCAATGCAATAAACCCCTTTCATATTCGCGGCATAAGAAGACGATTTAAAACCATATAAACCAGCGTATACCGCAGGGACTCGTATTCCACCACTTAAATCCGTGCCTAAGCCGATATCAGCCAATCCATTCGCGACCGCCGCAATGGCTCCGCAAGATGACCCACCAATTAACCGCCCTTCACTGTTTGGGTTTTTAATCGCAGCGTAATGTGGGTTATTACCATGAAGTCCAAAACCAAACTCATCCATTTGAGTTTTACCCACAAATATTGCCCCTTTCTTTAATAAAAGATCCACCACTGGCGCGTTATCTTTGGCCACTTTCTGTTGCGCTAACCATACCGGATTACCTAAGCCATTTGGCGTATCTTTAATATCAATACAATCGCTTACAACAAATTTCTTATTTTCTAAAAGTCCATAAAAAGCCCATTGCTGTACAGGTCCTGAGTGAGGCACATAAGTGGTTTGAACATCCATAATGAAGTACTGCTGCTAATATAAAAAAAATAGCATACCAGTAGAGGTAGTGAATACAACCCAAGCGATTCACTGTATCAACAAACAAATCAGTAGTGTGAACTCTCTTCCACATTGATGCATAAAAGACCAATAAAAAATTAAAAGCAATCGTTTGCGTATCTATCTAATTTTAGTATGATAGCGGCATATTTCACTATCTATCATGAGAATTCATTATGTTTGGTACTGCTCTATCGTCTTCAGCTACAAAAGTATTATTGCTTGGTTCCGGTGAATTAGGCAAAGAAGTGGCTATTGAATGCCAACGCCTTGGTTTGGAAGTTATTGCGGTTGATCGCTATTTAAATGCCCCAGCAATGCAAGTCGCACACCGTAGCTATGCCATTGATATGTTAGATGCTGATGCACTTCAAGAAGTCATTGAAAAAGAAAAACCAGATTATGTCGTGCCTGAAATCGAAGCCATTGCCACAGACAAACTCGTTGAATTAGAAAAACGAGGCCTTAACGTTGTTCCAACCGCTAACGCGACTAAATTGACCATGAACCGCGAAGGCATTCGTCGATTAGCCGCTGAAGAATTAAAATTACCGACGTCTCCTTATCGTTTTGTAGACAGCTATGAAGAACTGGTCGACGCCGTTAAATTTGTAGGTATGCCGTGTGTAATTAAGCCGGTAATGAGTTCATCAGGCAAAGGACAAAGCGTCATCAAGACCGAGGATGATATTAAAACCTCATGGGACTACGCGCAAGATGGCGGACGAACGGGAGCAGGTCGCGTTATTGTTGAAGGTTTTGTGGATTTTGATTACGAAATTTCACTGTTAACTATCCGTGCGGTTGATGGCATTCATTTCTGTGATCCTATCGGTCATCGACAAGAAGATGGTGATTACCGCGAGTCTTGGCAACCTCAAGTAATGACGGAAGCGGCATTACAACAAGCACAAGACGCGGCAGAAAAAGTCGTTAACGCATTAGGCGGTTATGGTTTATTTGGTGTAGAGCTCTTCATTAAAGGCGATGATATTTATTTCAATGAAGTCTCACCTCGCCCACATGATACTGGATTAGTAACGTTAATCTCTCAAGAAATGTCTGAATTTGCTCTGCATGTTCGTGCGTTTACGGGAATGCCCATCAATAACATCGTTCAATATGGTCCTTCTGCCTCTTCTGTGATCTTAGGTCAAGGTACCTCTACAAATATTCGTTTTGATGGACTGGCAGAGGCATTGAGCCAACCACAAACTCAAATAAAATTATTTGGTAAACCTGAAATTGATGGGCGTCGTCGCTTAGGGGTCGCCATAACACGCAGAGACAATCTTGAGTCAGCAATTGAAGATGCTATCGCAGCGTCAAACAAAATTAAAATCAATTACTAACCTTGCTTTCATTCAGCAGAACGGTATTTAAAATGCCGTTCTGTTGTCATTTATTACCATTCTGCCTCTCTTTTTCCTTTTTACGATTAAAAATCACTTTTTTCGTTATCTAATCGTTGCAAACTTACAAGGTAAACGGGTATAAATAACTAAACCGTTCTTAAACTTTTTATTTTAATCTCACCATGGATGATGACTATGTTTGAAAAAATCTCTGCCGCTCCAGCTGATCCAATTCTTGGCCTAACTGATGAATTTAAAAATGACCCTCGTGCTGAAAAAATCAACTTAGGTGTTGGTATTTATAAGAACGAAGCGGGTCAGACTCCAGTATTGAAAACAGTAAAAAAAGCAGAAGCTGTATTGCTTGATACTGAAAAAACAAAGTCATATTTAACCATCCAAGGTACTGCAGAATACGGCCTAGCCGTTCAAAAACTGTTGTTTGGCAATAACGCTGATGTCATTACAGAAAAACGCACTCAAACAGCACAAGCGCCTGGTGGTACTGGTGCACTTCGTGTAGCTGGTGAATTCATTAAACGCCAATTAGGCAATGTGAAAATTTGGATCAGTAACCCAACATGGGCAAACCACATTGGTGTATTTACTGCTGCTGGTATCGAAACTGCACAATACAGCTACTACAACGCAGAAACTAAATCGAAAGATTTCGCTGCAATGATGGCAGATTTACAACAAGCAGAATCTGGTGATGTTGTATTACTGCACGGATGTTGTCACAACCCAACAGGTATTGATCCAACAGATGCTGAATGGGAAGAACTAGCAAAATTATGTGCAAATAAAGGATTATTACCACTGTTTGATTTTGCGTACCAAGGTTTTGCTAAAGGCGTTGAAGAAGATGCTTCTGGTCTTCGTACTTTTGCTCAATACTGCCCAGAATTACTTGTTGCGAGTTCGTTCTCTAAAAACTTCGGTTTATACAATGAACGTGTCGGTGCATTTACGCTGGTAGCTAAAGACCCTGAAGTTTCTGTTACTGCGTTCTCACAAGTGAAAGCAATTATTCGCTCTATTTACTCTAACCCACCAGCTCATGGTGCCGCTGTCGTTACTTACATCTTAAATGATGATGCGTTGCGTACTGAGTGGGAACAAGAAGTACAAGAAATGCGAGCTCGTATTCAAGAGATGCGTACTCTGTTTGTTACCACTCTAAAAGAGCAAGGCGTAGACGCTAATTTCAGCTTTATTGAACGTCAAAATGGCATGTTCTCTTTCTCTGGTCTGTCTAAAGAACAAGTGAATCGCCTAAAAGATGAGTTTGCAATTTACATCGTTGGTTCAGGTCGAATCAGTGTTGCTGGTATGACGAAAGACAACATGCTGCCATTATGTAAAGGCATTGCCGCTGTTCTTTAAGTCTAGCCGATAAGTAAATATCAAAAAAGGCGCTAAATACGTTTGTGTAAACAAGGTATTCAGCGCCTTTTTTTATTATCATTCAACCAATAAAAATGAATAGCTAATGACAGGAGTGGGGCTCACCCTAACTTTGCTTGGATCACGATATTTCTTGGCGTTTCTTCTTTCAAACAAAACTCCCCAATTCTTACTTGATAACCTGACTCTTCTAAATACAACGCTCTATCAAAACACAACCACATTTCTAATGGTCTTTTAAAAAGATGTTGAACAAGGTCACATTTTTCCATCAGAATAAAAGCAGCCTCTCCTTTCTCTAACCAGATTGAATAATCAATATTATCCATCAGCTTAATGCTTTTGTGCGCCGCAGCCCAATGACAAAACGCTTCAAACCCTTCGGCAAGTAGTGATTTTTTAATACTCGGAACCGTAATATATTCCGAACTTCCTGTTACCCATTTTTGTAATTCATTAAACCCTAAACGAAAACACATCTCTTGTTCACGATGATGTTGCGTTCGCTTCCCTGCAACCACCGTTTCTTGCAATGGTAAACGCAAATCAACGCGGCTTAATCGTAATAATGAATCTTGAGCAGAGAAAGATAATGGGCGGTATTCTTCATTTTCAGTTAAATGAAAGCAGCAAGGCGCAATCGTCAATGCCTCAATGTTATTCTCTATGCCTGCTTCGATTAAACTCAAATGCAAATCACCACAAGCATGCAAAGCAACCGCATGTTGTTGAGGTTTAATCAATGAATATGCTTGTTTAGATAACGCATCCCCTTGAATAAAACGCATAGAAAGGGAATGACCGTCTGCATAATGTTGGCCACTATCACAGAGCTCTTGTTGCCATTCTAATGTAGTTACTTTTTTATTCGTTGTAGAGCTTAATACTCTACCTAAATAGCCTTTACCACCGCACCACTCTAGCCATTCAGACTCTGGAGAGTAAAAATCAGAACTTAACGCACTTAAATTGGTTATTTGCTGCCACTTACGACCATTTATTCCTGAATTAAATCCTTTAGGTATGCATTGTGATGGCGCAGCCAAAAGAGGAAATTGAGTAAAATGAGATAATTCCGTTACTTCAGGAATATAGTGAGATAATGCAAGCGCAAGCGCTAAGGGGGTGTTTTTTAGGTGTCCTATTTCTTCTAAAGAAAGTGACTCTAGCCATTCAATAAGTGCTGGGTACGATTCTCTCCATGGATAATCAGCGCAATGAAACGCAGAAAATTGCCAAAAAAAGACCGTCTGAGTTAACAAACGGTCGATATGTAAAAACTGAGATTGCATCCGATGACACCCTAGAAATTAAATCGAGGCGATCTTAACGGACAGGAAGGTTAATGTCTTTAAACATCTCTTCTATTTCATAATTATTTTTAAGCATGGTTGCTTGCTCTACGATTGGGCGAGTGAGATGTGGTGCAAAACGTTCCATAAAGTCATACATATAACTCTTTAGGAATGAACCACGCTTAAAGCCAATCGTTGTTGTACTTGCATCAAATATATGACTTGCATCTATAGCAACTAGATCAGAATCTCTTTCAGGATCCATTGCCATGCTTGCTATAACACCAACACCAATACCTAAACGAACATAAGTTTTAATGACATCAGCATCGGTAGCCGTAAAGACAATTTTAGGTGTTAACCCTGCTTTATTAAACGCACTGTCTAACTCCGAGCGTCCAGTAAAACCAAACACATAAGTAACCAATTCATAAGCAGCAAGATCGTGAACTGTCACGTGTTTTTTCTGTGCCAGTGGATGATCCTTATTTACTACTATCGAGCGGTTCCAGTGATAACAAGGCAACATAATGGCATCGTGGTATAAATGAAGCGCTTCTGTTGCAATTGCAAAATCCGCCGTGCCTTTTGCAATTGCATCTGACATTTGCGTTGGCGTGCCTTGGTGCATATGCAAAGAAACTTGAGGATAACGAGAAGTAAAACCTTTAATCACATCCGGCAAAGCATAACGAGCCTGAGTATGCGTCGTCGTAATGTTCAACAACCCTTTCTCTGGGTGAGTATGCTCACCAGCCACCGCTTTGATACTGTCAACTCGAGATAAAATCTCGCGAGATATTTTTACGATCTCTTCACCCGATGGCGTAACTCGAGTAAGGTGCTTGCCACTTCGTTCAAAGATTTGCACACCCAGTTCATCTTCTAACAATCGAACTTGCTTACTAATACCAGGCTGAGAGGTATACAAAGACTCTGCAGTTGAAGACACATTAAGGCTGTGATTAACCACTTCAACAATGTATTTCAGTTGTTGTAATTTCATTATTTTATTCCTGTAATCCTTTACATCGAAAATTATGTCACTTATTCGATATAGTTATATCCTTATTTAGTCCTATTTTCAAAGCCTTATCAACTTTAATTTTTGTTTAATAACAATTCATTAAAGAAATACCATCCCATGTCGATAAATCTTAATGTACTCCTAGTATCTAAAAGCCCTTTGCGCTAATTTGTTATTTGGAGTTAGCCGCCTTCTATTCATTTAGTTTACAAGGTGTTACACTGGCAACTATTACTACTGGATGTATGATTAAACTATGAATATTGCTCTTATTGTTGGACTGTTTGCAATTCTACTAACCTTGATTATTGGCTATAATGTGATTGTTCAGTACAGAACAAAAATTGAATCCGCTAAAAAACAAGAATCTGCAAAACACATGATGATTATTGATTCTACCGAAGAGTTAATCAGTAATGCCCACCATTTACCTTACAGTAAAGAGTTATTAGTCTGCTTAAATCAACGAATTCTAGACGCTTTACGCTCAATTGCTGAATTATCACCCACTGATCGTTCATACCCTGCACGCATTGAAAACATGGAACAACAACTTCAACAGCTAAAAACAAATTATACTGGCGGCGACAGCACGAATTTCAAAGTGCCAAGCAATGATAAACAAGCCATCGTTATGTTGAAGTTAGTTAAACGCTTACGAGATACGCTTCGTGCGGAACATAAAAAAGGCCGTGTAAATACCCAAGTCTTTGTTGCTGAAAACGCACGTCTTGAATCAATTCAAGTTCGAATTAATATCGAAAACGTAGTAAAGCGAGCCAAAGAAGCAACTCAACGTGGCCAAGCAGGTACTGCTCGTCAATTACTTAAAAAAGGGATTGATGCCCTATCAAGTAAAAATGATGGTTATTCAAATAAAGCACGAACTCAACTGCAAGATATGCTTGATGAATTGAATAACAAAACAAAGAGAAAACAAGATAAAGAACTTCAAGACCAATTAGATAAAAATAAAGATGATGAGATTGATGTCTTATTTCAACCGAAAAAGAAATGGTAATAACCACACGCTAATTGCCTAAGCATACATCAAATAAAAAAGGTCGCACAATGCGACCTTTTTTATTATCTGTTATTTATTAATAACAATAAGATTATTAATTTATTGTTATTGGTTTTCCGCTATGAAATTTAAAATCATGATCTGGTGACTGAATTAAATCGGCTTCAGCTTTTGCGAAAACAGCAACTCTCTTACTGATATCACCCCCTGAAATTTGTTCTGCCAAGGAAAGATAATCTTGATAATGACGAGATTCTGAACGTAATAGTGAAATATAAAATTTAGCCAAATCATCTTCTAAATAAGGAGCCAACTTAGCAAAACGTTCACATGAACGTGCCTCTATAAAAGCACCAATAATAAGCTTGTCGATAAGCGTGTTCGGCTCATGAGTAATAATATTACTTAACCTGAATTCTGGATAAAACATGCTTTAAGCGAGGATTAGTTCAAATTCACATTCTGATAGCTTAATTCGTGGCTTTTGTTTTTTTAAACAATAAGCCACAACGCCTGAAATTACATTTAGCATGAAACCAGTCACGCTACGATGACGGCTATGTTCAATTTGAGAGATATTCTTCAATTGGTCATTTATCGTTTCGATAATGTATCTCTTTGATAACATAGCCTTATCAAAAGCACTTATCTCTTTTGCTTTCATGTTTTTTCGCGAGGTAGTCACTAAATCGACATCAGAGTTCTTTAAGCTCTCACTCAACTTTTTACCTATGTACCCTTTATCAGCGTACAATTTCCCCGAGAGTTCTTTGCATAAATCAGGTACAGGAGTCCTATCATTTACATTGCCAGCTGTGATTTTCAGCGAAATAATTTCTCCAAGATGGTTAATCAATAAATGAAGTTTGAAGCCGAAAAACCATCCCATGGTACCTTTTCCTCTTTTCGCAACACCATCAAAGACTTTATGGCGAGGAATTCGAATGTTATGGCATACTTTAAGACTCGTGGAGTCAACAAAAGCAATGCCAGTCGGCTTACCTTTGATAGATTGAAAATAGGCACACATTGGGGCGATTAGGCTAGGCATTTTGCTCACAAATCGAGTGTAGCTAAGTAAATTTGGAAAGTATCCTTTCCAATATTGATGAACTAACCCGATATAGAAGTTCTTGAAATCTCTATGATTTGATTGATGAAAAGCGATGACAATAGTCATACATTCACTAGTAGACATTACTGACTGACGTTTTCTTTTTCTCTCACTAGCCTCAACAAGGTATTTTTCCCATTGAGATAAGAATTGATAACAAAAATCATCGACATCACAAAATATATCAACTAATTTATTCATCTTGCCCACCTTTTAAAATACGTTCAAATAATTCTTGGTCGAAAGATCTGATCGTTAGGTGGGCAATTAGTTCAGCCTTATCCAGAATTCAGGTTACTTAGCATCCCTTTAGCATAACGACTGGCTGAAATTGCTTCATAGGGGATATTTCGTTCTTCCATTATCTCTAGCACTTGATAAAAATGATGCAATTCTTCTTTTATCAATAACACCATTTTATCAATAAGCTCTTGGCTATAAACTGCATCTGCTCGTGCCGTAATACGTTTTGATATATTACTTTTTCCTTTCAAGCTTTCTAATGATCCTACTTTCTTATAAACGAATTCTTCATAAGGTTTAAACCATTCCAATAACGTGGCTGCACTCTCTTTATCTACTGCGTATTTACGAATTAAATACATCGCACTTTGTGCCGCTTTCAATTCACACAATAAATGATCACGAAGAATAATCGATAAATTCTCTGGCTTCTTCGCTTCATCAATCCATTCATCGGGCGTTTCACAGTGTAGAAATGCATAAATGGGTTCTAGCAATGACGTCTCATACATAATTTAGTTTCTATCAGTTTTAAACTCGTATGTTTTCTATGATACCAAATGAAACACATTCTGTTTGATTAAAAGCCTACCCTGCTTAGCTATTGGCTATTTTCTTTGGCTTAGCTCTACTTTACGAGTGTATAAATCGATTAAAAAATCAAAAATAGCTTGATCGTTAATCAAAATAAAAGTACTGTATAAATACACACTGCATGGATAAGCAGGTAAATATTATGAACGTAACGATGGCATTCACAACTCGCTCAAACTCATACGCACAACATATTGCACAGCGTATTTCTCACATAGCGCAAGAGACTAATGAACAATGCGAGCAGCACTTCATTCAATTACTTAAAAGTTTATCTAAACAGAAGAAATGGATCTTTATTACAGCAAATACGATGATGCCAAGCTGTGATGTGTTATTACAAAATGGGGTTGAGCTAAACAGACTCATCCGCTTAAAGGCTTCAAGTAATTTGACAGAGCAAGAAACAATCAATAAAGCTCAACAATTAGGCACCGCAAGTGCCATTATCTCAAACAATAATTGCTACTACTTTACAGATGAACAATGGTTAACATTAAATCGAAAATTAACAATTTTACATTAACCTTTATTCTTTTTCTTTAAGATGAATGATAAGAAGATCAATACCTTCGCCCTTCTGGGAAATAGTCGTGTGTGTATTTGCAAGGATATAATTGATCTGCTCTTCATCTAAAGAATAAGGAAGCATGACTCTCAAATCAGAAATACCTTCAATTCGAGCTAAACGGATTAACCGAATAATATTCGATTCATCATTTATATGTGTCGAGAGTACGTTTAATGCTTCTAAACGTAATCGTTCTTTTAATGGTGTTTTGTCATGAACAGATGCATTCCAAACTGTTCCGAACGTGGGAATAATACTTTTTAACGCTTGAGAAAAAGTCCATTTTTGATTACTTGAGTCAACGAGAAATGAACCATAATTAAACTCAATAACATTACTCATAATTGCCCTCGATATATTCCAACATCGACCTTCAACATCCTATTGAAAAGCACGATTTTCAAACTAACTATTATAAGTATCCCGAATATTAAGCCTATCGCAAGTAGAAAAGTCGATGCAGTTCACAGTTAGGAATTATCAACTCTTATCGTTATCATAGTGATAACACATGGTTTACACACATACATTTTGGCAACAAAAAAGCCGCTACAATGAGCGACTTTATTATTATTTTTATCGTTAATATTGAATTAACTGTCTATTAAATGGGGATTTTTTGAGATAATCGGATCTATCTTAATTTCATATTCATTAAAATATATTTTGCATGGACTATGTTCACGTTTCGTTGTGACTTGTTCATCTGAGTATTGAATGGTCACTCTTGGGTACACTCGCTCAGTAACTTTAACAACGTTCTCTGCTAATTGCTTTCTTAGCTCTTCTTCTGCTGATTGGAATCGAGTCATTGATTGTGTAATCTCTTTACTTGATTCTTCTTTCATCGTTTTAACACGCATTGTCTGTTCTTCTGTTCTTTCTGATTTAGGGATCTTTGCTAGCTCCATTTCAGCACGAACGACTTTCATTGTGTTTTCTTGCGCTGCTTTATATTTCGCATTTAAATCTGCAATGTTTTCTTTGTACTTATCAAAACGTGTAAATGCTTTTACTAACGTTTCAGTGCCAGCGGTAGCCCCAAGATTCACCGTTGTAATTGTAGAACCTGCATAAATCTCTCCACCAACAATAGAGCCATTACGCCCAGAGCTATCCATTACGGAAACTGCATTTTTACTTTTTATAAAACTCTGAATGGCGTGTAAACCTAACTCAATATCGCCAGACGCTTGTAAATTAGCCGATTGAACAAACTTAGCCGTTATTTTACCACCGGCTTTAACAAAACAAGAGTAGTCCTCACCCGCTTCTACTTGATGACCAATGATCCCTTTCATCGCAATAATATCACCATGAGCTTGCACATCTGCAGATTCAATAAACCCGCCAACGGTAATACTGCCTGTCGCTCTAACAATCATCTCCGGTGCAATATCACCACTGATGATTACGCACCCTTTAAATTTGACATGACCCGTTGAGATATCAACCGCATTTAAACAAAGCGCATTATCAACTTCAGCACCTTCTGCATTTACCCAAGGCATGCCAGAGGTTGTTGCAATTAACAATTCAGGATCTTGTGGAGAAATCCCCGCACCTTTTCCTGCTCGTAATTTGCTGTTTTTTCCTGCCGTCGCATGAATCACTTCACCTTTTACAGTAAAACCATCAATGCCTTTTGTGGGAGGCGTTCGACGGATTAATTCATCACCTTCAACCACCGTGATTGTCTCACCAAGATCGCGCATATCAACTTTATCTTCTTCACCCTCTTTCTCTTGAGGCTGTAAAACTTGTTCACGAAAATCTTCAACCAGTGCAGTAAAAATAGCGTTAGAACCATCAATAGGCTCTTTGCCTTTTGCGACCAATTGAGAAATTCGCTCTCCAGCAGCTAAGTTTCGACCTAGTACTATTATTTTCTTTAAGGCATTTCGACTGATACCGCGAGTCACTTCCATGCTGGTTAATGCCGTTATGATGTCCGTACTTTGTACATCTCGACCACCATAAGCACCAATAACAGACATCGTTGCTTTCATATCGCGCTCTTCTACAGCAAGAAACACTTCGGCATTACGACGTTCTGCAATTTTTCTATTTTGGTGATGAGCAACGATGCCACTTTTAACATCGTTAATGATCGTCATTATGATTTTTTCATCAAAGAAAAAATCCAATGCCCCAATCTCTTCTAAAGAATCTTTAAACCCTTTTAAGGTGGGTTCAGCATCCGGCTGAAAGCTATCAGGAAAACATAACACTACTGTGCCGTCATCCTGTATTAAAGTTAAAAGAGAAGCCCACATATTCATCACTCTTATATATTATATCGTCACAACAAAAAATCTTGTTGTGACTTTATTTCGTATTTAATTGAACGACATTCTACAGTTCAAAATCATCTAAATCCATGTCGGTGTCTTGACGTTCAAAAAGCGCCACTAAATCGTCATGACCACCAACAAATTTACCATCAAGGAAGATCTGAGGCACAGTATTAACTAAAATGCCCTCTTTATCTTGAATCAAGCCAACCATTTCTTCTTTGCTTAAATCAACATCAACGGTTAATACTTTATACTCAATGCCTTTATCGTCCAAAATCGCTTTTGCTTTAACACAAAATGGGCATACTGTTTTAGAGAACATAATATTTTGATAGGTAGTTAACATGTGTTTACTCGTCTTTTTATATAAATAAGGGGCCGTCATTCATCACTATTTATTCGATGAATTAACACTAAATAGAAAACATTGGATACAACTGTAGCTCAGGAACAATTTTATGTAGTTGTTCTTCGTCCATCGCAATGTCTTTTGCAGAATCACATAAATGTTGGGCATCTTTCTTAATATCGACTTTATGTTCTTCCATCTTCATCTTAATTGACGATTGAACATCAACAAATTGTTGCTGTAACTCTGTGAAATTAAGTTCGCCCTTCTGCATTTTATCTGACAAAGAGTTAAACACGCTTGCAAACAATTCTTTGTCTAAGCTCTTAATCATGACTTCAAAATCTTGCTTCCATGACGTATCCACTTCTTTAAAGAAGTCATGCTCTAGCATCATATCTTTGCCACGATAGAATTTTTGTTTTGCAACATCACCGTAATCATTAATTTTCGTTTTAACAGAATCAAATGATCCTTCTGCATTAAATGACGTTTCAATTTCGCTAACAAAATCTTGAGCAGCAAGAATTCCTTTATCTGTAAAATCAACCACTTCTGGAATATAGCCAGACACCTGCTTCTGATATTCTTCGATCGCTTGTTTTTGCTCTGAAGAAAGCGCTAACTTATCACCATTAACAAATACGTTGCCATTGCCATCAATGCGTAATTTATCTTGCGCTTTTTCGACTTTTATTTCTCCTTTAGGAGTTAACAAAACATCGTTTTCAATCGTCACTGGACACATGCTAGCGAAACTGCTGTTTGATACGAATAACATCGCCATTGCTAGTAATTTATTTGATGACATTTTAGCCTCTTTTGAACTATTTTTTCTTAATCAGACAGTGTAACTGATAGCGACTCTATTGCTCAACATCCTTTCGACAATAGAAAAAAACAAACATAAAAAGCAATCGTTTGCTTTTTATACTGGCAGAGATCCAGAGTTCTGGTATGATGCTCTCTGTTTTTACACATAAGTTTATATAGGAATTCTATAATGAGCCTTTCCGAACAAGTACTTGCCGTGAATGATGATTTACCAATCCGTACGGACAAGCCTGTGCATAGCGGTAAAGTCCGTTCAGTTTATTGGTTAACAGAGGAAGATAGCCGTCGTCTTATCAAAGAGAAAGGCTATAACGTGGCACCTGACGCCCCTCTTGCTATTATGGTGATCAGTGACCGCATCTCAGCATTTGATTGTATTTGGCACGGTGAAGGCGGACTTAAAGGGATTCCTGGAAAAGGCGCGGCTCTAAATGCTATCTCGAATCACTGGTTCCAATTATTTAAAGATAATAATTTAGCAGATAGCCATATTTTAGATATTCCTCATCCATTTGTTTGGATTGTTCAAAAAGCAAAACCAGTCATGATTGAAGCGATTTGCCGTCAATACATTACGGGTTCAATGTGGCGCGCTTACACCAATGGTGAACGTGAATTCTGTGGTATTCAGATCCCTGAACGCCTAGAAAAAGACGAAGAACTGGCTGATCTTTTATTAACCCCATCAACAAAAGGCGTTTTAAAAGGCATTGAAGGTGTTTCTGAAGTTGATGATGTAAACATTACGCGTAAGGACATTGAAAACAATTTTAGTGCTTTCAACTTCTCTTCGATTGAAGATATCGCCTTATACGAAAAACTGTTAAAAGAAGGTTTTGCGGTTATCTCTAAAGCCTTAAATGACATTGACCAAATTTTTGTTGATACAAAATTTGAGTTTGGTTATGTTAATGACGCACAAGGCAACGAAAAATTAATTTACATGGATGAAGTTGGTACGCCTGATTCATCACGTATTTGGGATAAAAACGCCTACCGTTCTGGTCATATTATTGAAAATTCAAAAGAAGGTTTCCGTCAGTTCTTGTTGAACCACTTCCCTGAACCTGACATTCTTTTGAATAAGAACCGTATGGATGAGCGCTTTGCGTTAGCAACTGAGAACTCATTGCCACTCGAAGCAATGATGGACTTATCAAAAACATACTTAGATATTGCCGCTAAAATTACTGGTGCACCAATTATGTTAAGTGATAATCCAAAAGCGGAAATAATTAAAGTATTAAAAGAGCAGTATCAACTGGTTGATTAATACCAATAATCGTAACTAACTATTCTATTGATTACTAATAAAAATGGCGACCGCATTGGTCGCCATTTTTGTATCTCTCTATTTCAAATAAAAACAAACAATGTTGTTATTATAGGAAATGAACCGTTAGGTTAAGTGAAGCGAAATCAATGTTTTCGTCACCTACTGTGAAGTTGTTATAACCAGCACCAACAGTGAACATTGGGAAGATATTGTATTCAACACCTAAACCAAAGAATGGATCAACACCATCATCTTTACGGTAACCATCAGCTTCCCAGCTGTGCATGCCTGCTTTACCGTAAACATGTAAAGGACCGAAATCGATACTTGGCTTAATTGCAAAGTTTACAGACGTTACATCTGTTGATTGACTACCGTAATCGTAAGAACCTAGGTTCCAAGCACCCATTTCAACACCGATGAAAGGCAAAATACCAGTACCAACGTGCGCACCGTATACTGTTGAACTTTCGCCTCTGTAATCAGCTGAACCCACTTGTGCACCAGCGTAAATCCAAGAATCAGCAGCCGCTGTTGTAGAAACGCTCGCTAGAACTAACGCTAAAAGTGTCTTTTTCATTTTCAATCCTATTTTCAAAAGGGAGCGGCAATCTTTGCCGCTCTTTTTAATATTAATCATACTAAAGCAAATTGTATGCCGATATTGTTATATATTATTCTATACACTAACAATCAGCAATGGCGTTTTTCACTCGTTTGTCCGAAACAGGGTATGGTGTACCAAGTTGTTGAGCAAAATAACTTACTCTAAGCTCTTCTATCATCCAACGAATGTCTTTTACTTTATCGGGTATTGGCTGCCCTTTCGGGATCTTGTTTAACAATTCTTTGTATTCATTGTTAACACTGTCAACTTTCAATAAATGAGCACGATCTCGAGTTGGATCAATCGGTAACTTCTCCATTCGACGTTCGATCGCTTTCATATAACGATGGATATCCGTCAATCTCTTCCAACCACATTCTGTTGCAAAACCTTTAAAAATCAGGTTTTCAATTTGAGATTTAATATCAGACAACGCAAACGCCATACTTAGATCAACACGACCTTTTAGCTTCTTCTGTATTTGGAAAGCCGTCGTTAAAATCGTTTCGACTAATTTAGCGATCTCCACAACCGTATCGCCCAGTTCCGCTCGAATGTGTTCTTTCATATTATCAAACGCTTCAGGTTCCCAAACAAGGCCACCTTTATCGTCAATTAATTTATCAACGCCACACGCAATACAATCATCAATTAAGTCCAAGACTCGACCATACTGATTGAAGTATAGGCCTAATTTTGACTTGTTTGGCAAGTTGTCACGTAAATATTTAATCGGTGACGGAACATTCAACAAGATCAATCGGCGTTGCCCTGCTTTCATTGCATTATGTTGTTCTTCTTCTGTTTCAAACAACTTAATCCCAACACTGTCTTTACTATCTACAATCGCAGGATACGCCTTAACTTCAAAGCCACCACGTTTCTGAGTATAAAGTGCAGGTAGTTCACCAAAGCTCCACGTTTTTAAACCCGCTTGCTCAATATCGTCATCAGCGACCTGAGATAACGTTTCTTGTACTTTATCTTTTAAGCCATCTTTTAAATCGTAAAGATCACGGCTTTCTTTTAACTTACGGTTATGGTGATCAACCACTCTGTAAGTCACCTTCAAGTGATCAGGGATTTGTTCTAGTTTCCAATCTTCACGCAATACAGCAACACCCGTCATTCTACGCAGCTCTTTTTCAAGGCTGTCGAGTAATGGCATATCAAATGGTGTTATACGTGATAAAAATGCATCAGCATAATTTGGCGCAGGCACAAAGTTACGACGAAGTGTTTTTGGTAACGATTTAATATAAGCAACGATCATTTCATGACGTAAACCGGGGATCTGCCAATCAAACCCTTCGGTCGTCACTTGATTTAAAATCGGTAATGGCACGTGAACCGTGACACCGTCACTATCTTGCCCCGGTTCAAATTGATAGCTTAACTTCAGCTTTAGGTTACCTTGATGCCAGAAATTTGGATAATCAAGATCCGTCACATGACTTGCATCATTGCGGAACAACATCTCTTTTTCAAAATTAAGTAAATCTGGTGTCTCTTTTTGGGCGGTTTTCCACCACGAGTCAAAATGGCGGCCAGAAACCACATCCGTATTTACTCGTTGGTCATAAAATTCGGCAAGCTGATCATCATCAATCAATAGATCGCGACGACGAGATTTATGCTCTAGCTCTTCAACTTCTTGCAACAATTTACGGTTCTGCTTAAAGAACTTATGATTCGTATTCCAATCCCCTTCAACTAACGCTGAGCGAATAAAGATTTCACGACACACTGGCGCATCAATCGTACCGTAGTTAATTTGACGCTTCACGACAATTGGAATGCCGTAAATAGTCACTTTCTCATACGCCATAACTGCGGCAGATTTTTTCGACCAATGTGGCTCGCTGTAACTGCGTTTAATTAAATGTGGTGCTAGAGGTTCAATCCATTCAGGTTGAATTTTTGCAACAATTCGACCCCATAACTTTGAAGTTTCAACTAGCTCTGCCACCATTGCCCATTTAGGCTGCTTTTTAAATAAACCAGATCCTGGGAATATATGGAAGCGTGCATTACGTGCACCTTGGTATTCATTCTTCTCTTGATCTTTTTGACCAATATGAGAAAGCATGCCAGCTAAAATAGCCGTATGAACGCCTTGATACCCTGCAGCCTCTTGATTCACTTTATAATTAAGCTCTTTCATTACTTGAGTTAATTGATAATGCACATCTTGCCATTCACGAATACGTAAATAGTTTAAGTAATCTTTGCGACATTGCTTTCTAAACGAGTTGCTAGATAGCTCTTTCTGTTGCTCTTTTACATACTGCCAAATATTTACAAATGTTAAGAAATCAGAATCTTCATGATTAAAACGTTTGTGCTTTTCATCCGACGCTTGTTTCTTATCACTTGGACGCTCTCGTGGATCTTGAATCGATAGTGCCGCCGCAATGATCATCACTTCTTGCAATGCATTTTGATTCGGCGCTTCAAGTACCATTCGAGCCAAACGTGGATCGATAGGCAAACGCGCCAATTCACGACCAACTTTCGTTAAGCGTTTTTTAGGATCACTTATCTCAGCATTAATCGCACCTAGCTCTTCAAGGAGTTTCACACCATCTTGAATATTTCGATTATCAGGCGCTTCTACAAATGGGAATGCTTGAATGTCGCCTAAACCTAATGCCGTCATTTGTAAAATAACAGAGGCTAAGTTAGTTCGTAAAATTTCAGGATCGGTGAATTCAGGGCGAGCAACAAAGTCTTCCTCTGAATACAGACGAATACACACACCTTCCGACACACGACCACAACGACCTTTACGCTGATTCGCACTGGCTTGAGAGATCGCTTCAATCGGCAAGCGCTGAACTTTAGTTCGATAACTATAGCGACTAATACGCGCCGTACCTGGGTCAATGACATACTTGATACCAGGAACGGTTAACGACGTTTCTGCCACGTTGGTTGCCAATACAATTCGACGACCAGCATGAGACTGGAAAACTCGATTTTGCTCTTGAGAAGACAAACGTGCGTATAGAGGCACAATTTCAGTGTCTCGTAAGTTACGTTTCTCTAACGCTTCTGCGGTATCACGAATATCTCGCTCACCCGTCATAAACAAGAGAATGTCCCCTAGCCCTTCTGCACACAGTTCATCAACTGCATCAAAAATGCCTTCTAATTGATCTCTGTCAGTATCATCTCCGTCTTCAACGATGGGACGGTAACGAGTTTCTACAGGGAAGGTTCGGCCCGATACTTCAATGATAGGTGCATTGTTAAAATGTTTTGAAAAGCGTTCTGGATCAATGGTTGCTGACGTAATGATGATTTTTAAATCTGGGCGTTTTGGCAATAATTCACGTAAATAGCCCATGATAAAATCGATGTTTAAACTACGCTCATGCGCTTCATCGATAATAATCGTATCGTATTGATTTAAATAACGATCACTTTGAATCTCAGCAAGTAAGATACCGTCAGTCATCAATTTAACTTGCGTACGCTCTGATACTTTATCGTTGAATCGAACTTTATAACCAACATGGCTACCAAGCTCTGTTTCCATTTCTTCGGCAATGCGATCCGCAACCGAACGTGCCGCTAAGCGACGTGGCTGAGTGTGACCAATATTACCAAACTTACCACGACCTAATTCCAAACAAATCTTTGGTAACTGAGTGGTTTTACCCGAACCGGTTTCACCGGCAACAATAACTACTTGGTTATTTGCAATCGCTTCAGCAATGTCATCTTTTTTCTGACTGACTGGCAATTGTTCTGGGTACTGGATTGTTGGGCGATCCATTTCGCGGTTATTCGCGATTTGCATTGATTTTGCGATGTCTAATGCGATTTCATCAAACACCGCATTTCTTGCTTCTTCATTTTTAATGCGTGATGCGCCTTGAATGCGTTTGCTTAGGCGGAAACGATCACGGATCATACATTCACTCAGTGCTTTTCTAAGTGCACCTGCTGAGTTTTGATTTGATTGACTCAAAATATATCCTACTGAATCTGGTATTCATTAACTGTAAGGATTCTATCACATTCTTTTTAAGAACAAGATTTTGATTACTTTTATAAAAATGTGATAAATGTCAGAACAAACACAACAAGTCAATTTAATGACACTTACCTGGCAAAATAATGGCGGTACGATGTATATTCCGAAACAAATATACATACTTTGTTACATATAAGGCATATCTAACAATTAACCTAGGCGTAATTAACCATGTCATATCTTCATCTATGGATTACATTCTTATTTATTTCATTCTCTCAATGTTCTTATGCAACAGCAGAATTGCCTACATCAACCCAGTCAAATATCAATACTGAATTTTCTAATTCTACCTTATTGCCCGATAATGGCGATTATTGGTATGTTGGTACCAAATTAGGTTTAAGTGTATACCAATATGGTTGTGAGGAATGGTCAATTGATTGTGATAGAACAGATTTAGGCGGAGGTTTCTTTGTTGGCTATCAAATCAACGAAAGCTGGGGAATTGAGCTAGGTAAGACTTTCTTAGGGGCTGCTAAAGCAGAGTATTTTTCAAGAAAAGTAACAGGAGATATGGAGACAATTGATCTTTTCGGTAAGTATACCTACGGTCTGACTGATCGTTTTGGTTTTTTTGGCAAAGCTGGTCTCGCAAACTGGAACGGGAAAACAAAATCTGATTATGTTGAGACAACTACGTTTGGGCATGATTTATCTGTTGGATTTGGAGCTCAATATGCCCTAAATAAACGTTGGCTTACTCAGCTTGAATATCAATATATAAACAGCATTGGGGATGATACTGTCGGTGAATCTGATTACCACCTTATGAGTATAGGTATCATTTATCGATTTGGTTTTCATGAGCTAAAACAACCTTTCTCATGCCCGATCCCTAATGAACGTCAAATTATTACCGCTTATGTAGATGATGAGCTTTTTGATAGCAACAGCACAACCATCACTAAACCAGAACTACTTGATCCTTTTATTGCTCGACTTCACTATTACTCTGAGTCAACACTTTCTATTATTGGTCATACTGATGCTATCGGTTCCGAGGCTTATAACCAATCATTATCAGAGAAAAGAGCGGAATCAGTGGCTAAATATTTCATAAAATCTGGAATATCAAATAACCGTATATCCACCCAAGGCCGCGGTGAAAAAGACCCCATTGCTCCCAATAATACACAAAATGGTCGTTATTTAAATCGCCGAGTTGAACTACGATCTAATTCATTTCTTTATATCCCTAATAAAAAATTAATTACTCAACATCAAGAGAATAACTAATGAATAAATTATTTATATTATTACTACCTATTTTTCTTTTTGGTTGTAATGACAATGGTTTTCCCACAGATCCCACACATGGTAATTTACCCCCTGAAATAAAAAGCATATCAATTCAAGGAGATACACTTTCAGAAGCGATCATCAAAGTTCAATACGAGTATGTTGATAATGAAAACGATCCTGAAGGCTATAGCAAAATTAATTGGACGATTGATGGTAAAGATACCGGAATCTCAACGATCAATTTTCCTATTCCTTTAGAGAATAAGGGTATAGAAGTCACCGCATGCGTAATACCTATCGCTAAATCAGGGACGTTAAAAGGAAATGAAGCATGTTCACAGCCAAAATTACTCAGTAATAACACTGCACCAATCATAAATGACTTAATCATTAATTCTAACTACCCTATGCCGGGCAATACAGTAACCGCGGAGTTCAGTTTCTTTGATAGTGATGGCGACATCGAAGGAGATAATGAAATTCTGTGGCTTTCTGATGGAAACCAAATTCATGGAGAAACATCTAAATATCTCACTCTTACTAATAATGAATCAGAAACATTACTAACACTTTGTGTAACTCCTATCGCACAAACAGGTATCTTAAAAGGTAATCAAAAATGTACATCATTACCTGTACACGATTTAAATACACCACCTGAGATAAAAAACGTACAAATCCATAGTTATCTTCCGGATTCCATTGATCCTGATGAGCATATAGAATTAAGTGAATTACACCCTCATTTAAAAGCCTTAATTACTGGTGAATATGTTGATGCAGAATCAGATCCGGCCTCAATTCATACTTTTCGTTGGGAAATGAATGGAAAAAGCATAATAGGTGAAGATAAAGCATATTATGAAATTAAAGAAGTTGATGCGAATAAAATCATCACCGGTTGTATTACCCCTTATGCGAAAACAGGTATTAAACAAGGTATTGAAATATGTACGGAAACACCTATCGGTAAAATTCTTATGCTTGTTGACGGTCCGCAAGCCGTAGTTAAAATTACAGGTGTTCCATATACTGGAAATACCATTTCAGCCGAATATTCATATGACGCTAATGGAGGTTCAGCTGATAAGTACTCCCAATTTGGTTGGGCGCTTGAAAAAGATGGAATCACAACTTATAAAAAATGCTCTATTGGTGCACACTCACCTTGTACTATCACCGTAGAAGAGGATATGTTAGGCGGTAAGTTAGAGTCTTGTGTTCTTCCTATCAATGGAAAATACATGCCTGGCACTCCTAATTGTGCTCATGTTTATGGTACTGGGATCACTTTATCTGGGACTTTAGAACTTCGAAAATCCCTGCATGCCACTCTGTTCGGTTTCGATAAATTATCAACGCCAGGAAATACTGTATGGAAGATGGATATTGATGATCCCAACGGGCCGAGTTCAGATTTAAATCGAACCGTAATCACAAATAATACGTTAGATTTAAGAATAGGTAATATTAATGCTATTTTAGCAAATCCCGAATATAAGGATTCTAATAACAACAATATACTCGATGATCGAGACATTGAAAGCACACCAACCATTAGCTATATAAGTTCAGCTAACTATATAACCTGAATTCTGGATAAAACATGCTTTAAGCGAGGATTAGTTCAAATTCACATTCTGATAGCTTAATTCGTGGCTTTTGTTTTTTTAAACAATAAGCCACAACGCCTGAAATTACATTTAGCATGAAACCAGTCACGCTACGATGACGGCTATGTTCAATTTGAGAGATATTCTTCAATTGGTCATTTATCGTTTCGATAATGTATCTCTTTGATAACATAGCCTTATCAAAAGCACTTATCTCTTTTGCTTTCATGTTTTTTCGCGAGGTAGTCACTAAATCGACATCAGAGTTCTTTAAGCTCTCACTCAACTTTTTACCTATGTACCCTTTATCAGCGTACAATTTCCCCGAGAGTTCTTTGCATAAATCAGGTACAGGAGTCCTATCATTTACATTGCCAGCTGTGATTTTCAGCGAAATAATTTCTCCAAGATGGTTAATCAATAAATGAAGTTTGAAGCCGAAAAACCATCCCATGGTACCTTTTCCTCTTTTCGCAACACCATCAAAGACTTTATGGCGAGGAATTCGAATGTTATAGCATACTTTAAGACTCGTGGAGTCAACAAAAGCAATGCCAGTCGGCTTACCTTTGATAGATTGAAAATAGGCACACATTGGGGCGATTAGGCTAGGCATTTTGCTCACAAATCGAGTGTAGCTAAGTAAATTTGGAAAGTATCCTTTCCAATATTGATGAACTAACCCGATATAGAAGTTCTTGAAATCTCTATGATTTGATTGATGAAAAGCGATGACAATAGTCATACATTCACTAGTAGACATTACTGACTGACGTTTTCTTTTTCTCTCACTAGCCTCAACAAGGTATTTTTCCCATTGAGATAAGAATTGATAACAAAAATCATCGACATCACAAAATATATCAACTAATTTATTCATCTTGCCCACCTTTTAAAATACGTTCAAATAATTCTTGGTCGAAAGATCTGATCGTTAGGTGGGCAATTAGTTCAGCCTTATCCAGAATTCAGGTTATATAGGAAAAGATGTAGAATTCTGTGTATCAGGTGCACAAGATAATTTAGGTAATAACTATCCCGAACTTTGCGTCACTGCATCAGTTACTCAAGGGTTAAATAATAAAGTTTGCATTAATAATTCATTATGTGTAACTGGAGGTATTTATTTTGGAACTACTATCGTTGAACGAGGTATCGAACCGGTTGCTGAAATAAAATTGATAAATTCAAATGACGGTTCACACAACGTACCAATAACCAATCCCGTAATTTTTCATCGCCCCCTTACCATACAAGAATTTGAATTAGCGAATGAAATAGGGCTAGGTGATATTACACCCATAGCGAGTGGGGTTTTCATCAATCAGATGGGATTGGATTGGGCCCTACAACAGCATAGCAATCCAGGGAGTAACTCTGAGCCTATTGACTATTGTTTACATTTGAAAAGTAAAACTGGGCAAACTAACTGGTCACTTCCTGTTGCATCGAATCAATATCGTACAGATAGTCATAGCTCTGACGGAAATATGGCTTTAACTGGTGATTATCAAAATATGGAAAATCTCGGATTCTCTCTCTTTTATATGACTAGTTTTTCATCTCCAACATGGGGTTGGCCCTTCCAAACTGGGTCAGATATGACAAATTACAATACAGCGACACTACGTGAAACTGATAAGCATTATTATGCAAACCTAAGACAAGAAATTTACAGCAGTTTTGCACGTACCGATAGGCCTCGCTTTACCACCTGTATCACACCTCAATATTAATCTGTTACTGCCGCTATTTTTTTGATAAAATTAGTGGCGGTATTCTATTTTTAAATAAGATAAGTTGTATGGAATTTAACGGTAAGCACATTGAACGCGATGCTCAAGGGTATTTAATGAATCACACTGATTGGAGTGAAGAGTTAGTGCCATTTCTCGCACAGGAAGAAAACATTGAACTGACTGATGCACATTTGGAAGTCGTTCGCTTTGTTCGTGCATTTTATGAAGAATTCAAAACTTCACCCGCGGTTCGCATGCTTGTTAAAGCAATGGAAAAAGAACACGGCCCAGAAAAAGGCAACAGTAAGTATTTATTCCAGTTATTCAAATTAGGTCCGGCGAAGCAAGCAACAAAACTGGCTGGCTTACCAAAGCCTGCGAAATGCTTATAACAATAAATTCAGGCACGATTAGTACATTTTGAAATCGCTTAATTCTTGCCATTCTACAGCAGCTTTCTCGATTGAATCCACTCTTGAAAGCTGAGATCCTTTTTTTAGCCATATAGCTAGTTTCTCAATATTGTCTTCGTCACCGCAGGCAAGTACGTCAACAGAACCATCTTGTTGATTACGTGCATAGCCCGTTAATCCTAACTTTATTGCCTCATGTGCAGTATGAAAGCGAAAGCCAACCCCTTGTACCTTTCCCTTCACTGAAAATTTAAACGATTTTTGTGACATAGTTCACCTATAAATGCTGATTATAATAAGAAATTCTTAATCATAAGATATTATGCGCGCTTACCTCATATTATACGGACTTATTATGAAAGAAAGTGCATTCCGTTGGATAGACCAATATCTTATTCACTTAAAAATCCAAGAAAAATTCTATCTCCTTTTCTTTTTACCTCTTTTGGCTCTTATCAGTTTAGCTTTTATTATGAATTCGGCAGCGAATACCATGATGGCCGAAACTCTTGAGCACGAAGTCCAATTCGTTGCCTCTGTGTTAGATCAACAAAACATATCTCGCGAAGAAGCGGTGACTTTATTATCTCAATCTGCTGAATTTACCGTTAGTACTGGTGAACAATAGGCGCCTACGGCGCAAATCAAAAGGACTCAACCTCTTCCATTGTTGCCAATAAATCGTTTATCCTATCGCCATGCACGCATATAAACCCCTGAAACAATTATTTAATAGTCAAAATAACTGGCTTAAATTTCTTCATAATAACAAAGCTAACCTAAGAGCGGTCGTGATTGAAAATGTCACAAAGATGCTGTCCTGTGGGACAGCGGCTTTTGGCTCTCGCGAATATCATTGTTGCAACCCTGACTGTACCCATATCAAATATATTCACCAAACCTGTAAATCTCGAGCGTGCAGTAGCTGTGGCATGAAAGCCACAGAGCGATGGATACAAAAGCAACAACATGTCTTCCCTGAATGCGAATATCAACACATCACCTTTACCCTTCCAAACACGCTATGGCCTATCTTTCGTCATAACCGTTTGTTAAATAAATTATTCAAATGTGCTGCAAACATTCTGCTGGGATGGGCAAAAGATAAAGGAATAGATGTCGGTATCTTTTGTGCTCTTCATACTTACGGTCGAAAACTGAATTGGAATACGCACTTACATTTATCGGTCACTCGTGGGGGAATTTGTGAACGTACCGGTTTATGGAAACCCATTTACTTCCAAATGAAAACGACAGAGCCTTGTTGGAGAGCGGCTATCGTCAGTTTATTGGGTAAGGCTTATGATGAGCTTGATTTATCAAGCGAAGAATGCCCCTATATCCGTAATAAAACGGATTGGTCACGCTTTTTAAGCAGTCAATATAATCGTCGTTGGAAGCTTCATTTTGCTAAAAAGACAAATAATGTAAAACCGACGATGAACTATCTTGGTCGGTATTTAAAACGGCCCCCGATTTCAGCGTCACGTTTAAGTCATTACGCCAAAGGCGGAATGATAACGTTTAATTATTTAGACCATCGAACAGGAACAACAGACAGCCTAACATTATCACCAGAAGAGATGATAAGACGGATAGTAGAGCACTATCCTGATAAACATTTCAAGATGATCCGATACTACGGTTTTTTATCAATGCGTCGTCGTGGAGAAGCTCTGCCTAGAGTTTATGCAGCTTTAGGTATGACAATAGAAGCTGAGCCGAAAATGCCAGGGTATGCCGCAATGTTAAAAGGATATGTAAAAGTAGATCCGTACGAATGTATTTTATGTGAAAGTCGTCTGGTGTTTACGAATTTCCGAGTCGGAAATTCGGTCAATGATTTAGTCACCCATGCGATAGTTCAGTCAGAATTGAGGGCAGCATAATAAGGTTTGTAGGATAAGTGTATCTAAAACTCATGAAATAGGGCTAAAACAGTTATAAAATCCCCGATAATTATATTTTCGATACCTTTTAAAAAAACAGCGATGGTGAAATTGGCTTTTTTAGACGGGCCAATGCTAACTCAGCAACATTCAAATTCCTTACCTTCAAGTATCGCAGCGACCGTTGAAGACGTTCGAACCCAATCAACTCAAGTTCATCAAATGATCAAGAATTCAGAATCCAACATCGAACAATTACGTTTAAAAGGACAAGATTTAGAATTACTTCTAAATGGACTAAAAGCCTAAACCTAATCGATTCTTACCTTTCAATAGCCTTAATATCATGCAGTAATAATTTATTTTATTACTGCATTCTTTTTATGGCCTCTTCGTCCTATTCCTTTCTCTTTCGCATTATTATCTTCTTCATTCTTTCTTATTTGCTTTTCCTTGTGACTTCAAAGAGAATAGCCCCCTAATTAACTCATCAGAGCATCAATATGACTGTTTCAATTTACCTTGTAAAAGGACGTGACAAAGCATTACGTCGTCGTCACCCTTGGATTTTCTCTCGCGGCATTGAAAAAATGGACGGCAAACCACAGCTTGGTGAAACAGTAGAAATCTATTCAAACAGCGGTGAGTGGCTTGCTCGTGGTGCTTTTTCTCCTCAATCTCAAATCCGTGCCCGTGTTTGGACTTTTGACAAAAATGAAGCAATTGATAAAGATTTCTTTGTTCGCAAACTAAACCAAGCACAAGGTTTACGCGATATTCTTGCTGAGCGTGAAGGGTTAACCGGTTATCGTTTAATCGCGGCTGAATCAGATGGCCTACCAGGTATTACGATTGACCGTTACCAAAACTATTTTGTTTGCCAATTATTAAGTGCTGGCGCAGAAGCAAATAAAGACCAATTAGTTGAAGCCTTAATTGAATGTTACCCAGACTGTAATATTTACGAGCGTTCTGACGTTTCTGTTCGTAAAAAAGAAGGTCTAAAACAACGCACTGGCGTTCTTCACGGTGAAGAGCCACCTGAATCTGTCATCATTGAAGAGAATGGCGTAAAAATTAGCGTTGATATCGTTAATGGTCATAAAACAGGCTTCTATCTTGATCAGCGTGATAGCCGTGAGCGTTCGTGCAAATACGTAAAAGATAAATCAGTACTGAACTGTTTCTCTTATACTGGTGGTTTTGGTCTATACGCCCTAAAAGGTGGAGCAAAACACGTTATCAATGCTGATGTATCTCAACTGGCATTAGACAACGCGAAAAACAATACTGAAATTAATGGATTTGACTTATCTAAAGCGGAATTTTTAAACGCTGATGTGTTTAAATTGCTTCGTGAATACCGTGATAACGGCACTAAGTTTGATGTTGTTATTATGGATCCACCAAAATTTGCTGAATCTAAAAATCAGTTAGTTGGTGCATGTCGTGGTTATAAAGACATCAACATGCTTGCGATGCAAATTTTGAACCCAGGCGGCACGCTATTAACGTACTCTTGCTCTGGTTTAATGGACACAGGTTTGTTCCAAAAAATTGTTGCTGATGCGGCTCTTGATGCAAAACGTACGGTTCAATTTATTGAACGTTTTGAACAAGCAGCGGATCACCCACTTGATTCTGCTTACCCTGAAGGTTTCTACCTAAAAGGTTTTGCTTGTCGCGTTATATAAGCAATTAGCTTAAACCGGACATATAAAACGAAATAAAAAAGGCGAGAAGGTTAACCCCTCTCGCCTTTTCTATTTACACGGTAACTTAATCGACTTTAAACGCGTTAAAATCATCAAACAATTTAGTTAAGATCGCATCATCAGACAAACCTTGCCCTGTGATACCTAAGGCATCACTGTCAATACCACTTAATGTTATGTCAGTTTGCTTCCCTGCATTATCGGTCACGGTTACTGTGGTAGATGATGCCACATCATCTATATCTACATTGATATAATTTAATAAATCCATCATATCATTCGTATCAACACCGGTACCTGACAATAGTTCTGCGATATCTAATGTATCTTCATTTAACGTGAAATCACTGATATTGCTTTGAGATGGCGTTATTGTATCTCCCGCGTTTTCTTCTGCAAAATAGAACATATCATCACCAGCTCCCCCCGTTAATATGTCATTCTGACCAGAGGCATATAATGTATTATTACTTTCATTACCATAGCTATCAGAGACAACGAGATGGCCTGAATTAGTTAATGAATTTAGTTTTTCTGCGTCTGTCATTCCTGCGGTTGGTTCGCCAGCTAGCTCATCAACAGTAACACCGTCAATAATAATGGTTTGAACCGTACTTCCTGCTTCATTAATATAAATTTCAGTGCTTCCATCAACTTCTGTGATTTGAATTTGAGACGCTAACGTTGCCGTATCCCAAACCGTTGTAATATTAGCAATATCACTTAAATCAATTCGGTCACTATCTACATCAAAGTCTTTAATGACATCTCGAGCAAGATCGCCACCAATAGACGCATTTGTCCATGTAAAAATATCTGCACCACCCACATCAGATAAATCTAATGGGTTACCAAATAGAAGCTCATCATTTGTGGTTCCGGTTAGGATATCTGAACCAAACACACCTTGAACAATATTCGCTCCAGTAACCGTCACGACAACCGTTTCGGATTTCACTCCACCTTTTCCATCACTAACTTCTACCGTAAACGAATCAGTATCTGTTGCATCGGCCGCAAGAGCTAAGGTGCTATTTTCAAGTAATATGTATGTCCATAATCCAGTGGTTGCGTTGATAGTTAACGAACCATAAGTCCCATTCGCTGCTGACGTTAATTGCCATGATAAATTATCATTTTCAGCATCTGTTGCACTCAGTTGGCCACTAACCGCTTCGACATGCCCCTCTTTAACATCGGCGGTGGTTACCCCAGAGATCACTGGCGCATCATTTTCACCCGTGATATTAATCGTGATGACTTGCTGAGTCGTATTTCCCGTTTGATCTTTTATATCAATCGTAAAGGTCTCTTGAGCTCCCAATGCTCCGAGATCTTGAGCTAACGTATCATTGAGTTCATAGGTCCATTGCCCTGTTACTGCATCAATATTGAATATGCCATAAGATGGTGCAGTACCGCTTGCTACACTGTAATCGACAGTATCACCTTCAGGATCAACATAGGTGATCACGCCGCTAGTCGTTAAGGTTCCACCTTCTTCAACCGTTCCTTCTGTCACTTGCGTTACAGAGGCATCAATAATTGGCTGGTCGTCATGCCCTGTTACGCTAATGGTAATCTCTTGAGTAACCGTCCCACCGTTTCCGTCACTAACTTCAATAGTAAAAACTTCGGTTGCAATCGTATCACCAAGAACTTGCGCTTTATCATTATCAAGTTCATAGGTCCATTCACCAGTTACATTAACGGTTAACGCGCCATAAAACCCTTCAACATCCCCAGGGGTTGTGCTTGTGTTCGGCCCTGAGATGACAGTATAACCAAACGTCGTATCCTCTAAATCAACATCTGAAACGTCAAGTTGACCAACGGCGGAGGCGGTTCCATCTTCTTCTACGCTTCCAATAAGAACACTACTCGCATTAATCGTTGGCGCATCGTTTTCACCGGTGATATTAATCGTAATCACTTGCTGAACGATACTTCCCGTTTGGTCTTTAATCTCTATGGTAAATGTTTCTTGCGCACCCGATACACCGATATCTTGAGCTAATCCATCATCAAGTTCGTAATTCCATTGTCCCGTGGCCGCATCAATAGTGAACGTCCCATAAGATGACGTAGTGCCACTAACGACACTGTAGTCTATGGTGTCACCTTCTGGATCGATATAAGCAATCTCACCATTCGCAATTAAGGTACCGCCTTCAACTACGGTACCATCAGTGACTTGTGTTACCGATGTATCAATAATTGGCTGATCGTCGTGTCCTGTTACACTAATCGTAATATCTTGAGTAACCGTTCCACCCTTACCATCACTAACTTCAACGGTGAATACTTCCGTTACAATCGTATCACCAAGAACTTGTGCTTTAGCATTATCAAGTTCATAGGTCCACTGACCATTTATATCAACGGTTAATGCACCATAAAGCCCTTCGACATCACCCGGTGTTGTGCTTGTGTTTGGCCCTGAAATTACGTTATAGCTAAAAGTCGTATCCGATAAATCCACATCCGAAACATCCAGTTGACCAATGGCTGATGCCGTTCCGTCTTCTTCAACATTTCCGATAAGAACACTAGTTACATCAATGGTTGGATCATCATTGACACCCGCAATATCAATGGTGATCACTTGTTGAATTATGCCACCAGTTTGATCTGTCATTTCTATCGTAAAGGTTTCTTGAGCGCCTGATGCACTCAGTTCTTGAGCTAGAGTATCATTTAACGTATACGTCCACTGACCCGTTGCAGAATCGACACTGAATGAACCATAAGACGGCGTTGATCCATTTACAACGTTGTACTCTATCGTATCGCCTTCGGGATCAATGTAAGCTATTTGTCCTTCCGCAATCAGGACTCCATCTTCAGCAACATTTCCGGTTACAACTTGTGTTACGTTGGTGTCAATAATAGGATCATCATCAGTACCGGTGATATTCACCGTAACCTCTTGTGTGATGACCCCACCGTTACCATCATCAATTTGAATAGTGAACGTTTCTGTAATGGTTTCATCACCAATATCTTGTGCTTTCTCGTTATCAAGCAAATAGGTCCATTTACCAAACTCATCAACAGTAACGACGCCATAGGCATCTGTTGGAGAAGTAATCACATCAAACGCAAACGTTGTATCATTAATATCGATATCGGAAATATCTAGCTGGCCTGATTCTGTTAATACACCGTCTTCTGCAACATCAACAGAAAGAATACTTGTATTAATTACTTCAGGATCATCATTAGTACCATTCACTGTAAAGGTAATGTCTTGTGTACTGCTTAAGCCATGTTCATCAGTCACTTTTACGGTATACGTCAACTCTACTGTTTCACCGACACCAAGTTGTTGAATTTCTAGTGCAGAGTTATCAATGACTAATTTGTAGTCACCATTTGGTTCAAAAGTCAGTGTACCAAGTGCATCCGCATTTACTACTTCCCAGTCATGCGTGTCTGCCGTATCTGGATCTCCATCATCCCAATTACCGGTAACTTCAATGGTATCCGTTCCACTTACACCACTGTCTTCAGTTAGCTCTGGGGGGACGGTAACGACTAGGCTTGGTGCATCATTTTCACCATTAATGGTTATGGTTATCGTCATGTCAGTAGAAGCGCCGAATTCATCGGTTGCTGTAATCGTTACTGTATCCGTTAATGTCTCGCCTTTTGATAAACTATTTACTGTAGGATCATTACCATCAACTGTGTAGGTCCATTTACCCGTAGCTTCATCAACACTGACTACACCATAACTCCCTTGTACGCCCGGACTAACGGTAATACTATCCCCAATATCAGTTACATTGGTTACAAAGTTACCTGATGCAGTACTGCCATCAGTTTCTTTAACGACACCAGTGTCCATCCCTGAAATCTGTGGAATATCATTGGTACCGGTGATATTGACCGTTACCTCTTGTGCTGTTGTGGCTCCATGGACATCAACGGCAAATACGGTAAAGACTTCAGAAACAACCTCACCTTCTTTTAATCCTTGAATATGAGCAGCATCATTATCTAAAGTGTAAGTCCATACGCCATTTTCATCAATGGTAAACGTACCGTATGTACCCGTTAATGTTTTTGCATCAAAGGTTACCGTATCACCATTTGGATCAGTTGCTATTAACGCATTAGAATCGCTCGTCTTATCATCTTCTTTGAGTTCCATGATGATTTGATCGTTTTGGGTAATTTCTGGTGGCAAGTTGGAGCCATCAATAGTAACTGTCACGGTTTCTGTTGAGGTTGCACCATAAAGATCCGTAACCGTCACTTCAAAAGTGTCTGATAATGTCTCACCAACACCAAGGAATTTAACTGCATCTAGCGAGGTGTTTAACTTATATGTCCATCGCCCAGTATTTTCATTAAGAACTAATTCACCATATGTCCCTGCTTCTGTATTACCAAGATCGACAGTCCCTCCATTATCAGTAATTGACCATGCATGAAAATCACCGGCATCAACGTCGCCATCATTTAAGTTACCTGAAATTTGGCTATCAGAATCTGTGTTTGAAATACTACCAGTTAATGATCCTGAAATATCAGGAGCATCATTTGTGCCTGTAACATCAACTTTGAAGATCATCATCACGGGATTGCCGTGCTCATCAACAACCGTTTTACCGAATTTATCAACAACCGTAACACTGAAAGTATCAGTGACTAATTCACCTTGATTTAATTGTTGTACTTCTAAGGCATCGTTATCAAGTACATAAGTCCAATTACCATCATTATCTAAAACCAGTGTGCCATATGTACCATCGCCAGAAACTAGATTCCAAGTAAGGTCAGGAGTTAGGCCACCAACATCATTTAATTTACCGGTTTGCTCTAATGGAGTGGTATCCTCCATGAAATCTATTTCTTCAATAATTAGAACCGTTTCAACATCATCAGCAACACCAGTAATCTTAATCGTAATAAGAGAATCAGTACTCTTGGCTCCATGATTATCTTCGACGACAACGCTAAAGAAATCACGTTCAATTTGTTCAGGTGTCAACGTTTGTACCGCAGGATCTGCGTTATCTAATACATAAGTCCATTGGCCTGTCGCTTCATCTAATGTTAACCAACCATAAGTTCCTTTAATCGTGATAGAGCCATTATTTGCATCACCATCTTCATCGGTACGCTTATTACCACTCTCATCTACTAAATACCAAATATGCGTATCACAACTGTCTGGGTCATTCACTTGTAGTTGGCCTGAGACTTCAAGGATATCATCTTCAATTACCTCCCCCAGCTCACCGAATAATGGAGAATCAACTGCAATTCCTGGTATATCATTCGTCCCAACAATGGTCACATTAATAAGAACCGTTGATGTTGTACCACAGCTATCCGTAACCGTTACTGTCCACTTCTCAGTAACGCTCTCACCTTCGCACAATGAGTCGACATAAGGCTGAGAGTCATCAACATCATAAACCCAGGTACCATCAGAATTAACGACAAGATCCCCAAATAAACCACCATCAACAGAAGATGCTCCTGAAACACTATTAATAGTACAACCAGAAGGTAATCCTAAATCGCCAGCAGTTATTGAACCACTTCCATCACCACCAATAGGGTCTCCATTCGCGTCCACACCTTCTTCTTTTGCTTCAATATCAATAATTTCATCATATGAGCCACCACCACCTCCATCAGGATCCGTATTTCCCTTAACAGTAATAGTGACTTCAAACGGTTCAGATACACCACCGTGCGTATCCGTAGCCGTAACCCAGAAAGAATCAATCCCAATCTCATCAAAATTAAGTGCATTAGTATCTGGATCAAAGTTATCTAACAAATAGGTCCATTGCCCATTTTCATCAATGGTTAATATTCCATATGTTCCCGATCCATTTTCAACCTGCCAGCTGACTACCTCATCACCTAAATCGATATCATCAGCAATTACATTACCGGTTACTTTCGTAAATTGACCATTAAATTGGCCATCTGGAACAAATTCGTAAGCATCTTCAATGACCGTTGCAGAGCTATCACCAGAAACGACAGGTTTATCATTCGTGCCCACAATAGTAAAATCGATTTGCTCTGTAGTAAAACCACCGTTAGAATCATGCACAACAGCAGCAAAAGTTTCAGAGATGGTTTCCCCTTCATTTAAAGACTAAATCGCCGTCGAATTTTTATCAATTTCATAACGCCATGAACCGTCAGCTTCAAGATAAAACGTACCATAATTACCTACGTAGGTTCGAACTTCAAAAGACGTTGCATCTCCAGCATCTACATCTGTGGCAATCAATTGACCAGTGACAATATCTGTCGCTTGATCTTCTTTATACTCTCCAGTTGCTCCGCCTGTAATTTCAGGAAGATCATTAGTACCTTGGATTGTAATAACAATATCATCAGTCGAAGACTCTCCCATTGAATCCGTTACGGTTACCGTAAACGTCTCTGTGAAAGTATCATTAGGACCAAGTGCTTGAACAGCAGCGAGAGAGTTCATTAATATGTAAGTCCATCGACCACTTGAATCCATGGTAAGCGAACCGTATTGCCCAACTCCGTTATCCAGGTTCCACGCATGAATGTCACCAACATCAGGATCTGAACTGTTTAACTGACCATTAATAGTAGTTGTTTGATCTTCGATTACGGTTCCAGATAATGCGCCGCTTAATGAAGGGGCATCATTCGTTCCTTCAATTGTTATTTCTATTTCTTTTTCAGACACTTGACCAAATGAATCCGTTACTTTTACGGTAATGGTATCAACGAGCTCTGCACCTTCTTTTAATCCATTAACGGTATTGTTACTGTTATTGAGGATATAGGTCCAATGACCACCATTATCGAGAGTAAACTGACCATATTGACCTGCCGAACCAATAATCCCCCATTCTAGGGTATCCATTGAATCCAAATCACCAGACTGTAAATCACCTGATATTTCGTTTGGAGCCGTATCTTCTTTTATTTCACCAGTCGTATCACCAATAATGCCAGGTGAACTGTTGGTACCTGCAATATCAATAACAACTTCTATTTGGCTCGTGCCACCTTCACCATCATCCACTTCAACAATGAACTTATCTTGAACAACTTGCCCAGATGAGATACCTATCGTTGCCGGTCTTGAATTGTCTAACTGATAAGTCCACATACCAGTATTAGGATCAATACTTAATGAACCATAGATACCATTAGGAGTAAGCGTTGACCATGCATGGTCATCTAAGTGATCGATATCAACTGCCGTTAATTCACCTGTCGCGATGTCTTTTCCTGTCGTGCCTTCAATCGTGCTGCCTGTTGTTGCTCCCGCAATTGATGGTAGATCATTATCGCCAATAACATCGATCGTAATTTCTTTAGAAGTAGAAGCACCAAAACCATCCGTAACAGTGACCGTAAAGGTATCTTGAACTTTTTCCCCTTCAGATAAAGACTGTACTGAATCTTTATTGTTGCTCAGAGTGTAGGTCCACTTCCCATTAGGATCTAATGACAACGTACCATATGAACCAGTACTTGAATCCAAGCTCCATGTATAAGTATCACCAATATCTTGATCATCAGGGTACAGTTGTCCATCTATTTCAGTAATAACGGAATCTTCTTCGATAATCCCAGTTAGCTTACCTGATAATTCCGGAACATCATTAGTACCTTCGACCGTAACAGTAACGGTAACTGTATCTATCGCGCCATATTGATCTTCTACCTGAATAATATATTTTTCAGTCTCAACCTGACCAGAAAGTAATCCTTGCGTTGTACTTAGCGCATTATCAATTGTATAAGTCCATTTACCATTTTCATCTAAAGATAATGACCCATATACCCCTTGTGCATCGCTTAATAATGTCCACGTATGTGTATCGGTTATATCAACATCACCATCGGTTAATTCACCAGAAACAGAGAGAGCATCATCTTCAGTAATTGTTTGAGTATTAACACCACCAATATCGGGAATATCATTCGTCCCAAGAACTTCAACGGTAATCATAATGGCATTAGTTCCGCCATGTCCGTCATCGACAATAACAGTAAATGTTTCAAACTCTTGTTGGTTTTCTGCTAGTGATTGTGTATCTGAATTTAATGGATCCAGTGTATATAACCAATTGCCATCGGCATCGACAGTCATATTACCGTATTTACCAGCGCCCCCACCATCAACAACCCAAGTATGGGTATCAACAAAATCAACATCGACAGCAGTTAATGCACCAGTTGCTGTGGGAATAATATCTTCGACGGCAGTGCCTGTGGTTCGACCCGTGATAACAGGACGATCATTCGTCCCTTCAATTGTAATTTCAACAGTATGTTGTGCAAAACCACTATTTCCATCGCCCACAACGACAACAAAACGTTCAACAACGCTTTCTCCAGCAGCGAGAACTTGCGATTCAGTTCCATTAAGCGTATATTTCCACTTACCTGTAGCTGAATCTACTGAAAAACTGCCTAATTTCGATTCAGAGGCCCCAATCACAAACCAATTATGCACATCGGATAAGTCAACATCATCAACCGTTAATGTATCTGAAATAGTTAAAATCTCGTCCTCTTTAACGGTTCCGGTATCATTACTGTCGACAACACTTGGTAGATCATTGGTCCCTTCTAATGAAATAATGATTTCTTTTTGATCGGTGCCACCTTGTCCATCATCAACCGTAACAATAAAGCGATCTTCGGCTGATTCTCCTTCTGCGAGCTGTTGGGTTTCGTCTAAGGCATTGTTAATGGTGTAAGTCCATTTACCGTTTGCATCTACCGTAATTGAGCCATAAGATCCTGCATCTGGTTGAACGTCCCATGTATGAGTATCTGACAGATCTACATCATCAACAATTAATTGACCTTCTGTTGTTTCAATCGCATCTTCTTTTACTGAACCCGACGATTGCCCTGATAATTCTGGCTTATCATTCGTCCCATTAATTGTAATTTCAATAGTTTCTGTAATAACACCACCAGCACCATCACTTAGTTCAACGGTGTAATATTCTTTTATTGGTGCATCTCCAGCACCTAAAGATTGGGCTGCATAGTTATCTAAGGTGTAAAGCCAAATACCAGTACTTGCATCTAATGTGAATTTGCCATAAGTCCCAGTATCTGAGCCAACGATGTCCCAATTAAACGCACTCGTCGTATCTTCATCTGATGCCGTTAATGTTCCCGTTGTCGTTAGTATTGTATCTTCTGTTACTGCACCGACAACATCGCCTCCAATCACTGGGACACCATTCGTACCAACAACCGTGATCACGATTTCGATGGTATCTGTACCACCTTGGTTATCATCCACAGTAACAGTAAATTTATCTTCGACACTTTGACCTTCGGTCAATCCTTGTGTTGCTGCTAGTGCGTTATCGATGGTGTAAACCCATTTACCCGTAGCAGGATCTATCGTAATTGAACCGTAAGTACCCGTATTACTACCAACACTCCAAGCGTGAACATCTATGAGATCAACATCATCAACAGTCAATTGACCTTCTGCCTCTGATTGTGTCGTTGTATCTTCTTTTACCGTTCCGGTAGATTGTCCAGAAACAGTAGGGTCATCATTAGTACCTGTAATCTCTATTGTGATCGTTTCGGTTGTTAACCCACCCTCACCATCATCAACTTGAATTTGATATTCAACAGTATGTGTTTCACCATTTGCTAAAGCTTGAACTTGCGCAGCGGTATTATTAAGGGTGTATTCCCATTTACCTGAGCCGTCAGCATTAGTCGAAACGACAATAGAACCATAAGGATCTGTATTTGATGAAAGTAATGTCCAAGTATGCGAATCTAATGTGTCCACATCATCAACAAATAAATCGCCACTGGTGCTAAGTGTCGTTTCTTCGACAACAGCACCAGAAATGATAGATGAACCTGAAACTGCTGGTGCATCATTGGTGCCCGTCACTTCAACGGTGACGGTATGTGTGACAGTCCCGCCGTTGCCATCATCCGCAACGATTTCAAACGTTTCAGTTTTGACTTCACCATTCGAAATGGCTTGCGTTCCCGCTAGCGTATTGTCTAGTGTGTAGGTCCATTTGCCCGTCGCATCCACTGCCAATGAGCCAAAGACACCTGTACCATCCGTCACTGACCACGTGTGTGTATCCGTAACATCAACGTCCGTTGCATCCAATTGACCTGTCGCTTCGGCCATCGTTCGAGCCCGTCACCGTGATCGTGACTTCTTGTGTGTCTATTCCGCCGTGATTGTCTTCCACTTGAACCACGTACACGATATCAAGGGTTTCACCCACTCCTAACGCGATAACACCCGCTGATGCAGCGTTTAAATTAAATGTCCATTTACCATCGGTACCTACAATAAATGTACCTAAATCATCATTTGTGTTTGCTTCAACTGTCCACGTATGAGTGTCTAGTGTATCGACATCTTCAAGGACTAAATCGCCGGCCGCACTTTCTGTTGCTCTGTGCTCAACCGCCCCTGCGATCACTGACGTATCGGTGATTTCAGGTAGATCGTTGGTGCCCGTTACTTCAACGGTGACGGTATGTGTGACAGTCCCGCCGTTGCCATCATCCGCAACGATTTCAAACGTTTCAGTTTTGACTTCACCATTCGAAATGGCTTGCGTTCCCGCTAGCGTATTGTCTAGTGTGTAGGTCCATTTGCCCATCGCATCCACTGCCAATGAGCCAAAGACACCTGTACCATCCGTCACTGACCACGTGTGTGTATCCGTAACATCAACGTCCGTTGCATCCAATTGACCTGTCGCTTCGGCCACCGTATCTTCAACAACGGAGCCCGTATCGGTACCACTGATGGTTGGGCCATCGTTCGAGCCCGTCACCGTGATCGTGACTTCTTGTGTGTCTATTCCGCCGTGATTGTCTTCCACTTGAACCACGTACACGATATCAAGGGTTTCACCCACCCCTAACGCGATAACACCCGCTGATGCAGCGTTTAAATTAAATGTCCATTTACCATCGGTACCAACAATAAATGTACCTAAATCATCATTTGTGTTTGCTTCAACTGTCCACGTATGAGTGTCTAGTGTATCGACATCTTCAAGGACTAAATCGCCGGTCGCACTTTCTGTTGCTCTGTGCTCAACCGCCCCTGCGATCACTGACGTATCGGTGATGTCAGGGAGATCATTGGTGCCTGTAACATCAATAGTAACCACTTGAGTTGCTTGAGCACCGCTGCCATCAGTAACAATAATTGTAAATGTATCCGTTTCAGTTTGGCCTTGTGATAACGATTGAGTTGCAGAAAGCGTGTTATCTATTTTATAAGTCCACTTACCATCAGCATCAACACTAATAGAACCAAATGCACCAGTATCAGGCGCCAGTACAGACCATGTTGCCGTGTCACCTAAATCAACATCCGCAGAAGATAATGATCCCGATGCTTCTTCTACTGTATCTTCAACAACGGAACCAGTACTTATTCCACCAATAATTGGGCCATTATTTGAACCCGTTATGGTTATCGTCACTTCTTGAGTATCAATTGCACCATTATTATCTGCCACTTGAACAACATAAATAACATCAATTGAATCCCCCTCACCAAGAGCAAGAAAAGCGGCGGCAGCTGAGTTTAATCCAAAACTCCATTTACCAGTACTATCGACATTAAACGTACCTAAATCAGCATTACTGTTTGGTTCAACCGTCCATGTATGGCTATCTAATGTATCCACATCTTCTAAAACCAAATCACCAACAGCATCAATACTTACTTCACTCACATCCCCAGAAACCACTGATGAACTGGTTATTTCAGGCGTATCATTTGTACCTGTAACATCAACAGAAATAGTATGAGTTACAGTGCCACCTTTTCCGTCATCTACAACAATTTCAAACGTTTCCGTTTGTGTTTCTCCACTAGAAAGAGCCTGAGTCGAAACTAAGCCATTATCTAAGCTATATGTCCATTTACCAGACCCATCGATAGTGAGTGAACCGAAAACGCCCGCACCATCAGAAACGGCCCACGTAATTACATCACCCGCATCAGGATCAACGGCATCTAATTGGCCTTCAGCAGACGCAATAAGATCTTCAACAACTCGTCCTGAGCTTGTACCACTAACGACGGGATCATCATTGGTACCAGTAATCGTGATCACAACTTCTTGTTGAGCTATGCCTCCGTTACCATCATCAGCCTGAATCGTGAATGTTTCGGTTACCGTTTCTCCGGCACTTAATGCTTGGGTTTCATCACGAGAATTATCTAATGTGTATTCCCAAACACCATCATTAAGAGTTAATACACCATAAGTTGCGTTACCGCCTTCGACAATTGACCAAGTGTGGGTATCTGAAGCATCTATATCAGTAACGATTAAGGTTTCACTCACCGTTGAGTCTGCGTCTAACACATCCCCTTCAGTTAAGTTACCAGTAGAAATACCAGAAATAATAGGTTCATCATTTGTACCAACAATGATTACACTAACTTCTTGAACACTGCTTAATCCATTACTTGACGTAACAGTGATCTCAAAAATATCAGTAATAACCTGACCATTAGCTAATGATTGAACAGAGAGTGCGTCATTATTAAGTACATACTCCCACGCCCCCGTTAACTCATTGATAGATAATGTACCGAACTCACTCGTTGTATTGCCATTAATTGTCCATGTGTAGACTTGGCTACTTCCCGCATTAGACACAATAAGTTGCCCGCTTGCTTCAGTATCAACATCTTCAACCGTGAAGCCAGGAGTCTGCCTTGTAACATCCGGTGTTTCAGCTTGAGAGCTTGAGTCATTACCACTTAAATTATCTATTTCATCTTGATTGTCATAAGAAAAGGCATTTGACGTCGTAAAGTTAGTGGTCGCGATCGAGGAATAGTAGGCGTAATCAATACTAACAAACCCATTGTTAGCAGAACCACCCCCTTCACCCGCAGCGGTTGCTTCTAGAATTTCAGTAGGATCTTCTCCAGATAGAATGGCGGCTTGAATCGCAGCAACATCGACATTATCCGCCGATTGCTCTGGATCAACGTTAATAGCACCATCCACTTGCTGAACTTTTAATGGATCATTTTCTTTTGTTTCATCAAGACAACTGACGCAGTTTTTATCGATGGTAACTAATTTACCATTAATTTGAACCACGACTTTGGCATTATAAGGAGTAAACAATACTGAATCACGATCAATGTTTTGACCAACAGCTACTTTTGTTGGTACACCGTCTTTATTCAGTGAATAAGCTTCACCTTCTATTGTTTTTATTTCTATTTGAGAAGGAATAACTGTTTCTTTCATGTAACCACCTAAAATCCATTTAACCGCATCAACAAATTAACTTTTACTTTAGTAGTTTAAGCATAGAATAAAAATTCACAAACACCCAAAACACTAGCTAGTTAATTTATTGTTATAAAATTATTAACTGATAGTTTTATAACATAATTTTTTCTAAATTTAAGTATCAAATTTCTCATAATCCTTTATTCTTTACGTGTTTATTTTAATCGAGACATCATCATGAGCAAATTAACGTCAGATACTCAAGCAAACCTAGATCTTTTCATTGCTGAAACAAAAGAAACTCAACTAGTTTGGAGCCTTTATAACGATGAAGGTTGGATTTCTGTTGAATCTACTGAATTTGAAAACGCTGAAGTAATGCCATTTTGGTCGAACAAAGAAGATGCCGCATTTCATAATGTTGAAGAATGGGCTGATTTTGAAGTCACAGAAATCCCACTAGATATCTTCGCTGAAGATTGGTTAGTGACTTTATCTGAAGATGGTGTTTTAGTTGGTACTAACTGGAACCAACAACTTGAAGGTAAAGAAATAGAAGCGACTGAGCTTGCAAAACTATACCTTTAATCTACCACTTATCATTTGATAGGTAGTAAAAAGGCAGTATTTATTACTGCCTTTTTTGTGCTTACTCACTTTAGAGCACGTTATAAATTCAAAACAACCACCAATGTATATTAATCATTGTTTGTCCAAAAATTTCACCGCTTTATCTGGATAATCCGTAAATACCCCATCGACTTTCACTGTGTTATAAAACACATCTAGCATATTTTCAAAACTCGTCGCGTAAGGTGCAATACGATCAGGTTCAGCACGGAAAGTAAATGGATGAACCACCAATCCGGCCTCTTTAGCTTGTTTCATTAATGGCTTGATAATAATGTTATCTTTGGTTGATGCATCGTCAACTAACATTGGTTTCCAAGGACCAATTCCATCAGCGTAAGCGGCAACTTTTTTCATTCCATCCGACTTAAACATCCAATCGTAACTGTAAGGCTGTGCGAGCTCACCATTGTACGTCATAGTTTCATCCCAATCCGTATAGGCAATCAATTGAACGAGTTTCAAATCCATATTCATGGCTGGTAATAACTCATCATTAATTCGTTTTAGCTCTATCGGATCAAAAGATTGCAGATAAATTTTGTCGTCTTTGCTGTCGTAACCGTAATCTTTTAATACTTTTAACACCGCTTTACTGATGTCTTTCCCTTCATGCCGATGAAACCAAGGTGCTTTAATTTCAGGATAGAGGCCAATGTCATACCCTAATGTTTGATTTAATCCTTGGATCAATTCAATCTCTTCAGCGAAAGTAGGCACTGTGAAGCTCGATTTCCACATAGGAAAGCGAGCTGGGTAGCCAGCCACTTTATTCCCTTTATCATCAACGTTAAAACCTTCTGTTACGCGTAAGCTTTTTATCTCTGCCAATGTAAAATCAATCGCATAATAACGACCATCATCACGAGCACGATCGGGGAATCGTTCAGCAACGTCAGTCACACGATCCAAATAGTGATCATGCAACATCACAAGTTGATCATCTTTAGTCATGACAACATCTTGTTCGATGTAATCCGGTTTCATCGCATAGGCAAGCGTTTTTGCTTCCAAGGTATGCTCAGGTAAGTAACCCGACGCTCCGCGATGTGCAATAACAAGAGGATCTGCGTGAGCCAATGCAGAACAAGCCAAAGTGAGAATTGAAAAAGTGAGAGCTTTACGTTTCATTATTTAATCCTTTAAAGCCCCCTACAACGGTAGGGGGAAAGCCATTATAATTTAGTTACTGATAATCACAGTTTGTGTATACAAAAACTAAACTCATATAACTTCATATTTATGATGTTTTGATTACGATATCGTCGCTTGCTCTTTGTCTTTCGCTTTATGATGTGCACGCTCTCCTAAGAAGGCGTAACACAAGCACATGATAGACAACACACAAGAAGCAACCAGAATCATAAAGCCACCATCCCAACCAAAGTGGTCTACGGTATAACCTAATACAATGTTTGCGGTAACGGCACCACCAAGATAACCAAACAACCCAGTAAGGCCAGCCGCAGTACCTGCTGCTTTTTTAGGAACAAGCTCAAGTGCATAAAGGCCAATAAGCATCACAGGGCCATAAATTAAGAACCCAATAGCCACTAATGCAATCATATCAATCGTTGGATTTCCCGCAGGATTAAACCAATAAACTAATACCGCAGCAGTTACAAGCACCATAAATAAGATGCCAGCAGGTGCACGACGTCCTTTAAATACTTTGTCTGAAATCCAACCACATAACAATGTACCTGGGATACCAGCCCACTCATATAAGAAATACGCCCAAGATGATTTATCAACGGTGAAACCTTTCGCTTCTTTTAAATACACAGGAGCCCAATCAAGCACACCGTAGCGAATCAGATAAACAAACGCGTTTGCAATCGCGATAGACCAAAGCAGCTTATTATTGAACACGTATTTAAAGAAAATCTCTTTTGCTGTCATCTCATTTTCATGAGACTTATCGTAATCATCTGGATAATCATTTTTGTATTCTTCAATCGCTGGTAAACCACAAGATTGAGGCGTATCACGCAATGTAGCCCAAATGAAAACAGCAACTAACGTGGCAAAAATGGCTGGTACATAAAATGCTGAGCGCCAATCGTCGTTAAATGCCCAAAGGCCCAATAAGAAAAGAGGACCAATTAACCCGCCCCCCACATTGTGTGCAACGTTCCAAACCGAAACCAGTTCACCACGTTCTTTACGTGACCACCAATGCACCATCGTTCGACCGCATGCAGGCCACCCCATGCCTTGAAACCAACCGTTCAAGAATAATAAAATGAACATTGCCGTAATACTGTTTGTCGCCCAAGGCATAAAACCAAAGCAGAACATAACAGCGGCAGACATCAATAAGCCCGCACTGAGAAAATATCGAGGATTAGAACGGTCAGACACACTGCCCATTAAGAACTTTGACAGCCCATAAGCAATAGATACCGCCGCTAAAGCAACACCAAGATCCCCACGGCTAAAACCTTGGTCAATCAAATAAGGCATTGCTAAACTGAAGTTCTTACGAACTAGGTAGTAACCGGCATAACCGACGAAAATACTGAGGAACAATTGCCAACGTAAGCGAGTATAGGTGCCATCTATCTGATTAGAAGCGAGGCGTGCTATATGCGCTTGGGGTTTAAATATACCAAACATAGTTAACTCCGTTATTATATTTGCGATGGTGAACAACATAAAGCTCGAACAATCAAATAAAACATTTCGTTCGAAAGTGATGCGCATTATGATGTTCAAACGAATCTATTTCTGTGACAAATATTACAAATTGACTAATTAGTTTATTTAATGTAAGCGTGCGGGGAACTACACCTAACAAATAAAATTCATTATGCGTATCTTACGATCTTTCATTTAACGAGAACGTAATTATGCAAAAAGATAAAAAGAGAACACCAGAGCAATGGCACGCTCTATTTGAATCTCAGCAATCTAGCAAGCTTAGTGCCGCTGAATTTTGTCGTAACCATAATATTCTGCCAAAGACATTTAGTGCACGTAAAGCACGATGGAAACAAAAGATTAACGCTTCTACTTTCTTGAAAGTAGAAGCGTTAACATCAACTATCATCGCCACTCCACAATTACCAGATATTCAACTTTCTATCGGAAAATTGCGATTAACATTGCCAGCTAATACTGAACCTCACTGGATAGGACTCTTATTAAAAGGGTATCAATCATGAATGTATTTACTGATATTTCCACCATTTATCTTCATCGTGATTTTGTCGATTTTCGCAAGGCCATTAATGGCCTTGTCGTGATTGTTGAGCAAGAAATGCAACTATCACCGTTTAGTGATGCTCTATTTATATTTTGCAATAAGCCTCGTGATAAACTCAAAATATTGTATTGGGATAAAACAGGATTCGCTTTATGGTACAAGCGATTAGATGAAGACCGCTTCAAATGGCCACGAAATATAAATAACGATACGTTAGCATTATCAGAGCAGCAACTGACACTGCTATTACAAGGTTTTGATATCTTAGGACATCAACCGGTACATTATCAAACAACCCTTTAAATAGTTGATTCTCAGTCAAGAATAGGAGGCAACCGATTGATTACCTGTATTATCGTTATATAGTCATCTACATGACTGATAAAATAAAACCACTTCCTGATACCATTGACGAGCTGAAAGCACTTGTGCTTCAGCTTGAAAATAAATATAACCGTCTTCTAGAGCAATTTCGGCTGGCTCAACATCAGCGCTTTGGTAAAAGCAGTGAATCTGACTCGACTCAATTTGATTTATTCAATGAAACAGAAGAAGAAATCATCATTGAAAATGATGACACACAAACGATTACCTACACTCGTCAAAAGCCAAAACGCCAACGCTTACCTGAAGACTTACCGCGTACTGTTATTATCCACGACATAAAAGATAAAACTTGTAAGTGTTGCGGTCTAGAGATGCATGCGATGGGTAAAGACATCAGTGAAAAGTTGGAATTTGTACCAGCTAAAGTGGAAGTTATTCAACATGTTCGTCCTAAATATGCTTGCCGAAATTGTGAAAAAAACAATACTTCAGTAGACATTAAACAAGCCCCAATGCCAGCGTCACCAATCCCTAAAGGGATTGCGACCGCAAGTTTACTTGCTCAAATTATTACGGCTAAATTTCAATACAGTCTTCCACTTTATCGTCAAGAAACGTTATTTCAGCAATGGGGTATCATTATTGGACGGCGAACGATGGCGGATTGGTTAATAAAATGCTCGGTACTATTTACCCCTCTTAATAACGAGTTACATCGTATTTTGCTTGAACAACCCACTCTGCATTGTGATGAAACAACGGTAAATGTGTTGGATGTTGAAAAAGCAAAATGTTATATGTGGGTCTACTGCTCTGGCTATGATTCTCCAGGCTCTGGTGTTTTGCCTGGAATTGTACTTTATGATTATCAATCTAGCAGGCATGGCTACCATCCAGTTAACTTTTTAAAAGGTTATAACGGGTATTTACATACCGATGGTTACCAAGGTTAGAACAAACTGAAGCGATTTTAGTTGGCTGTTGGGCACACGCACGTCGACGATTTATTGAGGCTCAACGTGTTCAAGTAAAAGGGAAAACAGGGAGTGCAGATTGGGTATTGAGTAAAATCCAAAAGCTATACCGGATCGAATCGTTATTAAAAGAGGCTTCCCCTGAAGCCAAGTATGTTGCTAGGCAGACAGAAGCCCGCGATTTACTTAAAGAGCTCCGTGATTGGCTTGATAGCGCAGTTAGTCGAGTATCACCTAAAACAAAATTAGGTGAGGCGATTAGCTATACATTAAATCAATGGGATAAATTAGTTCGTTATATTGATGATGGATTGTTATCTATTGATAACAATCGAGCAGAGCGAGCGGTTAAACCGTTTGTTATCGGCCGGAAAAACTGGTTATTTTCGGGTTCAACGGCTGGTGCAGATTCAAGTGCAATGCTTTACAGCATTGTAGAAACAGCAAAGGCAAACGGATTAATCCCTTACGATTATATTAGGTATTGTCTAGATCGTTTATGTGTTGGATCGCCAGATATCGATTCACTTTTACCTTGGAATGTAAAAGACAAGGTGTAGTTCCCCGCACGCTTACCTAGCATTACTTGTCACCACCTCATTCAGTACCGTTGCACAGACGGATGGATTCAGTATTAAATATAAAAATATAGATACTCATTACGGTACAAGAACAAAGCTCTTTGTGACTTCTCATTTTGATGATGTTGTGATTAATAAAGTTGAAGTTAATCGAGGTAATTGTTCTTTAGCTTGGCCTAAAACCCCCACAGTTAAAGTAAAGAAAGATAAATACAGTCAATCGGATGATTTACTAAATAATCTCAGTAACCCTGATTTCAATCCGAACAAGAGCAACGCTAAGGCTCAAGGAACAACATAGCATCCTTATGAGCCTGTTAGGTTAGCGTTCGGACAAACAACAGGCTACGTAGCTACCAGCGTCTGTAACGTCATTGAAATTACTATTTCATCCAGTGAAGGGGATTATCGCTTTACTGATTAGCATAAGAAAAGAAAGGCGGTAATGCCTTTCTTTTTTTATTTCATTTACGACTATAGTCGAAGTTCCTACTACCGTTGCCATAACGTTTTGTTGCCTTTTTTGCAAAATAACTTAAGCGATAGAAAAGGTCATCATACTGCGCTTTATAATTAGAGTCTGTTTTATTCAGCGTATAGGTTGCATGATCTGGATAATAAACAGCACCGTCTATATCAATAATATGAACCCCTAATGCACTAGCCCATGCTTGCCTTATTCTTGCCGCAGTATTTCCTTCTTTCGCTGTAAAATACCCAAGATGACTGTAAACATTTCCATTAAGAAATACCACAATGTGATAGTGAGGATGATTAGAAGAGTCTTGTTCTTTTACCCATATAAACCTAGGTGTAGATTTTCCTCTCTTCTTTTTATTTAAGTCAGCACGAATGATGGCTTTAAAAGAAGCAATAAATTTAGAAATATGGTTATTTTCAACTACGGTATAACCTTCAGGGTAGCGTAAATCAACACGCATAGCAGAAGTTCTAGGGTACGCATTCAAAGCCAATTTAATAGTTTCATCAATTTTGATTAAATACTTTTCATCTAATTCACCATGACCCGTTTGTACTCTCATACCTTGAAAGGTATTTATTAATTTTCCTTTGTTATTTCCCATTGTTTTTTACCTATGATTATTTAGTTCATAGGTACAATGGTTACTGTTAATTATTGTAGTTATGATTACGATGCATTAGATAGAATAAATAAACTATATAATATTAATAACCGTAACTATGATAACAATTAAAACTCACTCAACCATATAAACTACCTAGCTTAACCATAAATAAAAAGTGTGAAAATAACTCTGTAAAAACAATATCTCAACTAGATTTCTATTACATATTATTATTGATATTAAAAACAAGCTTAGACTCTATCCCTATACTTAACCGAGACAATGCCTGCACCTCCTGCTATTGATTCTTTAAATATAAAACATAACAAAAAACATCTGTCTTCTTTAATAAAATTTACATTCTAACGGTAAAAAAAGAGTTCTTAAGCGATAACCATGTATTCAATCCGTATTGATTTACCACTCATACTAAACAAAAACTTAGATTTGACCACACTAAAACCCTCAAAAAAACCTTATTTTAACTCTTTAAAACCTCTATTATCAGACGAAAATCACAGTAATTAACTACCTAGTTACTACATAATTACTACAACAACCATTCACTGCATTAAAGTTATGATATTAAAAACGACAAACTTAAGAAAGATTAGATGTTTTGAGAAGAAATGCTCACTGGCTATAAATAAAAAAGAAACCACTTACGATAATGCTGATATAGACTTCCGATTAAATAATATAAATAATTTGTTTTTAGATTTAGAAAATCATCCAAATATAAATGTAAATGGAACAATAGGCGCCTACGGCGCAAATCAAAAGGACTCAACCTCTTCCATTGTTGCCAATAAATCGTTTATCCTATCGCCATGCACGCATATAAACCCCTGAAACAATTATTTAATAGTCAAAATAACTGGCTTAAATTTCTTCATAATAACAAAGCTAACCTAAGAGCGGTCGTGATTGAAAATGTCACAAAGATGCTGTCCTGTGGGACAGCGGCTTTTGGCTCTCGCGAATATCATTGTTGCAACCCTGACTGTACCCATATCAAATATATTCACCAAACCTGTAAATCTCGAGCGTGCAGTAGCTGTGGCATGAAAGCCACAGAGCGATGGATACAAAAGCAACAACATGTCTTCCCTGAATGCGAATATCAACACATCACCTTTACCCTTCCAAACACGCTATGGCCTATCTTTCGTCATAACCGTTTGTTAAATAAATTATTCAAATGTGCTGCAAACATTCTGCTGGGATGGGCAAAAGATAAAGGAATAGATGTCGGTATCTTTTGTGCTCTTCATACTTACGGTCGAAAACTGAATTGGAATACGCACTTACATTTATCGGTCACTCGTGGGGGAATTTGTGAACGTACCGGTTTATGGAAACCCATTTACTTCCAAATGAAAACGACAGAGCCTTGTTGGAGAGCGGCTATCGTCAGTTTATTGGGTAAGGCTTATGATGAGCTTGATTTATCAAGCGAAGAATGCCCCTATATCCATAATAAAACGGATTGGTCACGCTTTTTAAGCAGTCAATATAATCGTCGTTGGAAGCTTCATTTTGCTAAAAAGACAAATAATGTAAAACCGACGATGAACTATCTTGGTCGGTATTTAAAACGGCCCCCGATTTCAGCGTCACGTTTAAGTCATTACGCCAAAGGCGGAATGATAACGTTTAATTATTTAGACCATCGAACAGGAACAACAGACAGCCTAACATTATCACCAGAAGAGATGATAAGACGGATAGTAGAGCACTATCCTGATAAACATTTCAAGATGATCCGATACTACGGTTTTTTATCAATGCGTCGTCGTGGAGAAGCTCTGCCTAGAGTTTATGCAGCTTTAGGTATGACAATAGAAGCTGAGCCGAAAATGCCAGGGTATGCCGCAATGTTAAAAGGATATGTAAAAGTAGATCCGTACGAATGTATTTTATGTGAAAGTCGTCTGGTGTTTACGAATTTCCGAGTCGGAAATTCGGTCAATGATTTAGTCACCCATGCGATAGTTCAGTCAGAATTGAGGGCAGCATAATAAGGTTTGTAGGATAAGTGTATCTAAAACTCATGAAATAGGGCTAAAACAGTTATAAAATCCCCGATAATTATATTTTCGATACCTTTTAAAAAAACAGCGATGGTGAAATTGGCTTTTTTAGACGGGCCAATGCTAACTCAGCAACATTCAAATTCCTTACCTTAAATATAAAGATATTATGTCTTAATATCTTTTTAAAAGAGAGTGTCACTTCATAGCAAATTTAACTATAGAAATGACACTAATCATAAATATATTAAAAGATCTACAACTTTAAAACTAACCTACAGCCTTAAGACTCTTTTTCCCACTCATAGACAAACTACCAGTAGCTGCCTCTTCAATATGATTGCTCCACCACGCCATTAGAACCTTACGTCGTTCAAGGTAGTCTGTGCGATTATAAGCACTTCGAACCTTATCTCTATCAACGTGAGAAAGTGCTGCTTCAATAATATCCGAATCGAAGTTTTGTTCATTTAAGGTAGTACTAGCTAATGCTCGTAGGCCATGAGAAGTTTGTCTTCCCTTAAATCCCATTCGAACCAATGCTTTATTAGCTGTTTCTTTATTTATGTGATTTTTATTACTTTTATCAGCAGGGAAAAGGTATTCACTCTCACCTGTAATAAAATCAATCGTTTCTAATAAATCTAATGTTTGCTTTGTTAATGGGACGGTATGTACTCTTCCCTTCTTCATTCGTTCAGCAGGGATAACCCAAAGCATTTTTTCTTTGTCTATTTCATTCCAGCGCGCACCAGCAGTCTCGGCTGGTCTTGTCATTGTATGAAGTTGCCATTCTAACAAACAGCGTGTGATAGGCTTAATAGATGCGTAATTAATCGTTTTTAACAGTTCTGGTAGATCTTTAGGATCTAGCGATGCCTGGTTAGTAACTTTTGCAGTTTCAAACGCTTTCCCAATACCAGCAAGTCTATTATGTTCGATAACGCCAGTGTTCACCGCAAACGTCATGATCTCGTTTAAATTACGACACAATCGCCCTACCGTTTCTAACTTACCTTGGTTCGCAATTGGCTTAATGGTTTTTATGGCTTGTGGAGCGGTAATGTCACCAAGCGGGAGTTTACCAAGATCAGGTAAAAGGTACTTCTCTATTCGTTGTTTTAATTTCTTAGCTGTTTGTTCTTTAATACTTGTTTTCTTTACTTCAAGCCAGTCATCAAATACCGCTTGTAAGGTATTAGATAACTCTAGTTGTTTTTCACGAAGTGTATTATCTCGATGCTCTTTCGGATCAATACCGTCGGCAAGTATCTCTCTGGCTTCAATTGCTTTACTTCTTGCTTTAGCAAGTGAGATATCTGGATATTTACCTAAAGCTAAATTAAGGCGTTTTCTTGTTATTGGATGATAATAAGAAAAGCGCCATAACTTAGTGCCTATTGGTTTTACCTTTAAAGATAAACCATCACCATCACCTAGGTTATATTCTTTATCTTTTGGTTTTGCTTGTTTAACTTGGGTCGCCGTTAAGGGCTGTACTTTTATAGCCATTTGAACCTCTGAAGTAACCTCGAAAGCACACAATTTTAAAAAGGTTACTTCAGAGATTACTTCAAACCGTGGATTTTACAAGACACTAATGGACGCTTACGGACACCAAAATAGCTAAATGATTGATAAAACAAGGAATTACAGGCACAAAAAAGCCCACACTAGGTGGGCTCTTTCGTATAATGTGGTGCCCGCTACTGGACTCGAACCAGTGACACCTTGCATGTCATGCAAGTACTCTACCAACTGAGCTAAGCGGGCAAATCGTTAACTGGGAAGTAATTAACTTCGCCTTGAGAACGAGAGAGATAATATCTACTTCAGTAAAAATCCGCAAGCAATATTTTCAAAAAAAATGCCAACTGGCTAGTAAATAATCGATGCGATTAAAATCAGAACACCTTGATACATAACTACTTTTAAAATACAATCGCAAATACCGTTAAAAGGACATTTACTCATGCCAACCAGTCGATTTCATCGCTTTGCATTTTTACAACCTATTGCGATCTTACTCCTTGTTGGTATCGCCATCATCTCTTTAACTTTTAGTGTGCAAAGTTTTCAATCAGTCGAGAAGACTATCCGTACATCCTCATTTCAAGCCTTTAATAACTCCATTGAAGCCAGTTACGATATTATTGATACCGCATTAAACGAATCCATTCGACGCTACTTAAAAGGCATTGTGACAACCTCTGCTGAATTTATTAATGAAATAGAATCATCATCCTCTTTAACTCAGCAACAAAAAAATGAGCTAATCCAGACTTACATTAATAAAAGCAAAATTGGCGCAAGTGGCTACCCTTACATTTTAAACTCAAAGGGTAAATTATTGTTCCACCCTATTTTTCAAGGGCGAGACGTTAAACAGTACATTCATATTCAAGAACAAATTAGTAAAAGTGATCACTTTGTTGAGTACTTATGGACAAACCCTGGTGAAGCAAAACCACGAAAAAAAGTAACCTATTCTGTTTATTTAAAAAACATTGATTTTATTGTCTCAGCCAGTGCTTACAAAGACGAACTGCTTCATTTTATTAATAAAGATATTTTAAAAGGTAAACTCGATAAATACCAATATGGCAATACGGGGTATGTTTATGTTATCGATTTAGACGGTAAGCTTCTCCTTCACCCTAATTATGAAGGTGACAACATTGAAAGCCTCATTGGTTCTCACGCAATAGGGTTACTAAAAAAGATCCAGCAATCAGTACATAGTTATAATTTACAAATGAATCAAGTGCCTAATACTTCACCCACCTCTCAACGAACCACTTACGTTGAAAGTTATTCTTATCAAATTAAGATGAATGGCAAATCTTATAAAAAAGATGTCTTATTCATTGCTAGATCGTAACAATAACCGACACACTCTTACCGTTTAAAAACTCGCTCGGACTCAGAAAATTTAATGTCTTTCTAGGTCGAGAATTAATCAAAAACTCTGCCTGTTTAATCTCTTTTGCAGTAAGTTCTCCAATGGCCATTCCCTTTGGGAAAAAACGTCTTAGTAAACCATTGGTATTTTCATTCAAACCTCGTTGCCAAGAATGGTAAGGTTTAGCAAAATAAATGTCACAGTTCAGATGCTTAGCTATCTTAGCATGACCTGCGAACTCTCCGCCATTATCAAATGTGATTGTTTTGCAAAGCTCTTTAAAGGGCTTCATCATGCGATTTATCCCGCGAGTAACGGCCTTTTTGGATTTATTGCGTACTTTGCACGTAACTAATAGCTTAGACACTCGTTCTACCATCGTTACTAAATACCCGTCTTGACCATAAACAGTGTCACCTTCCCAGTGACCAACCTCAGATTTATCATCGACAATAGCAGGGCGTTGAGATATATCAATGCGGTTAGGAATGAGTCTTGCTCCTGCTTCTACACCTTTGCGTTGTTTGTATTTTTTGCCTTTTCGAGCAAGCATCCTTTGCCACTGCTCTCTTTTAATTGCGTTGTAAATAGTACTGCAACATATTGTATTTTCTATTTTTTCTCTACGCATTCGTCCAGATATTTGCTCTGGGCTCCAACCAAGCTGAAGATATAGGTGAATTATTTTTTTATTCTTTTGGCTGCATTTTGTGTGCTTAATCGAAAGTGTTCTTTTTTGGAAAGCGTGTTTATGCGCTTGCTCGGCAGAATAGCTTCCAGCAGGACAACGTCGTAGTTCCTTTGAAATGGAGCCATTGCTCCGTTTTAATTTTTGTCCTATTTCACGAGCAGAAATACTATGTGTATTCCACGCTTCAATCTGGTATCTTTCACCTAGTGTCAGTTGCTTATATTGGTATCCCATGGGGTTACCTTAGTTGATTGTGTGAGAGCTTGAAGCTTATAGGCAACTGACTCTCAAATCTATACCAAAGTGTGTCGGTTATTCTTGGAACCTAGGATTTACTACCCACATCTTGATTGGGCTATTGTCTCGGGGATATCTCGAGATGAATTAAACCGCCCAACAAACACGCTTCTATACAGCTTACTTGCCTTAGTATTAAGCTTGATTACAATTATTGGAACCCTACTCTTACTTCTGAGTAAGCGTCACAAGAAACTCATTAACATACTGAATCGTGATTATTTAACCGGCTTATATAACCGTGGTACCTTTCATAAGAAAGTGTCACCATTAATAAAATCAAATAATAAATTCACGCCCTATTCAATTGTGTTATTAGACATCGACTTATTTAAACGCATTAATGACACTTACGGCCATATTGTGGGTGATAAAGTGATCAGCATTGTCGGAAAGATTATTTTGCAGCACACCCATATTATTTCTTCTCGCTATGGTGGCGAAGAATTTATTTTCTTTATTAGAGAGAATGATGAAGCGAAGGTAATGGCGTTTACTGACAAAATCCGACAACAAATTAATAACTACAATGCGTTACAAGCGAACATTACATTAAGCGCGGGGATAGCAACCATAAATAAGCCGGATGTATTGTTAGATGATGTTATAGAACAAGCAGATAAAGCGTTGTATTACTCGAAGAATACCGGGCGTAATAAAATCACACATTACAAAAACATTTAAAAAAGAATAGCGTTGAAGTGGACAAATGATTGGCTTGTACTAATCTCAATAATGTAATGTTCTCCATTAATTAGCGCAAGGCTCTCACTAGAGCTCTTCCCTAAGCCCGTGACTAGGAATCGTCTCGGGCTCTTTTTTTAGGGAAGCGACTCAACTAATATTAAACTAAGCGAATACCATCTTTTTCAATAGTAATTTTACCTGCTTTATATAGGCCGCCTATCGTCTTCTTGAATGTACCTTTACTTGTTCTGAACTCAGCAAAGATAGCTTCTGGTGTTGACTTATCACTTAGAGGTAAGAAACCTTCTTTTTTCTCTAGTGTTGCGATTACTTTTTCACTTAACTCATCCATACGAGCCACACCTGGGCGCTGTAGAGATAATGAGATTTTACCGTCTTCACGCATTTCTGCAATAAAGGCTTTTAGTTGCTTACCAATGAAAAGCTTACCAAATACATCAGAGTGGAAAATCAAACCCCAATGCTCGCCATTGATTACGGCTTTGTAGCCAAGATCAGTGCGTTCTGCAATTAAGATATCAACCTGTTGGCCTTTCTCATAATTAGCAGGCGTATTATCTAACCATTTGTTAAAACGAGTAGTACCGACAATACGGCTAGATGCTTTATCGATGTATACGTAAACAAGGATGGTTTGACCTTCATCTAAGCGGCCACGTTGCTCACTGAATGGCACTAATAAATCTTTTTTAGCGATGCCCCAATCAACAAATGCACCAATACTATTGGTACCAATCACGTTCATTAAACCAAATTGTCCAACTTGTGCTTTTGGTGTTTCTGTTGAAGCGACCACTTCATTTTCTGAATCAAGATAAATAAACACATCAAGCGTTTCGCCTACATCTGTGCCTTCTGGAACAAAACGACTTGGAAGAAGAATCGAACCGTAATCTCCGCCATCTAAAAAGACACCAAAATCTACCGTTTTTGTTACTTCTAATTTGTTGATTTGACCAATTTTAATCATTACTTCAATTCCTAAATAAAATACTCGGCGATTATACCCGAACTCTGATATGCTTGCTGTATGAATTACCATTTTTATAGGAATTTCCTGTGATTACAGTTGGTAAGAAAGATGGCTTATCACTAAAAATATCCCACATCGTTGAAGAATCTAAGCAGCATGAGCTTGAGATGTATCTTTTTATTCCTGGAGAGTTAGGTTTAAACAAAGACATGGTTTCTGAATCTGAATTTTATTTCAGCTCAATTCAAAGCCAGCGTACCTATTTCAGTGATAAAAACCATCTTCCCCTTGTCCACTCTCGCTTAGCTCAACGTGGACGTTTATCAACTGAACAATATCGTTTAAGTTTGAGTTTGTATGCTTATCAATATGCACTTGCCTTAGAAAAAGCCGTACAGCAACTGAATGAAACTTCCCGTGAAAACATTACGCATAAAGAAGTGGATGATGCGATCGATCTCGCCATCGATATTCTTAGAAAGTTACGACGTAACGTACCTTATGAAGATAATTTAAAACGTTACTATGCCAATATCGATAATTATTTATCTTGGTACACTGAGCAACGTTTTCTTTCATTACTTGCTCATATGCCAAGAAATGAAGAATATAAACTTGTAAAAGAACGCTTAATTGATATCTGTGAAAAAGAAGTATTACACCGTTTAGATAAGAGCTATAACTCACGAAAAGCACGTGATGACATTACTCGAATGTCGAATAAAATGCGTTTATTACGTCGTTTAATCGAGTTCCCTATTGTATTAAAAGAGAAAAACTTTGCACTAGGTAAGCATATTAAACGAATGGTGAAAGGCGGCGCAACCGCTGTTGTTATGATTTTTGTTTCATTGATGGTGATTCAAGCGCGCGGTTTCTTAGGTGAAATTACCGCCTCCTTTATTTTTGCGATCTCTTTTATCTACGCGATGCGTGAAGTATTTAAAGATGACTTACGTGATGTAATGTGGCGCTGGATACGTAAAGGCCAACCAAAATGGCGTAAACGTTATTTTGATCCTACAACCAACAGTTACGTTGGTAGAAAATTAGAATGGCTAGATTACATGACATTTGTCGAGCTCGATTCTGAAATTCAAAAACTGCGTAAACATCGAGTAGTTCAACGTGAAGAAGTGGTTTTAAGCTATAAAAGCCAAACAAAGATGGCAATCACTAAATTTATGACTGGGTATGAACAAACCCGTGAAACCATGCTCATTGATCTTCGCCCTATTGCACGTTTAATGGAAAAAGGGTCTGAAAAGATCTATCAGTTAAATGAAGGGCAAGTCAGTAAAGAATCGGTTGAAAAACGTCATCTAATTAACTTAATCATTCGAGAAACGATGGATGACTACAGTACTCAACTTCACCGTTGGAAGATTGTCGTTAACCGCTCTAAAATTGTCGATATCGAAAAAATATCAGATAACAACTAAATAGCTTCATCTCTGAATGAGTTCGTTGTTATTTATTAAAAAGAACCTGAAATTAAAAAGCCTCCACTCATTGTTTTTTGAGTTGGAGGCTTTTTACTATCAATCGTCAACGTGTTCTAAAACGAGACAAATACAATGGTTAAGCGTATTAATTACGCAGTAACAACCACATCGGTTGCATTCAATTGATCCAATAGCTCTTGAACTCGCGTATTTTGAGCCAATTCATCAATGGTTATCATTACGGGTTTATTGGCTTTATTCGCCGCTTGAATTGCATAACTGATCAAATGTAATACGGCTTCATTCTGTGGTTCAAAATGATGCTCTAGCGCTTCATTTTGTTTATCTACACCCAGTGTAAACTGCGTTAACGTATCAACATTAACAACCAAACCATCAAAATATTGTAATAATTTCTCAGCCATTAATGATGCAGCAGGTACATCACACACAAAGTGTACTTTTAGGCCATTCAGTCCACGAGGCAAACCATAAATCGCTAAACGGTCAATAATCGTAGCTGCGTCACTTAAGTTGCGAACAAATGGAACGACAATTTGAACCACTGCCGAAGTTGAAGCAATGACTTTTTTAATTACAGCACACTCTAATGCAAATTGCTCAGAACTTTCATCCGATGCATAACGTGTTACACCACGAACGCCCATCATTGGGTTCATTTCTTTTGGTTCTAATTGACCAACAAGTAAGCCTGAAAACGCACTGCTGTCTGCATCAGAAAAAGCAATTTTCACTTCTTTTGTTTCGTCAGTAATATTGTCAAGAATCACAGTAGATAACGTATCAACAAAATGGGTTTTACCATCAGATGCACTTTCTATTATTGCCGCAAGACTTTGCGCATCAATGTCACTCATCTTTGGCGTATTAATCACGGCCTTTGGATGATAAAACAAATGCTCTTGAATAAGCCCTGCGATAGACACATACAAAGATGCATTTGAATCGGTGCTTGATTGATAAGACGGTAAACTAGCTACGCGAGTTAACGTTGGTAAAATAGTATTAGTCATGCTTGCTCCAATGAACTCATTGATTCAGTTTAATTATATTTATGAATGATTACATGTTATTTATGTTGAACATACCGATACATTAACAACAACTCAAGCCTAAAAGATACAATAGCTTAACTTTTCCTTATCTATACACATATCAATCAATTTTTGGGTTTCATCCCTCTTGATTTTCCGTTATCTTACTCTAGTGTATTAAAAGAATTACAGGCGAAACTATGCCATTGCAAACAGATGAACTTCGTACTCAGCCTTTAGGCCCAATGCCTACTCCCGCTGAATTAACTGCTGCCTATCCTCTTACTGACGATGTTGCCGAACACATTGAGCAATCTAGAGCTCAAGTTGAAGCAATTTTAACGGGTGAAGACAAACGACTTTTAGTCATTGTTGGCCCGTGCTCAGTACATGATACTAAAGCCGCAATGGACTACGCTGAACGTTTAGCTAAGATCCAAGAATCGTATAAAAATGAGCTTTTCATTGTTATGCGTACGTACTTTGAAAAACCACGTACGATTGTAGGTTGGAAAGGTCTTATTACCGATCCAAACCTTGATGGTAGTTATGCTCTTGAGGCCGGTCTTCATAAAGCACGTAAACTATTACTGAACATAAATAAACTGGGTTTAGCTACAGCGACTGAGTTTTTAGATATGATCACTGGCCAATATATTTCTGACTTGATCACGTGGGGTGCCATTGGCGCTCGTACTACTGAGTCTCAAATACACCGTGAAATGGCATCAGCCCTTTCTTGTCCTGTTGGATTTAAAAACGGTACCAATGGTAATACTCAGATTGCGATGGATGCTATCCGCGCTTCTAAGGCTTCTCATTACTTCTACTCTCCAGATAAACAAGGCCGCATGACGGTATACCGCACTGCTGGTAACCCTTTTGGTCATGTTATCTTACGTGGTGGTAGCGACAAACCAAACTATGATATTGATTCTGTAACAGATGCCTGCAAACGGTTAGAAGAAGTAAATTTACCTCCTCATCTGATCGTTGATTTTAGCCACGCTAACTGTGAGAAACAACACCGTCGTCAACTTGATGTTGCAAAAGATATTTGTAATCAAATTGAATCTGGCAGCAATCAAGTTGTTGGTATTATGGCTGAAAGCTTTTTAATTGAAGGCAATCAACCAATGACGGATTTAAATAACCTAACTTATGGCCAATCGATCACTGATCCATGCCTAAGTTGGGAAGATACTGTGACTATGTTAGACATGCTATCAAACTCTATTAAAACCTCTCGTTAATTTAAAGGATAAACTATGCCTGCTTTTGATATCGTTTCTGAAGTTGATAATGTTGAACTAAAAAATGCAGTAGATAACGCTACTCGTGAATTAGCTACTCGTTTCGATTTCCGTGGTGTTGATGCTAGCTTTGAATTGAAAGGCGAAAACATCAAGATTAAAGCGGAAGATGACTTTCAGCTAACGCAACTTGTTGATATTTTACGTGGTAACCTTGCGAAACGTGGCGTTGATGCACGTTCAATGGATGTAAAAGACGCGGTTCACTCTGGTAAAAACTTTTACCAAGACATCGACTTTAAACAAGGTATTGATCCTCTTATCTCTAAGAAATTAGTGAAAGAAATCAAAGCATCAAAAGTTAAAGTTCAAGCCGCTATCCAAGGTGAACAATTACGTATTACGGGTAAAAACCGTGACGACCTTCAAGCTGCAATGGCTATAGTTCGTGAAGGTGACTTTGGTCAACCATTCCAATTCACTAACTTTCGTGACTAATATTAAATCAACACCATTTTGATTTAATAAAAATAAAGCGTCTACATGTAGACGCTTTATTATTTTCTACTATCCAATCAATCGCTCAAATTCATCAATTTGTTTACTTACCCTATCCAAACTCTGCTGCCAAAAAAACTCTTTCGTTAAATCCATTTGCAAATGCTTATTCACGACGTCTTCTGCACGCATTGAGCCAGTATCACGCAATAAATTAACATAATCACGATAAAAGCTATCCCCTTTTGCTTCTCGTTGTGCGTATACACCGATGCTAAATAGATAACCAAATAAATACGGGTAATTATAAAAACTCACCTCAGGAATGCTGAAATGTAATTTACTTGCCCAGAATAATGAATCAGGTTCTGACATTGAATCACCATACCAATCATTCCACGTTTTACTCATTAACTCTGACAGTTGCTCTGGCCCTAACTCCTGAGTTGAGCGTTGTTCATAAAATGATTTTTCAAATTCATAACGTACTGGAATATTTATCGTTAATGCTAAAGCGGAAGATAACTCCTCCCATAACATTTCTATTTTATCTTCTTTTGTTTTCGCCTTTGCCAATAACGCATCACGAACTGCATTTTCTGCAAAAATAGAGGCGGTTTCCGCTAATGTCATTGGGTACTTTGTTTTACATAAAGGCATGTCTCGCATTACCCAATTATGGAATGCATGACCTAATTCATGAGCAAGCGTTAATACATCCGACATACTGTCACCCCACGTCATAAAGACTAGAGGTGTGCGCGAATCTGCAAACTTAGTACAATACGCACTAAGACGTTTAGTCGATTGCGGTGCTGCATCGATCCAACCATTAGTTACCATCAGAGCCACAAAATCGGCCATTTCTTGAGATACGCTGCCAAATGCCTCTTTAATGATATCTATCGCTTCATCAAAAGAATAAGTAGAAGCACTTCCACTCAATGGAGGCATTGAAGCAAGTTGATCCCAAGGTGTTAGCTTCTCAGTACCAAACATTTTAGCCATTAAACGTGCCGCTTTTTGTCCTACAGCACGATTTTTCTTTGCTACTGACATCATGCTATCTAATGTTGCTTGTTCTATACGGCTACCATGTAAACTTGACTCCAAAAAATGTACTGACGCTGTTGCGCTTCGTTTTTCATATTCAGCTAACCGCCACCCCGATAACGCATTTAAAATGGCAGACAAACTCTCTTGATTTTGTTTCATTGCTAATTGAATTGCTCGCCATGCTGGTTCTCTACGGTTTTCATCACTTCCGTATAAAATACTTGCAGCTTGCGATAAACCAATGGTTTCTTGCTCTCCATTAGACAGCGCTAACGTCACGGTCATAGAACCGGTAATATTATCGTATAAACGGCCCCATGCATTTTTACCATCAACACTCATAGCAGAGAGAAGCTGCTCTTCTTTAACACTCAAACGTGTCGCAATAAGCTTCCTTTCTTCTTCTAATAAGAAACGTTGGGCTTCTAATTCTTCACTGTATGATAGAACCTCTTCAAATAAAGCGGTTGGTGAATTCACTATCGCATCAAGATAAGGGCTAAAAGCTTGTGATAATTCGGATGACAATTTATTCATCTTATTCACAAGCGCTTTTGCTTGGTTATCAGACGCATCAACAGAAGCAATACAATTACCATAACTCGCCACTGTTGCAAGTAACACTGAAATGGATTCTCTGTCTAAAATCGCTTGTTGTAATGCACTAGCATGTAATTCAGCAGTCGAACTGAAAAGCGTCTTTATTTTTTGTTCAATAGTAATGATTGTCGCATCTAATTTTGGATCATTTAATGATTCAAAAGCAACGGAAAGATCCCAGCTAGGAGCTGTCATAATACGGTCCTTTATTCGCGTTTTATTATATAAAGCCAATAGTACCCATTAAGTACTCAATATCTTCAGCTCTCTTTTTTTCGTTATTTACTGCATTATTTACATCATATTAATTATCTATTTTTTGGACTAATAGACAAGCTCGATGCCCAATTTCAACATTAGAATTAGGGAAAACAACATTTTCGCCACCACCGCTAGCATAACATTTTTGACTCCCATCAGAAGAAAGTAACTGCCCTTCATTAAACAACGTAAAATTAGCTAAATCCGCAGGGAAGTGAAATTCAAAGTCATTACTTTTCTTTATGATGCTTCGAGTTACTTCATACTCAATTAACGATGAACTGTGTTTGTCCATATCAACATTCAATTCATTAGTCACTGTTTCAGAAGTACTAATAAACCCTCTTAATCCATGAATGAAATCAGCCAACGGTTCAAAATCATTCTCACCCAGTTTCGCTACTTTTCCTAATTCGATGGTGGCCGCATGCGCTCCATGATATTCAGCACTGTACCAACTGAAAGTGGATGCCGGTGCTTCAGAGAATAAACACGCTTCAATCTGACTGTCATTTAGAAAAGAAAGTAATTTATCAGAACGTTGATAATGACGATTAAAAGGATGTATCGCGAAGGTATAATGCATTGAACGACGAATTGCACAGTGTAAATCTAAATGCCACATGTCGTCTGCATTATGCTTCTGATAAAAAGTATCAACTTGATTCATCAGAGAATTCGCTAATGCGACCTCTTTAATTTCTGAATTATCATTATGATAGCCAGTAAATAAACGATTTAAATTGGTGTCTAAAAAACGCTGCTCTTCTAAGGTCGCTTGAGGGTGACCATAAATAAATAAACATGAGTCATTTAAACACAGTTTTCCGGATTGAATATCAATAAGGATGGAGTCTAGAATTTCGATAGGTGAGGTTTCATTACCATGAATACCAGAAGAAAGGATAATGGCTCTATTTGAACATTTAGGTGGCACAACTTCAACGACACCCCTGATGTGCTGAATCACCACCGTTCCGTTCGCTAATTCCCATGAACGTGAAGATATTGATTTAGTAAGATCTAAAGTATCTTTAATAAATGACGTATATTCCATCTGAATTACTCTTCCTTGGTAAAATATTCAACCAAGAAACAGTACCATTAATGAAACATAAAATTAACAATATCTATTCCAGAATGTGAGTTTACCCTTTTGGTTTCTAGTATAAGATGGGTATTATTAATTCTTAGTGGCATAAAAAAAGCCGCATGATTATCATACAGCTTCATTTATTCTACGGCCAAAGCCGGCATTATTATTTTTCTACAGGCAGATCTTCAACACGTGCTTTCAATTTCTGGCCTGGTTTGAACGTGACTACCCGGCGTGCTGAAATTGGAATGTCTTCACCCGTTTTTGGGTTACGTCCTGGTCGCTCGCTCTTTTCGCGTAAGTCAAAATTACCAAAACCAGATAATTTCACTTGTTCGCCACTCTCTAGAGCTTGCTTAATCTCTTCGAAAAATACTTCTACCGTTTCCTTGGCGTCGCGTTTACTTAATCCAACTTTTTCAAATAAGGTCTCAGCCAAATCAGCTTTAGTGAGTGCCATAAAAACTACCCTCAGGTTACGTTAGGACAGAGTTACAGTATTTACTGTAACCGGAAAACTTAATAGTTAGAACAATGACATAAGATTAAACTAACTGATCACAGTGTATGCCAACTGACTGATTTTCGCCAACTTTTTTATGTGATAAAGCGCTACATTTATAATACAAAAAATAAATTATCGCTTTATTTCAATCATGAACTTTCAGTTATTGCTTAAACATATCACTATAGCAGTTAATCTAACTGATTTTTTACACAAAATCGATATATATATCTATTTTCAATAAGTGTGACATGATGCCGAAATTTATTAATAATTTTAATATTAATCCATCCATTTGATTGTGAAAGAGATTAGTTTCCTTTTTATATCAATAAAAAACACATGCTATTGTCGATTCACATTCATGAACAGGATTAAATACTCCCCTATTATTTATAGGTTCGATTATAAAAAAAATCCAGTATCAACCTTCATTGATACTGGATTCATTGTGTTTATATTTAGCTAAAAGAGCTAATTAGTCACGCAGTGTTGCTGAGAACTTCTCACCAATTGCCGCAACGATAGCGTCAACAGCTGAAGTGATATCAGCCTCTTCTAATGTACGCTCAACAGATTGAAGTGTCAGTGCGATTGCCAGACTCTTCTTATCATCTTCAACACCTTGACCGCGGTAAACATCAAACAATTTCGCGCTAGTTAATAACTCGCCACCTGATGCTAAACACTCAGCAACGATGTCACCAGAAGCAATGGCTTCATCAGCAACAATCGCGATATCACGACGGTTTGCAGGGAACTTAGATACTGCTGCCGCTTCAGGGATAACGCGAGTGTTGATTGCGTCCCACTCGATTTCAAACATGATTGTACGACCGTTCAAGCCAAACTTACGCTCTAGCTCTGGGTGTACTGTACCGATGAAACCCACTTCTTTTCCGTCAACAACGATAGCCGCTGTTTGACCTGGGTGAAGTGCTGGGTGTTGTGCTGCTTTAAACTCGTACGCTAATTCGTTAGCAGTTAGTTCAAGTACAGCTTCTAAATCGCCTTTAAGGTCGAAAAAGTCAACGGTGTTTGTTGCGATATCCCAATGCTCTTCACCACGAGTACCAGCGATGATACCAGCAAGCATCATTTCTTGACGCATGCCGTTTTCTGCTGATTCTTCAGGAATAAAACGTAAACCAGATTCGAATAAACGAACGCGTGGTTGTTGACGTTTTTGGTTATGAACAACGGTATTGATCAAACCAGTCCATAGGCTTAGACGCATCGCTGACATGTCTGCTGAAATTGGAAATGGCAGAATTAACGGCTCAATCTCAGGCACGATCAGTTTTTGCTGCTCTGGCTCTACGAAGCTGTAGGTAATTGCTTCGTGGTAGCCACGGTCCACAAGAAGATCACGAACACGCTTAAGCGGTTGGTTTGCTTCTTTATGAAGATTCATGTTTAACGCAGCAACTGGGGCTTGGTTTGGAATGTTATTGTAACCGTAGATACGACCTACTTCTTCAATTAGGTCTTGCTCGATTGCAATATCAAAACGCCATGATGGAGATGTTGCTGTCCAACCTGTATCCGTTGTCTCAACAACACAACCTAAACGAGTAAGGATCTCAACCACATCTGTTGATGGGATATGATGACCTAAAAGACCGTCTAGTTTGCTGCGACGTAACGCAACGGTGCTTTCTTTTGGAAGATCGGCTTCAGATTCAGCCGCAGAAATAGGCGCAACTTCACCACCACAAAGTTCAACAAGAAGCTGTGTTGCACGCTCCATCGCTGTTGCTTGTAATGTAGAATCAACACCACGCTCAAAACGTAGAGATGAATCTGTATGTAGACCGTATGCACGAGCGCGACCACGGATGTGATCAGGTGCGAAGAATGCACACTCAAGCATGATATCTGTTGTTTCAGACGTAACACCGGATTCTTTACCACCAAAGATACCAGCAATTGCTAGTGCTTTGTTTTGGTCAGCGATAACAAGTGTATTGCTGTTTAGTTTTGCTTCGTTGCCATCAAGAAGAGTTAATTTCTCATCTTGTTCAGCCATACGAACCACAATACCGCCGTCGATCTTAGACAGATCAAACGCGTGCATTGGTTGGCCTTGCTCAAGCATTACATAGTTTGTAATATCAACAATCGCATCGATTGAACGAATACCGCAACGACGCAGTTTCTCTTGCATCCAAATTGGCGTTTCCGCTTTTGCGTTTACGTTCTTGATAACACGACCAAGGTAACGTGGACACGCCTCCGTTGCTTTAATGTCAATAGAAACGGTATCTTCAATGCTTGTAGCTACCGCTTCAATAGTTGGTTCTGTTACGTCTGCACGGTTAAGAACACCGACTTCACGAGCTAAACCACGAATGCTGAAACAGTCCGCACGGTTTGCTGTTAGGTCAACATCGATAGCAACATCGTTAAGCTCAAGAAGCTCACGAACGTCCATACCTAATGTAGAGCCTTCTGGTAATTCTAAAATACCGTCAGATTCAACATCAATACCTAGCTCAGAGAAAGAACAAAGCATGCCGTGTGATGGAACACCACGTAGTTTTGCTTTCTTAATTTTGAAGTCACCCGGAAGGACTGCGCCAACCGTTGCTACTGCTACTGTTAGGCCAAGACGACAGTTAGAGGCACCACAAACGATGTCTAAAAGCTCTTCTTCGCCGATATCAATTTTAGTTACACGAAGTTTGTCTGCGTCTGGGTGTTGACCACACTCAACCACTTTACCTACTTTAACGCCGGTGAACTCACCAGCAACAGGTGCAACTTCATCAACTTCCAAACCAGCCATTGTGATTTGGTGAGCTAGCTCTTCGCTGTTAATAGCAGGTTTAACCCACTCGCGTAGCCAAGATTCACTGAATTTCATAAATTTCTAGCCCCGAATTACTTGAATTGTTTAAGGAAACGAAGGTCGTTCTCGAAGAACGCACGAAGGTCATTTACGCCGTAACGAAGCATAGTTAGACGCTCAACACCCATACCAAACGCAAAGCCTGAGTATTTTTCAGGGTCGATGCCAACAGAGCGAAGTACGTTAGGGTGAACCATGCCACAGCCTAATACTTCTAACCACTTGCCATCTTTACGTTTCACATCAACTTCAGCAGAAGGTTCTGTGAATGGGAAAAATGAAGGACGGAAACGCACTTCAACTTCTTCTTCAAAGAAATTACAAAGGAAATCGTGAAGAATACCTTTAAGTTGTGCAAAGTTTACGTTCTCATCAACTAACATACCTTCCACTTGGTGGAACATTGGTGTGTGAGTTTGATCGTAATCGTTACGGTAAACACGACCCGGAGCGATGAAACGGAATGGGGGTTTGCCATTTTCCATTGTACGGATCTGAACACCTGAAGTGTGCGTACGCAGCATTAAATCAGGGTTAAAGAAGAACGTATCGTGATCAGTACGCGCAGGGTGATCATCAGCAATGTTCAATGCATCGAAGTTATGGAATGCATCTTCGATCTCAGGACCAGACTCAGTACTAAAGCCTAACTCACCAAAGAATTGCTCAATACGCTCAACGGTACGAGTAACTGGGTGTAAACCACCGTTCTCGATACGACGGCCCGGAAGGCTTACATCGATAGTTTCAGCAGCAAGTTTCGCTTCAAGCTCTGCAGTTTGAAGAGAGTCTTTACGCTCACCTAATAACGTTTGAACAGTCTGCTTCGCTTTATTGATCAATTGACCCGCTTCACGACGTTCTGTCGGATCTAGTTTTCCTAGACCTTGAAGCTGAAGTGTCAAATGCCCTTTTTTACCTAAATATTGAACACGGACTTCGTCCAGAGCGACTAAAGAGCCTGCTTGTTCAATTTCTGCCGTTGCATTGGCAATGATCTCGTCTAGATGTTGCATCGTTTCCTCATCCACTTACTAGTGGTATCCGTTGCGAGTAAAATACATATTACTGTACATACTAATGAATCAGAGCGCTAAATCCAAATTGAATTGAAGTAAAAGATTCAATCTTATACAAAAAAGCGATTTTACTTTATCAAAAGCGTTATCTTTCACCAGTTTGTTACCTCTTTTCTCTATTTATTTTTCTATTTTAACCTCTTGTACTCATGACAATTCCCCTCATAGAAGAAAAAAACAAAAGATCAAATGAAAATGATAGTAATTATCATTCGCACTATGTATCATTCTTCCAAATTATGAGAATAGACAACTTCAAGGAATTATCATGTCTAATAAAAAACGCTTTTAGCAGCCTCTATTTTAATCGCAATAGCCCCCTCACTTCATGCTGAAACCTCTCCAAACAAAAATACGACGATGTTTGATGAGGTTGTTGTTTCTGCTACCCGTACAGAGCAAAACATTAAAGATGTTTCCAGTTCTATTTCGAAAATAACGTCTGATGACATTGAAAATACAATGGCAACAGATATTCAAGATGCATTAAAATATACCCCAGGAGTTAGAGCTAACGGTGGTGGTCGTTTTGGTTTATCAGGGTTTACAATTCGCGGCATGAGCGATAGCCGAATTAAAGTACTTGTGGATGGTGTCCAACAACCTACCTCTTACAACCCCGGCTCAAACGAGCAGCGTAAATACCCAAGTACTATTGAGATTGATACGTTAAAAGCGATTGAGGTAAATAAAGGCCCCTCTTCTACCCTTTATGGCTCTGATGCGCTTGGTGGCACCGTTCTAATGGAGACTAAAAATCCTGACGATATTTTAAGAACCGAGGGAGATGAAAACGCTTTTGAAGTAAAAACAGGCTATAACAGCGTAGACTCAAGCACAAAGACAACGGGTACTTGGGCAATGCGTGCCGCAGAACTAGAAACTCTAGTTATGTTAACGTATAAAAAAGGCAGTGAATCACAAACTCATTCTAATGGTGCTAATATTGAAGGACCAAATCGTGGAGCGGCAAACCCAGCGGATGCACAAATTGGTAACCTTCTCGCTAAAGCTTTCTACCAATTAAATGATTCACACCGCATCGGCACGACTGTGGAATATTACACCTCTCAATATGATGAAGATGAGCTTTCCCAAAATGGTTATTCTATGATGAGTAGAGGGGTGCCTATCATTACTTATTATGATAACTACAACAAGGACACAACAACTCGATTACGCGTTGGTTTAGAGCATGAATGGACAGCTAATAATGCGCTATTCGATACGCTAGAATCAAAATTAAATGTACAACAAACTGAATCATTATCTGAAAACTATGATACTTCAACTGGACCTTACGGCAGTGGTCGCCGTATGCGTGAACGTATTGCTAACGATGATTCAATCCAATTTGACGCACAGTTTGATAAAATCGCCGAGTTTGGAGAAGGTTTCCACCAAATAACTTACGGCCTAAGCTTTAGACAAAACAAGTTTGCAACTGAAAACACCGATTATAAATACGACCAAGGCACATCTGGCCCCGGGCATACCGATATGCCAGATGCAACAATGACTCAATATGGTATTTTTGCACAAGATCAAGCTTTCTTACTTGATGAACAGTTAGTGCTAACCGCTGGTTTACGCTATGACTCATTTGAAGCTAAACCAGAAACCAATGACGGTTTTAAAACAGAATATCCTGACAGTAAAAATGACGCTTTTACGGCTAAATTAGGTTCGGTTTATCATATAAACAATAACTTCAGTGTACTTGCTCAAGTCAGCCAAGGCTTTAAAGCCCCTACTCTACAAGACATGTATTATTTCTATGACAGTGGCGCTGTTATAGATGCTAACCCAGATCTTAAAGCCGAAAGCAGCATCTCTTATGAAACAGGGATTCGAGCACAATCAAATGCCGCACAAGTTGAATTAATTGCTTTCTATAATGATTATTCTGATTTCATCAATGAGCAGTATATAGGCAAAGTTGTTGGTGGTCCTAATGATGGTAAAGATCATTACACTAAAGAAAATATCGACTCTGTAGAAATTTACGGTGTTGAATTTAGTTCTACCTACCTATTAGATGAAGCCTTTGATGCGCCTCAAGGTACGTACTCTAAGTTAAGTATTGCGTATGCTGAAGGCCGAGATAAAAAGACGGGAGCATCAATAGACAGCGTTGCTCCACTCACATCAAATCTAGGTTTAGGTTATGACTCTGTCGGCTATACTTACGGTGCTTTATTAAATGTAAATATGGTTGCAGCAAAAGATAAATGGTCAAACGTTGGCCATGAAAACATCAATGTTTCAGGCTATACCTTGGTTGATTTAACTGCTTACTATAAACCAATGAAAGATTTGACGCTTCGTGGCGGTTTATTCAATGCATTTGATAAACAGTACTGGCTATATAATGACATGATTGGTACTGAAGCTGGTGAAGATGGGATTGACCGTCAAGCTCAAGCAGGTCGTAACTGGGGTATTGAGTTAGATTATAAATTCTAACAATGAATAAAACTCAACGTTAATTGACTAGTTCAAAGCGGCATCATAACCGCTTTTTTATGTTTGTTGCATTATGAAAATAACGTGATACCAGAGCCATAGCTATACCCATTAGCAATAACGGAATTATCGTCTCGCTATCTTTAATAAGTAAATATAGGCCACCATAAACAATTAATGATGAGCCAATAGCAATCATCCAGCGCAAAGCATAGCTAGCCCTATCACACCTTATAGCTTCCCATTGATAGATTATAGGTAACTCATGAAGTTCACGCTCAAGTTCTAATTCATTGTCTTTATCATGCATGATTTAACGTATCCTTTATAACTTCACATCAATCTTGATCCATTGGATGTAAGAACTCTTTAAATTTTTCATGCTCATAAATATCATCTTCTTTCTCAACCTCATAAAAATGACCATTTGGATAGAATTCTTTTAAAGTATTAAAAATATCATCTACATTATCTTTATTAAGTAGTTAATGATAAGTTTTCGAGAATGAAGATTTCGCCTTTACCATATATCCATATATCCATATGGTATTAAAATGAGTATTTTAACGTCAGTGTCTATATCATAATGAAAGCAGTTAATCCTTTAACAGACAATGAAAAAATAACCCTAAAAGAAGCGATCGCTAATCATCCAAAAAATAGAGTAAGAATACGAGCACATGCGATTATTCTCAGTGATAAAGGCTACTCTATTTTAGCGTTAACTGATATTTTAGACGCTAAATTTGAGACCATATCGTCATGGATAGACCATTGGGAAGCCTGTGGAATGCTCGGATTGTATGACGCTGTTCGTATAGGTAGAAAACCTATTTACACAGAAGCAGAAGTATATCGTTTGAAGTCATTGGTTGATGAAGAGCCACATCAACTTAAACGAGCACAAGCAATACTTGAAGAAGAAACAGGTAAAAAATCCAGCTTAGACACTATTAAACGAAATATAAAAAAAGTGATTACAGTTACAAAAGAGCCCGACACTCATTAAAGTTAAAGCGTGACGATATGAAATTCAATAATTTCAGTAATATATTGAATTCATTGATTGAAATGGAACGTACGAATAAATGTGAACTCTTTTATTTTGATGAGTCAGGCTTTAGTCAGAAATCTAATCTTCCTTATTGTTGGGGACCTATCGGTGTTCAATCGCTAAGGCCTGCTCATTCACACAGCAAACGGCTCAATGTTCTTGGCTTCTTAAGTAGACAAGGTAAATTGAGTTTTCAAACAACGGAAGGAAGAGTAACTACCGATACAGTAATTGATGCATTTGAGCACTTTATCAACGCACGAAAAAACGATAAGCCATGCTTTATTATCTTAGATAATGCCTCTTTTCATAGGTCAGCAAAATTTAAACAAAAATTGCATGAGTGGTTGATGAATGATGTATTAGTTTGTTATCTACCACCGTACTCTCCAGAGCTCAATATCATTGAGATATTGTGGAAGAAAGTAAAATATGAATGGTTACCATGTGAAGCGTTCAAAACGTTTGAAGACCTCAGTATTAACATCAAAAACATATTAAATTATTACGGCGAAAAATTCACAATAACTTTTGCGTGACTACTTACAAAAAATACTATCCAATGACAAAAACAACGTTGAGTTTGGTGTGATATCAATATAATTTTCTTTGTTTGCTTTAAATATCGCGGACTCATCAAAATACAACGTTTCAAACAACATAGGTTTTAATCTAAAGTTAACCAGTTTAAATGAGAGTAACGCACTCGCCCCTGCTCCAATGAACGCCATAGGGCCAACAAAAACAACTGCAATCAAACATACAACGACCCCCACTCGACCTATCATTCGTATACATTTATATGCATACTCAGGTACCACATCTGCCTGCTCAGTTAATATTCCGTTTTTGGTGAACTTGTAAATCCGCTTTATGTCTGCTGATGCAAAAAAAATAAAAAATAGTGTCATTATGGTTCCACCACCACCAAATATAATGGCTTCACCTGCGTCTATTCCATCATCACTAAAATCATATAAAAACCAAAGCATCACACTGAAAAAACCAGCTGCCGCAAAATATCCCAAATATTGATGCTCTATGGTTTCATACTCATAGAATACTTCTTCGTTGTATAAGGCCATTCTCATGGTTTCTATTTTATCGTTATTGTCTATATCTTTATGAGTTAGCATGATTTAACCGTATCCATTACTATTTCACATCAATCCTGATCCATTGGATGTAAGAACTCTTTATATTTATAATGGGAATAAATATCATCTTCTTCCTCTACCTCATAAAAATGACCATTTGGATAAAAATCCCTCAAGGTATTGAAAATATCATTTGCATGTTTTTTATTGCAAAAAATACCATCCAATGACAGTAATAATTGAGTATTTGGAACTATCGTTATATAGTTTATTTTTGATGATTTAATTATCACTGACTCATCAAAATACAAAGTTTCAAACATCATAGGTTTCAACCTAAAGTTAATCAGTTTGAATGAGAGTAACGCGCTGGCCCCTGCTCCAATGAACGCCATGGGACCAATAAAAACAACTGCAACTAAACATACAACAACACCCACTCGACCTATCATTCGTATGCATTGATAAGCATACTTAGGCACCACATCTGCTTGCTCGGTTAATATTCCGTTTTTAGTGAACTTGTAAATCCGCTTTATGTCTGCAGAAGCAAAAAAAATTAAAAATAGTGTCATTATGGTTCCACCACCACCAAATATAATGGCTTCACCTGCGTCTATTCCATCATCACTAAAATCATATAAAAACCAAAGCATCACACTGAAAAAACCGGCTGCTGCAAAATATCCTAAATATTGATGCTCTATAGTTTCATACTCATAAAGTACTTCTTCGTTGTATAAGGCCATTCTCATGGCTTCTATTTTATCGTTATTATCTATATCTTTATGAGTTAGCATTATTTAACCGTATCCATCACTATTTAACATCAATCTTGATCCATTGGATGTAAGAACTCTTTATATTTATAATGGGAATATATATCATCTTCTTCCTCTACCTCATAAAAATGACCATTTGGATAAAACTCCCTTAAGGTATTAAAAATATCATTTGCATTTTTTTTATTGCAAAAAATACCATCCAATGACAGTAATAATTGAGCATTTGGAACTATCGTAATATAGTTTATTTTTGATGATTTAATTATCACTGACTCATCAAAATACAACGTTTCAAACATCATAGGTTTCAACCTAAAGTTAACCAGTTTGAATGAGAGTAATGCACTCGCCCCTGCTCCAACAAACGCCATAGGACCAACAAAAACAACAGAAATCAAACATACAACGACACCCACTCTACCTATCATTCGTATACATTTATATGCATACTCTGGCACAACATCTGCCTGCTCAGTTAATATTCCGTTTTTAGTGAACTTGTAAATCCGCTTTATATCTGCTGAACCAAAAAAAATAAAAAACAATGTCATGAAAATGGTGAGTAAACTAAATGCAACAATACCACCGGTATCAAGCATCTCTTGACTAAAATCATATAACATCCAACTCATAACACTAAAAAAACCAATACCAGCAAAATACCCCAAATATTGATGCTCTATGGTTTCATACTCATAAAGTACTTCTTCGTTGTATAAAGCCATTCTCATGGTTTCTATTTTATCGTTATTATCTATGTTTTTATGAGTTAGCATGATTGATGCTCAGATTCTCAGAGGGTTCAAATGGACCGTAATTATCGATTTCCTTAGAATTATTGATTTCAAAGTATCTGCTTTTACGGAAAACACTTAATAGGTGTTTCTTTATTTCTTCTCGATCTTTAGGAGAATAAAATAATGCTTCGTATGAATTATATAAATCATATGGATGACTTATAATTGCAAAAGTATCCTCTTTTCTAATATCAAATAATGTATATTCATCAGAAAAAAGTATATATGATTTGCTGATTTTTGACTCAAACCCTGTCATTTTAAATGACAACAATGCACAAGCTCCTGCCCCAACAAAAGCCATCGGCCCTATTATAGTTATAGCCAAAAAACTTACCGCCACACCAAACCAAGCAAAACCTCTCATCACTTTATACGCCATTTCAGGAATTATCTGCTCTGTTGTAAAATGAATACCCACACCCGTTAAATAAAATTTATGGGTGCAATCTGAAAACCATAAATAACGAACAACAAACATCATTATGAATGCTATAAAAAGAAATGGCACCACGGCACTTATATTATTGATTAATAATAATATACTTATTGGAAAGAACGGAATAAATATACCTAACAGCCATTGAGTTAATGATGTTTTATTTCCATAAAAACCAGTGTACTCCCATTGATAAATAACCTTTGTATGATAAAGATCATTTTTTAGCTTTAATTCAAGCTCTTTATTATCCATTATCATTACCCCCAAGAACTAAAAGTCGGCTGATGAACTCATTCCTAATTTTTATATCAGTAAATATTCTAACTAAGATACCTCCTTCATTACTTCCTAGTGCTAAATAATATATATTGCTACTAATATTAGAATTTAACCTCTGGAATGGCATCTTCAATTCAACTTCTACACTATCTTTTATCGTGCCACCGAGCGTAATAGCATAACGGGGGGAGTCATTACCTTCTTTGATCCATTGACCAGCTTGTTCATCAACTACAATTGGTTTCAATTTCTCTGACTGCTTAAAACTATATTGAAATGTTGGGGTATACGGAATACGTTTTATCTTTAATTCTATATATTTATTTTTAGTAAACGATGGGAGATCAATAATTAATTGCCATTGCATACTTCCAGGATCTTGTGAATGAGTTGGCTTTCTTCCTATAATTTTTCTTAAGCTTAGCTGTGGTTTATGTAATATAGAGTCTAATCTACTTACTGCTTCAATTTTATCCCACTGTAGATCTCCTTTTCCCCAACAGGATTCATAAAGCCAATTTTGTAATTCTGTACGTGTAAATAAATTAATAATCATTATAGATATAAGATATAAAGATCCAGTTACCATTAGTGTACCCATCATCCAAGGAGCTAAAATAGAACCTATTGTTATCCATTTAGCTTAAAAATATCGATTCGCAGCACTAATTACAAATTGTCCTACATATACAGTCAATTGCCCTGTTAATGCTCCTGTTTTTAACCAATATCCAAAACGCTCATCCACTCTTTTATTTCTATCCATTGCTTTATCAAAGCTTTCCCAAGCTTCTAAACCTGTTGCTATTAATCCAAAAGTCGCAGTAATCAAAGCATGTTTAGCAAAAGTTTTAATAAACTCTCTTTCGTTTAAAGTAATATTGGATTGACTTGAGCGCTTCGAAAATACTTGTTTTAGTGATCGTTTAAGTAACCTGTCATCCCCTTCAATTTCACCCCATGCCTTATCTCTAAATATTGCAGAAATATTAGCCACCACATAAGCAGACGCATGAGTTACTTCTCTCCACACAGGTTTAAATTGCTCATAAAAGGTATCACCGACTTGTTCTGCTTTGTAGTTAACATCCTTCGTTACAACAGCTAACTCCCAAATATTTAACGCGGCAAGAACGCCTCCCAACTTCCCTAAACCCTTCCAATTTTTCTCTGTGACTTCTTTTGTTTGAGTCCATACTGTATCAACATAGTTATTTACTAACTGCTTTGCTTGCGCATTAACTGCTGAGTTCTTTAATGCTAATACCGTTGGCATTTCACCACTTAGAACTTGCTGAATTCTTTGTTGCATAGCTTGAATGGATTTAATCTGATGGTTTTTAGATGCTCTTTGACCGGGAACTGGTTTAGTTGCTTTTTTTAACTCCTCGATATATACGTTTAATTTATTTAAAAACGCTGCACGTTGAGTTTTATAGCTTTTGTTTACTTCAACAATAGCGCTATCCGTCATCATGCTTTCTAAGAAAATCAAACGTAAATTACTTACAACATTAATTGATGATGCACCTTTCTTCCATTGACTTGGAAATAGAAGATCCATCGTTGCTCGCCAACTTGTACCTACTTGATTTTTAACTGCACCCTCTAATGCTGAAAAACTTTTTTGAATAGGAAGAACTAAAGATTGAAACCATGCTTTTTCTTGAATTCTTGCATCACCTGTAAATGAATCCCACTCAGAAAAACGAGACCAAAACGCATCCATATCACCAGCACTAAAAGGATCAATAAGAGGCTTACCGCCTTCATTTATATGATCATTAAGCACTTCCCAATTATCGAAAGAGAATCCAACTGGTGCTAGAGCCAATAAATTGTTAGGTGAATCAAATGAAAGTAATTCATCTAACTCTTTCATTTGCTCTTCTAGCTCAGAAACTTGCTTAACAACGATCAAAAACTGACTAACTAAATTAAGTAAATAAGCCTGATGGTTTTCATATTGGTTATCTAACCCCAAGATTAATGGGTCAATGCCTAACTGTGTAACTGCTGCTATAAAATCAGATAAATATTTATTTATTCGTTCACTTGTGCCTTTTAACTGTGAGTAATGCGATATTACAAAATCATCTAACTCTTCCCAATTAACATCACTCGTATATGCAGTTGTTTCTTTAAATTTCTTAAGTAATTTAGAGTCTGGCTCATAAGAATAGTTATTTTTCAATTCTTGTAACTTCTCTTTCGCCTGCGGTGTATATACAGGCTCATAATGAACACTTTCTGCTGCGGGCAATGCTTGTTCTTCGTTAGCTAAACCTTGAATATACAAATAATCAGTTAATTCTTTTTCAAACTGAAATATGCTAATTGGATCTTCTCTTATCTCTTTAGGTAATTCATTTTCATCAAGCCTTACTCGTCCTAAGGTTCGAGTCAATTCCGCCATTTGAAGTTTATATTGTTTATCTTCATCTCCCATAATTGCCGCTTTCTCTGCCACTTCACTCGACAACTTCAAAAACAGATCCGTTATATCAGCCAACTGATCATCCAATGCGATATACAAAGCGCTGTTCTTTTCTAATAAATCGCATTGATAATCGGTTTCTAATACGGTTTTCTTATGGGTAGCGAGATGAAACTCATCATCAGAGGGATCATCGTCTTTTAATGGGGAACATGTTTTTTCAAACAAGACATCGGAGGGTTTGGGAGTTCCAATATCAGCAACAGTATGAACAAAATCACGCATGCCACCACCGTGTTCTATTTCTAATGTGTTTGAATAGGTTTTTAAGTCGACAGTTCGCATCCATTCGTTTCGGCACTGGGTATTTGAGCGCATGTGTTCACATAATCGCCATGTCCAACGTTGGTGAGAAAATGATATCGTTACCGTGTCATTCTTAGAGTAAGACAAACAGCTTTTAGCCTCTCCTGCTTGCCCTCTCTCTTCTGGTGCTTTATCGGCTTCATTTGAGCCCCAATCAATCTTAATGAATTGAGAGCCTTTCACCTGATATTCATGAAAGGTTTTATCTTTATTGCTATAAACGTAAAGCCAACCGTCTCTTAATTGTCTTAATGTATATTTTGAATGAGCAACATCAAAAAAGCCGTGACCTTTATGGGCATCAAGTAATGGGTGTTTCTGCTCTTTTTCTTCATCATCAATCGCATAACGAACCGGAATGATATCAATAACACCAAACTTTACAGGGCAAGCCCCTGCTGGGTTTTTCGCATCTTTTTTACTGCCACACATGGCCGCATTGTTTGCTTCGCTCATTCTTGTAAATCCTTTTGCATAGAGTGACGATATTGATAGGCCAAATCCGCCGCTTGTTTGATTCTTTGTTCTGGGGTTTGCTGCGATGTTTGATAGATCAATTCGGTGATTTTTGGGTATTTATCGGTTGTGATCGCTTCTTTCCCTAAATATCCCATCACATTCATAAATAGACAGACGTCAGTCTCATTTTGAAACCCTCTGCTATAAGCGGCATCGAACCAATACTGAATCCATTTTTGTTTATCTATCACGCCCTCTAAACAATGTGGGAAGAAATATTCCACATGATTAAGTACATAGGCATAGGCATTTTCAGTCGCTAACTCTCCTAACGCTTGCCATTGTTCGTCCGTTAAACGATAAGGTTTGACGCTTTTCATCTCAGTGCAAGGCGATAGGTAATGTGCCCATCCTTTTTTAGATGGAAGCCAAACTTCATTAATGTGTTGCCAATACCAATCTGTTCCTGTTGAGAATAAAACATTGGCACATCCTGAATGCGCGGATTTCAATATGATAGATGAACCATAAGGCGATTGAACCTTAATCAAACCTCTAAAATGTTCGACAAGACTTTCTAGATCTAACGCCGAACTCAATAAGAAACCATCTAGCTGACCAGATTGACTTTCAAACCATTGTGCAATAACAGGCGTTGCTTTTACCAAGTAAGGAGAGACAGATATCAAATCATCCCAAGGCTCATACAAATAAAGAGGTTCCTGCTCAATCACCGTGTCCAATTGATATAACTGTTTTAATACGTCAACACTCTGACTTGTGTCTAGCATCAAATAAAAGGAGGATAAATCATCAATAACCAAAGAATCATAGCAATGTGTTTCCATTATTCTTGTTCCTGATCTTGTTCACACTCTTCACAGACTGGATCCGATGTTTTTAATGCCTCGATTTGACGAGTGGCGTGAATTTTACTTCTTGTATGTTCAGAGGTTGTTGCTGTTTCAACACCACGGCCTTCAGCTTCGACATTCTTCAGAATGGGTTTACTTGCTTCCACTCCAGCATATCCACTGCCACTGCCCGCACTTCCTCCTGCGTTTAAATTAATAGCAGGCCCAAGTAAATGAACTCCGGCAGGGTCTACTTTTAATGTACTTCCACCGGCAGATATCGTGAACTCTGTCCCTGCCTCTAAAATGATTTTATTACCAACATCAATATGTAACTCGCGGCCTATGTCTATCAGCTTTTTTTCTCTCACTTTACCGTATTCAGATCCTAATATTTGCTGATGTGTGTCTTTTTTTATCGAGGTAAATTGGTCACCATTAACGGTACGATGGCTGTCTTTTTTGATTTCAACGAATTGATTTTGATGTATGACTTTATGATCATCCTTGAAGACTTCTGTGGTTTGATTATTTTTAATTTGAATATCTAGATCTTTTGCCGCGTGAATATAAATATGTTCGTTATCTTTTTTATCTTCAAAACGTAATTCATTAAAGTTATCGCCACCGATAGAACTCGATGTCTTAAACGTACTTCTTGTTTTATGCTCAGGTAATGCATACGGTGGCTTATTGTCTCCGTTATAAAGAGAGCCCGTAATTAATGGTTTGTCTGGATCTCCTTGTAAAAAAGTAACGAGCACTTCGTGCCCAACTCTAGGCAATACAAATTGGCCATACTGATTTCCAGCCCAACCTTGGGACGTCCTTACCCAGCAACTTGTGGTCTCATTCCCTTGTCCATTTCTATCCCAATGGAATTGCACTTTAACTCGACCAAATTCATCACAATAAATCTCTTCATTCTTTGGACCAGTAACAATAGCAGTATCAATGTTTTTAATGCGAGGCTTAGCTTGTGCAGTCAATTTAAAAGGCGTCATCCAAGGAATACACATAAATTCGGCCTTATAATTTGAGACCCCATCGGCCAATTCTTCTAATACCTGAGGTTGTTTACCCTCATGCTTTACTGTTATTAATAACCATGTGCTATTCCATGATTCATTCGTATAAGATTGAATTGGCTGAAAATAACCGACACGTAATTGAGCGCTATCGCTGATACCTATTAACTCTAAAGACGTCGATCTTTGTTGATCTAATTTTAGTTTTATTTGTTCTTTGATAGCATGCTTTCTATCATCGAGAGAAAAGGCATGAATTGGTTGGTAAGAGTACTGCTCTAATGGTGATTCACTCGTTTCCTCAGTTCCATTAATGTGGTCTACCGTTTCTGATAACGAGTACTTCGGTCTTTCAAATACATAATCACGTATTGAGACCTTACCAGTATTTACTTTCTGCTTTTTAACAAGAGACATAATCGTATCTCTCTCTTTGGCCATACCACTTTCAGAAACCACACGTAATGGAGGAAGTTCGGTATAAACTTCAGAACCATCAGAAATAATAAGTGTTGAATTGTAAGCGTGCGGGGAACTACACCTAACAAATAAAATTCATTATGCGTATCTTACGATCTTTCATTTAACGAGAACGTAATTATGCAAAAAGATAAAAAGAGAACACCAGAGCAATGGCACGCTCTATTTGAATCTCAGCAATCTAGCAAGCTTAGTGCCGCTGAATTTTGTCGTAACCATAATATTCTGCCAAAGACATTTAGTGCACGTAAAGCACGATGGAAACAAAAGATTAACGCTTCTACTTTCTTGAAAGTAGAAGCGTTAACATCAACTATCATCGCCACTCCACAATTACCAGATATTCAACTTTCTATCGGAAAATTGCGATTAACATTGCCAGCTAATACTGAACCTCACTGGATAGGACTCTTATTAAAAGGGTATCAATCATGAATGTATTTACTGATGTTTCCACCATTTATCTTCATCGTGATTTTGTCGATTTTCGCAAGGCCATTAATGGCCTTGTCGTGATTGTTGAGCAAGAAATGCAACTATCACCGTTTAGTGATGCTCTATTTATATTTTGCAATAAGCCTCGTGATAAACTCAAAATATTGTATTGGGATAAAACAGGATTCGCTTTATGGTACAAGCGATTAGATGAAGACCGCTTCAAATGGCCACGAAATATAAATAACGATACGTTAGCATTATCAGAGCAGCAACTGACACTGCTATTACAAGGTTTTGATATCTTAGGACATCAACCGGTACATTATCAAACAACCCTTTAAATAGTTGATTCTCAGTCAAGAATAGGAGGCAACCGATTGATTACCTGTATTATCGTTATATAGTCATCTACATGACTGATAAAATAAAACCACTTCCTGATACCATTGACGAGCTGAAAGCACTTGTGCTTCAGCTTGAAAATAAATATAACCGTCTTCTAGAGCAATTTCGGCTGGCTCAACATCAGCGCTTTGGTAAAAGCAGTGAATCTGACTCGACTCAATTTGATTTATTCAATGAAACAGAAGAAGAAATCATCATTGAAAATGATGATACACAAACGATTACCTACACTCGTCAAAAGCCAAAACGCCAACGCTTACCTGAAGACTTACCGCGTACTGTTATTATCCACGACATAAAAGATAAAACTTGTAAGTGTTGCGGTCTAGAGATGCATGCGATGGGTAAAGACATCAGTGAAAAGTTGGAATTTGTACCAGCTAAAGTGGAAGTTATTCAACATGTTCGTCCTAAATATGCTTGCCGAAATTGTGAAAAAAACAATACTTCAGTAGACATTAAACAAGCCCCAATGCCAGCGTCACCAATCCCTAAAGGGATTGCGACCGCAAGTTTACTTGCTCAAATTATTACGGCTAAATTTCAATACAGTCTTCCACTTTATCGTCAAGAAACGTTATTTCAGCAATGGGGTATCATTATTGGACGGCGAACGATGGCGGATTGGTTAATAAAATGCTCGGTACTATTTACCCCTCTTAATAACGAGTTACATCGTATTTTGCTTGAACAACCCACTCTGCATTGTGATGAAACAACGGTAAATGTGTTGGATGTTGAAAAAGCAAAATGTTATATGTGGGTCTACTGCTCTGGCTATGATTCTCCAGGCTCTGGTGTTTTGCCTGGAATTGTACTTTATGATTATCAATCTAGCAGGCATGGCTACCATCCAGTTAACTTTTTAAAAGGTTATAACGGGTATTTACATACCGATGGTTACCAAGGTTATGAACAAACTGAAGCGATTTTAGTTGGCTGTTGGGCACACGCACGTCGACGATTTATTGAGGCTCAACGTGTTCAAGTAAAAGGGAAAACAGGGAGTGCAGATTGGGTATTGAGTAAAATCCAAAAGCTATACCGGATCGAATCGTTATTAAAAGAGGCTTCCCCTGAAGCCAAGTATGTTGCTAGGCAGACAGAAGCCCGCGATTTACTTAAAGAGCTCCGTGATTGGCTTGATAGCGCAGTTAGTCGAGTATCACCTAAAACAAAATTAGGTGAGGCGATTAGCTATACATTAAATCAATGGGATAAATTAGTTCGTTATATTGATGATGGATTGTTATCTATTGATAACAATCGAGCAGAGCGAGCGGTTAAACCGTTTGTTATCGGCCGGAAAAACTGGTTATTTTCGGGTTCAACGGCTGGTGCAGATTCAAGTGCAATGCTTTACAGCATTGTAGAAACAGCAAAGGCAAACGGATTAATCCCTTACGATTATATTAGGTATTGTCTAGATCGTTTATGTGTTGGATCGCCAGATATCGATTCACTTTTACCTTGGAATGTAAAAGACAAGGTGTAGTTCCCCGCACGCTTACGTTGAATTCACTTCCAAGTGTTCAAAAAATGAAACCAAGCCCTCTTCAGCCATAAGACGCTTAATAAAAGCATGATCTGTTTCACCATATTGCACACAGTATTCTCGGGATAAATGCGGACTAAAAAGCTCCATAGAAAAATGATTGTTTTGTATCCCTGCATCTTGATATACAGCGGTAATAATATCTGGGATAGTTTGTTTCTGAAAGATTCGAAAATGCGTTCTATAACTTAATAAGTTAAAAATGGGCGTTAATTTAAGTTTGTAGGTACTGTAACGAAACGAAGTGGCTAACTGCTCTATGAACTCAATGATGCCATGAACATACCTTGGGGTTTTATCATTATTATGATGCAACGAAAGTCGTGCTGGCAGTTGTAGCCATGCTGCAAGATCTACATCAGGATCTTCACAAATAAAGGTAATATCGAAATAATAATCCTCCCCTAGTTTTTCTTCTCCAGAGAATTCATAAACTTGCAGCGGTAAATCTATTGTTGCTATATCAAGTTCAAATTTTTCTTGGTTAGCATTTTGTTTCATGACTCTTAACCTTCACCCATAAATAACAAAATAATCAATAACTTATTAAATTTATGGCTAAATAATATCAGTAATACATAAGGTTTCTATTTTGGTTAAAGAATATGCGATCAGACCCAACCTCACGCTTGAAAACGAATCAAACTAAAAAGTATGCCAATATTACTCATGCGAAAAGTATGTTTTATTTTCTAGAGTTACCTCACTTTTCTATAATAAAAAAGCCCGAGTACGAATACTTGGGCTGATGTTCATTCTATATATTGGAGGCCAATTACGCTTTTTCGTGCTTTTTATGACCTTGTTCTAAATGGACAAAATCCACTAAGTCATCACCACTTACTTGAAATGCCTGACCAAAACCTTTTACAAACAAGCCCTTAATTGGCTTAAGACGAAACATTTTAAAGTCCTCTAGTGAGCTAAGCCCGTCAATTATTTCACCAAAACGAAGTCTCATTTGAGTTACGGCTTCTTGCCATTTATCTTCATCACGATCAATTAAAATGGCTGTCGCATCAAAAGTTAAACGCTTACGAGCAAAAAGTAATTTTGACGATTCTTCATCTTCAATAAGCATTAAAGATACGTCTGTATTTTGCATTAAATTACGAGCGTGACGCGCTATTTCTGAAATTAACACGTAGTAACCATCATTAAGTAATACGAAAGGTGCATAACTCACGTTTGGCTTTCCTTCGCTATCAACCGTAGCAAGTTGAAGTGTTTTTTTTGAATCACGAAACTCTTGAATTTCTGGTTCTAAACGATTTTGTAAACGTTCTTTTTTGATGTCTTGGTTCATCTGACTTTCCTTTCTATAATTATTTTTATGCGTATTTTTCTTTTAAGACACAAAAAGCACGGACTTGTTCAGGAAGTAATTGACGTTTTTTATCTCGTCCTAAATATATCTTAAATATAGAATTTCCTTCTTTATCAAAAAATCCAAAATAATGACTTTCAGATCCTCGAAATGGTTTACTGACTAAAGCAATATCAATAATTAAATCTATTTTTAAGTGACCGTGTAACTCGCCATTACATCCCATTAAGTTATAGTAACCATGAGCTAGTTTTCCTTTAGGGAATGGGGCTTTAACCTCAAAAATAGAGCCAAAAGAATGAACAATCGTCGTTACATCCCCAAAACCAACTAACCCTTCCAAAATAGTTTGAGCTTCTTCTCCTGCAACTAACGTTACAATATGATGAGGTAATGCTTTAATCACTTCCCCTTCTGAAACTAATCGATTCTCTGTTGAGAGTTGTTTTGCCATCTCACTAGGTAATAAAGATGGATCATTTTCAAATAGCGCTAGTATTTCTGTTTTCACAATATCTCTCTTTCTTTATTTTAAGCGGCTTGAATGTGTCGTTGAGCATGTTGAAGTGCGGTAATAACACTTTGTGCCAACGTTACTGACCAAAACTGTCCTGCTAACGTTAGACTTAAATAATCGTTTTCAACAATAACCAAGCCGTTATTTTCCCAATGCATAAATAATGGCATAAGAAAACCAAAGACATCTTTATTGTTGTATTGCAGTAAGGTATGACGAGATAAAACGCCATGATCAAAACCCGCTTTAATCATCGCATTTAATGCTGAATTCTCAGACGAACGAGTCATCATGGCGATTGGAAGTGTATTTTGTTGAATAGCATCAATATAAGCATTTAATGTTCGATGTTGCATCATTCCGATCCCGCCAACATTCCCCCCTGCGCCACACCCAATAGGAAGAACTTCTGCCGTTGTTTTAGCTAGGCTGTTATAGATACTTCGCTCTCTATTATTGCTCGCCCAATGATTAACACTCAGTCGGTTTAAATGGTGTTTACTCATAAATTCAACACCATATTTATACATATACGCTTTTTCTTCTGTGCTCGCAGGTTGTGGCAATTTCCCTTGTTCGATCATTCCCTTCATTGGTGTCCCACCCATCTCAATTAATTGATATAAGTCGACACCATGAGCCCCTGTTTCAAGAAAATCATTTAAGTCTTGTTGCCAAATATCACTTGTTTGAAAAGGAAGCCCATATAATAAATCAAGTACGATAGGCGCTTGATTACTATTACTTAATTCTTGAATTCGGCGTAATACATATTCTTTATCATCAAGCCTTTTGGCTGATCTTCTTACTTGAGTATTAAAACTTTGAACACCAAAAGAAAATCGATTAAAACCACCTTCAAGAGAGCGCTCAAACATCTCTTCATCAAATCGATTAATACGCCCTTCTAAAGTAATTTCACAATCCGTGGTTAGTGGGAAATAAGTACGAACCGCCTTTCCTAATAATTCAATTTGTTGGGCAGACAAATCTGTTGGGGTTCCCCCCCCAACATAGACGGCATGAAAAGGAGCAGCTTGCGTCCAAGCCTGTTGGGCTTTCCATTTAATTTCAATCATTAAGGCATCAAAATAACTCTCCACTAATGATTTACTTGAGGCGTGTTGGAAAAAATTACAATAAGTACAACGAACTCGGCAAAAAGGAATATGAATATATAAACATCTCGTTGCGGCTAATCCTTCCGTATTTGAGAGAACTTCCTTCGCTTTTTCTTCATATAAATCACTTGAAATTGGCGTATTTTCTCCACCTGCATGCGCTGATGATTTACGTTGGAATGCGTAAAGTAAAGGCTCAGGTGTAGACTCACCCAATATTAAAGTATCTAAACTTGATATATCTATTTGATTTTTAATGCTTTCATTCTAATTTCTCAGCCCCTTAACTACTAAGAGCTTCGTCTCTGGAATGAATGATAAATTATTTATTATTGAGAATGCAATTGATAATTGATCTCATTTCGATTTTGATTGATAATAAACATATTATTAATACAACATCACTGCGTGGAGTCTATTGTGCTTAATTGTCGTTATTTCATTGCTGTTGGGCTCTCCCTTGCTGTACATATTGCATTTATCTGGTCTGTTCCTAGCAAACAAGCTTTTGCCATGCCTACCGGTAGTCAATCTTCTCAGGTAAATATTCAGTTTGTTACGCCAAGCTCACCTTCAATGTCAAAAGCGAAAACGGATTTGAAACCCAAAAAATCTAAATCCATTGAAAAAAACCAGTTCAAAAGCCGCACCCAAAAAAAGCAGTAAAAAAGAAAACAAAACCAACTCCCAAAAAAGCGGTAATTAATAAACCAAACATCACTAAAAAATCAGAACCTGTTGCGAAACAAGAAAACGCAAAATTGAAACAAGACACGGCATTAAAAGAGGTCAATAAAGAAGATAGCACCTCAAAGAACACATCAGACCAAACGGCTTCTGCGTCTAAATCAGGGGTAACTGAAAAACCACAACTTATTCAAAAACCCAGTTTTGTAACTAAGCCTGATGCACCAAGATATCCAAGAATAGCCCAACGCCGTGGAATAGAAGGCACTGCGCTTTATGAGATTTGGCTAAATGAAAAAGGTAAGCAAATAAAACAAGAATTAATTACGTCATCAGGTACAGGAATTCTTGATGACGCCGCTCTAAAAGCGATTCAAAATTGGCAATTTTCCCCTCAAATTATTGACGGTCAGGCCATTGCACATCGTGTGCAGATCCCTGTTCGTTTTTCTTTAAATAAGTCATAGGAAGTTATCATGACTGGTTTTATCAACCTTTATTCACAACTTGGAATGATGGCATTACCATTGTTTATCTGCTCCGTTCTTACGCTTATATTATTGGCCGAACGTATTCTCCATTTGCTTTTTTCTTCTGGATGTAGCCACCGAAAAATTGCACTTTCTTATAACAAGTTAAATAAAAACGATGATAAAGAGATCAATAATATTATCGTTACTTTGAATTCACAACGAGCGTTATCGGCCAAAGGCAACGCAATGTTGTTAGCCCATCGTCATTTTGATAAAGCGTTACGAGAAGACGTCGCAGGATTATGGCTACAAGAAAAGCGACATCAGCTTCGTTCAGGTTTAAGACTTCTTTCTCTTATCGGCGTAATAACTCCCCTACTTGGTCTACTTGGAACCGTTCTTGGACTTATTGATATGTTTAAAGAAGTAGCGGCAACGACGGGATCCATCACTCCTAATATTCTTGCTGATGGGTTGGGCTTTGCAATGAGAACAACCGCTATAGGACTCATCATTGCAGTGCCTGCTATTTCAGGTTCACAACTTCTTGGACTATGGGCAGATAACATTCTATCTAAACTAGAGTATTCATTAAATGTCACAAATCTGTGGATTGAGGGGGTGGCACCCATGAAAAATAAAAATGAACAAGAGGCATCATTACGTTCAATAGAGGCTATCTAATGATTCAATCCAATAGACAAGAAGAGTTAGATAATCTTCAACCTGACCTCACACCATTACTCGATATCATTTTTATTGTCATGGTATTTTTATTATTAACCGCAACAGTAAAATTACAATCATTAGAAGTCAGCTTACCTTCTGCAGAAAGTGAATCTATCTCTAGTGTTGATAGTAAGTCTTTTACTATCAACATATTAGAAAAGCCACCTTATTGGGGGCTTGATGGTACACCTTATCCTTCTTGGGAGAATTTCACTCAAGCCCTGTTAAATAAAGTAACTCAAAAACCAGATTTTCAAGTTGTTATTGCTTCAGATAAAACGGCGGAAATACAACATATGATTAAGTTACTCGCCTTTTTACAAGACAATAAAATTAAAGCGACTCAAATTTTAATGGATGAAAAAACACATGCAAACTAAACCTTATACCTCATTGCTAGCAAGTAAAAATCTCTTCGCAATCGGTCTGTTATTTGTCTCTTCTTATTCGATGGCACAAGAACGCATTATTAGTGCAGGAAGCAGCGTAACTGAACTCATTTACGCCTTACATGCTCAAGATAAATTAGTCGCTGTTGATGTCACAAGTCGTAACTCGCAAACCGAAGCATTACCTAAAATCGGTTACCACCGACAACTTTCAGCTGAAGGGCTGTTAGCATTACAACCCACACGAATTATCGGTTCTGATGAAATGGGGCCAAAATCAACATTGGATCTTCTCAGTCAATCTGGGATTAACGTCAATATTGTAAACACAACGCCGACAATAGAAGGATTATTGAAACGCATTGATGAAATCGCAGAATTAACACAAACTGAATCTCAAGCAGACATTATTAAACAGAAAGTACACCAACAAGTTAATCAGTTAGAAAAAACGATTCCAAATAAAGCACAACAAAAAAAAGTGTTATTTCTATTACTGCATGAAGGAAGAGCGCCTTATGTTGCAGGAAAAGAAACCACGGTTGATGAGATAATCAAATTAGCGGGAGCCATTAACCCTGCAAGCAAGTCATTATCCTCATTCAAGCCTTTATCCATTGAGGCCATGATAGCAATGCAACCTGATGTGATTTTAGTGAGCAACCGTAGTTTTAAAAAATTAAAAGGCATTGATAATATTTTAAAATCAATACCGACATTAGCATCAACGCCTGCTGGCATTAATAAAGCAATTATAACCATTAATGGATCTGCACTTGTTGGTGGACTCGGTCTTGCCAGTTTAGATGAAGCCGCTCGCTTAAATTTTCTTCTTTATCCCCAGCAGAATTAAATTATGTTTTTAAAATATCTCTCATTTTCAAAATTAATGCTCATTGGTTTTAGCATTTTATTTTTAACCACATTATCCTCTATCGCCGTTGGGCCAATGAATATTACGTTGGCCGATAGCTTTAGTAGCTTATTACCGGGTACCAGAAATATCCCTGCTCATATTGATTTAATCATTCATCAAGTTAGGTTACCAAGAACATTATTATGTATGTTGGTCGGCGCTATTTTGGCAATTTCTGGCGTAGTAATGCAGGGCTTGTTCCGTAATCCATTAGCGGAACCTGGCATTATTGGAGTCTCTGCAGGCGCAGCTCTTGGAGCAGCATTAGCTATTGTCTCTTTTTCATCAATCAGTACCAGCTACCCTATTTTTATGAACTTTGCTGCTATCCCAATGTTTGCTTTCTTAGGGGGGGCATTAACAACCGTTATCGTTTATCGATTAGGTACGAGTCAGTTTGGAACCTCGATTACGGTTATGCTATTGGCTGGGGTTGCTATTAGTGCATTATCTGGTGCAGGGATTGGCTATTTGAATTTTATCGCTGATGACCAAATGCTGCGAGATTTGTCATTATGGTCAATGGGATCATTGGCAGGTGCATCTTGGCAAGATCTACTCCTCGCCTTTTTGGGCTTAGTCATATTACTCACTATTTTCATGAAAAATGCAGCGGGATTAAATGCGCTATTACTCGGTGAAGCTGAAGCAAAACATTTAGGTATTAATGTACAGTCTTTAAAAAAGCGAATGATAATTTTAAGCGCTATCGGTATTGGTATTACGGTTAGTTTATCTGGCATGATTGGCTTTATTGGTTTAATCATTCCACATTTAGGTCGTATGATGACAGGTCCTAATCATCGTACTTTATTACCATTATCAGCTCTATTAGGCGGATTATTACTTACCTGTGCTGATATGTTCGCTCGTGTTGCTGTCAGCCCTGCAGAGTTACCTGTCGGCATTGTAACTGCTATTATTGGTGCTCCTTTCTTTTTATATTTACTGTTTACTCAGCGCGGAAAGTTCTCATGAATCTCATCTCTACCGCTATTTCAGCAAAAAACATTACCTGCTATTTAAATAATAAATTAATTCTAGATGATCTTAATCTTGATCTTCATTGTGGAGAGGTAACCACACTACTTGGGCCTAATGGTGCAGGTAAAAGTACTCTTTTAAAAATCTTATGCAATGAAATAAGTTCCACTAACAATATTTCGTATTTTGGAAAAGAGAAAGGAAGATGGGAGCCTTGTTTATTAGCAAAAAGACTAGGCGTATTACCTCAGCAGAGTTCTCTCTCTTTTGCTTTTACCGTCAGTGAAGTTGTTGAGCTTGGTGGGTTACCATTGGCGTTGTCAAATAAAGATCTCAGGATCATTACTCAAACAATGATGGAAAAAACAGGAATACATCATTTAGCAGATAGACTATACCCCTCTCTTTCAGGGGGAGAGAAACAGCGCGTTCATTTTGCTAGGGTTTTAACTCAAATCAGCCAATCTCAACAGCAAAAAATTGTAATGCTTGATGAACCAACTTCTGCATTAGATTTGTCACACCAACATAATACGTTACGTTTAGCTAAAGAGCTTGCGAATGAAGGTGCTGCAGTGATTATTGTATTACACGATTTGAACTTAGCAGCTCAATACTCAGATAGAGTTATTGTGTTGCAAGATGGTACATTACAAGCTGATGGGACGCCATGGGAAGCCATTACACCAACCATGATTGAACAAGTTTATGGGCACAAGACATTCGTTCAAGCACACCCTACCCTTAATTTCCCCGTTGTTTATGCAGCTTAATCTCTTATGCATTAAAGTCAAATAACAGGCATAAAAAAAGGAGAGCTAGTGCTCTCCTCAATTAGTCTTAAAGCCTTATTACTGTTCTAATTAAAGAGCAGCATTCGCCTTAGCAACAAGAGCAGCAAATGCTACTTTGTCGAATACAGCGATGTCAGCTAGGATCTTACGATCGATTTCAATAGATGCTTTCTTAAGACCGTTAATGAAACGGCTGTAAGATAGGCCGTTCTGACGAGCAGCAGCATTGATACGAGCGATCCAAAGTTGACGGAAAACACGCTTTTTGTTACGACGGTCACGGTAAGCATATTGTCCTGCTTTAGTAACTGCCTGGAAAGCTACACGATAAACACGTGAACGTGCTCCGTAATAACCTTTAGCTTGTTTCAGTACTTTCTTATGACGTGCACGAGCTTGTACACCACGTTTTACGCGAGGCATTGTGTCTCTCCTAAACTAAATATAATAAATTAACTAAAAAATTATGCGTATGGAAGCATACGTAAAACTGCTGCTACTTCACACTTTGCAAGTAGAGAGTTTGGACGAAGCTGACGCTTGTTTTTAGTCGTACGTTTAGTCAGGATGTGACGTTTCGTAGCGTGCTTAAATTTGATACCACCAGCAGTTTTCTTAAAACGCTTAGAAGCACCTTTGTTTGATTTCATCTTAGGCATGATGAATATAACTCCGCATTGTTGCGTGATTAAACATATAGTAATTAGGCGAATAAAACAGGATAACTGCGAGCAGTTACCCCACTTTACTACTTGAATGCACTAAATTACTTCTTTTTAGGGGCTAACACCATAATCATCTGGCGACCTTCAATTCTCGTTGGAAATGATTCGACTACTGCAAATTCTTCAGTATCCGCTTTCAAACGATTAAGAACGTCAACACCGATGTTTTGGTGAGCCATCTCTCGGCCACGGAAGCGAATTGTTACCTTCACCTTGTTGCCTTCTTCCAGGAAACCAGTCAGGTTGCGTAGTTTTACCTGATAGTCTCCAATATCTGTCCCAGGTCTAAATTTAATTTCTTTAGTTTGGACCTGTTTCTGTTTTTTCTTCTGTTCTTTAGCAGCCTTGGCCTTTTCGAAGAGGAATTTGCCATAGTCCATCACACGACAGACTGGTGGCTCGGCATTCGGGCTGATTTCAACTAGATCGACACCTGCTGTAAGTGCAACGTCTAACGCTTCATTTAGTGAAACGACGCCAACTGACTCGCCATCTAGACCTGTAAGGCGCACTTCTTTAACGCCAATAATTTCACCGTTTAGACGATGAGCATTTTGTTTTGCCGGCTGTTGGGCTCTTTTTCCGCCTTTAATACCTTATTCCTCCACAGTATTGAGCGTTCGGGTACTAACTTCTTGCTGCAGGAATGCAACAAAATCATCAATTTTAAATTTACCCAAATCTTTACCTTTACGCGTACGTACTGCAATTTCGCCAGCTTCCATTTCTTGGTCACCACAAACAAGCATATACGGAACACGTTTCAAAGTATGTTCCCTGATTTTAAAGCCAATCTTCTCATTTCTCAAGTCCGCTTTGACTCTAAATCCATTTTTTTGCAGTTTTTTTGCAATTTCTTGTACATAATCAGCTTGTTTGTCTGTAATACCCATCACAATCGCTTGTTCTGGCGCCAACCATGTAGGAAAAAAGCCTGCGTAGTCTTCAATTAGGATACCGATGAAGCGCTCAAGTGAACCTAAAATCGCGCGGTGAATCATCACTGGTGTGTGACGTTCGTTATCTTCACCTACGTAAGTTGCTCCTAAACGCTCTGGTAATGCAAAATCGAGCTGCACTGTACCACATTGCCACGCACGGTCCAGACAATCATGCAAAGTAAATTCAATTTTCGGTCCGTAGAACGCACCCTCACCTTCTTGAATCTCATAAGCAATGTTCATTGACTCTAGAGCAAGCTGTAAATCGGCCTCTGCTTTGTCCCACATTTCGTCAGAACCAACACGTTGTTCAGGACGTGTAGACAATTTAACAACAATGTTTTCAAAACCAAATGTCGTGTATGTATCGTAAACCATCTCAATACATGATTTCACTTCATCTTGTACTTGAGCTTCAGTACAGAAGATATGAGCATCATCTTGAGTAAAGCCACGAACACGCATGATGCCGTGTAGTGCGCCTGATGGTTCATTACGATGACACGCTCCGAACTCAGCCATACGCAGTGGTAAATCACGGTATGACTTCAGACCTTGATTAAATATTTGAACGTGACCTGGGCAGTTCATTGGCTTAATCGCGTATTCACGGTTCTCAGAGCTTGTTGTGAACATCGCTTCTGCATATTTGTCCCAGTGCCCTGAACGCTCCCAAAGTACACGCTCCATCATTAATGGGCCTTTTACTTCTTGGTAATCGTATTCAGTTAGTTTTTCACGAACAAAAACTTCCAGCTCACGGAAAATAGTCCAACCGTTGTGGTGCCAGAAAACCATACCTGGCGCTTCTTGTTGCATGTGGAACAAGTCAAGATGCTTACCAATTTTACGATGATCACGCTTTGCGGCTTCTTCTAGGCGGATAAGGTGTGCTTTAAGCAGTTTCTTATCTTGGAATGCAGTGCCGTAGATACGTTGCAACATTTTGTTGTCGCTGTTACCACGCCAGTATGCACCCGCTACGCTCAGAATTTTAAAGTTCTGGCAGAAGCTCATGTTAGGGACGTGAGGACCGCGACACATGTCGATGTATTCTTCATGATGATATAAACCTGGACGGTCGTCTTTAGAAACGTTCTCGTCAAGGATTGCAATTTTGTAAGTTTCGCCACGAGCATCGAATGCATCGCGAGCTTCTTGCCAGCTTACGTTCTTCTTAATTACTTGGTACTTAGTTTTCGCAAGCTCTTTCATGCGCTTTTCAATCTTATCAAGATCGTCTTGCGTTAAAGAGTGCTCCATATCGATGTCGTAATAGAAACCGTTATCGATAGTTGGACCAATCGCCATTTTCGCTTCTGGGAAAAGTTGCTTAACTGCGTGACCTAAAAGGTGCGCACAAGAGTGACGAATGATTTCTAAACCGTCTTCATCTTTTGCTGTGATGATTTCAAGTTGTGCGTCATTTTCAATTAAATCACACGCATCAACACGAACGCCATCAACACGGCCAGCGATACAAGCTTTCGCAAGACCTGGACCGATGTCAGTAGCAACATCCATAGTAGAAACAGCATTATCGAATTGACGTTGAGAACCGTCTGGAAGAGTAATTACAGGCATGTTTTATCCTTTACAGTGGTGTCGCACACGAAGCGACACATGCTAAAAATTAATGAAACGAAATAATAGATTGTCTATATATGATGTAAGGATCAATCAACCACACAAAGGTCGGGACACTTACAAGCCGATTATTGTACGATTCTTGAGTGCCTAATGCAAAAAAGAATCGAGATCACAAAAATGACATCGATTCTTTTTTTATGGTAAAAATACAATCGTGCTTAGCTACACACGTAATATCTTTTGTACAGCATGATGGATATCAGCACTTGACGCATTGACGTTTAATGAAAAAGAAGCATATTGGTCACCACGATTAAAGCCCATCGAACGATCCTCTTCAGCTAAACAGTGAAGAACTTGACCATCCAGAACAAATGATAGTTCTATTTCTTTCTTGTTGATGAAACCATTACTTTTAAATTCGATCTCTTGGTAGCCACCAGAATGTGACTTAAAGTGCCCTCCATTTAGGAACCCCTGTTCTACATCCGCTTTTACCATACTAAGCCCAGCCTGTTCGATTTGGCTGATAATAGCAGCAGCAACTCGCATTGGCTTAACAACTAATAAATCACGATCCGTAGGATCAATAGCAAAATCAATATCTAATACGGTTTCAACCCAAACATCACAATGGTTATTGTTCACATTAAGCGCTGTAATCGGAGTTTCATCTGGTAACTTAATTGTAAATTTCATTTCCTGAGTCTCCCCAGCTTGAATCACAAATGGATTCACGGCTTGAGTATGAAACAGAGTTAATGTTTGATAGCTAGTTCCATTGTCATTTTCTACTTTGATTTCAGTATTCAGCTTCAAATGGATTGCATCAATTTTTTGCTCAATATCTCCCCCTTGAATATGAACCGTACCTATTAACGTATCACCTTGGAACAATTCAGGGTTTTCTAAAATGGTATCTACCTTTGCGGCACCTATACCTAATGACGCCTTTAATTTCTTAAACATCCTTTTATCCTTTCTGTGCGCCCTTCTTGAGCTTCTCATTTATATTCTAAAATAGGCTTCTTACTATTACGTTCCTAAAATCTGCATTGGCAGTTGTAATAAAGCATCTCCGCTACTTGCAAAATACCAAATAATACCAACTAACGAGCTTACAAGCCCGACATACCAAGCCGATGAAACAATTTGTCCATATTTATCTAAAGGCAACAAATGACTATGATGACGTTGCTTCCACTCAAAGACGATTTCTAAGCTCCCCATAATAAGTAGGAAACCAAAAAGAGCGAAGCCTAATTGGTAACTTAATATTATCCCACCAATGGCGGCTAAAGCACACAATGCAATACCAACTTTACTGTTCATAGAGAAGCTAACACTTTTTAATACGTGTCCACCGTCTAAGGGCAAAATGGGCAGTAAATTAAAGAGGTTTAAGAATGCATTAAATACAGCAAGACCCGCAAAGAACATCTCTCCTGTTATCCAATACACGACAATTAAAATCAGCGACAGTATCAAACCAAAAAATGGCCCCATAATCGAAATAACAACATCTTGCCAACGTGTATTTATTTTCTCATCACTGAGTGCTAATCCGCCTAAAAATGGGATCAAATAAATCCCTTTCGTCTTCATTCCAAAGTATTTCATCGCACGAATATGACCGTATTCATGAAACACTAGGCAAGCTATCAGTGATAATGCAAATTCAATAGAAAATAACCATGAGTAAGCCGCGATACTGGCTGACGCTAATACAACTTTAACCAGTTTAACGCTTTTTAATGCTTTCATGCCTAGTGACACAAGACCGATCAAACTAAACCGGCGCTCTGCTTTTATTGGCTCATGTGGAACTTGTTGCTCAATGTCTTTTGTATTACGAGAGCCTTCTGCGATCAACTGGTCATCAACACTTGCACGATACTCGATCAAAAATGGTTGCCAAGTAACTTTCACTTCTAAACGACACGTTACTATCGTCTCACCTTGATTCAATTTAAATTCGTGTATAAATAGATCTTGATGATCCGCGGATGCCGCCTGTTGAGCAACTAATGTATTACTCCAAAACACTTGCTGCCAGCCAGCCATTGAGCCTTCTAAACGCAATGGCTGTCCAAGAAAATCAATGGATAACAGTTCCATTATTTATCCTATATTAAGTAATCGTTAAACTAAATGGTAAGAAACTACGTAAAGTTGACCTTTGTTTGCGTAAATCTCTTCGATAATTTGTTTTAACTCATCTAATGTCATGTTTTCTTGATCTGCATGATATTGGTTTAATTCATCAAACGTAATGGGCGTAACGCTATCAATTGCTAAACGACAAAAATGACGATTGTCTTCATACGTGCTGACTGAAACCTCAGAACCTACCGCATAATCTTCTTCTGATTCATCTCGAATCGTAATTACTTTTTTTCCCGACATAATATCTGATTCAAAACGCTCAAAAAAAGTCATCGTTGTTGGTATGTTTGTCATTTAATTTTACCTAAAATTTATTTAATATTTCACAAAACCAAGCGACGTTATCAGCCGCTTGATACTCGAATTTATTGTGAATCACTGAATTTATGCGAAGCAGTAATTTGCCCAGTGAGCTAAGCCCGCTGTCACTGAACCAAAGTAATTACCACCTACAATTTCAATATTTGGTAATTGTTTCTGCAATGCTGCTTGTAAAATTGGTGAACGAGCAGAACCACCGGTGACATAAATAATATCTGGCGTTTTACCTGCTTGCTGAATGGCTTCTTTAACAAGTCTATTGATGTTCTCTTGCGGTTTCGCAATTGCCTCAGTAAGACTTTGTTGATCAATAGATAATGATAAGCCTTCATCAAGATAGCTGAGATCAACCGAATGCTCTAAATGCTCTGATAGCGCAATTTTTGTTTGTTCAGCGTCACGAAGTAATTTATAACTTAATTTTTCATCGTACAGTTTAATCAATCGAGCTAATTTTTCTGGCTCTTGTGTCTCATTCATCATTTGCAATAAATGTTTACGGTTAGCAAAACCAAAGAAATCCAATTGTGCCACAATATTATTAATAGCAATTGGATTCCAAAATTGAGTCATTGGTAACTCTAAGCCTTTATGAGTTCGACTTTGAGATCCCAGCATTGGCATAAATTTACGGTGTGCTAAATGAATATCTAAATCATTACCACCAATACGAGACCCACTGTGAGCTAAGATCCCTTTTGTGCGGTCATGATTACCTTTCCAAGATGGTCCCATCTCGATCATCGAGCAATCAGTCGTACCACCGCCAATATCAACAATAAGAACCGTTTTGTCTTCAGTTAATGTTTGCTCATAGTCTAGACCCGCGGCCACTGGTTCAAATTGAAATTCAATATTTTTAAAACCAACACGCATCGCTGCACGTGACAAAATAGAGATGGCTTGGCTGTTTGCCTCATCACTTTCTGCCCCTTGGAAGTTAACAGGACGCCCAATAACGGTAGATGTAATATCAGCCTGTAATTCTTGCTCTGCATTATTTTTGATGTTTTTCATCATGGCAGTTACAAGATCTTCAAACAAGCTAACTTGTACATCACGTAAACCAGAAACACCTAAGAAAGATTTAGGTGACTTTACGTAATATACGTCTTCTGGATCATCAATATAAACATTTAAAGCCGCTTGACCAAACGTCACAGATCCAGCATCAACATCAATATCCTCTTCACGGTTATAAGCAATAGCCGTATGAAGTAAACGTTCATTAATATTCGTACTTGGTTGAACACCCCAAATACGAAATAGATATTCAGAAACAGCTTCTCGAGTAGGTGCGCATAACGCGGAAGGTATAAAAGTACTATCCCCTTCTAGTTTAAGCAGTTTAGCTTGATTATTTTGAATGGTTGCCACTGAGCAATTTGCCGTTCCGTAGTCAAATCCAATAAACATTGTTGTACACCTAGCATCGAATAAAAGGGAGGTGATTTTACTCGCTTGCTACCCATTTGCCAATCAAAATGAAAAAGATGCTGCAATTCCGACATGATCTTGGTTAATAACAGGGGTAATCATGACCTTATTTGAATCTATATACGCATCTGTCACTAAATATTGAATGGTTGTTGCTAAAACTGCACCCGCAATCACATCACGCCAATAATGGTGATCATTCTCAACTCGCGAATAACCAACTAATCCTGCACTAATATAAGCAGGTAAACCATACTTCCAGCCATAACGAAATTGTAAATAAGATGCCCCCTGAAAAGCCGATGATGAATGACCTGATGGAAAACTTAAATCATCTTCTCCATTCGGCCTTTCTTCTCTTACTGTATACTTAAGAGCTTGAGTGGCAGCGAGTGTATATGCCGCTCCTTTTGCAAACATCCAAAACCCATCGTAATCTTCTTTAAATAAGGCAACCGAACCAGCAATAACAGGAATACCTACCGCACCTATGTTTGCGGCTATATCGCCAGGCTGATCTTCTGAAGCTTCTGCGTCATGACTGAAAAGAATAATACTTGAAAAAATAGCACCGCTAATAAGCCCTACTTTAACGAACGATTTCATTTGTGACCTTTAATACAAAATGTTGGAAGTACGTAATTATACCCGACGATATCTAAACCCTTCGTCACCTTTCTAGGTGTTTTAGCTCAAAAATAGGTTTATTCTTTTATTTCTATCCTTTTTTTACTATCTTGACTGGATAGACCATTAAAGGATTAGAGATTAGGTATACTAGCGTGGTTATTTCATTAGCTAGGTTTTATCAAATATATTATGCAGTTAAATCAATATTTTTCGGAAACAGATAATTCATTTGAATTTACACGCCAACAAGCAAGTGATTTTGCGAAAAAAGTGGCAGGTGATTTCAACCCTATTCATGACGTAATCTCAAAGCGTTTCTGTGTTCCTGGTGATTTACTGTTTGCTGTTTTGCTTTCAAAAACAGGCATCAGTAATAAAATGCATTTTAATTTTGCTGGTATGGTATCGGACAGTACGTCACTTCATATCAATCATGCAGAACAAGGTGAATACTCTTTATCTGATCAAAACAATAAAGAATATTTACACGTTAGCCGCAGTGGTGATAAAAACATCGATCCTGAATTCATTGAAAACGTTGTAAAACAATATGTTCAATTCTCAGGCATGAACTTCCCACATATAATGGTCCCTCTAATGGAAGACAAGCAGTTAATGATCAACTGCCAACGTCCATTAGTGATTTATGAAAGTATGGACATCGAGTTTACTCGCCTTGATCTTGTTAAACCTAGCGTTGAATTTACGGGTGCAACAATGGATATAGAAGGAAAACGAGGACTAGTAAAGCTTAACTTTAAGTTTACTGAAGATGGTGAAGATGTGGGTCATGGTACTAAACGCATGATTGCTACCGGTTTAAAAACATACGATCAAGAAGCTATTAATGATCTCGTTGAACGCTTTACTGCTTTAAAAACGGCATATAACAACTAAAGTTTATAAGTCCCTCAAACATCCTATAAAAAGAGCGCTTTTGTGCTCTTTTTATTTGCCATAAGGCAAAGTAAATCACAAAACGTCCTATTGTTTTACGACCAATATCATACCATACTTATTCATAACTATAATGAATGTGAAGGCCATGACTTTCACGACACTTTAAAAGTTGGCGATGATGAAAACAGTAATAAAACCTGAAGAGCAGGTGCAATTTGAACGACCCGAATTAGATTCTCGGTCAGAAAAATCAACCTCCTTCTCAATAAACAGTCACTATACCTGTTGTGAGTGTTATGCAGCTTGGTTCGGACAACCTATTTGTATCGCATGTGGCAAAGAAAAATTTGTCATCACAACCGATCTCTATTCTGAACAACGTAAATTTGATATTTGCTAAAACTACTTCAAATTTGTCAAATTACAGAGACAAAAAAGCCCGCTTAAAAATAAGCGGGCTTTTTAATACGTTAAGAAAAATTATTCTTCTGTCGTATCTTCATCTGATTCAGCGTCAGGAGTTTCAGTTGCTTCAGTAATTACTGTCGCCTCTTCTTCACCTTCTACTACATCACCTTCAAGAATTTCAAGCTCTTCTGGTTCATCAATGCGTTGTAAACCAACTACATTTTCATCTTCAGCAGTACGGATCAGTGTAACACCTTGGGTATTACGACCCACTTGGCTTACTTCCGATACGCGTGTACGAACTAACGTACCTGCATCCGTGATCATCATGAACTCATCACCATCTTCAGCTTGAACTGCACCGACAACACTGCCGTTACGATCTGAAACCTTGATAGAAACAACACCTTGTGTTGCACGGCTCTTCGTAGGGTATTCAGAAATTTTAGTACGTTTACCGTACCCATTTTCTGTCACCGTTAGAATGTCACCTTCATTAGAAGGAACAATCAATGAAACAACCTGATCTTCACCAGTCAGTTTCATACCACGAACACCTGAAGCAGTACGGCCCATTCCACGAACATGTTCTTCGCTGAAACGAACGACTTTACCGGCTTTAGAGAACAGCATGATTTCATTTGAACCCGTCGTAATATCGACGCCGATTAATGAATCATCTTCACGTAGATTAACTGCAATTAAGCCGTTTGCACGAACTTTAGCAAATTGATCTAAAGATGTTTTCTTAACCGTACCATCACCTGTTGCCATGAAGATGAACTTATCTTCAGAATATTCAGATACTGGTAGAATCGCTGTAATACGCTCACCTTCTTCTAGAGGAAGAATGTTCACGATAGGCTTACCACGAGCGGTGCGGCTTGCTTGAGGAAGTTGGAATACTTTCAAGCTGTATGCTTTACCACGTGTAGAGAAGCAAAGGATATTATCATGAGTGTTAGCAACAAGTAGACGCTCGATATAATCGGTGTCCTTCATCTTAGTTGCACTCTTACCTTTACCACCACGACGTTGCGCTTCGTAATCACCTAGAATTTGGTACTTAACATAACCTTCACGAGAAAGTGTTACTACAACATCTTCTTGTGTGATTAAGTCTTCTATATCGATATCGTGAATAGCAGCACCAATTTCAGTGCGACGCTCATCACCATAAGTATCACGAACCGTAATTAATTCATCACGAATGATTTCCATTAGACGTTCAGTGCTTGCAAGGATATGCATTAGCTCTGCGATTTCATCTAATAGTGCTTTGTATTCATCTAGAATTTTTTCATGTTCTAAACCAGTTAAACGGTGTAGACGTAATTCTAGAATTGCTTGAGCTTGTTGTTCCGTTAAGAAGTATTGACCTTCACGAATACCAAACTCTGGCTCTAACCAATCAGGACGAGCAGCATCTGTACCAGCACGCTCTAGCATGTCGGCAACATTACCAAGATCCCAACCGCGAGCGACTAGGCCTTGCTTTGCTTCTGCTGGTGATGGCGCATTTTTGATTAGATCAATGATCTCATCAATGTTTGCTAATGCCAGCGCCAAACCTTCAAGGATATGAGCACGATCACGCGCTTTGCGTAATTCAAAAATTGTACGGCGAGTTACCACTTCACGACGGTGATCAACAAAACACTTCAACATTTCTTTTAAGTTGAACAGTTTTGGTTGGCCATTATCAAGTGCCACCATGTTTACGCCGAATGTAGTTTGAAGCTGAGTTAATGAGAATAAGTTATTAAGAACCACCTCACCCACTGCATCACGCTTACATTCGATAACAATACGCATACCATCTTTATCAGATTCGTCACGCAGTGCTGAAATACCTTCGACTTTCTTATCTTTAACAAGCTCAGCGATCTTTTCGATCACACGTGCTTTGTTAACTTGATAAGGGATCTCAGTAACAATAATGGTTTCTTTACCATTTTTGTCCGCTTCGATATTTGCTTTAGAACGCATGTAAACTTTACCGCGGCCTGTTTTATATGCATCAACGATGCCTTTACGACCACTGATTAATGCAGCTGTCGGAAAGTCAGGACCTGGAATGTAGTTTATTAGCTCATCGATAGTAATATCTTCATTCTCGATGAATGCTAAACAACCATTAACCACTTCAGTTAAGTTATGAGGAGGTATATTAGTTGCCATACCAACTGCGATACCTGATGAACCATTAACTAATAAGTTAGGTACACGAGTAGGTAATACCGCAGGGATCTGTTCTGTACCATCATAGTTAGGAACGTAATCGACGGTTTCTTTGTCTAAATCGGCCAACAATTCGTGGGCAATTTTCGACATACGAACTTCGGTATAACGCATTGCCGCAGCAGAGTCACCATCGATAGAACCAAAGTTACCTTGGCCATCAACAAGCATATAGCGTAGTGAGAACGGCTGCGCCATACGTACTATCGTGTCGTATACAGCACTATCACCATGTGGGTGATACTTACCAATTACGTCGCCGACGACACGGGCAGATTTTTTATATGGTTTATTCCAATCATTACCTAATACATCCATCGCGAATAAAACACGGCGGTGTACAGGTTTTAGACCATCACGCACATCTGGAAGAGCACGACCAACGATTACTGACATCGCATAGTCTAGGTATGAACCTCGAAGCTCATCTTCAATATTTACGGGCGTGATCCCTTTAGCAAGATCGCTCATAGAGCCAATATCCCTCAAATTAGTTCTGTCGTATCAATATCAATTACTTTATCAATTAGATCCACTATAAAGATAAAGTAATTGATACTGATAAACGTGCAAGATTGCAAAATATAGCACATAACGCTTCTATGTCGCATCGTTTTAATTCGCAAAATCACTCTTAAGCTTAAGAATCCTACGAAATCGGGAGCAAGTCACAAATCAATTCATCATATTCTTGAAAAGCCTCATAAAAACCGGTGAAAAAATCGCCATTTTAAAGTCTCTCTTTCTGCTTTTTTTCTGTATATAATAAGGAGAAGATGAAAAAGGAATTAAGAACTATGACTCAGCAGTTAAATGTCGATCCAGCAGAAATCAAAAAATTTGAAGATATGGCCTCTCGTTGGTGGGATTTTGAAGGTGAATTTAAACCTCTACATCAAATCAATCCATTACGCCTTAATTATGTATTGACCAACGCCAATGGTCTATTTGGTAAAAAAGTATTAGATGTTGGTTGTGGCGGCGGTATTTTAGCTGAGAGCATGGCAAAACAAGGTGCAGACGTTATTGGGTTAGACATGGGGAAAGAGCCTCTAACCGTCGCTCGTCTTCATGCATTAGAAACGGGCACTATATTAGAATATATCCAATCTACTGCAGAGCAGCACGCAGAAGAATACCCTGAAACATACGATGTAATAACCTGTATGGAAATGCTAGAGCATGTGCCAGACCCTTTGTCTGTGATTCGTGCTTGCGCTAAAATGATAAAACCAGGTGGGCATGTATTTTTCTCCACCTTAAACCGCAATATCAAATCCTATCTGTTTGCCATTGTTGGCGCAGAACACGTTCTTAAATTGGTCCCAAAAGGCACTCATGATCACGATAAGTTCATCCGTCCTTCTGAATTATTAAAAATGCTCGATCAAACAGCATTACAAGAGCGTGGGATCACTGGTCTTCATTACAATCCATTAACAGACGCTTATTCATTAGGCACAAATGTTGATGTTAATTACATCGTTCATACAACGCTGTAAAATTCAGGCTCTTTATTTATTCTTAATGTAAATAAAGAGCTTTTTCTTTCTACGTCCCTCCTATCATTTTATCTCTTGCTCTTTTTCTCACGACATCACATTTTAGAACAACAAATCAGCAATTTTTTTCGATAAACAGAGATCCACCAAAACCACAAAAATCAAGAGAAATATTTTTTCAGCTGCTTACTTCTCAACCATTATCAAATCCGCTATTTCTGATAGCTTGATATAGCTAATCTGACTCGGTTAGTAGTTACTTACTGTTTTTTTTTATTAAGAGGTTATTCACAAGACTGTCTCATTTCCTGACTTGATCCTTTTGCAAATAATCACTATCTTGTATCTAACTAATGATTACCCCCTATATGTAGTGTTTATTCTAATTTTCACTAAAATAGAGTTTGATCACAAAACAACAACGAAAATTACAAAAATTACATATTTCGTTGTTTATTCTTCATTTTAAGGAAAAGTAGACAAATGACCCCACAGCTTACCGTTACTAAGCGAAATGGCACCACAGAAAAGATCAATTTAGAAAAGATCCATAAAGTGATCACCTGGGCTGCTGAAAATCTGGATAATGTTTCTGTTTCACAAGTTGAAATGAAATCCCACATCCAGTTTTATGAAGGCATGAAGACATCTGACATTCATGAAACCATCATCAAAGCAGCGGCCGACCTTATCTCTGAAGAAACGCCAGATTACCAATACCTTGCTGCTCGTTTGTCTGTTTTTCACCTTCGTAAAAAAGCGTATGGCCAATTTGAGCCACCAACGCTATTTAAGCACGTAAATAACCTGATCGAATTAGGTAAATACGATAAGCACATTACAGAAGATTACACGGAAGCAGAATTCGACTTGATGGATCAAATGATCGATCACAGCCGTGATATGGACTTCTCTTACGCTGCTGTTAAACAACTAGAAGGGAAATACTTCGTACAAAACCGCGTAACGGGCGCGATCTACGAAAGTGCTCAATTCCTTTATATTTTAGTTGCGGCGTGCTTATTTGCTAAATACCCAAAAGATACTCGTCTGGATTACATTCAACGTTTCTACGACGCGACCTCTAAATTTAAAATATCGTTACCAACACCGATTATGTCTGGTGTTCGTACGCCAACACGTCAATTTAGTTCATGCGTTCTAATTGAATGTGATGATAGCCTTGATTCAATCAATGCAACGGCAGGCTCTATTGTACGTTACGTATCACAACGTGCAGGTATTGGCATCAATGCCGGTCGTATTCGTGCACTTGGCTCTGAAATTCGTGACGGTGAAGCATTCCATACTGGTTGTATCCCATTCTATAAATACTTCCAAACAGCAGTAAAATGTTGTTCTCAAGGTGGTGTTCGTGGCGGCGCTGCAACCTTGTTTTACCCTATTTGGCACCGCGAAGTAGAATCACTATTGGTTCTTAAAAATAACCGTGGCGTTGAAGAAAACCGTGTTCGTCATATGGATTACGGCGTTCAAATTAACAAGCTTATGTATACTCGCCTAATTAAAGGGGAACACATCAGCTTATTTTCACCTTCTGATGTTCCTGGTATGTACGAGGCTTTCTTTGCTGACCAAGTAGAGTTCGAGCGCCTGTATCTTAAATACGAACAAGACACATCAATTAAGCGTGAAACAATTAAAGCGATTGAGCTGTTCTCATTACTAATGCAAGAACGTGCTTCAACAGGCCGTATCTACATTCAAAACGTCGATCACTGTAATACACACAGCCCATTCGACCCAAGTGTTGCTCCAATTCGCCAATCTAACTTATGTTTAGAAATTGCTCTACCAACTAAGCCACTAACACACGTTAATGACGAAGAAGGTGAAATTGCATTATGTACTCTGTCTGCATTTAACCTAGGTGCGATAGAGAAATTAGAAGAGCTTGAAGAATTAGCGGAATTAGCGGTACGTGCTCTTGATGCACTTCTTGATTACCAAGACTACCCATTACCAGCAGCTTACAAATCAACAATGAACCGTCGTACGTTAGGTGTAGGAGTTATTAACTACGCTTATTACCTAGCGAAAAATGGCGTTAAGTACTCTGATGGCAGTGCAAACGGATTAACGCATAAAACGTTTGAAGCAATTCAATTCTATCTTCTAAAAGCATCTGTAAATTTAGCGAAAGAACAAGGCGCTTGCCCTGCTTTCAATGAAACTACCTATGCTCAAGGTATCCTACCTATCGATTCTTACAAAAAAGACATCGATAATATATGTAGTGAAGAATTACATTTAGATTGGGAAGAATTACGTTCAGACATTAAAACTCACGGTTTACGCAACTCAACGTTATCGGCATTGATGCCGTCTGAAACCTCTTCACAAATCTCAAATGCAACGAATGGCATTGAACCACCACGTGGTTTTGTATCAATCAAAGCATCAAAAGATGGTATTTTAAAACAAGTTGTTCCTGATTATTTGAACTTAAAAGATAATTATGAGCTACTTTGGAACATCGGCTCTAACGATGGCTACTTGCAATTAGTCGGTATCATGCAGAAATTTGTCGACCAAGCAATTTCAGCGAATACAAACTATGATCCAAACAGTCAGCCAAATGGCAAAGTACCAATGAAGCTATTGCTTAAAGACTTGTTAACAGCTTATAAGCTAGGTCTAAAAACATTGTACTACCATAACACTCGTGATGGCGCGAGCGATTCACAAGGCGATTTAGCTCAAGATGATGATTGTGAAGGCGGCGGCTGTAAAATATAAATAGCCCCTTCGATATTTAGCCCGCTTTCATTGCGGGCTTATTCATTTTTTAATCATTCATATCAACGCCTATCAATACAAACCTATGTATTGATAGGCATTGCTATTATAATAGTAAGAAACAGAAAGCCCTTGCATTCTTTTGGCTTTCATAAGATTGAGGTTTACATGGCGTACAGTACTTTTCGACAAGAAAAAAACGATCAATTAAAAGAACCAATGTTTTTGGGTAATTCTGTAAACGTTGCTCGATATGATCAACAAAAATTTCAAGTATTTGAAAAACTGATCGAAAAGCAACTTTCCTTTTTCTGGCGTCCTGAAGAAGTTGATGTTTCTGGTGATCGCATTGATTACAATAATTTACCTGAACATGAACAACATATATTCATCAGTAACCTTAAATACCAAACACTGCTTGATTCAATTCAAGGTCGTAGCCCTAATGTTGCCCTACTTCCTTTAGTTTCTCTTCCTGAACTAGAAACATGGATCGAAACATGGTCTTTTTCTGAAACGATTCACTCACGTTCATACACACATATTGTTCGTAATATAGTGAATGACCCAGCCATTATCTTTGATGATATTGTTGAAAATGAAGAAATCCTAAAGCGCGCAAAAGACATTGCTCATTATTACGATAACCTGATTCAAGCCACTAACGATTACCACCGCTTTGGCGAAGGCACTCATACTGTCAACGGTGAAGAAATTATCGTTTCAAAACGTGAATTAAAGAAAACGTTGTATCTTTGCTTAATGTCGGTAAATGCACTCGAAGCCATTCGTTTCTACGTAAGTTTTGCTTGTTCTTTTGCTTTTGCAGAACGCAAATTAATGGAAGGAAATGCGAAAATAATCAAACTGATTGCTCGTGATGAAGCCCTTCATCTAACCAGTACTCAGCATATGGTAAATCTACTTCGTACTGGTCAAGATGATCCTGAATTTGTAGAAATCGCGGCAGAATGTGAACAAGACTGTTTCGACTTATTTAAAGCCGCGGCAGAGCAAGAAAAAGAATGGGCTAATTACCTATTTAAAGACGGCTCTATGATTGGTTTAAACAAGGATATTCTATGCCAATATGTAGAATATATTACAAATTTACGTATGAAGGCTGTTGGACTATCAGGCGCTTATGATGGTGCAACTCAGAATCCTATTCCTTGGATTAACTCATGGTTAAGCTCTGATAACGTTCAGGTTGCCCCACAAGAAACAGAAATAAGTTCATACCTTGTTGGACAAATCGATAATGACGTTAGTGCCGACGATTTAGGGGATTTCGAACTCTAATTTGAGATCTTTCATCTGCATATTAGCCGAGTTAATTAACTCGGCTTATTTACAACAATGATAAAGCGCACAAAAATCATACTAACCCCGCCTAAAAATGAGACATCACTTCATGTAACCCTATCCTTATGGCATAATATCTTGTAATTACACAAGGACTATAGATTGAAATTATGGCTATTAATCAATGGAATGATTACTTACTTGAGCAAGTACGCCAACTGCCAATGGCATCATCAAAACAGCAAGTGCAATTTCAACTCAACACAATTGAAGTGGAAGCATCGAAGCTAAATCGATTGATCCCTCAAGAATTTGAATTAATTTTCACAGCCTATATGCAAGCCCGAACAGGCAAACTCATCGCCGCTATCAGTACTTTTTTTGATGCGATCAGTCTTGCTCAACAAACCAACCAAGAATTTTTGATCTGCTTTTGCCATTATAATATTGGTACTCTTTATGGCATGCTCGGTAATTATTTCTATGCGAATAAATTTTTAACGAAAGCAGAAAAATCACAACAATTTTGCGATCATTATATCTGCGCTATTATTAAAAATAATATTGGGGATATTTTTCGTCAACTTGGTAACTTCACTGAAGCTCTCACTTATTTATCTTCCGCCGCAGAAACCTTAAAAAAAATATGGCCCTCAAGGATCAGCCGCGCTCCCTCTGTTTAATATTGCAGAAATTAAAGCCAAACAATTCCACTTTTCAGAAGCCGAAATTATTTTATCTTCCTTGTACCCAGTAATAAAAAATGAAGCCAGATACTTAGGTTTTTATTATAAAATCAATGCAGAGATTGCAGGCAACCAAGAAGACAGTAACAAAGCGGAAGAGTACCACTTACTTTCAATTGAAAATATGAAAGCATCTAACAACGATTATTATCTATCAGAAATGATTTTAGAATACTGCCATTTTCTTACGAGTAACAATAAATTTGATGTTCTTGATGATTATATTCAACAAGGGTTAGTCATTGCTAAATCGTTAGAGAGTGATAAATTAATTGATGGTTTCAACGATATTATTCTACTTAGAATTCAAGATATTAAAGATATTACAATTAGAGAGGAGCACTATAAAACACTCACCTCCTCTCTTCTTAATTCAAGACGTGAACTCTTAAAACGCGAAAATGAGTACCTACAACAATTATACCGTTTAAACACCACTAAACTTGAATTAAGTACAATGAAAGCCTTATCAGACAATCTGGCGGTTATTAATAAAATTGGCCAATATATTAGTACCTCGACTGATATACAAAGTATCTTACCAAAGATACAACATGACCTTTCTTCATTATTTCAAACAGACACTCTCGCGTTAGGGTTTTACGAACAACATAAAAATGAGATAGTCATTCATTATTTAGATGACTCTACTATTGTAGATGCCCCCTATGTCACTCATTGTGATAAAGAAGCAACTTACATGAGCTATTGTATTAGTACCGCAACCCCATTTTATTTTAATCACATGACTTGTGAAGAAAAAATAACCTTACTAGGAGATAGCTGCAATAAGAAAGTTAACTTTCACTCTGCGATGTTTGCCCCTATTTTTATTAATAATGAAGTAAATGCGGTATTTACAATTCAAGCAAAAGAGAGCTACCAATACCAAGCCTTTCATTTTGAGCTATTTTCTCAACTGATTAGCTACATCTCTATATCACTTGAAAATCAACAAAACAGACAACAACTTTTAGCGTTATCTCAAACCGATCATCTTACGCAAGTTTGGAATAGAAAATCCCTAGACATTCATTTTCAGCAATTAAAGTCTCAAAAAATAAAATACTTCACAGGGGTAATGATTGATATCGACCATTATAAAGAATACAACGATACTTATGGGCACGTTGCTGGCGACGAGGTATTAATTCAAGTCAGTAATATTATCAAAAAATATTTTTACAGCTTAACCACAAATGTCTACCGCTATGGTGGGGATGAGTTTTTTGCTTTATTAGAAGGCATTGATCAAGAAAAAACACAGCATAAACTATCTTGTATGCTTGAAGAACTTACATCTCTGCAAATTCCACATAAAAATTCAACATGCTCAACCTACGTTTCGGCGTCAGTTGGCATTGCTTATTTATCTGATAATGAAAAAAACATCACGCTAAATCAATTGATTGATGAATCAGATAAAGCGCTCTACCATGCAAAGCGAAACGGCCGAAATCAGTTTTGTGAGCGGTCTCAATTTACCAAATTAAACGCTGAAACCTTAAGGCATTAATTCATTTTTAAACTATGTTATAGTCACTATTCTATTTTTAGAACCCTTAATCAAACAATGAAAATATACATAAATAAAATAATAACGATCACCAACCAGCCCAATGTTTCTTTGCTAGAAATGATGGAACAACAAGGCATGGTCGTCGAATCACACTGCCGTAACGGTGACTGTGGCACTTGCCGGTGCACGTTAGTGTCTGGAGAAGTCAGTTACTCTACGTTCCCACTTGCTTTTTTAGCCCCTAATGAAATATTGCCTTGCGTTTGTACAGCAAAAACAGATCTTGTTATCGACGATCTTACGTTCCAAACTCTCGCAAAAAAAGCATAAAAAAACGACCCTTCTAGGATCGCATTATTCGGTTATCAAGCACATCAATACGTTAAACTATAATGCACTCTGTGGTACGTAAATTTCTGATTCACGATTTATCGATTCATATTGACCAAACATCGGTTTCTTTTCTAAACAACGACGCAGCATATCTAACATGAGTGTCGAGACTAATGAACGCATATCATTATAATTATAATCACGCTTTAGGCTGATTAACTGTCCCCATTCGCCATAAGCCGTTGATAATGCAACAGCAACTTTGCCATTAAACATAGGACCAGAAGCTAAACCAATTGACGTTTGAGTTCTCTCTCGTGTTGCCGCCGCCAGTGCTAAAGCAGCAGCCAGTGGATCTTGCCCTGCCATTTGCTGATCAATTTTAGAAGATAAAATCCAACCCTGCTTCATGCAAGAGCGAATTTGTTCATCTTCTTGCAACCAATTGGTTAACCACCCACCCGTCGCCTGCTCCGCAACCGTAAAGTTCAGCATAAATTCAGACAGTAATGCACCAACATTAGGGAGCATTGATTCATCAACACTAACAACGTTGTCCCCTAGAAGGTGATATATCGTCTCTAACGTAGGGAAGCGTCCATCATGATTTGCCGGACCAAATAATTTCACTTCAATAAAGGGTAACGAAGAACGGTATCCAATATCAAAACCATGCGGAAGTCGTACACTTTGAAGCTTATCCTGAATACCCGATTCTGATAAACCAAACGTAAACAATCGGCTGCATTCAGACGCTTCAGTCATTGGATGCCATTGTTTCATACGTGGCAAGATTTGATGCTCAACCATTACTTTAAACTCCGATGGGACGCCTGGAGTAAAGATAACGATTGTTTTATTTAATTCAATGAAGAAACCACACGCAGTACCAACAGGGTTCTCAATCAACTGAGCACCTTCAGGTAACATTGCTTGTTTAATGTTACTCCGTGGCATCTCTTTACCCTGCTCTAAATAACGAGCCTGCATGCGATCTAGCCAATATTGTGACATCACAAGTGGACAGTTCATTACTTTCGCAGCCGCTTCTCCAGAAATATCATCAGAGGTAGGGCCTAACCCCCCATTAACAATCACAATAGAGGCATTTTGACTTTGATGCTGAATTTCAGAAACCAATGAATCTATGTTATCCCCAACCGTTGAGCGGTTAGATAACTTAAACCCATGCTGATAAAATAACTGAGACATCCATGCTGCATTGGTGTCAACAATGTCGCCATGTAAGACTTCCTCTCCTGTGCTGATCATTGCAATTTGCAACATGCACTTTTCCTCTTTGATATTTCTATAATTACCTCTAATTTATCACATTAGGCTATTCAAAAACTATGATGTTGAGTAAATATTACCGTATTTAAGCACACTTAACATTTTGTAATAATAAGTTTACACCTAGTGTATTCTTATTATTACAATAATTTGAATTAGAGATAAATAGGCAGTACATTCGCATCACTAACAAAGTATTACAGAAGAAAAGAGACAGTCTATGAAGTCAAAAGTATTCGGAAGTTCACTTATAATTGCAGGAACGACCATCGGTGCAGGCATGCTAGCCTTGCCATTAGTCTCGGCAAGTCTTGGATTCTTTACAGCAAGTGTATTAATGATAGCCATTTGGGCAGTGATGAGCTATACGAGTTTGCTGATGCTAGAAGTTCATCAGCACAGTGATCGTTCAGCAACATTGCATAGCTTAGCTTTGCAGTTTCTGGGAAAGAATGGACAACGACTGGCTACCTTTTCGATGCTTTTTCTTTTTTACGCTTTATGTGCCGCTTACATTGCCGGAGGCAGTGAGCAATTTCACACCAAAATTAATCAACTCTCTTTTATTTCATTATCGAAAACGAGTTCAACGATTCTATTCACCCTTATTATCGCGTTCATTATTTCACTAGGCACAAAAACCGTCGATTTTATTAATCGTGGGTTATTTAGCTTAAAAATCGTAATGCTAATTGCGATACTCTTCTTCTTAACCCCGAATATTAGTGGCGAGTACTTATTAGCATTACCGGTTGAACAAGGCGTTTTCATTACGGCTTTACCTGTAGTGTTTACCTCTTTTGGTTTCCACGGAAGTATTCCTTCGATAGTGAAATACTTAGAACTTGATATTAAGAAAATTAAAATCAGTTTATTGGTTGGATCATCAATTCCACTTGTCATTTACCTTTTTTGGCAAGGCATTACACTTGGTCTATTGTCGCAAAGTGAATTCTCAACGATAAATAGCTTAACCGCCTTTATAACGACGATTCAAAACTCGATAGATAAAGCTTACATTCAACAAGCCTTGTCCTTATTTGCCGATCTCGCTTTGATCACGTCATTTATAGGAGTCAGTCTTGGATTGTTTGACTTTTTACGTGATTCATCTAAAAAATGGCAACAATCTACCATTATTACGGCATTACTAACTTACACTCCTCCCTTGTTATTTGCTTTGTTTTATCCACAAGGATTTATTATGGCACTAGGGTATGCCGCTATTGCACTTGTTATTTTAGCGTTATTTTTGCCTGTTGCTTTGGTTGTTTCTGCACGAAAAGTACATACAGGCACTCATTACCAAGTAGCAAGTAAGAACTTGGGGTTAATCGTAGCGGTCATCCTTGGAATAACAATAATTGGCTGCCAAATAGTGGTATCACTCTAAATATAATGACTAATAATAGTTTTATTAATTGAAGTCTGAACTATCATTAAAAGTTATAAACACTCGTTTTTATGAGTGTTTTTACTTTTATGTTTTGCATTTTATCTCTAATAGTAGATAATTGTGACCTAGCTCGTATTTAATATAGTTAAGGACTTTCAGTGAAAAAACAAGCAATAGCCAGTTTGCTTTTAGGGTGCACTGCGTCAACACAAGCATTTGCACTTGATACTAACAGCGCTTATGACATCGATTATAAAAGTGATTGTTCTAGCAACATTTATTCAAGCTATTGCTCTGCGGCTTCATTTGATTTCTCCCCTGTACGGTTAGCGGGTGATGTGACGCCATCAAAAAAAGCGGATAATAACGATTTCGCGACAGAACAAGTCCCCCATTATCTACGCGTATCTGATCAACGAGATTGGGATTACTTACTCGCGCAATCCTATACAATCCTTGGCTTAAGTGTTGCCACTGTTGGTTTAATGACATTTCTACCAGAAAGTATCACTAAATGGGATTCTGAAGATTCAAGTCTTAAAGGTCTTGGCTCTAAATGGAAAGATAATGTCACAGCGGGTCCTGTTTGGGATAAAGATGAGCATTTCTTAAACTATGTAATGCACCCTTATTTTGGTGGTGTGTACTATACCGCAGCTCGACATGCCGGTTTTAATGAATTTGAATCGTTCCTATACTCAACAACGATGTCTACTTTTTTCTGGGAATATGGTGTAGAAGCATTTGCTGAAGTCCCATCAATTCAAGATTTATTTGTAACGCCTTTCTTTGGTGCCGTTGTTGGTGAGCTAATGCTGCAACAAGAGCTTAGTATCACGGCAAATGGTGGCGAAGTATTAGGATCAGACACATTAGGTAGCGTCAGCTTATTCTTCTTAAACCCAGTGGGTCATATTCATTATTGGGTAACCGATGCATGGGGTGGAGATACTGAAGTTAACCTTGCTTATAATGCTTGGTTTAGTAATGGTGATGCGGCACAATTTGCTTATGATGCAGGCATGCCTTACACCGACCAATTTGTCGGCCTTGAAGTTAAATTAAAATTCTAAGCGTATAGACACTAAAAAAAAGACATCCTAAGCGGTAATGCCGTTCACTTAAGGGTGAATGGCATTCTTGTTTCTGGCATATCGTTGAGGTCTTGGTTTTACCATTCGAGGGAATGTTCTTTCCCTTCGCCTATCAAGTATTAAGCTTTCAGCCATCTGGTGGAAGCCTTTTAATTGTCGAGGGATCGCTCCTGGCGTTGAGTATGGTAAACCAACTAATAATGCAGATACATGAGCAAGTGTCCCATTAAAACTCAATTGATAAGGGAGATAATTTCCTTTTAAATTAAAGCAAAGCTCTACCATTTGGTAGCGAATTAAATTATAAGTCAACAAGATACCCCATAGTTCTTGTTTCACTAATTCAGGCAGACGGCTTCGTAGTGTTAAGCGATTTCCTAACATGTATTGTTTCTGCTCTCGGTAACCCAATTCTATTTCCCAACGATGCTCATAAAGACCGACTATATCTTTCAATGGGTAACGTAATGGGTCAATCATTGACGTCAGAACTTGATAATCTTTTCCTTTAATTTTTCGAGTCACGAGACGAGCAGTCATCGTTTCAGGTAAATTAGAAAACAGTTTTCTTGCTCTTGGGTTACTCCGAAGAATAACAAGTTTGTCATTACGACCTAGCGATCGAATTATTTCATATTGAGTATTTTTTTTAAGGGGAATAAGCCAGTGACGCTCTGAGCCTGTCATCTGCCATTTATGTAGTAATCCTAATGAATAGAACCCCTTATCGAACATAGTTACGCTATGGTCAGGTGTACTATCTATTAACTTCTCTGCCAATATCATTTCATTTGTATTGTAATTATCGAAAGCGCTCGCTGTAATAAGATGACTGCTTAGCTCCATTTGGCAAACCATTCTTACCTGTGGATATTGAGTTCCTTTTTGGCGAGAAAAAGCCTCTTCATTTTTCTGGTTATCAGGTGCTCTCCATACAACACCATCAACGCCTAAGAGAGTTAGTCCATTCCATTTAGGAAGATTAGCACTCTTAAGCCAGGAACTTGTCATTCGCTCAAAGACTGCTTTCATTGCTGCTTCACCTAGATTTTTTCGGCGCTGAGTAAGGGCACTAGGAGCGACAAAAGCTTTACCTGTACGGTCTACAATATCAAGCTGATTAACTAAATCCTTCATGGATTTATTGTTATAGATAGCCATACCAACAAGTAACCATACCATTGATTCAAGAGTAAGCTTTCGCTTCCTCATCGTCACCGTATCAGTGAGAGAATAAGCCTCATCAATCAGATGGATTGGAAGTAAATCAGCGAGAGTCTCTACGTTGCTAGGTTTCCAGTCATTGATTATGTTTAGAGCTTGAGAAACATCCATAAAAAAATCCAAGTGCATAAAATACACTTGGATTTTGACATCTAAAAAGGATCGGTCAACCGATCATATTTACCTTAAATGATCGGCATTACATCCTAAGCGGTGTCTTTTTTTATATCTAAAATTCGCTCTACCTAATCCTGATTCCAGTCATTATCTTTTCATTTTAATAATCAACAGATTAATCGCGACATCGCAAATAGCTCATCTAATTAATGTCATATGAGTCTGATTTTAACAAAGAGAATAATCTGGTGTTTATGTTAATTAGAATGCTTAACTAGATTACAAACACAGTAAGCGTGCGGGGAACTACACCTAACAAATAAAATTCATTATGCGTATCTTACGATCTTTCATTTAACGAGAACGTAATTAACCTGAATTCTGGATAAAACATGCTTTAAGCGAGGATTAGTTCAAATTCACATTCTGATAGCTTAATTCGTGGCTTTTGTTTTTTTAAACAATAAGCCACAACGCCTGAAATTACATTTAGCATGAAACCAGTCACGCTACGATGACGGCTATGTTCAATTTGAGAGATATTCTTCAATTGGTCATTTATCGTTTCGATAATGTATCTCTTTGATAACATAGCCTTATCAAAAGCACTTATCTCTTTTGCTTTCATGTTTTTTCGCGAGGTAGTCACTAAATCGACATCAGAGTTCTTTAAGCTCTCACTCAACTTTTTACCTATGTACCCTTTATCAGCGTACAATTTCCCCGAGAGTTCTTTGCATAAATCAGGTACAGGAGTCCTATCATTTACATTGCCAGCTGTGATTTTCAGCGAAATAATTTCTCCAAGATGGTTAATCAATAAATGAAGTTTGAAGCCGAAAAACCATCCCATGGTACCTTTTCCTCTTTTCGCAACACCATCAAAGACTTTATGGCGAGGAATTCGAATGTTATGGCATACTTTAAGACTCGTGGAGTCAACAAAAGCAATGCCAGTCGGCTTACCTTTGATAGATTGAAAATAGGCACACATTGGGGCGATTAGGCTAGGCATTTTGCTCACAAATCGAGTGTAGCTAAGTAAATTTGGAAAGTATCCTTTCCAATATTGATGAACTAACCCGATATAGAAGTTCTTGAAATCTCTATGATTTGATTGATGAAAAGCGATGACAATAGTCATACATTCACTAGTAGACATTACTGACTGACGTTTTCTTTTTCTCTCACTAGCCTCAACAAGGTATTTTTCCCATTGAGATAAGAATTGATAACAAAAATCATCGACATCACAAAATATATCAACTAATTTATTCATCTTGCCCACCTTTTAAAATACGTTCAAATAATTCTTGGTCGAAAGATCTGATCGTTAGGTGGGCAATTAGTTCAGCCTTATCCAGAATTCAGGTTAATTATGCAAAAAGATAAAAAGAGAACACCAGAGCAATGGCACGCTCTATTTGAATCTCAGCAATCTAGCAAGCTTAGTGCCGCTGAATTTTGTCGTAACCATAATATTCTGCCAAAGACATTTAGTGCACGTAAAGCACAAGGGAAACAAAAGATTAACGCTTCTACTTTCTTGAAAGTAGAAGCGTTAACATCAACTATCATCGCCACTCCATAATTACCAGATATTCAACTTTCTATCGGAAAATTGCGATTAACATTGCCAGCTAATACTGAACCTCACTGGATAGGACTCTTATTAAAAGGGTATCAATCATGAATGTATTTACTGATGTTTCCACCATTTATCTTCATCGTGATTTTGTCGATTTTCGCAAGGCCATTAATGGCCTTGTCGTGATTGTTGAGCAAGAAATGCAACTATCACCGTTTAGTGATGCTCTATTTATATTTTGCAATAAGCCTCGTGATAAACTCAAAATATTGTATTGGGATAAAACAGGATTCGCTTTATGGTACAAGCGATTAGATGAAGACCGCTTCAAATGGCCACGAAATATAAATAACGATACGTTAGCATTATCAGAGCAGCAACTGACACTGCTATTACAAGGTTTTGATATCTTAGGACATCAACCGGTACATTATCAAACAACCCTTTAAATAGTTATTCTCAGTCAAGAATAGGAGGCAACCGATTGATTACCTGTATTATCGTTATATAGTCATCTACATGACTGATAAAATAAAACCACTTCCTGATACCATTGACGAGCTGAAAGCACTTGTGCTTCAGCTTGAAAATAAATATAACCGTCTTCTAGAGCAATTTCGGCTGGCTCAACATCAGCGCTTTGGTAAAAGCAGTGAATCTGACTCGACTCAATTTGATTTATTCAATGAAACAGAAGAAGAAATCATCATTGAAAATGATGACACACAAACGATTACCTACACTCGTCAAAAGCCAAAACGCCAACGCTTACCTGAAGACTTACCGCGTACTGTTATTATCCACGACATAAAAGATAAAACTTGTAAGTGTTGCGGTCTAGAGATGCATGCGATGGGTAAAGACATCAGTGAAAAGTTGGAATTTGTACCAGCTAAAGTGGAAGTTATTCAACATGTTCGTCCTAAATATGCTTGCCGAAATTGTGAAAAAAACAATACTTCAGTAGACATTAAACAAGCCCCAATGCCAGCGTCACCAATCCCTAAAGGGATTGCGACCGCAAGTTTACTTGCTCAAATTATTACGGCTAAATTTCAATACAGTCTTCCACTTTATCGTCAAGAAACGTTATTTCAGCAATGGGGTATCATTATTGGACGGCGAACGATGGCGGATTGGTTAATAAAATGCTCGGTACTATTTACCCCTCTTAATAACGAGTTACATCGTATTTTGCTTGAACAACCCACTCTGCATTGTGATGAAACAACGGTAAATGTGTTGGATGTGGAAAAAGCAAAATGTTATATGTGGGTCTACTGCTCTGGCTATGATTCTCCAGGCTCTGGTGTTTTGCCTGGAATTGTACTTTATGATTATCAATCTAGCAGGCATGGCTACCATCCAGTTAACTTTTTAAAAGGTTATAACGGGTATTTACATACCGATGGTTACCAAGGTTATGAACAAACTGAAGCGATTTTAGTTGGCTGTTGGGCACACGCACGTCGACGATTTATTGAGGCTCAACGTGTTCAAGTAAAAGGGAAAACAGGGAGTGCAGATTGGGTATTGAGTAAAATCCAAAAGCTATACCGGATCGAATCGTTATTAAAAGAGGCTTCCCCTGAAGCCAAGTATGTTGCTAGGCAGACAGAAGCCCGCGATTTACTTAAAGAGCTCCGTGATTGGCTTGATAGCGCAGTTAGTCGAGTATCACCTAAAACAAAATTAGGTGAGGCGATTAGCTATACATTAAATCAATGGGATAAATTAGTTCGTTATATTGATGATGGATTGTTATCTATTGATAACAATCGAGCAGAGCGAGCGGTTAAACCGTTTGTTATCGGCCGGAAAAACTGGTTATTTTCGGGTTCAACGGCTGGTGCAGATTCAAGTGCAATGCTTTACAGCATTGTAGAAACAGCAAAGGCAAACGGATTAATCCCTTACGATTATATTAGGTATTGTCTAGATCGTTTATGTGTTGGATCGCCAGATATCGATTCACTTTTACCTTGGAATGTAAAAGACAAGGTGTAGTTCCCCGCACGCTTACCAAACACAAAGTTACAGACACAAAAAAGCCGAGGCAATCTCGGCTTTTTTGTGTCTTAAAGCGACTTACTAAAACATTACGCTGCTTTGTAAATTACTTTATTACCAGCAAGTTGTTCACGTACAACAAGGTTTTCTTCAACTAGCTTTTTCAAGCCACCTGTCGCCCATGCTGCCGCTTTTGCTTCTTCTTGACCAGCAGCTACGCCAATCTCTTTTGAATTGATACCTTCAGGATTCTGGCAAACAATATCAAATACAGCCTTTTGCTTTGGCGTTAGAGCGATGTCCGTCGCTACTGCTGCCACTGTAGGTGCTGCAACAACTACTGCTTCCACTTTTTTCTCAACTGGTTTAGCTACTTTTGCAGGTTTAACCGCTTTTTTCACTTCAGTTTTTGGTGTAGTTGCTTTAATACGTTTATGCAGCTTTGACTGTACTTTACGTTTGTGAGCAATTTTCATGAAACTTAAACTCCGTTGCGCTATATCTATTTTAAAGCAATAAAGCTCGAAAACGATAGCGGAAAAAAGATGTCAATCCCTAAAATGAAACTCAAATAGTTGTATCGGAATTGGCGAAGCGCGTTTTATACCAAAAAACGCGCAATATTTATAGGCATGGCTGCACTGTATGGCGAAAAGTGCGGCACTTTTGCCAAAATACTTACCAAAGAGGCAATTCATCCGCTACAAATGGATTTGTTTTACGTTCATAACCAAACGTAGACTCAGGTCCATGTCCCGGTACAAATTTCATCTCATTACCTAAAGGCCACAGTTTTGTTTTAATTGATGCAATTAATGTTTCGTAATCACCTTTAGGGAAATCAGAACGACCAATCGCACCTTTAAACAATACATCACCAACAAATGCCATCTTAGCTTCTTGATTAAACAGTATTACATGACCGGGAGTATGACCCGGAGTATGCAGCACATGCAGTGCTTGATTACCAAATTCAACAATATCGCCTTCCTCTAACCATTGATTGGGTTCAAACGCATCGGTATGTGGAAAACCAAATCGTTGACTTTGACTTGGAAGCCCTTGTAACCAAAATTCATCTTCTTTATGCGGACCAATAATTGGAGCACCCGTTAATGCAGCTAAAGGCTCTGTGCCACCAACGTGGTCTAAGTGACCATGAGTTAGTACCAAACTAACCACATCGATATTCAATGCGTCTATCGCTTGTTTTAGAAGATCCACATCACCACCAGGATCAACCACCACTCCTTTCATTGTTTCATCACACCAAACAATAGAGCAGTTTTGCTCATAAGCAGTAACCGGAATAATTTGATATTGTAAGCTCATGTTTATCTCTTCTTAAATGAATTATCCTAAGAATAACATGACTATTATTTAAGTGGAATTCAGACCAGAATTTTACTCCAATGATTATCCCACATCACCCTTGTTTGATGGCTTTCAACCTCGCCACTTTCGGTTCGCCCAACCACCTTTCCGGCACCTGAACTGATATACCATCGTGGGACATCTTGATGATTACGACTTACCACCACACCAGAGGCATCAACTAAAGTCACAATCTCAACCAAAGTATTTTGTTTTAAATCCCACACACCATAGCAATTCCCCCTAGGAGAGGTTGCAATCACGTGATCACCCAATACAGCGATACTGGCAATGTAATGATTAAATCTAAGCCATTCTTCTGGTTCTGCATTTAATTGAACTAACGGTTTACCACGTTCATGGATGGCCACTAACGGCATTCCATCTTCGGGTTCACCACGGTATTGTTGCCCACACAATACTCGCCCATCATCCGTTAATGATAAATGGCGAATACTTAACTTATGATCAGCTAGCCCTACGCTTTCAAGAACCTCCCCCGTAACCGTAGACAGATACACCAATGCAGGAATCATCGTTTCAATATTCATCGGCTCTCTGTCTTTGGTATGCACACCACCAACCCCAATGGCCAATGTGGTGTCATCGACTTTTATAATTTCGTGAGGACCAATTCCAAAATCCGTGAATTCATGCACTTTCGTTAACTGATTATTTGAAAGGTGGTAAACACCTACAATTCCTTTACTGGTCTTTTTCTCTCCCTCAGTGACATACAACCTCTTACCATCAGAAGAAAACACACCGTGACCATAAAAATAGCGATTAGGCATCGCCGCGGTAATTGAAAAACTCTCACCCGTTTTAACAGTAAACAATTGCATATAACTGCCGGGCCTACGAGCAAACGCAACCGCGAGCGAACCATCAGGGCTTATTGCAACACCATGCCCTCTTTCAGGTAAAGGAATAGCATGAATAGGAAGTCCCTCGCTGTCAGCCACAATCGCATTAAAGTGCCCATTAGCAGTACGAGCACAAGAGATCAGTGATGGCGAACCATTTTTCTCATGAGTATTGATTGCAGAGCAAGCGGCTAACCAAGGGGACAACGTAACCACCCCAACACCACCTTTCAATAAGCTCCGTCTTTGCTTATTAATCTCCATCAGTGGCATTAAATCCTATTGCGATGTTCAATTCGATGGCAACTTCTTCATGGATTAAGTATTTCAAATACTCTAACTTATTGTATAAAGAGAGGGTTTGTTGGTATCCAGATTTACTTTGTAATGTCGTAAATAAAGAAGGACTTTCAGGCCACGTTTCTAACGTAGATGAAAAATGGTCAACAATACGATCCGCTAAATCTACATGCCCTTCCATTCTCAAATGATGATCTAATCCGAAACCATTTGCTAAATACAACGCCTGCATTGCCTCAACGTTTTTTTCCAGCATAAGTAATGAGGTTTCTGAACGCCATGCCTCAGAAAAATAAGGTCTCGGTTGACCTATTTTGGCTAACGGTCTGCTTATTTTTTTCATACTGTAATCAAGTTGATTCGCAAGCAACGCAACGTATTCATTTAACCACATGGTTTCATCTACTTCATCCCACGGGTTAGTTTGCCACGCTTGTGCTATTTTCTGAGCGTTTAATGAAAAGTTACTCGTTATTGCACTGCCTAATTCGCACGAACCTTCACTTGGTAACGTTGAGGCATTATCAAATAACAACCACTCTATCGCCCCTACTCCTTGAGTTGTCACACTTTGCTGTTGGATCTCCGGGATATTCCACTCTTGATCTTTAGTCAGCAATTGGCTCATTTTTCTACCTGTGGTGTTTTTCTTATCAGGCCAGAATTGCATATTCCAATTTAATGATAATGCTGACTCAGGACCTCTCTCTTGTCCTTGTAAAGCCATCCACGCTTCCATTGTTTGTTGCCATTGTTCAGTTAGCTCACCTTTATGCTGTCCACTAGTGCAATAAGCCGCAAACTTAACCGCCAATCGTTGGCTTGAGGCCGCTAAACGCTCAGCCGATTGTTTTTCAATAAAATAAACATGATCGACCATTTGAATGGAATCTGGTTGCTCACTCGTTTTACTTGTACTCTGGCAAGCGGTTAAAAAAGCCACGGAGACAAATAATAAATAAAGAGGTTTCATCGCTAATACCTTACAGTGACTCTAAAAACGCGAGTAATGCGTTACGATCTTGGGTTGATAGTTTGACGACATCATCACGGCTTTGTTGCGCTTCACCACCGTGCCATAGAATGGCTTCAAGGGCGTTTCTAGCACGCCCATCATGCAACATCTCTGTATGTCCATTCACTTCTTGTAAGTAACCTAACCCCCATAACGGTGGCGTTCTCCACTCCTGTCCATCCGCTAAAAATTCGGGACGATTATCGGCTAGCCCTTCCCCCATATCATGCAACAACATGTCAGTGTAAGGATGAATGGTTTGATTCGACAATGCAGGTCTGTTCGTAATATTGGCGGTTTTAATATTCGATTGATGGCAACTTTCACAGCCAATGTCTTTAAAGATTCTTTGACCGACGATCACTTGATGATCCTTTACATTACGACGAATAGGAACAGCAAGGTGCTGTGAATAAAATTCAACAAAGTTTAGGATCTTATCACTCACTTCTGGCGTACCACCATGGGGTAGCTTTTCACAAATAGTTTGAGCTTGAGTGCAATCATCTTTCGGGAATAAATTACTGGTTAATCCAAGATCACCATTAAATGCCGCCGCATTTTGTTGCATTAAACTCGGTTGGCCCGCTTTCCAGCCAAATCGACCTAAAACCAATGCTTCGTTTTTTGCATCCCATACACGATTCGCTTTCCCTGAGATGCCGTTATTGTCCTCCTGTTGTTTTTTTGCAAACTCTAGAATCGTTGATTCAGGAATTGACTCTAATAATCCTAAGCCAATCATGGGTGGTGCAACCCGTGCAGACATCAGCACATTTTTATCCATCTCCCCATAAGCTAACTCTTTAATGGATAAGTTCGGTTTACGAAGAGTGACAACGTCACCATCAGACAGCTGCACTTTCTTTTCACTGTAAGTAATGTGTATCTGGCCCTCAGGCTTTGCACCAGACAACGAAAAATCTTGTAACTGTCCGCCATAGATAGGTTCAGGAATAACACCCTCAATAATTACGCGTTTTTTCTGCTCCGGTGTTAATGCCGGAATACTTAAACGCACCAGCATTGAAACGGCATTAGTATCCCCTTCTCTTGGTGCATGACCTCGACCATCTTTAATATGGCAATTTTGACAACCGTTGGTATTGAATAATGGACCTAATCCATCTCTAGCATCCGTAGATGCAGGAGCTTGCACCCAAGGGTTACGAAAAAAACTGTTGCCCACACTAAAATCTAAACGCTTACTCATTGGAAGATTGGCGGCAGGTAAAGAAAACGCATTTGCCCCTTCTTTTCGCACACTGGTTTTTCCTCCAGAAGCAACATCAGAAGAATGCACAGAAAAAGAAGTAACGATAAGCAGAAGAAGCGTTCCAGCGACTGAAGATTTCATGATATCTAACATCCTGATATTCATTAGTAATAATTAACCAATGGTTAAACGAAAAACGGCTCAATCACTTTCTCGGGGAAAAAAAGTGATTGAGCCTAGGAACAACGTTACCGAATAAAGAGTCGTAAATTAAAACTCATGATCCGCGGTATCAGGATTCAAGCTTGTAATGCCAATGATATTAGCCGCACGCTCAATCGACGCCGTTTGAGTCACTAATGCCATAATCGATTGATTAACCAATGCATTCCCTGCCGCATTATTTGCAGCAATGAGTTGATCAAAATGTTGATTGTTTTCTTCTGCAGAAATCACCAATGTTTTCACTTGCTCGCGAGCTTGATCAAACTGTTGTTGGATCTCTTTGGCCGCTTGTTTGTCTTTTTGAGCCACCAATTCATGAATACTAGGGCCTGCTAATATTGTTCCATCCGTACGTTTGTATGTACCGGTATAAACATTGTAGATGCCTTGTTCATTATAATAATGAGAGTTATGCGTATTATCAGAAAAACAATCATGCTCATCTTCTGTCGAGTTAGCCTCTAATGCTACCTTCATACGCTCCCCTGCAAGCTCACCTAAAGACAAAGAGCCCATACCAAATAGCATTTTACGAAGACCTTGCTTTGAAGACTCTTCCAGTAGTTCTGCTCGGTAATTTGTCTCGCCTTCTTTCCACTGCTTCTCCATCCAAGACAAATCACTGATCAATAACTCAGACGCTGCTTTTAAATATTCAGCACGACGCTCACAATTACCGTTCGTACATGCCGAACCGATGGCATAATCCGTATAAGGACGCTCACCAGCTCCGGCATTCGTTCCATTGAGATCTTGACCCCATAGAAGAAATTCAATCGCATGGTAACCAGTTGCTACATTCGCCTCAGATCCACCTAACTCATTAAGAGCAGCTAAATGATCGGCTTTAATGTTGGTAACATCAATTGTTTCTGCTCCGATTTTAATGCTTTTAGAAGAGACAATATTTGCTTTGGCGCCATCATTACCTAGTTCGTATTGGTAATCATCAGCCACATAATCAATCAACCCTTCATCAAGTGGCCATGCATTTAATTGCCCTTCCCAATCATCAACCACTGGGTTACCAAAACGGAAAACTTCGGATTGTTGGTAAGGAACACGAGCGGCTTTCCATGCGATTTTGGCTTGCTCTAGTGTTTTCTCTGAAGGGTTCGCTAAAAAAGCATTTAACGTGGTATCAAGCGATTGTGCAGTGGTTAATGCATCGCTATAAACCGCATGAGCGATGTCTGCATAATGTTCGACTACTTCAGATTGAGTTGCTGCATAGGAAAAAGTAGGTAAAACAAAGAGTGATGCAGTAAGTAAATTCCGAGTAATGTTGACGTGGTTCATAAATCATCCTTGTTGAGCAAATTAATTTTAGTCATTAACCTGCCTTTCTTGTTAGGAAGTATTAATGATAATTATTGTTATTTGCGCAATATACCAAAAACAAATATAAATGCAAATATTTATCATTAAGATTAACAATTATTACTTGGATATAAAAAAGCCCCATTAATTAATGAGCCTTCAACGTTTTTCTAACTACTCAATTGATCATTTATCTAAATCTAACTGATGTCCATGATCTACTTTTGATTGGAGATAATTCTCATTGCCTTTTTTTACATGAGCATGAGTATGAACCACTTCATCTAGCGTAATACCATAATCTTGAATGTCTTTAATTTTCTTTGGATTGTTCGTCACAAGCTTAATTGTGTTGATGTTTAGCGCTCCCAGCATTTGAGCCGCTTCTTTGAAATCACGTAAATCATCACCAAAGCCTAAATGGTTATTTGCCTCGTACGTGTTCATGCCTTTACTTTGAAGCTCATAAGCATCTAACTTATTATACAAACCAATACCACGGCCTTCTTGACGAAGATATAAGATAATGCCGCCACTTATCGCCATTTTGTTGATACTTTCTTCTAACTGCTCACCACAATCACATCGTGAAGAGTGAAAAACATCGCCTGTTAAGCATTCTGAATGCATACGAACCAAAGGCGTTTTTTGTGTTTTATCTGCTTGATTAAAAACAATAGCGACATGCTCTTTTTCTGTTTCTAACCCTTCAAATGAAAGCATTTCCGCAGGGATATTACTGTGTTGCCCTACACTTAACTCGATACGAGCTCTTACCTTTGTCATGCTGATTTGCTGCCTTTTTCAATGAGAAGATGACTCTTCTACGATTTAATCAGATAAAAAGATCATAAGCATATCTAGTAAAAATGCAAGAATCAAAAAAAAGACCTAACAAATATTAGGCCTTTATTAATAAATTACTTATTTATACCAATAACATTAATTAAATGCTCAATTATTGCGCAGGGAAGTCATTTAAGAGCAAGACAAAAATTATGATAAGTAGTTATTCTACCATCCTAATTTTTAACGCCGCTATAAAGTGAGTTAACCAGTAAGAATGCACAGATAATTACTGAAATGGGTATTCTTACATTGCCGCTTTAAAAATATTCACAATTTCGTCATGCGTTGCTTGTTTAGGGTTAGTAAATCCACACGCATCTTTAAGCGCATTTTCCGCCAAGGTATCAAAATCTTCTTCTTTTGCATTTAATGCAGTTAAACCAGAAGGAATACCTACGTCTTTTGATAAGACCTTAATAGCATCAAGAGCCGCTTGTGCGCCCTCTTCGTTCGTCATACCTTCTACGTTTACACCCATTGCTTTTGCCACGTCTTTTAAACGCTCTGGACATACTTTTGCGTTGTAGCTTTGTACATGAGGAAGAAGAATGGCATTACATACGCCATGTGGAAGGTCATAAAAACCACCCAATTGGTGTGCCATCGCGTGAACATACCCTAAAGACGCGTTATTAAATGCCATGCCAGCCATAAACTGTGCGTACGCCATTTGCTCACGCGCTTCAAGGTTTTGACCATCTTCTACCGCGGTGCGTAAGTGCGCTTGAATTAGTTCCATCGCTTTAATCGCTACGGCGTCTGTGATTGGTGTTGCCGCAATAGACACATACGCTTCAATTGCATGCGTTAATGCATCCATACCTGTCGCTGCGGTTAATGAGGCCGGTTTAGCAAGCATCAGCTCTGGATCGTTCACTGACATTAACGGCGTTGTGTGCTTATCCACAATCGCCATTTTAATGTGACGAGCTTCATCAGTAATAATACAGAAACGGGTCATTTCTGATGCAGTGCCTGCGGTTGTATTGATAGCAACTAAAGGCATTTGAGGTTTTGGCGATTGATCTACGCCTTCATAATCTGCAATTTCACCACCATTCGCCGCAACTAAAGCAATACCTTTAGCGCAATCATGTGGAGAACCGCCACCTAAAGATATAACTAAGTCACACTGATTTTCTTGTAGGATTTTAAGACCTGCGTTTACGTTACCAATGGTTGGATTTGGCTGAGTGCCGTCAAACACCGCAACTTCTACACCGCGCTCAGCTAATAAATCAGAAACTTGCTTTACCATGCCGATAGCGACTAATACATTATCAGTCACGATTAACGCTTTTTTGTAGCCTTGAGATTTGATGCTGTCCATTGCTTCTGCAAGGCAACCCGCACCCATTAGATTAATGCTAGGGATAAAAAATGCACTCATAACTTACTCCAATCTTATTTAAATAAATTTAATCGTTAGTTATGTTTTAACATTGATGCGGTTAATAACTTTTTGATCTAAGACAATTTCTGCAACAAGTAGCCATACGTTACAGTAAAATCGAGATATTCATCATACTTTGTAGGTAGGTGGATACAAAAAAGAAGAGAATACGTTAATTAATTGATAAAAAAGACAATAAATTAAACGGATAATGAATACCCATTGTTTTTTAGCCATAATTTTTGCTCTTGAAAATCAGGCATCACTCTTTCAACTTCTTTCCAAAACTGAGGTGAATGATCGTGATGAATGAGATGACACAGTTCATGAATCACCACATAATCCACCACGCGATTTGGCGCTTGCATGATTAACCAATTAAATTCTAAATCTCCGTAAGGCGTACAACTTCCCCAACGGCTTTTAAATTCTTTAATACGAATAACCGCAGTTTCAACCCCCACCATCGGCGCATAGCGGTGAACTTTTTCACGAATTTTCTTTTCTGCATTCCGCTTATACCAATTCACCAAGGCGCGATTAATATACTGCGGCTGATGCTTAGGGTCAGGCACTGTGACGAGAATACGCCCTGCAATCAATTTGGTTTGAGTCAGATCACCTGCCACCACTTTTAAGCGATAATTACGCCCAAGGTAAGGGAAAGCCTCACCTGACACATACTCTCTCGCATTCATCGGTGTCGCATGCTGATTTAACGCGATCTTTTCGATAATCCACTGGTGCTTATCTGTAATTAACTTTTCTATGCGTTCAAGATCTAACTTTCTTGGCACAACGACAATGACCTTTCCCTCTTCCACTTTAATGGACGCGGTTTTTCTGCGAGAAGTACGTTCAATGTAAACGCAATAACTTTCTCGTTGAATCATTTCTTTCTCTTTCTCTTTTGCCATGCTATTTGTTTCCGAACTTGGTTTTCGCCAAATCCATAAAGCGATCTTGTAGAACCGTTACCAAAGCTTTATCACCAAATGGTTGATCAAGAACAGCACGCTTGATCTCTTTCTTCATGCGTTTTATTTCATCTTGTTTATTGAAGAAGTCGACAATTTCCGTTGCTTCATCCAGCATAACCACTAACGCTTGAGTTACCGCTTTAATCTCATCATGGGTTGATTCAGCAATCACATCGCCATCACTGACGTTAGTGACTTCGGCGATAAGAATATTGTAAAAAGCAAACTCCGTGTTAGACAAACCGACATCTTGCGCCGCTTGTTGGTAAGCCGAGCCAATATCGCCTCTCATCTCTAACATTAACTCAAGTTGCTGTGCCCATTTGCCTGCTGTTTTTTCGATAATGTCACGCAGGCGCAAACTCAACGAACGGTAAAATTCTGGGTCTTCATCCAAATTAATGGTGATGTGGTGCTTAATGGCACTTTCTATTTCAGATGCTTTTGATTCGTCTGATTTAATCGCTGTAACGCTTTCTTTAAAATTAGCCGCCAGTAAATCTATCGGTGCGATTTTAGGATCAACACCCGTACTGAGAATATGCTCATCCACCAATTGGCGCACTTTGGCACCAATCTCGCTCATGTCTAGCCCTTCGTCTCGAAATTTGGTTTTTGAGGCATTGTGGATCTTGCCTAATAACTTCATATCAGGAATAAACGGAACCGCTTCGGCATCAGGCAAAATAACGTTTAACTGCTTACCAAACTGTTTGAATGCCATGTCAAATTGCGCTCGCACTGTTTCATCTTTTAATGCTAAAACGTAATCATCAATATCGTCACTCGGCTTGCCATTTTTAAGCACCTGCTTAAAGAACGACATGGCACGAGTATGCTTGGCTTTTAGCTTTGGGATTTCATCTTTTAAGCTTTGATACGAGCCTTCTACATCATCGCTGCTAAACAGTTCTAACGCCTCAGTAAGATGCGTTGCTAAGCCATGATAATCCACCACATAACCACACTCTTTACCTTTATAAGTTCGGTTAACGCGAGCAATGGCCTGCATTAAGGTGTGATCTTGCAGCTTTCTGTCGATGTACATCACTTGAGCAATAGGCGCATCAAAGCCCGTTAACAGCATGTCTTTGACTATCAAAAAAGCGGTATTATTAAACTTTTTATTTTTCTCTTCAGTGCCTTGTTTATCAATACCAAAAGGCTTTTTAAAATTGGTGATGACTTTCTTTTGATGCACTTTATCTGTGTATTGAGTCAGGTACTTTTCATCATTATGATCGCCCGAGATAATCACCTCTGAGTGAGGCGCACCTAATTCATCTAGGGTCTTTTTAAAGATAGCTGCCGCATGACGACTTCCCACCACGATCATTGCTTTAAAGCCATCAGGACGAATGTGTTCTTTATAGTGTTTGATTAAATCGATACAAACCCAACGAATACGAGCTGGAGCTTCACGAACCGCCTTCTCTACACCGTATTTTCTTTTGATCTCACGTTGTTCTTCTTCGGTATATTCGCCAAAGTATTCTTCAAACAGCTTATCGAGTGAATCACCTGCGACTTCCGATTTCACTTCACGGCCTTCATAAAGCAGTTTAACCGTTGCGCCATCTTCTACCGCTTGGTTTATTTTGTATTCATCGATGTAACCACCAAACGCTTGGCTCATTTTTTGAGTTTTCAGCAATGGTGTTCCGGTGAAACCAATTTTAGGCGCATTGGGTAACGCGGCATTAATCGTCATTGCCAAACCACCAAATTGGGTTCGGTGCGCTTCATCGGCAAGAACAATGATTTTGTCGCTTGGGTTTAAATCAGCAAAGCCTTCTGCTACCGTTTTTTGCTTCTCTTGTTCTTTTTCGAGATCAGCAAATTTTTGTACCATCGCGGTCACAAGATCAGAGCTGTCTTTCTTTAGTAATTCTTTTAATTCTGCCACAGAGCCTGCGTTATACACCGTCTCACCTTGTGCATCGCGGAAGGTATTTGATAACTGCTCATCAAGTTGAGTTCGGTCGGTAATAAACACCAATTTGTACTGTTTTAATTCGGCATCACGACGCATTTTTACGGCAAGCATCACCATGGTCAGCGATTTACCACTGCCTTGAGTATGCCAAACTACGCCACTTCTTTCTTTTCGATCCTTGCCTGATTTCAAGCGTTCAATCACTTTATTAACGGCACGATATTGCTGATAACGCGCCACTTTTTTAATTAAGCGACCGTCATCAGTTTCAAATAATATGAAGTTTTGCAGAATATCGAGAAAGTTTAAAATACTAAACATGCCCGCTAACAAACGCTGTTGCGCGGTGACTTCGGTTAATACCTCATAACTTGCTGCTGGCTCGGCGGCTTGTTGCCACTCATCATGCTTTGCTAAGTTATCTTCACTCTCGTCTAACGCATCGTCAGGGATTTGAACTGTAATAGCAGAATGAAGCGGAACGATATTATCGCGTAATGATTGTTCTGCTAATTGTGCATCAGAAAAAGGATACGCGTCTTTCCAATCACCATAATGCTGACTGTTTGAGCTGATGGTGCCCACTTTGGCTTGATCTCGGCAAGTCGATACCATGAGTTGGTTATACCAAAACAGTTTTTCAGCCCCTTCGTGATCATCGGTATGGCGTAGATTCGCGTAACGGCGTAATTGATTAATGCCATCACCCATCGGCGCAGAGATATACGGTGATTTACACTCAATCACGGCGAGCGGAATGCCATTAACAAAGCAGACAATATCTGGAATGATGCTTTGGTTTGCGCCTTCTACTTTAAATTGATTGGTACATAAGAATTCGTTGTTGCTTGGGGTTTCAAAATCAACCAGTTTAACCGTCTGCCCTTTTCGCCCTTTGCCTAAGTCTTGCTCTACTGAGAGGTAATTAACCATGGTTTGATAGAAGGCGTGGTTATATTCCATTAAGGCGGCGAAATTTGGGTGCGTGACTTCACGAGAGACTTTGCGAAGATTCTCGTCGCTTATCCACGGGTTAATGCGTTTAATCGCGGCTTCAAGGCGTTTGACTAACACCACATCACGCAGGTAAGTACGCTCAGGAATGCCATCGGCGCAAGCATAATCTGGTGACAATTGTTTACCTTGAATGTAAGTCCACCCAAGTTGAACCAACTGAGCAATGGCAGGGGCTTCTACTTTATTGAATTCGTTGTTTTTCATGTACCTAGCCTGATTTTCTCATCACTATTATTATGTCCCGACTTGGGGGGTGACTTAGGGGGTAACTTGGGGGGTCATTGATAATAATCACCAATGACCCAAGGTGTAATTGACGCTAATTTGGTTATTCGGTGTCTACCTTTACTCGTACTTTACCTGTTAGGAGATCTTGCATAAGGGCTTTTTTGGTATTTTTAACAAGATCCATTTTCTTTTGATTTTTATAAATCAATTGCGTGAGCGAATCAAATCGATCAACTAAATCTTCTTGCTCTTGAATGCTAGGAACAACAATTAGAAAATCTGAAACATCTTGCTTCGTAATATTAGGATCTTTTCGACTACTTGCTGCTATAGATTGCCAACGGTGTCTATTCGCGATCAACCAGTAATTAACAAATTCACCGATAATTCTTTTCTTAAACACAAGTGCAACTATGGCTTGATTCGTTGTTGCATCCCCAGTTAGGAGTCCAGATCGTCCAATTTGATTCCAACCACCATACATAGCGATTAAAGCAGTACCTTTTGGATGTAGCTTACATGATGTTTCATTTAAGGCTTTTAAGGTTATTTTTTCATCTGTAGTCAAAATATAACTATCATTTAAGTTTGTAGTTTTTACCCAAGGTATTGCACTTTGATCTGATGAAAAGTATGTACTCTCTTTTCGACTAGGAGTGCTACCTGATGAAAGCTGAAATTCATCGCCCAATGTAGAAACCTCCCATCCCTTCGGAATTCTGCCCACTGGCGAGTCTTTAAACTCGGTATGTGGTTTTCCATCTACACCGACACCGCGCGTTAGTAGCTCTTGCATCATGCCTGTTTTTAGGTCTTTGAGCTTATTAATTTGCGCCTGTGTGTTTTCTATCACTTCATCGACTGAGGTGAGAATAGCGGCGATTTTTTGTTGCTCTGGGAGCGGTGGGATCAATACCTGAAGAGGCGCTATATCCGATTGCGCTATAGTCGTCATCGTTGAATGCTTAGCAGTCGATATAAAAAACTTCCTAGCAAAATCAGACAAACAATAACGAGCTAAATACTCAGGATGAACCAAACTCTTATTCGGCACAATTTTCATTAAATGACCATCGTATGTAATATCACTATCGTAAGACAAATTAATATTACAGTACGCGATACCTTATAGTTTTAGTGATGATCTTGTAAAAAAAACATCTCCATAACTTACCTTATTTTTAATGAACTCTTTCTCATCTAATTGAAGCCTTCGAGTTAAATTTACGTCAATTCCATATCCTTGATACATCTCGTAAACGTTTATTAATTTATATCCACTACCAACTTTATTCGGATCACAAAAAACACCATTGCTAATACCATCAACACTACAGTCGATTAACTGTTTAGAAATCCAACCTTCAGGCACAAACTCACTCATAACCCAACTCCTTCAAGTAACCTTGCATCACTTGTTCAGCTTCGGTCACTTGTGCATCTAACTCATGCAGTGATACTTGGTATTTGTCCCACCAGTGTTCTAGTTGGCTGATGATCTTCGCATCAACATCGCCCACTTGTTCTTCAACAACCAGACGGATCTGTTCTTTGCTTTCAATGCTTGGTTTGAATGTATAATAGTCGTTGTCTTTTTTATCACTTTTTATATCAAAGACGGCCGACACATCAAAGCCGTTTAACATCTCTTCTTGAATGTAATTATCATTCACTTCACGCACTGGAATGCCACCGTGAAGGATTGCGCGTACATCAAAGATCTCCGCCGGTGGTGACGTATCGGCATAACGGCGGATGTTAAGGTTAAAATCGTTCTCAGCAATTTCTGATAATGGAACAACACGTGCGTAACGCTTAATGTCACACTGGCTTTCAAACGAGTGGTTTTCAAAGGTGGTTACAATTTTAGCAATGTCTTCTGGGCGCAATTTGTTTTGGTTTTTGCCCTCTGCAAATTCCAATTCACCATTAATGAACAACACCTTGCCTTTACGTGCGCTTGGTTTGTTCTTATTGATGATAAGCAAACACGCAGGAATGCCTGTGCCGTAGAATAATCCTGATGGTAAACCCACCACGGCTTCTAATAAATCGTCTTCTAAAATCCCTTGGCGAATCGCTTTTTCACTTGAGCCACGGAATAACACCCCATGAGGCATAACCACGCCTACCATGCCTTCGCTGTTGGTGCTGGCGATCATGTGTTGTACAAAGGCTAAATCACCCGCGTCTTTTGGTGGTGTGCCGTAAGGAAAACGTCCAAAACCGTCGTTATCACACTCGTCTTTGCCCCACTTTTTCAATGAGAACGGTGGGTTGGCAATAACGCGGTCAAAGCTCATTAGCTCGCCGCCTTCGGTGTGCTGTGGGTCACGCAGTGTATCGCCTTTACGAATATCGGCATTTTGTACGCCATGTAAGAACATGTTCATCTTACAAATTGCCCATGTGTTCAAGTTCATCTCTTGACCATACAGTGACAAGTTAGCGGCGTTTTCACCCTGCTTTTCTAATTGATTACGCGTTTGAACAAGCATACCGCCCGACCCTGATGTTGGATCGTAAATACGCATTCCTGCATGGGGCTTTAATAGCTCAACCAATAGCTGAACCACTTCACTTGGGGTATAAAACTCGCCGCCTTTTTTGCCTGCGCTGTCGGCAAACATTTTAATCAAGTATTCGTAAGCCGTACCCAGTAAATCAGGGCGATCAAAGTCCTCATTACGTAAGCGGTATTTATTGAAATGCGACAGTAAATCTTGCAGCTTTTTATCTGACAGTTTGTTTTTGATGTTGAAGTCAATCGTCACTAATACGCCTTCTAGCGCCGAGTTAAACTCTTCAATCGATTCTGTCGCTTTATTTAGCTGCTCACCAATGTTGTGCTTTAAATCTTTAAGCACTGACCAACGGGCGTTTTCTGGGATAAAAAAGGTGCTGTCGTATTCGTCTTCATCATTCGCTAACTCTTCGGCTTGAGCCTGCGTTTTGCCTTTGTCTAGGTAGTATTGAATAACTTTTTCTTGAGATTCTTCAAAGGCATCCGATAGACGTTTTAAAAACATCATGCCGAAGATGTAATCTTTAAATTCAGACGCATCCATATTGCCACGAAGAATGTCGGCGGTTTCCCATAAGAAGGATTCGAGCTGTTGAAGAGAAAGCTTGTTAGTCATGCAATTGTGCCTATTAAATAAGGGGCAACTCGTACTCAATTGTACGGGTTTATTCAAACGAATTGATATGTGGTGGATTTTACGAGGTTATGGGGTTGGGGGCAATCGAAAGCGGCGCAGTATTGATTTAAAAATGGAAAGGAATATTGGGTTATTATCGTGATATAAATTATTACGTAAGTTGCATCACGCACCCTGCTTAATTTGAAAATTAATTCTTTTTCATACCACCTAAAAACGCTGAACAAATATCACATTTTACTTCCTGTTACACCTTCAATGAAAATGCTAAATAGTTTAAAATACAAGCATAAAATTATAAGGAAGAATTATGAAAAACAAATGGTTAGGATTGGCTTGCCTACTACCACTATTAAACGGCTGCAACGATGCGCATTCCTCTATTAGTGCATCAAGTGACACGGTATCAAAACAACAGATTGATACCATTATTACTAACATCAATAAGCAATACCCTGATGCATCCAATGAATTAAAACAAAATGCATTAAACACCGCGGTTCGTGCTATTGAGAATTTAGTGTTCGTAAAAGGTGGCAGTTTTGAGATGGGTGATTTTGGTGCCCCTTGTGAAATTCCAAGTGGTACAAGAGAGAGAATGGACTGGTCTCCTGATGCACAATGTTTAACATCATTCTCTAGTGTTGAAACAGGAGCAGATCATCTTCATCAAGTAACTCTTAATTCTTATTCTATATCCAAATATGAAACAACCTTTATTGATATGGAGTGGATGCGAAAAATTAATGACCTACCAGTTGCAGAAGATAATATTAACGATAGAACAATTATCACAAGAGACTCTAATGCATATAAAAAATTAATAGAAAGTAAAAAATATAGCGCAGCTAGGAGTAAAAGCTGGCAAGAAACTAAAGATTACTGCCAATGGTTAAATGATATGACGGCTTTACCTTTTGATTTACCAACAGAAGCTCAATGGGAATATGCCGCCCGTAATCGTGGTGAAAAACTCTATTTCGCGACAAATACTGGTTATTTACAATACAAAAATGGGCAATATAAAGATCCAAGTAATAGCGGTCTCTATATTCACTATACTGAAAGTGAAGTTAATGCAAGTACAGATCTTGAAAGATTTGTTGGTCAACTGCCAGCAAACCCATTAGGTATTTACGGAATGAGCAACAATATTAGTGAATGGGTTAATGATTGGTATTCACCAATTTATTATAAAGAGTCTCTAAAAAATAATCCTAAAGGACCAAAATCAGGAACAATGAAAGTAATGCGTGACGGTGGAAATATAACAACCTTTGATCGCCTCCCAACTAAACCAATACAAGATGGTTATTATCCATCCAATAGTTTCCGATGTTCTTTACAATTAAATAAACCTATTATTTCTCTTTAGTAATACAACAAGCCCTTACTCTCTCGTAAGGGCTAATTTCAGCTATACGTACATACCTTCATTACTTTCTTTGATCATTGCAATCAATTCTTGTTTTTTTTCAAAACGGTCATTAGGTAAAGGACTAGTAAATGGAGTTAGAATTGTACTTATAACTTGATCGTTATCTTCCGCTAAAGAACATATCTAACAAGTCAACGACAAACAGCGCCATTAACCCAACGGAAGACGTTCCTGACATCACTAAAATATGTCTCATGGTAGACCCTTGGACAAATTTAGCGGATTGATTATTCATACACCTTTCCCTTCATTACAACTTACAACGTAGTCTACTTTTAAACATATGCGAATCACTTAAATGCAAGTCATTCTCATCTCAAATTTACGATACAAAAAAACCACAGCAACTGTGGTTTCTATGCGTCAGTAGCATTAGTGGTACCGAAGTGAATCACATACCAATACTTTCACTAATACTATCAATTTCTTTAATGTCCATTTGCAGTAATTGCAGTTCGTCTTTCAATTGAGAAATTTGTTTATTTGCTTTCTCTTGCTTTTTACACACATCAGATTTTGCGTCCCAGCTTTTACCTTCAAGGTAAACAGCACAGTCTTTCGCGAGTTTCTTCTCATTACCACTAATGACATCAATCTTAACCTGTAAATCACCCGCTTCTTCTTTCAACTGCAGTTGACGTTGAAAAAGCTGTTTCGAACGCGTTAGCATTGTGACTTGCAGATCAACTTGATTTGTTAATTGGTCAATTTGTTTATTCTGCTCTTCAACTTGCATAAATAAAGAGGTTTTCTTCGATTTAAGCGTTTTCACTTCTTTGTTTAATGCCGTGTATTTCTTTGCTTCTTCAGCGACTGCTTGTGCTTTTTGCTCGTCTAATTCTTGTTTTTGTGCTTCTAACGCTTTTTGTTTTTCTTGTGCAATCAACACATCAACTTCGGCACTTTTCGTGCTCGCGTCTTTTAATTGACCTTGATAGTCTTTTGATTGAGATTCGAGTTGAGTGTAAGTCTCTGACCATTTGTTATCAGAAACACTTGAACCAATTAATCCACCCGCAATCAAGCCAATCACTAACGTTACGCCAGCAACCCAATGGCTTGATTTAGATTTCTCTTCAATGATTATTACCTCATCATCGTGCTCAGTTTCATTATTGTTTTTATTTTCTACACTCACGCGCTAACCTCGAACAATGGATATTTTTCTAGTGTAGCTATAAACACCACACTTTGTGTTAATGACAAGACAATTTACCGAATCAATTCACTAATCATGATATATGCCACATAAATCACAACGCCTGATATTGATGTATAAACCACCGATTTTTGCACCTTCTCGTTACTTCTAAATTTAAAAAGTAATATCGCTAATGCAAACAGTAAAATAATGACCGCAATTCGTAACATAGTACACCTCGCTTTTCTTCTACTTTAGCACACTTTGCCTTGCTAATTGTTTGAGTTTTAGCGGTTTCCCTAATTAAGCAAACGATTCCATCCTTCTTCTTAACTCTATATTTAAATAACTGATCTTGATTAACAAAAATCCCATTGATTTGGCTAAAAAACATGATAGAGTTCACACATAAATTTTGAGTCGTACAGATAGAAATTTATACAATTTGTTGATCCGATGAAGACTGCAGGAGAGCGGCAACGCCATTATTTGGCAACGCCCACCGAAGAAGTAAATCTTTCAGGTGCCTAATTCAAAACCATGAATAAGGTGAGGACTGTAGTTGGAGGAATCTCTGGAGAGAGTCGTTAAATCGACCGCCGAAGGAGCAAGCCCTTATCTGAAAAATGGTAAAGGTGAAACTCTCAGGCAAAAGGACAGAGGAGAAAGTGATCCGATTAATCTCGGCTCTATACTATTGCCGATCTTTCGGTTTTGGTACACCACTCTCTCTTCTCCTTACTATATGCTTTATTAAGGGGAAACCATGAACACCTTTCACAACACACTTGTTACCGTTGATAATTTCATTTGGGGTCCACCTCTGTTGATGTTATTGGTTGGTACAGGTATCTACTTTACGTTCCGACTTCGTATATTCCAACTACGTCATTTGCCAACCGCGCTTAAAATGGTCTTCTCAAAAGAAGAAAATGAAAGCAAGGGGAAAGGCGATGTTTCAAGCTTTGCCGCTTTATGTACTGCGCTCTCTGCCACTATTGGTACGGGTAATATTGTTGGTGTTGCAACCGCGATTAAAATGGGTGGCCCAGGCGCTCTATTTTGGATGTGGCTTGCTGCCGTTTTTGGTATGGCAACAAAATATGCAGAATGTTTACTGGCGGTAAAATTCAGAAAAACAGACAGCAACGGCCAAATGATTGGCGGCCCAATGTATTACATTGAGTATGGCATGGGCAATAAATGGCTCGCTAAACTGTTTGCCTTATTCGCGTTAGGCGTGGCTTGTTTTGGTATCGGTACTTTTCCACAAATTAACGCCATTGTTGAATCAGCGCAATTAACCTTAAATTCACCCGCATGGTTAACTGGCGGTATTTTAACCGTATTGGTAGCGATTGTGACCCTTGGCGGTATTCAATCGATTGCTAAAGTTGCAGAGAAAGTCGTCCCAACGATGGCGGTGATTTATGTTGTGTCTTGTCTTACGGTATTAGTGATGCAAGCAGAAGCCGTACCTGCGGCGCTTCAATTAGTCATTACCTCTGCATTTACAGGAACCGCAGCCACTGGTGGCTTTATCGGTGCCTCTATTATGCTGGCCATTCAATCTGGTGTTGCTCGTGGTGTATTCTCAAACGAATCGGGTTTGGGTAGTGCCCCTATCGCAGCTGCTGCTGCAAAAACAGATTCTTGTGTTAAACAGGGACTAGTATCGATGACTGGTACGTTCTTTGATACCGTGATTATCTGTACAATGACAGGCTTAACATTGATTGTTACCGGAGTCTGGCAAGGTGATGCTGCGGGTGCACTAATGACCACACAAGCTTTTGCTATTGGTTTAGGCTCTGACCAAATTGGCCCTTACCTTGTGTCCGTCGGTTTGATGTTCTTCGCCTTTACGACCATTTTAGGTTGGAACTATTACGGCGAACGTTGTGTCACCTATTTATTTGGTAATAAAGGGGTTTTACCTTACAAAATCATTTTTATCTCTTTAGTGGCTTCAGGTGCTTATATGCATTTAGACACTATCTGGGTGATTGCCGATATTGTAAATGGCTTAATGGCGATCCCAAATTTGATTGGTTTAATCGCGCTTCGCCATATAATTATTGAAGAAACGCACCTTTTCTTTAATCAAACAGACAATAAGAAAAAGAAATCGGTATTAACTAACGCATAGAAATGATGCATATATCACAGTGTGATTATTTAACTGTTATTTGACACATTTCCTTAACCTTTAGTTGGTCAAAGTATCATCGAAACTTGTTATGATCACCTCGTACTTACTGAACGAGGTGATATATGGAAATATTAACTCTGGTACTTGGATCTGTTATTCTTGTTATGGTTGCTGGCTTTGCTTTTTCATTTATCAAAGCCATTATTACTGAACTCAAGCGACTCTAAGTAAACGTGTTAACAAGAAAACAGAACCCTTCAAAAGCAGCATTAATTGCTGCTTTTTCACATCTGTGACAAAGCTTTATCAAAAATACCTGCCACTCCCGATGCATTTTATCTACAATAGTACTTTAAGTTACATTGACCCACCCTTTACGGTCATAGAGGTAATATGCGCTATTTACTTTGTTTTCTTCTTTTATTTTCATCCCTTACCTATGCCAATGAAACTCAAGACATCGAGCAATTACAAAATATTAATGCTGAAATTGCACGACTAAAGCAAGAGTCTGCCTCATTCAAAGGCAATGACTTAGCGGTTATTCGCGTACAGCAAGTAGAAAAAAACAATGAACTCAGAATCGTTCTGTCTGAGTTAATCAACAAGCACACCGCAGAAAATACGCCACTGTTGGTGAGTGAAGTTGAAGATCAAATTCGTTATGCTGATCGTTCTTTTCTCTATTTAGGCAAAGAGCTAAAATCAAAAAAAGATAAAATAGATACGGCGGATGTCGAGCATAAACTCGCTTTACAAAACACATTAAATGAATCAAGAAGTTATTATTACACTTCCCTCTCAGATCAACTTCAAAATTACCGCTGGTTAAACAAACTCGGCAAACCAAACCAAGCAAAAGTCGATGCATTCAAGTTAGTTATCGACCAAAAAATTAAGTTTCTGTCTGCCTCTTTGAGTTTTGATTCAAGCAGAGAACAGCTATTAGCGGATCAACTTCAGCGTTCGTCTGATTCAGAGAAATCCTCTCTGACCTTAGAGCACCTCTTCTTTCAAAGAAAAGTGACCAACTCAACGGATGGGTTAATTAAACTGATTAACATTGCTGACCAATTAAATATCAGCACGACAAACTACAAACGTCAGGTCTTTGCCACTACGGGCAATTTAACAGAAGATATTTTAAGTTTTCCCGTGATGGCAGCGATTTTAAGTAATTGGATCACCGACGGCAGTAACTGGTTATTCAAACACGCACCTGATCAGCTCTTAAAATTCTTTGTCTTTATCTTAATCATTTTTGCCACTCGTTTATTAGCAAGGCTGACTCGACGTGTGGTACTCAAAGCCGTTGTTCAACCTCATTTACGTATGAGTAAATTGATGCAAGATTTCTTTGTTTCGATGTCGAGTAAACTGATTTTCTTCATTGGTATTCTCATTGCCTTTTCTAAAATTGGGTTGGATTTGGCTCCGGTTCTCACCGGTTTCGGTGTTGCTGGTATTATTATTGGTTTTGCATTGCAAGATACGCTATCCAACTTTGCATCAGGCATGATGCTGCTAATTTATCGCCCGTTTGATGTGGGTGATTTAGTGGATGCAGGGGGCGTATCAGGAAAAGTGAGCCACATGAGTTTAGTAAACACCACGATTAAAACGTTTGATAACCAAATTATCATCTTACCCAACAGTAAAATTTGGGGAGACGTAATAAAAAACGTAACTCACGAACGATTACGCCGTGTCGATATGGTGTTTGGCATTGGCTACGAAGACAGCATCGAACACGCTGAAAAAATCTTAGCCGAAATTATTGATACTCACCCTGCGGCCTTAAAAAAACCAGAGCCCAATATTCGAGTACATACTCTTGGTGCCTCATCGGTTGATTTTATTGTACGACCTTGGGTAAAAACCGAAGATTATTGGGATGTGTATTGGGATGTGACTCGTGAAGTGAAATTACGCTTTGATAAAGAAGGGATCTCGATTCCTTTTGCTCAACAAGATGTGCATGTACATTTTGCTAAAAAAGCGAAGAAACCAAAAGCAACAACAGGGATAGCGGGAAAACTGAGTAACGTCATTGACTCTGTTCGATCAAAAGACAGCTAAACCATCCCATAAAAAAGAGCATCTTAAATTAGGTGCTCTTTTCAAGAATAGCATTCTTATTTTATCGACATCATCAATTTATTTTGAAACCAACAAATTGAAACCCAAGGCAATTAATACTCCCCCCGTGATCCTTTCAATTCTTTTTGTAACTGTTGGGCTAGACATAAACTGCTTTGCTTTTTCAACCAACAACGCAATCCCTCCCTGCCAACACATCGCAATAATAAAATGGATGCTCGCCATCAATAAAGATTGAAGAAACGCATTATATTCAGGGTTAATAAATTGAGGCAATAATGCCAAATAGAAAACCGCCGTTTTTGGATTTAAAATATTAGATAAAAAACCCTCTTTAAACGAAAGCGTTAAAGGTATGTCTTCATGCGATACGTTCTTTTCTATCGTCAGCCCTGCCCCTGCTTTAAACGTACTTCTTATTGATTGAATACCTAACCATATCAAATAGATAGCACCGATGGTTTTTATCACAGTAAACAACTCAGAAGAGCTGACTAGCAACACTGACAAACCAATGGCTGACATAGTGGCATGCACAAACAAGCCACAACAAATACCAAAACTGCAAGTAATGCCGTCTTTCCAGCCACCACGCGTGGTATTACGAATAACCAGAGCAGTATCCAACCCCGGTGTCATCGTTAATAAGAGAATAGCGATAAAAAACGCCCAAAAATCAAGAATCACGTTAATGTCCATTTAATTGTGAGATTAATTAATATATCGGTTTTTCTTTTAATTACTACTTAAAATTAATATCAATTATAAAACAGAGTAATTACTCGACACATATATTTACATTTAACTTATTTGCCTCGTTTATATAAAATAACCCAAATATCGAACCATTTGACCTGAATACGAAAGTTATTTGGAACCAAGATCGATAAAGTACGCACATCAATCGGGGGAGACAAATAATGCATCACGTAACGTTAGAATATCAAGTAATGGGCATTGGCAAATGGGTTTCAGCAACGGTATCCGCTGAAATCGCAAAAAAACTCGCGGAAGAATACAAATCTTATGGATGGCCAGTAAAAGTTAGCTAATTTACTTTCATATTCATAACCAAATTTGCAAGCCTCATCATAATGACGAGGCTTTTTTATTTGAAAAATAACCAACTAGGGAGTTACAATTTAACGATATTACTAATAATAAAAATAGGGACACCTCATGAGCCATTATCAGAAACTCGTTCAACATCATTTGAAAATTTCTCGCTTTGAACACCTCTCCGCTATTTGTGGTTGGGATCAAGCCGCCGTTATGCCATCGGGCGGTAATGAAGCACGATCAGAAGCGATGGCAGAGCTGTCTGTTCACCTACATCAACTTGGTAATGCCCCACAATTAGCTGAATGGTTTACTAACGCAGAATCAGAATCTCTTTCTGAACATGAACTCGCTAGTCTGCGTGAAATGAAATCTCAATGGCAACAAACCACAGCATTACCAGAGAAACTGGTTCAAGCACAATCCCTTGCAGGATCTAAATGTGAGCATGCATGGCGAACACAGCGTGGAGAAAATGACTGGGCAGGATTCAGTAAAAACTTTGCCAAAGTTGTCGCACTTTCTCAAGAAGAAGCACAAATTCGAGCCGAAATTTCAGGATTAACACCTTACGATGCCATGCTTGATTTGTATGAACCGGGCACAACTACGGCAAAATTAGACATCGTCTTTGATAATGTAAAAACATGCCTTCCGACTCTTATTCAACAAATCCAAGAGAAACAAGCAACTGAATCTATTTATCTTCCAAAAGGCCACTACCCTACAGAGCAACAACGCCAATTAAGTTTAGACGTAATGAAGTTGCTTAAATTCGATTTCGATCATGGCCGCTTAGATGTCAGCATGCACCCTTTTTGTGGTGGTGTTCCAACAGACGTTCGTATTACCACACGTTATGATGAAAATGATTTTGTTCAATCCTTAATGGGCACCGTTCATGAAACGGGTCACGCTCGTTATGAACAAGGCTTACCAAAAACGTTTGCAGGGCTGCCTGTTGGCCAAGCTCGCTCTATGGGTATTCATGAGTCTCAGAGCTTGTTCTTTGAAATGCAATTAGGTCGTAGCCAAGAGTTTATCTCTCAACTGTCTCCGTTAGTAACTAAGAACTTTAGCAATGCTGACCAAGCCATCTTTGAACCGACTAACCTACAAGCCATTTACTCGCGCGTAAACCCTGATTTCATCCGTGTTGATGCTGATGAGGCAACTTATCCTGCTCACGTTATTCTTCGTTATGAAATTGAGCGAGATTTGATGAACGGTAAAATCAGTTATAAAGACATCCCTGAGTTGTGGGATACAAAGATGCAGCAGTACTTAGGCTTATCAACTAAAGACAATTACAAAAACGGTTGTATGCAAGACATTCACTGGACAGACGGAAGTTTCGGATACTTCCCAAGCTACACTCTCGGCGCAATGTACGCAGCCCAATTTATGGCAGCAATGAAGCAAACCGTAGATGTAGAGAAAGCCACATTAAGCGGCGATTTAAACCCTATCTTCACTTGGCTATCAGACAATATCTGGAGCAAAGCATCGCTACTCTCAACCGATGAATTAGTGAAACAAGCGACAGGTGATGTGCTGAATGCTAATTTCTTTAAAGATCATTTAGAGAAGCGTTATTTAGGGTAAGAGCGAGAAGCTTATTTTTAATTTTGAGTAATTAAGAGAATGGATGCAGTTATTGGCTGCATCCATTTTTTGTATTTGAATCACCATTTTATCCCCGACAAGGGATAGCACCCACTTTATCCTCGATCGGGGATATATATTGACTTATCCCCGACAGGGGATATATTGTTAATTATCCTCTACCGGGGATATCACATAATATGATGGGGTAATATGATGATTTATAATCCAAAACAATTAGCTAACTACTTAAAGCTTATTAGAACCAAACACAACCTGACTCAAACAGAGCTTGCTAAAAAAGTCGGTGTAAAACAATCCACCCTATCTAGCTTTGAAAATCACCCTGAAACGACTCAGTTACAGACTCTCTTTAAGATCCTTCATGCGTTAGAAGTTCATTGTATTATTCAAGAGCAAGTCCCAACAAGTCTCGATGATAATCCAGATGATGAGGTATGGTAATGGCTGTATTAATTGCATACATGAATGGTGAGCGTGTTGGAGAATTTACTAAACTCAGTAACGGTGCACATCAGTTTCAATACGATAAATCATGGATAGAAAGTACGGTAGGAAGACCCCTGTCATTATCCCTCCCCCTACAATATCCAAAGATAACCAGTGATTGCGTTATTAATTACTTCGACAACCTATTACCTGATTTGTCAGAAGTCAGAGATCGCATCGTTGCCAGATACCAAGCTAAATCTCGTCAAACATTCGATTTACTTCATGAAGTTGGTAAAGACAGCGTCGGTGCTATTTCTTTATTAACTAACGATGAAGAACCAAATACCAAACAACTGGATTATGATGTTTTAACTCCAGCACGGCTCAAACAAGTACTCTCAGCCTATCAATCCAATATTCCATTAGGAATGCTAGAAGATGAATCAGACTTTCGAATTTCGGTTGCCGGAGCACAAGAAAAAACAGCGTTACTCAAAATAAATGATGAATGGTGCATACCGAAAGCATCTACCCCAACAACGCATATAATCAAATTACCCATTGGAAAAATTCAACAACCTAATGCCACTCTCGATATGAGTGATAGTGTAGAAAATGAATACCTGTGCATCCAATTAGCTAAGAAGTTAGGATTCAATGTACCTAATGTTGAAATACTTCATTGTGATGGAATAAAAGCCATTGCTGTAGAACGATTTGATCGAAAGTGGATTAAAAATAACACCAAGCTATTAAGATTACCGCAAGAAGATATGTGCCAAGCATTTGGATTACCCTCATCAATCAAATATGAAACTGATGGAGGCCCAAGTATAAAAACCATTATGGATCTTCTAATGGGCTCAAGCCAATCACTAAAAGATCGTGATGCTTTTATGCGATTTCAGGTATTTCAATGGTTAATTGGTGCAACAGACGGACACGCAAAAAACTTCTCCATTTTTATTAATGCACAAGGCAGTTATCACCTTACGCCCTTTTATGACATTTTATCCGCCTATCCGATCTTAGGTGGTAAAGGGATGAATATCCGCTCATTAAAACTGGCAATGGGACTAACTGCATCAAAAGGAAAGAAATACCCTATTGATAAAATATACACACGTCATTTTATTGATACGGCTAAATCTGTTGGATTTGATACTGCGAGAATGGAAGAGATAATGAAGGAATTTGCGATAAATATGCCTAAGTCCATTAAGGAATTAGAAGCAGAATTACCAAGCGGTTTTCCAAAGGATATTTCTGGCAGCATATTCAGTAATGCATTGAGAATGGTAAATAAGATCCGCTTGAGTAATGATTTTCAGTAACGTTGATTTAAGGCCTATCTTTACTCGATAACCAGAGAATATCTAGAATGAATATGATTGTTCTACTGAATGGGAACCTCTTTACAACACATTTAAATGAGCATTATTTAAGGATGCCGAACCTTTATCAAGAAGGTTCGGCTTTTTTATTTAATGAATAAATTAACTGATAGAGATTATAATTTTCTCTGAGCGAGCAAGAAGTACGTTCTCATGTACTACAAAAGCCTCCACAAAATGGTCTCCTTTATAAGAGGTGCTTTCTTCTCGAACTCGTTCACCAAGTTCAAAATTGCCCCTTAGTTGGTTATTGGCTGCTGCTTCTGCTCCGGTATTAGTGACCTGCCAATAAATTTCGTGCAAATCGTCAACATTACTCATTATCTCAAAGCGCAAATTATGCTGTTTAGGTATTAGTGAGCCGAATCTAAGTTTATTAACAAAGTGTTGTGAAAAATTTTGTTTGTATTTTACGTCAACATCTAATGTAACCTCAGAACCGTTCGACTTCCAAGGGTGAGGTCGATAATGCGAAGGTATCGAAACAAATCGTTCGTCAAGAACTTCAAGTGATAAAGAATCGGCTTTACTAGCTTGGGTAGTTTTAACAGAGAAAAATTGATTGCCAAATACTTTACGCCACTTTTCTATTGAGGCATCTTTGTCAGTTTCATCATAAGCATCATTGACCCAATCGGCATACTTTGAAACAAACTTTTTGAAATTTTGGAACTTAGTTTCGTCCCAGTGCCGCGTAAAGTACTCGCCACTTTGAACTGGGTTCTCAATTTCTGGCATAGAAGAGTATGTCTTCAGGTCATGGTTTAGCCGATTTATTAAAGTCTTAAATGAAGTGGGTAAGTCTTTGAAGTCGTTGGAAACTAAATCGTAAGAATCAATCACTTGACTACCTAAGAGAGTGGTCAGAAGTATAGATTTACAAGAAAAAGTACATTTGATATCTCGCAAATACTTAAATAAACGTATCGATTTTATAAGATTGTTATTACGTGTAGTCTTGTTTTTGTCAGCAATCCAAGCTTTATAGGCATCAGGGTCCGTAGCTTCATATTTGTTCGTTGAGCGATTACAAATAGAATAGGTATACGAATTACCAAGCCACCCCATAGACTCTTCTACTGTGCAGGGAACCAAATCTATATGCATATCATCAGCGTAGTCTAGACTAATACATCGAGTGTTATAGTGAACCTTATTTTTATAGGTGGGATGATCTTTGAAAGCTTGATATATGTTATTAATATAGTCTTTGGGCTCCCATTCATCGTGTCTGTCAACAAAGACGACTACGTCTGCGTCAAATTCGCGGCCAGCGACAGGCTTAATGATTGTACGATGACCATAAGAGCCTTGAGGTGATGATGATTGATAAATACCGCCAAATTGTTCTGAATCTTTAATTACCTTAATAACTGTTGGAACCGCAGTTTCAAGTTTGGAAAGTCTTGTCTGATTGAGGTTGACTACATCAGTCAACAAGTGATGAAACGCTTTAATATGCTTCATGGGTTATCGCTCTTCAAATTGCACAGGTAACTCGCTAGTAGGATCTAGTACTAGACACCAAGGATAATTTTGAGAATTTCGTTCAAAGTGGTGAATTTTTTTTACGTATTGAAAATGGTTTTGGTCGAACTCAGCTCCAAGTCTCATGATGAAAGATGCCTGTCCCGTAACAGTTAAATGAATTTCTTTGAGGTTAGGAAAAGAGGAAATTGTTGTATTGATATAATTTCTGATACTTGAAACAATTGCGACTTGTGCAACTTCAGAAAACAAGTTGCCTACATTCTTGTTTTCGAGCTCTAATTTTGAAACCGCATCTAAGTCAACGTCATTCATAAAATTAACGTCGTCATTATCAAAAGATATCTCTATAGATAATCCCCACTTGATTACATCGCTTGCAACTTGACCATCTTTTAAAGTCAGAGTGATTTCATCTTTTAAGCGAACACCACGATCTCTAGCGTCACGCGTATCTATCCATCTGCTTTTTTGAGGGCGACTATTATCTCTGTTCCAACAATAATAATTTACGAGTCTACGGTTTCCAACTAGGAAACCTAAGGTAAAACAGTGCGGGACATGAGCTAACGAACCTAAAGCTAAAGGTTTCATTGGTTCATGTCTGTTCATAGTAAAAAGCTTACCTACCTTGAAATTATTCAAACGCTCACATGTAGCAGCAAGCCAATTAGTACGCGATTCTTGAAATTTTTGTTCTATGTAAAGGTCATCATGTAAACCGGCTTGATCTATTGTTGTTTCAAATTGATCGCATAATTTCGGTGCGTGGCTGTTCGTCAATGTGCGAAAGTCAATACTTTTGGCTCTTTTTGAGCTAGACGCTTCGCCTTTGACGCGTTCATAAATCTCAATAAAGCAACCCACGGCAAACATCAGAATTCCCAAAATATAACCAAGATTCGATAGCACACTCGCAATCGAAGAGCTTTGAGGGTCAATAACAACATTAAAGTCCCCATAAACAACGTTGACGACAAAAGAAACTCCGATTGTTAGGAATACTAGGCGTAACGAAGACATCATTAAATAGCGCCCAGAAGACAGGCGCCTTTGGCATATTACGTACAAAAAATCTAAAAGTTGATGATACAAGGGAGACTCCTACAAATTGAATTTATAAACTTACTAATTGTAAGTCTATAGATAATATATCTTTTGAATAAGTGAACATATAATTATCTGCTCACTTAATCTATTGATAAATAAATCAATTTATAGGGCGTATAGGATTGCTATGCTCTATGACTACGTCGAATTTACCCCGTGATACAACACGAGGATTTACAACAAACAGCATTGGAAGAATTGGTAACTTTTGATAGGGGAAAAGACCATAAACAGGATGTGAATGAGTAAAAGGTCTATCCAACAATGGGACAAAAATAAACTCATCAACGTGACCTGTATACGCAGTTAAGCTATCTAGCACTTATTCATCACATACTACCTGTCAGGAGATTTGAATTAGCTACATTATAGCAAAATCAGCTAAACGGTTGTTAAAGCGAATATGCTTAAACAAACTTCGAGACAAAAACAAGTCACATTACTCAAAGTTTTATTCAAAAAAGCCTACAGCCCCTCAATATCCAATAACAACAGTTTCGCTTTATCTAAAATAGCTTGTTGTTGCTCTGCTGATTTTTTCTTCCAATTCGCATAGACCATTCTGGTACGTGGATTATTAGTAAACTGCTCAATGTGTGTATGCATAAAGTGCCAATACAGCGCATTTAATGGGCACGCTGTCTCTTCACTCACCTGCTTTACGTTATAGTGACAATCGGGGCAATAGTCGCTCATTTTATTCACGTAGTTTCCACTGGCTGCGTAAGCCTTAGAAGCAACAATGCCACCATCTGCAAATTGGCTCATTCCACGCGTATTTGGCATTTCTACCCATTCAATCGCATCAATATAAATGCCTAAATACCACTCATCTACTTCGTCAGGCTTAATGCCCGTTAATAAACAAAAATTACCGGTAATCATTAACCGTTGAATATGGTGTGCATAGGCAAAATCAAGTGATTGTTTAATCGCATGGTGCATACAATTCATTTTTGTATTACCCGTCCAAAACCAACTTGGCAATGACAATGAAGCGTTGAGTTTATTCAAACTCTGATAGGTTGGCATATTTCGCCAGTAGATCCCACGTACAAACTCCCTCCACCCTAATATCTGACGCACAAAGCCTTCTATCTGTGCAATATTAATATCATCAGGTCGTTGGTTAAACTCCATAATGGCGGCATCTATTACTTGCTTAGGGCTGAGTATTTTTGCGTTTAATGCGAAGGATAAACGGCTGTGAAACAAACTCCATTGCTTTTGAGTGAGCATATCATCAAGCTTGCACGTCATCGCATCTTGAAACTGACCAAACAATGGCAAGCAATAACGACAGAAAAACACCAACAATTCACTCGCTTTCTGCCGATTCACTGGCCACAATAATTGCTTATCTGCTTGGCCTATCGTCTCAATATTATGACGATCTAAACGCTCAATAATATCAGAGACATCGTTAGCAAATAATAAGGGCGTTGGCACGCTATCAAATTCAGTACGCTTTAATTTATTTTGATTTGCATTGTCAAAGTTCCACTTCCCTGCAACGGGCTCCCCCTCTTCCATCAGTATATTAAAGCGCTTTCTCATCTTACGGTAAAAGGGTTCCATGCGATGATGATGGTTCGGCTTAAACTCTTTTTCAATTTGCGCTTCAGAGAGAAAGAAGTGCTCGCTTTCATAAACTTGAGAAGATATCGATAGCGACAAGCAATATTTATCGAACATGTTACGTAAACGATATTCATCAGGGAGTTGGTATTCAAAGTGAGTAATTTGATGCTCAGTAATAAGATAATTTAATAGATCGTCTATTTTTTCAAATCGCTCAGTATCATCTAAGGTTAACTGTATTACCCGATGCCCCGCGCTTTCTAACGCTGTTGCAAATTGCGCCATTGCAGCAAAAAAAGCGCACACCTTTTGAACATGGTGTTTTACGTAGACAGCCTCTTGATGCATTTCAGCAATGACGTAGAGTGTTTGTGGATCGGTTTGGCTAAACCAAGAGTGACTGGCATTTAATTGGTCACCTAAAATGAGTCGCAAACGGTAAGGGGTGGCGTTCATAATCATCCTCTATCTTAAATCTTCGTTTGTAGATTTATTATTCACGTTGATGCCGTAAAGACTGACAACGTTTGGAGCAATATTTAACCATAGGCCAATCTCGCTCCCATTTCTTTCGCCAACTGAATGGCCTATGACAAACGACGCATATCTTTTCTGGTAACTGTGATTTTTTCATCGTTTCCTACTCACCAAACCTATCGTAACAACAACGTTTCACTCTTCTTCGACTTCACTACAGAGAGTTGAAATCGTGTACTTTGTGGCTACCCATACTCATCAATATAATTACGTAAAAAGAATCGTTATGGTTCACAAAACAACCAGAAAAACACCTATTTTATCCGCTGATGATAGTTGGTTTAGTCAGTTTTAACGCTCATTTCAACACCGTTTCCTTTACATGCATCATCAATATTCATCTAAAAAACGGCATTATTCATTTCTCTACTACGATTTATTGTTGCTTTAAAAGCAATAGTGATTCACGTTTTACCTTATATATAACCGGATTAAAACAAGTAATAATACGTTTAACTTACACATTGCACCCTTCACGTTAATGATGGAAAACTGATTATGATTATTTTGCACGGTTTTGCCGCTAGTAACTATTACAACCTAGTGAAACATGTACTTCTATACAAGCAACTGCCATTCCAAGAAAATCTCATTTACGGTGGTAGTGATGAGCTATTAACAATCAGTCCTGCGGGAAAAGTACCTGCTATAACAACGCAAGAAGGCCTTCATCTTTCAGAGTCGAGTGTTATTTGTGATTTTATAGAAGAGACATTCCCTGCGACTCCGCTATACCCTGAAAATGCAGGCGAACGTGCAGTTATTCGTCAAATAATGAACATAGCAGAGCTTTATTTGGAATTACCAAGCAGACGATTTATACCCTATGTATTGTCAGGTACTGACGTTCCAGAACCCGTTAAAGCCGAAGTACGCCAAGTATTAACACGTGGAGTCACAGCCTTAAGTAGTTTGTGTCAATTCACGCCTTGGATTGCAGGTGAAGAATTAACGATGGCTGATATCTACGTTTATTATATCAACATCATTGTAAGCACTTTTGGTTCTAGCCAACTTGACTGGGACATACTTGCAGAAGTACCAGGAATGAAAGCATGGAACGATTCTATGAGCCAGTCGATCATTGCTCAAAACGTAGAAGTCGATCGCCAGGCAAACATCCCTGAATTTACCCAAAAAATAAAAGCTCAAATTCAAGCAGCAAAGACTAAATAATACGTAGTGACAAAAACAACCAATACGAAATGTCTACTTGAATTCAGCTACGAACACACTATGGTCAATGCAGCCACCTTATTGACTCAACAAATTTACTTCTTTGCCGGAGAAACCTCATGACAAATACAAATATCCAACTTATTTCAACAATTAGCGAAGACAATAAGCTCACGCTTTCCCTACAAGACATCGACATGCCACAACCTAATGCCGATGAAGTCGTTATTCGCATTGAAGCTGCCCCATTAAACCCATCTGATTTAGGCGTTTTATTCAGTGCCGCTGATATGACTACCGCAGAGCAATCAGGCACAACTCAACATCCTGTGATTACCGCTGATGTTCCTGCTCAGTTTATGCCATCGCTTGCAAAGCGTGTGGGTAAAGCAATTCCTGTTGGGAATGAAGGCGCAGGAACCGTTATAGCCGCGGGATCATCACCTGCAGCACAAGCGTTAATGGGTAAAACCGTTGCGGTAATTGGCGGCGGAACTTACCGTCAATTTATCTGTGCTAATGTGCAAAGCTGCTTAGAATTAAAAGAAGGCACGACAGCGAAAGAAGGCGCATCGTCTTTTGTTAACCCACTTACTGCATTAGCTATGGTAGAAACAATGCGTGCCGAAGGCCATAAAGCCATTATTCATGCCGCCGCGGCGTCTAATCTTGGTCAAATGTTAAACCGTATTTGTATTGCCGATAACGTCGATTTAATTAACATTGTACGTAAAGAAGAACAAGAAACACTATTACAAGATATGGGCGCAAAATACATTGTTAACTCAAGCAGTGAAACTTTCCTTGCTGATTTAACGGCTGCGATTATTGAAACGGGTGCAACGATTGCGTTTGATCCCATTGGTGGCGGTCAATTAACCAGTGATATTCTTAACTGCATGGAAGTTGCTGCGGCTCGTGATATGAAAGAACACAGCGTTTATGGTTCTGACACTTTCAAACAAGTGTATATTTATGGCGCATTAAACCGTGGCCCTATTACTTTACATCGTAATTTTGGTTTTGCTTGGGGTGTCAATGGATTCTTACTATTCAATGCCTTAGGTAAATTAGGGACGACAACAGCAATAGCAATGCGTAAACGTGTTGCAGATGAAATCACCACCACATTTGCTAGTAACTACACACATGAAGTGTCATTAGCTGAAGTATTACAATTACAATCATTGGCCGCTTATTCTAAACAAGCGACAGGTGAAAAGTACTTAATTACGCCTCAGAAATAGACGTAAGCGTGCGGGGAACTACACCTAACAAATAAAATTCATTATGCGTATCTTACGATCTTTCATTTAACGAGAACGTAATTATGCAAAAAGATAAAAAGAGAACACCAGAGCAATGGCACGCTCTATTTGAATCTCAGCAATCTAGCAAGCTTAGTGCCGCTGAATTTTGTCGTAACCATAATATTCTGCCAAAGACATTTAGTGCACGTAAAGCACGATGGAAACAAAAGATTAACGCTTCTACTTTCTTGAAAGTAGAAGCGTTAACATCAACTATCATCGCCACTCCACAATTACCAGATATTCAACTTTCTATCGGAAAATTGCGATTAACATTGCCAGCTAATACTGAACCTCACTGGATAGGACTCTTATTAAAAGGGTATCAATCATGAATGTATTTACTGATGTTTCCACCATTTATCTTCATCGTGATTTTGTCGATTTTCGCAAGGCCATTAATGGCCTTGTCGTGATTGTTGAGCAAGAAATGCAACTATCACCGTTTAGTGATGCTCTATTTATATTTTGCAATAAGCCTCGTGATAAACTCAAAATATTGTATTGGGATAAAACAGGATTCGCTTTATGGTACAAGCGATTAGATGAAGACCGCTTCAAATGGCCACGAAATATAAATAACGATACGTTAGCATTATCAGAGCAGCAACTGACACTGCTATTACAAGGTTTTGATATCTTAGGACATCAACCGGTACATTATCAAACAACCCTTTAAATAGTTGATTCTCAGTCAAGAATAGGAGGCAACCGATTGATTACCTGTATTATCGTTATATAGTCATCTACATGACTGATAAAATAAAACCACTTCCTGATACCATTGACGAGCTGAAAGCACTTGTGCTTCAGCTTGAAAATAAATATAACCGTCTTCTAGAGCAATTTCGGCTGGCTCAACATCAGCGCTTTGGTAAAAGCAGTGAATCTGACTCGACTCAATTTGATTTATTCAATGAAACAGAAGAAGAAATCATCATTGAAAATGATGACACACAAACGATTACCTACACTCGTCAAAAGCCAAAACGCCAACGCTTACCTGAAGACTTACCGCGTACTGTTATTATCCACGACATAAAAGATAAAACTTGTAAGTGTTGCGGTCTAGAGATGCATGCGATGGGTAAAGACATCAGTGAAAAGTTGGAATTTGTACCAGCTAAAGTGGAAGTTATTCAACATGTTCGTCCTAAATATGCTTGCCGAAATTGTGAAAAAAACAATACTTCAGTAGACATTAAACAAGCCCCAATGCCAGCGTCACCAATCCCTAAAGGGATTGCGACCGCAAGTTTACTTGCTCAAATTATTACGGCTAAATTTCAATACAGTCTTCCACTTTATCGTCAAGAAACGTTATTTCAGCAATGGGGTATCATTATTGGACGGCGAACGATGGCGGATTGGTTAATAAAATGCTCGGTACTATTTACCCCTCTTAATAACGAGTTACATCGTATTTTGCTTGAACAACCCACTCTGCATTGTGATGAAACAACGGTAAATGTGTTGGATGTTGAAAAAGCAAAATGTTATATGTGGGTCTACTGCTCTGGCTATGATTCTCCAGGCTCTGGTGTTTTGCCTGGAATTGTACTTTATGATTATCAATCTAGCAGGCATGGCTACCATCCAGTTAACTTTTTAAAAGGTATAACGGGTATTTACATACCGATGGTTACCAAGGTTATGAACAAACTGAAGCGATGTTAGTTGGCTGTTGGGCACACGCACGTCGACGATTTATTGAGGCTCAACGTGTTCAAGTAAAAGGGAAAACAGGGAGTGCAGATTGGGTATTGAGTAAAATCCAAAAGCTATACCGGATCGAATCGTTATTAAAAGAGGCTTCCCCTGAAGCCAAGTATGTTGCTAGGCAGACAGAAGCCCGCGATTTACTTAAAGAGCTCCGTGATTGGCTTGATAGCGCAGTTAGTCGAGTATCACCTAAAACAAAATTAGGTGAGGCGATTAGCTATACATTAAATCAATGGGATAAATTAGTTCGTTATATTGATGATGGATTGTTATCTATTGATAACAATCGAGCAGAGCGAGCGGTTAAACCGTTTGTTATCGGCCGGAAAAACTGGTTATTTTCGGGTTCAACGGCTGGTGCAGATTCAAGTGCAATGCTTTACAGCATTGTAGAAACAGCAAAGGCAAACGGATTAATCCCTTACGATTATATTAGGTATTGTCTAGATCGTTTATGTGTTGGATCGCCAGATATCGATTCACTTTTACCTTGGAATGTAAAAGACAAGGTGTAGTTCCCCGCACGCTTACAATATTGTTTTAGCTGATGGTGTTGTTTTCTCGTGACTGTATTTTTATGTAGACTTAATGAATCTAGATTGATATTTGCTTGTTTGATGCGTTCTTCAATGGCGTTTTGAACACGCTCTAATGTATCGATTTTATTTGCTTGTAGCCCTTCATTCATAAGCTTTACTTGTTGCAGGACATTCTTTGTTAGTTGGGCGTTAGTGAGTGCGAGGGGGAAAGTGTGAGTGCTTAATTCTGTAAATTGCTCACCAACCCGGTCGATACCTCTACTGCTAATTAAAGAAAGAAAAATTAAACAAAGTACGATGCCGGTAAGAAGTGCGGTAAACGCTTGGATCAGAGAAATAGAACGTCGTTGTTTAAATATCATCTATAACCTACGCAAATAATAATGAGTGACTAAGTGGTAGATGCTAAATGGATCAAATGACAACGGTGTTACATCCATATGTCACTTTTATGTCATGAAAGGTTATTGTTTTTTAAGCAAAAAAAATAGGAAGCCCGCAGGTTTCCTATTGAAAATGAATGGGGCTATTTAGAATTACACTTGTGCGCTTTCTACTTGTTCATCGGTACTTTTTTCACCAAGTACTCGGCTTGTGATGGTTCCGGCTGTCATCGCGCCACTGACGTTAAGTGCAGTACGAGCCATATCAATAAGAGGCTCAATCGAAATAAGTAGTGCGGCGATGGTTACAGGTAAGCCCATAGCAGGAAGAACGATTAATGCCGCAAATGTTGCACCGCCACCGACACCTGCAATACCAAATGAACTGACAGTAATAATCGCAACCAGAGAAAGAATAAAGTGAGCGTCAATTGGAATCCCCATTGTTGGTGCAACCATTACCGCTAGCATTGCAGGGTAGATACCTGCACACCCATTTTGGCCAATCGTTGCACCAAACGTAGCTGATAAATTTGCAATCGCAGGCGGGACGCGCAGCTTAGTAATTTGAGCTTGTACATTCAATGGAATCGTTGCCGCTGAGCTGCGAGAGCTGAATGCAAATGTTAATACAGGCCAAATTTTCTTGAAGTAATCAATTGGGTTTACGCCAACAAAAGAAACTAATAAACCGTGTACTGCAAACATCAATAAGATCGCGACATAAGATGCCACGATAAAACCAAGTAAGTTTAAAATATCTGCAGCGTTTGATGTTGCGACGACTTTAGTTAATAACGCTAAAATACCGTAAGGTGTTAGTGCCATGATCATTTTAACTAAACGCATGACTATTGACTGTGCAACTTCAACAAACGTATTGATTGGTCCGGCGAGTTCTTCTTTTTCTTGGCTGACTTTACGCGCAGCAATACCCGCTAAAATTGCAAAAATGACGACGGCAATAATAGAGGTTGAGCGAGTGCCAGTTAAATCGGCAAAAGGATTGGTGGGAATAAAACTAACTAACATTTGAGGGATGGTTAAATCACTGACGCTGCTCATGCGAGATTCTAATACGGCAACGCGAGCGGTTTCACGAACGCCTTCTGTTAAGCCTGCTGCTGTTAAACCAAAGGCTTGAGTTACCCCGATACCGATAAGGGCAGAAATCATAGTGGTAAATAGAAGTACGCCAATCGTGACGCCACTGATCTTACCTAAAGAGCCTGATTTATCCAGTTTCACTACCGCAGAAAACATAGAGACTAATACTAATGGCATGATAACCATTTTTAGTAAGCCAACATAACCGCTGCCAACAACATTTACCCAATCAAGCGTGGTCTTAATGATGGCACTGCCTTCACCATGAATAAGTTGAAGTGCTAACCCATAAACGCTACCCGCAATTAAGCCAATAAGCACAAGGCGAGATAAGGTGTATTCTTTACGCTGTTGCGTATTAAGAAAAAAGATAAGACCGATAAAGACGATCAAATTGATGATAACGGCTAATGACATACTGCTTTTCCTGTTTATTTATGTGCTCGTTATTTTGTCGATTTGACACAAGCTCTTTATATTTAAAATCATAGTAACGATAAGCTACTCAGTATGATAATTAGAAAAAGTTAGTCTATATAACCAAATGGAATATAAATCATTTATTAGGTTATATTTAAGTCAATAAGCTCCCTGAAATAGAGAATCTATAGAACAGAAGGAGGGGATGAGTTACCCTTTCTAAATAATAAAAAGTTATCAAAAAGGAAAACAAATGGATCAAGAATTTTGGCAAAAAAAATGGGCGAGTAACGTCATTGGTTTTCATTTACCAGATACCAATCCCGTCTTGTCGGAGTTTTGGAAAGCCTTAAACCCCACTCGTGAACAAACAGTGTTTGTACCATTATGTGGCAAATCAATGGATCTAGATTGGCTTGCAGAGAGACACAATTCAGTTTCTGGGGTTGAGTTAAGCCAAATTGCAGTACGTGCATTTTTTGCAGAGCGTTTATACACACCGACGGTGACGACATTAAGTAGTACGCTTGAGCTGTATGATTTTGACGAATTTACTATTTTTGCTGGCGATTATTTTACTGCACCCATTGAGGCGACCGATCTAATTTATGATCGTGCAGCCTTAGTGGCGTTGCCTAAAGAGATGCGATCTGAATACGTGCAAGTATTACGTTCTCGTTTAAAAGAGGGAGGGCGTATCTTGTTAGTGACATTAGATTATGACCAAAATGAAATGTCAGGGCCTCCTTTCTCAGTACCAGAGGATGAAGTACGTTCGTTGTTTTCAGGTATGAGCATCACAAAATTACAACGTGATGAAGCAGATGCTGATCATCCTAGAATTAAAAAAGGATTAACTCGCTTTGCAGAAGAAGTGTGGTTGATTAAGAGTTAGAAAACGAAAAATTTTTGAACAATAAAAAAGCCGTCAGATGATTAATTTGACGGCTTTTTTATTGAGTACCATGAGTGCATTTCAATATTTATGAGTGCATTTCAATATTTATGAGTTAATTGAGAATGCATTTATAGTTTTATTATTAGTTACTTTCGATAAATCGTAGCCGCTTCACTAAAGTCTTCTAACGTATCAATCTCAATCCATTTCAAACCCGTAATATCTAATCCGTAAAAAGGAACGTGTTTTTCAATAAGACGATCGTAAGCTTCTTCATAATATTCTTGATGATTTTTTTCGTCTTCCATCATGAGTTTTAATTCAGAAAAAAGCGTAATAGCTGTTGAGCTAGAAATTTTCTCAATACCAATAGATTCGCCAATGGCTTCTACCGGGTTTACTGATTTGTTTGCTTTTAGTACACGGTTATCATCGGTTAGTATGACCTTAACTTCTTCGGCGTCTAACTGAATGTTTTTGTCAAAGCAGAGGCAATTTTCATGATTGTTTTTGATAAGGTTACGCAGAATATCGTTGTCAAAAACCACATCGGCATCAAACTTAATAAAACCTGAATTTCCGACGTATTTTTCAGTCAGCATTAATGAATAGCCAGTATTCGTGCTTTCATAGTTTTCATTAACAATGTAAGTCACATTTAAATCAGGGAAAGTATCGTTAACAAACGCTTTTATCTGATCTTGTAAATAGCCTAATACAATGATTACTTCAGAAATGCCACAATGTAGTATGTTTGTGATCATCATTTCTAAAATAGGTTTACCTTCAATCTTTAAAAGGCTTTTAGGGCAATTATCCGTTAGCGGTCTGATTCTTGACCCGACGCCTGCGGCTAGAATGATGGCTTTCATTGGTGAGTTATTTTTATTCATTGGTGAGTTTGCTCTATAGAAGTGGGGCTTTAAAATAAAAAGGAGATGAGGTCGTTTGGTTAAACGTGAATCACTCTAGTTTTGATTTTGTTCTTTCAATTGCGCTATTTGGCTCAAACTTCGTTTTATGGCATAAATAAACTGACTGAGAGCAAATAGAATTAACATCGGCGTTAAGACATTGAAGATTAATGCTGCGGATAACATAAAGATAAATACGCCTTCATTGAAAAATACAATTTTGCGTTGTTCGTTGAAGAACCAACGAAGATTCTCTGCTGTGCTGAAACTTATACCCGCTTTTTCAATCGTTGGTTCGGTTGTGTCTTTGGCGGGTATTTGCTTTATCTGGTCAGAATCATTCTGCATTTTTGTGTAAAGGAACATATATTTTGAATAGCCACGTAAAGAATAGAAAGTGACTCCGGCGAAGGCTAACAATAGAGGCGTTATACTTTGTGTTTGATCGTAAGCTGCATAACCTACAGCGCCGAACCAAAGCGCTACTTGAAGGTGATCTGTCAATTTGTCATAGTAACTGCCAGTAGGAGAACTGGTTTTACGAAAGCGCGCCATCTGACCATCCATGCAATCAAGTGTATGACTAAATTGTATTAAAAAAGCAGCGATAACAAAGTTAATGTGGCCACCAATAACAATAAGCGCGACTGAAACGAGAGCAACTAGAAATGACAGTAAAGTAATAATATTTGGGGTTAACCACTTAATATCAACGACAAAATAATTAGCAAAAATAGCTAATGGTGAAGTCACAAAAGATGACCACCATTCGTCGTCCTTATTTTTAGTTGCCCATAATTTGGTTAATTTTTCATTTGAAATATTCATTTATACTATGCTCACAGCAACTAATGGAGAAGGGGTTAATATGGATTTCGTTTTATTGATTAAAGGACGTATTTTTGGCAATGAAATTAGCTTATGACTTTCGAGTATATTGCTGCTTTGTAAGATTTCTTTTTGTATATCTAAGAAGAATTGAATATCTTCAAAAGAAATCTCTCCAATATTGCCTACTTGAAATACTTTATGTTTAAAGCATCCTTTACCCTCATAAATAATAATGGATTTATCTCGAAGTTTTTGGCGAAGCACATCTACGTCAATATCCGCAGGTACATAAACTGAGGTTAATATTGAGCACATATCACGTTCATGGAGTAAAAAATTGAATCCTAGTTTTTGCATACCGCTGCGTAAAAAATTCGCTTTACTTCGTAGGTCTGCGTAGCGATTTGCTACCCCTTGTTCGAGTATGTTGCTTAATGCTTGATCAAGTGCAAAAAATAATGGTACAGCAGGTGTGTTAGGTGTTTGTGATACGGTTTTAAGGAAAGTATAAAATTTATATAAATTCAGGTATGCCGTTTTTATCGGATAATTTTTTAACTTTTCGAATTCAGTGGTTTTACCTATAACGAATGATAAACCAGGGTATGAGCCTAAGGCTTTAGAGCTTGAACTTGAGAAGAAATCGATATTATTTCGTTTCACATCGATGGCTTCAGCACCAGCGCTGCTGACACAATCGACGATGAATTTGGCATTATGTATTTTTGCTAGTGTGCCAATTTGCTCTAAAGAATTGAGAATACCTGAGCTTGTTTCATGATGAACCATTGCTATTACATCAATAGAATTGTGCTCTAAATAATCAGAAATAATATTAATATCTAAGCTCTGTCCCCATGGAAATTCAAGTACAGAAGTGTTCTGATTGTGGATTTTAGATATTTCATGTAAACGATCCCCAAACTCTCCGTTAGAAAGAACAAGAATTTTTTTGTCACCAACAACAGAAGAAAGCATGGCTTCATTTGCTGCGGTTCCTGAGCCGGTAATAACAACCGCTCTATAATCATCAACGGCTTTTATTTCAAAAACGTTAAGCAATTTTTGTTCAATACCTGCCAACAGTAAATCAAAATCAACTTCGCGATGACAAATGTCTTCTTTAGCAATCGCCATTCGAACATTGTTAGCTACGTTGACCGGACCTGGGGTTAATAATAAATATTTATTCAATGCAATATCTCCAGATAACGACAACAGTTATGTTGATATTATCGGTAATGTTAATTATGTTTAGCGCTTATTGAAGATGCAAAAGGTGATGCATTTTTCTTCCGTTAGATAAACAACAAATTAATATTTTCGAGAATAAATTGGTTTCTGGTTTTATGTTGACCATAAAGTGTAGGCAATCATTCGATTGTCTATCTAGTTGTCAACATTCAGATCAATGTTACGGATGAATACGTTGCTTTGCATTTTGGACTAGGCCAAAAGTGCGGGGCAGCATTCATTTAACATGAAATTTATTCGCGCCAGTTGGTCCAAGAAAAGCAATTGGATTGCCTGATACTAACGTAATATAGACATACTAAATTTAGAAAGGAAAAATCTGAAATAGAGGCAACAATCTATCTATAGAATTGTCGTCCGCTCTTTTCATTATCACGAGCTAGCGAGAAGTGTCTTGTTGAAGTGGCTAGGTACATAATCCATTTAAATTCACTGTATGGCGCTAAAGTAAGCGGAGTGTCATTAAATGTTTTGAATTGTAGGTTAATAGGTTAGGAATCTGCTAGCAGCGGATAGTAACACTGAACGCTAAACTTAGATACAAAGATAAATAGACCGTTTGGTGCCAGCACTTAGACTTGTTCATTCATTATCTTTACTAGATGAAGAGTTATCTATTCAAGTGATAGAAGATATGGTTGGCTACTAAAATGATTCTTCTTATATAAAAGCGTCACTCATCATAAATTTTGTAATATTAAAACAGCGTTACATAAAAATGTGATCATTCATCATTTATATAATAGGGGATGCCTTTATGCTTTTTAATCCTCCCTACAGATAAATAATGATAATCATGAAAAAACACATACTGGCTTCTGCCATTTTATTTTCTTTAACGGGTTATACGATGGCTGCTGATGGCGATCTTATTGATGTAACTATTCTTGGTACATCAGATATTCACGGACATTTCATGCCTTGGGACTACGCTAGCGATAAGCTAAATATGAAAGGAAGCTTGAGCCAAATAGCAACTAAAGTGAAAGCCATTCGAGAGCAACAAGACAACGTCATTTTGATTGATGCTGGTGATACGATTCAAGGTAACTTTGTTGAAACCTTTAAAGATGAACCGACAGATCCAATGATGCTTGGTTTTAATGAAATGAACTACGATGCTTGGGTGATGGGTAATCACGAATTTGATTTTGGATTAACGGTGCTTAATCGTTCTCTGTCGCAATTTAAAGGTACGCCACTGGCAGGAAATATTAAGCGTAAAGATGGTAATCCGTTTTTACCCGCGTATAAAATCATTGAAAAAGAAGGTATTAAGATTGGTGTGATTGGTATGGATACGCCAATGACGCAAGTGTTTTCAGAAGGCACAAATCGATTGGATGGAATGACGTTTACTAATCCCTCATTAGAAGTTAAAAAGGTAATTCAACAAATAGACGATAAAGTTGATGCGATTGTATTAGTTGCTCATATGGGACTTGATAATGAGAACAATATCAAAGCCACGGGGTACGTGATATTGCTAATGATAATCCGGAGATTGATGCAATTGTTGCTGGTCACATGCATACGCGTATAGATAAAGCGACAGTGAATGGCGTGATTATTACCGAACCTGATAAATACGGTCGTGCGCTTTCTCGTATTGATTTACAATTTGAAGAGAAGAATGGACAGTTTACTCTTGTTAACAAAGACAGCTTTACCTATAAAATAAAAGACGTCGAATCCGACGATAAAATGGAAGCGTTGTACGCTCCTTATCACAAGCGTTTACGTGAAAACGCAAACCGTGTGGTGGCTGAATTAATGGGTGTCGATTTGGTGCCTGAAAATGAAATTAAAGGCATCCCACAAGTGCATATTCAAGATACGGGGATCAGTGCATTATTCCAAGAAGCAAGTATGTATTACGCACCACAGGCAAACGTGATTGCTCTCCAAATTGATAACGATATGGCTGAACTTGATGTTGGTAAAATTAAAGCCAAAGACATCGCGTATAACTATCAATATGCAGGCGGAGAAATTACAGTTTACAAGATGACCGGCAAAGATTTGAAAGCATATATGGAGTGGTCAGCTGGTTACTTCAATAGCGTAAAAGAAGGGGATGTGACTTACAGCTTCAATCTTGAACGTCGTTCATCTAAATATTCTACCAATGATTTTTTTGCAGGCGTAACGTATACCATTGATCTCACTAAACCTGCAGGATCACGTATTACAGACCTTCACTCTGCTGATGGAAAACCCATAACAGACACAACGCCTATTCGCATAGGGATGAACAGCTACCGTATGGGACATTTAACCAAAGTTGGCGGTGTTCTTGAAGGACGTTTTCCCCCTGTATTATTTGATACTGAAGAAGAGTTTGGCGAAGATGAAGGAACTATCCGTAATTTAACCATTCGTTACCTAAGCGAAGTGAAAAATGGTAAATACGAAGGTAAACCAATGAACCGTTGGGCATTAAGTGGTCTTGAGGGATATGAAAAAGAGCGTGAAATCATAAAAAATTTGATCAACAGTGGTGAAATTAGCGTACCTAAAAGTAGTGATGGTCGTTATACCAATGTGGCATCAATTAATGTTAAAGACAAAATGTTCCAAAATGAAGAAGAATTAGCGGTTTATTTATCTCAGTTAGAAAAAGAGTTTAAAATAGCCACGACAGAATCAGAAAAAGCACGTATTCAACGTGATCTGATAATAGCTAACGCATTGAATTAATCCTTCCTTCCTCCCAAAAAGGTGATCGATAAAGGTCACCTTTGTTATCTTTAAAATATTCGATTTTTTCATCATTAACAGTTACGTTTTATCTGATTAAATACAATGGCGCTAATTAATTTACAAAAGTATCACAAGTGACACAGTAATCTTTTGTTTAAGTACGATGCATATAACTTATCTATTACATATAGATGATAACATTAGTCGTAATAATGTAAGTATGTGTGAATTATTGGTTATGAAGAAGATATCGTATTGTATTTTAAGTTTGGGTATTGCATGTAATGCTAGTGCAAATACCAATACCGAAGATGAAACCATCTATATTGGTGGCAAAATCGGTTGGACTCATTTTTCTAATGGTTGTGAATCACAAAATTTAGATTGTGATAAAGAAGCTATGGGGGGAGGTGTTTTTCTTGGTTATAAACTAAATGAATGGCTTGCAATTGAAGGTGGGTATGATTATTTAGGTAAAGCGAAAGCGATTTACCCAAGTCTTGATGACCCTTCTATTGATGCTCCTTATAGCGCAAAGTTTCAAGGTATAGAGTTAGGACTTAAGGCTGACTATTATTTAAATGATAATTGGAATGTTTTTGGCAAAGTTGGTGGCCTTGGATGGAGAGCAGATAAGAAAGGAGAAGAATTAAACTATGACGTTGAAGGACGGGATCAAGATATTTCGTTAATGCTTGGGGCTGGCCTTGAGTACCGTTTAACTAAACAGTTAAAAACTCGATTTGAATATCAATGGTTTGATAGTGTTGGTGGTGAAAATACAGGTGGTTCAAATATTAATTTTATTACGATTGGCTTGACTTATTCTTTTGGTTCAAAAGAGGAAGTAGTCGTTATTGCCGAGCCTGATCCACCAGTACGTATTGTTAAAGCAGAAAAACTTACCCTTAATGAGCTGAATGGACAAGCTTTGTTTGGCTTTGATAGTGCTAAATTATCTTCAGAAGTAGAAGCCCATTTTGATTCAATTTTAGAAAGACTTAAAAACAACCCAACATCGGAATTAAGTATTGTCGGTCATACGGACTCTCAAGGTTCAGATAAATACAATGAAGGGTTATCTTTGAGACGAGCACAGAGTGTTGCTAATTACTTTGAAAGCAATGGTATTGCAATGAGTCGAATCAAAGTTGAAGGTCGAGGTGAGACCGATCCTGTTGCCGATAATAACACGCTAAAAGGGCGATCAATGAACCGTCGTGTTGATTTAATTTCTCCTGCTTTTACTTCAGAGGTTAAACCATGAAACTAAGAACAATTTTTATTATTGTATTATCAAATTTGCTTTTTGCTTGTGGTGGAGAGAACAGCGGAGCACCATCCCAAGGTAAACGCACTGAAAATTGGAATGTACCTTTAGCGCAGTCAGTGGCAGTTCAAGGTGACGTATTTTCTGGAAAAACAATAAATGGTAATTACACATACTTTGACCCAAATTCAAAAGCTCGCCCAGAAAATTTAAGCGAATTTAGGTGGGTGATTGATAATGTTACTAAAAGTACATCCCTATCATTTGATCTTCTTGATGAGCATGTAGGAAAGGATGTTGTTTTTTGTATTACACCAATAGCCCTTGGAAACGTTAATTTTGTTGGTGATGAAGTTTGTAGTTTATCGGTAACGGTTAATACTCCAAGTTCAAATGTAGTACCTGAAGCATTAAATGTAGCGATTAATCCAGAGGTAAATCTGATTGCTGGAGACAAAATATCATCATCTTATGTTTATTATGATCAAGATAATGATGCAGAATTGAACAGTAAGTTGTTATGGTTTATTGATGACATATTAGTGCAAACTGGTGGGGTTGATTTTGATTTGCCAGCGGACGCAGAATATAAAATATTGAAATTTTGTGTAACGCCAATATCGAATGCGTCTCCGACAACAGGAGTTCAAGTTTGTACACAGTCGGATCAAGTAAAGCCTAAAGTGGGTTCTGTACCTGTTGCAAATAATGTATCAATTACTGGTGCTCTTACATCAGGCACTAATCTTGTGGGTTCATATTTATATACAGATATAGATGGTGATTTAGAAGGCATATCATTATTTAAGTGGCAACTATCGGGTGTTGACATTAGTGGTGTCTCTATAAATAGTTATACTCCATCAGTTACTGATGAAGGAGAAACACTCAGTTTTTGTGTTACACCTGTAGCGAGTACTGGTGAACCAAAAATAGGGCTTGAAGCTTGTTATAATGCGGGTATTATCTCGCCTCCTTTGGGGTTCCCTCCCTCAGCAACGGTTTCAATTAATAATAACTCAAATTCTCCAGTCGCTGGTTTTAGATTACCTGCTACATATACTTATATTCCAGGTATAGATGGACTTGCTCAAGGTAGCTCTATTGTTACATGGAGTGTTGATGGTGTGGATTCTGGTGTTACTTGTTACCCATTTGCAATTCCTTGTAATTATACAATCAAAGATAATGATGCAGGGAAAGTAATACAATATTGTGTTACACCAGTGAATGTTAATGGTGCGAGTGGTAGCAAAGTATGTGAGGATATCGTTGGAACATCTATTAAATATAGCGGTAACTTTAATCTATTTGAGAATATTAATGTTAGTTTGCAAGGGTACTCTAATAATATCAAAACCAGTTGGGGAGTCACATCAAGTTTTGGTATTCAAGACCTACAAAGTACAGGGTTAACATATAAAATAGAATATTTAGATAAGCTAGGGTTTACAAGTTTAGCTTACGAACTTGTTAGTCAAGATATTGAGTTTTGTGTTGAAGATCTTGATAAAAGCTACAATAAGTATTGTCGCCGAGTATCTGATGATTCATCAAGTCAATATCTAACGGTTAGTGATGGTACTTTTGTTGGGGGGGGGGTTGTGAACCGATATAACACACCTAAAGGCATTGCCCCTGCGACAGTATATCAAGATATGACAACAGGTCTTAAATTCATGAGACCATTAACTCCGGAAGAATCTGAATTTGTCGGTGTAATTGCTGATAGTACTATGGGAGATGGGAACGTAATTATAGCTCATTATTCTTTAGCTAACGCAAGGCAATTATGTTCTTTACTACCCGTTGATGGTGGGGGATGGCGTTTACCAACATTTGATGAATTACGTAACTTTAATACTAACTTATCAACGTATAATAACCTAGTTGTTGGTAGCAGTCCTCCCGCTACTTTATCTTCACTTACCTATGAGTTAGGTTGGAGGGGGTTACGTGCAATATGGAGTGGTATTGGGTATTCATTACGGGCATCTGATGGGAGATTGTATAATACTCAACCTTATGCTGAGGGAGAGGTTTCCATTGCAGATCAAGATACTAAATTTTTTGCAGTAACTTGCGTTAAGTAATAATAAAAGAGAACTCTGTGTTTATTAAAACCAGAGTTTTCTTTTGAATTTACATATGCAAAATTAATTATGAATCGCAACAATGATAAACATCATTTATTAAATAATATAAATGAAACCTTCTACAATAAGATCTTTGTTATAACAGCCTTCTTTGAATAAATAGTACATACGTATTTACTATTTTTAAACTTAAATCCATACATCCTATTTATTTCTTAAGTTTTTCTATTAATAGATTAAATGTTAAATCTAATGTTTATTATCATTAACGCATTGAATTAATCCAACCTTCTTCCCAAAAAGGTGATCGATAAAGGTCACCTTTGCCTATTAAATAGTAAGCGTGCGGGGAACTACACCTTGTCTTTTACATTCCAAGGTAAAAGTGAATCGATATCTGGCGATCCAACACATAAACGATCTAGACAATACCTAATATAATCGTAAGGGATTAATCCGTTTGCCTTTGCTGTTTCTACAATGCTGTAAAGCATTGCACTTGAATCTGCACCAGCCGTTGAACCCGAAAATAACCAGTTTTTCCGGCCGATAACAAACGGTTTAACCGCTCGCTCTGCTCGATTGTTATCAATAGATAACAATCCATCATCAATAGCGTCATTCTCATTATTACGGTATGGATTAGTGCATTTTTGATCCGACGTTGGACAACAAAAGGCCTCAACAATATCATCACTCATTTAAAACAGCTGTCTGAACACAATTATCAACATTCAATTCCCGAACTTGGCCCTAAAGAAATGCAGCTCATTGCAGGTAAGCTGAATAAAGTCATCAACTCCACCACTGATTCCGTGAAAAATATGTCCCGTAATTGTGATGTTCTCTATCAAACCTCGGAAATAACAAAAGAGGTATCAAACGAAATTGAGCAAGGATTAACGCAACAAAATGAATCATTAGGGGCAATGGCCTCTATTGTTACTCAACTAGAATCCTCAATTAACGACATTGCTCAATTAACCCAAGAATCACATAGCGAAACCAGTAACGCGACACAAGCTGCAAATCTTGGGTTAACTGTTTTACATACAAACAACGAACGCTTAACGCACCTTAATGATGCCTTATCAAAAAATGTTAATGCCATGAATACTCTTGATGTTCAAGTAGATAAAATTCGTTCAATGGTCAGTGTTATTGCGAATCTTGCTGAAAATACAAATTTACTGGCTCTAAATGCCGCAATAGAAGCAGCGCGAGCAGGTGAACAAGGCAGAGGCTTTGCTGTTGTTGCGGATGAAGTAAGAAAATTAGCAGGAAACACATCAGAGCAAACGAATAATATTAGAAATACGATGCAATCTCTTCTCGCTGCGGCAGAAGAAGCAAAATCAGCGGTGTTAATCAGTCAATCAGAAATGACACTCGCTTTAGAATCGAGCATGGATGTCAGTACTACCTTCGAACAAATCTCCACCACCATCAATCATATTAGCGACCGTGTCTCGCAAGTCTCTGTAGCAACGGAAGAACAAGCTTACGCAGCAACCGAGGTAACCAATAATATCAATCACATTAACGAGCAAGGTAAAACGATTGAATTACAGTTAAATGCCTTTGTCGAATCAACAGAAGAAGTGGCCAATATTGCCTCCCAACAGCAACAATTATTGGATAATTATCGACTGAATTGAGGCAGAACAAATAGGGAAACTGATGGGATGTATACCGTAATAAATCGCATTAGTTATTCTAATCTTAAAATACAATTTATCTTGCTTTTATAACCCGTATTTTTATTTATAATGCGCGCAACTCAAGAGGTTGACTCTTAAATTATCACTCATTATTAACTAATTCCACGGTGTCGCTATGACTAAGAATATCATAACTAAAATCGCAACAGCTTATCAGCGCTCATTTGTTGAACTATACAAACGTGATAATAAATAACGCTTTAAAATCAAACGAAAAAAGGAGCTAACCAGCTCCTTTTTTGTTATCTAAATATTTTAACCTTTTGGTTATTATAGTATTTTTAAGGCTAATTGAGCTAAATTATACGCATCAACATAACCTGAATGCTGTCGCCCTTCCCATTCGATATGAAGCTCTTCCATTGCTCTGCGTTGACCCATACGATCATTTTTCTTACGCGATTTAATACGATAAAGAGTCGCTAGATTAATAAATTCAACAAATGGAAATTCAATGCCTTTCGCTTCACACTCAGATTTTAAAATCAGTTCATCATGACCCCAAGCAGCATAAATTTTATTTGTGCCACCGAAGTTTTTAATCATTGATTTCAAAACGCCTTCTAAAGGTCTGCCTTGTTTCTCAATTTTACGCGGAGTGATCCCCGTAAGTTCAACACAAAAAAGTGAAATTTCATCTTCGTCAGGCTTTACATAATATTGAGCGCGTCTAACCACTTCGCCTGTCTGCAGATCAATTTCAGCCAAACCGACTTCAATGATTTCTCCTGTTCTGCCTTTGCCATTCTCATTCCAACAGCACATTTCTAAATCAAAACAGACGATACGATTAAAGTTCATGGTGTTCCTTTGGTGACTCAACATTTAGTAGATGGGTATTCTACTAAATCAAAAGCGCTTACGCGAGACTCTGCTATTCGTTTGATGAAAAATCAGCCACGAATAGTTACTTGGTTTCTGCCTCTGTCTTTACTATCGTACAACGCTTGGTCTGCCAATTTAAGTAAAACCTCTTTCCGTTCACCTCTCCAGAGTACGGCACCTAAACTGATGGTTTGTTCGATAATAAGATCAGGGATGATGGTTGGTGATTCTTCGATAACCTGATGAATTTTCTTCGCCACATGCGATAATTGCTGAAGATCGCCTATTTCAAGCAGAACAGCAAACTCATCGCCACCCAACCGTATTATTGGCGTAGCTTCTCCTAAAAGATCAGAAACAAGATAAGTAATATGAAGCAAAACCTCATCCCCTTCCGGATGCCCATAGGTATCATTAATGTCTTTAAAGTTATCGATATCAAAGCAGATCAATGCAAATGGTTTGTCTTCTTCTATAAATCGATTCACTACTTTTGTCATTGAACGACGATTCAATAACCCCGTAAGATCATCATGCATTGCCATGTAATGCAATTCTTCCGTCCGAGCTTCTAGTAATTTCTCAATACGTTTTTTATCTCGAGTAACCATAAAAGTAATGACGGCAATCAAGTTAGATAAAATAAGAGCCCCAATAAACATCCATAATAAACTCAGTTGTTGGCTATCACTTAAATCGTTCTTACTTTTGTACTCCACATGCCAAATTCTATTTTCAATATTTATAGAGTTAGTAATACGTAAGCCATTAAAATCATCCCATTGTGGGCTTTCAAACATGATAGGGTCATCCTCTGCATCAAACCCAGTATCGATAATTTTTACGACTAAAGATTCTCCAAGCAATGTGGATTCGACCAACTTATCAAAATAGCTTGTTACTCTAAGTACCCCAACCATGATGCCTTTCAATGCTTTTTTGTCCGCAGTAAATACCGGATGATAGACCAATAAGCCCGTTTTGGGTGTGCTTTTATCTAAACCGTCTTGTAAAAGACGAACTTTATCCGAAATGCTTGGGCGACCCACTTTAATTGATTCATCAACCACTCGTTGAAAGCGTTCTTGTGCTGAATAAAAACCTAATAGTGCTATATTTTTCTTATCTCTTGGATAAATATCTGTCGCAACATAAATCGGTTCATGATTTTTAAATACGTAATCGTACGTTTTAGGCTTATCTTGAGGTACGGTATAAATAGAAAAAGACGGAAAGATTTTTTTAACTTCTTTACTGTGCTTCTCAATGTCCTTTTCTTCTACTTTTTGCATCCATTGAAGGGAAATTAAACTTTGTGAGCGAGAGAGTAATGAATTAGCAAATAAGGGAAATTGTTGCCAGTCTTGTTTGGAGCCCCCCTGATAGAAGTTTGCGCCCGCGCCAATAAAATCGATGTCTTTTTCTATTAATAAAGTAAGTAAGGTTGATTCACGTTCCGCTTCTTTGCTAAAAAGCTGACGATTGCTTTCTAAATTTGAATTATATACAAAATGCATACATAACAAGCTTAAAGTCAGTGCCAGCATAAAACTGGTTATTATATGAATAGAACTATTCTTAAACACTCTTCAACCTCTAAATTCAGTAAGCCGTCATATTCTAATCAAAAATACCAAATAGAGAAACAAAATCATTCTCTGATAAAAGCCTTGTCTCAAAACCATTTAAATATGTTTAAAATACCATCAAACGGCATCAGTTCTTCTCTTTGAACTCGGTTCTTTTTCTATCTTATCCCTTGAATATGCTACTATTGACCACAACTTAGTTAGAAACGTTCGGTGCTTCGCACCCTATAAATATAGAGAAAGAATTATGAATTTTGACTTAAATGCCATTCCTTCTACCTTTGATCTAGGCCACATTGTCCTGTTTGGTACATCGGCATTATTTGCGTTGTTGTATGCAACGAAAAAAGGCAAAAACGTAGAAGTTGAAAAAATTGTTGAAATTGAAAAAGTGATTGAAGTAGAAAAACCAGTTGAGAAAATTGTTGAAATCGAAAAAATCATTGAAGTAGAAAAGATCATTGAGAAAATTGTCGAAGTAGAACCAAAAGTAAAAACAACGACACCAGAATCTGCTCTGCAATTATTATCTCTTCTGCAAAAAGAAGCGCGTTTCATTGACTTTATGCAAGAAGATCTTAAAGGCTTTGCTGATGCAGAAGTCGGCGCTGCTGCTCGTGTTATTCACGAAGGTGGCCAAAAAGTATTGTCTGACTATTTCACTCTCGTTCCTATTCGTACTGAAGAAGAAGAATCTCGTTTATCAATTCCTGTTGGCTTTAATCCATCAGAAATTCGCCTAACAGGAAATGTGGTTGGTGAAGCACCATTTAACGGCACATTAATCCACAAAGGCTGGAAAGTGGCAGAAGTAAAACTGCCTAAACTCGCTGACGGTTATGATGCAACAATTGTTGCTCCAGCAGAGGTAGAACTGTAATGGAACAAGCTAAATTCAGTATTGGTATCGATTTAGGTACAACTCACTGTGTACTTTCTTATGTTGATTTACACGATGAAGGCGCAAGTGTTCAAGTCATGCCAATTCCACAATTGACAGCGCCAGGTCAAGTAGAAGAAAAAGCACAACTGCCTTCATTTATGTATCAAGCGCATGACGCAGAATTGCTTGAAGGCGATACAAGCCTTCCTTGGACAACAAAGCCAAATGCAATCGTTGGTAATATTGCTCGTAACCTTGGTAGCAAAACCCCTATTCGTTTAATCGCCAGTGCAAAAAGTTGGTTATGCCATGCCGGTGTGAATCGTCGTGACGCTTTCTTGCCATTAAACAGCCCAGAAGAAGTGATCAAAGCGTCACCTCTTGAAGTCACTAAACGTTATTTAGAGCATCTTCAAAATGCGTGGGATTACCAAAACCCTGAGCACCCTCTAAATGAACAAGACATTACGCTTACGGTTCCTGCATCGTTTGACCCTGCTGCTCGTGATTTAACAGCAGAAGCAGCAAACAATCTTGGTTTCCGTAATCTTACGTTATTAGAAGAGCCGCAAGCCGCAGTCTATAGTTGGATTAAGAACAACGGTGAATCATGGCGTGAACAAGTATCGATCGGCGATGTTATCCTTGTGGTCGATATTGGCGGCGGTACAACCGATTTATCTTTAGTTGCGGTAACTGAAGAAGAAGGTAATTTGAGCCTAAACCGTGTTGCGGTAGGTGACCACATTCTTCTTGGTGGTGACAATATGGATTTGGCTCTGGCTTATCGTCTAAAGATGAAGCTAGCGCAAGAAGGTAAGCAACTTCAACCTTGGCAAATTCAAGTCATGACACATGCGTGTCGTGATGCAAAAGAAGCCCTTCTTAACGATTCAGAGTTACGCTCAGTGCCAATTGTGGTTCCTAGCCGTGGATCTAAATTGTTAGGTAGTACACTTCAAACAGAACTGACTCAAGAAGAAGTTCAACAAACATTGGTTGAAGGTTTCTTCCCTGTCGTTCCTGTTACTGAACATCCTGTGCAATCTGCGCGTGGCGCATTAACTCAAATGGGTCTGCCTTACGCTCAAGATGCTGCTGTCACTCGTCACCTTGCAAGCTTTTTAACTCGTCAACAAGCGGCAACGGATGATGTATTTGGTCAGCAAAATGAATCTGACTTTATTAAGCCAACTGCAATACTTCTTAACGGTGGGGTTTTAAAATCAAACCTTCTTGCAGAACGCTTGTTGGGCATTATTAATGATTGGCTAATTGATGCAGAAGCTGAAGACGCAAAACTACTTGAAGGGTTAGACCTTGACTTAGCGGTTGCTTCTGGCGCGTCTTATTATGGCTCGGTTCGTACAGGTAAAGGCGTTCGTATCCGTGGTGGTATCGCATCAAGCTATTATGTTGGAATTGAAAGTTCTATGCCTGCAATTCCAGGAATGGAACCACCAATGGAAGCATTATGTGTTGCCCCATTTGGTATGGAAGAAGGTTCTAACGCTGATGTTCCTAGCCAACAATTTGGTTTGGTTATAGGGCAGCCTGTACAATTCAAATTCTATGGGTCAACGACTCGTCGAGATGATCAAGCAGGCACTCACCTTGATTTCTGGATGCCAGAAGAACTAGACGAACTGCCCGCAATTCAAGTCACGCTACCGGTCACAGAAGGTCGCTCTGCGGGTGAAGTGGTTCCTGTTCGTCTTGCGTCAAAAGTGACTGAACTTGGTACTTTGTATCTTGAAGCCATTGCCATTGATAGTGGTGAAAAATGGCACGTTGAGTTTAATGTTCGTGAAGCGTAATTCTATTATTCTTCATTAATACGTTACTTAAGAGTTCAGTCACCATTATGGGGGCTGAACTCTTTTACTATATGCTCTTTGTTTCTTTATCGCTGTCGCCTTTTATTTCACAGCCATGCTAATCATATTGGAGTTTTTATGAGTTCGTCTAATCGCTATTTAATTGGTATTGACCTTGGTACAACCCATACCGTTGTTGCTTATACCGATATCTCTCTTGGTATAGAAACCAGCCCGATTAACATCTTCAATATTGATCAATTAATTGGGCCTGGTGAAGTCGCTCGTAAACCGCTCCTCCCTTCATTTCGTTATCATGCCTCAAACAGTCAAGTCAGTGATAATGATCTAACACTGCCTTGGAATGTAAAAGCGCTTGATGGTGAAATAAAAAATGCGATTATTGGTGAATGGGCGCGTGAGTTAGGCTCGAAAGTCGAAGGCCGTCAAGTTGTAAGTGCCAAGAGTTGGCTATCACATACTAAAGTTGATCGCACTTCTGATATCCTACCTTGGGCTGGAGCAGAAGACGTTGAAAAAGTCTCTCCTATTGTTGCCAGTGCGAGCTATTTAAATCACGTTCGCCAATCTTGGAATTACCATCACCCAGACGCACCAATGGAATTACAAGAAGTGGTGGTAACCGTTCCCGCCTCTTTTGATGAAAGTGCCCGTTCATTTACTATTCAAGCCGCAAAACTCGCAGGTCTTAATAAAGTCATTCTCTTAGAAGAGCCACAAGCGGTATGTTATGACTGGTATCACCATCATCAAGATACAGCAAAAGATATCCTGAAAAACGTACCATTAATGGTGGTGTGCGATGTTGGTGGCGGAACCACGGACTTAAGTTTGATCCAAGCGCGGTTTGATAAAGATGAATTATCACTTGATCGCATCGGTGTCGGTGATCACCTTATGCTTGGTGGTGACAACATCGATCTCGCATTAGCGCATTTAGCAGAGCAACGTTTAGACAGTGGTAAAAAAATGACTGCTGCTGCCTTAACGAAACTGATTCAGCAGACTCGAAAAACCAAAGAACGCTTATTGTCAGCTAACGCTCCAGAATCAGGTCATATTACTCTTCTCGGATCGGGTTCTAAATTATTAGGTGGTAGCCGTAAGGTTGAATTAAGCAAACAAGAAGTTCATGACATCGCACTGGATGGTTTTTTACCATTAACCGATTTTAATGACCGCCCAAATCAACGTCAGACGGCAGTGGTTGAATTTGGTCTGCCTTACGCATCCGATCCTGCTATTAGTAAACATCTTGCACAGTTTTTAGATAATCACAAAGAAGTGTCGGCGAAAGCATTAGGTTGGAATGATTCAGATTTGGCAAACCACCAAGATCGAGCAATCCCTGTCGGCTTATTATTAAATGGCGGAGTATTTAACAGCCCTCTTCTTGCTAATCGTTCAGTTGAATTGTTGAATAGCTGGAAAGGTGACAGTGTAACCAGCCTGTCTAATCCTCATCCAGATTTAGCGGTAGCTTATGGTGCCGTGGCTTATGGTAAAGCTCGTCATGGTGCACAGCTTAAAATTGGGGGTGGCTCCGCTCGTTCGTTCTATTTACAGTTAGAAGAAAAAAACAAACAACCTCATGGTTTATGTTTATTAGCAAAAGGCAGCGATGAAGGCGAAGAAATTCGTATGACGAGTCGTCGTTTCTCTCTGACTTTAGGTGAGCCCGTTCGTTTTAACTTGTTATCGACCACCAAAGACCAACTTGCTACCTCTGGTATGATCACGGAATTAGCCGATTCAAGCTTTGTCAGTCTGCCACCTTATGTCGTTACACTTGAATCTAGCAAACAAAAAGAGACGCTGCATGCGAATCAAAAAGATCGCGTTGAAGTGACCTTGGCGTGTCAATTTACTGAAGTGGGAACCATCAAAATTGAATGTGTTTCTGTAGAAGACGATTCACAACGTTGGTTAGTTGAATTTGAAGTAAGAAATCAAGCTTCAAATAAAAGTCATCATCTAGCAGAACAAATTGCCCTTCCTCCTCGTTTACCTAATGCCATCGCAAACATTAAAGAAGCGTATGGCGGCAGTAAACAAAATCCGAATGCAATTAAAGCATTTTCTAAAAATATTGAAAAACTGATTGGTAAGCGAGAGTCATGGGATCTAATCACCTCTCGCGAATTAGCGGCCGCTTTATTAGACAGTAAAAAACGTCGTCGCCGCTCAGATAAACACGAACAGAATTGGCTAAAGATGACGGGGTTTACACTGCGTCCGGGCTTTGGTTACCCTGCGGATGAATGGAAAATTGGCCAAGCGTGGGAAACCTATCAACAAGGGATTCAGTTTGAATCTAAGCAATCTTGGAATGATTGGTGGACGTTCTGGCGTCGAATTTCGGGTGGATTAAATCAAGAACAACAAGAAACTATTTTGGGTGACATTGCTAAATACTTACACCCGGGCTCTCTGCGCAACCCAAAAACATTAGAAGATGCGACCAATAAAAGTTACGAAGCGATGGTTCGATTAGCCGCCGCTCTTGAGCATTTAGATGTCGAAGATAAAACATTACTGTCTACATGGATGCTGGGGCATGCCAAAAATGGCAATCAAGCTCAAGTTCATTGGTGGGCGTTAGGACGTATTTGCTCTCGCTCCCCTTTCTATGGCAGCCAACATAATTTGATCCCTGCGAATCAAGTCACTCAATGGCTTCCTACTTTATTGGAACAAGATTGGAAAGCTCAACCAATGGCAGGGTTTGCAGCCGTCATGATGGCTCGATTAACAGGTGACAGAACACTCGACGTATCCGATGAATTACGCGAAAGCATCATCGATAAATTGAGAAAAAGTCGCTCTCCACAGAGTTGGATTGATTTGGTTTCAAGCCAACAAGCACTAACCGATGCGGACTCTAAACGCCTCTTTGGTGATGCGCTTCCTGCTGGTCTTCGCTTATTAACCTAGCAAAAAACAGGTGAAATATTAATCAATTTTGTCAAAAAGCTGTCAGATTGCTGTTTTTACCTTCAAAAATAGAATGAAATGCGTATACTAGCGTTATCACAATTTGAAGGTAAACCTTTATGGCATATAGCGCTTTTTTAGCTATTGCTGTGTTACTTTATTTTGTTGGTTGGTTTCGCTTCGGCACTCGAGAGTTACGCAAAGCAGCTAAACGGATCGGTGATATTGTCACGGTTCCCCAAGAGCTAATTGTTGAATGGATTATGTATAACAAGCAGATAATGGATATCAATGAGTTTCAACGTTTTATCATCCATTTAAATAAAGCAAGCATAGACGACTTAAAAACTGAATTAGATCGTTTTTCTCACTATCTCGAAATCCATGCTCCTGAGCATGTCTCTTCTATCAGTTACACATAAAAGATAAAGGCCCGCTATCATTTAACGGGCCTTTATTGTATCTAACCAATCTAAAATTACGGTTTAGCCGCGAGAGCCTAACTTAACTTTACCTTTTGAGTTAAACCATAATGCTTGTGATTTTTTCTTACCGATCAGCATCGGTAAATCATCATAGAATAAAAAATTCTTCCACGTTTTTTTAAACGTTCCCCATGATGTTTCAATCAAATTGTATTTTTCATAACAGAAATACACAGTCACATCATCAGACCAATCGATAAATTCGAGTACCTCATCAGGAAGTGATTCATTATCACTGTCCCAACGGTGTTGCCAATCAATTTCATTAACCCACGAGGTTTTCTTCATCGGCCATTCTTTTGAGTCAAAATGATCTGCTGTTGGGCTATTCGCACTAATAAAATTATTCCAAACCTGAGCCGATTCCGCTTGAGTAAACGGTTTGATCAATGGAAGCAGTTCATCATTAACAGGCATCGATTGATGAGTGAATATCCACTTGCGATTATATTCATCTAACGGTAAATAACTCATAAATTCATTCTATAATTACATACATTGACTCTATTCTATCGTCTTTCTTACTTAAGCCCAAATAAGAATATTTCATAATAGGTTGATTTTTATCATCCTCCCCCTCATAACTGTTGTATCAAATAGAAAAAACGAATTACACATGCCTTCTCATTACCATTATATGTGTAGTTATTACATTACAAGGATTATTAAATGATCACTCATGTTGGCATTATGGATCAAGACCCTGTCCGTCTTGTGACTCCACTTCTCGACCTTTCTGTAAAAGGCGAACATATGATTTTCATTGGGGATGAAAATCAAAAAGACATGTTCGTTCGTTTAGAATCTATTCTTCAATACAAAGGCATTAGCTCTGAGTTTTACGAAATCCCTAATATCGTAGATACTCATCTTATCAAGCAATCTCTACAAGCGCTTGCGGCTGATATTAAAGACAGATACAGCGAAGTAAAACTGAACGCAAGCTGTGGCCTTCGTCACCGTCTTCTTTCTGCTTATGAAGTTTTTCGTTCATACCATTGGCCTATTTTTGTGGTTGAACCTTTCAGTGACAAACTATGCTGGGTTTATCCTGATGGTCGCAAACAAAAACACGTTGCTGATAATATTCGATTAAGTGATTATCTTGCTATTTTTGGTGCTCGTTGTGAGTTCTCTGAAACCGAGCTTCCTGAAAGCATGGATAAGCGTCTGCGTGAATTATGTCAACGCTGGGCAAGTAACGCTCTTGAATTGGGCCCAGGTCTTGCGACGCTAAACTATTTAGCAACAACCTGTCGAAAAGAACAACGTTTAGATGTAGAAGTTACGGAGAAACAACAAAGCTACAAAGAGCTTAATATGTTGCTAACTGATCTTGTTGAAACAGGATTAGCTACCTACGAAAACGGCACATTAACTTTTGATTGTGAAGAAGCTCGACGTTTAGCGAATGGAGAATGGTTAGAAATTTTGGTTCATAATACCGTCGTCGATATCCAACAATATTTACCGACGCTTCAAGATCACTCATTGAATGTACAAGTTCACCGTGAAATTGGCACAAAAGACGTTCGTAATGAACTTGATGTGGTTAGTATCGTGAATAACAAGCTGCATATTATTGAATGTAAGACCAAAGGCATGCGTGATGATGGCGATGATACGCTTTATAAATTAGAGTCATTACGTGACCTTCTTGGCGGCTTACAAGCACGAGCAATGTTAGTTAGTTTCCGACCTTTACGTAATAATGACATTATGCGAGCACAAGATTTAGGCTTAGCGATCATTGGTCCTGATGAATTAGGCGATCTTAAAAAGCATCTCTTAAACTGGTTCTTAGCCGCTGGCGGTCATTAATCTCTTTGTAAATAATGATCCGATACTAAAAAAGACCGATTAACTGATCTTTTTTATTATCGGGACTTTAAATTGCATCAATATACAGCGATAAAAATGCCGCTTATTCGTTAAGAATCAGCGGCATTTTTTATATCTATTCGCTTCAGTGATTATAGAAGATTACGAGCCGCCTCAATCACAACTTTAATTGAACGAGCTTCAGTTTCTTTTAATGTCACGTGATCAGGTGTTTCTTTTTGAGTACGGTTAATAATAACACCGGCAACACAACCCGCACGTAAACCAGAGCTTGCACACATAGTTAATAGCGTTGCAGATTCCATCTCAAAGTTTAACACGCCCATGTCTTGCCATTCTTGCATAGAACCTTGGAAACGCTTAACAACACGACCAGAGAACGTATCGTAACGCTCTTGACCTGGGTAGAATGTATCACTTGATGCAGTAACACCGGTATGTACTGTCGCGCCTTGGTCAACAACCGCTTTACGCATTGCTGTTGCAACATCAAAATCAGCAACGGCTGGGAATTCCATTGGAGCAAAATGCAAGCTCGCACCATCTAAACGAACTGAACCTGTCGTTACAATCATATCACCTACATTTACATGCGGTTGGATTGCACCAGTAGTACCAACACGTAAGAAGGTACGCACACCCAATTGAGCTAACTCTTCAACAGCAATAGACGTTGATGGACCACCGATACCAGTAGAACAAACAACAATTTTTTTGCCTTCTAATTCTGCTAGATACACAGTGTATTCACGGTGACTTGCTAAAAACTTAGGGTTTTCCATTTGTTCTGCAATTTTCTGAACACGTGCTGGATCACCTGGAATGATAGCCATTTCTGCGCCTTGAAGATCGTCTTTTGTAACACCTAAATGGAATACTGCTGCTGTCATGGTTAACTCCTTGCGATTGTAGGGTCGCGTTAATTAAATAGTTATATTTGATTCGATGAAGTTACTCTACCCAAACGGTTGAGGCATTAGTGTGACTAAGATCCCGAAAGGAATGATGATAGATTACACTCTTGCACAGAAAACCGATTGGCATCACAAAAATTGGGGGCTTTGGTTAACTTACACTCAAGATTAACGCGACTTATATGACCTTACAATCATTTCGAATTGAATCGGTATAATTGATAGCACTATCTTTTATTGAAACTGAAGCTCACTTTTAAATAATTATTAACCTTAGTATTGGCTTTTTTGCCTTCTATATCCTTAACTTATAATAAGTTATATATTATGTACTGAGGCCATGGATGAATAAGCAGTCAGATAAAGCAAACTCAAATAATAAAGCTAAATCATTTTCAGATCCGGGAAAAGAAAAATCACCGATTAAAAAGAAAAAAAATAAAAGCCAACGTTATTTAGCTAGTAGGCTCTCTCTTTACCCTCAATTGATGCTAATTTTGCCAAGTTTTTCTTTTTCTAAAACATTTACACCAGAAGAATTGGTCGAAGAAAAAGCCTCAAATATAGAAAACGATACATTAGAAGAGTCAAATCCTCATCACAATGAATCACTCATTACATTTTTAGATCCTACTGCTGAAAACAAAATGAGCAATATTCAACCTATTCATGATGATACGAACGAGCGCACACCAGTAATAACGCCAAGCGCACGAAGTAGCTCTCATTTAGCTTCACACGCAATAACTCCCATTGGAATTCTTCCTACGCCAGTGCAAAACCATACAATTAACCAAGCTCCTGCTATGTTGGTCACTCCCCCTACGACATTAAACACACCTCCACCACAACACTCACAGCAGCAAGCTGTTATTTCAGGAAAAGACTCTGCGACAACAACCGAAGATGTGACAACTCATGTTTCCGGAAAGCTGACAATAATAGACTCTGATCTTGGTGAGGCACATTTTTCAAATACTGATATTATCGGCACACTCGGCACGCTACACCTTACAGAAAAAGGCGCATGGACGTACGATCTTGATAATACTAATCCTGCCGTTCAAGCATTAGGTAAAAGCGCGACAGCAACAGATACCATCACCGTTCATTCTGCCGATGGTACCCCTCATCAAGTAATTATTACGGTGAGCGGCACTAATGATAAAGCGATTATTAGCGGTTCAAATACAGGCGCGGTGACGGAAGAATCTCAACTTCATACCTCAGGTACACTGACTGTTACGGATGTCGATACCGGCGAAGCCCATTTCTCCAATACCAACATTGTTGGGACTTTAGGTACTCTCCACCTAACAGATAATGGTAATTGGACATACGATTTAGATAACACCAACCCGACCGTTCAAGCATTAGGTAAAGGCGCGACAGCAACCGATACCATCACCGTTCATTCTGCCGATGGCACGCCTCATCAAGTGGCCATCACGGTTAATGGCACTAATGACAAAGCGGTGATTGGTGGCTCAAATACTGGTGCGGTGACAGAAGAGTCTCAACTTCAAACCTCTGGCACACTGACTGTTACGGATGTCGATACTGGCGAAGCGCACTTCTCCAACACCGACATCGCTGGGACTTTAGGTACGTTACACTTAACAGATAATGGTAGTTGGACCTATGATCTGGATAACTCAAATTCCACCGTTCAAGCACTTGGGCAAGGTCAGCAAGTAAAAGATATTATTACTGTTCAGTCAGCCGATGGTACACCCCACCAAATTTCAATAGTTGTAAACGGTAGAAACGATGCAGCTGTCATTACGGGGACAACCACAGGTGCGGTAACAGAAGACCGCATCAATGGTATGCAATGGTTATTAACAGGTGGGAAAATGCATGTCTCCGATAGCGATTCTGGAGAGGCTAAGTTTGATCCTGTAATACATGCACACAATTATGCGGGCATTGGTTATACCTCCGCACTTGGTGCAGAGGTCATCGTAACTCCGGACGGTGATTGGCACTACCAACTTGATAATAATATTACCCAAGTCCAGTCTCTAGGTCAGGGACAGTCCTATATCGATAAAGTCACAGTGCATACTGTTGATGGAACCATGCAAGAGCTACAAGTCACCATAACGGGTACCAATGATGCGCCTACCGTTACTGGAAGTCGCGTATTGCCTGCGGGTACCGAAGATCAAACACTACATATCACTCAAGCTCAGCTCCTTGCTGGTACGAACGATATTGATAAAAATGATGCAGGCACTTTACACGTAGATGCTGTAACCGCTGATCACGGTACAGTAACGAATAACCCCGATGGCTCATTTACTTTCCATCCAGACAAAGATTATAACGGCCAAGTTCACTTCACTTATAACGTAAAAGACGCTCATGGTGGCTCAGCACAAGCAACGGCGTCGACAACGCTTGCTGCAACATCTGATTCAGCCATTATTAGTGAAGTATCGACTGACCACGTCACTGAAGATGGTTCACACAGCCGCCACAATGCAGGGGTTACAACTGAGCTCGCAAATGGAAGACTACAAGTTGTGGATCCAGATAGCGGGGAGAATAAATTCCAGTACAGCCAGTTTGGTGAATCAGCAGTTCACGATCCGTTTGGTGGCATGTTACGTATTGATAGCATGGGCAATTGGGGGTACAACGTTAATAATGCCAATTTGCAACACCTTGCTCAAGGGCAAACTGAAACCGTTGTCTACCGTGTTCATAGTTATGATGGAACGGCATACGAGTTGCACATAGACGTTGTTGGCACCAATGACGCGCCAACCGTTACCCAAGTTGCGCTAAGTAACGGCACTGAAGACACGCATTATCAAATGCAAGCGAGTCAGTTTGGGTTTACGGATGTTGACACCGGCGACACGCTACATTCCATCGCAATCACAGATCTACCACCAGCAACACAAGGTAAGTTTGTACTCGATGGCCACGATATTACTGCGGGGCAACACATCCCTACAGCTGACATCAGTAAGCTTCAGTACGTCCCTGCGCAAGATTTTAATGGTGATGTTCAGTTTAAATATACTGTTAACGATGGGCATACCGACTCTACAGAGGCTACAAACACTCTTCATTTTGATGCCGTTGGGGACGTAGCAGTAATCACTGGAACTACAACGGGCGATGTCGATGAAGGGCATGGTAGTTTCGGTGATATGTCACCAGATTACGCACAACCTGGCATGGCGAAACTAGGACAATCTGCATTAACGGTTGATGGTAAGTTAGATATTGTTGACCCAGATACGGGGGAATCTCAATTTGACGCTAAAGGCGGCGCTTGGAATAACTCCTATCATGGACAATACGGGCACTTATTGTTAAACAGCGATGGTACTTGGCATTACGACGTGACCGTTGGCAGCATTGATTGGGTTGGTAATCGTAAAACAACCATCGGCACTACCATTGATGAACTGGGTGAGAGTCAAACCCTCACCGACACCATTACCGTTTATTCTAAAGATGGCACAAGCCACGACATAGTCATTACCATTCACGGCGATAATGATAGACCTTATATCAGTTCTGAAGTCACACTTGCCACAGGAACAGAAGATATCGCGCAAACATTAACCACTGCCGATTTACTTACTAATACTGTTGATGTAGATGCCAATGATGCTGGTAAACTTACTATTGAAAATTTAGTTTCCGACCATGGGTCGCTCTTAGATAACAAAGACGGTACATTCACCTTCACACCAGAGAAAGACTACAACGGTGTTGTTCATTTTAGTTATGATGTCAAAGATGCCCATGGTGGTGTGACGCATACGGGGGCAACGACTACCCTTACCGCGGTTGGAGACGCAGCTATTATTACCTCAGGCGCCCAACAAACTATTATTGAAGATGCTTCGGGTCGCCAACATGAAATCGCCAGTGGCAAATTATCGGTTATCGACCCAGATGCAGGCGAACAACAATTTCAATACAGCCAGTTTGGCGAACAAGTACTCCATGACCCTTTTGGTGGCCACCTAAACATTAGTGCGGCTGGAAGTTGGGGATATTCAGTACCGAATAGTGCGTTACAGCATTTAGGCGCAGGTCAAACAGAGCAAGTTAGTTATCTTATACATTCAAGAGATGGTACCGCTCATACCATCACAATTGACGTGGTGGGAACGAACGACAAACCGACAGTTAACGCGCAAGTGATCACGTCGACAGAAGATCAAGTACATACTTTTAACGCGTCAGAATTTGGGTTTGCCGATGTAGACGATGGTGCCGCCCTTGATCATATCACTATTGCAACAGTTCCTACTGCGTTAGAAGGAAGTCTGACTCTGAATGGCAAGCTTGTCCATAACGGCGATATAGTCGCAGCGAGTGAGATTGGGAACTTAAACTTTATACCAGCAAAAGATTTCACCGGAGTGATTAATTTCGGTTATAGCGTCAATGACGGTGCCGCAAACTCGTCGCTAGCCATCATGAAGTTAGATATTAGTAATGTAAATGATGCAGCTCATTTTCAAGGCGATAAATTAGGTTCAGTCACCGAAGATTTAAACGTTCATTCCGGCAACTTACTCACTCAGGGAACACTACAAAGCACTGATGTTGATAATCCTGACAATCGTTTTAGTGCTGAAAACATCCATCAATTGGCCGATGGTTCTGCTGCGCAAGGTCAGTTGATGATGGGCAGTGACGGACGTTGGGTCTATCGTATTGATAATACATCTGTTCAGCACCTTGGCAGTGGTGCAACCCTAACCGAAACGTTTACAGTTCATAGTATCGATGGCACAGAGCAGGCAATTGCTGTCACGGTGGTTGGCACCAATGATGCACCAACGTTAACCGTGCAATTATCGGGTCATAGCGCGGGGCAATTACACGCCAGTGATATTGATACTGGTGATCAGATGCAATACGACACCTTGCAACCTCACGGGCAGTTTGGTCAATTGCACGTTGATCCAACAACAGGTGCATTTAGCTATCAGCAAGCCGCTTCTGTCGCGGGTATGAACTTTGAGTAAGCGTGCGGGGAACTACACCTTGTCTTTTACATTCCAAGGTAAAAGTGAATCGATATCTGGCGATCCAACACATAAACGATCTAGACAATACCTAATATAATCGTAAGGGATTAATCCGTTTGCCTTTGCTGTTTCTACAATGCTGTAAAGCATTGCACTTGAATCTGCACCAGCCGTTGAACCCGAAAATAACCAGTTTTTCCGGCCGATAACAAACGGTTTAACCGCTCGCTCTGCTCGATTGTTATCAATAGATAACAATCCATCATCAATATAACGAACTAATTTATCCCATTGATTTAATGTATAGCTAATCGCCTCACCTAATTTTGTTTTAGGTGATACTCGACTAACTGCGCTATCAAGCCAATCACGGAGCTCTTTAAGTAAATCGCGGGCTTCTGTCTGCCTAGCAACATACTTGGCTTCAGGGGAAGCCTCTTTTAATAACGATTCGATCCGGTATAGCTTTTGGATTTTACTCAATACCCAATCTGCACTCCCTGTTTTCCCTTTTACTTGAACACGTTGAGCCTCAATAAATCGTCGACGTGCGTGTGCCCAACAGCCAACTAAAATCGCTTCAGTTTGTTCATAACCTTGGTAACCATCGGTATGTAAATACCCGTTATAACCTTTTAAAAAGTTAACTGGATGGTAGCCATGCCTGCTAGATTGATAATCATAAAGTACAATTCCAGGCAAAACACCAGAGCCTGGAGAATCATAGCCAGAGCAGTAGACCCACATATAACATTTTGCTTTTTCAACATCCAACACATTTACCGTTGTTTCATCACAAGCGGGTGGGTGTTCAGCCAAATACGAGTAATTCTTATTAGAGGGGAATAGTCCGGGCCATTTATTAACAATCCGCATTCGTCGCCGTCAATAAATGTACCCCATGCTGAATTAACGTTTCTGACGTAAAGTGGAAGACTGTATGAAATTTAGCGTAATAAATTGAGCAAGTAACTTGCGGTCGCAATCCCTTTAGGGATTGGTGACGCTGGCATTGGGGCTTGTTAATGTCTACTGAAGTATTGTTTTTTTCACAATTTCGGCAAGCATATTTAGGACGAACATGTTGAATAACTTCCACTTTAGCTGGTACAAATTCCAACTTTCGCTACTGATGTCTTTACCCATCGCATGCATCTCTAGACCGCAACACTTACAAGTTTTATCTTTTATGTCGTGGATAATAACAGTACGCGGTAAGTCTTCAGGTAAGCGTTGGCGTTTTGGCTTTTGACGAGTGTAGGTAATCGTTTGTGTGTCATCATTTTCAATGATGATTTCTTCTTCTGTTTCATTGAATAAATCAAATTGAGTCGAGTCAGATTCACTGCTTTTACCAAAGCGCTGATGTTGAGCCAGTCGAAATTGCTCTAGAAGACGGTTATATTTATTTTCAAGCTGAAGCACAAGTGCTTTCAGCTCGTCAATGGTATCAGGAAGTGGTTTTATTTTATCAGTCATGTAGATGACTATATAACGATAATACAGGTAATCAATCGGTTGCCTCCTATTCTTGACTGAGAATCAACTATTTAAAGGGTTGTTTGATAATGTACCGGTTGATGTCCTAAGATATCAAAACCTTGTAATAGCAGTGTCAGTTGCTGCTCTGATAATGCTAACGTATCGTTATTTATATTTCGTGGCCATTTGAAGCGGTCTTCATCTAATCGCTTGTACCATAAAGCGAATCCTGTTTTATCCCAATACAATATTTTGAGTTTATCACGAGGCTTATTGCAAAATATAAATAGAGCATCACTAAACGGTGATAGTTGCATTTCTTGCTCAACAATCACGACAAGGCCATTAATGGCCTTGCGAAAATCGACAAAATCACGATGAAGATAAATGGTGGAAACATCAGTAAATACATTCATGATTGATACCCTTTTAATAAGAGTCCTATCCAGTGAGGTTCAGTATTAGCTGGCAATGTTAATCGCAATTTTCCGATAGAAAGTTGAATATCTGGTAATTGTGGAGTGGCGATGATAGTTGATGTTAACGCTTCTACTTTCAAGAAAGTAGAAGCGTTAATCTTTTGTTTCCATCGTGCTTTACGTGCACTAAATGTCTTGGCAGAATATTATGGTTACGACAAAATTCAGCGGCACTAAGCTTGCTAGATTGCTGAGATTCAAATAGAGCGTGCCATTGCTCTGGTGTTCTCTTTTTATCTTTTTGCATAATTACGTTCTCGTTAAATGAAAGATCGTAAGATACGCATAATGAATTTTATTTGTTAGGTGTAGTTCCCCGCACGCTTACGGTGTTTTTAATTGTCTATTCTGAAGAACTGACGATTAAAAACGTTGCCATAATTGATGATAAGCACCCTTAAGTGAAAGTAAACTTTCATGAGTCCCTTGTTCTATCACTTCGCCATGGTCCATTAAACAAATTTGATCCATGTTTTCTAAGTTCACTAGACGGTGAGTAATGAAGACAACGGTTTTTTGTTTTATATGGTCATTTAACACGGTCATGATTTGTTGTTCTGTTTTTTGGTCAAGGCCTTCTGTTGGTTCATCAAGCAGCACAATAGGGGCATCATGCAATAGCGCGCGTGCAATACCAATACGACGACGTTCACCCCCTGACAATTGACGGCCTCCGTCACCTAACCAAGCACTCAGTCCTTCATTTGATACTAAATCGCCTAAACCAACTTTATTGAGTACCTGAGTTAATTCATCGTCAGTGGCAGTATCATTTGCAAGCAATAGATTGTCACGTAATGAACCATTTAGAATATCAACTCGCTGACTAACCACGGACATGGCGTTACGTAAACTTGATTCCTTCCATTTCGGCAATTGAACACCATCAATAGAGATTACTCCTGATTTAGGATCCCATTGACGGGTTAGCAGTTGTAATAATGTCGATTTACCTGAGCCTGTCTGCCCTACGATTGCCATTTTTTGCCCGGCAAGTAAATCTAATGAAATATGTTTAATTGCATCCGTTTCAGCATCCATATATTGATAGCTAACATCTGAAATCGTTAGATTTCCTTTTACTGCTTGGCTAACGCCATTTTCATCAAAAATAGTATCAGGTGTGGCTGTGATGATTTCATTTAATCGACGAGCAGAACTTAACGTCTGACCTAAATATTGGAAAGCACCAGCAATCGGCATTAATAATTCAAAGCTGGCCATCGTAGCAAAAGCGACCATTGCCACCATTGGGTCAGGGGTCATTCCCGCAATGCCATCCGCCGATATCCAAAGCATTAACAGTAGCGTCCAACCATTAGCAAGTAATAGTAATCCATTCGCTAAGCCAGTAAGCGTTGCCATGTGGCGTTGATTTGATAATAGAGCGACTTGAGCATCGAGAATACGTTGTTGATATTGCTCTTCAGCACCAAAAATACGTAATTCTGCATTACCTTGTAGCCAGTCTAATGTTTTGATTCTTAATGTGGCTTTGTTATGAGTTAGCTCGGCACCGTTCTTTTTTCCGAGCTTATAAAATAACGTAGGCCAAATTAATAATAATGAAAATAAGATAGATCCAAGCGTTAATCCAATAGTGAGATCAAACCAAGCAAGAAAAGCCGTTAATCCAATAATGCCTAATGTACCAACAATAATAGGACTGATCAGGCGTAGATAAACATGATCCATTGCATCAACATCAGCCACAAGACGATTCAATAAATCGGCGTCACGTAACTTAGAGAATCGACCTGGGATCAATGGGATTAACTTTTTAAAGAAGAAAATACGAAGTTCAGTCAATAATTTGAACGTTGCATTATGGCTAACGACGCGTTCGCCCCAACGACCTGCGGTTCTACCAATAGAGAAACCACGTACTGCTCCAGAAGGAAGCATGTAGTTAAACGTTTCACGAGCAATGGTTAATCCGGCAACCGCTGATGCGGAAATAAACCAACCAGATACGGTTAACAAGCCAATGGAAGCAAATAACGTAGCAAAGCTGAGTAGCATGCCTAACGTTAGTCCAAACCAATGTTTTTTATATAGTTTTATGTAAGGGAGTAAATCACGCATCAAGATCACCTTGCTTCGGTTGTTTTGCGGCAAGCATGGTTGCAAATAAACCAGAGTCTTTAATTTCATCAAATGAACCTGATTGAACAACTTGGCCTTTATCCATGACTAAAATCGTGTCCATTGCATAAAGTTGATCTAAGCGATGGGTGATCATTAAAGTCGTTAAGCCTTGAGTAGCTAGACTTAAGCTTTGCATTACAAGTTGCTCACTCTTTGCATCAAGACTGGCTGTTGGTTCATCTAAGATCCACAGGCGTCCTTGTTGTAATAAAGCTCGAGCTAATGCTAAACGCTGAGCTTGACCAACAGATAAGCCACCAGAGCGATCAGATATTTGGTGTTGATAACCTAATTCATCAATAAACTCATTAGCAAAAGCTTGCTTACTTACCGAGTCCAATTGTTCTTTAGATATGCTTTGCTTACCAAGCGTAATATTCTCTTCAATGGTTCCATGTACTAATGTTGGATTCTGTCCAACCCAGTTTATTTCTTGGTACCATTCTTTTTTGTTTAACTTAGATAGCTCAATACCATTTATCTTGATACTGCCTTGGTAAGGTAAAAATCCAAGAAGTGCATTGATTAAACTTGTTTTCCCTGCGCCACTTGGACCAACCAATGCGGTTTGAGAGCTTTCATGTAAATGAAAACTGATAGGTCCGAGTAATGCTTTTCCGTCATGGCTGTTGACGATTAAGTCCGTGACTTCAATATCAAGGGTGGTCGATTGAGATACTTTCTTATCACCATTCGTTTGAGTATTAGTATCAATCGCTAAAAACTCGACAATCGACTCGGCAGCGCCTACGGCTTGAGCTTTTGCGTGATAAAACGTTCCTAAATCGCGTAATGGCTGATAAAACTCAGGCGCTAAAATAAGAATAAATAAACCCGTGAATAAGGTCACTGTTATTCCGTAATTACCAAAGTTAAGCTCACCGATATAAGTGAAACCGAAATAAACGGCAACAAGGGCAATTGAGATAGAGGTGAAGAATTCAAGCACAGCAGAAGATAAAAAGGCGAGTCGTAACACCTCCATTGTACGCTTGCGGAATATTTCAGAAGCATTATGAAGATGTTTTGTTTCTTGCGCTGTTTTGTCAAATAGGCGAATAGTGGTCATTGATTGCAGACGATCATAAAAATGACCAGATAATCGTTGTAATGCTTTAAAGTTTCGGCGGTTAGCGTCAGCCGCTCCCATTCCTACTAATGCCATAAAGAGGGGCACTAATGGCGCGGTTAATAAGAAAATTAATCCGGCAACCCAGTTTTGAGGAAACACAACGATTAAAATAACAAAAGGGATCATGACAGAAAGCGACATTTGCGGTAGATAACGAGAGAAGAAATCTTGCATGTCTTCTACTTGCTCTAATAGCAACGTAGCCCAAGACCCTGCCGGTTTACCCTTTATATAAGCCGGTCCTAATTCTTGGAGTTTGTTAAGAATGAGCTGGCGTATATGAATTCGAATATGCTCGCCACAACGGTAACCGGCGACTTCACGACCCCAACTGCAAGCTGCTCGAATTCCTACAATGGCAAAAATGGCGATGAATTGAGGAAGTAACTCATACTTATCTGTTTGTTCAATGATGAGCTTGTGCAGAATATCGGCTAATAGTGCCGCTTGAGCGATAAGAAAAAGACTGGAAAGAAAGCCAAGCCCAATAGATAGGGCGAGCCATTTCTTAGCAAGCTTACTTTGGCCTTTGAGCCATTGTCCTAACTCGCGTTGTTGTATTTTATCCATAATATTGAAGGCTTACGTGTTGTATTATTTTGCCATGACGAAATATTTCTGGTGTGAATAATTATTATAAAAGAAATAGATGTAATACAAGCAAAATAAGATGAGCAAAAGAAAACCCGAAGTAAGTCGTTCACTTCGGGTCTATTAGTTTAACTTTCTTTTACGTCTAGCGCATCTAAAAAGCGTTCAGCATCGAGTGCAGCCATACAGCCAGTACCTGCAGAGGTGATAGCTTGGCGGTAATTGTGATCCATAACATCTCCGGCAGCAAAAATGCCTTCGATATTGGTTTGAGTCGCATTACCTTCAAGACCAGATTTCACTTTAATGTAGCCATTTTCCATGTCTAGTTGGCCATTAAATATCGCGGTATTTGGTTGGTGGCCAATAGCAATAAATGCGCCCATGACGTCTAAATCTTCTGTCATGTCAGATTTTGTGTCTTTTAATCTTACGCCAGTGACACCCATTTCATCGCCCAGAACTTCATCTAAAGTACGATCGGTATGAAGGATGATATTGCCGTTTTCTACTTTATCCATCAAACGGTCGATTAAGATCTTCTCTGAACGGAAAGTATCGCGACGGTGGATCAAGTGAACTTCGGCGGCAATATTCGATAAATAAAGCGCTTCTTCGACAGCGGTGTTACCACCGCCAATGACGGCTACTTTTTGGTTACGGTAGAAGAACCCATCGCAGGTTGCACAAGCAGAAACGCCACGGCCTTTAAATGCTTCTTCAGATTCTAGTCCTAGATACTTTGCTGATGCGCCTGTTGAGATAATAAGGGCGTCACACGTATATTCACTAGAGTCACCTTTTAAACGAAAAGGGCGTTGACTGAAATCGGTTTCATTAATATGGTCAAAAATAATTTCGGTATTGAAACGCTCTGCATGCGCTTTCATTTCTTCCATTAGGCCGGGACCTGTCATGTCTGTCGCGCCACCAGGCCAATTTTCAACTTCAGTCGTTGTTGTTAATTGTCCGCCTTGTTGCATACCAGTGATCATTACTGGGTTTAGATTAGCACGAGCGGCATAAACGGCTGCTGTATATCCAGCAGGGCCAGAACCAAGAATCAGTAATTTCGAATGCTTAACGTTGCTCATAGGATCTCCGAGCTAAAATAAAGGTAAAAGTAGGGTAGGAGAAACATTAGGCGTGTTCACCATCCTTAATCATATATGGTGATTGTATGGAATTTATTAAAGTAAAGAAAGGGCACCGCGATGGGTGCCCTAAAATGATTTTAATATTGAGTATGATTTTTAAGCATTAAGTGCAGCTTCAGGGGTTATATAATCTAAGTTGAAGCTTTCAGCAACTTCTTTACATGTGATTTTACCATTGATTACATTTAAGCCATCTAAAAATCCTTTGTCTTCAAGAAGAGCTGATTTGTATCCTTTATCTGCCAATTTAATAATGTAAGGTAATGTTGCATTGTTTAGTGCAAAGGTAGATGTTCTTGCAACGGCCCCCTGCATGTTTGCCACACAATAGTGAACAACGTCATCTACGATATAAGTTGGATCTGCATGCGTTGTTGCATGTGATGTTTCAAAGCAACCACCTTGGTCGATAGCGACATCAACAACAGCGGCCCCTGGCTTCATACGTTTTATGTGATCTGCCGTAACCAGTTTCGGTGCTGCTGCGCCAGGTATAAGAACGGCACCAATAACAAGGTCCGCTTCTAACACATGCTTTTCAATCGCATCAACGGTTGAATAAACCACTTTTGCTCGACCTTGGAATTCTTCATCAAGAGAGCGAAGTGTATCAAGGTTTCGGTCTAAAATAGTGACGTCAGCACGCATACCTACCGCCATTCTTGCAGCATTCGCACCAACGACACCGCCACCGACGATAACAACTTTTGCAGGCTCAACACCAGGTACGCCACCTAAAAGTAAACCACGGCCACCATTGGACTTTTCAAGTGTTTGAGCACCGGCTTGAATCGACATTCTACCTGCAACTTCAGACATTGGCGCTAATAGTGGCAGACGACCCATATAATCTGTTACAGTCTCATACGCGATGCAGACAGCTTTACTCTTAATTAGGTCTTCTGTTTGTGGAAAATCTGGTGCAAGATGTAAATACGTGAATAATATTTGTCCTTCACGCAGCATCGCACGTTCAACAGCTTGAGGCTCTTTAACTTTTACGATCATCTCTGCTTTTGCAAAAATGCCTTCAGCAGTAGGAAGAATGGATGCGCCTACCGCGATATAATCATCGTCGGTAAAACCAATGCCAGAGCCGGCTTTTGTTTCGACAAAAACGTCATGGCCATGAGATATGAGTTCTCGAACACTCGCTGGGATCATTCCAACACGGTATTCGTGATTTTTTATTTCTTTAGGTACGCCAATGATCATCCTGTATTCCTTTTTAGTTATGGTTGTTTTAACTGGTTGTAGGGTTTTTGTTTCGAATTTGTATCTAGTATAGATTGTAAAAAGCAAAATTTGATGCTAAATATTAGAAAGTTGTAGTATATTTTTTTGCAAGGAAGTAATAAGGTGGAATAAAAAATGGTAGATAATAAGAAACCGTCCAAGGACCTGGATCGTATCGATCGCAATATTTTGAATGAACTCCAAAAAGATGGCCGAATTTCAAATGTTGAATTATCTAAGAGAGTAGGGTTATCTCCTACTCCATGTTTAGAGCGCGTTCGTCGTTTAGAACGCCAAGGGTATATTAATGGCTATACGGCATTACTAAACCCACAGTATCTTGATGCATCATTGTTAGTATTTGTTGAAATCACATTAAACCGTGGTGCTCCAGATGTTTTCGAACAATTTAATGTTGCAGTGCAGTTATTAGATGATATTCAAGAGTGTCACTTAGTTTCAGGTGATTTTGATTATCTTTTAAAGACTCGTGTATCAGATATGAGTGCTTATCGCCGATTACTTGGTGATACACTATTACGTCTTCCGGGAGTTAACGACACACGTACTTACGTGGTTATGGAAGAGGTTAAACAGACGAATAATTTAGTGATTAAAACGCGCTAGATACAGCAAGATAATTAAAGTACCTGAAGGCAGTCGACATAAGTGAACGTTATTCCTTGCTAGACTGTTAGTGACGATAAATACGTTAAGTATGTATTAGTTGTACTTTAATATTGACGAGCGGCGTAATGCCGCTCGACTTGTTTTTAATTTATAGAGATTTAGTGATCCTTACTTTAAGTAAAGTGGAATGACTAAATCTAAGTATAGTGACAGTGGATAGTATTTTGTTTTCAAAGATAAAAGAAAAAATATCGGAAAGAAAAGAGCAGCTGACGACATTAAAAGTTGAAAAGATATCTGAACCGGATAAAGAACGGTTGAATGGTAATCAACGGTTGCAAGAAGCCATGTTTATAGTTGGCTTACTTGCGACTATTTTTATTGCTGTCTCTTTATATAGCTTTAATCCTGCAGATCCATCATGGTCTCAGACTGCATGGGCTGGCAGTGTAGAAAATGCAGGTGGTGCATTAGGTGCTTGGATTGGTGATACTTTATTTTTCTCGTTTGGTTCTTTAGCGTATTTATTACCTGTCATCATAATGAGCTGCACATGGATTGCTTTTAGAAAAAAAGATGAAGATGGCGAAGCCGAGTTAGATCTGATGATGATTGGTACTCGTATTCTGGGTCTGCTCATTTTATTCTTAACCAGCTGTGCGTTAGCCGATACCAGTTTTGATGATCTTTGGTATTTCTCGTCTGGTGGTGTTGTTGGTGATGTCCTAACGAGTATTACAACACCTGCACTTAACTTATTAGGCTCAACGCTTATCTTCATGTTCTTGTGGGGGGCAGGTTTAACGTTATTTACTGGTGTGTCATGGTTAACTATTGTTGATAATCTTGGTGGCTGGAGTCTTGAAGGCTTTAGAAAAATAGTTAATAAAGCAAGAAAAACAGATGATGAGACGTATCGGGTAGATACGAGTGTTACAGAGACGGAAGAACCCAAAGATAATAGTTTAAATCAAGCTGGCCGTAATGCCTCATTTAGCGCCGTACCGACGGCAGTTAATGCGTTTGAAACACCAAAAATATCAGCAAGCGAATTATCTGCATTCTCTCAAGAACCGATTGTTGAAGACAAATTTGAAGAGTACCCATTAAATAAATTTGAAATGAATCAGTTTGATGACAGTGACAATGATCCCTTGTTCTCAAGCTCTTCTATCGATGTGTTTGCCGACGAAACACCCACTAATATTGTTACTGAACCAGTGATGCCTATAGCAGTGGAAGAAGCTGAAATAGAAACAACGGCAATACCAATGAGCGATAATGGAACAGAGGTTAAAGAAGCGCTTTCAGTGGAATCAGTACCAGAGAGACAAGAACCAGAATCTTTGGATGATGGTATTAATTTTTCAATGCGCAGTAATGCAACGATTGAAGAATTAGATATGGAAGCGTTAGATCAAGATCCTCTTCTAAGTAATATGGATGCGGAAAAAACGTTTGTGAAAATAGCAGCGGCGTCTATCCCTAGCGTAATGGTCGCTGGTGATGAAGACATCAGTATCAATAATGATGATATCTTGTCAGTAGATGAAGAGCTGCCTCATTTCCCTGCTGAAGATTCGAGCATTGCTGAATCGGTGCCTTTTTCTTCCATTCCTGAAGAGTCAGCGTCTGATTATAGTGTAAATGAACCTTTTAATGAGGTGACTGCGGAAGAAATTGATGATGTTAGTTCTGCGTTTATAGCATCGCATAACGAAGATAATATTGAAGACATTCATTTCTCTGCACATGAAGACGATGAGATTGAGGAAGTAACTGAAGAATTACCTGTATTTAATGCCATCGAAAAACATGAAATTGCAGAGGTAGTCGAAGTAGAAGAAATTATTGAGAATGAGCCAACACACTCTGATGCAGATATCGCCGCATTCCAAGCGTTAGTTGCAAAAGAAAAAGCAACTCAAGCGGCATTGCAGAATCCATTCTTGGTAAATTCAGAACCAAACCTACCAAAACCAACGGCACCGATGCCAACCTTAGATTTATTATTTTCGCCAGATACACGTGCGGAAATGGAATCTCGTGAATCATTAGAGCATACCGCTCGTTTGGTAGAAGCGAAATTAGCCGATTATAAAATTAAAGCTCGTGTGGTGGATATTTTCCCTGGCCCTGTTATTACACGTTTTGAATTGGATTTGGCTCCGGGTGTTAAGGTCAGCCGAATTTCAGGTCTAGCAACGGATTTAGCGCGTTCTTTATCGGCAATGGCCGTTCGTGTGGTTGAAGTTATTCCGGGTAAACCTTATGTTGGCCTTGAGTTACCGAACTTTAATCGTCAAACCGTCTTTTTCTCTGATGTTGTTGGCAGTGAAATATTTCAAAATGCAAAATCACCAACCACGGTAGTGATGGGGCTTGATATTGCCGGTGAAGCGGTTATTGCGGACTTAGCCAAAATGCCTCACGTCTTGGTTGCTGGTACGACTGGTTCTGGTAAATCAGTCGGTGTAAACGTCATGATCTTGAGTGTACTTTATAAAGCCACACCAGAAGAGGTACGTTTTATCATGATTGATCCAAAAATGTTGGAACTTTCTATCTATGAAGGTATCCCACACTTATTGACGGAAGTTGTTACTGACATGAAAGATGCAGGTAATGCATTACGCTGGTGTGTTGGTGAGATGGAACGTCGTTATAAATTAATGTCTGCATTAGGGGTACGTAACCTACAAGGCTTTAATGATAAATTAAAAATGGCAGCAGCAGCAGGACATCCTATCCATGATCCATTATGGAAACCGGGTGACAGTATGCATGAGACACCGCCGTTGTTAGAAAAATTACCTTCTATTATTGTTATCGTTGATGAATTTGCCGATTTGATGATGGTTGTGGGTAAAAAAGTAGAAGAACTGATTGCTCGATTAGCTCAAAAGGCGCGTGCGGCAGGTATTCACTTAATTCTGGCAACGCAGCGTCCTTCCGTTGATGTTATTACTGGATTGATTAAAGCAAACATTCCAACACGTGTTGCTTTTACGGTTTCAACGAAAGTCGATTCAAGAACCATTCTTGACCAAGGTGGTGCAGAGTCATTACTTGGTATGGGTGACATGCTTTACTTAGCGCCAGGTTCTAACCATACGGTTCGTGTACATGGTGCGTTTGCCTCTGATGATGATGTACATGCGGTTGTTAATGATTGGAAAGCTCGTGGTCGACCAAATTATGTTGAAGCCATTACTAAAAGTGAACAAGGCGCAGAATCGTTGTTGCCGGGTGAAAAATCGGACAGTGAAGAAGAGCTTGATCAACTGTTTGATCAAGTGGTTGAATTTGTAACCACTTCTCGACGTGGTTCTGTTTCTGGTGTCCAACGACAGTTTAGAATTGGTTATAACCGTGCTGCTCGTATTGTTGAGCAACTAGAAGCGCACGGGATAGTAAGTACTCCGGGCCATAATGGTAACCGTGAAGTGATTGCACCGCCTCCTGTAGGTTTGGGCGATTAATTGTCTTGTTTAAATTGAGATTATTTATAGTGAAGAAAATTTTATTATCATTGTGTTTTTTAAGTTCTGTTGCTTTTGCTTCTCCACAAGGTGAATTAACGGATCGTTTGAATCAAAATAAAGGTTTTGAAGCGTCATTTACACAAAAAGTGTTGAGCCCTGAAGGGGATGTATTGATGCAAGGCGAAGGGGATGTGAAAATTTTGCGTCCTAACTTGTTCCGCTGGCATACTCAAACTCCGGATGAAAACCTATTAGTGACCGATGGAAAAACATTGTGGTACTACAATCCATTTGTAGAACAAGTGACTCTTATGGGATTAGATCAAGCGACAACTCAAACTCCTTTTGTTTTATTAACACGCAATAAAGCGTCTGATTGGGATAACTACTCAGTAGCTCAAAACGGTGATGCATTTACGGTTTCACCAAAATCAGATTCTGCTATAAAAAGTGAATTCATCGTTCGTATTCAACCGTCAGGTAAAGTAACGGGGTTTTCAGTTGTAGAGCAAGATGGGCAGCGTAGCGATTTTAATTTCACAACGTTTGAAGCGAAAAAGCCAGCCCAATCTAATTTTATGTTCACTGTCCCTGATGGTGTAGATATTGATGATCAGCGTTAAGGTCTTACTTAATGCGAAATCATGTTTAGAATAAAAGGATAAACGTGAGTAATTTCAGTTTAGATTTTTCAGCAGGGGACGATTTTCGTCCCCTTGCTGCTAGAATGCGCCCTCAAAATATTGAGCAATATATTGGTCAACAGCATTTATTAGCGGTGGGTAAACCATTACGTCGCGCGCTTGAAGCTGGCCAAATACATTCAATGATTTTATGGGGGCCTCCGGGTACCGGTAAAACAACGTTAGCGGAAGTTGCTGCAAATTACGCAAATGCAGAAGTTGAGCGTGTTTCTGCTGTGACGTCTGGCGTAAAAGATATTCGAGCGGCGATTGACAAAGCCAAAGAAAATCAAACGACAGGCCGCAGAACGATTTTATTTGTGGATGAAGTTCATCGCTTTAATAAAAGTCAGCAAGATGCGTTTTTGCCTCATATCGAAAATGGGACAATCACGTTTATTGGTGCGACAACGGAAAACCCGTCTTTTGAGCTAAACAATGCATTATTATCTAGAGCTCGGGTATACAAATTAAAATCATTAGAAAAACAAGATATTGTACAGATTATCGAACAAGCATTGACCGATAAAAATCGCGGCTTAAATGACGATAATTTTGTTCTTCCTGATGACGTAAAATTGCAATTAGCTGATTTAGTGTCTGGTGACGCTCGCATGTCTCTAAATTATTTAGAGTTGTTGCATGATATGGCAGAAGAAAACCACGAAGGTAAAAAAGTGGTGGATTTACCTTTATTAGCGGAAGTTGCCGGTGAAAAACTGGCACGTTTCGATAATAAAGGTGACATGTGGTATGACTTAATCTCAGCGGTTCATAAATCGATTCGTGGTTCAAATCCGGATGCCGCTTTGTATTGGGCAGCACGAATTATGGCAGCAGGGGGCGATCCTCTGTATGTAGTACGTCGATTATTAGCGATTGCATCAGAAGATATTGGTAACGCTGATCCACGAGCAATGGAAGTGGCTTTGAATGCATGGGATTGTTTTACTCGACTTGGTCCTGCAGAAGGCGAAAGAGCGATAGCACAAGCGGTCGTCTATTTAGCGTGTGCACCAAAAAGTAATGCAGTTTATACCGCATGGAAACAAGCACAAATGGATGCGATTAACTCGCCGGATTATGATGTGCCTAATCACCTACGTAACGCGCCAACCTCATTAATGAAAGACATGGGTTATGGTGCTGATTATCGTTATGCGCATGATGAACCTAATGCATACGCTTCTGGTGAGAACTATTTCCCACCAGAAATGCAGGATCGCAAGTACTACTTTCCAACAAAACGTGGTCTAGAAACCAAAATTAGTGAAAAGCTAGAGTATTTAGCCCAATTAGATCAAAACAGTCCCTTAAAACGCTACCAATAAAAGGGCATTTTCGGTATCTTATTCAAATCGCAATTTTGAACTGAAAATTGCACAAAATTTTATTTTTAAGTGGGTTCTATTTACTTTGAACGCACAATGACCAATAAGGCATAGGATTACAAATGCTTGATTCAAAATTACTTCGTACAGAGCTGGATGAAACAGCAGAGAAACTGGCACGTCGTGGCTTTAAGCTAGACGTAGAGACACTTCGCACCCTTGAAGAACAACGTAAATCTCTTCAAGTTATCACGGAAGATCTTCAAGCGCAGCGTAATTCCCGTTCGAAGTCCATTGGTCAAGCAAAAGCGAAGGGCGATCATGAAGAAGCAGATCGCATCATGGCTGATGTTGCAACATTAGGTTCAGAACTAGATGATGCAAAAGCAGGACTTGCTGAGCTTCAACAACAAATTGAAAGCATCGCTTTGTCAGTACCAAACCTTCCTGATGAGTCAGTACCATATGGTAAAGATGAAGATGAAAACGTAGAAGTATTACGTTGGGGTACACCGCTAACGTACGATTTTGAAGTGAGAGATCACGTTGCTCTTGGTGAGCTTGCGGATGGTCTTGATTTCGCAAGTGCAGTTAAAATCTCAGGCTCTCGTTTCATCGTTATGAAAGGTCAGTTTGCGCGTTTACACCGTGCTTTATCGCAATTTATGCTTGATCTTCATACTGAAGAGCACGGTTACATGGAAATGTATGTACCTTACTTAGTTAACCACGACAGCCTATATGGTACTGGTCAACTGCCTAAGTTTGGTGAAGACTTATTCCATACAAGTCCGCTAACAGAGCAAGTAAGTGATGTTCCTCTTAAGATGCTATCTCTTATCCCTACAGCGGAAGTGCCAGTAACAAACATGGTACGTGACACGATTACTGAAGAAGCTGATCTTCCACTGAAAATGACGGCACATACACCGTGTTTCCGTTCTGAAGCAGGATCTTACGGTCGTGATACTCGTGGTCTTATTCGTATGCACCAATTCGACAAAGTTGAATTAGTTCAAATCACGAAACCAGAAGATTCAATGGCTGCTCTTGAAGAACTAACAGGTCATGCTGAGAAAGTACTTCAACTGCTTGAACTTCCTTACCGTAAAGTGATTCTTTGTACTGGTGATATGGGCTTCGGTTCTCGTAAAACATACGACTTAGAAGTATGGGTTCCAGCACAAGAAACGTACCGTGAGATTTCTTCTTGTTCAAACATGTGGGATTTCCAAGCGCGTCGTATGCAAGCGCGTTTCCGTCGTCAAGGTGAGAAGAAACCAGAATTGGTTCATACACTAAACGGTTCTGGTCTTGCTGTAGGTCGTACAATGGTTGCGATTCTAGAGAACTTCCAACAAGCTGATGGCAAAATTGCAATTCCTGAAGTACTGCGTAAGTACATGAATGGTGTTGAGTTCATCGGTTAATCTGTTTTTCAAATTAATGTGTATTTGATAAATAGATAAATAGAAATGTAAGCCCCTTTATTGGTTATCCAGTAAAGGGGCTTTTTTTGATCTTTTAAGGGTTGTGACTGACTATTTAAGTAGTGCTTGGTTTAACCACTGATCAAACTGACCTTTTGGCAATGCACCATTGATCATATCTACACGTTCTCCATTTTTGAAAACCATGATCGTTGGAATTGAACGAATTTGATATTGTGCTGCAATTTGTTGTTGGGCTTCAGTATTTACTTTCACACAACGAACTTGGCCATTACGTTCAGCGGCAACGTCTTCAAAAACAGGTGAGAAGCCGACACACGGATTACACCAAGGTGCCCAAAAATCGATAACAATAGGTTGTTCGCTGTCTAATAATGCGGATAAGTTTTCACTAGTGCCTTCTAATGGTTTTCCATCTAACAAGAGTTCCTTACAGCGACCACAAGTAGGTTTGTCGTTAATACGTTCGATAGGAAGACGGTTTATGCCTTGGCAAGAAGGGCATCGAGATTGAAATTGCGACATGTTATTCCTTTATTATTTTCTACATGAAGTAGTTTGTGAGCATAAAGAAATAATGGGGGTAGATAATACGAAACTCAATAAAAAAGGAGCAAATAGCCCCTTTATATTGTCGATAATATGGAGTGATTATTAATTAATCACGTTTCCATAGCATGTGACAGAATTTATGTTCAGGGTCACGGCTTACTAACATACGAGCAAATACATCGTCCAATACATCAGATTCTTCGTTTACTAAGCCAATTAGAACTTCTGCGTATACTTCGCCATCTACTTCAAAGCCAACATGCTCAGCCCAGTCGTCACGAGTATCAACGACTTCAGCCGCACCGCGGTCATCAAATTGTAGAGTGAAAAGAGCAACATCAGCAGGTTCAAGGTTATCTTGAGCCATCTCTAGAAAAATATCGTAAGCGACTTCAATAATGTCATCATAGCTAAGTAGTTCAGTTGTCATGGTAGTTACCTTCAAAAAATACGCTCTAAATTACCATGAATATAGAGATGAACGCTAGCGACTTAAATAATTACGAATAGCAAACGTTTGCCTTTAAAAGGTTACTATATGAGGTATTGCGAGGGCGTTAAGCAAGGGCTAAACTTCCGCACTTATTCCCTTAGCCAGTTGAATGATTATTTTATGAAGTTTCCAGGTCAACGTAAATCCAAGCATTATTTTCCTGTTCACGCTCGTGATCCATTAGTGAGTCAAGCTCAAGAAACCAAAAAAATGTCGCGTACGCACATTATTGGTATTGATCAAACCTTAGTGGATATTGAAGCTAGAATTGATGATGCTTTTATTGAAAAGTATGGCTTGAGTAAAGGACACTCACTGGTTATCGATAATGATAAAGCGGAAATGCTTTATAATGAGCTTAAAGATAACAATATGATCACCAACGAATACGCTGGTGGCACGATTGGTAATACACTTCATAACTATTCAGTGCTTGCTGATGATAAATCAACACTGCTTGGTGTTATGAGTGAAGATATCCATATTGGTAGTTATTCTTATCGTTACCTTTGTAATACTTCAAGCCGTATGGATTTGAATTATCTGCAGCCTGTACCTGGTGCAATAGGCCGTTGTTTTGCTTTAATTAGCCAAGATGGCGAGCGTACGTTTGCAATCAGTGAAGGGGACATGAATCAACTTCGTGCTGATAGTATTCCTGAAAAGATTTTTAAAAATGCGTCTGCATTAGTATTAACGGCTTATCTTGTTCGTTGTAAAGAGGGTGACCCAATGCCTGAAGCAACCATGAAAGCCATTGAGTTCGCGAAGAAATATGATGTGCCTGTTGTCCTAACTATGGGGACCAAATTTGTTGTTCAAGATGACCCTCAATATTGGCGTGACTTCCTAAGTGATCATGTGTCTGTTGTGGCAATGAATGAAGAAGAAGGTGAAGCATTAACGGGTGCTTCTGACCCATTAGAAGCGGCAGATAAAGCGCTTGAGTGGGTTGATCTTGTTTTATGTACTGCTGGCCCTGTTGGACTGTACATGGCAGGTTACACAGAAGAATCAGCGAAACGTGAAACATCGTTGCCATTACTTCCAGGAACAATCGCTGAATTTAATCAATATGAATTCAGTCGTCCAGCAGTTAAAGCAAGTTGTGATCAGCCGACAAAAGTATATTCTCATATTTCACCGTACATGGGTGGCCCTGAGAAAATCAAAAATACGAATGGCGCGGGTGATGGTGCTTTGTCTGCATTATTACATGATATGGCTGCAAATCATTACCATCGTAATAATGTACCGAACTCAAGTAAGCATCAGCATTCTTACTTAACGTACTCTTCATTATCTCAAGTATGTAAATACTCAAACCGAGTAAGCTTTGAGGTTTTGGCTCAGCATTCACCACGCTTATCTCGTGGGTTACCTGAACGCGAAGACAGTTTAGAAGAGTCATACTGGGAAAGATAATAACAGTGTGCTTAGAATGAAAGAAAGCGGAGATAATTAATTTTATCTCCGCTTTTTTATTGGTTCAATTAAGCGCGAATAATCGTACTTAGTGTGAATGATTCATTTGGTTGAATTGTTTTTGCTGTTTCTAAACTTGTTGCGTGATAAGTCGATTCAATGCAGACCATTGTTAAATACCCATCATTATTCATGTCTCCCATGCTTTCTGCACCTTCTGCCCATGGGTTCCAGATAACCGCGGCATTATTACCCTCATTAGTTACTGTAATTGTACGAAGGTTATCGCTAATGGTTAACGTTGATTCTGATTCTGTGTAAACACGATCTACGGCTTCATTGATCTTAAGCTCATGCTCACCAGTACAGCTTGTTCCATTTAATAGACCATCAATGTAACGATCTCCCATTCCGGTGATGACAGACGTATGGATATCAGAGATGTTTAGATAGGTATGTAACGCACCAGAGCAATTCCAAGGTTTGTTATCTGTATTTTTTGCATCAAGTGTAATGGTTAGCTCATCGCCGATAGTTATATTTAATCGTGCTTCAAACTCAAAAGGCCAGATTGCTTTTGTTTCTTCTGAAGCCGACAAGCCTAGAGAAATCATTACACCGTTTTCATTTTCTTTATGTTCAATTAATGTCCATTGGCTGTTACGAGCAAACCCATGAGCTGGGTTTTCTATACGTCCAAACCAAGGCCAACATACAGGCACACCGCCACGAATGGCTTTGTCTGGGTGGAAGATAGCGTCTTTGCTCATCCAGATAAGCTCTTCACCTTGCGTTGGCTTAAAAGATAACACATGACCACCATGAAGTGATATTGCCGCTTCAGCTTTACTGTGACGCACTCGGACGATTTTTACATCGTCTAGTTGTTCAATTGTGACACTATCAGAAAGGGCACTAATCGTTGATAATTGAGTTAAATCCATGTCTATCTCCTAGAAAGGTAATATTTATTCAATTGTAATTTATACATGACAATTGAATAAATACTAAAAAGAGAATATATCAAATAACAGATACAAAAAAGGCGACAATTAAGTCGCCTTTTATACTTAAAAGATAATGAAACCTTTCAAGTTAGTTTTCAAAGAAAGTCTAAACTAATGCTTACTTAGAAACGTGAGCGATTAGGTCAAGAACTTTGTTTGAGTAACCGATTTCGTTGTCGTACCAAGATACAAGCTTAACGAATTTGTCAGTTAGAGCAACACCAGCTGCAGCATCAAATACTGAAGTTTGTGTTTCGCCGATGAAGTCTTGAGAAACAACAGCTTCTTCTGTGTAGCCTAAAACGCCAGCAAATTCATTTTCAGAAGCGCGTTTCATTTCAGCACAGATTTCTTCGTAAGTTGCAGCAGTTTTTAGGTTAACTGTAAGGTCAACAACAGAAACGTTTGCAGTTGGTACGCGGAAAGCCATACCAGTTAGAAGGCCGTTAAGCTCAGGAATTACTTTACCTACTGCTTTAGCTGCACCAGTTGAAGATGGGATGATGTTTTGAGAAGCACCACGGCCACCACGCCAGTCTTTCGCAGAAGGACCATCTACAGTTTTTTGAGTTGCTGTAGTTGCGTGAACTGTAGTCATAAGACCAGATTCAATGCCCCACTTGTCGTTAAGTACTTTAGCGATAGGTGCAAGACAGTTAGTAGTACAAGAAGCGTTAGAAACGATATCTTGACCAGCGTAATCTGCAGCGTTAACGCCCATAACGAACATTGGAACGTCACCAGAAGGACCAGTAAGAACTACTTTCTTAGCGCCAGCTGTGATGTGTTTACGAGCAGTTTCGTCAGTAAGGAAAAGACCAGTAGCTTCAGCAACAACGTCAACGTTGATTGCATCCCACTTAAGATCTTCTGGGTTACGTTCAGCAGTTACACGTACAGTGTTACCGTTAACTACTAGGTTACCGTCAACTACTTCAACAGTACCGTTGAAACGACCGTGAGTTGAGTCGTACTTAAGCATGTAAGCCATGTATTCAACGTCGATAAGATCGTTAATACCAACAACTTCGATGTCGTTGCGCTCTACAGATGCACGGAAAACAAAACGTCCAATACGGCCAAAACCGTTAATACCTACTTTGATAGTCATTATATGTTGCTCCACAACTTAAATTTGATTTTCAGGTTTAAATTAACTGGTAGTAAAATTACAAAATCCTGAGCCAACCTGCAAGCGAAAATGCCATTTATATTGTTTAAAATCAAAAAATAACCCATATTCTGTTAACATAAAGAAAAATTCTTACGTAATTTATAGAAAACTTGGTTATTTAATCACCTTTATGTCATTTATTGAAAATAAGTAACATAACAATTAATGTGTACTTTTGGGCTAGCGGTAAAATTACTTTGGCAAAGTATGTGCTACAACGATAAGACTTAGCAAGGTTTAATTTAAATATGTAACAAAGGAGGGGTTATTAAAATGAATCAATCAAAATCATTTTCTGACTTTACAAACGAAGATTGGAAAAGTGAGTTAACCGACGAAGAATTTGTGGTTTGTCGACAAAAAGGCACAGAAGCGCCTTTTTCAGGAAAGCTTTTACAGAATAAGGCGACAGGGAATTATGCGTGTACCTGTTGTCATGTGGATTTGTTTTCATCAGAGAATAAATACGATTCTGGTTGTGGATGGCCAAGCTTTGATGAACCATTAAATACGCAGGTTATTCGATATATAAAAGACAATAGCCATGGCATGGCGCGAGTAGAGATTCGATGTGCCCGCTGTGATAGTCATTTAGGGCATGTATTTAATGATGGTCCTAAAACGACCGGAGAGCGTTTTTGTGTTAACTCTATTTCTCTACGCTTTAAAGGTAAATAAAAAATAGAGAAATAACAGGGAGGAGATACCGATAATTCCTCTCTGTTTTGTCATCACTAATGATTACTGTGAGTCGTTATTTATTGTCGGAAGCATTGAAACGGTAAAATTTTGCGCTTTAATGCTGTCTTTAATCATTTCTGATGTAATCAGTAACTCTTGTTTTGTCTCTTCTGGAAAATGATAAAGTAGCTTTAATTGCTGTTCGGAGGCCACTTGTAAGTCAAATGCTTTTCCTACCATCGTCCAGATATAAGCGTGCTCTTTATTGCCTGCTTTATAGTTCACACTTGCTAGTGAGTTAATGATGATCGAATGAAATTGATTTTTATAGTCTTGTTCTGTGAGCAGTTCTAAAGAATGGTTAAGTAACTGAATTGTTTTATTCTCATTTCGAAGAGTATAAAAGGTGGCTAATGCATATTGTAACTCGGCCGTTTCTAATTCTTTTGTATTTTCTAATTGTAAAAAAGATCGTAATGCCTCTTTGTCGCCCACAGTCCAGCGATAAAAGAGAACTTTAGGGTCTGTAGAGCTTTTTAATTCTTCCGAAAGTGCATCCGAGGCATCATACGTATGAAGTAAAGCTTCGGTACGTTTTGATTTAATTTCTTTTGCTGTGATTGGTTCAATTTGTGCAGCAGAGCCTAAACAGGTTTGGTATTTTAATGTGGCCTGTAAGGTTTTTAATTTATCAAGATCCGAATTGGTTTTTAGTACATCAAAACGGTTTAAAATTAATTCATCTCTTTGATGGCGGCATTGTCCATCACGCATATTGAGTTCTTGACATTGTAAAGCGCCATGTTCTTCGCATAATTGTTCTGTTGTCGGTTTTATCCCAAAGCATCCGGTAAGTGAAAGGCTTACTAGAACAAGTAAAATAAAGCGATGAGTGATTGAAAGCATGATGATCCTATTGGTGATAAATGATGAAACGTGATCCATTACACCTATTTATCGGCACTTGATTGACTAACCTTAATGAAAAGATATCTTTCTAAGATATTTAACAGAGTAGAGTAAATAATGGATATTAATAAACTATTAGAATCAATGACTCCTGAAGTGTTTGAGAATTTACAATATGCAGTAGAGACAGGGAAGTGGCATAACGGCACGTTATTGTCCCAAGAGCAAAGAAGCACCTGTATGCAGGCAATGATGTTATATCAATCGAAGCACAATAAAGATGCAGAGCATATGACGGTCGCTGAAGGGGGGGAAATCGTTTTTAAATCAAAAGCAGAATTAAAGAAACAATTTTCTTCAGCTCAACAAGATATTGTTCGAGTTAACGTTTCTGGAAAATAATTGAGTGATGCTGTTATTTTTTGTTAAAAGTCTCATTTTTGAAAAACTAATGTTACCTTGATCCCATAAAAAAATTATAAAACGTTAGCTAGGCTTATAATTGAGTATATTGTCGACAACTAAATCTATGAATAGAATCATCTAATGAAAAATACGAAAGGACAAGTCTTAACTAAGTGCGCGGCATTTGCTGCTGTCTTTATACTTCTTGCTATAATTGCTGCACCAAAATTCTTAGGAAGCGATACGACTCCAAATGTGTCTCAGAGTACACTTGTCCTTTATACTGAATAATCTTAATTCTATTTTCTATCTATTTTGATTTGGTCTTACTATTCTTTCCTGAGGCTCAGGTAGTTTACTTCCACAATGCTTACAGTGCATCGCATCTGATTCATGCCCACCTTTAACGCAATTTGGACAACGCACAAGATCTCGATGTGCATTCATCTCTTGATTTAATTCTGCTGTAATTATTCCTGTTGGTACCGCTAATATTGAATAACCTAATAACATCGTTAATGAAGCCACCGCTTTACCTAACGCAGTGTGTGGAACTAAATCACCATAGCCTACTGTGGTAATGGTCACGATAGCCCAATAAATACTTTGGGGAATACTCGTAAACCCATTATTTGGTCCTTCAATAACAAACATTAATGAACCAAAAACAGAGACTAAAATAGCAACGGTGCTAAAGAAGATCAGAATTTTTCTTTTTGCCATTAACAATGAACGTAAAAGTATGTTTGAGTCTTGTAAGTATCGAACCAGTTTTAAGACTCTAAATATTCTCATTACACGTAAAAGACGAATAATGGCAATATAACTCGCACTTGGGAAAAAGAGAGCTAGGTAAGTAGGTAAAATAGCTAATACATCAATAATGCCATAAAAGCTTTTAGCGTAAGAAGCCGGTTTTGGTGAGCAATAAAGACGTAAAAAATATTCAAGCGTGAAAAATGCAGTGAAGATATATTCCAATGTCCATAATAGTTCACCATACTCAGCTTTAACTGATGCCATTGAGTCTAAAATTAAGGTTGCCTGAGAAGCTAGAATTAAACATATCAATCCAATGTCAAAAGCTCGTCCCCCCTTTGTATGAGTTCCAAAAATAGTAATGTAGAGATAATGTTTAATATTCTTATTATTCATCGTTAAGTGCCAAGTCTTATCATAACTCCAGAATAATCAAAAAAAGCCACTCTCTCCAGTAGAACTTTGAAATAGGGAAGATCCCCACAACGGTTAATACATAAAAATATAAGAATAAAGTGATCTAGGACAAGTTATTTGAGGGATTAATGATGTGAATAGAACCAGAGTTATACTACTCTTTAGTAGCACGCTTTTTTCACCTTATTTTGTCATTTAAAGCCTGTAATGTGAAAGTTTATTACAGTTTTGTTTTTTGTTGATTATGGTTTTGTCATCAGCTTCCTTTTTGATCATCATCATTATTGAGTCTAATTATGTGATATAGAACGTGTTTTTTATGTGATACCCGTTAGGGGTACAACGAAAGTGGTAAATAAATCCTCAGAACTGATCTGAATCAATACTTTTAAAATTGTGAAAGAATATAATCAGTTTTGAAAGCAATTTACTAAGAATGTAAAGCAAGGTAATCGACTTAAACGATTAAGCTTAGATGCAAGAAAGGATGTAACGCAGGATCCTTACTAAATAGTTTTTAATGAATTTTATAGTTTTATTTTTTGGAGAAACAATATGCCTGTAACTAATTTAGCTGAACTTGATGCTCTAGTAGCACGTGTTAAAGCCGCGCAAAAAGAATTTGCAAGCTTTTCACAAGAACAAGTTGATACAATATTTCGTGCTGCGTCTCTAGCTGCTTCAACTGCTCGTATCGAACTTGCAAAAATGGCAGCAGAAGAGTCTGGCATGGGCATCATGGAAGACAAAGTAATCAAAAACCATTTTGCTTCTGAGTTCATCTACAATAAATACAAAGACGAACTAACGTGTGGCATTATCGATCGTAACGATGAAGGCGGCACGATCACAATCGCTGAACCTCTAGGTATTGTTTGTGCAATCGTTCCAACGACAAACCCTACTTCAACAGCAATCTTTAAAGCACTAATCTGTCTTAAAACACGTAATGGCTGTATCTTCTCACCGCACCCACGTGCTAAAAATGCAACTAACTACGCTGCTAAAGTCGTATTAGAAGCAGCAATTAAAGCGGGCGCACCAAAAGACATCATTGGTTGGATTGACCAACCATCTGTTGAACTATCAAACGCACTAATGAAACATGAACACATCAACATGATCCTTGCTACTGGTGGTCCAGGCATGGTGAAAGCGGCTTATTCATCAGGTAAACCAGCTATCGGTGTTGGTGCGGGTAATACGCCTGTCGTTATCGATGAAACTGCTGATATCAAACGTGCTGTTTCTTCTATCTTAATGTCTAAAACATTCGATAACGGTGTTATCTGTGCTTCTGAGCAAGCTGCAATTGTTGTTGAGTCAATTTACGACGAAGTTAAAGCTCGTTTCGCTAAATACGGCGCTGTTATTTTAAGCAAAGAAGACGCAAATAAAGTACGTAAAGTACTACTTATTGATGGCGCACTTAACGCTAACATCGTTGGCCAACCAGCATACAAAATCGCTGAGCTAGCAAATGTTAAAGTACCTACTTCTACTAAAATTCTTATCGGTGAAGGCTTAGAAGCTTCATGGGATGACGAATTTGCTCATGAAAAGCTATCTCCTACATTAGGTTTATTCAAAGCGAAAGACTTTGAAGATGCTGTGCGTCAAGCAGGTATCGTATTAGACATAGGCGGTGTTGGTCATACGTCAGTACTTTACACAGACCAAGATAACAACGAAGAACGTATTGCGTACTTCGGTGACAAAATGAAAACCGCTCGTATTCTTGTAAACACGCCAGCATCTCAAGGTGGTATTGGTGACCTTTACAACTTCGAATTGGCTCCTTCATTAACACTAGGTTGTGGTTCTTGGGGTGGTAATGCTATCTCTGAAAACGTAGGTCCTAAGCACCTTATCAACAAGAAAATTGTAGCTAAGCGAGCAGAAAATATGTTGTGGCATAAACTACCAAAATCTATCTACTTCCGTCGCGGCTGTTTGCCAATCGCAATGAGCGATCTTGAAGGTAAAAAACGTGCACTGATCGTTACTGACCGTTTCTTATTTAACAACGGTTACATCGATGATCTACGTTCAATCTTGAAAGAGAAAGGCATGGAAGTTGAAGTGTTCCATGAAGTAGAAGCGGATCCTACATTAGCCGTAGTTAAAGCGGGTGCAGAAGCATGTGCAAGCTACCAACCTGATGTTATCTTAGCGGTTGGTGGTGGTTCACCAATGGATGCTGCGAAAATCATGTGGGTGATGTACGAACATCCAGAAACTGATTTCGAAGATTTATCTATGCGCTTTATGGATATCCGTAAACGTATTTACAAGTTCCCTAAAATGGGCCAAAAAGCTGAACTAGTATGTATTACAACTACTTCAGGTACTGGTTCTGAAGTTACACCATTCGCTGTTGTAACCGATGAAAAAACAGGTCAAAAATACCCATTAGCAGATTACGAGCTAACGCCAAACATGGCTGTTGTTGATGCTAACCTTGTCATGGATATGCCTAAGTCTTTATGTGCATTCGGTGGTTACGATGCAGTAACGCACGCATTAGAAGCGTATGTTTCTGTTCTTGCAAACGAATACTCAGATGGTCACGCTCTGCAATCACTTAAGATGCTTAAAGAGTACTTACCAAGCTCTTACGCTAACGGTAAGAAAGATCCAATCGCACGTGAGAAAGTTCACAATGCAGCAACAATCGCAGGTATGTCTTTTGCGCAGTCTTTCCTAGGTGTGTGTCACTCAATGGCGCATAAATTAGGCGCTGAATTCCATATTCCACACGGTCTTGCTAATGCGTTATTAATCTCGAATACGGTTCGTTTTAATGCGACTAACAACCCAACTAAACAAGCGGCATTCTCTCAGTACGACCGTCCTAAAGCACGTGCTCGTTACGCTGAAATTGCAGAGCATTTAGGTTACCGTGATGGTAATACTGAAACGAAAGTTAATGCGTTACTTAACTGGTTAGAAGAGCTGAAAATTGCATTGGATATCCCACTGTCAATTCAAGCCGCTGGCGTTAACGAAGCTGAATTCATGGCTAAAGTAGACAAATTAGCTGAAGATGCATTTGATGACCAATGTACTGGTGCTAACCCACGTTACCCATTGATCAAAGAACTTAAAGAAGTATTAATCGCTTCTTACTACGGTACGGCTTACGCTGACGTAATGGACGCACCAGAAGTGAAAGAAGTAGTAAAAGCGAAAAAAGCAAAGAAATAATTCGATGCTAATAAGTTAAGGTATTTTCTCCCATATTTTGAAAGTACCTGACTAATAAAAAAACCACCTATTAGATAGAGGTGGTTTTTTTATGCCTAAAGAAAAGTCATGGGTAATTTTAAACGTTGAATAATTAAGCGGTTGCTTCGAGAATTCGGCCATTGAAGTAATCATTTTCTACGATATATTCTGTATTTTTGATTAATTCTTGATTGATGAGATTAACGGTATGAGCCGACACTTTATTAAATAAGCGAGGTGTGACTCCTCCGACTCGGATATTGAAAGGGTTAAGCTCTTTAGCCCAACGTTTTGTTAACCCAGTTAATAACGCTTTTGAGTTATCTAAACTACAAGGTTGGTTGACATTCTGATGATGCCCAAGATTGATGATAACGCCTTCTTTTTTATGTTTTCGCATATTTTGAGCTGCAAATTGCCCATAATTAAATAAAGTGGAAGCGAGTTTGGTTAATAACAATGGACTGTCATTAGTTTGAGTATCGAATAAGCTGGGTAAAGTGACATCAATATAGTTATTTATGAGAACGTCAATTCCTGAGCCAAATTCTTCATCGATAGCATGGAATAGGTGTCTAATACTGTCTGTGCTTTCATCTTTTAATTGGTAGCTAACGACATCAGTGCCAAGTTCAGAACAAATTTGATGAGTTTTATCTAAATCACTTAGGTTTGAATCCGCAATAATAAGATGAGCACCTAGGGCGGCAAAGTGGCAGGAAATAGCTCTCCCCATCGTATTACCAGCTGATGTGATTAGAATAGTTGAGTGCTCAATTTTCATTTTATTCTTTCCCCGTAGTGTTATTCATTACTTTAATGAATGTAAATGAATGCTCTAATAATGGGGTAGAAATATAATATCTGCTGTGAAGTCCGACTAAAAATGTGACTTTTTTATAAGTAACCATAGGAATTATGCACTGAATCACAAAATTTTAAGGTGAGGATGAGAAGAGAATAAATCTAGAAGAGAAAGGAAAGTAAGGGTAAGTGAATGAACAAATAAGTAGTTAAGGTCGATGTTCAATAGCTTGAATCGTTAAGCTATACGTATAAGTTCATCTCTGAATGACGCTTTGCTGTGACTAATTCGTTGTATAGATCTTGAGGGATCGCGTTAAATATTTCATTTCCACTTTCTAACTGACGTCGTTGGTGACCAGATAGGTTGTGGTATACGTCTTCTGGTAAGTTACAGGTATCTTGGGGCATGTAAGCCATTGCATCGGGTGCTAGGCCATGTTGCAGCTTAGCACTTGCTAATCCGCCATTATGAAACTGATGAGCTTGAGAGGCTGAACGAGAGTAGCTTTCTTCGTTGCTGCGAAGTATTTGGGCATCAGCCAATTGAAAGCGCTGACGTAGTAGTTCTTCGGTTAGTTTTTTCTCATCAATTTTTTCTACGGGTGTGTTTTCACGTAAGTCATTAGATAATAAAGACATCATTAAGGCAAAATCTGCACGACGACCCGCTTCCATTGCATGGTTTAGGTTTGAGCCGTATTGGATTTCACTGATTAGTTCTGCTTTATCTAAAGTATGTACTTTCATGAATCAATTCCTCTTGATGATAAATACTTATCGGAAAAGAATTGAAAATCTTTAGCTTTTTTAGGAAATTAATTGCCGTTTTTTAAAATTATTTTATTGAAAGGGCAAAGTGTTACCGCAAACTGGAGTAATAAAAAAAGGTCAGTATAAATACTGACCTTTTTGATTTGATATTAACCATTATAGAAATGGTTATTCAAATGAGAGACTTACTTAGCTAGGTTTTCTTCTACGAAAGACCAGTTAACTAGAGACCAGAACGCACCCATGTAATCAGGACGAACGTTACGGAAATCAATGTAGTAAGCATGTTCCCATAGATCAACAGTTAGTAGTGGCGTTACACCTTCATCTGTTAGCGGTGTTGCCGCGTTAGATGTATTAACGATAGCTAGAGAGCCGTCAGCATTTTTAACAAGCCAAGTCCAAGAAGAACCAAAGTTGTTGATTGCTGAATCTGTGAATTTTGCTTTGAATTCTTCGAAAGAACCAAATGCAGCATCGATTGCAGCAGCGACAGCGCCTGTTGGTTGGCCGCCAGCGTTTGGAGCTAGGCAGTTCCAGTAGAACGTGTGGTTCCAAATTTGAGCGGCGTTGTTAAAAACACCGCCAGTAGAAGTTTTGATGATCTCTTCTAGCGTCTTGCCTTCAAATTCAGTCCCTGGGATAAGACCGTTAAGCTTAACCACATAAGTGTTGTGGTGTTTGCCGTGGTGGTAATCTAAAGTCTCAGCTGAGATATGTGGTTCTAATGCGTCTTTTGCGAACGGTAGAGCTGGTAATTCAAATGACATTGCTCATGTCTCCATTTAATAAGAGGTCTATGCCTCACTAAATTCCAAAAATATGTGCTCTATTAAACGTAGAGCTTTATCTGACTTCGATTTGATTCTAGCAAGTTTTGATTTTATTAAAAGAAAAAGTGATGATTTTTCAATAAATAATACCACCACAAATATTAGGTATTTTTTTCTGATGATATAAGAAGTAGAATGGATACAACTTAGTGTCGACCCATTAGAGGATACAATGGAAACTATCGATAAAATTAAACAACAAATCGCTGAAAATCACATTATTCTATACATGAAAGGCTCACCTAAGCTACCAAGCTGTGGTTTTTCATCTCAAGCATCTCAAGCTTTAATGAACTGTGGTGAGAAATTTGCTTACGTAGATATCCTACTAAATCCTGATATTCGTGCAGAGCTTCCAGCTTATGCACAATGGCCTACATTCCCACAACTTTGGGTTGAAGGCGAATTAGTTGGCGGTTGTGACATTATTCTTGAAATGTTCCAAAAAGGCGAACTAAAGCCGTTGGTTCAAGAAGCAGCACAACGTAACGCACCTGAAGCTGAGTAAATCATCTTTTAAGTGAATATAGATAATTAACCTTATTTATATTTATCGTATAAAAAAGCCACTTATTGTAGAGATAAGTGGCTTTTTTAATTGCTGTTGTTTGTTATGCTTTCTCGAAAACTAACGTTTGTAATTTCGCAAGAATGCTTTTCCCCTGTCTTAGCTTCGCCAACCATTTGTCTTCAATTATTTTTTTCTCATCATCTAATTTCATCTCACAATACACGAGATAAACGATATAAGCGGTTTCATAATCAGTAATGTCAGACAGTTGAATGTCAGATATAAGGCGATTTGCTTCACCGTAACGATTCATTTTAAGCTGCCATAATGCAGATAATGCGCGCTGGGCTGCAATACTTGGTATTCCTCTTAATCGGCCTTTTAGTTTTGCACTAACACGTTGCCATGAGCTCTCTGGTGACCATTCTTGCAGGATTTCCTCGGGTGCAACATGCATATCAGCCCAAGCGGTTAAGGCTCTTCTGCCGGCGGAATCAAAAGCAGAGTGGGGTAAGAGATACGCGTATTTTGTCAGTAAATCAAAGGCATCATAGCGGTCTCCCTTTGCAAGAAGAGACCAAATTAAGTAGCTAAATCGCATATAAGAATAAGGAGCTAGTTCAAATGCTTTTTTCCAATAGCGGGTGGCGAGAGCAATATTATCGGTGTTAAAGGCGATCTCTGCTTTTAAATCCAGTAATTTTAAATGGCTTTCATTTTTTTGTAATAGAGTATCGAGTAACTGGTTTGCAGAATTATAATCGACTTGTGCAATACATATTTCAGCGCGTTGAATATCGGCTTCAACAGATTCTTTTACAATGGATATTAAGGCCTTGTTTACGCTCAATGCTTCAGATAATCGGTTAACTTTAATTAATCGATTTGCAAGTTTTAGCATGGCTGTTTGTAGAATGATTTTGTTTGGTGACTTGAAAATCAGTGGTTTTACACCGGCTAATCCTTGCTTTGTATAAGCTCCAATCATCGCCATCGCAAATTGACGTTTAATTAAATCACTATTAATGACGTTGATTATCTCTTCTGGGCGTATGGGCTTTTGTATATATTTAGATGGAGAATAGTCGGTATAGGCTAACTCTATTTGAGGGTCTTCATTACCTGTGACTATATAGACTAGCGTGTTGTCATTAATCAGTTTTAATAGACGCAGTTGTTCTAGCATCTGTAAACCAGTGCTGCCATGGCCTAAATTATGATCAACAAAGAGAACATCATACTTTTGACGTTTACAATTACCAACGGCGGCACCTGCGGTGGGGCAACAAGCGATGTTATTAGTTGGAACACCTATACGACTTAATAAGGCTCGAATGGCGTTTTGAATAACGCTACTGTCATCGATAATGAGAAAAGAAGAGAGCTTAATTAATTTCATGAGAATGATAGGTGATTTTAAAGAGTGGCAGAGTATAGCAATAGTTATGGGAAATATAGGGTAAAGAAAGGATAGGAAGAAATAATTTTATGATCTTAATACAAAAAAACGGCAGATATTACTGCCGTTTTTAGTATTACACATTAATTATTCATCAAGTGTATTGTTTATTATAAGGTCATTGCTGCTAACCAACCAAAAGCGATTAATGGTAAGTTGTAGTGTAAGAACGTGGGAACGACGGTTTCCCATACGTGTTCATGTTGACCATCAGCATTAAGACCAGATGTTGGGCCCAACGTAGAGTCTGATGCCGGAGACCCTGCATCACCCAGTGCTGCCGCAGTACCCACTAAGGCAATAGTAGCCATTGGGGAGAACCCAAAGGCGACGGCAAGAGGTACGTAAATAGTGGCAATAATTGGGATAGTAGAGAACGATGAGCCGATGCCCATTGTCACTAATAAACCGACAATAAGCATCAGTAGAGCGGCTAGCGGTTTGTTATCCCCAATACTCGTAGATAAGGCTTGTACCAGTGTTTCGACTCCGCCAGTTGCCTTCATTACGGCTACAAAACCGGCAGCAGAAATCATAATAAAGCCAATCATAGCCATCATATGAACACCGCGAGTAAATACATCTTGTGTTTCTTTCCAAGCGATAACACCACCAAAAGTAAACACCATGAAACCAGCTAAAGCACCAACAATCATTGATCCTGTTGCTAATTGAACAGAAAGAGCCGCGATAATAGCGACAATTGATATTTGGATATGACGTTTGTTAAAGACCGGTGTTTTGTTTTGCGCTTGCATTTCTTCATTATCAATATCGGCATACGTACGAGGTTTACGATAAGAGATAAACACAGCAATAAGAAGACCGGTTACCATGCCTAAAGCAGGTAAAGCCATAGCAAGAGGAACTTGGCTTGCAACAACATCTAGGTTGTTATCATGCAGGTTTTTTAAAAGAATATTGTTTAGAAAAATGCCGCCAAAGCCAACAGGAAGAATCATGTATGGAGTAACAAGGCCAAAGGTTAATACACAAGCAATTAATCGACGATCAAGTTTTAGTTTATTAAATACTTGAATTAGAGGCGGGATCAAAATTGGAATAAATGCGATGTGTACAGGTACCACGTTTTGAGATGAAATAGTGATCAATAAGATTAAGCAAAGTAAAAGGTATTTTAGACCTGTGGCAGCGTGCAAGTTTTCTTGGCCATTAATGCGTTTTATTACACTGTGGGCGAGTAAATCAGTCACACCTGATTTTGAAATGGCAACAGCAAAAGCGCCTAGCATTGCATAACTTAATGCAATGGTAGCGCCTCCGCCTAAACCACCTTCGAACGCAGCAATTGTATCAGATAATGATAAACCACCTACTAATCCACCGATTAGTGCACTGAACGTTAAGGCAACGACAACGTTAACTCTAAGCAAAGCGAGGATAAGCATTACTGAAACAGAAAGAATGATTGGATTCATTTTGTTTAGTTTCCCTGTAAATATTGTGTTGTTAGTAAAGTAGCCAGTTATTTATTATTAGTATCATTTTCTGGTTCTGGCGCTAGAGGCCAACCACCAAGATCTTTCCATTTATTTACGATATGGCAGAACAGTTCCGCTGTTTTTTCCGTATCATAAAGAGCAGAGTGTGCTTCTTTTCCGTCAAAATCCATTCCTGCCGTTTTACACGCTTTCGCTAATACGGTTTGACCAAGAGCTAAGCCACTGATTGCGGCAGTATCAAAAGTACAGAATGGATGGAAAGGAATGCGTTTTAATTTCGTTCGTTCAGCGGCTTCCATTACAAAGCTGTGATCAAAATTGGCATTATGAGCCACCATGATAGCGCGTCGGCAATCATGCTGTTTTTGCTCTTTACGAATGAGTTTAAAAATTTCTTTTAAAGCCACATCTTCTGTTACTGCACCACGTAAAGGACTGAATGGGTCACGAATACCGATGAAATCTAATGCTTCTTGTTCAAGGTTTGCGCCTTCAAACGGAGTTACATGAAAATGGATTGTTGTCGCGGGTTTTAAGTAACCCTCATCATCCATTGCTAATGTCACCGCACAGATCTCAAGAAGTGCATCTGTTTTTGAGTTAAAACCAGCTGTTTCAACATCAATAACGACTGGAAAATAGCCTCGAAAACGCTGTTTCAGTTGATTATGTAATTCTACTTCGCTCATTGTTCGGTACGTAAGAAAATGTTGCAGCTATTATTGCAGATTATCCGTAGCATAAAAACTGCAAATAAGGTGTGATATGGATATATTTTTGACGATGAAGTCTTTATTTCATTCGTTGCTGGCTTATAGCACTTATTATTGGTCCAGTTTTTGCTTTGTAATAACTATCGTCAACGGCATGACCCATAGATTTAGGTATTATGAAAAAAACACTCCTTACTTCAGCGCTACTAATGAGTACATTGATTGCAACTCCTGTATTGGCAAATAAAAATTACGTTGCGAAACCAGAGCAATCTAAATGGGCAATGCTGGAAAACTCACCATTAGAGTGCCGTTTATCTCATAATATTCCAAATTATGGCAATGCAGAGTTCTCTGCTTATGCAAATAAAAAGATGAATTTGGATTTTGAACTAAAGATGAATCGCCCAATGGGAGAAACTCGTTCTGTTAGTTTAGTTTCAATGCCTGCTCGTTGGATGCCAGGCGACAGCGCTGATACCATGACAAACTTAAAATTCTTTAAACAGTTTGATGGTTATGTTGGCGGTTCGACGGCGTGGTCAATGCTTGCTGAATTGGATAATGGGCGTTTCCCTACATTCACTTATGCCGATTGGCAAAGCCCGAAGCAAATTGTTGAGGTGGGGTTGTCTCCTGTTTTATTTCAAGAACAATACAATGTATTTAGTATGTGTATTGCGAATTTATTACCTTACAGCTTTGAAGATATTTCGTTTACGATCCTTCATTTTGATAAAAACAGTGATGAGTTAAATAAAGCGTCGAAAAAGCGTTTAGCACAAATTGCCGACTTTATTAAATACACAAAGGATATCGACTTAGTGCTCGTTGCTACTTATACCGATTCAAGTGGCGCAAAAAATGTGAATCAACAAGTATCAGAAAGGCGTGCTGTAAAACTTCAGAATTATTTTGAATCAATAGGGCTACCTGCAGATAGGATCCGAGTGCATTCTTATGGTGAACGCCGTCCAATTGCCGATAACTCAACACCAATCGGTAAGAATAAAAACCGAAGAGTGGTTATCTCATTAGGTCGAACGATTCTCTAAATATAAATAATGTAAGGCGTCTAATTTAGACGCCTTTTTTATTGCAGTTTAAAGCTCGCAATAAGTTCACATTGAACCGTGTGGTCAATATGTTGAATATGTCGAGCAATGGCAGGGTTGGGATGGCGTTTCATAAAGTCTAAAAGCGCATTTTTACAGCAGCCTAAATTCGAGATAAAAGATTCACAATCACTGCGAGGACACTGAGGGACAAGAGTCAGTACTTTTTCTGAGGCAATCTGTAAATATTTTAACTCGAATTGGTTATCATTTTGACTTCGCCAAAACTGCGCTAAGTTATGGCATGAAATAATAGAGATAGTTGTTTGATCAGCAAGGCTGCCCTCGTTTCTTTTACTCAATTCTTCAGAAATAGCATAAGCCTGCTGATAATGTAAAATTGTTCGCCAAAAGTCTTCATTTTTAAAAGATTGTTCAGCGAGTATGGTGTGTTTTTCCCAAAGTTCAATCATAGCGTATCCTCAACGATTCCATTTTAATAGCGCTTATTCTAATTGAGAATTATTATCATTAAAAGCGTTGGGTATAAAAAAACCTGCCTAGATCGCAGGTTTTATAAATTATAAAGCGATTAGCCTTCTAACCCTGCTGATGCGCTTTTGTTTTGGATTAATTCAATCATGTAGCCATCAGGATCTTTAACAAACGCGATGTGAGTAGAACCGCCTTTTACTGGACCTGCTTCGCGAGTGACATTACCACCTGCGGCTTTTATGACATCACATGTCTCATAGACATCATCGACACCAATCGCGATATGACCAAAAGCAGTCCCCATGTCATACTCTTCAGTTCCCCAATTGTAGGTTAACTCAATTACTGCACCTTGAGATTCGTCCCCGTAGCCAAGAAATGCGAGAGTATATTTGTATTCTTCGTTTGTGTTTTTACGAAGAAGATCCATGCCCATTACTTTTGTATAAAATACAATTGAGTCTTCTAAATTACCGACACGGATCATCGTGTGTAAAATACGTCCATTAGCCATTTCTTGCTCCTAGTATTATTTTTATTTGCTGTTTTTCTAGCTTTCTGTTTTTTCAGAAAACTCACATAAATCTTCAATAAGGCAACTGCCGCAACGAGGTTTTCGAGCGATACAGGTATAGCGTCCATGTAGAATTAACCAGTGATGAACATCCAACTTAAATTCTTTTGGTACGACTTTGAGTAATTTTTTTTCAACGTCGTTAACTGTTTTACCCATTGCCAATTTTGTTCGATTCGATACACGATAAATATGAGTATCAACGGCAATGGTTGGCCAACCAAAAGCGGTATTTAGAACGACATTTGCTGTTTTGTGGCCAACTCCAGGGAGGGCCTCTAATGCGTCTTGATCTTCAGGAATGACACTGTCATGTAATTCAATAAGCATACGACATGTTTTAATGACGTTTTCTGCTTTGGTATTAAATAATCCAATGGTTTTTATGTAGGTTTTAAGTCCATCAACCCCTAAATCTAAAATAGCTTGAGGGGTGTTTGCTATTGGGTAGAGTTTACGCGTGGCTTTGTTAACGCTAACATCTGTCGCTTGAGCGGATAATAATACGGCAATGAGTAACTCAAATGGGCTGGACCATTCGAGTTCAGTCTCTGGCTTTGGGTTCTCTGCACGTAAACGCGTTAAAATTTCGAGTCGTTTGACATTGTTCATCGTAGTATCAATTCCCTTTAAGAGACGCGAGCGCGTTCAATTTCCGTTTTTTCTTGTTTTGGTTGACGATCGGCCAGTTTCTTATCAATGATATTCTTGATCGCAATTAAAAATCCCACACCAAGAAAAGCGCCAGGGGGAAGCATTGCAAGTAAGAAATGGCTATCAACATGAAATAGCTCAATTCGCAAGGTGGTAGCCCAATCGCCAAGAAGTAAATCGGCACCGTCAAATAAAGTGCCATTACCAAGAATCTCACGTATTGCACCTAATAAAACAAGTACGGACGTCATGCCTAGTCCCATCCATAGCCCATCGAGAGCGGCAGGTAATGGATCATTTTTAGAAGCAAAGGCTTCGGCTCGACCAATGATAATACAGTTGGTAACGATTAATGGAATGAAAATACCTAATGAGAGATATAAGCCATAAGCATAAGCATTCATTAATAATTGAACACAGGTAACTAAAGAGGCAATGATCATAACAAACACAGGAATACGGACTTCTTGTGGGATCCATTGTCGGACTAAAGAAACGATTAAGTTTGATCCAATCAGAACTAACGTTGTTGCAATTCCTAACCCTAATGCATTGGTTACTGTTGCAGAGACTGCTAATAATGGGCATAGACCAAGTAATTGGACTAAAGCGGGGTTGTTATCCCATAACCCATTTTTGATTAATTCTTTATGAGTTGCCATTATTTCACCTCGCAATTAAGTGGGAGAGTTTGTAGCTCGTCTTGATGTGTTTTATAGAACCAAACCGCTCTTTTCACGGCTTTCACTACGGCTCGCGGTGTAATAGTTGCCCCTGTGAATTGGTCGAATTGCCCACCATCTTTTTGAACAGCCCAACTGCTGTCGTCAGCAGAATCTACGGTCTTACCTAGAAAACCATCAACCCATCGAGTGATTCTAGTATCTATTTTATCGCCTAATCCAGGTGTTTCTTGATGAGATAATACGCGAACCCCTGTTACTATCGAGTCTGAATCAACACCAACAATGATCTTTATTGCACCGCTGTAGCCATCAGGAGCAATGGCTTCAATCGCCGCTCCAGTATGCTTGCCATTCATGCTTGCTAAATAAATAGGCATTGGGGTATTTGTCCCTAAAGCATCAATATTATTCACAAGAGTGCAGGCTTTAAATAATTCGTTATCGTGCTGTTCTTTTGGTACAACTTGATTAAGAACAGATAGCAATTGCTGCTGTTGTTGATAAGCAATTTGATCTTTAGTTAACGCATAAGTAATCATTACTAAAGAGGTCGCTGCAATCGCAAACAGAGCCAAAACAAGGCTGCTTTTTTTCATTATAGTAAGCATGTTTTATCCTTTCTTATGGCCGTAAGTTCTTGGTTTAGTGTAATAATCAATAAGGGGGACACACATGTTTGCCAATAGAACGGCAAAAGCAACGCCATCCGGGAAGCCTCCCCAAGAGCGGATCATATAAACCAATAGTCCAATTAAAGCGCCATAATATAAACGGCCTTTGTTTGTGGTCGCAGCAGAAACGGGATCAGTTGCAATAAAGAAAGCACCTAACATTGTCGCACCAGAGAATAGATTGAAGATTGGTGATGTCGTTGTATCTGGTGAGAATACTGCGAACAAAGAACTCACGATAAATAAACTGGCTAAGAAACTGACCGGTATGTGCCAATGAATAAGACGTTGTTGCAGAAGAAATAGTCCTCCCAATAAGAAACCAACGTTAACCCATAGCCACCCTAATCCTGCAAAGCCATTAAATATAGGTGCAGATAGAATTTCATTGGTGGTTAAGCCTGCTTTTAATCCTGTTTTTACTGTATCTAATGGCGTAGCCATTGTCATTCCATCAACGTTCATCGTTAGTTGATGTACAGAGAACCCATCTTGACTTAACCCATGAAAGATTAACCAAACAGAATCCATGAAGCTAATGTGCTCAACTAACAATTCTTTTGCTGGTAACCAAGTGGTCATTTGAACTGGAAATGAAATCAAAAGAACAACATAAGCAGCCATTGCTGGATTAAATAGATTCTGACCTAATCCACCATACAGATGTTTCGCTATCACAATGGCAAAAAACACACCAATAACAGTGAGCCACCATGGGGAAAGAGGTGGAATGGCCAGAGCTAATAATAAGCCAGTTAATAAAGCACTATTATCTTTTAAGTATGGCGCTAAAGGTCTTTTTCTGCATTTTAAAACGAACGCTTCTGCCAAAATAGCGGTAATAATAGCGAGAAGAACTTGAAGTAATGTCCCCCAGCCAAAGAAGTAGGTTTGAGCTAGTAAACCAGGAATAGTCGCGAGTGCGACCATTTTCATCATGGTTTGAGTGCTCTTTTTACTGTGAGCGTGTGGTGAGCTAGTGATAAAAAAGGCCACTGTTACTCTTCCTTATTTTTTTCAATTTGTTGTGCTGCTTTGCGAGCTTTAGCACGAGAAATAGCGGCAGCTACGGCTGCTTTCTTTGGATCTTCTGTCGGTGTCTCATTATCACTCGTTGATTCTGGTTTTGTTTCAGTCTCAGCGTTTGATGAAGGAGCGTCTTTTTCAGCTTGTGCTGCTTTACGGGCTTTCGCTCGTGCAATAGCGGCAGCTACGGCTGCTTTCTTTGGATCTTCTGTCGGTGTCTCATTATCACTCGTTGATTCTGGTTTTGTTTTAGTCTCAGCGTTTGATGAAGGAGCGTCTTTTTCAGTTTGTGCTGCTTTACGGGCTTTTGCTCGTGCAATGGCGGCAGCTACAGCGTCTTTTTTCTCAGTTTTATTCGGCGAATTTTCTTCATTGGTTGAAGTTGTATTCTCTAATTCTTGTTTTGCTTTTCTGTCACGTGCTTGTTGCTTACGCTCTTCACGTAATTTAGCCATTTCAGAATTATCGGGATCTCCAGAATGGTCTTTGGTCGCTTCAGCTTGTTTTGCTTTTGCACGAGCAATCGCCGCCGCAACCGCTGGTTTAGGGCTCGCGATTCCAGATTCTTCTGCTGCTTTTTGAGCTTTAACTCTTGCTATAGCCGCAGCAATGGCATCATTACCTGATCCTGCTGGTTTTTCTGTGCTCATTTCTTTACGACGGTTTTCTGCAGCGAGTTTAAATTTGTTCTCTCGTTCTAGTTTATCTCGTTCCATTCGTGCATTTTTTTCTTCAAAACGTACTTTGGCACGATCTGCCGCAAGTGAATCTTGCTTACGTGCATAAATTTCAGATTTAGCTTGGCGGTAATATTGAACAAGTGGGATCTCACTTGGGCAGACATAAGCGCATGCCCCACATTCTATACAATCAGATAAATGGTATTCTTCACATTTTTCATAATCTTCGGATTTTGAGTACCAGTATAATTGTTGTGGTAGTAAGGCTACGGGACAAGCATCTGCGCAACTACTGCAACGAATACAGGCCATTTCATGGTTGTAAAGAGGGAGCTCTTTTCTGTCTGGCGTAATAATGCAGTTGGTAATTTTAGTTATTGGTATTTGTTGGTGGGGTAATGTGAATCCCATTAGCGATCCACCCATGATAATACGCGGGTGTTTTTTATCGGCTTTATAGCCAGTAAGCGTCATTAAATAGTCGACACTGGTACCTAAGCGAACCCAGAAATTCCCCGGTATATCTAAACTGTTCCCTGTTAATGTAACCACTCGCTCAATTAATGGTTCTGCATCACATATCGCGCGCTTAACGGCAAATATTGTACCTACATTTTGAACAATAACCCCAATGTCGGTAGAGCGCCCACTCGCAGGTACTTCTTTACCTGTCAAGATTTTCACTAGCTGGCGAGAGCCACCTGATGGGTATTTGGTTGGAATCACTCGAATTAAGATATTATCGTGTTCTGTTACGATCGCATTTAATGCTTTAATCGCTTCCGGTTTGTTATCCTCAATGCCGATAATCGCTATTTTAGGCGTTAAAATGTGCTGTAGGATTTTTATACCAACAATCACCTCAGCGGCATAATCTTGCATTAAACGATCATCTGCGGTGATATAGGGTTCACATTCAGCTGCATTGATGATCAGCATGTCTGCTTTCCCAATGCCGCTTTGTAATTTTCTACTCGTAGGAAAACCCGCTCCGCCCATGCCTGATATACCAGATTGACGAATACGCTCAATAAGTTTTATTGGATCTCGGGTTGCAAAATCAGTAATCGGTTTTCTATTTTCAATCCACTGATCATTACCATCAGACTCAATGACAATGCACAAGTCTGTTAGACCTGAAGGGTGGGCAACGGTTCTTGGCTCTATTGCTACGATCTTTCCTGAAGTGGGCGCATGAATAGGCACACACATAGCAATATTACTTTGAGTGAGGGGTTGCCCTTTTAATACCTGTTGACCTACGGTAACAAGAATATCGCCTTTAGCACCAATATGTTGTTTTAGTGGAAGGATTAGTTGATCTGGAACCCCCGCTTGTTGGACGGTATTTCGTGTCGAAATGTGTTTATTTTCAGCAGGGTGAATACCTCCGTGAAAATCCCATAATTGACCTTGTTTGATTTTTTCGATAATGGACAACATGGGTTACAGCTCCGATGCTTTAGTTGGTTTATCTGCAGGAAGATTCACAACAGGGATTGTATTTAAATCCCATTTCCAATTATCAGGCGTTGTATTTACAGGGATCATTTCAATGCAATCTGTTGGGCATGGCGCAACACATAAATCACAGCCAGTACATTCTGCTTCAATAACAGTATGTAGTGCTTTTGTGCCGCCAACAATCGCGTCCACAGGGCAGGCTTGAATGCATTTAGTACATCCAATACACATGTCCTCATGAATAAAGGCGATTTTTTTAATACTTTTTTCTTCATCATGAGCAGAGCTTGGGATATCCACGCCCATTAGATCGGCTAACTTTTCAATCGTAGCTTGACCACCTGGAGGACATTTATTAATGGTGTCACCGTTTGCAATGGCTTCTGCATAAGGCTTGCAACCTGGATAACCACATTGACCACATTGAGTTTGTGGCAATATAGAGTCAATTTGATCGACGATTGGATCGGATTCAACTTTGAATTTTATTGATGCAAAACCGAGAATTAACCCGAAAACGAGGGCTAGGGCAGAGATTGCAATAACGGCAATTAAAATAGAACTCATGTTTATAATTTCACTAGACCAGTAAAGCCCATAAAGGCTAAAGACATTAATCCTGCAGTAATCATAGCAATCGATGCGCCTTTAAATGGCAGAGGTACATCTGCAGCGGCGATGCGTTCACGCATGGCAGAGAAAAGGATTAAAACAAGAGAGAAACCTACGGCAGCACCAAAACCATAAATGATAGATTCAATAAAGTTATGATTTTCGGTGACATTTAATAGGGCGACACCAAGTACAGCACAGTTTGTTGTTATTAGTGGCAAAAATATACCAAGTACACGGTAAAGCGTCGGACTGGTTTTGTGAACAACCATTTCTGTAAATTGAACAACAACGGCGATCACTAGAATGAAACTCATCGTGCGTAAGTATTCGATCCCTAGAGGCGCTAAAATATAGGTTTCAATAAGATAAGAACATACTGACGCTAAAGTCAGAACGAAGGTCGTTGCAAGGCCCATTCCAATGGCACTTTCTAGTTTCTTAGACACACCCATAAATGGACAAAGTCCTAAAAACTTTACCAATACAAAGTTGTTAACTAAAACAGTCCCAATAAGAAGTAAGAGATACTCAGTCATGCAGATGATTTTTATAATAATAGATGGTCTGGTTATTATCGGACTTTACGGCAGTGATAACAACCTTAGAAAGAATAGGTTTTTAAATTTTAGGCAAAAAAAACCTTGTCGCTGGACAAGGCTTTAAAATTTGGCTCCCTTTGCTGGACTTGAACCAGCGACATACGGATTAACAGTCCGGCGTTCTACCAACTGAACTAAAAGGGAAAAGTTTTTCGGACGTGATAGTAACGATTCAAAAAAAGACTGTCAACCGCTAAAGGACAAAAAATAATCGACCGATTATTTAGCCAACAATTAACTATTTTTGTTCAAAAAATTATTGACATTAGCTGCAGCCTATAGAAAACAAGGCTTGTGGGTAGTTATCCACTAAAACTGTGGATAAGTATGTTAATGAAACGGTGTTAAGTCGTATTTGGCTAGCTGTATCAGTGCATGCAATCGGTATTAAAATAAAAATATGGGTTTATGATTTTAATAAATCAATGGCTTAGCGTTGTTTTGATGATGAACTAATCAATAAGTAATAAATTAATAAAGAAAAAAAACAACATTGGTTATAATTTGTTCTTGTCTGGGGAAAACTTTTATCTTAATAAAGCGTTTCTATAAAAAAAGAGTAAGATTTGATAGTGTGTCTTTCTATAAAAGAGCAGTGAAAATGTGGAGCAGTATAAATGACTAGTGCGTATGAATTAGTTTCAGACTATCAACCAGCAGGGGATCAACCTCAGGCAATTAAAACGTTAAATGAAGGGCTAGAAAATGGTCTTGCTCATCAAACGTTGTTAGGGGTTACTGGATCAGGTAAAACATTCACACTGGCGAATGTGATTGCTAAATCAGGTCGTCCTACCGTGATAATGGCACATAATAAGACATTAGCTGCTCAACTTTATGGTGAAATGAAAGCTTTTTTCCCTAATAACGCTGTGGAATATTTTGTTTCTTATTTTGATTATTATCAACCAGAGGCTTATGTCCCAACCACGGATACCTTTATAGAAAAAGACTCATCGGTTAATGAGCATATCGAGCAAATGCGTCTCTCTGCGACAAAAGCATTATTAGAACGTAAAGATGCGATTATTATCGCTTCTGTTTCTGCGATTTATGGTCTTGGCGATCCTCAAGCGTATTTAAGTATGATGCTGCATTTGAGTCGAGGGGATATCATTAACCAACGTGATATTTTACGTCGATTAGCTGAATTACAATATAAACGTAATGACATGGCTTTTGAGCGAGGTACATTCCGTGTTCGTGGTGAGGTTTTGGATGTTTTTCCTGCAGAATCAGAGCATGAAGCGATTCGAATTGAGCTTTTTGATGATGAAGTTGAACGTATTAGTAAGTTTGACCCATTAACGGGTTCAATTATTACTAAAGACATGCCTCGTTGTACTATATATCCGAAAACACACTACGTAACACCCAGAGAAAAAGTACTTGATGCCATTGAACAGATAAAAGTCGATTTGGCTGAGCGAAAAAAAGAATTATTAGCTAATAATAAGCTAGTTGAAGAACAAAGAATCTCACAACGAACTCAATTTGATATTGAAATGATGAATGAGCTTGGTTTTTGTTCTGGTATTGAAAACTATTCTCGTTATTTGAGTGGTCGTCCTCAAGGTGAAGCGCCGCCCACTTTATTTGATTATTTACCTAAAGATGGCTTACTGATTATTGATGAATCCCACATTACCGTGTCTCAAATAGGGGCAATGTACAAAGGTGATCGTTCACGTAAAGAGAATTTGGTTGAATACGGTTTTCGGTTACCTTCAGCATTAGATAACCGTCCTATGCGCTTTGATGAATTTGAAGCCCGTGCTCCACAAACGATTTACGTTTCTGCTACGCCTGGAAAGTATGAAATCGAAAAGTCGGGCTCTGATATTGCTGAGCAATTAGTAAGGCCTACTGGTTTACTTGATCCTATTATTGAAGTACGCCCCGTTGGAACTCAAGTGGATGATTTATTATCTGAGATCAGAATTCGTACGAAAGTGGGTGAGAGAGTGTTGGTGACGACGCTTACCAAGCGTATGTCTGAAGATTTGACTGAATATCTTGCAGAGCATGGAGTGAAAGTTCGTTATTTACATTCTGATATTGATACGGTTGAGCGTGTTGAGATCATCCGTGATTTGCGGTTAGGCAAGTTTGATGTGTTAGTCGGCATTAACTTATTGCGTGAAGGCTTAGATATGCCTGAAGTGTCTTTAGTCGCGATTTTAGATGCAGATAAAGAAGGCTTCTTACGATCCGAACGATCATTAATTCAAGCGATAGGACGTGCTGCTCGTAATTTAGAAGGTAAAGCGATTTTATACGCAGATCGGATCACGGGCTCAATGGAAAAAGCCATTGGAGAAACAGAAAGAAGACGTGAAAAACAGATATTACATAATGAAGCATTAGGTATTGTGCCAACCGCATTGAAAAAAAATGTGGCTGATATTCTTGAATTGGGGGATATGACTAAGAATAAACGGAAAATAGTCGCACCTAAAATGAAGCTATCAGAAGTGGCAGAAGAAGGAGCGAGTTATCAATCGATGACGCCGCAGCAATTAGAAAAAGAAGTTCAACGATTAGAAGCAAAAATGTATCAACATGCGAGAGATCTAGAGTTTGAACAGGCTGCTAAAGTAAGGGATGAGGTAGAGAAATTAAGGAATCAATTTATAACGAATAGTTAATGACTATTTTGTAAATTATTGATTTTAAGAAAAAAGAAGCCAACCGTAATATACCGGTTGGCTTTATTGTTCATGTGAAAGTAAATTTCACTAACAACGTCAGTTGGCTAGGTGACCCTTTGGCTTAAAGGGTCACTATACATATAGCAGAGAGCGTGCCAACTTTGCATAGCCTGAAAAACGACTAATTTAGTACAAAAAAGACGCGATATCACAAATGTTTTGCATAATGCGAAAATATCTTTGCGTTATGCAATTGCATTATGCGAAAATGCAAAGGTTGATATGCTTTTTAATGGTTTGGATTCTGATGCAAAAAAAATATTTACTCATGGTTGAAGACACCGCTTCTGTTGCTGCGCTTTATCGTTCTTACCTTAATCCTTTAGGTTTAGATATCGATGTTGTAGCAAAAGGTGTTGATGCGATTGAAAAAGTGACGTTAAAGGCACCGGATTTAATTTTATTGGATTTGCGCTTGCCGGATATGACTGGACTTGAGGTTTTAACGGAAATTCGAAAAATTCATCATGATACACCTGTTGTGTTAATGACTGCCCATGGTTCTATTGATGTTGCCGTTGAAGCGATGCGTTTAGGTGCTCAGGATTTTCTTATTAAACCATGTGAAGCTGATAGACTTAGAGTCACTGTAAATAGTGCATTAAGAAGAGCGCAAAAGAACTTAGATAATACGGATCTTGATCCCAATAAAAGCAACAATCAATACCAAGGTTTTATTGGTAGTAGCTCTCAAATGCATCAAGTATATCGAACTATTGATTCTGCGGCGCCAAGTAAAGCCACGGTCTTTATTACTGGGGAATCAGGAACAGGTAAAGAAGTGTGTGCCGAAGCAGTTCACGCAGCAAGTAAGCGGGGAGACGGTCCATTTATCGCGATTAACTGTGCCGCGATACCGAAAGACTTGATTGAAAGTGAGTTGTTTGGTCATGTTAAAGGCGCATTTACAGGAGCGTCAGTTGATAGGAAAGGGGCGGCAGAACAAGCTGACGGAGGAACCCTGTTCTTAGATGAATTGTGCGAAATGGATTTAGATCTGCAAACCAAATTATTACGTTTTATCCAAACAGGGACCTTTAAAAAAGTAGGTTCTTCTAAAATGAGTCGAGTTGATGTTCGATTTGTTTGTGCAACCAACCGCAATCCTTGGCTAGAAGTTCAAGCAGGTCGATTCCGTGAAGATTTATATTATCGATTGCATGTTATCCCATTAACGCTGCCTCCGTTACGGGAAAGAGGCAATGATATTATTGAAATTGGTCACTCAATATTAGGTCACTTTTCTCATGAAGAAGGGAGAGAATTTATTACATTTAGCCCAGATGTGGTTTCTCGATTTCTTGAATATGATTGGCCGGGAAACGTTCGGCAATTACAAAACGTCATTAGAAATGTCGTGGTATTGAATCGGGGTAAAGAAGTCTTGCTTTCTATGCTTCCGCCACCGTTAGCGCCAGAAGATAATAATGGTTCGAATATTGCATCTTTACAAGCAGTTAATCGATTAAGCCGTCATTTTGAACAACTTCCAGTTGATATTGAATTCGTACCTGAAGGCAATATGAAAAAAGAAATTAGACCATTATGGTTGTCTGAAAAGCAGATTATAGAAGATGCAATTACTCTATGTGATGGGAACATTCCACGAGCCGCTAAACAATTAGAGGTGAGCCCTTCCACAATATATAGAAAATTACAGTCATGGAATGATAAATAGAGGGTGATACCGTGAATCAATATGTAAATCAACTAGCCGTCAATCAGTTAGTGCAGGAAGTTGGTGATGAGAATGTGCCCTTTTTATTTGGTATTTTCTGTGATGAATTACATGACTTTATTGATACATTAAGTTCTCAACCTGAAATTGATAAAGTAAGAGAAATTAGCCATTGCTTAAAGAGTAGTGCCGGTAGTTTTGGTGCGGATAAGTTAGCGGGAATGGCGATTGATGTCGAAGAAAAAGCAAAATCACATCAAAAAGAATGGGTTCAGAATAATATGTCTGAGTTTGTTGATATTGCTCGTCAAACAGAGCGTGCTTATCGAGAATTTCTGATTTAGGAAATTGGCTTTTATTATAAAATAAAAGCCAATTCTAAAGCTGCCTTGGTTAGTTTAATAGCCCAACGATAGCTTGTTTTAATTTGTCTCTATCGTGTCGCCAATCATGATTTGGTGACGCGAGATCTGTTTTTCTGCAATCGTATTCATTTTGTAACTCAGCTAATTCTCGATCTGTTAGAACGATATCTACTTTTCTTCCCGAACACGCGCGTTCACACCAAGCTAACATCGTTGAATGGTTCATTTTACCTGCAGGGCCAAACTCTTTAGATAAATTATCAATGAAGACGACTTTTGCATGCTTGTTTCCTGCAATGGCTTTACCAATTCCGGGTAATAGTAACGGTGGCATTATGCTCGTTAAAAAACTGCCTGGTCCAAGTAAAATCAAATCCGCTTCTTTTACTGCATCAATTGCTTCTAAGGTTGCTGGTACTTCAGGATCAAGAAAAAGACGAAGTGGAACTTCTTCCATGTCATCAACATTGGTTTCCCCTGATATTTTACGTAGATCAGTGGTTAACGCGCCTAAATCTGATGGATGCTCAGACATTGGAATGATGTTTGTCTCTACTTTTAGCATATCTCGAATTAAATTAATGGCATCCAATGGACGAACACTTAGGTTGTCTAACGCGGTAAGCATTAGATTTCCAAGATTATGACCGTGTAATTCACCTAGGCCTTTAAATCGGTATTCAAACATCATAGAGCTAATCGAAGGGTCCATAATGAGCTGGTTGATACAATTTCGAGTATCTCCCCACGCAATTCCTCCTTGGCACTCTCTAATGCGCCCTGTAGAGCCTCCATTATCTGTTGTTGCTACTATGCCTGTAGCATTGCTTCCAAAATCACTAAGCGCAGCAAGAACTCGCCCTAAGCCGTGACCACCACCAATGACAACAATTTTATGTTCAGTCATGTTTATATTCTTTAAAAAACGTAAATTGAGTGTGGTGGATAATAATAAATTGGACAAGTACTAATAAAGTAAATGTTGAATTAATCACAGTTTTAAGTAATTTGTTATTAACAAAGTTAACAGTAATCAAATAAAATAGAGAAATTTTGGGTTAATTTCAAAAGAAATTGGAAAACCACAGAAATATTGAGTATTTTAATAAGAGCACCAACTGAATTAATACTGGTTTAGTGTGGTTGCCATAACTCCGAGCTCAAGCTACTAAGTTGTTCTAAGAAATATTCAATATGTAGTGTGAGCCAGTGACAATTCGGTCACAAGGGTTTGTTTGGAAATGAACAAGCCTCCCGTGTTTGGAAAGGTGTTCCGTGGCGAAACAATTTGAAGATAACTACAACCGTAAGTTTTATTATTTACGGTTGTCGATTACAGACGTCTGTAATTTTAAATGTACTTATTGCTTACCTGATGGTTATCGACCTGAAAATGGTAAGCGAGAGTCCTTCCTAGAGCTTGATGAAATCGAACGTACTGTGAGTGCGTTTGCCCGCTGTGGTACGTCAAAAGTGCGTATTACAGGGGGAGAGCCAAGCCTTCGTAAAGATTTCACTGACATTATCCGTACTGTGGCTTCTCAGCCGGGGATAACTAAAGTTGCTACGACAACAAATGGTTATCGGATGGAAAAACATGTCGCTGAATGGCGTGAAGCAGGTTTAACGAATATCAATGTCAGTGTTGATAGCTTAAATCCAAATATGTTTTATCAGATCACAGGTGAAAATAAATTCGCCGAAGTTATGGCTGGTATTGATAAAGCAATTGAAGTGGGTTTTAAGCAAGTCAAAGTGAATACGGTATTACTGAAAGATCTCAACAGCACCGAATTACCTCTCTTTTTAAAGTGGATCCAAACTCGTCCTATTCAATTGCGTTTTATTGAGTTGATGCAAACGGGTGAAATGGACGATCTTTTCAAAAATCATCATCAATCTGGTGTCTCGATCCGTAATCACTTAATTGCGAATAACTGGATATTAAAAGCTCGTGGCGAAAGTGATGGCCCAGCTCAAGTTTTTATTCATCCAGATTATATGGGTGAAATAGGGTTAATAATGCCTTACGAAAAAGATTTCTGTCAGAGTTGTAATCGATTACGAGTATCAGCAAAAGGTAAGTTACATATGTGCCTATTTGGTGATTACGGTGTTGAATTACGTGATTTATTGCAAGCTGATACTCAGCAAGACGAGTTAATTCAGCGCATTCAAACGCAATTAGATAATAAAGCAGAAGGCCACTTTTTACATGATGGCCACGCTGGAATGACCCCTCATTTAGCCTCTATTGGCGGATAATAAAGAAGAATTATGTCAAATTTTACTCATATTAATGCCTCTGGTGAGGCGAACATGGTTGATGTATCAGCAAAACAAGAAACCGTTCGTGAAGCGCGTGCAGAAGCATTCGTACATATGGCACCAGAAACTCTAAAGTTGATTGTTTCTGGTTCTCATCATAAAGGTGATGTTTTTGCTACAGCACGTATTGCAGGCATTCAAGCCGCGAAAAAAACATGGGATCTTATTCCATTATGCCATCCGTTGTTGCTGACTAAAGTAGAAGTTCAACTTGAAGCAATTGAAGCCGAAAACATGGTTCGTATTGAATCAGTCTGTAAGTTAACTGGAAAAACTGGCGTTGAAATGGAAGCCTTAACAGCTGCTTCTGTTGCGGCTTTAACCATTTATGATATGTGTAAAGCCGTTCAAAAAGACATGGTTATTAGTCAAGTTCGTTTATTAGAAAAAACGGGCGGTAAATCTGGACACTTTAAGGCTGACGCATGATCACAGTATTATTTTTTGCCCAAACTAAAGAGTTAGTAGGAACTGGTAAACTGGAACTTACAGGTGAGTACGCGACAGCGGAAGCCATTCGAGAAGAGCTAAGTAAAAAAGAAGGTAAGTGGGATTTAGCCCTAGAAAAAGGCAAATTGCTTGTCGCAATAAATCAAACTATTTCAAGCTTAGATTCCGCGGTTGTTGATGGTGATGAAGTCGCCTTTTTCCCACCAGTAACAGGTGGTTAAGATGATTTCTGTTCAAGAACATGACTTCAATGTTGGTGATGAATATAATCTCTTAGCAGAAGGCACGGCCTCTGGTGCTGTGGTTACTTTTATCGGTAAGGTTCGAGATATGAACCTTGGTGATGATGTGACGGGGCTTTCTTTAGAGCATTACCCCGGTATGACAGAAAAATCATTGAATGATATTGTTGCACAGTCGAAAGAGCGCTGGCGGCTCTTAAAAGTGAAAGTGATTCATCGTGTTGGTGATCTGGAACTGGGCGATCAAATTGTGTTTGTTGGCGTATCGAGTGCACACCGTGGTGCTGCGTTTGAATCTTGCGAATTCATTATGGATTACTTAAAAACAAATGCACCTTTTTGGAAGAAAGAAAGAACAACCAAAGAAGTACGTTGGGTTGAATCTAGAGACACAGATAAATCTGCAGCGCAGCGTTGGGAAAAATAGACCGAATTAGCTGATGTTTATATAAATAAAAAGGGAAGAGAGCATAAGCTTTCTTCCCTTTTTTAGTTTTATGTATTCTACAGGTCAGCTATTTATTATAAATACCAAACTGTTCCATTGCATAAGCAACACGAGCTTCTGGAGTTGGGTAGGGAATGGTTTCTTCCAAGCTTTCAATATGCTTTAAACGAGGGAGTAACCCTGTTCCGTTTGCAATTTGAATCGCTAAGCCTGGACGAGCATTAAGTTCTAGAACCATTGGTCCGTATTTTTTATCGAGTACCATATCAGTACCCAGATAACCTAATCCGGTCATTTCCCACGCACTAGATGCAAGGGTTAATAGTTTATGCCAATGAGGGACTTCTAGCGTACTTAATAATTTACCCGTATCAGGATGGTTCTCTACAGGTAAATCAAATTGTACGGCGCGTACGGCTTTTCCTGTCCCTATATCGATACCCACACCAACAGCACCTTGGTGCAAGTTGGCTTTTCCATCGGAGTTTGTTGTTGATAAACGCATCATCGCCATTACAGGGTAGCCTTTAAATACGATAATACGTACATCTGGCACTCCTTCATAACTGAAACCGTCAAACACATCATCAAACTCGATTAAGTTCTCGATCATCGCAACATCGTTTTTTCCACTAAGAGAAAAAAGACCTGCAAGTGTATTGGTAATATGTCGCTCTACATCTTGCTTGTTTGCCTCTGCTCCAGATGGTTTGTAATACACGCCATCTTTATGAGAAGTAACAACTAAAATGCCCTTACCGCCACTGCCTTGGGCTGGTTTGATAACAAAACCAGGCCAATCTTTAACGATATCGTGAATGTTCTTCACTTCAGCTTGGCTATCGATTACACCAATAAGTTTAGGAACCGTAGCGCCTGCTTTTACCGCAATCACTTTTGTTTTTAACTTATCATCAACTAATGGGTATTTGCTTCGACCATTGTAACGGCCGATATAACTGCCATTACGTTGATTCATGCCCATGATCCCTTTTGCTTTTAGTTTTGAAGGAGACGTGAATCTACTAAACATAGGTTAGTCCTCCGCTAAAGGCTTAAAGCGACGAAGCTCACTTAAACGGTAACCAGTATAATTACCAAGCATCAGTATAATGGCTAAAATAATTAGCTGAATACCAATAAAATTAAACGTTAAGTGCTGTACGAACGGGTTTGTCATTGCGATGTAGATAAGAACGGCTGTTAATAATGAACCGCCACCTTGAGTCGCAACTTCTTTCCAGCCTTCTTCTTCCCATAGAATCGACATACGTTCTACAGTCCAAGAAAGGATAATCATAGGGAAGAAGGTAATACTTAATCCTGCTGTTAAACCAATCTTAAAGGCAACAATCGTGAAGATTGAAATGATCATGATTACAGAGATGATCACCGCAGATATCCTAGATACCAGGAGTAGGTTTAATTTGGATAAATAGCTACGAATGATTAAGCCGGTACCAACAATCAGTAAGAAACCAACAATACCTGTGATTAATTGTGTTTGCACAAAAGCAACCGCGATCAACACTGGCATGAAAGTACCTGATGTTTTCAAACCGATAATGACTCGTAAGAATACAACCATCAGTGCACCAATTGGAATAAGCATGATGGTTTTAAACATCGATTGCTCTTCAAGGGGAAGACTGTGGATAGAGAAGTTTAGCAGGTTGTCTGCTTCTACTTTCTTCTCGGTTGCAGCAGTAGGAGAAATTTCTTGTGCAATCATAGAGAAGTTGATTTGGCTATTTTTACCACCAACAACGTCTAAGAGAGAGACATTTGATTCGTCCCAAAGCAGTAAGTTAGCCGGTTGACCTTGGTCTCCGGTTTCTGGGTTAAACAACTGCCAGTCTTTGCCACTCCATACTTCAATCATATGCTGAACAGATTGACGACGACGACCATCTTCTAACCAAAGAGTACCAATAACTTTATTATGGATATTTTCAAAACTTAAGAGTTTTGAAATAGCTTGAACTCTCGTTAAGTCATTAAGAAGCAAAGACGCATTTTGGTTATCTTTATCATTAAATTGCTTAATAAGTTCGCGAGTTAACGTAATATCGTCAGAAGAACGAGCTCTGGCTTGATCTAATAATGAGATTGCCGCAGATTCATGAGGGCCTTCAAAAGTGACGGCTTCAGGTTTCTCTGATTCTGGGGGCTGAATAACAGAGTCTGCTTGCGGGTCTACTAAGATTTGAGTTTTATAATAGAGCGTTTGTGGTCCGTCGGCCTGACGAATTGTCCATTCAGCTCGGCGTCCATGCTTTGTTGTTAGATAAGCGATACCATAGCCTGGAGAAGATGCACTCTCATCGACAATAGTAAAACCTGTTTGAGTTTGTGGTGCAGCCATAGAAACCTTGACTGGTTTATTTACTGCATCAAATTGAATTCGGGCTTCTACATCCCAAACTTGGCTTCTCTCACCTGGTGTCCAAGGCACTCCGTATGAATCGTGGCGTAGCCAGCTCAACGTAAGTCCTGCAATAATTAGTAGGGAGATAAGAAAATAAAAAGGCACTCTTGATGGCATAACATCCTCGTTGTAATGGCATAAGTGGAAAGATAATTATAATTTAAGCAATAACATAACGTTCAATTATATGTATTATGTTATTGCTTTCTTGGAAGGCGATTATTTTTTGCTTTGAACAAATTCTTTGCTGACATCAACAACGGCAATGTCTTGAATAAACTCACGTCCTAGTAAAATAGAATGGGTCATGTGAGAGCGATCTGCAAGGGTAAACTGTACTTTTTCATGGATTGCCCCAAGTTTAATCCATAATTCAACGACAGGTCGTCGTTCGGCCTCTTCGTTTGTTGATTGACGGATTTTAACATTGCGTATAACAGGGGCGGTAATCCACTCTAACTCATCAGTCTCCGCTTTTTTATTCTGTGCAACTAAATGAAAACGTACCCATTGTGTGCCATTGCGTTCAAATTCTTGAAGATCGACGGCATTCAATGATGAGGTGGTTGCGCCAGTGTCTATTCGAGCGGTAAATACTTGCTTAATATCTGCAATTTCTACATTTTCGATGGCACCTAAAATGATAGTGTCTTTTAATGATTGTGTTTGAAGAGAGACTGGCATCTGAACTAAACGAGCTTTCTTATTCGTTGCTTGTGTGATACTCATTTGAATCTTAGTTTGTTCTGTTCGAACCAGAGATAACTCTTCTGATACGTTCGAAAGTTCTTTCTCTAAGGTTGAAATGTAGTCGTTTTGGGTTTCTATTTTTGTTTCCATGCCACCTAAACGTGTGTTTAGATTAGATTCCATAGACTTAATAGCGGCAACCGTTTCTGTATTGTCAGAAACGACAGGTGCTGTCTGTGGAATTAATGCGCATCCTGAAAGGCTTAAAATAGCAACTAGAGGTAGAATTCGTTGGATCATTTTATGTTCCGTTGAGTTAAATTAACATGTGCATAGTAACGATAATAAATAGGGGCGGATAGCCCCACAATGTTAGCGTTTAGTCAGGTTTTCTAGCAATTAAAATTGCACGCTTAGGAGCTGGGTGGCCTTCAATTGTTTTTGATGAGTCCGTAGGGTCTAAATACTCAGGTAATGAATTGTGTTTCATCCATTCTGTAGAGCGTTGTTCACCTGTTGTTGTTACGCACTCGTCGACAATTTTTACGTCAATAAATCCGACGCTTTCTAACCATACTTTTAACGCTTTAGCTGATGGGAAGAAATAGACGTTACGCATTTGAGCATAACGATCAACTGGCATTAAGACTGCGTTTTCATCGCCATCAATAACGAGGGTTTCTAAAACGAGCTCACCGCCAGCGACGAGTTGATTTTTTAATAGAATAAGATGATCAAGAGGCGAACGACGGTGGTACAGCACGCCCATACTAAATACAGTATCAAACGCATTTAATTCAGGAAGCTGTTCGATCCCTAAAGGTAATAAATGCGCTCGTTGGTCATTGCCCATTAATTTACGAATGGCTTCAAACTGAACTAAGAATAGGTGAGAGGGATCGATACCAACACACAAACGAGCCCCTTCTCCTAACATGCGAAGCATATGATATCCGTTACCACAGCCGACATCTAAGATAGATCGATTTTTTAATGGCGATAAATGAGGTAGAACACGATCCCATTTCCAGTCAGAGCGCCACTCAGTGTCGATATGAATGTCATGAACAGTGAACGGGCCTTTACGCCATGGATGGAAGGTGCGTAATAAACTTTCTAGTTTTTTACGTTCGCCATCAATCAAAGGGCTATTATTTGATAGCGTAACTGACGTTTTTAAATCAATGTTTTCAGCACAGCCTTCAGGGATTTTTTTTAGCGCTTTAAGCCAGCGTTCTATATCCCCATGCTCAGCATTTTGCCAATCGGTTAATTGCTGGGGAAGGGTGTTTAGCCAAGGCTGAAGAATGGTATCTTGAGCAATAAGTTTATAAAAATTAGCAAAATTAAACATTGAAATATCTTTAGTTAATTAATAAGTGAAAATAAAGGATTTATATCGATTATTTGATCGCGAACATTGAGCCAAAATTAAAGCATTGGAACCAGACTTCAGAGCTTTTAAAGCCAATCTCTTGAAAACGTTGTTTGTGAACATCAATTGGATCTGGCAGCATGACATTTTCAATGGCGCTGCGCTTTTGGCTTATTTCTAATTCACTATAGCCATTAGCACGTTTGAAATCATGATGTAAATCGATCAATAACTCGTTAACGACACCATCTTCGAAGATGTATTTCTCAGATAAAATAAGAATGCCACCGGGACGTAATCCAGAATAGATTTTCTCCAATAGGGCTCTACGATCGGCTGGCACTAAAAATTGCAAAGTAAAATTTAATACGACGACCGATGCATCTTGAATATTGACATCACGGATATCCGCTTCAACAATGGTTACGGGTGTATCTGAACGATAAGCGTTAATCAGTAAACGACAACGTTCGACCATTGCTGAGGAATTATCGACTCCAATAATCTGACAGCCTTCTTGATTAATGTGACGACGCATAGATAACGTTGCCGCACCCAGTGAGCAACCTAAATCATAAACACTTGAATGAGGTTTAGCGTAACGTTCAGCAAGCATACCAATAGCAGAGATAATGTTGCTGTAGCCTGGAATTGAACGTTGAATCATATCTGGAAATACTTCTGCGACACGTTCGTCAAAGGTAAAGTCACCAATTTTATCGATTGGAGCTGAAAATATAGTATCTGGGTTAGCCATGGTTTTCTCACAAAGACGCGTTGTTATGTCCATACGTACTATCAACCAATACCAATCATGATTAAGTTGTTTTTGTTTACTTAATCATGATTACGTCATTACGTTTATTTTAATGGCAGTGGTGTTATTCATATCAGTCTAGGTAAATATCAATTCATTTACTTACCTAGAAAGATAGGTTTCATGGCTTTCCTGCTCATGAATGCGCTATTGTAATTAATTCTGAGCTTGATGTCTTTAGTGTCATTACACTTTGAAAGAGAATGAAATTAAAAAGAGAGAATAATTTAGGTGGAACTTTCTCATTAAGCCTGTTTTTTTCATTCAGGCCTATATCGTGACCTGATTTTTCTTTATAATGAGGGCATATTTTTGCGTTTTGCTTACTATTTCAGCGAGCCTGCTGTTTTATTCATCATTTAAACAAACGTAGAATCAGTTTATGAAAAATGCAGTGAGACTATTTCACTGCATTTATTATTGATATGTATATTTAAATTGGGAAATCATTATGCGCAGCCATTACTGTGGTAACTTGAACAAGTCCCTTGCAGGACAAACTGTAGAACTTTGCGGCTGGGTAAACCGTCGCCGTGATTTAGGCGGTCTTATCTTCATTGATATGCGAGATCGTGAAGGTGTCGTTCAGGTAGTTGTTGACCCAGATATGAAAGATATCTTTTCAACTGCTAACCAACTGCGCAATGAATTCTGTATTAAATTTACTGGCGAAGTACGTGTTCGTCCTGACAGCCAAGTAAATAAAGATATGTCTACGGGTGAAGTTGAACTTTACGCGACAGGTCTTGAGATCATCAACCGTTCTGAAGCACTTCCATTGGATTTCAATCAAACGAACTCAGAAGAGCAACGCCTGAAGTACCGTTATATTGATTTACGTCGTCCAGAAATGAGTGACCGTATCAAGTTACGTGCTCGTGCATCTAGCTTTGTTCGTCGTTTCTTAGATGAGAACCTATTCTTAGATATCGAAACACCAGTACTAACAAAAGCAACGCCAGAAGGCGCTCGTGATTACCTAGTACCAAGCCGTGTTCATAAAGGCAGCTTCTACGCACTTCCACAATCACCACAGTTGTTTAAGCAACTTCTGATGATGTCTGGTTTTGACCGTTACTACCAAATCGTTAAATGTTTCCGTGATGAAGATTTACGCGCTGACCGCCAACCTGAATTTACTCAAATAGATATCGAAACCTCTTTCCTTTCGTCTAACCAAGTTCGTGATATTACTGAACGTTTGGTTCATGACATGTGGAAAGAACTTCTTGATGTTGAGCTTGGTCAATTTCCAATAATGAAATTCTCTGAAGCGATTCGTCGTTTTGGTTCTGATAAGCCAGATCTACGTAACCCACTAGAATTAGTGGACATTGCAGATCTTCTTAAAGACGTAGAATTCCAAGTATTCGCTGGTCCTGCAAATGACGAAAAAGGCCGTGTAGCGGTTATTCGTGTTCCTGGTGGCGCATCGCTTTCTCGTAAGCAAATTGATGAATACGGCAAATTTGTTGGTATTTACGGCGCGAAAGGCCTTGCTTGGATGAAAGTAAACGATCGTGCTGCTGGTCTTGAAGGAGTTCAATCTCCTGTTGCTAAATTCCTAAACGCAGACGTTGTAAATGGTATTTTAGAACGCACAGAAGCTGAAAGTGGCGATATCATCCTATTTGGTGCAGATAAAGCAAACATTGTTTCTGAAGCCATGGGTGCATTACGTATCAAGCTTGGTGATGACTTAGAACTAACAGACAAAAAAGCATGGGCACCTCTTTGGGTTATTGATTTCCCAATGTTTGAAGAAGATGGCGAAGGTAACTTGCATGCAATGCACCACCCATTTACTTCTCCATTAGGCATGACAGCGGAAGAGCTTAAAGTAAACCCTGCTGCTGCAAACTCTGATGCTTACGATATGGTTATCAACGGCTATGAAGTTGGTGGTGGCTCTGTACGTATTCACAATGCTGAAATGCAAACTGCAGTATTCGGTATCCTAGGTATTGAAGCGAAAGAGCAACAAGAGAAATTTGGTTTCTTACTTGAAGCGCTTAAATACGGTACGCCGCCACACGCAGGTCTTGCTTTCGGTCTTGACCGTCTTGCAATGCTACTTTGCGGTACTGAAAACATTCGTGACGTTATTGCATTCCCTAAAACAACGGCTGCAGCATGTTTACTTACGAATGCTCCAAGCCCTGCGAATCCAGATTCTCTTGCAGAATTAGCGATTGCAGTAAAATTTGCTGAGAAAAAAGACGCTTAATTAATTAAAGTTTTCTTTTTATTAAAAAATGCCCGCCTTATGCGGGCATTTTTGTATATACTATAACTGTATAAATAATCAGTGGTTTAAATAATGCTATGTCTATAATTTTAGGAATTGATCCCGGCTCTCGTATTACCGGTTATGGCGTTATTCGTCAAAACGGCCGTCATTTGCAATATTTAGGGAGTGGTTGTATTCGGATGTCAGAAAAAGAACTTCCCGGTCGCTTAAAGCAGATCTATGCTGGCGTTTCTGAAATTATTACGCAGTTTCAACCAGATGTATTCGCGATCGAGCAAGTATTTATGTCAAAAAATGCGGATTCAGCACTTAAATTAGGACAAGCAAGAGGAAGTGCGATTGTTGCTGCCGTTAATGCAGACCTACCTGTATATGAATATGCTGCTCGTTTAATTAAACAAGCCGTAACGGGAACGGGTGCAGCCGATAAAGCTCAAGTTCAGCATATGGTTATGACGATGCTTAAATTACCAGCAAGACCACAAGCGGATGCCGCTGATGGTTTAGGGGTTGCAATTTGTCATGCGAATACGAATAAAACGTTAATCGCCTTAGCGGGGAAAGCGACAGGAGCAAGGCGAGGACGATATCGCTAGATAAAAGAGGGAATAAATTCTCATTTCTTTTACTGGATATCTATCCAGTTCTTTATTACTATCCTAACCAGTTAATTATTTTAAAGAGTATCTATTGTGATCGGACGCCTTCGTGGAAATCTATTAGAAAAACAACCACCAGAATTACTCATTGAAGTCAGTGGTATTGGTTATGAAGTTCAAATGCCAATGAGTTGTTTTTATGAATTACCACCGATTGGTACCGAAGCCATTATCTATATTCATTATGTAGTACGTGAAGATGCTCAATTACTTTACGGTTTTAATACTAAAAAAGAACGAGCGTTATTTAGAGAAGTGATCAAAGCTAACGGGGTGGGGCCAAAACTTGGTTTGGCGATACTGTCTGGCATGACTGCTTCTCAATTTGTTCAAAGTGTTGAGCGTGAAGATATTTCGACCTTAGTCAAATTACCAGGTGTTGGTAAAAAAACGGCAGAGCGTTTAGTCGTAGAGATGAAAGATCGCCTAAAAGGGTGGGGAGCGGGTGACTTATTTACTCCAGCAGACACTACGTCAATGGATGATGCTTCTGATTTGATTTCATCGCCTCAAAGCGCACAAGATGAAGCAGTCAGTGCGCTTATTTCTTTAGGCTATAAACCAGTGCAGGCGTCTAAAATGGTATCTCAAGTCGCAAAACCTGATATGACCAGTGAATCTCTAATTCGTGAATCATTGAAATCAATGATCTAACTTTATTTATCGCCTCTTTACTTACAGAATTTTTTGAGACCTTTTATGATTGAAGCCGATCGCCTTATTGCTGCTGATAACCCTGTTTTTCGTGACGAAGAAGTCATCGATCGTGCGATACGTCCAAAGAAACTGGAAGATTATCGCGGACAAGATCATGTTCGTAGCCAAATGGAAATTTTCATTAAGGCTGCGCAGATGAGACAAGAGCCACTTGATCATCTACTAATTTTTGGTCCTCCAGGATTAGGTAAGACAACGTTAGCTAATATTGTTGCCAATGAAATGGGAGTGAGTATCCGAACGACATCGGGTCCTGTTCTTGAGAAAGCGGGAGATTTAGCTGCGCTTCTTACTAATCTGGAAGAAAACGATATTTTATTTATCGATGAAATCCATCGATTAAGTCCTGTAGTAGAAGAGATACTGTATCCTGCGATGGAAGATTACCAATTAGATATTATGATTGGTGAAGGTCCTGCAGCTCGTTCAATCAAAATTGATTTGCCCCCATTTACATTAATTGGTGCAACCACCAGAGCCGGTTCTTTGACTTCTCCACTGCGTGACCGTTTTGGTATTGTTCAACGATTAGAATATTACAAAGTAGACGATTTGCAATATATCGTTCAACGTAGTGCGGATTGTTTGAATTTGTCCATGGAATCAGAGGGCGCATTGGAAGTGGCTCGACGTGCTCGTGGTACACCACGAATTGCCAACCGATTGTTACGTCGAGTTCGTGATTATGCAGATGTTATGAGTGACAGTCATATCTCACCAGACATAGCAGATAAGGCATTAAACATGTTAGATGTTGATGTGTGTGGGTTTGATTACATGGATAGAAAGTTATTATTGGCAATCATGGAGAAATTCAATGGTGGTCCAGTGGGTCTAGATAACGTAGCCGCTGCAATTGGTGAAGAAAAAGATACGATTGAAGATGTGATAGAACCTTATTTAATTCAACAAGGCTACCTTCAGAGAACACCAAGAGGGCGTATTGTGTCAGATCGAGCCTATCTTCATTTTGGTATTGATAGACCAGATAAATAGGTAATGGTTAAATATACACATATTGTCATAATCTATTCATATTGACGTGAAAAAAATGAAAGCGAGTGATCAAAATCACTCGTTTTTTCGTATAAGAAATGTGTAAAGTGTGAAAAACGAACGGTTATGTAAAAATATCTGTAATTAACTTTCAAATAAGGGACAAATCTTTTGAAAGATATCGTGTTTCCTATTAATATTAGCACGTTCTATATTAGGTTATGCTTAACATTAAGCTAACGTTTATTATACATTCGTGCAACACTTTATAGCTACTAATACAATTATAACTATTAGAGCTAAATAAAAAGTGCCACGTTCACCCAAAAGTGTGAAAGCACTGTGTCATTCAGCCTGACACAAAGGAGTTCTCATGATCACTGATGTAGTGGAGTTATCGCGGTTGCAGTTTGCAATGACAGCGATGTATCACTTCCTATTCGTTCCTCTGACTTTAGGTATGGCCTTTCTATTGGCTATCATGGAGTCGTTATATGTAATGACCAACAAACAAATCTACAAGGACATGACAAAGTTCTGGGGTAAGTTATTTGGTATTAACTTCGCATTAGGTGTAGCAACAGGCCTAACCATGGAGTTCCAGTTTGGTACAAACTGGTCTTACTATTCTCACTATGTTGGTGATATTTTCGGTGCGCCTCTTGCGATCGAAGCACTGATGGCTTTCATGCTTGAATCTACTTTTGTAGGACTATTTTTCTTTGGTTGGGATCGTTTATCAAAACGTCAGCATCTTACAGTAACGTGGTTAGTTGCTTTAGGTTCGAATTTCTCAGCGCTTTGGATTCTAGTAGCAAACGGTTGGATGCAAAACCCTGTCGGTGCTGAATTTAATTTTGAAACGATGCGTATGGAAATGGTTAGCTTCGCTGAAGTTGTACTAAACCCTGTCGCTCAAGTTAAATTCGTTCATACCGTTGCTTCTGGTTACACCGCTGGCGCAATGTTTGTTTTAGGTATTAGTTCATACTACCTACTAAAAGGTCGTGATGTTGCCTTTGCTCGTCGTTCATTCGCAATTGCTGCGTCTTTCGGCATGGCATCAATTTTATCTGTAATGGTACTTGGTGATGAATCTGGTTATGAATTGGGTGAAGTTCAACAAGTTAAGCTAGCAGCGATTGAAGCTGAATGGCATACAGAAGAAGCACCTGCGGCTTTCACCGTATTTGGCTTACCAAATCAAGAAACGATGGAAACGGATTATGCAATTAAGATCCCTTATGTTATGGGTATTATTGCAACGCGTTCATTAGATAAGCAAGTCACTGGCTTACGCGATCTTAAAGCACAGCACGAAGTTCGTATTCGTAACGGTATGATCGCTTATGACCTTCTTGAAAAATTACGTAATGGTGATAAAACACCTGAAAATATAGCAGCATTTGATGATGTTAAGCATGACTTAGGTTATGGCTTATTGCTTAAGCGTTATACTGATAAAGTTGTTGATGCAACTGAAGATCAGATTAAAGCGGCAGCAGATGATTCTATTCCAAATGTTTTACCATTATTCTTCTCTTTCCGCATAATGGTTGCTTGTGGCGTAGCAATGCTACTTATTTTTGGCCTTGCGTTTTATCAAACGTGTCGTCAAAAAATTGGTCAAAAACCATGGTTACTTAAAGCGGCATTATTCGGTATGCCACTGCCGTGGATCGCAATTGAAGCGGGTTGGTTTGTTGCAGAATATGGTCGTCAGCCATGGGCAGTTGGTGAAATACTACCTGTACATGTTGCCGCATCATCACTCACTGTTACTGAAGTTTTAATTTCAATAGCTGCAATTATTAGCTTATATACTATTTTCTTGATTGCTGAAGTTTACCTAATGGTTAAATTCGCACGTAAAGGACCTAGTAGCTTGAAAACTGGTCGCTATCACTTTGAACAAGACGGTCAAGGTTCTGAAGCAAAGTTAACTCGCGAAGTAGAAGCATAAAAACGGAGATTTGAGCAATGTTTGATTACGAAGTATTGCGATTTGTTTGGTGGGTATTGATTGGTGTATTACTGATTGGTTTCGCGGTAACAGATGGTTTTGATATGGGGGTAGGTACACTAGTGCCTATCATCGGTAAAACAGATACAGAACGTCGAGTGATGATTAACTCAATCGCCCCTCACTGGGAAGGCAACCAAGTTTGGTTAGTAACAGCAGGCGGTGCATTATTTGCTGCTTGGCCTTTAGTGTATGCTGCTTCATTCTCTGGCTTTTACTTAGCTATGATTCTGACATTAGCTGCATTATGGTTCCGCCCTGTTGGGTTTGATTATCGTTCTAAAATTGAAGATAAACGCTGGCGTTCAGCGTGGGATGCTGCGATCTTCATTGGTAGCTTTGTTCCACCAGTCATCTTTGGTGTTGCTTTTGGTAACTTACTTCAAGGTGTTCCATTTGAACTGAACAACCTAATGATGCTTAAGTATCATGGTGGTTTCTTTGACTTATTAAATCCATTTGCATTGGTATGTGGTCTAGTGAGCTCTGCAATGTTTGTACTGCAAGGTTCAACATGGCTACAAATGAAAACAACGGATCAAATTCACGCTAGAGCAAGTCAAGTTTCTATGATTTGTGCTGCGTTAGTAATTGTTCTGTTTACTATTGCTGGCTTTTGGGCTCAAAGCATTAATGGGTTTGTGATCACGAGTGTTATGGATCATAACGCACCATCAGATCCATTAAATAAAGAAGTTATCCGTCAAGTGGGCGCTTTATTCTTGAACTTCAAAGAATACCCATTGTTATGGATAGCACCTGCTCTTGCGGTAGTTATGCCTCTTATTGTTATGATTACAACTAAGTTGAAGAGACCTGGAATTGCTTTCATCGCATCAAGTCTGACTAATGCTGGTGTGATCTTAACTTCTGGTTTTGCATTATTCCCATTCGTAATGCCATCAAGTTTAAATCCTAACCATAGTTTGACTATGTGGGATTCAACATCAAGCGAATTAACACTAAACATTATGACAGTGGTAGCTGCTGTTATGATCCCAATCATCCTTGCTTACACAGCATGGACGTATTATAAAATGTTTGGTCGTATTGATACTAAATTTGTTGAAGACAACAAAAATTCGCTTTATTAAGGAGTATAACAATGTGGTATTTTGCTTGGATTCTAGGTGTGCTACTAGCATGCTCATTTGCAATCATTAATGCTCTTTGGTTAGAGCACTCAGAAATGATGGATAAAGACAGTGAGTAATATCGCTGGGAAAATAGACAGTGTTCATAGCCCAATAAATAATATCATCGTTAAGTTGATATTGATTGGAGCCGCACTTTTCCACATGGGAATGCTTATGTGGGAGCCAACGGTATATTCAGAAAATATCCGTGGTTTTAGTGGGTTAATGGCGCCAGCATTGATTTACGCAGTATGTACTGCGTTTATCTTTGTTGTGGGTTTTATTCCACAAAAGTGGGGTTGGAAACTACTATTTAGTCCTTATTTTTCAATGATGATATTAAGTTACTTTAGTTATCTCTATTTTATTTGATTTTATAATTAATAAAATGTGAACATTGGAACATCATACTAAGCGGCTTGTTACTTTTTTAGGTAATAAGCCGCTTTATTTTTGGCTATTAAGTTCAAAATTTGGTGATTCACCTAGTGACGATAGGTAATTATCAGTTATAGTTAACTACTGATTTCTCAATAAAAAAGAAAAAGAGGGTGATATAAAATGGCAGTTTTCAAATGGCCTATCACGGTTTACTATGAAGACACCGATGCAGGTGGCGTAGTTTATCACTCTAATTATTTAAAGTTTTTTGAAAGAGCCAGAACCGAATTATTACGAGAAAAAGGAGTATCTCAAGGGATACTGCTGCAAGAGTCTCTCGGATTTGTGGTTAAACATGTTGATATAGATTTTATACAAGGTGCTCGTTTAGATGAGCAGCTCACAGTTGAAACATTCATAGAAGAAATTAAAAGGGTATCGCTGACCTTTTGTCAGTTATTGGTTAATTTTGAGGGTAAAGTATTGTGCAAAGCTACAGTTAAGGTAGCCTGTATTGATAACGCTAAAATGAAACCAAAAGCGATACCATTATTTATATTATCGGAGATATCTTGTGACAGGTGAACTATCAATTCTCGATCTATTTTTACACGCTAGTTTATTAGTTAAGATCGTGATGCTTATTCTATTAAGCTTGTCTGTAATGTCGTGGGCAATGATTTTTAAACGCTCAAAAGTGTTAGCTGTTGCTCATACTGATGCAGAACGTTTTGAAAGCAAATTCTGGTCTGGCATGGATCTAGCGCAATTATTTAATGAAGTGAAAGTACGTAAAGATCGAATCAGTGGTACTGAAAAGATTTTTTATTCTGGCTTTAATGAATTTGCACGTTTATCTCGAGTAAATTCATCATCTTCTGAAGCGGTTATGGATGGAACGATACGTTCAATGCGCGTAACGGTCTCTCGTGAAGTTGATGATTTAGAAACAAACCTTCCATTTTTAGCAACCGTTGGTTCTATTACTCCTTATATTGGTTTGTTTGGTACGGTATGGGGTATTATGCATTCGTTTATCGCCTTGGGTGCGGTAAAACAAGCAACTCTAGCGATGGTTGCTCCTGGTATTGCAGAGGCATTGGTTGCAACGGCTATGGGGCTGTTTGCAGCAATTCCAGCGGTAATTGCCTACAATCAATTAAGTGTGAAAGTAGGTAAGTTAGAGCATAACTACGCTGCATTTATGGATGAGTTTTCTAGTATTCTACATCGTCAAGCAATGGCAAGTCAGGAGAAGTAATGTCTGGCTATCAACCTAAAAAACGCAAGTTAACCGCTGAGATTAATGTTGTACCTTATATTGACGTTATGTTGGTATTGCTAATTATCTTTATGGTAACGGCTCCTTTTGTGACTCAAGGGGTAGACGTGAAATTACCAGAGATGACTAATGCGAAATCAGCACAAGAAATGGCAGGTGAAGATCCTAATGCAACGTTTATTATTGTCGAGATTGATAAAGACGGAAATCTAGGCTTAAGTGTTGATAATCAAGACGTACGTCGTCCAATGTCAATGCAAGAAATGATAATGAACGTTAAAGCAGAACTAAGCATTAAGCCTAATTCTCCCGTCGCAGTTGGCGGGGATGCCAGTACGCCATATTCAGAGATAGTATTAGTTCTTGATGAATTAAGCCGCGCAGGGGTAAGTAAAGTTGGGTTACTTACCGATCTCAAGGAATAGAAGTGAATAATAATCGATGAAATCGGATAATAATTACACCTTTGCTATTGTTGTTTCTGTCGTGTTGCACTTGCTGCTCGCTGTCGCGTTGATCTTTGGTAGTGACTTTTCTATGGATGAAAAGGCAAAACCAAATACAATTCAAGCCGTAGTAATAGATCCAAGCACGATTGCAAGACAAGCATCTCAAATTCGTCAAGAGAGAGAAAAAGCTTCTCGTGCAGAGACTGAGCGACTAAATCGATTAAAACAACAGGCAGATCAATTAGAAAAAAACCGTAAAGTCGAAGAAAATCGGATTCGTAAGCTAAAAGAACAACAAGTAAAAGAGAAAAAAGCAGCCCGTAGAGCGGAAGATGAACGTAAGAAAGCTGTCGCTCAAGCAAAAAAAGAGAAAGAACGAGCAACAGCAGCAGAAGCCGATCGAAAGCGTAAAGTAGATACAGCAGCGAAAGCGGAAGCGGCAAGATTAACAAAAGTGAAGGCTGATAAAGAAAAAGCAGAAAAAGCCCGTTTAGATAAAGAACGAGCAACTAAAGCAGAAGCTGAACGTGTCGCGAAAGAAAAAATAGCAAAAGAAAAAGCAGCGAAGGCAAAGGCAAAATTAGCGGCAGAAAACGCCAAGAAAGAGAAAGCAAGAGCCGCAAAAGCGGAAGCTGCACGTAAGCAAAAAGAAGCGGCATTAAATGACATATTTGCAGGTTTAGAAGATGAAACCGTTCAAAATAGCTCTGCGAAACAGCAGCATATTGACGATGAAGTGAATCGCTACGCCGCAATTTTTACACAACGAATTCAACGTAACTTATTAGTCGATGAATCTTATGTTGGAAAAAGTTGCAAGGTAAAAATTAAACTGGCATCTTCTGGATTATTGCTCTCAGTAACAACCTTGGGGGGTGATGCGCAGGTGTGCCGTGCTGCTAAAATAGCCGTAACTAAAGTTAATGTTTTTCAAATGCCAAAAGACGCTGATATTGTAGCTAAACTTACAAATATAAACCTTACGGTTCAACCAGAATAAGGAAGAGCAAGTGCTTAAACGATGGATATTACCTCTTTTTATAGCGTGTTTGAGTTTTAGCCAAATAGCTAAAGCTGAACTAGAGCTTGTAATCACAGAGGGCGTAAATTCTGCTAGACCCATAGGCATCGTTCCATTTAAGTGGCATGGTGAAGGCAAGTTACCACAAGATATTTCAGCTATTATTTCTTCTGACTTACAGCGCAGTGGTAAATTTAGTCCATTACCGACAAATAAAATGCCACAAACGCCATATAAAGATGCTGACATTAATTACGAAGCTTGGACCAAGATGGGCGTTGATGCCATTGTTACGGGTGAAGTGAAAGTTAATGCCGCTGGAAAGTATGAGGTTTCTTATAAGCTTATTGATGTGGTTCGTGGTCAATTAACGAAAGGTAAATCTAAAGGGTTAAGTAATTCAGGGGAATTAGTTTTAACACAAGACCATATTTTAGTTAATAAAATTGCGACACTTTCAAAAACACAGTTACGAAAATACGCTCACCGTATTTCTGATGTTGTTTATGAAAAATTAACAGGCGAAAAAGGCGCGTTTTTAACGCGAATTGCTTATGTGGTTGTTAATGATAAATCTCAACATCCATATCAGTTAAGAATTGCGGATTATGACGGCTACAACGAACGTTTGGTTTTAAAGTCGAAACAGCCAATCATGTCACCGGCTTGGTCTCCAGATGGTAAGAAATTGGCTTATGTAAGTTTTGAAAACAGAAGATCACAAGTTTTCATTATGAATATCTACACGGGGAAGAGGGAGTTAATTGCTTCGTATCCTCGTCATAACGGTGCGCCTCGTTTTTCTCATGACGGAAAAGAACTTGCGATCGTATTATCCAAAACCGGCAGTCTTCAAGTTTATATTGTGAATTTACAAACGAAAAAGATGCGCCAAATTACTCGAGGTAGATCGAATAATACTGAGCCTTTTTGGGCTCCTGATAACAAGTCTTTAATATTTACATCAGATCGGGGTGGTAAACCTCAGATTTATAGAGTAAATTTAGAAGACGGTTCGACAAAACGTTTAACCTGGCAAGGCAGTCAAAATCTTGGTGGGCAGATCACTCCTGATGGTAAATACATCGTTATGGTGAATCGCTCAGAGACTGGATTTAATCTAGCAAAACAAGATTTAGAAACCGGTGCTGTCCAGGTCTTAACTAAGACACTACTGGATGAGTCACCAAGTATTGCGCCAAATGGCGGCATGGTGATTTACAGTTCCATTTATAGAAAACAAAACGTCCTTTCGATGGTTTCTATAGATGGCCGTTTTAAAGCTCGCTTACCAGCGACAAACGGACGTGTAAGGGCACCAGCGTGGTCGCCATTTTTATAGCTACTAAATATTTAGGAAATAAGGAAAATATAATGCAACTAAATAAACTTCTTAAGAGTCTTTTAATCGCGCTGCCAGTGGTTGCTCTTTCTGCTTGTAGTTCTAGCGATAGCGCAACTGATAGTACTGCTGGTCAAGAATCAACAAACGGAACAGAAACAACAAGCGGTACTGCTGGTGAAGGCCAAACAGATACAACGGTTGTTACTGTAGTTGAAGGTGAAGAAGTTCTAACTGAGCAAGAAGTTAAAGAACAAGCTTTACGTCAAGTTCAGACTGTTTACTTCGCTTTTGATAACTCAACTATTTCTTCAGAGTATGAAGATATGCTTGCAGCTCACGCGGCTTTCTTAAGCAAAGCGCCTGAAGTTAAAGTAACCGTTGAAGGCCATGCTGACGAACGTGGTACTCCTGAGTACAACATCGCACTAGGCGAACGTCGTGCTAATGCAGTTGCTAAATACCTACAAGCTTTAGGTGTTTCTGCAGACCAAATCTCTATCGTAAGCTACGGTGAAGAAAAACCTCTAGTTCTTGGCCAAACAGCTGAAGACTACGCTAAAAACCGTCGTGCAGTATTAGTATACTAATCGATAGTTTATAAGGCAGCTTATATGAAATACAGTAACCTTAAGCGAATTATTCCGCTTACGTTGCTGGCGAGTGCGGCGACCCTTGTGGTCGCCGCTCCTGCTCCAGTCACGGATTTAAATGCGACCTCAGGCTCATCTGCTCAAGCGTCATCAACGAGTATTGAGCGTTTAGAGCGTTTAATTAAAAGCCGCAATCAAATTCAACTTCAGTTACAACAACAACTCGATGGATTATCAGAAGAACTTTCTGAGATTCGAGGTACTGTTGAGCGTAATAGTTATGAACTTGATCAAATGTTAGAGCGCCAACGTCAACTGTATGTTGAAATTGACACCTTAAGAACAGCGAAACCATCGACAGCAAAACCTGTTGTAGATAATGACGCTAATTCTGGTGAAGGCTCATACGCAACTGATACGAACGAAAATGAAGCGTATCAGAATGCAGTTGATTTGATCTTGAAGAAGAAAGATTACGCAGGAGCAACAAAAGCATTCCAAGAATTTGTTGCCGCTTATCCTGATTCGGTTTATAGCTCTAATGCTCATTATTGGCTAGGGCAACTTTATTTTGCTCAGAAGAATGACGTTGAGGCAGCAAAAAGCTTTACCAAAGTGGTTAGTTACGCGGATTCAAATAAACGAGCGGATGCTTTGCTAAAACTGGGCGAGTTAGCCAAACGTAATAATAAAGCTGCAGCACAAAAATATTATCAAAAAGTAATAACAGAGTACTCAGACAGTACAACAGCTCAAACCGCTGCTGCACAATTGAAATCGTTATAATTCATTATTTGATATATTACTGTAGTAAAAGGAGCTGATTTGCTCCTTTTTTATTTCCCTTAACTTGATGACCCCCTAAGAAGAGGTATAATGTTCAGATTATTTTAAAAATTAATGAGCTGAGCAATGGGCCATATTCTAGATCATGTCAACACTGTATATCCTTTCCCTCCAAAACCTACAAAATTAAGTGCTGACGAAAAGACTCAGTACATTGCTAAAATCAAACAATTATTAAAAGATAAAAATGCGGTGTTAATTGCCCATTATTATACTGATCCTGAAATCCAGGCATTAGCCGAAGAAACAGGCGGCTTTGTTGGTGATTCTTTAGAGATGGCTAAATTTGGTAATCGTCATGATGCAAAAACATTAGTGATTGCTGGTGTGCGTTTCATGGGAGAATCAGCAAAAATATTAACGCCTGAAAAAACAATCTTAATGCCAACGTTAGACGCCGAGTGTTCTTTGGATCTTGGTTGTCCTGCAGATAAGTTTACTGAATTTTGTGATGCTCACCCAGATCATACCGTTGTTGTGTATGCGAATACCTCAGCAGCCGTTAAAGCCCGTGCTGATTGGGTTGTGACGTCAAGTATTGCATTAGAAATTGTAGAGCATTTAGATGACGAAGATAAGAAAATTATCTGGGGACCCGATCGCCATTTAGGTTCGTATATTGCGAATAAAACAGGCGCAGATATGCTGTTATGGCAGGGCGAATGTATCGTTCATGATGAATTTTCTGCAAAAGCATTAAAAGATGCGAAAGCACTGCACCCTGATGCCGCGGTTCTTGTTCACCCTGAATCACCTGCAAGTGTGGTTGAATTAGCGGATGCCGTTGGATCTACAAGCCAATTAATTAAAGCGGCTAAAGAGCTACCACAACAAAAAATGATTGTGGCAACGGATAAAGGCATCTTCTTTAAGATGCAGCAAATGGTACCAAAAAAAGAATTATTAGAAGCTCCAACAGCAGGTGCGGGTGCAACGTGTCGTAGTTGTGCACATTGCCCTTGGATGGCGATGAATGGTTTAGTCGCCATTGAAAAAGCATTAAACGAAGGTGGTGCAGGTCATGAGATTTTTGTTGATGAAGAGATCCGTATTAAATCACTTATTCCATTAAACCGTATGTTAGATTTTGCTGAGCAGCTAAATGCCCGTAAATAGTAAATAAGTAGTTGAAATAAACATGGCGACCACACATTGGTCGCCATTTTTTGATCGGTTCTTTTGTAAGCGTGATTAATTATTTTTTTTGTCACTTAAAGCAAAGTAAATTTTAGATACGGTAATTTCTGCTATGAGTATCGTAAATACTACGGCAAAGAAAGCGACGACACCATTTAATGGACCGCCAAACGATACCTTATCACCAAATAGAATATTAATGGCTTCTAACATAACGAATTTACTACCGACTAATATGACATAACTGCTTAAACCACGGTATATTTTTGGTGCGGTTCCTGGTTTGCTTTTAAAATAATCAGCAATTCTATGCTCTGCATTTATGGAAAGTTTTAGTAATAACTGCAGGAGTATTGCAGCTGCAAAAGAAATGGTGAATGATTCGATATTAACAAAATCCCAATATTCATCAAAAAAATTTAGTACGGTTAGATCGACCAATACTGCAAGTGTGTAACCTACAAATAAACGTTGTGGAGTACTAAAACCATATTCTTTTTCTACTGAGCTCATAGTAATTCCTAACCGTTAATTGAATTGTTCGATGTTGTTCTGTTTATTATATTGCCTAATCATCATTCGTATTAAAAGTGAAAGAAAATAGGTTGGCGTATAATGGTAAATTTATTCTGTAAGTCCAAGTATCGACTTTCTATATACTTTTGGTGTTAGCCCGCTAATGCGTTTGAATGCCCGTGAAAAGTGGGAAATATTGTTATAACCAAGTTGATTTGATATATAAGTTAATGAATAACCTTCTTCCATTAATTCACATGATATAGATAGAGTAAGGCTTTCTTTTAACTGTCTAAATGACGTTCTCTCTTCTTTTAGTCGACGTTGGAAGGTTCTTGTTGTCATTTGTAATAGCTTAGCGGCTTGAGTGATGCTGAGGGAATGTTCACGAACATAAGGAAGCAACGAGGTAAAGACGCTATCACTGAAACTAGAATGCCATTCAATTAATGGTTCTTTATTTTTAGTGTCTGATGGAATAAATTTAACGGTAGAATTGAGTGTTTTTTCATCCATTAATAACGCGCTTTTACTTTGAGCTATAAAAAATTGTGTTTTTTTATTTAGCGCCGAACGAATCACATCATCATCAATATGTTGGACCTTTACTTGTTCAGGAAACCAATCTGATTTTGTTAATGCCTGAATGAGTTCGATGATATATAAGACGGAAAATACTTCACCCCAAATAAAATAGAGTGTATTTTCGTAAGGGGCTGAGCGGCAAAGCCAATATTTACCATATTGATTTTCAAACGTAATTTCACTGCCGGGAGAGTCATGATTGAATATGGCATTTACTTTTTCAAGAGCTTCTTTAACGGTTGCGGTGGTATCAAATTGTTTAAGTATCTGGGGTATTATTCGTTGACGGAATGCGATGCGTAACAACTCGCTAAAACTATTTACGCCTACTTGTGAAGACAGTAAATATACGAGACGTTTCACCGGTTCTACGGGTAAATAGTCTTTATCTGTTTCAAAAAGATCGGGTGGTAAACCGGAGTCATTTAATAATTCCTGAATATTGATCCCGTGCTTTGAAAAAACGTCTAAAAGGATTTTTGTGTATCCAGTCCGGATCATTGGTAGTGGTTTTGAGGCTTTTTTTATCATTAAGATCTCCCTTCTTTTTACTAATTCATTCTTTATATAATTAATTATTGGCGCAAAATGGTAAGTTTTCATCCTACTTAGTTTGATATATTAATTTATCTGTTCTTTTTGCGACAGAGAACTCAAATTAAAAGTGCGGCAGTGTTTCTACCGTTAAAATTTTTTATTTTAATAAACTATTAAATAATAAGTAAATTTTGATAAACATCACTCCATTAATTTAAGAAAGCAACTATACATATATAAATGGAATCAATGAGTAGTAGGTTATAAATATGACGGAAAAAATAGAAGACACCAAGGCAGAAAACAAATCAGTTAATCAAACGGTTAAAAAGACAAATAAAGTTCGGAAAATAACAAATTACCTACTAATCACGGTCATTACTTTATTATTATTTAGCATTATTTCTGATCGAGTCATTCCACTTACAGATAACGCACGAGTGAAGGGGTATGTGGTTCCAATTAAGCCACAGGTATCAGGGCAAGTTTTTGATATTTTAGTTCAGCCTAATCAGCTTGTAGCACAAGGAGAGGTACTCGCTAAGCTAAATCCTGTCGATTATGAAATTGCAGTAAAACAAGCAGAACAAAATTTGGAAATTGCAGGTCAAAATGTTGGAGCGCAAACGGCAATGATTGCTTCTTCACAAGCAAGGTTAACGAGTGCGAATGTTGAATTAGAAAATGTGAGATTACAATCTGGTCGAATCCTTGAAATGGCAGAGCGTGGTGTGGTATCTCAATCTGATGCTGACCAATCTCGAGCATCACTGGCAACGGCAAGGGCAAATGTTGTTAATGCACAAGCTGATCTTGAGAAATCAAAACGCCAATTAGGAGCCGATGGAGAAGATAACAGTCAGATTAAAGCGGCGTTATTAGCATTAGAGCAAGCCCAAATTAATTTAGAGCGGACAGAAATCAAAGCACCTACCGCTGGTGGTGTTTCTAATTTTAGTTTATCTGAAGGTTTTTATGCGTCTGTGGGGCAGCCTATCATGACATTTGTCTCGACAGAAAGCATATGGATTGAAGCTTATTTTCGAGAGAATAGCTTAGGTAACATTAAGGTTGGAGATGCTGTTGAGGTTGCGCTTGATTTTGCTCCAGGAAAAGTAATTAAAGGCACAGTAACGAGTGTCGATTGGGGGGTTGATTGGGGGCAGAATGATCAAGCGGGTAAATTAGCGCAAGCGAATAATCAAACGGGTTGGTTACGTCAAACACAAATGCTACCGATAGCGATTGAGTTTGATCACTCACAAGCAACTGGATTACTACGAATTGGTGGCCAAGCGGATGTGATCGTCTACAGTGGTGATAATGTTATTTTTAATACTATTGGTAAATTGTGGATCCGCTTTGTGAGCTTGATGTCTTATGTCAGATAGCCTTATCGAGGATTCTCGAACCCAAACTAAGATAATAAGATATACCGTCGGTGTTGGCTTAGCGGTGTTTTTAGCTGCGTTGATTGATTGGCCATTGGCGTTTGTAGCACCAGTATTTGTCGCTAAATTTTTATTAGATAAACCAGAGTTAAACAAAGAAACCATTTATGAATTGATGCTCGCGATGGTCGTAACCATTGCGCTTGGATTATTTTTATCGAATGGCATCACCCATTATCCAATTCCAATGTTAATCCTTATCGGATTAATGATGTTGTGGGGGTATTATTTGTTTACTGATCCTAAGTGGAACTTGTTTGCAACAATATTAATTATTGCGGTACTAATGTTGCCCTTTATGGCGATATCAAATCCTAGTGTGTCTGTATTTTTAGCCATCGGATTAAGCAGTTCTGGAGTTGTCGCGGTACTTATTTTTGCTTTTGTTCATATTTACTTCCCTGAGTCAGAATCGAAATTCACAGGTTATCAATCTTCCCCGTTATCAAAGCAACAACGATGGTATGCGGCGTTTAGAGCGATGATTATTTCTTTTCCTGTAGTTTGTTTTTTCTTTATTTTTCAAATATCAGAAGCACTATTAACGATGATGTTTATTGCGTTGCTGTCATTAATGATAACAGGTGAGAAATCGATTAAATTAAGTGCATTTTTAATTCTTAGCAATGGTATTGGTGGTTTACTCGCCATCGGTGTATTTGGTGTTTTAAGCCTTGCACCTAACATCATTTTTTATACATTATTTATTTCACTTGTGGCCATTATTATGGCGACACAAATTTATACTAAACCAGAAAAAGCCCCGATTTACGCAACCGCATTTAGTACTGTACTTGTGTTGTTAGGCAGTACATTAATGAGTTCAGGGGAGATTGATAACAATATGTTTATACGTATATTTCAATTATTTTTGATTGGAATTTATATGATCGTTGTTTCTTTCTTTTTAGAGACGCGTCATTGGAGATTTTTAACTATGCAAACTTAAGTGCGCATAAATAACAAGGAGTGTTTATGAAACTTGAAGCGAACTTTTCAAAACAAGCAATTGATGCGTTTATAAAAATTGCAGCCATTGCGATTCTACTTTATTGGTGCTTTTCTATATTAAGGCCTTTTATATTACTTGTGGTTTGGGGGGGAATTATCGCAACTGCGTTATATCCAGTCGTATCATGGGGGCATAATAAATTTGGAATAAGCAAAGGCAAGGTGAGTGGGGGGTTAGCTTTTGTTGGTGTATTACTCTTATTGGTGCCGCTTATTGCACTCTCTACTGGTTTATATACGAGTGGATCAGAATTAATTACGGGTTACCAAGATGGGACGATATCAATTCCTAAACCAGCAGCAAGTATGGCTGATTGGCCTGTTATTGGTGAGAAAGCTTATGCATTTGGTGTTCAAGTATCGTCTAACTTAGAAAGTGTGCTTTTAAAATATGGAGAAGAAGTTAAGGCGATTGCTGGTCAATTAGCTTCTTTAGCTGGTTCACTTGGCGGTGGTTTCATACAGTTTATTATCTCTACCATTATCGCGGGTGTTTTTATGGCTAATGCTGATAAATGTGAACGTGCCTTTATCGTAATAGCAGATAGACTTACTGGTGAGCACGGTGAAGCATTAACGACATTATCAAAAAAAACCGTGAGAAGTGTTGTTCAAGGGGTGATTGGTGTTGCTGTAATACAATCGATGATGGCAGGTTTAGGCATGGCATTCGCGGGTGTTCCTGCTATTGGGTTATGGATGCTACTTGTTATGCTTGTCGCGATAATCCAGCTCCCTCCTATCTTAGCTCTGTTGCCTGTTATTTTTTACGTTTTTAGCGTAGATACCACGACAACGGCTGTCATTTTTCTTATTTGGTGCATTATCGTTAGTGGCAGTGATGCGATATTAAAACCAATGTTGTTAAGCCGTGGTTCTAATATTCCTATGTTGGTTATTTTATTAGGGGCATTAGGTGGAATGGCGATGTCAGGTATTGTCGGTTTATTCGTGGGGGCAGTAGTCTTGAGTTTAACTTATCAGTTGTTTACCGTTTGGTTAGATAGTGAATCAAAAGAGGAGTAACAATGAAAAAAGTGTCAAGGGATGATAATTTCTACTTCTTATTTTTTGCTTTATTAGGCCTTCTGTTTACTAGTTCGGTAATGCAACAACTATTTGAAGGAGGCCAGAAAATGATCTTGGCGTTGATCATTATTTGTTTGGCGGTTTCTATTGTGGGTGTAAATCATAAACAAACCTTTTATCGAAGTTGGTATGGCTTTTTATTAAGTCTTGCCGCAATCTCGGGAATATTTTCATTTTTTGAAGGTTATGATTGGTCCTTAATTACATTAACAGCGTTATTGTTTTTTTTACTGTCTCATACTTATGCCGCGCTAAAGCAAGTCATGTTAACAGATTATGTTAGCCGCAATCAGATCGTAGGGTCTGTTTGCGTTTATTTATTGCTTGGGATGTCATGGGCAATTATCTATCTTATTCAAATAGAACTTTTTCCACAGGCATTTTATGGTATTGAAGATAAGGCTTGGATAGATAATTTATTTGAAGTGATTTATTTTAGTTTCATTACATTAACAACGGTAGGGTATGGCGATATTTCACCTGTTTTACCCATACCTAAATTCTTTGTTTTTTTAGAGTCACTTATTGGTAGTTTTTATTTAGCGATAATGGTGGCAAGTTTAGTGAGTAGTCGTTTAAATCAGTCAGACAACCAACGTTAATTGATTTGACGTACTGACCGTAAAATCTCGTTATCTTTTAAATAAAGTAACGAGATTTTTTATCTTATTTATAGGGATTAAGTCGTTATTATTTTTATCTCATGACATAACGGTATGTTTTCTTACTTGTCCAAACGAGACCTTTACCTATATTTAAGCATGAGTTTATTACAAACTGAGATATAGACATACCGAGTTCTTTTGCGACTTTTAGTATGTGATAAAAATCTGAGTGTTTAAAATCATTCATTGTCATTTTTTGCTTCCAAAAGTTGGTGGTATCCAATCCAAAGTGTTTTTGATGGAAGAATGATACGTTGAAAACAAAAATGATAATTACCATTTAGCGCCAATGATGAAATGCATTACTGAGTAAATATCATGATTCATATAATAAAAAATGGCGACCGATTTGGTCGCCATTTTTCTGTAAAATCTTTGTTTATCTAGATTTACTCATCTCTGCTTGCATCTGCTTCTGCTTCTGCTTCTGCTAGTTCACTACCACGCATGGTTAAGCCACAAAGCATCATTGGTACCGCTTTGTAGATTTCTACGAATTCGTCCAAGCCTGCAATGCCTTGCTCTTTTAATGTAGATAATGCGGTTTCTGGATCAAAAAGCATGCTGATTGAAAGTAATACACCACCAAGTAATGCGTTATTTTCACTATTTTCTGGCATCAACGTTTCCCAATCATCACGCGTTAATTGCCAACCTTGTAACAAACCTTCAGAAAACTGACGAGTTTGTGTGGTTACAATTTCTTCATCGTCAAGTTGGCAAGCTTCTGGCCATTGCCATTGCCCATTTAAGAAAGACTCGCGATATTCATTCCATAAATTGACAACTGCGTTTGCATAATCTTCTAACTCCTCAGCTGTTGTAAATGGAGATATTTCTTCACCACCCCATAGAAAAGCTAACCATTCATTTGGGCTAATTAAGTTAGGAGCAACAGCCATAGCGGCAACAAAGCCTTGAGTTTGGGCTCCTGTTAGTAATGTATTTTCAAATTCAGGGTTTGAAAGAATTTCAGTAAGTGATAAAGACATAATATTCTCATTTCATTCAAGTTTTACTCATTGTATCAAGAACTTTTCTCCTTGTCTGAACTGAAATGTTACGCGGTATTTGATGGTGACAAGTTGCAAGATTGTGAAATTAAATTACGAAATGTAAAAGGTAGCGGATTAATCTGATTTTAAATGAGAAAATAGTTGTAAATTTACTACATGCTTTTAACTTCGATATCTAATTCTGATTAAGTTGTGATTTAATAGCGATAATTACTGCTAATTCCATTGTTATTGGTCGGTATGACTATAGCTTATGCTTTGAGTGGTATTATTAACTTTATTTTTTGGAGATAGAAAAAGAATGTCTAGAAAAGGACCATTTAGTATTCGCAATGCTGCGGCTGATACATTTGCAATGGTGATTTTTTGTTTTATTACAGGCATGTTCATTGAAATTTTTATTTCAGGAATGACGTTTGAGCAATCTCTAGCGTCACGCATGCTGTCTATTCCAGTTAATATAGCGATTGCATGGCCTTACGGTGTTTTTCGAGACTTTATGCTACGCCAAGGATCTCGAGTATCATCGATGTCGTTTATAAAGAACGTTGCAGATTTAACGGCTTATGTATTATTTCAATCACCGGTTTACGCGGCTATTTTATTTACGGTTGGGGCGAGTACCGATCAAATAATTACCGCAGTATCAAGTAATGCGGCTGTTTCATGTGTGATGGGTGTTTTTTATGGGTATTTTCTTGATGCATGCCGTAAAGCATTCAAAGTTCCTGGCTATACGCAAAGAGTGTAAAAATTAGTAACATAAAAGCAGTATGCATTGTTAATGCTTATGTATAAAATGTAAAGAATACATTGTATTAATGCATCTCCCGTTTGAGACCTAATTTAGATTAATGGAATAATGAAAAGACATTTTTATGCAATGCTGTTTTTAAGCCTTATTGGTTTAATTGGTATTTCTACAATTTCAGCTGCACCATTTTTGTAATTAACGTGCAGTAGTGACTTTATTTTTAAACAGTAAATCTGTGATTTTATACATAATAAGCGCTTCAATACGCTTATTAGATCGTCATGGCGAACAAAAATAAAGCAAATAGACATATTCAGCAAGAAAGGCCTTGACCCTAAGCGGTTAAATCATTAAATTAGCGCTCGTTGTCTTGAAAGAGTCAACGACTTGGTGAGTTGTCCGAGTGGCTGAAGGAGCACGCCTGGAAAGTGTGTGTACGGCAACGTACCGAGAGTTCGAATCTCTCACTCACCACCACATTTTAAAGCCCTGATTATTCGGGGCTTTTTCGTATCTATAAGCTTGTTCAGTGCCCACTGAGAGTACAAAAAAGAGTACACAAGCTAACGATAATCTAAAAAATCTACTGCATACCCTCTAAAAATAATGCGTATTTAATCCTCATACTATTATTTTTCAGTGCTTTACCACTTTCTATTGTGATTTTTTATTCTATTCATTTCTGTTTTTATCTTTTCTGAATATCTATTGGTTTTAACCGGGTGATCTAACTTGAACCGTCTTAGCGCTTGATATGCACAAACAAGTCATTCTATTTGATGTTAGTTTTCGGTAAAAAATGACAGGGGGTATCGCAAATGGATCTTAAGCGAGTATATTAGAGCCCTATTTAATACATTAAATCCTGCCAATAAATACCTCACAGAAAAGAAGGTAGAGTAGTGACCGTCCCTCAGTTATAAAGAGTTGTTATGCCCAACAGAAAGATGCTATTCAGAGATCACCAATTTGAAATATCCTTATTTGCTCGACGGGTTATTATTGCTTTCCTATTTATATTGGTAGGTATTGGAGGGTTAATTTATAACTTATATCATCTGCAAGTTGAAGATCACAATCAGTATCAAGCTCGTTCAAACAATAACCGTATTAAAGTTATTTCTGTTGCGCCTAATCGTGGTCGAATTTATGACCGCAATGGGGTACTACTCGCACAAAACGTCCCTGTCTATGCTTTAGAGTTAATCCCCGCCAAGATAGATGATATGGAGGGTACGTTAGCGTCATTAAAAAAAATGCTGAGTTTGGATGATGATGAAATCACTGAATTTAAAAAGGCAATGAACCGAACGTTAAGGATTCGCCCTGTTACCTTAATAGAGCAGATGAGTGAAGTGCAAGTTGCTGAGTTTTCGGTGAATCAATTTCATTATGATGGAATTCATATTGATGCGTATCTTGAACGTTATTATCCATACGGGGCCAGCTTAACCCATGTTTTAGGTTATGTCGGTAAAATTAATGATCGTGATATTCGTCATCTTAAAGAAGGGAATAAATACACTAATTATAAAGGCACTCGTACTATCGGAAAGTTAGGTATTGAGCGTTATTATGAAGACACATTACACGGCCAATCAGGCTACGAAAAAGTAGAAGTTGATAGCCGTGGACGTATTGTTCGAACTCTTGATTATGTCGCTCCAATTTCAGGTAAAGACATAAAATTAAATATTGATTTGGGTCTGCAGCTGTATGCTTATAAGCAATTAACGATTCAGAAACAAAATCCTACGACCCATAAGATGGAGGATTATCATCGTCGTGGATCTATCGTGGTGTTGGATCCTAGAGATGATTCGGTATTAGCGATGGTATCCAGTCCTAGTTATGATCCGAACCTGTTTGTTCATGGTATATCATCAAAACATTATAATGCCTTATTGAATGATCCTGATCTCCCATTATTAAATCGAACGACTTTAGGCGTTTACCCTCCAGGTTCAACTGTGAAACCACAAATAGCAGTGGCAGCGTTGAGTGAAAAGGTGATCACACCAAGTACAACAAGTAATTTCCCAGGTTGGTGGAGAATACCACACTCTAAAAGCCGTAAATTTCGTGATGATGTTCGTTGGGGGCATGGCGAAGTGAATGTTGTAAAGGCGATTGAAAAGTCAGTAGATACCTTCTTCTATCAAGTCGCTTACGATATGGGAATTGATCGATTGTCGGTATGGATGAATAAATTCGGCTATGGGGAACCATCTGGTAAGTAGTTAATGATAAGTTTTCGAGAATGAAGATTTCGCCTTTACCATATATCCATATATCCATATGGTATTAAAATGAGTATTTTAACGTCAGTGTCTATATCATAATGAAAGCAGTTAATCCTTTAACAGACAATGAAAAAATAACCCTAAAAGAAGCGATCGCTAATCATCCAAAAAATAGAGTAAGAATACGAGCACATGCGATTATTCTCAGTGATAAAGGCTACTCTATTTTAGCGTTAACTGATATTTTAGACGCTAAATTTGAGACCATATCGTCATGGATAGACCATTGGGAAGCCTGTGGAATGCTCGGATTGTATGACGCTGTTCGTATAGGTAGAAAACCTATTTACACAGAAGCAGAAGTATATCGTTTGAAGTCATTGGTTGATGAAGAGCCACATCAACTTAAACGAGCACAAGCAATACTTGAAGAAGAAACAGGTAAAAAATCCAGCTTAGACACTATTAAACGAAATATAAAAAAAGTGATTACAGTTACAAAAGAGCCCGACACTCATTAAAGTTAAAGCGTGACGATATGAAATTCAATAATTTCAGTAATATATTGAATTCATTGATTGAAATGGAACGTACGAATAAATGTGAACTCTTTTATTTTGATGAGTCAGGCTTTAGTCAGAAATCTAATCTTCCTTATTGTTGGGGACCTATCGGTGTTCAATCGCTAAGGCCTGCTCATTCACACAGCAAACGGCTCAATGTTCTTGGCTTCTTAAGTAGACAAGGTAAATTGAGTTTTCAAACAACGGAAGGAAGAGTAACTACCGATACAGTAATTGATGCATTTGAGCACTTTATCAACGCACGAAAAAACGATAAGCCATGCTTTATTATCTTAGATAATGCCTCTTTTCATAGGTCAGCAAAATTTAAACAAAAATTGCATGAGTGGTTGATGAATGATGTATTAGTTTGTTATCTACCACCGTACTCTCCAGAGCTCAATATCATTGAGATATTGTGGAAGAAAGTAAAATATGAATGGTTACCATGTGAAGCGTTCAAAACGTTTGAAGACCTCAGTATTAACATCAAAAACATATTAAATTATTACGGCGAAAAATTCACAATAACTTTTGCGTGACTACTTATTGATATTAAAGAAGAAAGCTCGGCTAATATGCCAACACGAGACTGGAAACATAATAATTATCACCAAGCTTGGTATCAAGGCGATACGATCCCTGTTGGTATTGGACAAGGTTATTGGACTGCAACGCCAATGCAAATTGCAAAAGCGACCGCGGTTGTTGCAGATAAAGGTGTGGTACATCGACCACATTTGCTAAAATCAGTGATGGAAGATGGGCAGTTTGAATCTGTGGCATTTAAAGATTTTCCGCCCGTCAGTGGTGCTAAAGAACAATATTGGGATTTAGCAAAAGAAGGAATGCATCGCGTATTAGTGTCAGGGACGGCACGTAAATTATTTCAAAACTTAGCGTACGAAGCGGGTGGTAAAACAGGGACGAGTCAGGTATTTGGTTTAGCAAAAGGTGAAGAATACGATTCAGAAGAGGTAGCAGAGCACTTGCGAGATCATGCTTTATTTACGAGTTTTGCCCCATTAAATACGCCCAAGGTTTTAGTTGCAGCGGTACTAGAGAATGCAGGATGGGGGAAATATGCGGCTCCAATTGGTCGTAATATCATGGATTATGTCTTGGTTAGTCCTAAAGTTAACTTAGATGATAATTCATCTAAATTACCACCAACTTAAATTAGACAGTGTTGAGAAAATAAAGGGATGTGTAGATGAGTGGAATCGTAGATTTAAAGATATTATTGAAATCGATGTCACCAGAACTTCAGAATGATGAGTATGTTTTTTGTTCTTTGCCTGGTGAGTATGGTGACTACCAGCATTTAATGCCATTGGCGTCTTTTAGAGAAAAAGAAGGGTTTACTTTAGTGGTGACTAAAAATCACGCAGAGCAAGAAGGAATTGAATTTGAATCGACATTCAAAGTCATTACCTTAACAATTCATTCAAGTTTAGATGCTGTGGGTTTAACCGCGGAAGTTGCTAGAAAATTAACTGAGCATAATATTAGTGCGAACGTTATTGCGGCTTATTATCATGATCACATTCTTGTTCAAACAGAGAAAGCCGATGCGGCAATGTTAGCGTTGTCTGAATTCTCTGCTTGATGTAAGTTGATCGCCCCCTCATACCTTACCGCTCAAGCTGCCCAGAAAATCAGCCCTGAAACACTAAATGTATAGTCTTATTGAAAATGTAAGGTTGAAAAGGTGATATAGCGGAATATCCTCGCTAAATGACGTCGTTTTTTCTCCAATTAAAATAATATATGTATTTAGTGTTCTATTCCTCTATAAAGCTCATCTATAACAGCGTAGGATCAGGTAACTTTAGATAAAACCAAGTTTGCACTTAGGTGCACTAAGAGAAAATAATGAAACTAACAGAAAAAGCATCACTTACTAATGCTTTACTTATTTCTATCTGCACACCGCAGTTTAAAGGTGATGAGGCAAAAGACTCACTTGCAGAACTTGCTCGCTTAGTGACTACCCTAGGGTTTAAAGTCGTCGGTACGCAGTCGCAAAAACAAAGTTCTACTCAAAAAGTGAATGTTCTGGGGTCTGGTAAATTGGCTGAAATAGCGCATCTTACTGGTAATCAAGGCGAGAGTGATGACGCTGATACTGAAGATTTCTTTGATGAGACAGATTTTGACGACGTTCCTTCAGAAGATCTGCCATTTGCATGCGCTGATGTAGTGGTATTTGATTGCGATTTAAGTCCGTCACAGTTACGTAATGTCGAAAACCAATTAGGCATTAGAGTGTATGACCGTACCGGGATTATTATTGAAATCTTTAGTCGTCACGCTCGTACTCGAACAGCACGTTTACAAGTTGAAATGGCTCGCCTTAATTATGTCGCACCGCGATTAAGAGAATCGACCATTGGTGATAACGAACGCCAAATGGGTAAAGGTGCCGGTGAAACAGATCTAGAGCTAGATCGCCGTAAAGTTCGAGATCAATTAGCTGAATTACGTCGAGAGTTAGAAAGCGTTCAAGGTGAGCTGAAAGGCCGCCGTAAACAACGTTCAGAGCTTTTCTGTGTGGCTTTAGTTGGGTATACCAATGCCGGTAAATCCTCCATGATGCGAGCGCTTACGGGAAGTGAAGTATTAGTAGAAGATAAACTTTTTGCTACGCTTGATACGACTGTACGTGCACTCTATCCAGTTACTCAGCCTCGTATCTTAGTATCAGATACTGTTGGTTTTATTAAAAAGCTGCCTCACGACTTAGTTGCCTCATTTCACTCAACACTAGCGGAAGCACATGATGCTTCATTACTGCTTTATGTTGTTGATGCCTCTGATGCGTCTTTCCGTACACAACTTGATGTTGTGCATGAAGTACTAAAAGAAGTCGGGGTTGAAGACGTTAAGAAACTACTTGTACTTAATAAATCAGACCAATTGACTGTTGAGCAACAAGAAGAGTTAATGGAAGAGTTTCCTGATGCGATGATGACGTCAACTCGAAACCCTCTTGATATTGCTAAACTGCACAAATATATCGTTGGTGTTTCTCAACATGAAATGATTGAAGAAGAGATCATTGTGCCTTATACCGCTAAAGGTATTATTGGGGAAATTCGTTCAAGCATGAGTGTCGTTAAAGAAGAATATGAATACAGTCATATTAAACTGACAGTACGATCAAGTGCCATTGACTTAGCAAGATTAGAAAAGTTAATGTCGAATTTAGACGAAGAAAATAACGAAGAGTTATAAGTCTACGTTTCGTGTGTACTGATAGAGGTTGAAGGTATTAATGCTTTCAATCTCTATAACATACCCTAATACTAATTTGATAATAAATATAGCGTGAGTATTAACATGTTTGAAGTTAAGAATGTTGAATATACCGGTGATCATAAAAGTGCGATCCGTAGCATCCGTGATACGGTGTTTATTAAGGAACAGCAGATTGATCCTGAGATTGAATTCGATGGTTTGGATGAGGTCGCGGTACATGCGCTTGTGTTATCTGATGGTAAAGCGGTAGGAACGGGTCGCATTCTTAATGATGGGCATATCGGACGTATTGCAATTATTAAAGAGTACCGTGCGCAAGGTTTAGGCTCTAAAATTGTGTTATCGCTGATGAGTGTTGCTGAAAATAATGAGTATCAACGTGTTTATTTAGGTTCGCAAAAGCACGCAATAGACTTTTATACTAAATTAGGGTTTCAACCTTATGGCGAAGAGTTTATGGAAGCGGGTATTCCGCACTTATCAATGGAAAAACAATTAAATAAATAATGCGTTTGTCGTTCAATACGGTTTTTAATTCCATACAGTATTGAACGAGAGCATTAAAATGTAATCAGTATTTTTCCTTTTTTTGTCTTTTTCTTATCTTGAATATAAGTGATGGCTTTATGGATGTCATTTAAAGAAAAATGAGCGCTAATGATCGTATCTGCAATGCCACTATAAACGAGCAGCATGACTTCATTGAGTTTTTCTTGGATGATGTTTTTTTCTGAAGAATGAATCCATTGTCTTAGATGAAAATAAGAAAAATCAATATCAGGTCGTTCACGCCAAAAAGTAGGGGGGATTGGTTTTCCTGATAATAAACCGTAGTTAATGAATTGTCCGCCTTCTTTAAGTAAGTGTGATAATTGCAAGGCTTCTATCCCTCCAACACAATCAAGAACCGCGTCTATTCCAGTACTCTGTTTACTCTCCAAAAGTTGCTGTATGCTATTTTTATTTTGTATATTGATGATGCGACGAACATTACATCCTTCAAAATCTGCTTCTGTGTTATCTCGACGAACCAATGCTATTGGCGTTATTCCCAGATGATTGAGCATCCGTATCAGTATGAGTCCAATCGCTGAGTTGGCCGCATTGATGACTAATGTCATTTCTTTGTGTCGATGTAAGCGTTCCGATACGATCAGCCATGCTGTCATTGGGTTTATGTAAGAGGTTGCCGCTTGTTCATCGCTTAGTTGGTTTGGGATCGTAAAGCACCATTTTTCGTCTATATTTCGATAGCGTTGCCATGCGCCAGCACTGCCAATAGGGAGAACTCGGTCGCCAATAGAAAATGCAGAGTGTGAATCGTAGCGTTCTTTTATTATCCCAAGGCCTTCAAAACCTGGAATAAAAGGGAGCGGTATACGCGAGCGATAAGCCCCTGAAATGGTAATTAAATCAGATGGGTTTATTGTGCTGTAACGCATTTTTAGTTGAATCTGAAAGGGAGTCAAAGGTTCTGAAGTATAAGGTTCTACTGTGATAGATTGTGGTGCTAAACCAAATTGATGAACAATTGCTCTCATTGATAACTGCCTAGATACGCGCTTGAAAATGGAAGACAATATGTAACATATCAGAACGAATGATGAAAGAATTACCGAGATAAGTCTATTTACTAGAGACTAAACGAAAAAAGCACACCGTTAATTAAACCGTGTGCTCTTATTATTCGATTAAAAAATTATTTAGTAATCGCCGTCGCTTGGTTCGATGAAGAACTCACCATCAGCGGTTTCTGTAATTTCTAGAATTTTCACAATCTCACCATTAATGGTGATGTTTGCTAGACGAACAGGATCTTCATCATAAGGATGGAAAGGTGCTAACTGCATCTCGATACGATATTCTTCATCGTCAGGGCCTTGGAACCAACCTTCGCCAAAGTCTAGCTCAATCTCATCGCCTTCTTCTGGGCAAGTGTGATATGCAGAAACAATTTGGGCGCCTTCAAAGCTTAGGGTAATCGTATCACCCCATTCCACAACGTATTGTGTATCTTCCATTGGTCATTACTCATCAAGAATTCTTAGGGCTATTGTATCGCTATGAACCCTAAGAACCTAGTTTTTATGAAAAGAAAGGCGTTACGGTTAGAAGTTATTCACCAGCAACCATTGGTCGCTGTTGGCGCATACTCGCTAGTAACATATAAATAGCGGTCGCTAGTAGAATGGCGAATAAATAGCTCATTAAACCTTCAGCAGTGTTCATTAGTGTATTTGCTAATACAGGGCCACATACAGAACCAATGCTATAGCTAAATAGCATTACTTGTGTTGCTGAAACAATGTAAGACTCATCCAACTGATCACAACCCAAAGAGATAGCAATAGGATAAATAGCAAAAGCGGCCATACCTAGAAGCACCAATGAGGTTGCTAGAACGGCAGCATGGTCACTTAGCGTAGTTAATCCAATAGCAAAAACGCCCAGCACGCAGAATAATGCCATCAATAATGTTTTCCCTAAGTGTCGAGATAAGTACGAAACTAATGGTTGAACTGCCATTCCACCTAAAACAATCAACGCCATTAAGCTGCCAATTTGAGTGATATTAATATTACGGTGTTTTAGTTCTAGAGGCATCAGTCCATAAACTGCACCGAGTAATAAACCAGAAACAACACAGCCCATAATCGACGCTTTGTTTAGTTTTAAAATTTGTTTTAGGTTTAATACATTATGATGCTGAACTTGGGGCTGAGCACCTTTACCAAACAGTAAGCATGCAATAGCCATCATAAGTAAGCCAATGATCATGTAATAAGGAAGTAACCCTTCAATACCAATAAAACCGATACCCAGTTGACCTAAAGATGAACCACCGTATAAAGCACCCATGTATAAACCTAAGCGTTTTGGACGACTTTCAGCGTCACCAATAAGCAGCCAAGATTCAACAACAACAAAAACGCCTGCAACCGCAATACCAGCCACAAAACGAAGAGTCATCCATACCCACTCAACAGGGGCTACAGGTAAGATCACGATAGTTGCAGCAAGTAATGCTAAGAATAATACAAATGCATTTTTGTGACCAAGACGAGCAACAAAAGGTTCAATTAGCCCTGCGCCAACTAATAGGCCTGCATAGAAAGCACTTGCTAACCAACTGGCGTATTTCGCCTCCATTCCATATTGACTTAACATCAATGGGATAAGACTCATTAAGTACCCAGATGCTATAGCAAATAAAGAAAGTGCAATCACTGGAACGAATAAACCAGATTGTGATTGAGTTGATGTTGTTGTGTTCACCGCAGTGCCTCAAATAATGAATAGGAAGTAGATTTTCCGCGACTATGAGGCTAAAAAGCGACCAAGTAAAACGAGTAATTTTTCTTGTAATGATTAAATTTACTAATGGTAAAAGGGATGTTTTAGAAAGTTAAATTTTGTATAAATATATAGATATTACAGGGCGAAACACACTATTTATGCTAGTTATTGATAAGGTTGTTATTATTTGTTTTGTTGATTGAATTGGGTTAAATAGAAAGTTATGTTTTTATTATGTATTAATAAATTTAATCTAAATTATCAAGACGTAAAGATAACCTCTATTTTAATTTGGTCTTAATTTTAAGAGGGCAGCGGCGTTGCTATTGTCATTTGAGAGGCAGAATATTGGAGCTTGTAAATTACGTCATATTCCTATCAACCGTATTAGAGGTAGCCTTTTGAATCACATTATCCGCCAGATCTTTGAACCTAAAAAAATAATGCTTTATTTTGTTTTTGCATTTATTCCTGCAATCTTATTTTATGCACTTTCACTTGTTGGATTGCATCAGGCACTTGGATTTACACCAATGCAGGTCTTGCGTGATTTAGCGCAACAAACAGAAGTACATAGCTTTTTAGGTTTTCTTTCTAATATTGGAGTCTGGTTTTGGATTTCCTCACTCGCGGTTGCTTATTTCAGTGCTATTTATCTACACAGTGGCAAACACAGAAGGTTGTTGATATTAATGGGAATGCTGGCATCTATCTTAGCGGTAGATGATTTCTTCTTGATTCATGATCGTTATGTAAATCAATATATCTGTTATTTCTTTTATGTGGTGGTGGCATTAGCGCTATTGGCTTTTCATTTTAAAGATATTGTTGAAATCGATGGATTTGCATTTTTAGTTGCTGGAGGATTACTTGCGGGTTCTATCGCTACAGATGTCATTCAAGGGTATTTGCCGTTTGGTTATGAAGTGACTCAAGTATTTGAAGAAGGCTGTAAATTTATTGGTGCAGCTTCATGGTTATATTTTACTTGTACTGCTGCATCTTATGGTTGCAAGAGAGTAGAGAAGTAATTGGTAAAGGGGCACTATTTATTATTTAAATAGTGCCCCATTTATTTATCGAGAACGTCGTTTTTCTAATTGTTGGTTGACGATTAAAGCGATGAGAATTAATCCTCCACCAAGGCTTAAACGGAATATATCAGCATCGCGATTCCAAATGACTAAGTTGACTAATATCCCCGCTGGAATTAATAAATTATTCATGACTGCTAGAACGCCAACATTGACCAGTGTTGCCCCTTTATTCCACATGAAATAGCCAAGCCCAGAAGCAATTATCCCTAGATAAACTAATACTCCCCATTGTGTCGATGTTGTTGGAAGTTTTTCACTATTTCCAAAAAGGGCATAACACACGCTTGCCACAACCAACGCGCCAATAAAGAAAAAACCAAATACGTTTTTTTGTTCAAGTTGGTTATCTTTCATTAATCGTTTATAAGTGACTTGTCCTGTTGCAAAGCAAAGGTTCGCGCCTTGTACGGTAGCAAAGCCTAATAAAAACCCGGCATCTATACCATTGTATCGGATAGCTATTGCTCCAAGAGTGGCAATGAGAGCGCTGATCATAAAGTGAGGGTGAAATTTACCTTCAAAAGCATCGTTTAATAAGGTGATATAAATGGGTGTCATTACGGTGAAAAGTAAAACTTCAGGAACCGTTAAATAGAGAAAAGATTGATAATAGAAAACGTACATTAACCCAAGTTGGATCGCGCCAATGAGCATTAATTTAATAGCGATTGGCAAAGGGACTTGTTTTGGACGTAAGAAAGGAAGAAAAACAAGTGTAGCTAGGCCTATTCGCATTAAGACAGAGAACCAAGCATCGACTTGTCCTGCTAAATACACGCCAATTAAACTGAATGAAAAGGCCCAAAGTAAGGTTATTGAAAGTAAATACGACATGTCTAATCCACTAATAAAAGCAATGAAGGCATTCTAAATGAGATTTACTATCAGTAAAGAAAAAGATAATAAAAAAGGCTGAGAAATCAGCTTTAAAAATAAAATTAACATGATGATTAATAAGTTAATCATTAATTATACCGCCACAAATTGACCATATACCGTTAGAAATCAACACAAAAGCCGCTATATATTATATGTGCGGCTTTTTATTACCATATTAGTTAGCTGTATGAAAAACACACATCCAAGCTTAGGTAGTTTTAAATATAAAAGTAAATGGTACGTGCTAGACATTGGTTGGGATAATTTACTTTTGGCGGTGTTTATTAATTTTTTGACTATGAATGCTAGGTAAACAGATTGTCTCATGTTCTGAATATGCCAAGGAGTATAAATGAAAAACTCTAATCAAGTTAAGTCAGCAGTACTAGAGTTACTCTCAATCGCTGGCTTTATTAACTACATATAAACAGACGATGATTACACTCAATATTTGAGTTAATGTAGGGTTTACTTGAAGAGTATGATAAGTACAAACCATTAATAGAAGTACTAACCGTATCTATTTAATATGGGAAGATAATGCAGATGAGTTCGCTGAATTTAATTCTAGTATAAGATTATTAATGAGGGCACGAATCATAGATAATGATTAATGCCCTAAGGTTATTTATAAATTTTTAATCTCTTCTAACACAATGAGGAGAAAGCGTTGTTCCCCATGCATCATAATTTATAATGCCAGAATCTTCTTTTATTTCAATAGTCCCACAAGATTTGTGTACACCTGCTACAACATTAAATTGAGGATAGAAAATGTCTCCCGACTTACCATCAGAACAAATGGAGCTCCCTACGCCGTAAGGTCCTGAATATTCGCCATTTCCTTTTATATCAATATTTGCAAGAAAAGCTGTACCAGATATTAGTGAAAGGCAAACTTTAGGTTTTTGTCTATCGTTAATTATTTTTTCTAAACCATCTATTGCATCTTCATTTAAATTATCTGAATTATAAAACCAATGCTTATCATTAACTTTAATAAATGCAGTATAGGAAGATACTCCATCACATCTTATGTCACCTAGAGAGTTATCTCGCACATTAGTAAGGCTTTTTAATAGTTTTTCAATGAAAAAATCTTGTTCTTGTGTGTAACCTTCATACATGGTTTGTAATGTGTTGGGAAATAAAGTATTACCAGCAATAACAACATTTTTGTTGATAATCGATCCTTTATCAGAAGGTACTTCAGTACCAGTATATGCAAAACCTTCTACAGGACCTGAAGACGGGTTATTTAGTATTAGATACTGTCGAGATTTATTCTCAAATTCGCCATCTTGATCATGAAGCCACTCAAGAATTTGATTTCCTCTAACATTATCGATAATTTGATCTTTTCCATTTTTCAAATTTATATTGTCGTAGTTAACTGTTGCTTGTGTTGTAATTGTACCTATAGGTGTTATGGCATTAACGTATTCAGTGATATCCGTCTCAGGAGGTAAAAATACACAACTAGCAAATGCTGCACCATAATATCCACTAATTTCGTCATAAGCGACTATAGAGAAAGTTGCATTTGCATTGAATGTGAAAAATGAAAATAAGGTTCCTGAAATAAGTAAAAATATTTTTTTCATAATATATCCTTAATGTGAGGTTATTTAGCATGAATGATTAAATCACTATCTATAAAACCACTTAGGTTTAAACTAGTAAAACAAATAATATTAATGCTAGTAATGAAAATAACAAATCAATATTGTATTGACAAAACTATCTAAAAGAACTTTAAATAAAGTGAGATACATAAGTAAACTATATTTCAGGTTGTTTAATGAAAATAAAGTTGAGCTATGTATACTGAAATTTAATTAAATAATACATACAATAAATATTATTTATAATTCCTAGATTACTTTATTTTATCAGAATTATTAATTACTCTTTTTTTCATGTGTAAATGATGGATAGTTTTATTTATAGGTTACGGAAAAAGGCTAAGTTGATGAATTCTCAGCCTTAAATTTAATTTTCTATGTGTTTTTAAATAACGGTTTACTAATTTATAAGAAAATGAACATTGGTAAAATAGTTGATATTGTTATAGTAGAAGCTGTAGCTACATTAGCAATTTCTGAAATATTCATACTGTTAATTAACGTTATCATCGTCCCATTAGTCAACTCAACGGATGCTTCATCTAACTCTTCCACTTGTTCAAAAATATTTAACTGCCTTATTACTTCACTGGGTGAATCAGTTTCAAAATAAGATGAGGTATCTAACCACCATTCCCTAAATTCTTCAGGTGCATCCCATTGCTCATTAATCCAGTGCTCCATTATTTCTGCATCACTTGGCTGGAATCCATCATTTATATCTACAAGATGTTGATAATGTTCATCCATCCAGTCATTCCAAGTCGTCAGTCGTTTAATTATCCAATCATATTGGTTGTGTAGTATCATTGTAAATGAAGGATCGATAGCTGAAAAAGCGTGGTATTTGTTAGTATTATAGTCACTCTCAAAAAAGGCGCTTAAATGTTCATGAAATTTATTGCGTATTTTTTTATTTATATCACTATTACTTGCATTATTAATGCTAAGGTTATTGTATTGCAATCGATTAGCATAATGTTTTAAAGTATACTGTATGTAATGGTAAAAAAATGGAGATGGTTTATCATCGCTACCTATATATATCCAATGTTCGTTATTTTCCTTTGTTGTAGGGTAGTAATAATTATTTTCATTAGCTTTTCCTATGAATGTTGGTGAAAAATACATACCATTATAGTAATGAATGTCACCAGGGAATGTGAAATCATTCCATTCAGATGAAATATTTAGTTTTCTTATATAATTTATATAATTATTTTTAGTTATAAATATACCTAAGTATTCCCATCTTTCATTAGATTTATGATTTGTTGGAAAATACCAATTATTATTAGCTGCGTTTCCATGAAATTTTGATTTAAATAATTGAATTTCATCATTTTTATAATATGGTACAATATCACCTTCGTCCAAATTAATCCCCCAATCGGTGATGTTTATTCCTATTTCATCTATTTGATACTTTAAAAATTCGTTAGAAGTGGAAAGTCTTAGAATTGTGTCTTTACTATCATCATTTAATATGCTTTTTATCAATTTCTTATAAATGTTATCATCAGGCAACTGTGAAAACCAAGTGTTATCTTGTATTTTTAATAATGTATATTTTATTTCTTCCATGTAATTTTGGTCTTGATTGTTGTTAATTAAATGATTAATTAATGGGAATGTAAATAATAGTGCTGTATTTTTTTCTTTATATAAATTTTCATTTAAAAATCTACTTTTATTTTTTATGAAGTCTGAGCTGTTTGTTTTTAATATTTGATCTTTAAATTCTAAATTGAAATTAATTGATAATAATGCGATTATTTCATAATCAAAATTTATTACTTTTGAAATATAATCAACTTCATTCATTTCATTATTTAAAATAGAAATCTTTTGAGGAGCCTTATCTATAATTGATTTTTTTACTTCATTTATATAATCTTCATTCGGTTGTAAAGATATATAACGCGTTTGTGATTTTGTTGTTGGTCCTGTTGCGGCATTATTCCACAAATCGGTATATTTAATTTCTTTTATATCTGAATTATCTTCTGTACTTTCAGTAATTATATAATAATTATCATGCTCATCAATTCTATCACTATAAGACCATTCTGATTCAAAGCCCCAAATGCCAGAGATAAATGGAGCATATGCTTTTGCCCAATAGTGAAAATGAATACTATTAATTACTGTTTTATTTAAGTTTGAATAACGATGAATAGCTCGCTCAACAGAACCACGTATAAGTTCATTTAATACTGTAGAATTTAATTCAATTTCATCATTTATAACATGATCTATATCTTTATTGTTAAAATATAGATTAAAGCTGTCAGGATAGTTATATGCCCATGTGTTTAATATATTAAAGTGCTTTATGAAAATATTTTCAATATTATTAATATCGTTATTTAAGACAGAATTATTATCATCTGACATCTTTTTATATTGAATTTTATAATCATTGAATGGTTTTATTATATCTGATTTGAAAATGTTTTTTCTTTTTTTTGAATATGTTCCTTGATCGACGCCACTAGGTGGCCTTGGCCTATCATCAATACAGTTTTGATAGTCATTCCACGACCCACATGTAGCAGCTGCATTCACAACTGTAGTTGGAGAAATATAAATATAAGTTATAAGTAGTAAATAGTATAATTTAGATAACATAATTACCTCTCAGTATTTTTAATAAGTTTAATAAGTTTAATAAGTTTAATTTCCACTCTTCTATTGAGTACTCTTCCTGGTCTTGTTAAATTACTTGCTATAGGACTATCTTTCCCAAAAAAATTAATTATAAATGATCTCTCTGATAAACCATTATATTTAAAATAATCTGAAATAGCATTTGCTCTATTTCTCGATAGTATAACGTTATAATCGTCAGTACCTATATTATCAGAATAACCTGAAATTTCAATAGTCATTTCAGGGTGAGATATAATGATTTTTAATAAGCTTTTCAAATGAATGTAATTATTTATTTGAAATGAATTAAGATCAAACTGAATAGGAGCTAATTTTTGAACTGAAATTTTACTAGTGTTAATAAATAACTCATCAGTGATGTTATCGTCAACATCATTTAATATATTCATATGATAGTTCTTATATTTTCCAAATTTATAACTTATTGCAAAGTTAATACTATTTAAATTTCCGCGACCTTGATAACTCACCTCTAAAATGAAATTGTTGATTGATCTTATAATCAATACCAAAAGAAGCAGTTGGTATTAAGATATTATCTTTATAATCAATTATATAGGCGGCCCCAAATTTCACATAAGGATTAAAAATTTCCTCATCATAAAAATTAATTTTAGGTGATATTGAAAAAGCAGTTAAATTAAAATCCCCTATATAGTTTATCTGTGATTCTAAAGACATCGCATTTAAATTAATACCAAAAAAATATCCAAAAGAGGTCGCTTCATCATTGCAATTATCTTGACAATACGTACTTAGTAGGGAGTAACCTACGTTACCACCAATATAATACTCTGCATTTGAAGTGAAGCTAAAGAAACAGAAAGTATAATAATACAAATATTTCATATATATCACTCATGAATAAAAAATATATTTATTTAAAACTATAGCTAGCACCAATACCAAGAGTCGTATTGTTAGCTCCAGTAGTGGCAAAAGAAGTTTTTATTGCTACTCCTGAGTTGAAATATTTAGAGACACCAAAGGCTAAAGCATCTTCGCCATCGAAATAACCATAACCCATACCTACCGAGAATGAACCATCAGTTAGGGTAGGGATATTTGTCATTGCAGCCACACCTGCTATTCCTCTTGAGGATACTTTTCTATTTTGACTGATTTGAGATTCAATTTTGCTAATAGATTCCTTAAACATATTATTCCATTCATCAATATATATTGAATTTTTAAGTTCTAAATCAACTAAAGCATTATGATTTGCCTGAATAGCGTCGCCTGCTGCCCCTAAATTACTACCTACGGTTGATATGCTTTGGGCATTTACTATAAAATTGGTGTCGATAATCTTTAAACGTTCATTGGTATGAATTACCACATCGTTTACTACTCTTCTAGTCGCTAATAGCGCTAGATCCTTCGTATATGGAGCATCGATACTCTCGATTGATATTGTTCCATCTGATCGTGTAGTTGCTGCTATTGTATATGTAGATAAAATAGCTATAGAAATAGTAGATATAAATATTATTTTCATTATTTTATTTCCAAGCAAAAGAAAAATCTTCATCTTTATACGCATCTGCTAAACCTGTAATTTGCTGCATTCTTAAGACCTCATCGGGGTCCATTCCTAATTCTTCGCATATTTTTTTATTGTTCCATGACGATTGCTTTAGTTTCATTATTAATTTAGAAGTTAACTCAACTTGGTGAGAGCCTCTTGCTACGTTATGCCTCACAGAGGATGTTATTTGTTCGCTATAAGAATGAATTAAGCTGACTGTAGGTATATAGCTATGAAATGAGTTTTTAATATCGAGATTATTTTTTATAATTTTAACTCGATGAGAACCATCAATTATTTTATGTATATAACCATCACTTTCAGATACGATTATTGGCATAGTTAAGCCATCTTTTTTAATTGAATGCTTTAATAATTTATACTCAGGAGATGCCATAATATTAGGGTTGTAGTCATTATCTCTAATTAAACTGGAACTAATTAACTTCACATTTAAAACTGGATGTTTAATATCAACAATTTTATATGACAAGTCAGATAGTATATTGAAAATGTCAACGCGACTTTTTGTATCAAAATCGCAAAAATCTATTTCATCAAGTTCATTTAAAATAGATAATACTTTTTCAATTTTATTCATACACCGATCCTGTTATTTTTATAGTCTTCATATATTTCTGTATAGTAATTAGTTAACTTTTTATTTTGTCCAAATGATAAACCATAGCACCAATAATCATTTTTTATTAATACTTTACATATTCTCCGCCAACTTGGTATTTTTTTACCCGCCTCTAATTTTTTATCACCGAAATCAGGGATTGAGTAAATTCCAGTTTTATTTTTATTTTTCCTCCACCATGATAAAAATTTGTATATTCTTTCACGGTAATGCTTTTCTAAGTGAGGTGGCATTGTTCGAAGTAAATATTTACTGTAAGTTTTATAACTATAGCCTTCAGGTAATTCAAATTTATAATATCCTAAAATTCGAGTATTTGATATAACCATAATCCCTTTCTTTGATCGTCACCAAAAGGTTGACATAGACGTTGCTGCGCTAAGGAAACACCTGCTTGTTGCATTAAGTCATAAATTTTATTATATAAATATTTAAACTTACCATTAGCAATCCAAATATCAGTAACTCTCCAATCATATATAGGATACGCATTAAAAACATCATCACTAATTTTTGTTGTCCACTTATAATTAAGGTATTTTCTTTTATGATTGTTTTTTATTGTTCTATATCTATTTAGGGATTCATCAGAACGAATAGCAACTAAACATGCACATTTTGTCTTTTTTATAGATGCATACCATTTAGAGAATTTAAGTACGAATTCTTCGAATTCCATTCCAAATGTATAAAATGGGAAATAATCTGTATTTTTAATTACGGCGTCGCTATCTGGAAAATCTCGTAACCATTTATTAGAAACCCCAGGATCCCAACATATCCATTTAGGTTGAAACTGTGAAACTGAATTTCTTAAACTAAGAGGAAGACAAACCCAAAAAGCATTTATTTCATTTTTTGAAACCATTTCATTTATATATTCAATTGTGCATTTATACTGAGCTTCTAAATCTATAATTAGTACATCAACAGGTAAGCGATTTCTTTTTCTGGATTCTTCTATAACTAGATTTAAGAGTACACCAGAGTCTTTCCCGCCGGAGAATGAAACATAGAAGTGTTCAAATCCATCTAAAATAACATTAATACGCTGCCTAGCTGCTGTATTTACATCATACTCTAGACCAATTTTCATAAATATACCTTCATGTGTTAATTAAATCTCTTATGTAAATAGTTAAATGAATTCTACATTCAATATATCTTCAAAATTTATAATTAGTAAAACGAAAATAATTTTCATTAACCATGATTATTTTAAATGGTAATTATTAGATACTTAATTTAGAGTTAAAAGTCTAAATAAGGTGGATTAATATATAATAAATCATATTATCTATTAATAATCTGTTTATTAAAATGAAGAAAAAAGAAATTTCGTCTCAATGCATTAATTTAGATTTAAATGTCAATATAACGTTAATTAAATAGAATGATTGATTTGTTTATATTTATATGTATATATGGTTGATAATTATTTTTGATTTATAAATCAACAACTAAAGGATAACTTTGATAAAAATAACATATGATTTTAGGTAGAAATTAAGTGTAATTTAAGAAATATATTTAATATCTGTTTTATTTTTAAGTCCCGTGCACTGATAATTGCGAGTAGTGTCTTAAAAATAAAAAGTATTGAGTATTTTATTTAAAGTGGATACAGATAAGTATCAATTAATAACTCAGGGCCATATTGCCCAGATTCACACTCAAATCGAGTCCTTTATCGTGCGTGACGTTATCTACCGTGACGGGTTTTTCTGATTTAATCGTTAATGCCACTTGCGCCTGACTTTTTATAATCTGAGTGGTTAGCGGCGTTATTTTTTGTGGTTGAATGGTGCTCCGATCTCCTCGGTCGGCCACGTTGGTACTCGCGTGCGCGGCATTTTCTCGTTTGTTTACCGTGTCATTGGTTGTGATCCCAAGCGCTACGTTTTTATCTTTCAGATCGTTCATTTTATTCTTAAGAGTCTCCACTTCTTCTCCCGCCTCTTTGATGGGGCTGGCCCAATCCGACAGCAGTGCATCGGGCAGCAAATTAATGAAGGTTTTGAGTTTCTCCCATAAGTAATCGAAGGTGAGTTCCATTTTTTTAAGCATGACATCAAACCCAATAAAGGTGTCGATTAAATACAGCACTGCAACGACAACGGCTGCGATGGCGGCCGCAAACCAACCAATGGGGCCACCCATGATCGCCGCATTTAATACCACAAACGCTATCTTTAATAACGCTAAGCCCGCCAACACCTCAGCCATGTGCTCAGAGATAAAAATAAGACCGTTACCCAATAAGCTGATCCCTTCGTAGAGTGTGTGTAAGCGTGCGGGGAACTACACCTAACAAATAAAATTCATTATGCGTATCTTACGATCTTTCATTTAACGAGAACGTAATTATGCAAAAAGATAAAAAGAGAACACCAGAGCAATGGCACGCTCTATTTGAATCTCAGCAATCTAGCAAGCTTAGTGCCGCTGAATTTTGTCGTAACCATAATATTCTGCCAAAGACATTTAGTGCACGTAAAGCACGATGGAAACAAAAGATTAACGCTTCTACTTTCTTGAAAGTAGAAGCGTTAACATCAACTATCATCGCCACTCCACAATTACCAGATATTCAACTTTCTATCGGAAAATTGCGATTAACATTGCCAGCTAATACTGAACCTCACTGGATAGGACTCTTATTAAAAGGGTATCAATCATGAATGTATTTACTGATGTTTCCACCATTTATCTTCATCGTGATTTTGTCGATTTTCGCAAGGCCATTAATGGCCTTGTCGTGATTGTTGAGCAAGAAATGCAACTATCACCGTTTAGTGATGCTCTATTTATATTTTGCAATAAGCCTCGTGATAAACTCAAAATATTGTATTGGGATAAAACAGGATTCGCTTTATGGTACAAGCGATTAGATGAAGACCGCTTCAAATGGCCACGAAATATAAATAACGATACGTTAGCATTATCAGAGCAGCAACTGACACTGCTATTACAAGGTTTTGATATCTTAGGACATCAACCGGTACATTATCAAACAACCCTTTAAATAGTTGATTCTCAGTCAAGAATAGGAGGCAACCGATTGATTACCTGTATTATCGTTATATAGTCATCTACATGACTGATAAAATAAAACCACTTCCTGATACCATTGACGAGCTGAAAGCACTTGTGCTTCAGCTTGAAAATAAATATAACCGTCTTCTAGAGCAATTTCGGCTGGCTCAACATCAGCGCTTTGGTAAAAGCAGTGAATCTGACTCGACTCAATTTGATTTATTCAATGAAACAGAAGAAGAAATCATCATTGAAAATGATGACACACAAACGATTACCTACACTCGTCAAAAGCCAAAACGCCAACGCTTACCTGAAGACTTACCGCGTACTGTTATTATCCACGACATAAAAGATAAAACTTGTAAGTGTTGCGGTCTAGAGATGCATGCGATGGGTAAAGACATCAGTGAAAAGTTGGAATTTGTACCAGCTAAAGTGGAAGTTATTCAACATGTTCGTCCTAAATATGCTTGCCCGAATTGTGAAAAAAACAATACTTCAGTAGACATTAAACAAGCCCCAATGCCAGCGTCACCAATCCCTAAAGGGATGGCAAACCCCAGTTTACTTGCTCAAATTATTACGGCTAAATTTCAATACAGTCTTCCACTTTATCGTCAAGAAACGGTATTTCAGCATGGGGGTATCATTATTGGACGGCGAACGATGGCGGATTGGTTAATAAAATGCTCGGTACTATTTACCCCTCTTAATAACGAGTTACATCGTATTTTGCTTGAACAACCCACTCTGCATTGTGATGAAACAACGGTAAATGTGTTGGATGTTGAAAAAGCAAAATGTTATATGTGGGTCTACTGCTCTGGCTATGATTCTCCAGGCTCTGGTGTTTTGCCTGGAATTGTACTTTATGATTATCAATCTAGCAGGCATGGCTACCATCCAGTTAACTTTTTAAAAGGTTATAACGGGTATTTACATACCGATGGTTACCAAGGTTATGAACAAACTGAAGCGATTTTAGTTGGCTGTTGGGCACACGCACGTCGACGATTTATTGAGGCTCAACGTGTTCAAGTAAAAGGGAAAACAGGGAGTGCAGATTGGGTATTGAGTAAAATCCAAAAGCTATACCGGATCGAATCGTTATTAAAAGAGGCTTCCCCTGAAGCCAAGTATGTTGCTAGGCAGACAGAAGCCCGCGATTTACTTAAAGAGCTCCGTGATTGGCTTGATAGCGCAGTTAGTCGAGTATCACCTAAAACAAAATTAGGTGAGGCGATTAGCTATACATTAAATCAATGGGATAAATTAGTTCGTTATATTGATGATGGATTGTTATCTATTGATAACAATCGAGCAGAGCGAGCGGTTAAACCGTTTGTTATCGGCCGGAAAAACTGGTTATTTTCGGGTTCAACGGCTGGTGCAGATTCAAGTGCAATGCTTTACAGCATTGTAGAAACAGCAAAGGCAAACGGATTAATCCCTTACGATTATATTAGGTATTGTCTAGATCGTTTATGTGTTGGATCGCCAGATATCGATTCACTTTTACCTTGGAATGTAAAAGACAAGGTGTAGTTCCCCGCACGCTTACGAAACAACAGTTAACCTATTTTAAATTGTAGGGTCTTTGTTTTAAGTCGAAATGAAAAAAGGCGTTAATCCAAATGGGTTAGCGCCTTTTTATTGATCTTGATATTGTGGAGCGTGCTATTTACCGCATACAGAACAGTGGGGTGTTTTTGCTAATTTCATCTCACGCCAGTTCATTGAAAGGGCATCTAAGATCAGAAGTTTCCCGATTAAGGGGTGTCCGTAATTAGTTAATACCTTGATGGCCTCAAGAGCTTGTGTTACACCAATAATGCCAACAACAGGAGACATTACGCCGGCTTCAACACAAGTAAGCGCCTGCTCACCAAATAAGCTACTTAAGCATTGATAACAAGGCTCGTTGTCTTGATAAGTATAAACGCTCACTTGGCCTTCCATACGAATTGCCGCACCTGAGATTAACGGTGTTTTAGATTCAAAGCATAGTCGGTTTAACTGATTTCTGGTTTCTACGTTATCGGTGCCATCTAACACTAAATCATGAGATGAAATAAGAACACGTAACTCATCATCAGATAAACGCTTATCAATAGGGGTAATATGACAATTAGGATTAATACGGTTTAAGGCATTTTTCGCTGAAATGACTTTCTTTTCACCAATGGTATCGTCGCAATGCAAAATTTGACGTTGTAAGTTTGAGAGTTCGACAACGTCATCATCAACTAGTGTCATTGACCCTAATCCGGCAGCCGCTAAATACTGGGTTGAAGCACAACCTAACCCGCCAGCACCAATAATGAGAATGGTGCTGTCTTTGAGTTTCTCTTGGCCTTCAAAATCAAAATTTCTCAAAATGATTTGACGATTATAGCGCAGCATCTCTTGATCAGATAATTCAGACATTGGGATCACTTCTAATAAAGAGAGGCGTTAAATAGTTCGATATTAACGGTTTCGCCAACACTAACACGATCACGCTCTCGTTCCAGAACAACAAAACAATTAGCAATACTCATTGAGCTAAATGCTCCTGAACCTTGATTGCCCGTAGTGGCCACTTCAAATTGACCTTTATCATTAATGGAGTAAATACCGCGTTGATAATCAGTACGACCAGGACGTTTTTTAAAGACCGTCGTTGCCACTGCTGGGATCGCTTTAGGAGCTTCCCATTTAGAGTGACCTGCAAGTTTCGCTAGCATCGGCTGAACCAATACATACATTGTTAACATCGCAGAAACGGGGTTTCCCGGTAAACCACAGAAATAAGAATCAGGCAGCTGACCAAAGGCAAAAGGTTTACCCGGTTTTATGGCTAATTTCCAAAAGCCAATTTGGCCTAATTCATCTAAGATGTCTTTTGTGTAATCGGCTTCACCAACGCTCACACCACCTGATGTCACCACCACATCCGCTTCTTTATCAGCTTTAAGAAAGACGTCTCTTAGCGTTTGTGGGCAATCTGGAATAATACCAAGGTCAATGGCTTCACAACCAAATCTCTCGATTAATACTTTAATACCGTAGCGATTACTGTCATAGATCTGACCATCTTCTAGTGGTTGACCTAATGGTGTCAGTTCGTCACCCGTTGAGAAAAAGGCAACTTTAGGTTTATGAACGACGGGAATATCATTAATACCAAGTGAAGCAATTAATGGAATGTCTCTTGGTGTTAAGCGGTGACCTTTCTCTAAGACGGTTTGTCCTTGTGAAACATCATCACCAATCGGACGAATATTGGTTTGAGGTTTTATATCAGAAAGAGTGACATCAAACGTAATGTTACCATCAGAATCCGAGGTGAGTTCTTGCATAATAACGGCATCACAACCAACAGGGATCTTCGCTCCAGTCATGATTCTAATTGTGCTTTGTTCTTGCCATTCTCCTTCAAAAGGAATGCCAGCAAAAGACTTACCTGTAACTGGTAATGTCAGAGAGAGTGCTAAATCAGACAGACGAACTGCATAACCATCCATTGCTGAGTTTGCAAAAGGAGGAACGTTAATTGGGGAGCAAATATCTTCAGCCAAAACAAAACCAATGGCATCAGAGAGAGGCAATGTTTTTGCTAATGAAATAGGGGTAACTTGAGATAAAAGGGTATCCAATGCCGTTTCTACGGGGATGAGACCTTGAGTTGCGCAGCAATCCATCATGATATTCTCTGAACTAGTAGTAATAAGGAAGAACATTACCATATTTTGGTGCTGAACATCTAATAGACCCATGAAAATCAGGGTGTATTTATTTTACAGAGCGGGTATCCTTAGCGCAGGATTTTTAAATAGAATACTCTGGAGTATATGATGTCATCATTCAGTGAATCAGCCATTTTGGTGCGTGATGCTCTTGTTGCGCGTGGCCTTGAGACGCCAATGAAAGAAAATGGAATTAGTCGTGAAGAGAAAAAAGAACGTATTGAAGAGCATATGCGTGAGATTTTATCTCTGCTTACTCTCGACCTTAGTGATGACAGCCTTGAAGAGACGCCTCATCGAATTGCTAAGATGTACGTTGATGAAATCTTTTCTGGGTTAGATTATGCGAATTTCCCTAAAATTACCGTCATTGAAAATAAAATGAACTGTGATGAAATGGTTCGAGTGAACGACATTACATTAACGAGTACGTGTGAACATCATTTAGTGACTATTGATGGAAAAGCCACCGTTGCTTATATTCCTCGTGAAAAGATCATTGGTCTGTCGAAGATTAATCGTATTGTTCGATTTTTTGCCCAGCGTCCTCAAGTTCAAGAGCGTATGACACAGCAAATATTAGTGGCACTGCAAACATTACTTGGCAGTGATGATGTTGCGATCACAATGGAAGCGACACATTATTGTGTTAAGTCTCGTGGTGTCATGGATGCGACGAGTAGCACAACGACAACTGCGCTTGGCGGGATTTTCAAACGTAATCCAGCGACAAGACATGAATTTTTAAGTGGCATTCGTTAATATTTACGGATGTTAAAAAAGCCCACGATAATTAAATTATCGTGGGCTTTTTAATTTATGCTTTGTTTTAAAGTAAGGGGCTAAACATAGAGAAGAAACGCTCAGTAAATCGATGAGCCCAATTTCGTTGCTGCCAATTTTCTAAAACAATCGCATCAGAATGTTCTAGGTAGCCATCTAATACCCACGTTAATTGTTTTGTAAATTCAGGATCATCAACAATCAAACGGACTTCAAAATTCAACCAGAAGCTGCGCATATCTAAATTCACGGTACCAATAATGCAATAGTTATTATCAATGACCACTGATTTAGTATGCAATAACCCGCCTTTAAACTCAAAGATATGAACCCCTGCGTTTAGAAGCGTTTCAAAGAATGATTTTGAAGCCCAACTTACCATTAATGAATCGTTCTTCTTGGGTAAAATTAACGTAACTTTTACTCCTCGGTGAGCTGTGGTTCTTAAAGTATGGAGCAATAACTCACTAGGAACAAAATAAGGTGTTGTGATTGTGAGTGATTCTCTAGCTTGATTAATTGCGGTGATCAATACTTGCTGAATAATGTCATCTGGCATACCCGGACCCGAAGGCACTACCTGAGTAGTGTGGTTAAATGGGTCTATTTCAAATGGGCATTCAGGTATTGTTGGCAGTGCTCGTATTCCCGTTTCTACTTCCCAATCCCATGCATAAATCGTATTTAAGATCGCTACATTAGGGCCGGTAATACGAACCATTACGTCAACCCATTGGCCTACGCCCGAATTTTGTTTGAAATATTGAGGATCGACTAAATTCATTGATCCTGTATAGGCAATTTTATTATCGATAACGACAATTTTTCGATGTAATCGTAGGTCAAGTCGTCTAAAGAACATACGAAATGGACTCACGCTTAAGGCTTCAACAATATTGACCCCAGATTCTCGTAACATTCTTGGCCTGTGGCTTTTGAAAAAATCAATACTCCCAGCCGAATCCAGTAAAACATTAACGGTTACGCCTCGTTTAGCCGCTTGAATTAATGCGCTTGCGACACCATCGGCTAATCCACCATGATGCCAAATGTAGAATTCCATATTGATTTCATGTTCTGCTTTTTCAATATCTCGAATAATGGCGGTCAGAATTTCTGACGGGGTATTTAATAAAGAAAGGGTGTCGCCACTTAATGCTGGAATACCTAATCGATTTGAACACAAATTATGAATGGATGAAATTCGATGTGAAATAGAATGAGGCTGATGAGACTGACAGTGATGAACTTGAGCAAACCACTGTTCATAAGGAGTAAACATTGCTTTTGCTCGTTCACCACGAGTACGGCCTAAATTAAGCTCACCAATTAAAAAATAAGCCATTACACCAATAACGGGAAGGATATAAATAACCATTAACCAAGCAAGAGAGACGCCTACAGGCCTTGGTTTAAAGACGACACGAATCGTTACCCCGGCGACTAAAAGCCAATACAAGATAAAGCTAACGATAGTGAGTGCTTGGTAGAACTTATCCATTCGTGATTTCATATATATAGAGAGAATATGTATTAATATCAGGACTTGAGGCAAAAGAGTAGGTAAAGGGGATAAAAATTCGAAATAAGAGAGGTTTGATTATTTTGTAAACAGTTTATAACAAAAATAGAGAGTTTTGTTATAAAAGTAAAAAGCAGCGCTTTCAATTTTATTCTTAAACTGGTTTACTTACCACTATTCTAATAATTTTAATACATACGGTATGTAAAATATAATTTACAACCTGTAATTTTTCAAGCACAGATGGAATAAACATGGATAGTAATGCTTCAAGAGGTCAGTTTACCTCAAAATTAGGTTTTATTATGGCAGCTGCAGGTTCAGCTGTTGGTTTAGGTAATGTATGGGGTTTTCCTACAAAAGCTGCCAGTAACGGTGGCGCTGCTTTTTTATTAATGTACCTTTTAATGGTTTTCCTATTGGCTTTCCCTATGTTAGTCGCAGAGCTAACCATTGGTCGTCATGGGCAATCTAACCCTATTGCTTCTCTAAAGAAAATTTGGACTAAAAATAAGCTCGCCGCTGGAGTGTTTGGTTTTATTGCCATGTTGGCCGCTTCTATGATTTTAAGTTTTTATTCTATTCTTGCTGGTTGGTTAATGGGCTTTGCTGCTGCTCCTATTTTAGAAATCATAGGCCTACAAAGTGTTGCTGATTGGCTAGTGAATTTTGGTGACAGTCGTAATGTGGTATTAACGATTCTATTTTCTGTATTTACTATTTATGTTGTTCAGAAAGGTGTTGCTGATGGTATTGAAAAGTGGTCAACACGTTTAATGCCAATGCTATTTATATTATTCGGGATCATGATTGCTTATATCTTTACTCAAGATGGTGCAATGGAAGGCCTTAAAATGTATCTAGTGCCTGACTTCTCTCACATCAATAGTGGTTTGTTAGTCGATGCTATGGGGCAAGCCTTTTTCTCTCTATCATTAGGTGTTGGCTCAATGATGGTATACGGTTCATATTTAAAGAAAGATGTGAATATTCCTAAAACGGCAGCTCAAGTAGCGGCGATTGATACCAGTGTTGCTTTTGCCGCAGGTCTTCTTATTCTTCCTGCGATGTTTGTTGCTAAAAATAATGGCGTTGAGATATTTAATGAAGCGGGTCAATTGATCAGTTCTGGTGACCTTGTCTTTGCTGTGTTACCTGCGATGTTTGAAACGATGGGGGGAATGGGTGTTGTTTTAGGTACGGCTTTCTTTGTACTCATGGTAATTGCTGCATTAACGTCTTCGATCTCACTGCTTGAAGTCCCTGTTTCTTGTGCGCAAGAAGAGTTAAAAACGGACAGAACAAAAGCAACGTGGCTTATTGGCGGAGCAATTCTTGTTCTAAGCTTATTTATTGTCTTTAATTTTGGCACATTGTTTGGATTGATTGCAGACATCTCTACGGTTTATATGCAACCGCTGCTAGGGGTTGTTTGGGCTATCATTGTTGGTTGGATTTGGAATCGTAATAAGGTATTAGAAGAGATCAAACAAGGTAACCCTGAGATTGCACAAGGACTATTCTGGAAAATTTGGCCTTGGTATGTACGAGTAGTATGTCCTGTCGCTATTCTTGTTGTATTTATGGTTTCTATTCTTTAAATATAAAAAGTAAAAGTAAAAACGCCGCATTTAAATAAATGCGGCGTTTTTTATGTCTTTATTATCTTTTAACAAGAACTATTGAGCTTAAATTATTCAATTTCACCATCAATGTAATACCATTTGCCATTTTCTTTAAGAAAACGAGAGTGCTCTTTTAGTTGATGAAGTTGATTGTTTTCTGAGTATGTTGCTTTAAAAGAAACGAAACCCTCATAAGGACTCATTGTTGATAAGTGACTTGATAGTACTTTTAGCTTTCGCCACTCTAATTCTGTGGATTCGACAATACCGTCTCTAAATTCTTCTGCATGACAAGAGGGATGGTAGGTATCAATAATGTACTGAACAAGTTGTTTAACATGAGCTGAATAACGTGAACGCATTAGTAGTTCGGGTGTTTTTGCTAGTTCATGTTGATTATGAATAGGTTCACAACAAACTGAATAATTTTTTTTAGTGCCACAAGGGCAATGGTTGCTTTTAGACATTATTACACTCGTTTAGTGGGTTAAATCATCAACCCATTCAGCGGATTCATTATAACAAGCTGAGAATTCTTGTTCAGTGATATGCAGATCAGAACAACATTTAGCGACAATGTCCCAATTGGCTTTTTCGTAGCTCTCTATCGCAAGGATAAGAGATCCAAGAGGGCCTTTTCTTAATGTTAGGGCGTGTTTTATTTCATCTGAAATAGGGAGATGTTGGATCAATACTTCTAAGGGTTGATCTAACAATGGCTCTAATAACGAAAATAAACCGACTAAAAAGGCTTGGCTTGGTTCTAAGTTGATTTTTGTTTTATTAACGATCAATTCGCACAATTTAGCGCGATGGATCGACAATGTATAAAGAGATTGAGGCTTATGCTGGGTTGCATGAGCGACAGCAACCAAAGATACGAATTGACGTAATTTGGTTTCACCAAGATAGACTAAAGCTTGCTTGAATGACGTGATAGGCTTGTCTATTACTGATGATGAGTTGACAAATCTCAGCAATTTATAAGATAACGAAACATCTTGAGCAATGTGTTTTTCAACCGCTACAAAATTAACAGTAGGAGCAGATATTTCTTGGTACAACTGTATTATTGACAGTTGATTGGGTTGAATCGCACGTTGTTGCAACATTTCAGGTTTACTAAAGAAATATCCCTGAAAATACGTAAACCCAGCTTCTTTTGCTTGCTCGAACTCTTCGTATGTTTCTACTTTTTCAGCCAAAAATACAATGTTGTATTTTGCACAGTGTCGTATAAATAGTTTTGCTTTTAGAACCGGAGTTACACGCATATCAAACTTTATGATGTCGATATAAGGTAAGAAAGGCGTCCATTGAGGGCTTGGCTCAAAATCGTCTAAAGCAAGCTTATACCCTCGTTCGGATAGCGTTTTAATCGCTTCAAGCAATTCGGGGGTAGGAATGCAATCTTCAAGAATTTCAATAACGAGGTTGCTAGCATTAAATAATGTAGGCACTAAGTTTAATAAACTTTGTTGTGGAAAGTTTACAAAACCTAATTTGTCATTGGTCGCATTGCAATGGGAACTCAAAAAATGGTCTGATAATAGACGACTCGTTGCTTCTTCAGCTTCTACTGCAGGAAATGTATTTTTAGGCCCGTCTCTAAATAAGAGTTCATACCCAATCGTGTTCTTTTTTAGGTCTAAAATAGGTTGACGAGCAACGTATGAATACATGAGTTATTTTCTCTACAGCATACTGGATCAATGAGTTTTAATGATAATCGTATTTACACAAAAAAACCATGTCTCAATAATGATTAAGCACCAAATGAACGCTTATAACTGTGAGTTATTTAAAGCTTTTATTTAAAAGTGTAAATGTATTGTCTTTATAGGTAAGTATTGAGCCTTGCGTGTACCAATCGCCAAGCACAATTCTTGTCATTTGATTATCATTTACTGTGAAAGAATGAGTGTCTGGACGATGAGTATGACCATGAATTAATAGGTTGACGCCTTCTTCATGCATGACTCTTTCGACTTCACTTTGGGTGACATCCATTATTGATAATGTTTTATGCTGTTTTTTTTCTTTTATTTTATCTTGTACATTTTTGACAATATGCTGGCGAATAAATAACGGGATACGATTGAAAATCCACTGTAGCCACGGTTGATGAACTTTTGCTCTGAATTCTTGATATTTAACGTCGTCAATGCAAAGCGTGTCACCATGCATGATCAGCACTTTTTTTCCATCAACATCAATTACGGTATGATCGGCAAGTAAGGTGATGCCCGTTTCTTTACAGAATCGTTTATTTAATAAAAAGTCACGATTTCCTTGGATGAAAAAACAATGGACACCTTGGTTGGTTAATGTCGTAAAGGCATTTTTAATTAATGAACTAAATGAAGAGTTATCATCATCACCAATCCAAAATTCGAAGAGATCACCTAAGACATACAGCTCTTTAGCGTGTACGGCTTCATTCTCCATAAAATCAAGAAAGCAGGTTGTGATTTCAGGGCGAGTAGGGCAGAGGTGCAGATCGGAGATAAATAGGATAGTCATAAGTCACATTGTAGTAGATAAAATGCCAGCGATTAACGCTGGCATAAAAAGAACAATTATTCTGTAATTGTTGTACCAGTGATGAATACTTCTTCAACAGGTACATCTTGGTGTACGTAACCGTAGTTACCAGTTGCAACACCTTTGATTTTGTTTACTACGTCCATGCCGTCAACAACTTCAGCAAATACACAGTAACCCCAACCATCTACAGACTCTGATTTAAAGTCTAAGAATTTGTTGTCATTAACGTTGATGAAGAACTGAGAACTTGCAGAATGCGGTTCCATAGTACGAGCCATCGCTAATGTACCTACTTTATTGTTTAGGCCATTGTTTGCTTCATTTTTGATTGTTGCACGGCTTGTTTTTTCTTCAAGACCCGCAGTCATGCCGCCGCCTTGAACCATAAAGCCATCAATTACACGGTGGAAAAGTGTGTTGTCGTAGAAACCATCTTGACAGTATTGTAGGAAGTTAGCACAAGTTACTGGTGCTTTGTCTTCATGAAGTTTAACTGTAATGTCACCAAAAGAAGTGTGAAGGATGATCATGGAATTACCTTTGTAATTGTATTTAAATAGAATTTTATTTTACCTAAGATTAAGTCGGATCTACAGGGAATTTTCTTGCTATCATTACTTATTATAGGTTTAATAGCCTTTATATATCCTTAAAACAAATAACGAGTAAAAAAAGAACATGTTGAAAATATATAATTCCCTAACACGCCAAAAAGAAGAATTTAAACCAATTACCGAAGGTAAAGTCGGTATGTATGTGTGTGGGGTTACGATTTACGATTTGTGTCATATTGGCCATGGTCGTACTTTTGTATCTTTTGATGTGATTTCTCGTTACTTACGTTTTTTAGGCTACGATCTTACATTTGTTCGTAACATCACTGATATTGACGATAAAATCATTAAACGTGCTGCTGAAAACAACGAAAGCTGTGAAGCACTAACTGAACGTTTGATTGCAGAAATGCATGCGGATTTTGATGCTTTGAAAATGAAACGTCCAGATGTTGAACCACGAGCGACTGAATACATTACGGAAATTGTAGAATTAGTTGAGCGCTTAATTGAACGTGGTTTTGCATACGTTGCTTCAAATGGCGATGTAATGTTTGAAGTAAAGAAATTTGATGAATATGGTCGTCTTTCTCGTCAAGATCTTGAACAGCTTCAAGCGGGCTCTCGTGTGACTCTTGAAGAAACAAGTGTTAAGCGCAGTGGAATGGATTTTGTTTTATGGAAAATGTCTAAACCAGGTGAGCCAACATGGGAATCTCCTTGGGGTCCAGGTCGTCCAGGTTGGCACATTGAATGTTCTGCAATGAACTCTTCTATTCTAGGTAATCATTTTGATATACATGGTGGGGGTTCTGATCTTATGTTCCCACATCATGAGAATGAAATCGCTCAATCATGTTGTGCGCATGACGCTAAGTACGTAAATACTTGGATGCACAGTGGTATGGTGATGATTGATCGTGAAAAGATGTCTAAGTCATTAGGCAACTTCTTTACTATCCGTGACGTATTAGCGCATTACGATTCAGAAACGGTTCGTTACTTTTTAATGTCTGGCCATTACCGTAGTCAATTGAACTACAGCGAAGAAAATTTAAATCAAGCTCGTTCTTCATTAGAGCGTCTATATACTTCGTTACGTGGCCTTGATTTAACGGTGACACCTGCGGGTGGTGAAACGTTTGTTACTCGTTTCTCTACGGCAATGAATGATGATTTCAATACACCAGAAGCTTATTCAGTGTTGTTTGAAATGGCACGCGAAGTAAACCGTTTAAAAACCGAAAATATCGAAGCCGCATCGAAACTTGGTGCATTAATGCGTGAATTGGCTGAGGTATTAGGTTTATTGTCACAAGAACCAGAAGCTTTCTTACAAGGTGATAGCGGCAGTGATAATGAAGTTGCTGAAATAGAAGCATTGATCAAAGCGCGTAACGATGCTCGTGCAGCAAAAGATTGGTCAGCAGCCGATGCCGCTCGTGATGCCATCACAGCGTTAAATATTGTATTAGAAGATGGCCCAGAAGGAACAACTTGGCGTCGTAAATAATATAAACCGTTTTATGTAAAGGGCTGGTCTTTCCAGCCTTTTTATTACCAAATTTTTAAACTTTAATAGAGGACACATTTGTGGCTCAAATGTACTTTTATTACTCAGCAATGAATGCGGGTAAATCAACAACACTTCTTCAATCGTCTTTTAATTACCAAGAACGCGGAATGAATCCTGTGATTTTCACTGCGGCTATTGATGATCGTTACGGTGTAGGAAAAGTGAGCTCTCGTATTGGTCTAGATGCCGATGCGCATTTATTTCATACAGACATGGATATGTTCGAAACGATTAAAACGCTGCATGAAGCAAAAAAAATACACTGTGTATTAATCGATGAATGCCAGTTTTTGACGAAAGAGCAAGTTTACCAATTAACAGAAGTCGTCGATAAATTGCATATCCCAGCGTTATGTTATGGGTTACGTACTGACTTTTTAGGTGAGCTATTTGAAGGCAGTAAATATTTATTATCATGGGCTGATAAATTGGTTGAGTTAAAAACCATTTGTCATTGTGGTCGTAAAGCGAACATGGTTATTCGTACTGATGAGCATGGTGTTGCTATTGCTGATGGTGATCAAGTTGCTATTGGTGGTAATGAATTATATGTATCCGTTTGCCGAAGCCATTATAAAGAAGCACTAGGTAAGTAATTACACTTAGTTCTAATTGATAAAAAGTAAGGCCAAATTCAAAGTCATGAACTTGGCCTTTTTTATACTGGTTATAATAAGTTGGTATTAGTTACAAGTAGAGATACCTACTTCTTTCCATACTCCCCAATCACCAGAGGTTGATGGATCATCACCTTGAGTCCACCATTTCGCTTCCCATACTTTACCTGAGTTAGAAACTTGGTCACCACCATTATAAACAGCGGATGCATCCCATGCATTGTCACAAGTTACAGGCGGATCTCCTGCATCTTTTAGCACAGTAACACTTACTGTTGTTGTATTTGATGCTTGTCCGTCATTTGCTGTGACAGAGAATGATAGTGGAGTATCTACCGTATAAGAATCAGCAATAAAGGTGATTGTAGACCCTGTAACCGTAGCATCGATTCCTGATGGAACAGCCCACGTAAACGTTAGAGGATCACTATCAGCATCAGTAGAAGAAGAGTAAGCGTGCGGGGAACTACACCTAACAAATAAAATTCATTATGCGTATCTTACGATCTTTCATTTAACGAGAACGTAATTATGCAAAAAGATAAAAAGAGAACACCAGAGCAATGGCACGCTCTATTTGAATCTCAGCAATCTAGCAAGCTTAGTGCCGCTGAATTTTGTCGTAACCATAATATTCTGCCAAAGACATTTAGTGCACGTAAAGCACGATGGAAACAAAAGATTAACGCTTCTACTTTCTTGAAAGTAGAAGCGTTAACATCAACTATCATCGCCACTCCACAATTACCAGATATTCAACTTTCTATCGGAAAATTGCGATTAACATTGCCAGCTAATACTGAACCTCACTGGATAGGACTCTTATTAAAAGGGTATCAATCATGAATGTATTTACTGATGTTTCCACCATTTATCTTCATCGTGATTTTGTCGATTTTCGCAAGGCCATTAATGGCCTTGTCGTGATTGTTGAGCAAGAAATGCAACTATCACCGTTTAGTGATGCTCTATTTATATTTTGCAATAAGCCTCGTGATAAACTCAAAATATTGTATTGGGATAAAACAGGATTCGCTTTATGGTACAAGCGATTAGATGAAGACCGCTTCAAATGGCCACGAAATATAAATAACGATACGTTAGCATTATCAGAGCAGCAACTGACACTGCTATTACAAGGTTTTGATATCTTAGGACATCAACCGGTACATTATCAAACAACCCTTTAAATAGTTGATTCTCAGTCAAGAATAGGAGGCAACCGATTGATTACCTGTATTATCGTTATATAGTCATCTACATGACTGATAAAATAAAACCACTTCCTGATACCATTGACGAGCTGAAAGCACTTGTGCTTCAGCTTGAAAATAAATATAACCGTCTTCTAGAGCAATTTCGACTGGCTCAACATCAGCGCTTTGGTAAAAGCAGTGAATCTGACTCGACTCAATTTGATTTATTCAATGAAACAGAAGAAGAAATCATCATTGAAAATGATGACACACAAACGATTACCTACACTCGTCAAAAGCCAAAACGCCAACGCTTACCTGAAGACTTACCGCGTACTGTTATTATCCACGACATAAAAGATAAAACTTGTAAGTGTTGCGGTCTAGAGATGCATGCGATGGGTAAAGACATCAGTGAAAAGTTGGAATTTGTACCAGCTAAAGTGGAAGTTATTCAACATGTTCGTCCTAAATATGCTTGCCGAAATTGTGAAAAAAACAATACTTCAGTAGACATTAAATAAGCCCCAATGCCAGCGTCACCAATCCCTAAAGGGATTGCGACCGCAAGTTTACTTGCTCAAATTATTACGGCTAAATTTCAATACAGTCTTCCACTTTATCGTCAAGAAACGTTATTTCAGCAATGGGGTATCATTATTGGACGGCGAACGATGGCGGATTGGTTAATAAAATGCTCGGTACTATTTACCCCTCTTAATAACGAGTTACATCGTATTTTGCTTGAACAACCCACTCTGCATTGTGATGAAACAACGGTAAATGTGTTGGATGTTGAAAAAGCAAAATGTTATATGTGGGTCTACTGCTCTGGCTATGATTCTCCAGGCTCTGGTGTTTTGCCTGGAATTGTATTTTATGATTATCAATCTAGCAGGCATGGCTACCATCCAGTTAACTTTTTAAAAGGTTATAACGGGTATTTACATACCGATGGTTACCAAGGTTATGAACAAACTGAAGCGATTTTAGTTGGCTGTTGGGCACACGCACGTCGACGATTTATTGAGGCTCAACGTGTTCAAGTAAAAGGGAAAACAGGGAGTGCAGATTGGGTATTGAGTAAAATCCAAAAGCTATACCGGATCGAATCGTTATTAAAAGAGGCTTCCCCTGAAGCCAAGTATGTTGCTAGGCAGACAGAAGCCCGCGATTTACTTAAAGAGCTCCGTGATTGGCTTGATAGCGCAGTTAGTCGAGTATCACCTAAAACAAAATTAGGTGAGGCGATTAGCTATACATTAAATCAATGGGATAAATTAGTTCGTTATATTGATGATGGATTGTTATCTATTGATAACAATCGAGCAGAGCGAGCGGTTAAACCGTTTGTTATCGGCCGGAAAAACTGGTTATTTTCGGGTTCAACGGCTGGTGCAGATTCAAGTGCAATGCTTTACAGCATTGTAGAAACAGCAAAGGCAAACGGATTAATCCCTTACGATTATATTAGGTATTGTCTAGATCGTTTATGTGTTGGATCGCCAGATATCGATTCACTTTTACCTTGGAATGTAAAAGACAAGGTGTAGTTCCCCGCACGCTTACGAAGAAGAGGCGTCTAGCGTCACTATATCCCCTTTATTAACCGAGCTTGGTGCAATAATCACGGCTACTGGTGGGGTATTAACAGGATCAGTTCCTTTAACCGTTACGACTACAGAGACTGAATCAGAAGCTGTTGCGCCTTTATCATCCGTTACCGTTAAGGTGAATTGAAGAGTTTCAGATTGAATAAAACCATCAGTTACAAAACTAGCATTAACCGTGTTTTGATTACTTAACACTACAGCTGGTCCAGAGACTTGAGTCCAAGCATAAGATGTGATTGTTCCATCACTGTCTGATGATAATGAACCATCAAGTTGAGCTGTTGCTGGAGCGGTTACCGCAATATCGACGCCAGCATTAGCAATTGGTTTTTTATTCGCCGGAGGGGTTACCGTTCCACCAGCAAGGCCTTCTTGCATTGCATTAAGAATATCACCGTTATCAGCATCTATTTCCCATGCGAATAACCCCCCTAAGCCTAAAGAGCGAACGTATTCCCCTTTTGCTAATACAGATTGTTTATTATCATAAGTAATTAGATCGCCATTACTTGGGTCATAAGCAAAAGCTGCTTGTGCGACATCATCGTAACCTACTTCTACGCCTGCTTTATTTACGTAATTAGTGACGACATCTTTGTAATCAATAACGCCAGCTTCCCAAGAACCCGCAACTTTACCATTACCAACGCCTGTCATTGGGTTTGTTGGATCAGTCATGCTTTCACGTGTCACGCCAGTCCAACCACGAGCATACATACCAGCACCAACAACCAGTTTCTTAGCATCAACACCCTGCGCTAGCAGTAAATCGATAGCATTAGATATGGTATAAGCTGGGCCTTTTCTAGGTTCGCCTTTATCGTCTAACCCTGTGCCATCACACTCACCTTGTGACATATGTGAGCCACAGTAAACCGCAGTTTGATGTCCAACGACGTTATTCCAGCCACCGAAGAAATCATAAGTCATGGCAAAAATGTAGTCCATGTATTGAGAGGCTGCTGCATAGTCAACATCTTCAATTTTATCGTAACCAGCACCAATCGCAGAGGTTAGTTCATAAGTTTTTCCTGTTTCCGCACTTAACTCATCAAGCATTGCTCTTAGCTCTTGCATTAAAGCAACATAAGCTGGGCCATCATTTACAGGGTCACCACCGGTCGAGCTTGCGCCATCACCGCCTGGGAATTCCCAATCAATATCAACGCCGTCATAGAATTTCCATGTTTTAAGAAATTTCTTAACCGAAGTAACGAAAATGTCACGTTTAGATTTATCAACAAAGTCATAGAAAGGGTCAGATAAAGTCCAACCGCCAATTGATGGAACAATTTTCAGATCAGGATAGCGTTGTTTAAGAGCCATCATTTGACCATAGGTTCCTTTATATGGCGTGCTATGTACATGACCTGATTGCGGCTGAGGCATTTGAACCGCAGCCCATGGGTCATGAATAACAACTTCATAATCAGGAGTGCCAGCACACGCACGGTTTAGAGCCGCTAAACTGTTTCCGTTTTCGATTTCACCTAAAGAGGGATTAGGACCACAAATAGGAATAAAGCCATAAAGAATATGAGTTAGATTTTGTGCAGGTATTTGGTCTACGGCAAATTTACGACCGTAAACGCCCCATTCAACAAAGTAAGCACCAGAGACCATACCTTCAGGGGTTGTGTAATTACCATTTGCAGGATCGATATTCATTGGTAATGGATCTAAATGACTGCCATCAGTATCAGCGACAACAATGTCTTTTGGCGCACTTGTACTACATTCTTCTACTGCACCAGTGCCGTTACACAGCTGAACTGTCATTGAGTATTGGCCGCCTTGTCTGACTTGAAGGACAGTAGAGGCTTTTTGAGAGGCAGTAGCAGAAATAGATTCTTCATGGACGATTTGTCCATTCAATAAGACTTTCCATGTTTCAGCGGATTCACCAGACCAGCGATCCCAAGTAACAGGAACTTCAGCAAACTCTTTAACGGTAACGAGATTTTTATAAGAAGTGGCGGCTTGATCTACATCGATGATTGAAAAATCCGTTTCCATCCAAGAAATAATGGCTTGGCCAGGAACGGCTGCATACGTAGGGGCGGAGAGGGCAAGTGTGATTGCCGCAGTGCAAAACCCAAGTTTAGTTTTAAACATAAAGTAACATCCTTGATTAAATTATCCATAAATGGATATAAATATCTGCTGTAAATATCAGCATTACCCCCAGTGTTACTGAAGTTTTTGATAGTTCAATTCGATTTTCTGAGTTTTGCAGCAAACTAAAACAATATTGATAGTTGTATGAAATGAGGTCGAGTGAACTTAATAGTGACGCGAATTTTTATATATTGAATATTGATTTATAAAATGTAGAGTGGTATACGCGTAGGAACTAAAGCTAATAAAAGCTAATTTTATTCTTTTTTATGTGGCTATATGTTTACTTTTTGTGTGGTTAATTGGAGTTAAACTCTAATTTTTCATTAAAAAACAGTTGAATAGATAATTAATGCTCGCTTATTTAGTTTTTGTATATTAAGCCATCAATTACTCTTCCTTTATTGGAGTTTTATTCTGCTAATTGTGATGATATTAAAAATTATCGGGCATTTTGTGACAAAAATGTGGCAAATTACTTCGATGATTGATAATGTTGCCCACGATTCTTCGAAGGATTTTATGTTTTTTAGACGTATTTAACGTTTTTTAGAACATTAAAATGATTGGCAAATCGCTTTGTCCGAAGATTGTCATGGATGCAAAAAATGTATTGGAGTTAATGCATGTATAAAAATAAAATTACACAAGCAATTTTGCTTGGTGGCTTGTCACTAACACTTGTTGGCTGTGGAGATAAAACCGCAGAGCAACCAGTAAAAGAAACAAAACCTGCTGAAAAAGCAGTATCAACTGACTCTGTTTATGCCGACGTTCAAGAACTGACTCGTGGTAATGGAACAGAAGTAGCCACTCTTGACCCCCACAAATCTCAAGGTGTCCCTGAGTCTCACGTTATTCGTGATTTACTTGAAGGTCTTGTTAATCAAGATGCGGCAGGTAATACCATTCCTGGCGTTGCTGAGAGTTGGGAAACGACCGATAATAAAAAATTCACTTTCCATTTACGTAAAGACGCTAAGTGGTCAAATGGTGATCCTGTCACTGCGGATGATTTTGTATACAGCTTCCAACGTGCAGTGGATCCAGCAACCGCTTCTCCATACTCTTGGTATATGGAATATACTAAGATGGCGAACGCAAAAGACATCGTTGCAGGTAAAAAAGACAAAAGTGAGCTAGGTGTTAAAGCGATTGATGCAAATACATTAGAAGTTCAACTTGATACTGCCGTTCCTTATTTTGTGATGATGATGGGTCATACAACAATGATGCCTGTTCATAAAGCCACAATCGAAGAATTTGGTGATCAGTGGACTAAGCCGGGTAATTTCGTTGGTAACGGTGCATTTGTTGTAAATAAATGGGTTGTGAACGAACGTTTAGAATTAACTCGTAACGAGCAATATTGGGATAATGCCGATACAAAATTAACGAAAGTGACGTTCTTACCGATTGAAAACCAAGTGTCGGAAATGAACCGTTTTCTTTCTGGTGAACTCGACTTTACTAATGAATTACCAGTTGAACACTTTAAGCGCTTGAAAAAAGAAGAACCAGAATCAGTGTCGGTAGTGGGTAGTCTATGTACTTACTATTATTCATTTAATACGAAGAAAGCACCCTTTGATGATGTTCGAGTTCGTAAAGCGATTTCTTACGCAATTGACCGCCCAATTATATCTGACATTATTTTAGGTCAAGGCCAAAAACCTGCGTATTTCTTAACACCAGAGATCACGGCTGGCTTTAATCCTGAGCTACCAGCTTACGGTAAAATGACTCAAGATGAGCGTAATGCTGAAGCGAAACGCTTACTTGTTGAAGCCGGATTTGGTCCTGAAAACCCACTGAAATTTACCCTTTTATACAACACGTCTGAAAACCATAAGAAAATTGCGGTTGCAGCGGGTTCTATGTGGAAAAAAACACTAGGACTAGAAGTGGTACTAGAAAATCAAGAATGGAAAACGTACCTAGATTCAAAAGACCAAGGTCAATTTGAAGTAGCGCGTGCTGGATGGTGTGGCGATTATAATGAAGCGTCTGCTTTCTTGACATTAATGGTGAGTAAAAACACCACGGGTGGTCAACATTACGGAAGTGCTGAATATGATGCATTGATTGAAAAAGCATTAGCATCAACATCAGAAGAAGAACGTACAGCTATCTACCTACAAGCTGAACAGCTATTGGCGAAAGATATGCCAATTGCTCCTATCTATCAGTATGTAAAATCTCGTCTATTATCTCCACAAGTAGGTGGCTTCCCTGTTGAAAATGCGGAAGAAAAAATCTACTCGAAAGACCTATACATAAAAGCTAAATAAACTTAGCAAATAAAAACTATAAGTATAAGCCACTGCATACAGTTCATGTATGTAGTGGTTAGATCCACCTTTTAATTATTTTTGTCACAGACACTGGAAGTATGAATTATGTTTCAATTCATTATCAAACGGATACTTGAAGCCATTCCAACAATGTTGGTATTGATCACTATCTCATTTTTTTAAATGAGATTTGCTCCCGGCAACCCATTTTCCACAGAACGTCCACTTCCTCCGGAAGTCATGGCGAACATCAATGCTAAATATGGTTTAGACAAACCTGTTTTTGAGCAATATACGACTTACCTTGGAAATATTATTCAAGGCGATTTTGGTCCATCATTTAAATATCAAGATTACACCGTAAACGAACTGGTTGAGGCAGCGTTACCTGTATCGGCTAAGATCGGCTTTTTTGCTTTTATTTTTACGGTGGTATTTGGTGTCTCAATTGGTACTTTAGCGGCATTGAAGCAAAATACTTGGCTTGATTACAGTATTATGTCCACCGCGATGATTGGGGTGGTGATGCCTTCCTTTGTACTCGCCCCCGCACTAATTTATTTATTCTCTATTGAACTCGGTTGGTTCCCTGCTGGTGGGTGGCATGATGGCTCGTTTAAATACATGCTATTGCCTATTCTCGGTATGTCATTCTTATATATAGCGACGTTTGCTCGTATTACTCGCGGCAGTATGATTGAAACATTGAACAGTAACTTTATCCGCACCGCTCGTGCGAAAGGATTAAGCTACCGTTACATTGTGTTAAAGCACGCACTTAAGCCTGCATTACTTCCGGTTGTTTCTTATATGGGACCTGCATTTGTGGGCATTATTACAGGCTCGGTAGTTATTGAAACCATTTTTGGTTTACCGGGTATTGGTAAATTGTTTGTGAATGCTGCGTTTAACCGTGATTATTCACTAGTAATGGGGATCACCATTTTGATTGGTTTTCTATTCATTCTTTTCAACGCCATCGTTGATGTATTGCTAGCAATAATTGACCCGAAAATTCGTTATTAATAGGGGAACGGACGCATGTTAACGAAAAAAGCAAATTTAGAAGCGATCGAGAGTTTCTCTGAAAATCTAGAAATAGAAGGTCGTAGTTTATGGCAGGATGCCCGTTTACGCTTTATGAGAAATAAAGCCGCGATGATCAGCTTATGTGTATTAACTATAATGACACTTGCTGTTGTCTTTTTACCGATGTTTAGTCAATACGCTTATGATGATACGGATTGGTATGCATTGCACGAAGCACCAAGCCTTACGCATCTTTTTGGCACCGATAGTTTAGGGCGTGACCTTTTTGTACGTACCTTGGTTGGTGGTCGAATCTCCTTGATGGTGGGTATTTTAGGAGCACTGGTAGCGGTAGTTATCGGTACGCTTTATGGCGCAACTTCTGGTTTTGTCGGTGGTAAAATCGACCGAGTTATGATGCGTTTTATTGAGATCCTATACGCGGTTCCATTCATGTTCTTAGTTATTGTACTAGTGACGTTTTTTGGTCGAAATATTATCCTGATCTTTGTTGCGATCGGTGCCATTGCTTGGCTTGATATGGCACGTATAGTTCGTGGACAAACATTGAGTTTACGAAGTAAAGAGTTCATTGAAGCGGCACACGTTTGTGGTGTGAGTAAGTGGGGAATTATTACTCGTCATATCGTGCCTAATGTACTGGGTATTGTTGCGGTATATTCAACGTTACTTATCCCAAGCATGATCTTAACTGAATCATTCCTATCTTTCCTTGGCTTAGGGGTGCAAGAGCCAATGACGAGTTGGGGGGCTTTACTCCAAGAAGGCTCTCAAACCATGGAAGTGGCTATTTGGCAGCTCATTTTCCCTGCGTTATTTATGGTTGTTACCTTGTTCTGTTTTAACTATGTAGGTGATGGTTTACGTGATGCGCTGGATCCAAAAGACAGATAATCCTCTGTATGGACAGCTAATTATTTAACGGATTTAAGCAGGAAAGAATTATGAGTTTATTAGATGTAAAAGATCTGCGTGTCGAGTTTACAACTCAAGATGGCAATGTCACCGCAGTAAATGATTTAAATTTTTCACTAGAGCAAGGTGAGACATTAGGCATTGTTGGCGAATCTGGTTCGGGTAAATCTCAAACTGTTTTCGCATTAATGGGTCTATTAGCAAAAAACGGTATTATTACGGGCAGTGCTAAATTTGAAGGTAAAGAAGTTTTAAATTTACCAGAACATGAATTGAATAAAATTCGTGCAGAACAAATGGCAATGATTTTCCAAGACCCGATGACATCATTAAATCCTTACATGAAAGTCAGTGCTCAGTTAATGGAAGTATTAATGCTTCACAAAGGCATGGGAAAAGCAGAGGCATTTGAAGAATCAGTTCGAATGTTAGAAGCGGTTAAAATCCCTGAAGCTCGTAAGCGTATAACGATGTACCCACATGAGTTCTCCGGCGGTATGCGCCAACGAGTAATGATTGCAATGGCCTTATTATGCAGACCAAAATTATTGATTGCAGATGAACCAACAACGGCTTTGGATGTAACTATTCAAGCTCAAATCATGCAGTTGTTGAATGAGTTGAAAAGCGAATTTAATACGGCAATTATCATGATTACTCATGACTTAGGTGTTGTTGCTGGTTCTTGTGACAAAGTATTAGTGATGTATGCTGGACGCACGATGGAGTACGGTACCGTTAATGAAATATTTTACGAACCAAGTCATCCATATGCGGAAGGTTTGCTAAAAGCGATCCCTCGTTTAGATCAAGTTGGCGATATACTACCAACGATTCCTGGTAATCCACCGAACTTACTGCGTTTACCTACTGGCTGCCCTTATCAAGAGCGCTGCCATCGTGTTATGGACCGTTGTAAGCAAGAAGCGCCGATTCTTCTGCCATTTGGTGATGGTCGCTTACGTGCTTGTTTTTCTGATCAGGGGGCGTGGTAATGTCAGCAGATAAAAAACTTCTTTTGGAAGTCAAAAACTTAAAAGTTCATTTTAGTATTGCATCTAAATCAGTGTGGCCATGGGTAAAACCAGCCAACTTAAAAGCGGTTGATGGGGTGAATGTTCGCTTGTATGAAGGTGAGACTCTAGGTGTTGTTGGTGAATCTGGTTGTGGTAAATCTACTTTTGCTCGAGCGATTATCGGTTTAGTTGAAGCCACCGAGGGTGAAGTTCTTTGGCTTGGTCAAGATTTGACGAAGTTGGATGATGAGCCTTTACGCCAAAAACGAAAAGAGATTCAAATGATCTTCCAGGATCCGCTGGCGTCTTTGAATCCTAGAATGACTGTTGGTGATATCATTGCTGAACCTCTGCAAACGTTTTATCCTAAACTTACGAAAGAAGAGGTGAAGGATCGAGTAAAAGAGATGATGATGAAGGTTGGTTTGTTACCAAACGTCATTAACCGTTATCCACATGAATTCTCTGGTGGTCAATGTCAGCGCATCGGAATTGCACGAGCCTTGATACTTAAACCAAAAATGATCATCTGTGATGAGCCAGTATCGGCGCTTGATGTTTCTATTCAAGCTCAAGTTGTTAACTTACTTAAAGAGTTACAAAAAGAATTAGGTTTAAGCTTAGTTTTTATTGCTCATGACCTTTCTGTGGTTAAGCACATTTCTGATCGCGTACTTGTTATGTATTTAGGTAACGAAGTTGAGTTAGGTGAATCTGATGCTTTGTTTAGCGATCCTAAACACCCGTACACAAAAGCATTAATGTCAGCGGTACCAATCCCAGATCCTAAACTTGAAAGAGCAAAGGTGATTGATATGCTAGAAGGGGATCTTCCTTCTCCAATCAATCCGCCATCAGGGTGCGTGTTTAGAACGCGTTGCCCACAAGCAACGGAAATATGTGCACAAACAAAACCTGAGCTTAAAGGCACTGATGTTCATGCTGTCTCTTGTTTAGCGGTAACTAGCTAAGTTTCCTATATAAAGTAATTCAGCCTGTGACAGGCTTAAGCGCGATAATTTTTTATATCGCGCTTTTTTTATACCTAAAATCTAAATGTTTAAATTTGGTTAAATATTATTAGCAAACTGTCGATAAAGAAAGGTAAGTATTTTAATTGGCTATTTTAGTTAAAAAATAAATAGATTTTAATGAACTCATATATAGAAGGATATTGTATGCAGTCACTTTCTCTTCAGTGGAAAATAACCATCGCGGCAGCCATTGGGCTTATTACTCTTGCTTCTTCGCTCATTGGTTTTTCCATTTATTCCTCGATTGAAAATCAAGTGGTTGTTCAAAAGCAGACGTCAGATTCTGTTATTAAGCAAACTCAAACGCTATTAATGGCAGAAGCAAAAAATCAATCAAAACAAATTCAAACTTACTTAGATGAAGCGATTTATCGAGCTGAAATGCTTGCTGAAAGTGCGCTGTTTTTTCAACAAAGTGCTGAAGATACCTTTATGGACAGTGGTGACTTACGCCAGTCTTTAAGTGACATGATGAAGAGACCAGTACAGAAATACCCTAATATTTATGGTGCATACAGCGTATATCAACCAGATATGTTAGATGGAGAAGATTTTAATTATCATGATGCAGGTTATGCGAGTTCAAATAAAATAGGGCGCTTTGCTCCTTATTGGTTTAAATCAGCAACCAAAGAAGCTGAAATGCGTGTCTTTACAGAAAAAGAGCTGAGTAACACAGAAAGAGAAGCGAGCGGAGATGCGTCGAATTACTGGTTTACGTGTAGTTTAAAAGAAAGCCGTTTGTGCATTATTGATCCTTATTATTATGAAAATAATGGGGTAACGACACTTATCAGTTCTATTACCACTCCTTTGATAAAAGAAGGACAAACAATAGGAATTATTGGTATTGACCTTGATATAGGTCGTCTTTCTGACCTAGTCACTCAAGCTGATAACGCTATTTTCAATGGTGATGGTGCGATTTATGTCGTCAATGGAAAAGGAAAACTCATATTATCAGATCAGAAAAACACCTCTTTTGGCCAATCTTTAGATTCACATAATAATACATTATCAATGGTACCTTCGTGGGTCTCTGCTGGAAACTCACAATTAATATGGTCTGATAATAAAAATAAGTTGTTTGTGTTTGTGCCAATCAATTTAAAAACACAGCGTTGGGGAGTCATTATTGAAGTCGATAGAGAAACGGTGTTTGCAGATGTCAATAAATTAGACCGTTTACTTATTGAACATGGGAGTGAATCTTTATTAATGCAAGGAATGGTTGGTTTAGTCTTAACCGTTTTAGTGTTAACTGCTTTATGGTTTGCCACGAAACAGATTGTAAAACCTATTTCATTAGTGGCTTTACGTTTAAAAGATATCGCTTCTGGTGAAGGGGATTTAACCCAACGCTTGGCTGTACAAAGTAAAGATGAAGTAGGGCAATTGGCGCATTGGTTTAATGCTTTTTTAGAAAAACTTCAATTAACAATTAAAGATGTGGCTCAAAGCAGTGATGAATTATCGAATGTAGCTGCGCGATCAAGTTCTATTGCGAGCCAATCTAAAGAAGGCAGCGATGTTCAATTTCGAGAAGTCGATATGGTTGCTACTGCGGTGGAAGAGTTAACACAAACGGCAAGCTTAGTGGTTGATCATTCAACACTCGCCGCTGATGCTGCAAAGCAAGCAGAATCGGCTTCTAATGAAGGAAAAGAATTAATATTGACGACTGAGTCCGTTATTCAATTTTTAGTCAGTAATATGGAAAAAGCGGTCCCTGTTGCTCAGGAATTAGAGTGTAATAGCTCAAATATAACCGCCATATTATCGGTTATTGAGGGAATATCTGAACAGACTAACTTACTTGCATTGAATGCGGCGATTGAAGCAGCGAGAGCGGGGGAGCAAGGAAGAGGATTTGCTGTTGTGGCTGATGAAGTTCGTCAGTTAGCAAGACGTACCGGAGATTCTGTGGATGAAATTCGCATAGTGATTGAGAAGTTACAATCAGGAACTAAATCGGTTGTAACTGCAATCACTGAGGGAAATACGATTGCACTGGATGGCGCATCGACGATTAAATTGTCGGTAGAAAGCCTGCAACAAATCAGTGCGGCTGTTGTGACAATACAGGACATGAATATGCAAATTGTGAGAGCCGCAGAAGAGCAGCAAGCCGTTTCTAATGAAGTGAATCAAAGTGTCAGTAATATCCGAGATTCAAGCCATAAGATGTTAGAACAAGCCAATTCTGGTGAAGCGGTAGGTTTAGAGCTTTCATCGTTATCAACGCAACAAAAACAATTGATGTCCCAATTTAAAGTTTAACTGTCGAAACGGTGTAAATAAAAAACGCCCATGGGATGAAACCTATGGGCGTTATTATTTAATCCGTACAATTCATTGTGATTGTATTGATTATATGATCGTTTATTCTTCGTCTTCGTCTTCGTCTGATTCTACGAACCAGTAACCTGTGTTGACAAATTGCAGCAGGTTAGCCACTGAGTGCGGATCTTGCAGTAAGTTCTCAATATCAAGTAGTGTAAATTCTGATGATTCACATAAAGCAATCACATCCTCTTTTACTGTTAGTGGGAACACATAGCTCTCACCATCAATATAAAGTGTCATGTTGTCTTCACATGCTTCTTCTTCATGATAGAAAGCACGAACACCGGCCACTTTAATCAGAGCTTGACCTGATTGTAGATAAGCCAATAACTCTTCTGTTGTCCACTTCTCAGTATCAGGCAAAATGTTCAAATGATGGCGAGAGTTACTTAAATACTCTCCCATAAATTGCTTAAGGCTCTGTTCATCCGACAACGCATTTAGCATCATGGCTTTTAAATCTTCAAAACTTTGTGTGGTGATCTCTGTGCCATGTGTTTGCGCTTTAAGATCTGGATTATGGTAATGCACATCATTTTTTTCATTTTCAATAATGAAATCCGCAAAATTACTCACTAGCTCTTGTTCTTTTGGAGAGCGGAAGCCGGCAGAGTAACTCATTGATGGCTCTAGTGCGTAGCCATCGTGTGGAAAGCCTGGTGGAATATAAAGAATATCACCCGGTTCTAAGATTTGATCAATGATCGGATCAAAACCTGTAATTTGCTTTAATGTACCATGACGATGTTCTTCTTCGTATTCGCCGATATCACCCACACGCCAATGACGCTTACCTTGGCCTTGAATAATAAAAACATCATATTGATCAATGTGCGGGCCTACGCCACCATCGGGTACTGAATAGCTGATCATTACATCATCAAATAACCAATTTGGCATTTGTTTAAATGGTTTAAACAACTCAGCTGCACCTTCATGCCAATGGTTAGCGGCTTGAACGATAATAGACCAGTTAGTTTCGCCCAGTGTATCAAATAGTTCTTCAGTTAATGGGCCGTGTTCTGCTTTCCATTCGCCATTTAAGTTAGAAACAAAGCCTGAGTCCACTTCGTTTTCTAGTGTTAAACCTGCTAATTCTTCAGGTGTGACTGGATCTTGAAAGTTCTCAAAACCACCTTTGATGATGACGGGTTTTTTCTGCCAATATTCCGAGAGAAATTCTTGTAGTGAAAAGCTTAATTGATACATTATTTATTCCAATAAAAATGCCCGTCGTCGGGCATTTTGTATAAATTTAGGGGTGAGACGACGATCAGTATCTAACGTTATCGTGATATTGGCTTAGGATAGCAACCATTTTTTCCATTGTCTCTTTTGAAGGAGGATTAACACCATCAAGCGGATATTTTAAACCCATTGCTTCCCATTTATGGGCACCAAGTTGGTGGTATGGAAGTAATTCTACTTTCTCTATGTTATCCATATCTTTAATGAAATCACCTAGCATGTGTGCTGATTCTTCATCATCAGTGTAGCCAGGAACAATTACGTAACGGATCCATGTTTTTTTACCGATCTTATGCAGGTAACGAGCAAAGTCCAATGTTCGTCTATTTGATACACCAATAAAATCGTGGTGGATTTCATCTTTCATGTGCTTAATATCAAGCATAACAAGATCAGAAGCAGCAAGAACTTCATCAACGACATCAGTATGCTTACGAATATAGCCATTGGTATCTAAACACGTGTGCATGCCTTCGGCTTGTGCTGCTTGAAAGAAATCACGTACGAATTCTGGTTGAAGCATGGCTTCACCACCAGAACAGGTAATGCCGCCACCTGACGCTTTCATAAAGTGACGGTAGCTTTTGGCTTCTTCGATTAATTCAGTCACAGAGACTTCTTTGCCTTCATGTGTATCCCAAGTATCGCGATTATGGCAATACATACAACGCATTAAGCAGCCTTGTAAAAAAATGATAAAGCGAATACCAGGACCATCAACGGTACCACAAGATTCAAAAGAGTGAATACGACCTACAGACATGACGACATTTCTCCGAACTATAATTATGAGGCCATTTTATTACACTTTCGGATAATTAAGTAGGGCAAACCACAGAGAAATTAGGGGATTTAAGAGGGGATTTGTGGAAATAAAAAAGCCCCACCAAATGGCAGTAATGCCGTTCACTTAAGGGTGAATGGCATTCTTGTTTCTGGCATATCGTTGAGGTCTTGGTTTTACCATTCGAGGGAATGTTCTTTCCCTTCGCCTATCAAGTATTAAGCTTTCAGCCATCTGGTGGAAGCCTTTTAATTGTCGAGGGATCGCTCCTGGCGTTGAGTATGGTAAACCAACTAATAATGCAGATACATGAGCAAGTGTCCCATTAAAACTCAATTGATAAGGGAGATAATTTCCTTTTAAATTAAAGCAAAGCTCTACCATTTGGTAGCGAATTAAATTATAAGTCAACAAGATACCCCATAGTTCTTGTTTCACTAATTCAGGCAGACGGCTTCGTAGTGTTAAGCGATTTCCTAACATGTATTGTTTCTGCTCTCGGTAACCCAATTCTATTTCCCAACGATGCTCATAAAGACCGACTATATCTTTCAATGGGTAACGTAATGGGTCAATCATTGACGTCAGAACTTGATAATCTTTTCCTTTAATTTTTCGAGTCACGAGACGAGCAGTCATCGTTTCAGGTAAATTAGAAAACAGTTTTCTTGCTCTTGGGTTACTCCGAAGAATAACAAGTTTGTCATTACGACCTAGCGATCGAATTATTTCATATTGAGTATTTTTTTTAAGGGGAATAAGCCAGTGACGCTCTGAGCCTGTCATCTGCCATTTATGTAGTAATCCTAATGAATAGAACCCCTTATCGAACATAGTTACGCTATGGTCAGGTGTACTATCTATTAACTTCTCTGCCAATATCATTTCATTTGTATTGTAATTATCGAAAGCGCTCGCTGTAATAAGATGACTGCTTAGCTCCATTTGGCAAACCATTCTTACCTGTGGATATTGAGTTCCTTTTTGGCGAGAAAAAGCCTCTTCATTTTTCTGGTTATCAGGTGCTCTCCATACAACACCATCAACGCCTAAGAGAGTTAGTCCATTCCATTTAGGAAGATTAGCACTCTTAAGCCAGGAACTTGTCATTCGCTCAAAGACTGCTTTCATTGCTGCTTCACCTAGATTTTTTCGGCGCTGAGTAAGGGCACTAGGAGCGACAAAAGCTTTACCTGTACGGTCTACAATATCAAGCTGATTAACTAAATCCTTCATGGATTTATTGTTATAGATAGCCATACCAACAAGTAACCATACCATTGATTCAAGAGTAAGCTTTCGCTTCCTCATCGTCACCGTATCAGTGAGAGAATAAGCCTCATCAATCAGATGGATTGGAAGTAAATCAGCGAGAGTCTCTACGTTGCTAGGTTTCCAGTCATTGATTATGTTTAGAGCTTGAGAAACATCCATAAAAAAATCCAAGTGCATAAAATACACTTGGATTTTGACATCTAAAAAGGATCGGTCAACCGATCATATTTACCTTAAATGATCGGCATTACACCAAATGGCAGGGCTTAAATATGACTTACTTAGTGCTGAATTATAGAGTCGCAGTGAAAGTACGTGCGATTACATCAGCTTGTTGCTCTGTCGTTAGAGAGTTAAAACGCACAGCATAACCCGATACACGGATAGTCAGTTGTGGGTAGTTCTCTGGGTGCTTAACTGCGTCTTCTAGAGTTTCACGGTTAAGAACGTTAACGTTAAGGTGTTGACCACCTTCTACGTTAGCTTCATGGTGGAAGTAACCATCCATTAGGCCAGCAAGGTTAGAACGACGGTTGTCATCGTCTTTACCTAGTGCGTTAGGTACGATAGAGAATGTGTAAGAGATACCATCTTGAGCATCAGCAAACGGTAGTTTACCTACTGATGTAAGTGATGCTACTGCACCTTTCTCATCACGGCCGTGCATTGGGTTAGCACCAGGAGCAAAAGGAGCACCTGCTTGACGACCATCTGGTGTGTTACCCGTTTTCTTACCGTATACAACGTTAGATGTAATAGTAAGGATTGATTGAGTAGGGATAGCATTACGGTACATAGTAAGCTTACGGATTTTACCCATGAACGTAGAAACTAGTTCACATGCGATATCATCAACGCGAGCGTCATTGTTACCAAATTTAGGGTAGTCACCTTCGATGTCGAAATCGATAGCAATGCCGTTTTCGTCACGAATTGGTTTAACTGTCGCGTATTTGATTGCAGATAGTGAATCGGCTGCAACAGATAGACCAGCAATACCACACGCCATTGTACGACGAACGTCACGGTCATGAAGAGCCATTAGAGACGCTTCGTAGCTGTATTTGTCGTGCATGTAGTGGATAGAGTTCAATGCTGTAACGTATTGAGTTGCTAACCAATCCATGAAGTGATCTAGGCGATCCATTACTTTAGCGTAATCAAGAACTTCATCTGTCATTGGTGCTTCTTTAGGACCAATTTGGATTTTCAGTTTCTCATCAACGCCGCCGTTGATAGAGTAAAGCATTGTTTTCGCAAGGTTAGCACGAGCACCGAAGAACTGCATTTGCTTACCAACGATCATTGGAGATACACAACAAGCGATTGCGTAATCATCAGAACCTAGGTCAGGACGCATTAGGTCATCATTTTCGTACTGGATAGAAGATGTATCGATAGATACCTTCGCACAGAAACGTTTGAAGCCTACAGGCAGTTGCTCAGACCAAAGAACAGTGATGTTTGGCTCTGGAGAAGGACCCATTGTGTATAGGCTGTTTAGGAAACGGAAGTTAGTACGTGTAACTAGTGTACGACCGTCAAGACCCATACCACCCATAGATTCTGTTGCCCAGATTGGGTCACCAGAGAACAATTCATCGTATTCAGGAGTACGTAGGAAACGAACCATACGTAGCTTCATTACGAAGTGATCGATCATTTCTTGAGCTAGCTCTTCAGTTAGAAGACCTGCTTCGATATCACGTTGGATGTATATGTCTAGGAAAGTCGAAGTACGACCTAGAGACATTGCAGCACCGTTTTGAGATTTAACAGCAGCTAGGTAACCGAAGTAAGTCCACTGAATTGCTTCTTGAGCAGTTGTAGCAGGACCTGAAATATCACAGCCGTATTTAGCTGCCATCACTTTGATTTGACCTAGAGCGCGGTGTTGCTCAGCAATTTCTTCACGAAGTTGCATTGTTGCTGTTAGGTCTTCGCCTTTTTCAAAACGTTCTTGTAAAGAAGCGAATTGAGCCAGTTTGTCTGTGATAAGGAAATCAATACCGTAAAGTGCAACACGACGGTAATCACCAATGATACGACCACGGCCGTAAGCATCAGGAAGACCTGTTAGAACACCTGATTTACGACAGTTTAAAATGTCTTTAGTGTAGATATCGAAAACACCAGCATTGTGTGTTTTACGGTATTCAGAATAGATTTTTGAAACCATAGGATCAAGAACGCGATCGTATGCTTTACAAGAACCTTCTACCATACGTACACCACCATTAGGGATGATTGCACGTTTTAGAGGAGCATCAGTTTGAAGACCAACGATTGTTTCTAGGTCTTGGTTGATGTAGCCCGCATCGTGAGATGTGATGGTAGAGATAAGAGAAGTATCAAAATCAACAGGCGCATGAGTTGCGTTTTCCTGCTTGATGCCTTCCATTACTTTAGCCCAAAGCTTGTTAGTTGCTTCAGTACCTTCAGAAACTAAGAATTCTTCATCACCTTCATAAGGTGCATAGTTCTTTTGGATGAAATCGCGAACGTTAACTTCGTTTTGCCACTCACCGTCTGCAAAACCTGTCCAAGCTTTAGCAAATTGCTCTGCCATGATATACCTACCTTTTTAGTAGAAAAAATACGTACTATTTTCAGTGGTGTTATGAATAGACCACAACCCGTATGGGCAAATAGTACACTCTATATTTAATAACAATATGAATGGTTATAAAAACGAGTCTATAAGCATTCATATTGCGACTAACGTTTCGATTTTTCAATCATAGCTTAAACTTTTTTTGTAAACCTTAAACTAAATCAATAAATCTTCAATTTTTTTAATAAAGTTTGGGTAGCGGTTGACGCTACCCAAGAAGTATTATACTGACGCTTACTTGTTAAAGTAAAGAAGGGATGCCGTACTGGGTTTCAAGCATTCCTATAACATCTATTGTGATGAAATAAACAACAATCACAATAGGCTCAGTCATTGATCTCTGTATTAAGAATTAATGACGTGCGTCTGGTTTTAAATAAATATTCCAATAAGTAATACCGACTAAAAGTCCGCCACCAAGAATATTACCAATGGTGACTGGAATTAAATTATTTACTACAAAATTACTTATTGTCAAATCAGCAAATGCTGATGGGTCAATATTGATTACTGTCCAGAATTCAGGACTAGCAAAAGCATGAATTGCGATGCCTAGTGGAACCATAAACATGTTTGCAATACTGTGCTCAAAGCCTGCCGCAACAAACATTGCAACTGGTAATAGCATCACAAGTACTTTATCAGAGTTACTACGACAAGAGAAAGTCATCCAAGTCGCTAAACAAACCATCAGATTACACAATGTACCTAAAGCGACTGCTTGACCAAAAGTATGGTGTAGCTTGTGTTGCGCTACTTTCATTGCAGTAAGACCCCATTGTCCATTATCCAGTAAATGCATTTTAGCAAACCAAATCATTGCAACAAAAAACATAGCACCAATGAAGTTACCAAAATACACAATGCACCAGTTTTTTAATAATTGGCTCGTTGTGATTTTATTACTTGCTCTTGCAACGGTAGTTAATACTGATGAGGTAAATAGTTCACCACCACAGATAACAACAAGAATAAGACCTAAGCTAAAGGCAAGACCGCCAACCAGTTTAACCATGCCCCAAGGTGCATCGCCAGCACCCGTTGTTACGGTAATATAGAATACAAAGGCGATAGAAATAAATACACCAGCAGTTATTGCAAGGTAAAAAGATTGGAAAGGGGCTTTAGTGGCTTTATAAGTACCAACATCTTCGGCTTTTTTAGCCATATCTGGTGGAACGATAGCATCGAATTGGTTGTATTCTTTTTTCACGAGCAGATGTCCTTTGTAATGATATGAAATATAAAACCATTCAGTTTTAGGGTCTGTTTATCATTATACGAATATAATTTATTTGTGACATAAATTTTGAGCATGGAGAAATCGTTAATCAATTAACGTTAGCGAGGTCACAGTATGCCTTTATATGTCGTCACAAATCACGATACATTTATTACCTGAATTGCAAAAATAGGTAATGATTTGTCTTGTATTTAACTAACGATTGAAGCTTATCAGATATGTTTCAAAGGTGATTGATCTCGATCATTTTATGTTATTTAGTGAAATAAAATGACAGTTTCCTGTATTTTTTTCTGTGATTAGATAAAAAGCTGTAATTTAATTTCATTAAAATCAAATTAGAGTAATCGATTTGAAGGTTCTAATTTTTATAATTAAGTGTTTCACATGTCATATTTGGTTGATGATTTGTTGCTACTTTGGTTGCTCGGTGTTATGTTTTGTTTGTATTAAAGATCTCAATATAATAACAATACTGACAAATTAGGAGTTATGGCGCATGAAGGATGTTGTCGCGCTAGAAGTGAAAGATTTACATAAACACTTTGGGAAAAATGAAGTATTAAAAGGGATATCACTGGAAGCCAACAAAGGTGACGTAATCTCTATTATTGGTTCATCTGGCTCAGGTAAAAGTACCTTCCTACGTTGTATTAATTTATTAGAAACACCGACCAAAGGCGAAATTTGGGTTAATGGTGAATTGATTGAGATGAAGAATAACCGCCTTGGTGAATCCATCCCAGTTAACGAAAAACAAGTCCAACGAATTCGCTCACGCCTCGCTATGGTATTTCAAGGATTTAACCTTTGGTCTCATATGACGGTTTTACAAAATGTAATAGAGGCACCAATACATGTTCTTGGTGTACCAAAAGCAGAAGCGATTGAGAAAGCAGAACAAATTTTAAAGCAAGTTGGGTTATATGAGCGTCGCGATTATTACCCAGGACATCTATCTGGTGGCCAACAACAACGTGCAGCCATTGCCCGAGCACTCGCCGTTGATCCTGAAGTCATGTTATTTGATGAACCAACCTCAGCCTTAGATCCTGAATTGGTTGGTGAGGTTTTAGGCGTAATGCGTGACTTGGCAGAAGAAGGACGAACCATGTTAGTTGTCACCCATGAAATGGCTTTTGCTCGTGATGTATCAAATCATGTCATGTTTTTACATCAAGGTTTGGTCGAAGAGCAGGGGGATCCAAAGAAACTCTTTACTGAACCAGAATCCGAACGATTACAGCAATTTATTTCGTCAATATACTGATTGGTTTATTGATGTTTTAAGCAATACCGAAATAACGCAGTGTATTAAATCAATAAAAATGAAGTTAGTTACAGGAGCAAGGAAATGAAGAAGTGGTTATTAGCAGCAATTGTTGCATCTACAGCCGTTACTGGCGCAGCTCAAGCAAAAGAATGGAAGCAAATTCGATTTGGTATTGAAGGGGCATATCCTCCATTTAGTTGGACTGAACCATCAGGTGAACTGAAAGGGTTTGATGTCGATATCGCTAACGCACTATGTAAAGAGATGGAAGCTCGTTGTAAGATCGTTGCTCAAGATTGGGATGGTATTATCCCATCACTATTGGCTCGTAAATATGATGCGATTATTGCAGCAATGTCTATTACAGAAGAGCGCAAGAAAAAAATCGATTTCACTGAGAAATACGCACTGATCCCGAATAAATTTGTTGCTAAAAAAGGCACAGAATTAGTCATGACTAAAGAAGGTCTAAAAGGGGTAACCGTTGGTGTTCAACGCGCGACAACACACGATAAATATTTGACAGACAACTTTGGTTCTGGTGTTGAGCTTAAGCGTTATGGCTCATTTGATGAAGCATATCTAGATCTTAAAGCGGGTCGTATTGATACTGTTCTTGGTGATGCATCAGCATTAGAAGAAGGGTTACTAAACAAACCTGGCGGTAAAGAATACGAATTTGTTGGTCCTTCGCTAACGGATCCAAAATGGTTTGGTGATGGGTTTGGTATCGCAACTCGCAAACAAGATAAAGATTTAACAAAACAATTGAATGCCGCAATTGATTCACTTCGTGAAAAAGGTGTTTATCAAGAAATTGCAGCAAAATACTTCAACTATGATGTATATGGTGAATAAGTACAAAAAGTACTAATTCATATGAAAGAGGCCGTAGTCTATAGCCTCTTTCAATTTTCTAATAGTTAAAGCGAAAGCTTGGAAGCAGTATGTTAGATTTGCAAGGATATGAGTCCTCGATTTTAGATGGGGCATTAGTTACGTTACAAGTCGCACTGCTATCACTCATTTTAGCCGTGTTTTTAGGGATGTTAGGTGCGTTAGCTAAATTAGCGCCGTATCGCTGGGCTCGATCTATTGCGACAGTCTACACTACCGTTGTTCGTGGTATTCCTGATCTTGTCTTAATGATGTTGCTATTTTTTGGCGGACAGATGCTATTGAATAATGGCCTGTATGAGTCAAATGAATGGATCAACGAATGGATGACAAGTTCAGACCCAAATCATGAATGGGTTGCCTATCTTCCTGATTATATAGAAATTAGTCCATTTATTGCTGGTGTTCTTACGATAGGTTTCATTTTTGGTGCTTATATGGCAGAGACGTTTCGTGGGGCGATTATGGCTGTTGACCGAGGCGAAATGGAAGCAGCCAAAGCCTATGGTATGAGTGGTCCAATGGCCTTCCGTCGTATTTTGTTTCCACAGATGATTAGGCATGCGTTACCGGGTTTTGGTAATAACTGGTTAGTGTTATTAAAAACGACCGCTTTAGTTTCAATCATTGGATTAGAAGACATGGTTCGTGTTAGTTCTATGGCAGCTGGTACAACCAAAATGCCGTTTACTTTTTATATGACCGTTGCTTGTATTTTCTTATTATTCACTGCCGTGTCGACTGGTGCTTTAAAACTGGTTGAGCGTAAATTTAGTATTCATACGAGGTAAGCATGGATTTTTCAATTATTATTGAGAGCCTACCCGTTTATTTGGATGGCCTTTGGACTACTGTTTGGTTAGTCGCTTTATCTCTTATTATTGGGTTGTGCATTGCCGTCCCTACCGCGATTGCTAGAAACAGCAATAATCCATTAATTTGGGTTCCTGCGTGGGCCTATATTTATTTCTTTCGCGGTACACCATTACTGATCCAACTGTATCTGATTTATTACGGAATGGATCAGTTTTATCCCGTGAAAGACACGGTATGGGAACATGCATCATTTTGTGCATTGGTTGCGTTTGCATTAAATACAGGCGCTTATACTTCGGAGATCGTTCGAGGCTCTATTAATGGCTTACCTCAAGGTGAAATTGAAGCGGCAAAAGCGTATGGCATGAGTCAATTTCAAACTTATAAACGCATTATTTTACCGAGTGCATTACGCAGAGCGTTGCCAGCATACAGTAATGAAGTGATTTTCATGTTACATGGTTCTGCGATTGCAGGCATTGTAACTTTGATGGATTTGACTGGCGCAGCACGATTAGTGAATTCTCGTTACTACGCACCTTTTGAGTCATATATTGCGGCAGGTTTGTTTTACATGTGTCTAACGTTCATTATTATTTTTGTATTTAAACAGTTAGAAACACGAATGCTTAGATTTATGAGACCATTAAGTTAATTGTATTTTAAGTTATAATCAAAAAGAGCACAGAACTGTGCTCTTTTTTTTTAATGTAGTATAGCCAGATTATACTCTTTGAGGAGGTCGTTATGGGCTTATCATTTTTATTAGTAAGGCTAGTTAAATTCGCACTGATTTGTGCATTATTTTTGAGTGTTTTTGATTTCATTGAATATGGTAAAATTCTTTGGTATCAACGCTGGTTGTAGTCGTAATGATAAGAAAAGAGCACTTTTTATGTGCTCTTTTTTGATCCTATAATTACTGATTAGCATTAATGCTATACCGCAATATCTAAGTATAGATTCACACCGGTAAGCTCACTGATCTCTTCTAAATAGTTTTTTAGATGAGGAGGGAAGTCCAATCCTTTTACTACCGTCAGATTACGCAGGAATGGGAAAAAATTGATGTCATCCCAAGTGATCTTATTTCCTTTCTCTGAAGGTAAAGTGATGAAGTTAACATCAACCAATAAAGGTGTTAATTCATTAATAAACTTATCGCTTTGGGCAAAAGCGTCGTCAAAACTCATCCCAATAAATGCTTCTTTTTTGTCCGTAAACCAAGTAACGGCTTCAGGACGTTCGAACTCTGGTAAATCAAATTTAGTCCAACGAGGAAAGGTCAATTTATTAAATAAAGGACGAACGTTACTTAACCATTCTGAAATATCATCAGCACAAGTACCTTGTTCAATGACCGGATAATGGTCGTTTTCGTCGAGGTATTTTGCAATATCAAGGCTTTCAGCCATGTAGGTGCCGTCGTCTTTCTCTAAAATAGGTACCATATTTGCCCCCACCATTTCGATACGCGTATCGACATCATCATTTTGAAGGTAAGTAAATTCAACAGGAAGATTTTTTATTCCTGCGACCATTTTTGCTTTCATGCAAAACGGACAGTGATCAAAGATGAATAATTTCATTGTATTTCCTCAATAATACTCGTTTAAATAAGCGATGGTTCTATAACCAAAATCATTAAATAGGGAGCGAATGAATATTTTGGGCTAGCTTATTTTTACTCGTAACAGCAACGCAATAAAAAAGCTCCCCCTTAAAAAGGTGAGAGCTTAATACTATTTAAAAGTAGACCAGATTGGTGCGTGGTCAGACGGTTTTTCAATTGCACGTAATTCGTAGTCAATACCCGCTTCAGTACACTTACCTGCTAATGAGGGGGTAGCCATTACAACATCAATACGAAGGCCACGATTATCAACAAAGCCTTTTGAACGATAATCAAACCAAGAGAATTGATCGGTTACTTCAGGATGAAGATTGCGGAAAGTATCTTCAAATCCCCAATCTTTTAGCGCTTGTAGCCATTCACGCTCTTCAGGTTGGAAAGAACATTTCCCAGTTCTCAACCAACGTTTTGCGTTGGGCTCGCCAATACCGATATCTGCATCTATTGGGCTAATATTAATATCACCCATAATGATCAATTCTTCATCATTAGTATGATGAGTATTCAGATGAATCATTAAATCTTTATAAAATTGACGTTTATATGGAAATTTAGTTTCGTGCTTAATGCTATCACCTTGTGGGAAATAGCCATTCATCACGGTTACTTTTGAGCCATCATCGCGTTCATGTGTTGTCATGATCATGCGTTTTTGATGCTCTTCAGTATCGGTATCAAACCCATATTGAACAGAAATTGGTTCTTTTTTACAAAGCATTGCCACGCCGTAGTGCGCTTTTTGGCCGTGGAAATACACGTTATAACCCATGGCTTCAACGGCTTCGACTGGAAACATGTCGTTATGTACTTTGATCTCTTGAAGACCAATAACATCAGGGTTGTGTTTATCAATGATAGCTTGTAATTGATGAAGACGAGCACGAAGGCCATTTATATTGAAGCTAATTACTTTCATAGTGGTTAAAGTCCTTGTTTTTCTTATAATCCTAGTTGAGCGAGGATCTTTTAATACAATGATATTACCACTAATTTACGATAAAGTTTAATTCATTAACCGGGCTGTCGGTTGGCAAGTTTCACAACGCCATGTGCATTTTTGTTGCCCTAATCCTGCTTTGATCCACGCCATTGTTACACTTGTGGAAGGAGAACAAAACGCTTCTTTATTACATAAACTGCATGTTTTCCATTGTGAAGGTTGTTCTTGATTTTTTTGTACTTCTGCAATGTGCATTTCAATGGTCTCTATGTATACCAACGGCATTAATTGGCTTGAGAATCTAATTAATGGGGCGGTAATATGAAATATATTATTAACTGTATATTTATACAGTTCTTTTGGCAAGGCTAAAAAGAGGAGAATATGATTTATTTTTTTAACAAGCACAAAAAAAGCCAACTCATTTCTGAATTGACTTTTCGATCTCTTACGAGATAAATAATGGTGGGGGGGGACGGATTCGAACCATCGAAGCTTACGCGGCAGATTTACAGTCTGCTCCCTTTGGCCACTCGGGAACCCCCCCAACGGGGATTTTTATACTTAATTAACTCGTTTCCCAACGGAGTAATCAAGTTATCTTAATCGTTAATTCAAACAATCAAGAAGAATAATGGTGGAGGGGGACGGATTCGAACCATCGAAGCTTACGCGGCAGATTTACAGTCTGCTCCCTTTGGCCACTCGGGAACCCCTCCAACGGGGATTTTTATACTTAATTAACTCGTTTCCCAACGGAGCAATCAAGTTATCCTAATCGTTAATTCAAACAATTAAGAAAAATATGGTGGGGGGGGACGGATTCGAACCATCGAAGCTTACGCGGCAGATTTACAGTCTGCTCCCTTTGGCCACTCGGGAACCCCCCCAACGAGAGATTTTTATACTTAACAAGAGTTTTCCCAACGACCTTGCCAAGTTCGGAGCGAATAATAGCAAACTTCGTTTTTCTGTAAAGCACTTTTATGTGTTTTTTGATTTGAATGCTGACTTTTTCGTCATAAAGGGTTAAAAATCACCATTTATGAACTAAATGAGTGAATAGTAGATAGATTGAAGTGATTGTTTTTACAGTTTATTGCGTCATCTTTACATTCATTGACGAACAAATGCCTTTTCACTTGGTAAACTATGTTCACTCACTGAATTCCATAATTAAAATAAGTCACAGTATGAATCAAACAAAGTCTATCGCCCTTGCCGTTTTATTAGCATGTACTTTATCTACACTTTCTTATGCTAAAAGACCAACCAGTAATGAATCTGTTGCTGTTGTTGCTGAAGAAGTAGCAACTCATGAGATATCTCAGTCTTTATCGTTAATTGGAAAGCTTGAAGCCGCAGAATCCGTCATTATTTCACCTGAAGTTTCAGGAAAAGTCGATCGTATTGCGATTAAGGCCAATCAAACGGTGAAAAAAGGTCAGCTATTGATTCAGTTAAATGATGATAAAGCAAAAGCGGTAATAAAAGAGGCTCAAGCGTATTTACATGATGAACAACGTAAATTAAAAGAGTTTCAGCGTTTGTCGAAAAAGAATGCGATTACTCAAACTGAGATTGATGGGCAAAAAGCCAGTGTAAATATTGCACAGGCACGTTTAGAAGCCGCAAATGCTGAATTACGTGACTTACATATCTCAGCGCCTTTTGCCGGAACGGTTGGTTTTATTGATTTTAGCTTAGGTAAAATGGTCAGTGTTGGTAGTGAATTACTTACATTGGACAACCTTTCTTTAATGCAATTGGATTTACAAGTGCCTGAGCGTTATTTATCAATGCTATCAACAAGGATGAAAGTCGAGGCTAAGAGCCAAGCATGGGGAGATCTTGAGTTCTCTGGTGAAGTGGTTGGTATTGATTCTCGTATAAATGCAGAAACACTTAATTTACGCATTCGAATTGATTTTCCTAATAAAGAACTAAAAATGAAGCCGGGTATGTTAATGGCCGCAACGTTGGATTTTCCTGCTATTAATGCACCGATTATTCCTGTTCAAGCACTTGAGTATTCAGGTACAAAACGTTATGTGTATGTCATTGGTGATGATAATAAAGTGATTCGTACGGAAGTGGTTTTAGGTGCTCGTGTAGAAAACCGAGTGGTTATTGAAAAAGGCTTGGATATAGGCCAAGACATTGTTGTTCAAGGTCTTGTCAATATGCGTGATGGTGTAACGGTTAAAATGATCTCAACAGATGCTGAGACGATAAAAGCTGAGGTTCAATAATGTGGTTATCTGATACGTCAGTAAAAAGACCGGTAGTTGCCATTGTTCTAAGTTTGTTGTTGTGTGTGTTTGGTGCGGTGTCTTTTAGCAAGTTAGCCGTCCGTGAAATGCCGGATATTGAAAGTCCCGTCGTGTCGGTTAGCACGACTTATGATGGCGCTTCTGCGACCATTATGGAAAACCAAATTACCTCACTATTGGAAGATCAATTATCCGGTATTAGTGGCATTGATGAGATCGAATCAACGACTCGAAATGGCATGTCACGTATTACGATTACGTTTGATTTAGGGTATGACTTAAATACAGGGGTGAGTGATGTCCGTGATGCCGTTGCTCGTGCTCAAAGTGGATTACCTGATGAAGCGGATGATCCGATTGTATTTAAAAACAATGGGAGTGGTGAAGCGTCGGTTTATATTAATTTAAGTTCAAGCGTAATGGATCGAACTGAATTAACGGATTATACCGAGCGTGTGCTGATTGACCGTTTTAGTTTAATTAATGGCGTCAGTTCGGTTGATATCTCGGGTGGTTTGTACAAGGTTATGTACGTTAAACTAAAGCCCGCGCTTATGGCTGGACGTGGTGTTATTGCTTCAGATATTACTGCCGCGCTTCGTTCTGAAAATATGAAAGCCCCGGGGGGAAGTTCGAAATGATGCCATCGTAATGTCGGTTCGAACTGAGCGTCTTTATAACAAAGCGGATGATTTTAACTATCTTGTTGTGAAAACGGCGAGTGATGGTACGCCTATTTATTTAAAAGACGTGGCTGATGTTTATATTGGTGCAGAGAACGAAAACTCGACGTTTAAAAGTGACGGTATTGTCAATGTAAGTATGGGCATTGTTCCTCAATCTGATGCGAACCCGCTAGAAATGGCAACGCTAGTTCATGAGGAAGTCGAAAAGATCCAACAGTTTTTACCTGAGGGGACTCGATTAGCGATTGATTATGATTCTACCGTATTTATCGAACGGTCGATCTCAGAAGTATATAGCACGCTCTTTATTACGGGCGGCTTGGTTATTTTGGTTCTTTATATCTTTATTGGGCAAGCTCGTGCCACGTTGATCCCTGCGGTTACTGTGCCTGTTTCTTTAATCTCTTCTTTTATTGCGGCCTACTATTTTGGATTTTCGATTAACTTAATCACCTTGATGGCGTTAATTTTATCCATCGGTTTGGTGGTTGATGATGCCATTGTTGTTGTTGAGAACATATTCCATCATTTAGAAAAGGGAGAGTCGCCATTGCTTGCTGCATACAAAGGCACAAGAGAGGTTGGTTTTGCTGTTATTGCAACGACGTTAGTGTTGGTGATGGTGTTCTTACCCATTTCTTTTATGGAAGGAATGGTGGGGTTATTGTTTACTGAATTTTCAGTCTTACTGGCTATGTCGGTGTTGTTCTCCTCGTTAATCGCATTGACGCTAACCCCTGTTCTAGGTAGTAAGATTTTAAAAGCGAATGTAAAACCAAATCGTTTTAATATTTTCGTTGATAAGATGTTTGCCTCTTTAGAGCGTGGTTATCGAAAGTCTGTCACTAAAGCGGTTGCATGGCGTTTACTTGCTCCTGTGGTTATTCTTGCGTGTATTGGCGGTAGTTACGGCTTAATGCAGCAAGTACCATCACAATTGACCCCACAAGAAGATCGCGGTGTGTTGTTTGCGTTTGTGCGTGGTGCTGATGCAACCAGTTATAACCGCATGAGTGCGAACATGGATATTGTTGAAGAACGATTGATGCCTTTACTAGGCAAAGGGTTCTTAAAATCATTCAGCGTTCAATCACCTGCTTTTGGTGGTAATGCAGGGGATCAAACGGGCTTTGTTATCATGATCTTAGAAGATTGGGCGGATCGAGAACTGACGGCTCAAGAAGGGCTAGGTGTCATTAAAAAAGCACTGGCTGATATTCCTGATGCGCGCGTATTTCCAATGATGCCAGGTTTTCGTGGTGGTTCAAGTGAACCGGTTCAATTTGTACTTGGTGGTTCTGATTATAAAGAGTTACAACAATGGGGTGAGATATTAAAAGCGGAAGCAAATAATAGCCCATTAATGGAAGGCGCGGATATTAACTATTCTGAAAAAACGCCTGAATTGGTTGTTTCAGTTGATCGTGATCGCGCCTCAGAATTAGGTATTAAGATTTCAGACATCTCAGATACGCTTGAAATCATGTTAGGCGGTAAGAGTGAAACAACCTTTATTGAGCGTGGTGAAGAATACGATGTGTATTTACGCGGCGATGAAAATAACTTCAATAATGCGGCCGATCTTAGCCAAATTTACATGAGAACCTCCAGTGGTGAATTGGTTACCTTAGATACGGTTACCAAGATAAACGAAGTCGCCTCAGCGATCCGTTTGTCTCACACCAATAAGCAAAAGTCGATTACGTTAACGGCAAACTTAAAAGATGGATCAACATTAGGTGATGCATTGGATTATTTAGATGCGAAAGCCATTGAAATGTTACCAAGTGATATTTCAGTTGCTTATACGGGGGAATCAAAAGACTTTAAAGAGAATCAATCCAGTATTTTAGTTGTTTTTGGCTTGGCGCTATTGGTGGCTTATCTTGTTCTTGCCGCTCAGTTTGAAAGCTTTATTAACCCAATGGTCGTTATGTTTACCGTACCTATGGGGGTGTTTGGTGGCTTCTTAGGCTTAGTGGTTATGGGGCAAGGTTTAAATATTTACAGTCAAATTGGTATGATCATGTTGATAGGCATGGTGACTAAGAACGGTATTTTGATTGTTGAATTTGCCAACCAACTTCGTGATAAAGGCGTTGAGCTAGAGCAAGCAATTGTTGATGCTTCTGCTCGTCGTTTACGCCCTATTTTAATGACGGCGTTTACAACACTAGCTGGTGCTATACCGTTAATTATGTCAACAGGGGCAGGCTATGAAAGTCGAGTTGCTGTAGGTACGGTTATCTTCTTTGGTATGGCCTTTGCCACCTTGGTGACGTTATTTGTTATTCCTGCGATGTATCGATTGATCTCAGGTAAAACACATTCCCCAGGTCATGTAGAAGAGTTGTTGAATAGAGAATTAGATCACGACATCAAAGGACGAATATCACACTAAGTACATAGATGTGATTGATATAAAAAACCGCAAAGTAATACGATTACTTTGCGGTTTTTTTATGCATGAATAAAGCAAACATCAGTATTAAATTTTTGACTCTAAGTCAGCCATTACTGATTCTTTATTTGCTAAATAGTCGTCTAAACCATTTTTGCGTAAGTCACATGATGGGCAATCACCACAGCCATCACCAATAACGCCGTTATAGCACGTTAATGTTTGATTACGAACATAATCTAACTTGCCGTACTTATCGGCTAATGCCCACGTTTCCGCTTTATTTAGCCACATTAAAGGAGTATCGATTTTTAGTTTACGATCCATTCCTAATACAAGAGATTGATTAATCGATTTTACAAATTCATCTCGACAATCAGGGTAACCAGAAAAGTCAGTTTCACATACGCCCGTGATAACGCTTTCTGCACCTAATTGGTATGCATAAATACCAGCAAGAGTTAAAAATAAAATATTACGACCAGGAACAAATGAATTCGGTAAACCATTCTCTTGCAGTTCATGAGAAACCGGTATGTTATCGCGAGTTAACGAACTGACGGCCAATTCATTTAATAAACCCACATCCATGACTTTGTGAGAGGTTGCCCCTAAGTCTAAAGCGACAGATTTAGCTACTTCAATTTCTTGATTATGACGTTGGCCATAATCAAAAGTAATACAATGAACATGATCATAATGGGTAAGTGCTTGAATTAAACAAGTGGTCGAATCTTGACCGCCACTAAAAACAACAATAGCTGTAGACATAGGTCATTAACTCCAAGTTTTGTAATTAGTGAGCATAGTAAGGAAGAATAGATAAAAAAGCCATCACGTTAATGATGGCTTTGATTATGGGGTTTACTCGTAGGGTTACAGCTGACCTGTGCGTTCGAAGTTTTTTAACTGAGAGAGATGAGGTGTTAGGTCGCCAATATGTTTAGCTACCCATTCATCGTTATAGTATGTATCCAAATAACGGTCACCACTGTCACACAATAAAGTCACAATAGATCCTTTTTCACCACGTTGCTCCATTTCACAAGCCAATTGTAATGCGCCATGTAAATTGGTTCCTGTTGAAGCCCCTGCTTTTCTGCCTAGAATGCCTTCTAGCCAACGTGCTGTTGCAACACTTGCTGCGTCAGGAATGGTGCGCATTTCATCAATGACGCCCGGAATAAAGCTAGGTTCCACTCGCGGACGCCCAATTCCTTCAATTTTACTTCCACATTCTAATGTTAGGTCTTTATTGCCTGTTTTATAGAAATCATGGAATACCGAATTTTCAGGATCAACCACACACAATTTCGTGTGGTATTTTTGATATCGAATGAAGCGACCAATGGTTGCTGACGTTCCGCCAGTCCCTGGATTCATTACGATCCATGTTGGTTCAGGGTGATCTTCTAATTTCATTTGACTGAATATACTGTCAGCGATGTTATTGTTGCCACGCCAATCCGTTGCTCGCTCTGCGTAAGTAAATTGATCCATATAATGACCATCTAACTCTTGCGCTAAACGGCGAGATTCTGCATAAATTTCATCAGAACGTTCGACAAAATGCGTTTTACCGCCATAGAACTGAATCATTTCTATTTTTTTACTCGCGGTACAGCGAGGCACGACAGCAATAAAAGGAAGACCTAAAAGACGTGCGAAATAGGCTTCAGATACCGCAGTACTGCCTGATGAGGATTCAATAATCGGGGTGTTAGGGCCAATCCATCCATTTGAGATGGCATAAAGGAAAAGAGATCGGGCTAAGCGATGCTTAAGTGACCCTGTTGGATGCGTACTTTCATCCTTTAGGTAAACATAAATACCATTAAGCATTGGCAAATCAAGCTTAATGAGATGGGTATCTGCAGAGCGTTGGTAGTCCGCTTCAATTTTACGAATAGCGTTATTAATCCAGTTATGATCTGTACACATAATTCTTTTCCTTAAATATGGGCGATGTGAATAATTTACCTCTGTTACTTGAGAAAAACTTTGCTATATTTACTGTATATTAGCAGTTAAAGAGAAATAAATTCTACAGGTGGGAATGAATGGGAAAGCATGAACTGGATAAAGTGGATATTACCTTACTTTCTTTACTACAAAAAGACAGTACGATTTCTCTGAGTGAACTTGCTGAGGCGGTAAACTTAACGACAACCCCTTGTTGGAAGCGATTAAAGCGCTTAGAAGAGGATGGGGTTATTGAGAAAAAAGTGGCCTTGTTAAATCCTGAGAAATTGGGACTGAGTTTTAATGCGTTTGTATTAATAAAAACATCAAATCATTCGCATGAATGGTATTCAAAATTTGTTGATACGGTGTCTGACTTTCCCGAGGTCATGGAGTTTTATCGTATGGCTGGTGAATATGATTATATGATGAAAGTTTTAGCTGAAGACATGAAAGCTTTCGATAGCTTCTATAAGAAATTGGTTAATAGTGTAGATGGTATATCCAATGTGACCAGTACCTTCGCTATGGAACCATTGAAATACACAACGGAATTACCTCTGTAATAAAAGTGAGATCAAAAATGCGCAAGAGCAATTGATGCGCCTTACGCGTTTTTAAACAGATTAAGTACTTATTTGTTTTTCATTCTCATTAAGCCTTCTTGCATTGCAGATGCCACAAGTTCGCCTTTTTGGTTGAATATCTCGCCACGAACTAAGCCACGAGAACCGCTGGCGTTGGTGCTTTCAATTGAGTAAAGCAACCATTCATCCATTTTGAATGGGCGGTGGAACCACATTGAATGATCAATGGTTGCCACTTGAAAATTGGGAGTGAGCAAGCTGACTTCGTGCGGGTGAAGTGCCGTCGTTAAGAATCCCCAATCAGACGCATAAGCCAATATATATTGATGGATCAACTGGATATCAGGTAAATCACCATTGGCTTTGATCCATAAATGTTGTGTTGGCGCTGCTTTTTTAGGGGCTAATGGATTAATGATATTTACTGGGCGAACTTCGATCGGTTTTTCGCTGCAGAATATTTTTTGTATTTGAGGTGGAAGTACGTGCTTAATTGCTTCTGCAAGTTGAGTTTCAGAGGCGAAGTTTTCAGGGCCCGCAATTTCTGGCATTTTTGATTGATGCTCAAATCCAGGTTCATCACCATGATAAGACGCCGTTAAATAGAAAATAGGGCGACCATTTTGAATGGCTTTCACTCGACGAGTGCTGAAACTTCTGCCATCTCGTAGGTTTTCTACATCGTAGATGATGGCTTTTTCAGGATCGCCAGGATAAAGGAAATAGCTGTGAAAAGAATGCACTGTTCTGGCGTTATCAACGGTATAGCGAGCGGCCGATAAAGCCTGTCCAACGACTTGACCACCATATACTTGAGGTAAGCCTAGGTTCTCGCTTTGTCCTCTAAATAGCCCTTGTTCGAGTTGCTCTAATTGCAACAGGGTTAATAATTCATTAAGTGGTTTGTTCATCAAGAATGCCTTTTAAATTCTAACGTTATCGCTCTATTGTGAAATAGATTCAGTTTGAGTTCAATAAGTTAAATAGGGTGTTAATAGGAGGAAGATCTATATCAAGGTTGTGTTATGAAATCTTATACTGAGTCAGCGTTTTGTCAAAGATGAAGTAAGGAGGAAGACAGCGTCGATTATTGGGTTTATATTTGTTGTTAGTCGGATGGAGTTGTACGTCAGAACATCGACACATATTTATAATTAAAAGAGAGTAAAACAATGAAAAAGTCATTATTAATTGCTTTATCAGTGGTTACGAGTGTTGTTATGGTTGGTTGTAATTCAACAGAAAAAACAGCGAAAGCGCCTGTTGCTTCTGAAGTGGCTGTTCAAGTTGATACCACTCAGGTAGAAGAACCTCAAGCGGTAGTTACGCAGACTGTAACGGGTTCAGTTGGCTATCGTGAGCGTATTGCATTGCCACCAACGGCTGTTATTACCGTAACTTTGGCGGATGTATCTTTAGCTGATGCACCATCGAAAACGATTTCTGAGCAAACATTTAAAGCGGCTGACAAATCATCGCCATTTAATTACGCTCTGGATTTCAAAACAGCAGATATTAAAGCGAATCACCGTTATTCAGTACGAGCAACGATTATGGTTGATGGTAAATTACGTTTTACAACGGATACCAATTATGCGGTGATTACTGACCAAGAAAAAACAATGACTCAAGACCTATTGCTAAAAGGTGTACGTCAGTAAGTCGTTATTATAAGTGATATGAAGTAATAATGTGCTTTAGATTAGCGCATTATTACTTTCTTAAAATGTTCAATTCTTCCATCGTCTTTAATGCTAATCCCTTCCTCTTCTAATTTCTCTTTTTGTACGAAAAAACGTTCTCCAGTCAATGATATTTTTCCTTGTGAATTGATCACTCGATACCAAGCCAGTTTTGTATCGTTAGGCAGTTTTGCGAGTAATTTACCTACCTGTCTTGAATGGTTTGGGTACCCTGCAAGTTTGGCAAGTTGCCCATAGGTTATCACTTGTCCTTTTGGGACATGAAGAAGGTTCGTGTAAATACTTTGAACAAAGTCATTCATTGACGTAACAACCTTTTAATTAAAGTGAGGTGAATCAGTGATAAAACCCTATATTGCCGCTAAACTAAAACGATAACAAGGGTAACACCCTTAAGCTAAACCATGGAGGGGAAGCGATGTTTTTGTTTGTATTGAATATTTTGTTAAGTTTGGTTCTTGTTGTTGTTGGTGTATTGGCTTTTGGGGTCAGTGGTGGCGATTTACCATTATTAGCCTTAGCGATCCCTATTTTATGGTTGTTGCCACAAGGAGGAGTCGCGACTTGGATTTTAATTGCGGGTTTGTCTTTATTTGGTTTAACGTTAAGTTACCAACCTTTTCCCTTGTCTATTTCTGTTTGGACTTTGTTTCCGCTTCTTATCGTTATCTTTTCTCATCGTAAAAGTATTCACTTGATTGTTTTTGTTGCGTCAGTGGTTATTGCTATGGAAGCGGGGATCATGGCGTTGCAGTATGAAGGAAAATTACTAGGAAGTGCGTGGGCGACGTTGACTCAAATTATTAGTGTAATTTTAGTTTGGGTTGCCGCGAGAAGTTGGAAACCGGTGAATAAGAACGCATGGTGGCCGATAGTCCTTGTTATTCCTTTATGGATTGGTGGTTTGCAGCATGCTGCACTTGTCGCATTATCGATCACTGGATTGATTGTTTGTTTACAAAGTGTAGGGCGTTCAAAATACCACAGTTGGTTATCAATGCTTTCTTGGGTATTGCCAGTGCTAGGTTTTGCAACATTAATTATTTCACCGCAATTTGAAGTACCCAATTCGATAATGGTGTCGTGGGTGATGATTCTTTTGATCGGTTGGGTTACGGATTTCATGCTTCAAGTCGATGAAGAAGAAACGCCAGATTAAATGGCTTTAATCTTATTTATTAGTGTTCTTTATGTAACTAAAGGCTTTTTGAGGGCCTTTAGTTACATAATCGATTAATGGTTATTTTAGGGCTTGAGTAATGGTATTTACATTGTGCTGCATTAGTTTTATATAGCTTGTTGCGGGCTCATCGGGGCCTGAAAGTGCATCTGAATACAGCTTTCCACCAATGTGAGCGTGTGTTTCGTTACTTATTTGTTCGATCATTCTGTTATCAGTAATATTTTCGATAAAGACGGCTTGGATATCGTCCTTTCTTATTTGTCGAATTATGGTTGCAACATCCGCAGCGCTGGCTTCCGATTCGGTACTTGTTCCTTGAGGTGCATAGAACGTGACATTGTAATCGCGAGAAAAATAACCAAATGCATCATGCGGTGTGATTATGGTTCTTTTGGATTGTGGTATTTGATCCAATTCTTGATGAATGGTGATCTCTAGCTTATCCAGTTTTTGTAAATAATTATCTGCATTTCTCTTATAATCATTGCTGTTTTTAGGGTCCGCTTTGATTAATCCCGCTTCTATATTTTTAACGTAAATTTTCACATTTTTAACACTGTTCCATGCATGTGGGTCGTAGTTTCCATGTTGATGATCAGTTTCATGATGATGATCTTCCTCCTCCCTTGTTAACGGCGTTATTCCATTTGATGCAATGATTTCGATTCCTTTAAAATTGGAGGATTCGATTAAACGAGGCATCCAACCTTCAAATCCCAAGCCATTCATAATGACTAATTTCGCCTGTGAAATTTCTTTTGCATCAATAGGGGTTGGTTGATAAACATGGGCATCCCCATTGGCTTTGACTAGATTAGTTATCGCAATATGGTCTCCTCCTATTTGAGATACGATATCGCCTAAAATAGAAAAGCTAGTGATCACTGGCATTTGCTCTGACGCGATGGCTGAGTGGCTAAGCCCTAGAGTGAGGGCTAATACTGGTATTGTGAACAATGTATTAGACATGTTTTTTCCCTGTTTGTAATTTGAGTACGTGATTAGAAATAAAGCCGCTTTGTGAACCGAAGAATAAAGAGAGCAAATAAAATACTCCCATAACGAGAACGATGGCGGGACTGGTGGCAAAACTGAAGTAATAAGAAAGAATTAAGCCGAGGTAACAACTTAATGCGGCAATAATGAAAGCAATGATTAACATTGATCGTAATTGTTTGGACCAAAATTGAGCAATAGTGGCCGGCAATACCATCAGCCCTACCGCCATTAAGGTTCCTAATGCGTGAAATCCGGCAACAAGATTTAAGACCAGTAAAAATAAAAAACTGAAATGAGCAACACTACTCAAACGACTTATGGTTTTAAAAAAAGCGGGATCAACACATTCAAGGACGATAGGGCGATAGAGAATCGCAAGAATACACAATGTGACGCTAGCAATGATCGTGATTAAAATCAGCGCATCGTTATTAAGAGCAAGTGTCGAACCAAAAAGAACGTGGAGTAGATCTAAATTACTGCCTTTAGACGAAATAATAATAACGCCTAACGCGAGTGACATTAGATAAAAGGCTGCCATGCTGGAGTCTTCTCCAATTTTCGTATGGCGAGCGACTAGACCTGATAATCCGGCAACAATACATCCTGCAACTACCCCCCCAATCGTCATAGCAATAACCGATACACCTGAAATAAGAAAACCGATAGCGGCTCCAGGAAGAATAGCGTGAGACATTGCATCTCCGGTTAGGCTCATTTTTCTTAATGTAAGAAATACCCCGATAGGCGTAGCGCTTAAACTAAGAACAACACAGCCCCATAATGCGCGTTGCATAAACGAAAACTCGATAAAAGGGTCAATTAAAAAGTGATATGACGTCATTATTCGATTACCCCACAACCATGTTGATAGCCCGCCTTAGAGAGCCAAGTGGGTTGAAGAACATCACTTGTGGTACCTGCTTTAATTAATGCAGTGGCCATTAATATGGATTTATCAAAATAGTGCTGAACAAGAGAAAGATCATGAACGACTGCAATGATGGTTTTACCTTGTTTCTGGCAGTCACGAAGAACCTGCATTAAGTCAAAAACGGTTTGGCTATCAATGGCGGTAAAGGGTTCATCAAGCAGTAATATTGACGCATCTTGCATTAGCATTCTTGCAAATAACATGCGCTGAAATTGTCCTCCAGATAATTCACTTATTTGTCGTTTCTCCATTCCTATTAGCTTTACTGTCCTAAGTACCTCATGCAGGCGAGTATGTTCTTTGTGAGAAAAATGACGCCAGAAACTGGTTCGTAACCAAGCACCCGCTGAAATAAATTCTTCTACTGAAATTGGGAAGTTACGTTCTATTTGATGTGATTGCGGTAGATAAGCCATTATTTTTTTGTGTTCTTTTGGGTGACTAATAGAGCCAGAAACTGGCTTTATTTGGCGCATAATCGATTTTAATAACGTCGATTTACCTGCGCCGTTTGGACCAATAATAGCGATGAAATCTTGTGGCTGAATATCGACAGAAACAGAATCAAGTGCGAGATTATCATTGTAATAGACCGTTAAAGAGTCAATTTTAATCATTATTTTCTCTCTACAGCAACGAAATTAAGACAAAGTAACATATTGATATTATGAATATAACGATGGTTAATCGTTGAATAGCACTGGAAAATAACCACGATTTATTTTGTAATTTTGGAACTCTTTTTTTCATTTTAAGGCCATGAGTGAATAAGTGTTCTGTTGCTTTTGATGTTATGTTATGTTATGTTATGTTATAACATAACATTAATGCAAGCCTTCATTTATATTAAACGTAATAAGAGAGGGTAATACGAGGTATTAGATTTAATGGATAACCGAGAGAGTAAAGTAAAAGAATCAGAAAAAAATGAAAGTAATAAAATGCCTAAGTGGGCAAAAACGATCTTGATAGCGGCGGCGTTTTTTCCTTGTATTGTGTTTGCTCATCCTCATTCTTGGGTTGATATGACAACAACAATTGAAGGTACCGAAAATACAATTACTGGTTTAGCAATGAATTGGACGTTTGATGCAATGACATCTGCATATGCTCTTGATGGGGAGGATTTATCTTCTGAGAATAGAGTGGAAACGATGAGAAAATTGGCTGATTCAATGATAAATAATGTTTCAGGTTCACATTATTACACCTATTTTGATGAGAATAAAACACCGATAAAATTTACACTGCATCAGCATGGGCGATTAACTCAAAAGAAAGGGAAACTAACGCTTTCTTTTGATTTACGCTTGGATAAACCTCAAAAAATCACATCATCGTCGCTTAACTTAAGGGTTTTTGAGCCCAGTTTTTATGTTGATATGGCATGGAAAAATGAGACATCAATTACGCTTTCGAAAGCATTATCTCAACAATGTCGGGTTGAAATCATAACCCCTCATCCAACCGCAAAACAGATGGCTTACGCGATGTCATTGCCTCAAGATGCCGCCCCTGATAATGCATTGGGGCAACTGTTTACACAACGTGCGGTTGTTCATTGCAAAGCAGATATGAATCAAAAAGGTGAAGTGAGTGAATAAAATGATAAGTTCAAAAATGTTCAAACAGGCAATGAAACCGGTTATCAATATCTTAGTTTTTATTACGGTAAGTATTATTGCTCTGGATGTTTTATGGCAGGAGTGGCCTTCTTTGGTGATAACCAGTATTCATATGCAGCGAGATATTTATGCTGAATTAAGTGATCTTCTTTATGAAGCAAAGGCAGATAATGTAGCTTCGGGGTTGATGTTAATTGGCTTAAGTTTTTTATATGGGATGTTTCATTCATTAGGTCCTGGACATGGAAAGATGATCGTAACGACTTATCTGGTCACTCATCCAACCAAGGTGAACACCAGTTTACTTTTAACCTTGTTATCCTCAATGGTGCAGGCGCTTGTCGCGGTTACTTTAGTCTCTGTGCTTCTGGTTTTATTTAAAGCGTCAATGCATGAAGTCAATGCGCAAGCAGACCAATTCATTAGATTGAGTTTTTATATTGTGTTGATTCTTGGTGGCTTAATTGTGATTCGATCATTAAAGCAATTATGGCGTTCTTTGAACAACCAAAAAGAAGGGGGATTTAAAATAAAAGGGGCAGTGAGGATCAGGTCGTCTTCTTTATTGAACAATGAAAATATAAATAATACCGCGGTCTCTTCTTGTTCATGCGGTCATAAACATTTTGCTACTGCAGACGAAATGAACCGTGCTTCTTCTATGAGAGAATACGTCGGTATTATTATTAGCATCGGCATGCGGCCTTGTACTGGGGCTATAATGGTCTTACTTTTTGCTAATATGATTAATATTTATTGGCTTGGGGTGATAAGTGCTTTTGTTATGGCGATAGGCACTGCACTGACAACATCAACGATCGCTGTGATGACGATTACAGGAAAGAAAGTTGTGCAGCGTTATTTAAAAGTAGCGAGTGAAAGTGCACCACGCGTAACTCGGATTCATTCACTGTTGCAGCTAAGTGGGGGATTGTCTTAATGATTTTTGGATTGCTGTTACTTAACTCTCAAGTGCTTGGGATGTCGCCAATATTTAAGGTGTAATAGAAATGAAAGAGGCCGAATTATCAACCTCTTTTATTGTGTCCACTTACTGTTTTATCGCGGTCACATTTTCATTGTTACACGTATTTTTATCTGTATTTTCAATGATGCTTTCTGCGTTTTGGGTTAAATCATCATAATGGCAAGATTGATCTCGCCCTCTTCCTTTTGCTTCATAAAGAGCAATATCAGCCAATTTAGTTAAGTCATCGGCTTGCAGGCCATTCGCAGGGTAAGTTGAGATACCAATAGAGACGCTTAACTTGCCAAGAGATAAATCTTTGATGGCTAGATGTAAATCACTGACCGATTGACATAGGCTGTTAGCCACCTTGGTTGCCGCTTCAGCACTGGTATTGGGTAAGATAATCGCGAGTTCTTCGCCACCAAGACGACAAATTGTATCTTCTCCACGCATGGTACTAAGCAGTAAGGAACCAATGGTTTTCAGCACGTAATCACCAGCGTCATGCCCGTAATTATCATTAAATCGTTTAAAATGGTCTAAATCGAGCATTAATAACGACATTTCTTGTTTGTGTCGATTAGATCGCATCAATTCTTGATTAATGGTTTCTTCATAATAACGGCGATTATATAGCCCTGTTAATGGGTCACTGATTGCTTGTTCACGAAGCTTTTCTTGTAAGTTGAGATTAGCAAGTGCAAGACCCAAATGTTCTGCGACTGTAAATGCCAGTTTTTGAGTTTTTTCTTCAATGTCTTTATTTGGACCAAGATAAATATGCATCATTCCTATTGTATTACCATGAGCAATCAATGGGATACATAGGGTTTGATCAGTACCGGTGGCGGCCATATGTGAACAAGGAAGTGTGGTGTATTTATCATTAGCTAGGTGGAATTTGCCTTTTCGTAATGCCCAGCACTCTTCAGGAGCATAGGTTTTACTTCCTGACCATGAGCCACCCCAATCCAATTTAACTAATAATTGATTGCGTGATGAGCGGATGAGAGAAACAACGCCATTTACGTCGCCTAAAATACGAGGAAGAATATCTTCAACCACCATTTGAGCTTCAGTAATTGAATTACAAGCAGCAAGCATGTTGGCAAGGCGATGAAGCAATTCAATTTCTTGCGTGCTTTGTTCGATGCGTTCTTCTTGTTGGTCTTGCTCATTCTTAACTTGTTGATGAATCAGTTTGTTACTTAACAAAGAAGAGCCAATAACCAATACAATGTTAATTCCCATCAAAACAATGAGAATATTCATTAACTCTTCAACCATGGCATCTATTCGAGTTAATGGTGTTGCCGCTCGAAGAATGTAAGTTTGTCCTTGGTATTCAAATGATTTTGCTGAATAGAGTAAATTTTTAAAGCGAGAGGTACTAAAACGAGTCGTTGTGCCGTACGAACCATCTTTGGCATCAATAATTTCTTGTCGATTTAAATGGTTTTCAAGTGCTAACACAGAGGCTAAAGAAATATCGCTATCCGCAATTGGAGTACCGTCTTCTTTTATTAGAGTAATGTGGTCTTCTTTTGCTACTTCAACTTGTGTTTTGAAATAGATATCGAGCTGAACAGGATCATCAAAAGAGATTTGGTCTTCATTAATGTCTTTGATGGTTCTTGTGATTTCATTTGATAATCCCCCTTCAACTTTCTTTTCTAGCCAATCCGAAAGTGTTGAATTAAAAACGAAAAGCCCAATAAACATAGAAATAACCATGCTAATTATCGGGAAGTATAGCCATTTTTTACTGATGGTATTTTTTTCATTGGACTGCCAAAAATTAATCGTCTGTTGTTCTGTTTGATGTAAATGCAAGAGTATCTGATGCCCATTAAATTTAATAGTGTTATTTGTTAGTAACGTATTAGATAAATTGACATTATACTTTTGTAAAGCAAAATACAGACCAGAGTTTTAATTTTGGTAATGGGTTGATACTCGATATATTAATTTTGTTTAAATAATGGAAGGTAAACCGTAATTTTAGCACCGCCTAAATGTGATCTCGAAATGTTGAGTTTTCCGCGATAACTATGAATGACTTCTTGTACGATATTAAGACCGAGTCCTGTCCCTTTTACCGATTCATCTAATCGTATGCCCCTTTTAAGTACTTCTTTGAATTTATTTTCGGGAATACCAAGACCATCATCTTCAATATTTATTTCAACAAAATCGTCCACAATATTAGCCGTGATACGGATAATCGATGTCGCCCATTTGTACCCGTTTTCAAGTAGGTTTCCTAAAATTTCATCTAAATCCGTTTGTTCAATATTGACTAAAAGATCGTAGTCTATTTCGTTAATAACGAGAATAGAGTGTTGGCTGTACAGTTTATCAAAGGCAATAGACATGCTATCTATACGCTTAGAGGGAGAGCTATTGGCTGATAAAATGTGTTTTGAGCCAGCCATACGTGCTTGATTTAAGTGGTAATCAATATGATGTTGTAAGTCATATAACGCGGGCTCAAAGTGTTTCTTTTTTTCTTCTGGCAGTGTTTCTGTTTCATTTTTTAGAATGGACAGTGGTGTTTTTAAAGCATGAGAAAGATTTCCTGCATGATGACGAGCACGATCTAATAATTCTTGATAGTGGAAGACGAGTGCATTGAGATCAGTCACGAGTGGTTGGATCTCGTTAGGGTAATATTGCTTTAAAGCGTTTTGTTCTCCATCACGAAGTTTTTGCAACTCGGTTTGCAGCTTAGATAAAGGCTTTAAAGACCATTTAACCTGAAAACTGATTAAGGTAAATACGCCAATAAATAAGAGGCTTAATAATAGCCATATTCGTTGCATTACCTGCTCAATGGTTGAAGATAGTGGGGCTTTATCAATACCAACAATGATGGAGACCGGGCCTTTTACATCAAACAAAGAAATCGATTTTTTAATCGTGATCAGTTCTTCATTATTAGGCCCAAGGTAATGGTGTTTTTTTTCTTGTAAGGAACTGTCCCATAAAGAGCGAGATCGTAAGGTTTGCTTTTTACTTTCGGCATACCAATAGAGTCCACTGTAGGGACGCTTAAATCGAGGATCAGATAATTGACCGGACTGAACTAATTTTCCGTTATTGTCGACTTCTAAATTCGCAATGATTTCATCCATTGAATGACTGAGTGTCTTTTTTATATCTGTGGTTAAGTAGTCATTTATTAAATAAGGGATCAATAATCCAGCACTGACAAGCATCAGGCTTAACCATAAGGTAGTCGTTAACAATAAGCGATTTTTTAAACTTAAATGCTTGAAATTACTTTTGTTATTCGGCATTAAGTTGGTACCCAAGTCCACGCACTGTTTTTATTACGGAAGGCGATAACTTTCTTCGAATTCGCCCAATAAACACTTCAATAGTATTTGAATCGCGATCAAAATCTTGTTTGTAGATATGTTCGACTAACTCTGTTCGAGAAATGACTTTTTCTTTGTTGTGCATAAAGTAAGCAACGACTTTATATTCTAATGCGGTTAATTCGATAGTTTCACCATACCAAACAATTTTAGAAGAACACGTATCTAAGCTTAAATTACCGATTTTTAATACCGAAGAGGCACTGCCTGAAGCGCGACGAAGTTGAACGCGTAAGCGGGCGATTAACTCTGGTAATTCAAAGGGTTTCGTTAAATAATCGTCAGCCCCTGCATTAAGGCCATCAATGCGTTGAGTTAACGTATCACGAGCACTTAAAATAATGACAGGAATATTGACTGATTCATCTCTTAAGCCTTTAAGTACCGTCAATCCATCCAATTTAGGTAAACCTAGATCGAGAACAATGGCATCCCAAGATTCTGACGTTGCACGGTATAATGCATCAATGCCATCTTGAGAAAGCTCTGGTGTCCAGTTGTTTGCTTCGAGAGCGTCAATAATTTGTTGACCTAAGCGTTGGTCATCTTCAACAACTAAAATTTTCATATTATTATTTTATAACCTTTTGTAGATGACGGCCTTTAAGCTCTAGCATTTGAAGAGAAGACGCGTTGTATTCAACTTTTATGATCTGATTTTCGTAGATAAGTTTTAGCTCATAAGTCCATTCATCATCGTCTTCTTCTAACTCAACTTTTATGATTCTGCCATAAAGGTCTTGGTTTACTGTCTGATAAAGAGCTGAGAAGGGCTTAATAAGGCCTTGTTCTACAGCCATGATAATTTCATCACGGTCTTCATCAAACTCAATGGTTGTATTGAGAGGGAGGATAATATCTTGAACTGCGGGAATTGCATGATCTTGAGCAAAGCTCAATGGCGATAAACACATTGAGAGGCTAAATATAAGTATAGCTAATGGCTGACGAGTAAACATAAATACGCACTCTAAAAATTAAACTACAGGCAGTATAAATTATTAAACATGAACGTAAAATGAATCCTGCAGGTAATCAGTGAGAGAAGGGATAAGAGACAGAATAATGTCTATCTCTTATTCGTTATTTTAAGAGGTGCGTTTTTTCCGAACATAACTAATAATAAATTTTGCAACGATTGGAAATAAACCAAGAAGAGCAAGAGAGCCGAGTATATTTGGTGATATTAACCCTGATAGTGAGGTTATTTCAGCTAATTGAGTTCCGGCATTTAAAAATACCATGGTTCCGGGCAGCATGCCTAATTGACTAAATAAGTAAAACCGAGCGGCGGTTAGTTTTGTTAATCCCATGACTAAATTAATAAGAAAGAATGGAAATATAGGAATTAAACGAAGAGTCAGTAAGTAAAAAGCGCCATCTTTTTCAATACCTTGATTGATGGAAATTAATTTGTCCCCAAATTTACGATCAACCCATTCTCTTAATAAATAACGGCTGCTTAGGAAGGCAATAGTAGCACCAATGGAACTGGCAAAAGAAACCAACAATAAGCTCCACCAAAAACCAAATAAGGCCGCGCCAAGTAATGTGACTACTGCGGCGCCTGGTATTGATAATGCCGTGACGGTAATGTAACCAAAGAAATAAAGGGCGCTATAAAAGAAAAGGTTTTCTTGGATGTCACTTTGAAGGGCTTGATGGTATGCCTTAGCCTGCTCTAGAGTAAATAGATGACCAAAGTTAAAAAAGATAACAGCAAAGGCTGTAAGAAGAGTGATTAATAAGAGTAATTTTTTATTCATAATTCATTTCCTAGCCTTATGTTGTCTTTAATTTATACAGGTAAAGACAACATAAGAGTAGGGCGAATGTAAAATAAATGTAGGAAAATGTATTTAAAGTTGTTTTCTTAATTCATTTCTAATATCAGTAGAGATAACAGACCAGTGAGTACCTTTAATCGCTCCTTCAAGCGACCACAGTAGTTCGTCACTAACAGAACTTGAATGAGTCTGTTGAATCGCTTTATAAGCGTTTACAGATCCCGTGTCCATTAATTCTTTTACGGTCGTTATTCCTGCTTTTTTCAGCATTCTCTCTGTCGCTAATCTTAGATTGGGTAAATCCTTAATTCGAGAGGGACCTGCTGTTTTTTGTTTTTCTTTGTCTTTTTTAGCAACATCTAAAGCAACAACAGCTTGAATTAGGATTGAATCAGGTTCATCCCAACATTCAGGTGAAATAGCAAAATATTTAGTTACCACGGGGAAACCACGTTTTTTATAAACGTAAGGTTCAAAACCTTGGTCTTTAAATAAATTAATAGTGTTATCGCTTGCTCGCAAATGCAGTCTGTCCTGAACAACAAGTGCAAACATTGTGTCATCAATAAAAACACCAAAGCCGCCAAACATGGAGCGTGAAGTGATTTTTCCTAGAGAGGAAAGTAATCGAAGTGAATCTTTTAGTATTGGTTTATCCATTGCAATAATTCTCGGTTAGTAAGTCTATGTCACTAAACAACTGAGCCCGAGGAAATAGTAGCAAGTTCAAAACCACACATTGTTATTTCTAAGTAAAAATTAACAATGTGCAGATATAAATACTTGCCATCGGCAACCCTGCTACCTTATATAAATACGTAGGCCGGAAGCTTTGCGTCCTGAGCTTTCGCACAGTTTGCCCTGTTCGTGACAGTTAAGATGATATAGTAATCAATAAGATGAAATGTTGTCCACTTGCAAGTTATGTGACATTGGTTCAGAAAATAGGAGTGATTTTCTGTTATGCCAGTTCAAGTTTTAAATAAATAAATATTTTTTCACTTGCATATTTATGATTAATACATCACTCATTGTTACAACTTATGGACACTTTTCCGAGTAACCACTTCTGGATGCATTTCAAAAATGCGTCTTTCATGGTGCTTATCTTTAATTCGTTCCAACAATATTTCAACGGCGGTCTTACCAACGCGACGTTTAGGTTGGTGAATCGTCGTCAATGGTGGAGAGAAATATGCAGAAAGTTCAATGTTATCGTAACCAATGATTGAGATATCTTCAGGTACGCGTAAGCCAGTTTGTTGAATTTTGCTGATAGCCGCTAATGCCATAATGTCGTTAAAACAAAATAATGCAGTTGGTTTATCTTCCATCTGTAGCATTTTTTCAACAGATTTAGAGGCAGAAGAACATTCAAAATCACCTTCAAATATCCAATCTGGATTTGACGTTAAATTTGCTTCAGATAAGGCTCTGTAGAAACCATGAATTCGTTCTTTACAGGTTGCTTTATCAAGCTGACCGGTAACACAGCCAATTTTTGTGTGTCCATTTTCAATCAGGTGTTTTGTTGCTAAATAACCACCTTCTTCAGAATTATCAATAATTTTGTCGGTATGAGGACTATCTGGGCCCCAGTCCATGATTACCATTGGTAATTCTGTGTTTTTTTCAAGTTGTGCTAATAACTGTTCATTTAGATCAGAACACATAACTAATAAGCCATCGACACGTTTTTCTGCCAGCATACGAAGGTAGTGCTTTTGTTTGTCTAGATCACCTTCGGTATTACACATAAACAATGTGTAACCTTGCTTGTAACAGTAGTTCTCAACACCGTGCATCATTTCGGCAAAAAATGGATTAAAGGACTGGGTAACTAGCATGCCGATAGTTCGAGTTGTGTTGCACTTTAAACTACGAGCAACGGCACTCGGTGCATAGTTTAGTTCTTCAACGGCTTCCCATACTCTTTTTTGAGTTGCTTCTGCAACAAATCGAGTTTTGTTAATTACATGAGAAACGGTGGTTGTCGAAACAGAAGCAAGTTTCGCAACGTCTTTAATGGTAGCCATATTAAAAGCCTTAATTTATTAAGGGGCTATTTATGTTCCAACAATAGTGTCAAAGTCTCTCTTTATTTTTTAATAAAGATTGTTGGAAGGTAAATAGGCCCTGTGAGTATATTACCAATAGTAGATTAGAGAATAATCTAAGTGGTATAAATGAAAAAAACCGCGATAAATGCGGTTTTCATTGATATTCAAATTTTATCGTTTGCGGTCACATTTTATCTATAAAGCGTAGCGCAAACAATTGCTGATTTAATAAATTTTAATAGTCGTTTTGACATATATCACACTATTGTTAACTTATCTTACCAGTTGTACATGCTTTTGTTATTCGCCCGCTAGGAATTTTACATCCAATTCTAAGAACGTAACAAGGAAGTGAGTAACGGCAGCATAGAAGCCAAATGTATCTCGTTCAGAACAAAGTTGGTTAAAACGTGGCGCCCAAGATAATAACTGTTCGTTAATAAATTGCAGTTGTGCGGCCATGAATTGCTCGAATTCTGGTTCCGTTGTTTGCTGATTCGTCATGACAATTAGATTGCCTAAGAAATCTAACTCAATAGCAATGTGATCCGCAGGTTCATTGAATTCAGCTTTTTGAGTGATGTTGTATTTTTCTAATAAATCACGCATATCTTGTGCTGGTTTCGCATTAAGAAGGCGTGATTTATCTAAATACATTGAAGCATAAGGAAGCGCACTGTTCTTATCAGAGCCTAAGAACGCTTCACAGAAGTCAGCCGATAGTTCAAGCTGTGCATCTTCGCGTGTTTGTAATTCATTCAATTTTGTTACAATTGAAGAAATAGAGTCGGTTAGCTCTGGAGTTTCAGAAAGGTTCGTTAAAAAGGTACGAATCTCAAAACTGTTATACTGCTCTAATTGCTCTTTAGTTAGCTCGTGTGCAAATAGGCTAGATAACCACCAATAAATTTCAGCACGTTGTTCATTAAATGCATTTAGTTCGTTCATGTAAAATAAGCTCCAAAAAATTGACTAAATAATTGTACGGCATAAGTGTGAAAAGGAATAGCACCTATCATTAACAGGGTGTATAAAGATATTAGCAAAGATTAATACGCGACAAGATTTGTTCTGAATCAAATAATATACAGAAATATCAATTGAGAATTGGCATTATTACAATATATGAATAGAATGTAATAAGAACCATCCTAATAACCATAAAAAAAAGAGAAAATTATGAGCTATCACATTTTAGTTGTTGAAGACGAAGTGGTAACTCGCTCTAAGCTTGTAGGCTATTTTGAAGCCGAGGGATATCAAGTGAGCGAGGCTGAAACGGGCGCAGAAATGCGAACTGTTTTGGCTGAACAAAAAGTTGATTTAATTATGCTTGATATAAACCTACCAGGAGAGGATGGTTTATTATTGGCGCGTGAATTACGCAGCCAGTCTAATATTGGTATTATTTTAGTTACAGGACGAACTGATAGTATTGACCGCATCGTAGGTTTAGAGATGGGTGCGGATGATTACGTAACAAAACCTGTGGAGTTACGTGAGCTTTTAGTCCGAGTTAAAAATCTATTTTGGCGTATGTCATTAGCAAATGAACCCGTAGAATTAGATGAATCAAATTTAATTCGTTTTGGGGAATGGACGTTTGATATTCAACGTCGTGCTTTATCGAACAATGGTGAGCCAGTTAAGTTAACGAAAGCCGAATATGAGCTATTAGTTGCTTTGTCGTCTTATCCGAACACGGTATTATCACGTGAACGTATTTTAAATATGATTAGCCACCGTGTTGATGCGCCAAATGACAGAATGATTGATGTTTTGATCAGGCGAATGCGTGCCAAAATGGAAGTGGATCCAAAAAATCCTCAAATATTTGTTACTGTTCATGGCGAAGGGTACATGTTTGCTGGTGATTGATTTTAGTTTAATCATCGATAAAAAAGATAATGTTAAAGCCGCTCTTATTTGAGCGGCTTTTTTTATACCTATAATGCAGTCGTTATAATTAATCGTGAACTCATTGTAAATACTGATTTAATTGTTGTTATGTAGTAGGATTCGAAAAAAGTGCACACGCACTTTGTCTATTCATATAATAAAAATAGGTTCAGAATGAAACAATATTTTAAGATGGCAATAATTGCTACGGCATTGTCTAGTGTGGTTGGTTGTCAAAGTACGAATAATACGGAGACTTCGGTAGCTGTAGAAAAAAACAGAGCCGTATCATCAGTATCAACATTTGATGTATTACAAAAACAATACACTTTAGACAAAGCAACGTTTGATTCTGTTGAGCAGTTTAGACTCTACTCTGAGCCAACTTACAACATAATGACCGAATCATGGAATGATGCTAAAGAGATTTATTTAGAGGTAGAAAAAGAACCAGGATTAATTAATGAAGAATATTCGATGTTTTCTTCTGGATCTTATGCCACTAAATACAGCGAATATATAACGAAAGCAGATGCAGAGCTTAGTAAGCTTAAAAGGTATAAAGAGCAAGCCGATGTTGTTCTTTCAGACGCGATATCACAAATGGATTACATGACATCTATTGATGTAAATACTTATTATCCTGCTGAGTTTGCATCTCTAAATTCGCAATATAAAACGTTATTTATTACGGTGATTGAAGACGATATTGCAGAGGCTCAAACTGAGCAAGCTTCTTTTTTAACGAATGCAAAAGCGATTGAAATAGATACAACGTTAAAGATTTATGTTTATCCTCTTGAAAAAGAATTTAATCAACTCTCTCAAAAAGGGTTTAAAACCATCGCGGCTATTAGTTACGGCCAAGCGAAAGCCGAATTAGACAAAACTCAGAAAGCAGTTCAAGCGAATAACCGCGATGAAGCGCTAATTAGCAGTGCTGTAAATCGTACTGTTTTTCAATTAGATCATCTTAAAAATATGGCGGCTGCAGTAAAATTACTGCAGGCGGTTAAAAATGGTCAATTTGAACAGCCAGTATTAGAGTTTGAAAATAAATTATTATCAATATCTCAGGCGATTAACGGGAACGATTACCGTGATCAACCATTAAGAACTCAAACAACGTCTATTTTAGATTCGGTGCAGCAAATGCACGAAGCAAATAATACCGTTGTGTTAGAGAAAAAAATACAAGAACTCAATGCACAAATTAAAAGTCAAGCGCTTACCATTGAGAACCAAACTGAAGACCGTTCTGGTGTGCAAAAACAAGTGTTAGTTCTAACGCAGCAATTAGAGCGTAACGATAATTTAATTAAAAATCTGAATGATGTGATTGCATCGTTTAAAGAGAAAGAACAAGCGACTGAAAAAGTGGCCGAAGAGAAGGTGGAGCTTCCTGTTGTTGAGTCTGAAAAAACGGCGATTATTGCCGATGAAGTGAAGGCGAAAAGTACGGAAGAGGTGGCAGTGGTTCCTGTCGTAACAAAGCCAAAAACTCAAGAAGCAGCAGTTAAAGCCGCTGTCGCTGTGAAAGCAGTAAATGAAGAGACAACGAATGAAGGCGTGATTGTTTCTGAATAAGTGGTTAAATAATCATTAGTCATTATAATTAAGCGTTCTAAACTACGGTCTAGAGCGCTTTTTTTATTTATTTTTTAAAGTTTCTGATACACTCCGGCTGTTCATTTTTTTGAGGTACACCATGACATCACCAGAACCTAAACTAACTCGTTTAAACAAATACATTAGTGATACGGGTTATTGCTCACGAAGAGAAGCTGATAAATTGATTGATCAGCAGCGAATTACTATTAATGGCAACGTTCCTGAAATGGGTACAAAAGTAGCTGAAGGTGATGATGTTCTGGTTGATGGAAAACCATTGAAAGCAAAGCAAGAACGTATCTATATTGCATTCAATAAGCCAGTCGGTATTACCTGTACAAGCGAACGTCATGTCGAAGGTAATATTATTGATTATATTAACCACGAACAGCGTATTTTTCCTATTGGTCGATTGGACAAGCCGTCTGATGGTTTGATTTTCTTAACCAGTGATGGAGATATCGTTAATAAGATTCTTCGTGCGGGCAATGCGCATGAAAAAGAATATGTCGTTCGTGTTGATAAACCTATTACTGATGACTTTCTAGCACAAATGGCGGCGGGTGTTCCTATTTTAGATACCGTAACGCTACCTTGTCAGGTTAAACAAGAATCACGTTTTGTTTTCCGAATTACGTTAACGCAAGGTTTAAATCGTCAAATTCGTCGTATGTGTGAATACTTAGATTATGAAGTATTTAAACTTAAACGCGTTCGAATTATGAATATTGACTTAGGCACACTTGCGTCTGGTGAATGGCGTTATTTAACGGCTTCAGAGATGGAACAAATCAATAATATGATTGGTACATCAAGTAAGACAGAAGAAGCGTCACGTAAAGTGAAAGAAGTTGATGGGAAAATTAGGACCATCAAAAAGGCAAGTTCTGGACGTAATCATCATTCGAATAATACATTTAGTCAAAAACGCCGTGAAGAATCGAAAGATCGTGGTTTTGGTAAATCGTACTCTCAACGAAGAGATGAGGGTAAAGATCAAGATAAACCGCAGTCGACTATTAAAGTATGGCGAGCAAAATAAGTTTGCTTTCATCATCTTAGGGTGAATAATGTACGGATTGATGGCAAAGTATTCAAACGAAATAAAAAACACAATTTTTGTTTGACTCTTTTTTTAAATCGGTTACATTAAGCCCCGTAAGAGAGATGGCGCCTTGGCAGAGTGGTTATGCAGCGGATTGCAAATCCGTGTACCTCGGTTCGATTCCGGGAGGCGCCTCCATTTATTAATACAGAATTAAAAGTTATTGCTTAGGCGATAATTACAGATGGTGTCAGCCTCTCTATTTATAGAGAACATGGTTAGAAGCATCGCATTAAATTGCGTGCCCTGGTGGTGGAATTGGTAGACACAAGGGATTTAAAATCCCTCGGCGTTCGCGCTGTGCCGGTTCAAGTCCGGCCCGGGGCACCATCTTTTAAGAAGGCTTATCAGAAATGATAAGCCTTTTTTCTTGCCTGTAATTCCACATTGATTTTATTCAATATATCCGTGGTTTAGTATTACAGCCGTCTAGATGTAAATATTTCCAAACCGCTTGAGTTACTGTATAATTCGCGCCTCATTATTAATCTCATTTTTGCTTCAAGGCGAACATTATGAACCTTTCTGCTAAAACTGTCGTCGTTATCGCTATCGGTGCTGCTCTTTATGGCATCGGTGGTCTACCTATGTTTGGTATTCCTGTATTTGCTAATACAACCTTAAAACCAGCAATGGCTGTTCTAGCGTTGTTCTCTGTATTGTATGGGCCAATTGTAGGGTTCTTAGTTGGTTTTATTGGCCACTGGGTTACGGACTTATTTGCAGGGTGGGGAGTGTGGCTAACATGGATATTAGGCTCTGGCATTGTTGGTATGATTATTGGCTTATTTCCTATCTTGACTAAGAGACGAATTGAAGTAGGTTTATTTGATAAAAAAGACTTCTTTATTTTTGTTGTTCTGGCCTTTGTTGGTAACGTGATTGGTTATGGGACGTCTGCATTTTTAGACACCGTTCTTTATGCAGAACCATTTACAAAAGTATTCGCTCAACTTTGTATTATTGCTGCAGGTAATACCGTGCTTATTGCTGTTGTTGGTTACTTTATTTTGACAAATTTAGCCAAACGTAAGAAACAAAGTACTCATTTAACAGAGGCTCAATAATTAATGAGCGTAACCTTTTCTAATTTCTCTTTTCGATATGCGTCACAGGATAAACCGACGCTTAAAAATATCAATCTAAGGATAGAACAAGGCGAAAAGATTGTGATTATCGGGCCAAGTGGCAGCGGTAAATCAACATTAGGTCAATGTTTAAATGGCTTAATCCCTCACACAATTAAAGGTGAGGTAGAAGGACAACTGTTCATTAATGAATGCGATGTTGCTGATTGGAAAATCGAACAATACACTGAGAATGTGGGTACTGTTTTACAAGATACAGACAGTCAATTTGTTGGATTAACGGTTGGGGAAGATATTGCCTTTGCACTTGAGAATCAAATGATCTCAAAAGCTGAAATGTACCCAGTTGTTCGCGATGTTGCCAAAATGGTAGATTTGACCGCACTACTTAAAAAGTCACCTTATGATTTGAGTGGTGGTCAAAAGCAACGTGTGTCATTGGGTGGTATTCTGGTCGATAATGTCGATATTCTATTATTTGATGAACCTTTGGCAAGCCTAGATCCTAAAACAGGTAAGGCAACGATTGAGATCATTGATGAGCTTCATAAAAATCGTGGCAAAACGGTTATTATTATTGAGCACCGCTTAGAGGATGTTTTACATCGTTCTATCGATCGAGTGATCTTAATGGATCAAGGCGAGATTGTTGCAGATACAACCCCTGATAAACTGCTGCAAACATCACTGCTTGTTGAGCATGGTATCCGTGAACCACTTTATATCTCTGCATTAAAATCCAGTGGGTTTGATATATCTCAAGAGCCGCACATCAGTCAGCTTTCATCATTAGATAGTCAAAAAATAGCGTTAAGTATGAACCAATGGTTTGTAAATACCGACAGTGATGCTCTTGTTGAAAGTAAAACAGAAGCATTACTTTGTATTGATAACTTAACTTATTCTTATGATGGCGACGTTAACGCATTAGATAATATTTCTTTTAATGTAAACAAAGGCGAATTTGTTTCAATTTTAGGTAAAAATGGTTCAGGTAAGTCAACCATTACAAAATTGATCATGGGTGTTTTACAACCGGATCTGGGTTCGATCAGTTTGAATGGACAAGATTTAAGTCAATTATCCATTTCTGAACGCTCCCAAAAAGTGGGCGTTGTTTTACAAAACCCAAATCATATGATCTCGCATCACATGATTTTTGATGAAATCGCATTTGGCTTAGTTAATAGCGGCCTCTCTGAGGCAGAGATTGAGAGTAAAGTAACAAAAGCATTAGATTTGTGTGGATTACGTCGTTTCCGTCATTGGCCTATTGATGCATTGAGTTACGGGCAGAAAAAACGAGTGACCATCGCGTCAATTCTTGTTCTTGAACCTGAATTATTGATCCTTGATGAACCAACGGCAGGTCAAGATTATCGAAATTATACATCAATGCTTCACTTCATTAACGAGCTGAACCAAACGTTGGGTTTAACAGTGATTATCATTTCTCATGATATGCATTTAGTGCTTGAGCATACCACTCGTGCCATTGTGATTGCAGATAGCCATTGTGTTGCGGATGACCGCGTTATTTCTATATTTAGCCAACCAGAATTATTAGATAAAGCCAATTTGACGGTGACCAGTTTGTATGAGCTGGTTAATAAAGCAGGCATAAAGAATATAACGGGCTTTATGAATCAGTTTATTAGCACTGAGCGTGAGAGCGATAAGAATGTCCACTAAAAAACAAAGTTTCGGTATTAATTTCGTGGATTTAGATACATGGCTGCACCGTTTAAACGGGGTGACTAAATTCTTATTGTTTATTGCTTGGATTACGGTGGTATTAACTACGTTTGATCTCCGTATTATTATCCCACTGATTTTGTTTGGTTTATGGTTATTAAAAGAAACAAAGGTGCCTTTAACTACGTATAAACCGTTACTAATAGGAACGGCATCTGTACTTAGTATGAATGCTATTTTTATGTTTCTATTGGCTCCAAATCAGGGTAATGAATTATTGGGTTCTACAACCGTATTATTTCCTATTTTTGGGAGCTATGTGGTAACACAAGAAACGTTATTTTATCTTATTACGGTGACACTGAAATATTTTAGTATGTTCCCAATTGCGTTGGTATTTGTATTTACAACGCATCCAACGGAGTTTGCTGCAAGTTTAAATCGACTTGGATTACCGTATAAAATTGCTTATGCCGTGAGTTTAACATTGCGTTATTTACCTGAAGTAAAAAGTGATTTTGTTAATATAATGCACGCCCAGCAAGCTCGTGGTGTCGATCTATCTAAAAATGTTCCGGTGTTTACTCGCATTAGTAATATCGCAAAAATATTAGGGCCATTGATTTTCTCAAGTTTAGATCGTGCGGATGAAATATCAAACGCAATGGTGTTACGCGGATTTGGTCGAGGAAAAAGTCGAACGTGGTTTAGTGAAAAAGCGATGACGAACATCGATGTATGGGTCATTAGCGGTTTACTATTCATTGTCGTGATGGCGATTACTAAAAGAGTGATGGAAACGTCGTTATTCTGGTATCCATTCTAGTCACTATGTAGCGTAGATAATAAAAAAGTAGGCTCAGTACCTACTTTTTTATTATTGAATTTGGCCGATGATAATTATTTTATTTCTTGGCTAAAGGCTTCAATGACATCAGAGCTGATATTTTCGTGGCTGAAAAAAAGCATCGTAGCTAGTTTTTCTACCATCTCTTCGGGTTCTAATTCACTGAAAATTACTTTATTGATTATATTTTTAATAAGTAATTCTTCATGCTCAAAAAAACCTCTGGCATCAATTTCGCTCGGAATATCATTTGGCATACGGTCAAACTTTAAAAAAGCCATGTTGTGATTTACATTAGATTCAAGTAATTGTTCTGGAAACCATTCTTCGCCAGTCACAACTTCTAAGTCATCACTTGTTGTTTCTTGGATTGTTTGTAAAACTTGTATAAGTTCTGATATTTTCACATTTTTTCTCAAGACTTTGATTACTATAAACGTTATCGACACTATACTGAAAATCTACAGTTGATTGAAATAATATTATATCAATTGGTTATCTTATCCCCCCCTAATTTAGAGATTATCGCTTTTGTTCAAACGCATTTTCACCTTACCATTCATTGGTTTATTATTTCTTCAAATAATGAATATACCTAGTGTATATGCTTCGGGCCATCAAAATACAGAGAATACAGATATTATATCAGAAAAAGAAAAACAGTGGGGTATTGCCGCGGTAATCCGAACAGCCAGTATTCCTTATGCTACCGATATTGAGACGGTATCCACTTTTATTCCAATGATGTTTTTTGAGAATGATTATGTCTTTATTAATGGTATGGAAGGTGGAATTTATTTATATCAGTACCGTGATTGGCAACTAAGTGCGTTGATGCGCTTACGTTATTTTGATTTGCCTAAAGAACTGCAGAATCAAGTGGGTGGGGATGTTGTAGATACTGGTATTCAAGCTCGTTATCATTTTAATGATGAATGGTATATTGATTCTGGCGTAATGGTTGACCCTGAGTTCCGATCGTACTTAACATTTAAAATAGGTGCAGAGGTTGAATCTGGTGATTGGTGGTTTAATCCTACGATTGAAACTCGATGGAAAGGTGCTGATTTTAATAGTTAACCTGAATTCTGGATAAGGCTGAACTAATTGCCCACCTAACGATCAGATCTTTCGACCAAGAATTATTTGAACGTATTTTAAAAGGTGGGCAAGATGAATAAATTAGTTGATATATTTTGTGATGTCGATGATTTTTGTTATCAATTCTTATCTCAATGGGAAAAATACCTTGTTGAGGCTAGTGAGAGAAAAAGAAAACGTCAGTCAGTAATGTCTACTAGTGAATGTATGACTATTGTCATCGCTTTTCATCAATCAAATCATAGAGATTTCAAGAACTTCTATATCGGGTTAGTTCATCAATATTGGAAAGGATACTTTCCAAATTTACTTAGCTACACTCGATTTGTGAGCAAAATGCCTAGCCTAATCGCCCCAATGTGTGCCTATTTTCAATCTATCAAAGGTAAGCCGACTGGCATTGCTTTTGTTGACTCCACGAGTCTTAAAGTATGCCATAACATTCGAATTCCTCGCCATAAAGTCTTTGATGGTGTTGCGAAAAGAGGAAAAGGTACCATGGGATGGTTTTTCGGCTTCAAACTTCATTTATTGATTAACCATCTTGGAGAAATTATTTCGCTGAAAATCACAGCTGGCAATGTAAATGATAGGACTCCTGTACCTGATTTATGCAAAGAACTCTCGGGGAAATTGTACGCTGATAAAGGGTACATAGGTAAAAAGTTGAGTGAGAGCTTAAAGAACTCTGATGTCGATTTAGTGACTACCTCGCGAAAAAACATGAAAGCAAAAGAGATAAGTGCTTTTGATAAGGCTATGTTATCAAAGAGATACATTATCGAAACGATAAATGACCAATTGAAGAATATCTCTCAAATTGAACATAGCCGTCATCGTAGCGTGACTGGTTTCATGCTAAATGTAATTTCAGGCGTTGTGGCTTATTGTTTAAAAAAACAAAAGCCACGAATTAAGCTATCAGAATGTGAATTTGAACTAATCCTCGCTTAAAGCATGTTTTATCCAGAATTCAGGTTACATAAGCTGCCAGAGCTTGTTTATGTGCGTAGAAAGAAACGCAGAGAAGCCTTTGGTAATGGATATCAAGAAGTGGTTCTTGGTCGCGAGAGTGTCTTTTCTCAAACGGAAGAAGCTGCGATCGTCTTCGATCAATTTTCACTTCCAGGCCGAGGAAGTAAACAAGTGATGACGATTGCAACGGTGCTTACTCCGATTGATATGGCATTACTTATTGACGCTGGACTGGCAGAAATTCAGATGGGTGAACTTGTTTCTCATGGTGATATTTTACAAGTAGAGCGCCATCATTATTATGCCAATCGTTTAATACATACCGATTATTGCGAACCTGAAAATGAAGCGAGTATTCCGGCTATCGTCGGTCAAGTGAAAAAAGGGCAATTATTTCCAGGATTTAGACATGATATTGAGACAAAACTTGCCGCTTGGACACTGTATTGCCAATTAAATGGCAACAAAAAAGCAAATGAATTGACGTTTGAATCTTGGTTTACTGCACAATTAGGCGAGCTCGGCATTACTTCCTTGGATGAAATGGAATTATTTGATGAGAGTGATTTTATCTTTAACGGGATACCTGAATGGGAGTGGGATGAGTTTATGACGAAGTACCCGCAACAGGTGCTGCTGCCTGAACTCGCTTTAACGGTAGAATATGTTCCTTTTAGTAAGCGATTAGTCCTTCATTACAAAACGGGAGGACGAAAAGGGGAGTTAAAGCGGTGGGAATTACCTAGTTGGACGGGGTGGAAAATTCAATATAAGAAAGCGAGCCGAGTCATTGATATTAAATAATTAATAATGGAACGCTTGTGTCATTATAGGTATGATTTTTGCTTTACTAGTGATTAAAGGCAAGTTACTGACAAAAGGTTAATTATGAAAAAATGGATGCTATTAATTGCATGGGCTCTACCCTTTATGACATCTGCAAAAGCGCTTAATCGTATATCTGGTTATGAAGACAGCTATTTATTAGGAAGTTACACCGATAGTATCAACAAAGATGAATACATTTCAGGAGGCTTTGAAGACGCTGATGGCCTTCAAAATGTGGAAGTGAAATTTCAGTTTTCTTTAGCGGTGCCGATCGTTCAAATTAATAACAGCACTTCATTCATGTTCTCTTATACGCAAAAGTCGCTATGGCAACTAGGGAATAGCGAGATTTCATCGCCTTTTAGAGAAACGAACTATAAGCCTCAGTTTTTTGTTATGCATCAATCAAACATGCTGATTTTTAATAGTGCAGAATTTGGTTATATGCATGAATCAAATGGTCAAACATCGAGTTTATCACGCAGTTGGGATCGTATTTATACTGGATTAGAGCGTCTTGATGGCCCAGTGCAATACGGTGTTCGTGCATGGTATGTGTTCAGCGACGAAGAAAACAATGAAGACATTAATGATTTTATGGCTCCTTATGATGTGTGGCTAAAAGTCGGTAATGATATTGGTGAATTTTCTACACGATTCCATTACAACTTTGCTACCGATAAAGGTGGCGTAGAGGCGGCGTATACACTTTATGTAAACCAGTTTGTCGGTCTCTATGTACAAGGTTGGACGGGGTATGGTGAGACGCTGATTGATTATAATTATGATCACAGTCGCATTGGTATTGGTATGAGATTACTTCCACCAAATTAATTGACCGTTTAATCACACGATAAAAAAGCTTCAGCAGGTCTGAGGCTTTTTTTGTGATTAAGGTAATGATGGTGATCATTGCTATCACTCTTCATTTACTTTACGATCGTCTCGTTTTTAGTTTTGAGTACAAAAATATGATAATTATGATGTTGTGTAGTTTTGTTCTTATCGCCGCCGTATTGTGGTGGTTTTTTAGCCGTGGTAATGCGACGTCTTTAAATCCGGCATGGATGATTTTTGTGGTTGTAGTGAGTATGATAGTTGTTTTTTCATCAGGCTTAAAACCAGAAAAGTACGCGGTTGATAATACCTTAATTACTGAACCTCTAGGTCCATTGTCGTATAGCGACAAAATGAGACATTTAGAAGACCAGCTTAAAGAATCACCAAATAATGCGGACTTATGGTTTGAAATCGGGCAAGGTTATTTACTTAATGGTGAATTGAAACCAGCCAATATTTGTTTTGATTATGCGATTCGATTAACTGAGGAGCCAACTGCAAACCAATACGCAGCAAAGGCAACGACTCAATATTATTTACATTCTCAATTACTTGATGAAGAAATTGAAACATTACTCGATAAAGCGTTAGCGTTAGATGAATACAATCAAGCGGCTTTAACGTTAATTGCTTCTGATCATTTTGTAACTTTCCGTTATCAAAAAGCAATCAATGCATGGCAAAAGATTTTAGATTCTGAACGTGTTGATGTAGACAGAGTGACAATTATTAATTCGATTAACCAAGCTAAGCAATTAATGCAAGCACGTCGTTAATCGTCGTATTTAACAAGAAAAGAGACAAATAAAAAGCCGACATTCTTATGAATTGTCGGCTTTTTTGTTATTGCATAAAGCGTGAGTTATTTCGCCTTATTTATAGGGGGTGGTAATCTGCGGCTTCACGTTCTTTTGCTTGTTGATCCCATTTAGGAACAACGGTTTCTAAGAAGTGTTTTTTCTCCGCTTCCATGCCTTCCATATCCATACCTAGTGCTTTTTGAGCAGCAGCTTTGGTTGAAATATCAGGAATCTCGATTGGATCAGTAATGCCTTTTTTCGCAAGCAGTCGAACCAATTTAGTTCGAGCATCTGCGGCACGATCAACCGCCGAACCTAATACTTCTAATGCTACTTCAGGTGCATGCATGTGTATGCCATGTGAAGCGATTGCATAATCCCAACGCCATTGTGCGTGGCGAATATCTTGTAGGATAGGTGCCATTTCTTCTTTAGTTGCGCCTGCATCCCATGCTGCACCTGCCTCAAAATGTGCCGCGACAATTTGGCGTTCAGCGGTTAGTTTCATTTTTAAAACTTGAGCTTTACGACTAGAAACGATTTCACGAAGCATGTCTTTTGATTGCGTGTGACAATTTGCACAAGTATCTTCAAAACGATCGAATGGGTTGCCCACTTTATGATCGGTGTAAACCGTACCGTCTTCTCTTGTCACTTTTGGCATATGACAATCAACACAAACCACTTTGTTTTTACCGTGAATGCCTTCTCGCCATGTTTCATAGCCTGGATGTTGTGCTTTTAGCATAGGGGCTTTAGATACTTTGTGTGTCCAATCACTAAACCCAATTTCGTCGTAGTATTCTTCCATTTCATCAACGGTTGTCCCTTTATCCCAAGGGAACTTAACGGCTTTAGTCTTACCTGTGAAATAGTATTCAACATGACATTGACCGCAAACAGAGGCTTGTTTATCTAAACGAGATTGGTCATCGAAAGGCTTGCCAATCGCATTCATTGCACGTTCAACATGAGGTTTTGTGATGGCTAAAGCAGGGCCACCATTTTTGAACTCTTCACTGCGAGTGTCATGACAATCGGCACACCCAATTGGGTTTTGAATTTCACTGCCTAGACGTGCCCATTTACCTGAGAAATAGCCATCTTCGCCTTGCTCTTCAATAACACGACCAACGTCGGGGCTTTTACAACTCCAACATGCCATCGGCATGGGACCTGAGTTTTCATCGGTGGGGCCTGCAGTACGTAAAGTTTCACGTACATCGTCAATGGCATAGAAATGGCCACGGGCTTTATTATAGTCTTTAGCAAACCCATAACCGGCCCATAAAATGACCATGTTTGGATCTTCTGCTAAAGCATCTTCAATTTGTACGCTGTCTGATGTGGGACGCCAAGATTCATATTGATCGGCGTGTTGTTTTGCATATGCTTCGTTGCGAGGGTCAACTCGCTCTGTTTTTTCAGAAGCGGCAAAGCTGTGGCTACTTAGTAATAACGTAGTCACCATGGCAATTGCAGCGGCTGAACGACGGGTCCATTGCTTTTTCACTGTTGGTATCTCCAATATTCTTATTATGAATTAGCCAAGCGTTGTGAGAGCGACTATCAATCAGAATTGGAAACAGAAGAAGTATATCGTAGATAAGGAATGGTGATTTTCCCATCGGAGGATGTATTGATTTACATCAAGTTACATAAGTGATCTATATCACCAATAAATACATGTACCACTAAAGTATTAAATTAAATGCATCTTATTAATAATGGTTCTTATTTGTCTTAAATAACAGTGAGATAAGTAAATTTGCGGCATATCACAAAAGTGGTAGAAGAGTGGTTTTATAAGATACAATTTGTATTATTTTGATACATTTATCTATAAGATACCCTTGTTAAGCGTTGTGGCTAACTATCCAATGAGAATTGATTTCAATGAAGAGTTTATTTCTTCATCAATACAATAACTCATCCATTTTATTTTATGCTCCATGATTTTTCGATAAATCAGGCAAAAATAAAATCGGAAAGGGAAGGATATAACATGGGCAAAGTTAATTTAGCCATGGCCACAATGTTGAAGCTACTCTTCGCATTTTGTCTCTGTGGTTTGTCTCTTAATGTTGCAGCAGATGAATCGCCCCAAATTGAGGCTAATTCATCGACGCCATATGAAGTGACGTTAATTCGTGACCGCGACTACGCATGTACTCAATGTCATAAAGACGAAAAAGAAACACTCAAAGGATCACACGGAGAAGATGCATTTGCCATTCTTAAACGTGATGTGAACTGTGTTGAGTGTCATAAATCAATTGGGCCTGATCACCGAGAAGGCGCACCTCAAGTAACCAAATATTCTGCAGCACAATCAAAAACAGGCACGGAAAAAGTGATCCTTTCGTTTGATGAAATTTTACAAGCTAATAGCCAGTGTATTGATTGCCACACTTCAGAAGATTTACGTGATGATAGCTGGACGCATGACGTTCACGCTAAAAATCTAACCTGTTCATCTTGTCATATTGTACATGGAGAAAAAGAAGCGGTACTTTCTTTTGATCATTCCTCAAAGATAAAGATGTGTGTTGACTGCCACGCTGATTTTAATCAGAAAGAAAATAAGCTAGGAGAATAGTATGAGTTGTTCTAGACGAAATTTTTTAGCGGGCTCGGGTGCGGTTATCTTTACTACCGGAGTCGCAACTACGTCATTAATCAGCAGTAAAAAAACGCTGGCTTATTCGATGGAAGATGGTGCAAAACGTTATGGTATGGTCCATGATGAGACGGCTTGTATTGGTTGTACTGCCTGTACCGAAGCGTGCCGTGAAGTGAACAGTGTGCCTGAAGGCGTTTCTCGATTAGAGATTATCCGTAGCGAACCGCGCGGAGAGTTCCCTGATGTCGATTATCGCTTTACGCGTAAGTCATGCCAACACTGTGAAAATGCACCTTGTGTAATGGTGTGTCCAACAGGCGCTGCTTATAAAGACGAAGCAACTGGTATTGTCGATGTCCATAACGAGAAATGTGTAGGGTGTGGCTACTGTTTAGCGGCGTGTCCTTATCAAGTACGTTTCTTTAACCCTGTTACTAAATCTGCAGATAAATGTGATTTTTGTCGAGAGACGAATTTAGCTCAAGGTAAACAGCCTGCGTGTGTTGAATCGTGTCCAACAAAAGCACTGATCTTTGGTGACTTGAACGATAAAAACAGTGAGATTAATGCGGTATTAAGCAATAGCGTATTTTATCGAGACAAAGTGGATCTAGGCACTAAGCCTAAGTTATTTAAGATCCCAAACCAAAGAGGGGAGATTTAAGATGAGTGCATGGGAAGCTGCGTTTAATTTTGACTCCTTAGTTTGGGATTGGATCATTGCGATCTATCTTTTCTTAGCGGGTATGTCTGCTGGTGCGGTGATGATTTCACTGTATTTGAAGCGTAACGTCATTGAAGGAGATCCTGCGCATAACGGCATTATAAAAGCCATGGCGATTTTAGCGCCTTTTGGCATTATTGTCGGCTTGCTGATTTTGGTATTCCACCTAACAAAACCGTTAGCATTTTGGAAAATCATGATCTACTTTAACCCAACCTCGGTAATGTCGATGGGGGTGGTTTTATTCCAAGTCTACATGGTCGTATTGTTTGCTTGGATTGGGATTGTTTTTCGCAAAGATATCATGGGATTTTTAAAAGGGAAGTTCACTTTTATTGATGCTATTTTGTTGAAAATAGAGAAGTTTGAAAATGCGTTAGAATTGTTTTTAGGTATTCTTGCAATAATGCTTGCTGCCTATACTGGGTTTTTATTGTCCGCATTACAAACCTACCCAATGTTGAATAATCCGGTATTGCCGATTCTATTCTTGTTCTCTAGTTTATCTTCTGGTGCCGCGGCGTGTTTGCTGTTTGGTATTTTAGGGTTTAATGAGCCGAGTAAGAGTCCTTCAGTGTCATGGATACATAACTTTGAACGACCAGTCGTGTTGTTTGAATTGTTTGTTATTATCACGTTCTTTACTGGATTGATCTTCAGTGGAGGCCAAGGTGAAGTAGCGGCTTGGGCAGCAATTGGTGGTGGTTTTTGGGGGATATGGTTCTGGGTTGGTGTGATTGGCTTAGGAATGATAGCTCCATTGGCGCTCAATGCGTTTGCACCTAAAGAAGTCACACATGGTAAAGGGTTTATCTTTGTTGTGACTTCATTAAGTTTGCTTGGGGTATTAATGCTACGTACTTTTGTTCTCTATGCTGGACAAATGACCGTCGTATAATGAAGTGTCGCGATGCTGTTTTTATAAGCAGCATCGTGACTATTAACGAATAAAAATACATGCGTGGAGCATTATGGTTGCTGAAATAGGTCAGTTCTGGTTAATAGCAACGATGGTGCTGTCTGTTGTGGGTGTTATTTCTACCAGCTACGGAATCGTGAAAGGGAATATCTTGTGGCAAATGTCGATATTGCCACTTTCTCTGCTCAGTTGTATTTTTTGTTTGTTGTCTATTTCTGCATTAGGTTATGGGTTTTACATCGATGATTTTTCTATTCGATATATTGCCGAGCATTCTAATTCTGATTTACCTGTCTTTTTTAAAGTGGCCGCGATTTGGGGAGGGCATGAAGGGTCATTATTGTTCTGGGTATTAACCTTAACGTTATGGGCAGGTGTCATAACTCTTAATCGAAAAACCATACAAACAGAATACGTTATTCGAGTTTTGTTGGTGCTTAATGCGTTAATTGCTATTTTTTCAGCCTTTACTTTATTTGCTTCAAATCCTTTCATTATTTACGTTAACACACCATTAGAAGGTCGAGATTTGAATCCAATGTTGCAAGATATTGGATTGATATTTCACCCACCATTATTGTATTTAGGCTACGTCGGATTTGCCGCGACATTTTCATTTGCACTTGCTGCGTTGATGATGAAAGACGTACCGCAATATTGGGTTAAACACGCAAGGCATTGGACACTATTAGCGTGGTCATTGTTGACCGCAGGGATCAGTTTAGGATCGTGGTGGGCATATTATGAGCTCGGTTGGGGCGGTTGGTGGTTTTGGGATCCGGTTGAAAACGCCTCTTTGTTGCCTTGGTTAACCGCAACGGGTTTACTGCATACCTTAATCGCGAGTGATAAGAAAAACCAACTTTTAAAAACGTCGATGATTCTGTCGTTAGTGACATTTTGTTTGAGTATTTTAGGGACGTTTGTTGTTCGCTCTGGGGTATTAACTTCGGTTCATGCCTTTGCGGTGGACCCAACTCGTGGGATCATTCTTCTTCTGATCTTGTTTGTGGTTATGCTGGCCTCTTTGTCTCTGTATGCATTCAAAAGTAGACAGTTAAATAGCCAACCTATTCGTCATTTTATCAGTCGTGATTTTCTATTTTTATTGCTCGCAGGTTTATTTTCAATCGCAACAATCACGGTATTACTTGGCACATTTTATCCTATGATTTTCCAAATTTTCGGATTAGGAAATATCTCCGTTGGAGCGCCTTATTTTAATCTGTTATTTGTGCCAATGGCGATTGTTGCTTTGTTCATGATCGCCGTGTCGGTCTTTGTTCGTTGGGAAGGAAAAGCGACAAATGCAAATACCAAGAAGATCGTTATTTCAAGCTTGATTTCTATTGTGCTAGGGCTAGGAATATATCGTGTTCAATATGAAAATATCGCAGTAATTCCTAGCTTGGTTTGGGTGTTAGCTTTCGCTGTAGTAATGGGGTCTATTTGGTCGCTGATACAGTCCAAAGGCAAAGCGATAGGAATGGTTATCGCTCATATTGGTATTGCGATAGTGATGATTGGTGCAGCGATGAATAGTGAACACTCTTTTGAAAGCAGTGCGAAAATGGAACCGAGCATAACCGCTAAATTAGCCGATTATGAGATCACTTATAAAGAAACCGAGCTGTTGGTTGCTTCAAATTACACCGCAGAACAGGCAAATCTATTGATACGTGAAAATGGCAAAGAAATAGCCATGGTCCAGCCGCAGCGTCGTCATTATCAAGTTCGTGTAATGAACATGAGTGAGCCTGCAATGTATTGGTTTTGGCATGGTGACATATACGTGACGTTAGGCGAAAAATTAAAAGACGGCAGTTTCGCATTACGTTTACAATATAAAGCGTATGTACGATGGATTTGGTTTGGGTCTATTTTGATGGCGCTTGGTGGTGTATTAGCTATGGTAAAAAGAAAGAGTAATTATTCATGAAATCAACAATAAAAATAGGGATCGCCGTTGGTGTATGTGCGATTGTCTTTATCTTGTTACTGACAGGATTAGAAACAAAAGAATCGACAACATCAACCGCAATGGTAGGGCAACCTATTCCTGCGTTTGAATTACCTGAATTAACTGATACATCAATCGTATTAACAGAGTCTCTTTTTGAAAAATCGCCGTTAACATTACTTAATGTGTGGGCCTCTTGGTGTGGTATTTGTAAAACAGAACATCAGTTTTTACATCAATTAAAAGAGCAGGGTGTGAATATTATCGGTTTGGATTATAGAGATGATCGCATTGCAGCTAAACAAGTATTAGAACAAACAGGCAGTCCTTATCAAGCGGTGATTTTTGATCCAAGAGGATCGCTCGCAATGGATTTAGGTGTTTTTGGTACGCCGACCACTTTCTTAATTGATCAGAAAGGAGTGATATTGCATCGCTTTACTGGCGCTTTAGATGCGAAAAAATGGCAACGTGAGTTTGTGGATTTTTTTGGGGAGAAATAATGAAGCGTTTTTTTAATCTATTGGTGTCATTACTCTGTTTATGTTCCGTCTTTTCCGTTAATGCATCATTGGATAGCAATAATAGTTTATTTGTTGCCGCTGACAAAGCGACAATAGAAAGCGTAGAACTGTTTAAGTTTGATTCTTTAGAGCAACAACAGCAAGCGATCGCCTTGGCAAAAAGCTTACGTTGTCCACAATGTCAAAATCAAAACTTAATTGAGTCAAATTCACCGATAGCGAAAGATCTGCGTTTAGAAGTGTATCAGCAAATTAAAGCGGGAAAGACTGATGAAGAGGTCGTGAGTTTCATGACGCATCGTTTTGGCGATTTTGTTTTATATGAACCGCCATTAAATGCTAAAACCTATGTACTTTGGCTATTGCCGTTATTGTTACTTATTGGCTTTGGCATTATGGCGGTTAAATCAGTGAAGAAGAATCGTAAAGAGTAAGTTTAGCTTGTTAGTGCGGTGTGCTCTGCTTCATAAGACCATTCAACACAATATTTTGCTAATATTTCTAGTGAGTCTAAGCACTGCTTGGGTGAATTCATATTTTGTTCAGCCAATGCGACTGGAATTTCAGTACAACCAAAAATAACCGCTTCTGCGCCTTGGGCTAGCATATCTTCAAAAACAGGTAACATCATCGCTTTCCCTTTCTCTACATTACCTGCTTTTACTTCGTAAATTCCTGCCATTACTGCTTGTTGTTGTAAATCGTCAGTTTCAATCACATCAATATTATATTGGTTGAGTTTTTGTTGGTACATCTTGGTTTTCATTGTTGCCGTTGTTGCTAATAAGCCTACGATTTTATGCTTACGTAATTGAGTTTCTTGTACAACGCTATCAATAATACTAATGGTATGAACATGGCTTGTTGCACTCAATTGCGGATACCAGTAATGCGCGGTATTGCATGGAATAACAATACACTCTGCACCAGATTGCTCTAATTGATCAAAACTGTGTTTTAGCTCTGGGTAAGGGTCAGTGCCGTGACCCATGATAAATGCCGTTCTATCTGGGATCTGTGGAACACTACTCACAACCATTGGGATGTGTTCTTGGTCATTATGTGCTGGCGTTTGAGTGATAATTTTCATCATAAATTCAACCGTTGCCAATGGCCCCATGCCACCTAAAATACCTAATTTTTTATTCATAATATGATTCCTTTAATATATGTATTTATGAGACTTAAAGAACGATAGGAGCAAGTAAGAATCCGAATCCAATGGCGACAACCACCCCTGTTAAGCCGGGTAGCATGAATGGATGGTCGAAAATGTTTTTTCCCATGTGTGTAGATCCTGTTGAGTCAAACTCAATGGCAGCAAGAGATGTAGGATAAGTAGGCAGAACAAAAACACCCGTAACGGCAACAAATGATGCCAAGATTGCCCAATGAGGAACGTTTAAACTCAGTGCTAACGGAACAATTAATGGAGTGGTTGCTCCTTGTGACATTAGAAGCGTACAAGTACCAAAAAGAACAAGAGATAACAGCATTGGATAAGAATGAAGAAGAGACCCTGCAAATTCTTTTATTTCAGGAAGGTGTGCATTAACAACGGTTGATCCCATAGTCACAATACCTAATATCACGGCAACAGAGCTCATGCCTGAACGGAATGTGGTGGTACGGATAATGCGGTCAGGGTGAATGTTACACATTGGTACCATCAAACAGGCCGCTGCAAACATACTGACAATAATGATGTCTCGTGTTGACATAATATTACCACTTGGAAAGGCGGGGCGAAGTGATGGAATCGCCGCATAAATAACAATGGCACACGTTGCTAATGCAAAGAAGATGACCGAATATTTTGCTTTTGGATCGATAGCTTCTGATTTTTTCGTTGTTTGTTGCTTGTTATTTTTTTGAATTTGTTGATATATCACATCATCTTTTAACTCACAGCCTTGGCGAGAAGCAACAAAAGCAGCAACCATTGCGGCAATAAAAGAGGCAGGTAAACAAATCGCCATTATTTGTAAAAAACTAACGCCAGCAGGTTCCATTATTGAAATCATAGCGGCCATTGCTGCTGAAATTGGTGAGCCAGAAATAGCAACTTGGGATGCAACAACTGCAGCTGACAGTGGTCTTGATGGACGTTCCCCTATCTCTTTTGCAACCTCTGCTATAACAGGAAGTGTAGAAAAAACAGTGTAACCAGTACCAGCCATAATCGTCATACACCAAGTGATCATAGGCGCTAATACGTTGATATATTTTGGGTGGCGGCGCATTAAGTTTCCGGCATGATGCACCAACCAATCCATACCTCCGGCCGCTTGCATTGTTGATGCTGCTGTTACTACTGACATGATGATCAAAATAACATCGATAGCAGGAGCACTAGGTTCAAGACCTAATCCAAGAGTGAGTATCGCGAGCCCAAGTCCACCCGCTAAACCAACACCAAGGCCTCCCATTTTTAAGCCCCAGTATATACAGATTAAAACAACAGATATTTCGATAATTATCGACATACAACATCCTATTTCAGACTAAATAATTAAATTTTTTATTCATCATCAATGATGAATAAGCTGAATAAATCATGTCAGTTAGGCTGAAGGTTGTTAAATGCTAAGAGTTGTACTTGTATGTCAAATAGGCATAGTTAAAATGATGAAAATCAGAAATATCTCTCAGTAAGTCTGCTTTTTGTTTGTTTTATATACTTTTAAGTGCTAATTATTTTAATTAATCGCAATTTATTAGCGTTATCTAGCATATAAAGATTCAATAAATAGCAATAATACACTTTAGGAATAGTGATATTTGCCCTTATAAGTTTGCGATGAGAAAATGACATGAACATAGAAAGTAAATGGTTAGAAGATTTTTTAGTATTGGCTAAAGTTAGAAATTTTTCACAAGCAGCCATACTTAGAAATGTAACCCAGCCGGCATTTAGCCGTAGGATCCGTTTATTAGAAGAGACAATAGGTGCTGAATTAATAAATCGAAAAAGTAAGCCTATTGGCCTAACTCCTAGCGGTAAGTTATTTCGAGTGACCGCTAGGACATTGGTGAATCAAATTGTGACAGGTATTGACCAAATTTCAGACTTATCTCAACTTGGAGGGAATGTTGTTCAAGTTGCAGCGGCGCATTCATTAGCAACCCATCTAATTCCTAAGATTCAAAAAATATTACCCGAAGGTAATTACAAACCTATATTAAGTATTGAAGCTATTGATGTTGACCAAGCGACTAAAGAGCTAAGAGATGGAGCGTGCGACATTCTACTGGCGTTTGATGATGATATTTTAAGGTTACCGCCATACCAATCATTACTAATTGCAAAAACAGAGCTTTTACCTGTGAGCGCATGTGACGATAATGGGGCTCCTATTTATCAATTTGATAATAAAAATGTAGTTCCATGGCTTGCTTATAGTTCTACTTCATATATGGGAAGACAAGTTGAAACTGTAAAAGATGAGGTTTTATTGAAACCCGTATTTTCATCGTCAATGACAGATATGTTGAAGATGCTAGTACTTGATAAACAAGGCATTGCTTGGCTTCCTGCTTATAGTATTGAGAAGGAATTGAAACAAAAAAAAGTTGCAATCATTGGCGAGCAATCATTACGACTTCCAATTGAATACTATGCTTATCGCTATCAAGCGAGATTGCATCCCGCAGGAGAGAAAGTGTGGAACATTCTTTGCGAAATAGAATCTTAGTTTTTGTCGATGGGTTCTTTTTCTAAATTTATTGTTGGCACACAAAGAATCAAAATCGATGCGCTGATGATGGACGCCATGAGATCTGTTGGCCAATGCATTCCAAGCCATAAGCGACTTAAACCGACACCAACTCCCCAGCTGATCACTGCCGCAGTTAGTACATAGTGCTTATGACGAAGTAAAAAGCCACCCCAGAATAAAACACAGATAGCGGCAAAAATAGTATGACCCGATGGGAATGAATAATTCGTACCTTGACGCCATTGATCAATACGAGCTGGGCTAACAAGCGTTTCAACCATTGAGATCATATCTTGTTTATCTTGTTCTTTTAATAAGTAAAACGCATCAGGGCTTTCAACGACACTGACTTGTGTTAATGCTTGAGTAAAAGGACGAGGGATCTCAGTGATGGCTTTAACACTGGTTTTAAGTATTAAGCTAAGTACTAATAAGATGGCAAATTGAAGATAGAGGGACAATATCTTCTTGAAAGGCATGCGCTTAATAATAGGTAAGCAACAAAGTATTGCCGAAGTGACGATAAAAAGAGGATGACCGGCAGAACGACTTAACAAGCTAAGAAGACTATTTGCTATCTCTGACATTGGGTCAAATAAATTGGGTGTTGGAATAATCAAAATAACCAACAGCATCGCTGCAATAAACAGAAAGAAAGCAACGAGTTCGTAAATACGGTTTTTAGGTGAAAATGAAAATAACATAGTAAATTGTTTCATAAAATTAAGTGTCATTAGTGTACCTTGCTTGCACGCTCTATGGGCACAATAAATGTAGAAAAAACGGATAATGAGTAGAGTTATTACTCCATAATGTAACAAAAGATTACAATTAGGCGCTTTCTTATGGTTACAAAATCTTCAAATAGAATTAACCATTGTCAGAGGGAGTTTAAATAAACGTCAAAAAATCACTGGTCAGATTTCTGGCATTGATCCATATCCATACACTCGGCGCACTACAAAAAAGAGAGCCGAAATGCTAAGACATTCTTTTATTAAAAGAGTTCGAATATTTTAGCCATTACTCGTGGATATGAAGTAAATGATGAACACAACCTTTTCTCGCATACTGTTAGTAGCAAGTTTTCTTCTCTCGAGCACCACATCTGTTGCTGGTGGCTTCCAAATTAACGAACATTCAGCAACCGGCTTAGGTCGAGCATTCGCAGGTGAAGCGGTTATTGCTGATAACGCATCAGTATTAAGTCGAAACGCCGCGGCAATGATGATGTTTGATAAAGACGCGTTTTCTATGGGTATGACCATGGTTAAGCCGGATGTGAGTGTTAAGAATGCGAAGTATCATAGTATGTCAGGGAATGTTCAAGCAGATATAAATTATAAGCATGTTCTTGGTATGAATATACCCACAGGGTATACGTTAAAAAATTCAAATTTCTCACAGACATCTACCTCTTTAACTGATGTAGATGGTATTGCAGAAACAGCGATAGTGCCGAATTTTTATTATATCCACCCCATTAATGAAAAGTTTGCTGTTGGTGTGGCTGCATATTCTAACTTTGGTACCGGTACTGAATTTGATGATAACTATGGAGCAGCTATTTTTGGTGGTAAGACTAGCGTAAAAAGTATGAATTTAGGATTTAGTATCGCTTATCGTATCAACGAACATTTAAGCTTTGGTGGTGGCCTGGATGTAATTTATGGCGTTGGGGATTTATACCGAGATATAAATGCTGATTTAACTGGTTCTGTGAATTTTATTAATAATAAGGATGGTAGTACATCTGTAAGCGTGCGGGGAACTACACCTTGTCTTTTACATTCCAAGGTAAAAGTGAATCGATATCTGGCGATCCAACACATAAACGATCTAGACAATACCTAATATAATCGTAAGGGATTAATCCGTTTGCCTTTGCTGTTTCTACAATGCTGTAAAGCATTGCACTTGAATCTGCACCAGCCGTTGAACCCGAAAATAACCAGTTTTTCCGGCCGATAACAAACGGTTTAACCGCTCGCTCTGCTCGATTGTTATCAATAGATAACAATCCATCATCAATATAACGAACTAATTTATCCCATTGATTTAATGTATAGCTAATCGCCTCACCTAATTTTGTTTTAGGTGATACTCGACTAACTGCGCTATCAAGCCAATCACGGAGCTCTTTAAGTAAATCGCGGGCTTCTGTCTGCCTAGCAACATACTTGGCTTCAGGGGAAGCCTCTTTTAATAACGATTCGATCCGGTATAGCTTTTGGATTTTACTCAATACCCAATCTGCACTCCCTGTTTTCCCTTTTACTTGAACACGTTGAGCCTCAATAAATCGTCGACGTGCGTGTGCCCAACAGCCAACTAAAATCGCTTCAGTTTGTTCATAACCTTGGTAACCATCGGTATGTAAATACCCGTTATAACCTTTTAAAAAGTTAACTGGATGGTAGCCATGCCTGCTAGATTGATAATCATAAAGTACAATTCCAGGCAAAACACCAGAGCCTGGAGAATCATAGCCAGAGCAGTAGACCCACATATAACATTTTGCTTTTTCAACATCCAACACATTTACCGTTGTTTCATCACAATGCAGAGTGGGTTGTTCAAGCAAAATACGATGTAACTCGTTATTAAGAGGGGTAAATAGTACCGAGCATTTTATTAACCAATCCGCCATCGTTCGCCGTCCAATAATGATACCCCATTGCTGAAATAACGTTTCTTGACGATAAAGTGGAAGACTGTATTGAAATTTAGCCGTAATAATTTGAGCAAGTAAACTTGCGGTCGCAATCCCTTTAGGGATTGGTGACGCTGGCATTGGGGCTTGTTTAATGTCTACTGAAGTATTGTTTTTTTCACAATTTCGGCAAGCATATTTAGGACGAACATGTTGAATAACTTCCACTTTAGCTGGTACAAATTCCAACTTTTCACTGATGTCTTTACCCATCGCATGCATCTCTAGACCGCAACACTTACAAGTTTTATCTTTTATGTCGTGATAATAACAGTACGCGGTAAGTCTTCAGGTAAGCGTTGGCGTTTTGGCTTTTGACGAGTGTAGGTAATCGTTTGTGTGTCATCATTTTCAATGATGATTTCTTCTTCTGTTTCATTGAATAAATCAAATTGAGTCGAGTCAGATTCACTGCTTTTACCAAAGCGCTGATGTTGAGCCAGTCGAAATTGCTCTAGAAGACGGTTATATTTATTTTCAAGCTGAAGCACAAGTGCTTTCAGCTCGTCAATGGTATCAGGAAGTGGTTTTATTTTATCAGTCATGTAGATGACTATATAACGATAATACAGGTAATCAATCGGTTGCCTCCTATTCTTGACTGAGAATCAACTATTTAAAGGGTTGTTTGATAATGTACTGGTTGATGTCCTAAGATATCAAAACCTTGTAATAGCAGTGTCAGTTGCTGCTCTGATAATGCTAACGTATCGTTATTTATATTTCGTGGCCATTTGAAGCGGTCTTCATCTAATCGCTTGTACCATAAAGCGAATCCTGTTTTATCCCAATACAATATTTTGAGTTTATCACGAGGCTTATTGCAAAATATAAATAGAGCATCACTAAACGGTGATAGTTGCATTTCTTGCTCAACAATCACGACAAGGCCATTAATGGCCTTGCGAAAATCGACAAAATCACGATGAAGATAAATGGTGGAAACATCAGTAAATACATTCATGATTGATACCCTTTTAATAAGAGTCCTATCCAGTGAGGTTCAGTATTAGCTGGCAATGTTAATCGCAATTTTCCGATAGAAAGTTGAATATCTGGTAATTGTGGAGTGGCGATGATAGTTGATGTTAACGCTTCTACTTTCAAGAAAGTAGAAGCGTTAATCTTTTGTTTCCATCGTGCTTTACGTGCACTAAATGTCTTTGGCAGAATATTATGGTTACGACAAAATTCAGCGGCACTAAGCTTGCTAGATTGCTGAGATTCAAATAGAGCGTGCCATTGCTCTGGTGTTCTCTTTTTATCTTTTTGCATAATTACGTTCTCGTTAAATGAAAGATCGTAAGATACGCATAATGAATTTTATTTGTTAGGTGTAGTTCCCCGCACGCTTACGATTTAACTACAGTATCTAATACTTTTTCTTTACCAGAACGAATACGAGCTCTTAATCCACTTAAATCCGCTTCTGCTTTAGAGCGTTCAATATTGGCTTGAACTCTCGCTTCTGCCCCTATCTGTTTTAACTGAGCGCCCACGGTTTCCGCTTTACGCTTTAACACATTCTCTTGACTCTTTGCTTGTTGGATCTCTTTTTCGATCGAAGCCAACTTTTGCTTCATTTCTAAGACGCGCAATTTAGAAATATTCCCTGCTTTTTGTCCCTTCATCAATATATCTAATTCTTGACTAGTCGCATTTAATTGACGTTGATAAGCAGGTAACTCTGTTTGTAACCCCTCCAATTCCGCAGCGACCTGAGCTTGCTCTTTAATCACAGCACTGCGTTTTTGAAAAAATAACTCCTTCTCTGCGGCAAGTTGTTTTAACTGCTGTGAAACCTGTCGAGGGTAAAAATCAGCGTATTGTGAGAAATCAGGGTCACGAATTTCTACCAATGAATTTAAACGCTCAATCGTTAATTCTAACGCTGCTCTTTGTGCATTCAATTCATCTAATGCGGTATTCTGAAATTTAGAATCAAACTCAACTAATGTCTGACCTTTTTCAACCAACTCCCCTTCAGAAACCAAAATTGATTTAAGTCGACCTCCCGTTTCACTTTGAATGATTTGGCGCTCTCCTTCAGGAATAACTGCACCTTTAGCTTTAGCAATTTCATCCACTTTAGTGAATACCGACCATGCTATAAATAGAACTAAACAAACGGCAATAAAATAAGTACTCAATGACAATAAACGAGCCGTCACTTTTGATTCAACAACATCCACATTTTGCTTGTTCATAGAGAGGCCTCCATTGCTATCTCTGTCTTTGAATTATCCGGTAACGGTCCTGCGTATACGAGTGACCCTCCATCAAGAATAATCACTTGGTCTGCTAATTTAATTAATTCAGGATCATGTGATGAAAACACAATGGTCGATCTTCCTTTGCGTTGAGATAACCACTGTTGAAACAAGTCACGCGAGGCGACATCCATGACCGGATTATCCAATAAATAAAACGGGTACTCATGAATATACAATTTTGCTTGCGACAATACTTTGGCTTCATACCCAGATAAAGCATGAGAAATACTCGCCACAATCGACTCATTCAATTGAGTATCTAAACCATGAGATAACGAATTAAACCATGCTTTCCCGCCAACCTGCTCAATCGCATCAATAATAAAATTATCAGCAAGGTTTCGATTATCACTAACAAACTCGCGAATAGTTAACAGTAAAAGCTCAGGCTTTGCCGAATAGTATCCCAACCACTGACGGTATATTTGAGGATCGTATTGCGATAAATTATGCCCATTCACCTTAATTACCCCACTCTGTGGTTGGTTTAACCCCGCAAGCAATTCTAGCAACGCCGTTTTTCCACTAGCCATTAGTCCAGTAATGACGACAACTTGCCCTGGTTCTATTTTCAATGAAATACCAGAGAGCGCAGGTTTCATTTGTTGAGGAAAACGCAGCGTAATTTGTTCTAACTCAATAGTCGGCTTCTCCGACGATAAAGAGTGATGCTGAAATGAAAAATCACCTTCTATTTTTTGACTAATTGACTGATTAATTTGCAACCTAGCTTGCTTTATTTGCGTAAAACGAGATCCACTATTCGCAAGCATTTGGGCTGGTCCTGTCACGCGAGAGATCAGCATCATGGTTGCAATCAATCCCCCTGCCGTCATCGCTTGATTAAAGATAAGACCAATACCAAGAGCGATTACCGCCAATGTACTAAGCAAACCTAACGCATAATAAATAGAGGTATATTTGGCTTGATGACTGCTGTGAAAAAAACTATTTTTGGCCGCTAATACATTGGCTTTTTCAAATCGTTTTATCCAAAACTCACTCATATTTGCACTACGTAAAAAAGCCAATTTACTGTTTAATTCAAATAATAAAGAATAACGATTCGTTCCAGATATCGTTGTTTGATGGGATGATCTCATCAATTTTTTTTGACTATGATGAGCTAACCCGTAATAGCAAAAAAGTGAAAAACAGGCACAAGAACTAGCCATCCGCCTAAAAAACCAATCGCAATAATAAAAAGGAAAACAAAAGGAAGGTCAAACAATGCTCCTCCAAGAGGGCCTTGAAGCAATCCCTTAAAACTCTCTGCCGTCGTTAACCGTGACATTAATGCTGACGATGACACCGAACGGTTCACTAATAATGAAGAACTAAATATTCGGTATAGCACCTTTTCTGAGATTTCTCGGCTAATGCGGTTTGAGATGGTGGTTAACAATTGGCTTCGTATCACTTTTAATAACAGCATCATCGTAAATAACAATGCAGCCCCAATTGCAATACCGACAAGTTCATGGCCAGCATCCCCACCAATGACATGATCATAAATAGACATCGTAATAAAAGGGATGGCCAACGCAAACACATTAGCAAAAAAACTAATACACAGCAGCATCGGTAATAATGATTTAAATTTATCTATCCGTTCGCCAACCCAATCGGTGGAATTTCTCTCTCTAGGTTGTTCATGAATAAGAACGACAACAGATGAGATAGCGTGACGAGGTAATGAGTTACTTTCAAATTCTCCTTGTTGGTAGATTTGAAAGTCATTTAATAAAAATCGACAAACTTCAATGTCATCATCCGTAATATACAATGCCGCTAAATGCGATTTTGAAGCGAGTTTTTTAGTATAAGGGTGCACTGTATATGCAATACCTAACCTGTCCAATAATGTAAAAACATCATCCATACTTTCAAGTCGATTTGATGCGATCCATTCTTGGCTAAAAGCATGAACATTGGTATTTACATCCATCGCCATCAATAAATTAATGACCTGCGATTGATAATTCTTATCCATTAACCTTCTCCTTGTAATGGTATAAGTTCTGCTTGCGTTTTCGATAGCTCAACCAAGAGCGGATGGTCAGTATTTAAAATAATGGTCTTTCCATTACTTGATAAAATTGAAAGAACTTTTGCTAATCGAGTTACTGATTCAATATCTAATGCAATCTCTGGTTTATCTAAAAATAACAGCGGCACCGGCTTTGCTAATTGACAGACTAAGGATACCAATTTCACACCGCCTTGACTTAACTGCTCACCTAGCTGAAAACCAACTTTGGTTTCTAAACCGTTAGGTAATTCAGAAATAACATTATCCAAACCCAGCGCCTTAATTAATGGCAATACCTCTTTTACCTGATTAACGTTAAACCCCGTCAGGTTATCTAAGAGTGATCCAGAAATAAGTATCGGACGGCTTGTCACAAACGCCGTTTGATTTCTATAGTCATAATAATCACTAGTGGATACTTGATTATTCCAAAGCAATTCCCCCTCTGTTTTAGCTTCTAACCCAGATAAATTACTCATTAATTGACTACACAGATCAGTATCGCCTCCATAGAAAGTAACAATGTCGCCTTTATTTACAGAAAGACTTAATTGATGACAAAAACCAAAACGTTCAATGTGATAATTTTTGGCTGTTAAAGATTCAAATGCAGGAAGTTTTTCCGATGTTACCGTTTCTTTTGAGCTTATATTCTTAAATAAATCTTTTACTGAATTATTAGCCACTTGAAACGAGCTGTATTTCAAACGTAACCCCACTAATGCACTCATAGGGGCAACCGCTCGACCAGATAAAATAGAACACGCGGCTAAGCCTCCCGTGGTTAGTTCACCAGATAATACCGACAAACTACCAATAATAACCATAACAACAGAGGTTCCCAGCGCGGCAATTTGAATACATTCTTGTGCGATAGCTGTATTACGCTCTGATTCTGCAACAGATAGCCATCTGCTTTGGTTTAGTTCCTTAAAGTATTGAAACGTGCGCGATTCTGCTGCTTGTTTTTTTACCCCTTCAAGCATGGTAAAAACAATAACTAACCTGAATTCTGGATAAGGCTGAACTAATTGCCCACCTAACGATCAGATCTTTCGACCAAGAATTATTTGAACGTATTTTAAAAGGTGGGCAAGATGAATAAATTAGTTGATATATTTTGTGATGTCGATGATTTTTGTTATCAATTCTTATCTCAATGGGAAAAATACCTTGTTGAGGCTAGTGAGAGAAAAAGAAAACGTCAGTCAGTAATGTCTACTAGTGAATGTATGACTATTGTCATCGCTTTTCATCAATCAAATCATAGAGATTTCAAGAACTTCTATATCGGGTTAGTTCATCAATATTGGAAAGGATACTTTCCAAATTTACTTAGCTACACTCGATTTGTGAGCAAAATGCCTAGCCTAATCGCCCCAATGTGTGCCTATTTTCAATCTATCAAAGGTAAGCCGACTGGCATTGCTTTTGTTGACTCCACGAGTCTTAAAGTATGCCATAACATTCGAATTCCTCGCCATAAAGTCTTTGATGGTGTTGCGAAAAGAGGAAAAGGTACCATGGGATGGTTTTTCGGCTTCAAACTTCATTTATTGATTAACCATCTTGGAGAAATTATTTCGCTGAAAATCACAGCTGGCAATGTAAATGATAGGACTCCTGTACCTGATTTATGCAAAGAACTCTCGGGGAAATTGTACGCTGATAAAGGGTACATAGGTAAAAAGTTGAGTGAGAGCTTAAAGAACTCTGATGTCGATTTAGTGACTACCTCGCGAAAAAACATGAAAGCAAAAGAGATAAGTGCTTTTGATAAGGCTATGTTATCAAAGAGATACATTATCGAAACGATAAATGACCAATTGAAGAATATCTCTCAAATTGAACATAGCCGTCATCGTAGCGTGACTGGTTTCATGCTAAATGTAATTTCAGGCGTTGTGGCTTATTGTTTAAAAAAACAAAAGCCACGAATTAAGCTATCAGAATGTGAATTTGAACTAATCCTCGCTTAAAGCATGTTTTATCCAGAATTCAGGTTAGTTAATGCGGCATCGATTAAAAACTTAGTCGCAGAGCGTAAATTACAGGACATTCGTATTCGCCAAGCCGCCAGTGAAATTGAATCAGCTAAAGCAGAATATGAACGTACTCAACAACAAGTAAAACGCACGAAGGCGTTAATCAAAAAGAATTACTCGTCACAAGATGAATTGGACAATAACGTGTCTCATCTTAAAGTGGCGCTAGCGAATGTGGACGCAGCAAAAGCAAATTATCAAGCATCAAAAGAACAAATCAACGTCATCGAGAGTGAAATAGCTCAAGCAGAAGCCGCATTAAATCAAGCCAAAACAGCGTTAAAACAAACGGAACTTAATTTGTCTTATACCAATATTTACGCACCGATTGATGGGGTTGTTGGTAAGCGTAGCTTACGTGTTGGATTGCTTGTTCAAGCGGGTATGCCGTTGCTAAGTTTGGTTCCTACTTCTGATGTATGGATTGAAGCCAATTTTAAAGAAACTCAGTTAGGCGATATTCATAAAGGACAGAAAGTATTTGTGGATCTTGATGCGTACCCGGATCTACATCTAAAAGGCATTGTGGACAGCTTTTCTCCTGCAACGGGCGCAAAGTTCGCGTTATTACCACCAGAAAACGCAACGGGTAACTTCACTAAAATTGTGCAACGAGTGCCGGTTAAAATTACTATTTTGAATGCTGATTTATTAGATGGTCAGTTAATTCCTGGGCTTTCTGTTGTTGCTACGGTTGATACTCGAGGTTAATCATGACTCAAGAATTAACAGCCACAAATCAAAATGACGTAGCGGATACACCGATAGAGCCTGAAATCCCAAGACGTCATTGGATAGCTCTGTTCGGTGGCTTGCTTGGTGCGTTTATGGCGATTCTGGATATTCAGATCACCAACTCTTCACTAAAAGACATTCAAGGGGCGTTATCGGCCACCATGGATGAAAGTTCATGGATCTCTACCTCATACCTTGTGGCTGAAATGATCGCTATCCCATTAAGTGGTTGGCTATCGGTCGCGATTGGTAAGCGTCGTTATTTAACGTGGACCACCATTATTTTTGCTGTGGCGTCAGTCTTATGCTCACTCTCTTGGAGCATGGGATCGATGATCGTCTTTCGTGCGATCCAAGGCTTCAGTGGTGGCGCATTAATTCCTTTGGCGTTTTCTCTTGTTGTTCAATTATTACCATTGAATAAACGAGCGGTTGGTATGGCTCTCTTTGGTGTGACAGCAACATTTGCACCATCAATCGGGCCAACATTGGGTGGCTGGTTAACGGAAAACTTTTCTTGGCATTATATTTTCTATATTAATATTCCCCCTGCGATAGCACTTATTTTTATGGTGAATTATGGTCTTGATGATGAACCGCTACGATTAGACAGTTTGCTGAAAGCCGATTGGTTTGGCATCGCGACCATGGCGATAGGGTTGGGTTGTTTAGAAGTGGTTTTAGAAGAAGGGAATAGAGAAGAGTGGTTCAGTTCTAGTTTCATTATTACGTTGTCGATTATCTCTGCCATTAGCTTAATTTATTTTGTGATTAACGAGTTACAGCATAAAAACCCGTTAGTAAATTTGCGGCTACTTAAACAAAGTCAGTTTGCGATGTCGTGTGTCGCCTATTTAATTTTAGGGATGGCGTTATTGGGGTCTATTTACGTGTTGCCTATGTATATGATCCAAATTCAGGGTTATAACTCGTTAGAAATTGGTGAAGTATTAATGTGGATGGGGTTTCCTCAGTTATTAATTTTCCCATTGGTCCCTAAATTAACTCAGATTATTAAAGCTAAATATCTCGTGTTTTTTGGTTTTGCAATGTTCGGTATTAGCTGCTTTGTAAACACACACATGAGTTATGATTTTGGTGGCGATCAATTGATTTTCTCTATGCTGCTGCGTGCTATTGGTAGCCCATTTATTATGGTGCCGCTGTCTTTAGTTGCGATGGAAGAGATTCAAAAACATCAAGTGGCCGATGCCTCAACGATTACCAATGTACTGCGTAACTTGGGTGGTGCGTTTAGTATTGCGTTTATTGCGACGCTGTTGGATAACAAAACCCGCGAACATTTGGGTCATATCAAAGAAACCTTAACTACGGTAAGTACAGATGGGTGGTATCACTTGCAACAGAGTGCGGCGATGTTTGTCTCAAAGGGGAGTGATCCGGCAACGGCGATGCTGCAAGCTAAAGCGTCATTGAGTCTGACAATGCAAAGAGACGCGGCAATTATGGCGTACAACGATGTGTTTTTCATGATGACATGTTTCTTAGGTTTTGCTGCATTTATGATGTTTTTTGTTAAATCGAATTCGAATCCAGGGTCAATCGAGGCTGGAGGGCATTAATTTTTTATGGTTGCTCGCATCTTTAAGTGGTTTGGGTATAATGCGGCAGAATATTGAAATGAGGTTCTCATGCGTTTAGATAAATTTTTGTGCGAAACAACAGGTGCTACCCGTAGCGAAGCTACTCGAATCGTTAAAAGTGGTACTGTCACTGTTAATGGCGTAAAAACAAAAGTGACTTCAGTAAAAGTAACTGACGATTCGACCGTTGAGTGGGATGGTCGTGAGCTTAAATTCCATGGTCCTCGTTATATTATGCTATTTAAGCCAGATGGTTACGTGTGTTCACATGAAGACAGTACGCACCCATCGGCATTAACTCTTTTAGATGAAGTGAATCTAGAGAAGTTACACTTTGCTGGTCGCCTTGATGTTGATACGACAGGGTTGGTACTGATTACTGATGATGGCCAATGGTCACATAAAATCACATCACCAAAGCGTAAGTGTCCTAAAACATACCGAGTATGGCTTGATGAGCCAATTGGTGCTTATTACGCTGAGCAATTAACGGAAGGCATTCAGCTTAAGAGTGAAACTGGTTTAATAATGCCTGCAACAATGGAAGTGGTTAATGAAGAAGAGCACGAGCTTTTATTAACGATCCAAGAAGGCAAGTATCATCAAGTTAAACGTATGTTTGCTGCGTTGGGTAATAAAGTTGAAGGCTTACACCGTTCTCAAATTGGCGGTTTAGGTTTAGATTATTCATTAGAGCCTGGCGAATATCGTTACTTAACCGCAGAAGAAGTAAAAGCGGTTTTGAGCAAGTAATTCACCCCAGTTATCTGTGGGTATAAAAAGCGGTGTGACAGAAATGTCATGCCGCTTTTTTTGTAAATTCTTGCAAAGAGAACGAATATAAAAAGCATGTTGTAATCGGGCGTGATAACATGAAAAATCCTTTCTTGTTCCCTATTTTTTAGTTGGTCTAAACCCTATGTCATCCTCAGCTAGCGATCTTTCTGAAGCCCCTAAGTTAAGTCTTTTATTAGTCATCATTTTGGGTGCTATTTCAGCGCTAACACCACTTGCTATTGATATGTATGTTCCTGCAATGCCGAGCATTGCGGCGGATCTTGGTGTATCTGCGGGTTCAGTTCAGATGACATTAACAGCTTATACGGCCGGCTTTGCGATTGCACAACTGATTCATGGGCCACTGGCTGACAGTTATGGTCGCCGTCCGGTATTAATTATTGGTACGGTGCTCTTTGCCATTTGTGCGGTGATTGGTGCACAGGTTGATGGTATTGAATCATTAATGTATATCCGTGTTTTACAAGGGATTGCAGGAGCGGCATCAGCGGTGGTTATTCAAGCTATTGTTCGTGACATGTTTAATAAAGAAGATTTTGCCCGCATGATGTCTTTCATCACGTTGGTCATGACAATTGCCCCACTGGTCGCGCCGATGATTGGTGGACACATGGCGGTATGGTTCGGTTGGCGTTCAATTTTTTGGTTACTGGCTATTTTTGCCGTGTTAACTATTTTTGCAATTCTTTGGCGGATCCCTGAAACGTTGGCAGAAGAGAATCGCTCTCCTTTTAGATTAATGACGTCGTTTAGAAATTACCGTTCATTATTTAAAAACCCAGTGTCACTTGGTTTGATTTTCTCTGGTGCTTTTTCTTTTGCTGGGATGTTTTCATTTTTAACGGCAGGCTCATTTGTTTACATCGATATTTATGGTGTGAGCGTGTCTAATTTTGGTTATTTATTTGGTTTAAACGTTGTTTTCTTAATTGTTATGACCGCGATTAACGGTCGTATGGTTAAAAAAATGGGTTCCCATAATATGATTAAGTTCGGCCTTTCTATTCAACTGTTTGCTGGCATTCTGATGATGGTCGGGCAACTATTAAACTGGGGTCTATGGGGAACGGTTATTCCTGTTGTATTGTTTGTGGGTTGTATCTCGACGATTGGCAGTAATACGATGGGCTTATTGTTAAGCCACTACCCTAAAATGGCGGGAACCGCATCATCATTAGCGGGCACATTGAGATTTGGTACGGGGTCACTTGTTGGCGCTTGTATTGCAATGTTTCCTGCTGATTCTGCTTGGCCTATGGTGAGTTCCATGGCAGCATGTTCTATCTTATCTTTTGGTTGTTATTTTGTTTTTGGACGTAAAGCGTAAATGAGTAATGAGACAAACACAGTGCACTATTATCAAGAAATTCAAAAAGTAATTAATGAAGCTCTTACTGACTTACAAGAAAGTAAGGACAGTGGACGCTTACCGAAAAATCCGGTAAGTGCAAATCACTTTTTGATCCGATGGGTGACCACTGCGATTAAATCACAGCGTTTTTCTCGTTGTGTCGTCAAAGATTTGCAGACTTGGCAAAAAGAAGGCCGTACGAAAGGGACTGGAACTGAGCTTCCTGTTCGTTTTGAACATTATTCTCGCTTGTATCAAGCATTAGCGCCTATTGACACCGTGACTCCAATTACTAAATCAGTAGTAATGGGGTGGTGTGAGTCATTAGAAGAAAAAGAATGGTGTGTAACGACAGATTTTGAAATTTTAGAAAAAGCGTCTTTGTTTTCAGATGGTGATCATTCGTTGATTATCTGTGCGACGCAATTAGCATCGTGTTTTGAAGGGGATGATGCTGAAAATCAACTGCTTGTGAAGCCGTTGACGTGTTATGTTCGTGGTAATCATCATGAGTTTGTTGAATCGGCTTTTGAGCACGGTTTGATAGTACATAAGCGTTCTGACTATAAATCAAAAGTAAAATACCATGGTGAATATTTAATTTATCCAAATAACCACGGTATTCAATTAGGTGAAACGCCATTTTCATTTAATGTGAAAAAATAACAGAATCGGTTACTTTCATTGTTCGATAAAAAGCGCAGATATTCTGCGCTTTTTTATTTTGTGGTTGTTTGTTTACTCTTCTTTTTCTGCTTTTTTACAAATGGCTTTTACCATTCCTTTAAAAATAAATAGATGAGCTGGGAACATAGCGAACCAGTACATTAATCCCCAAAACCCTTTTGGGTGCCACCATGCACGGACGTCAAGTTGACGATGGTGTTCATCAATGTCTTTGATTGAAAACTCTAGGCGGCCAAGTCCTGGTGCCGTCATACCAAAAAGCAGTGAAAGAAACTTGTTTTCTTCGCAGCGGATGACTTTCCATGAATCAATATAATCACCTAATTGTACGCTCCCTGATTCGGGTCTTCTTCTCACAGGGAAAGAGCCACCAAGTAATGGGTCTAACCATTCTCTGGTTCGCCATAATGCATTAGCAAAGAAATACCCTTCTTTACTACCAAGACGAGCGATAACACGCCAAAGCTGTTTTGCTGTTGCGGTGGTCGTAAAACTTGCCCCGGCTTGTTTTGGGTAAAAACCATAATCAGACTTCCAGCGTTTTAATGCACTAGGATCAAACCCCCATATTTCGGTTTGAATGGTTTCATCATTTGTCTCTTGAGCCTTGTTTACGGCATCAGATAAAGACAATAAAGGTTGAGGGAAGATTTTCTGTATCGCGGTATTGTCGGCAATGAGATCGTGATCAATACCATCAAGCAATGCTCTTCCTAAATCCGAAGGCACAGAAGTCACCATACCTAGCCATAGTCCAGCAAAGCCAGGGCTAATAAAGCGAGTCGGAATTATTTTAATTGAACGATGATTACGTTTAGCAATGAGATGAAATAAATCGTGATAGCTAACGGTTTCAGGTCCACCAGCTTCTAAGGTAATTGAGTGAGTTAATGGAAAATCAATACACTGAATAAGGTAGTAATTGAGATTATCAATCGCGATAGGGTTTGCTTGAGAGTTAATCCAAATAGGGCAAATTAATAACGGGAAGTGGTTAACAAAATCCGTCATTATTTCGAAGGCGGCTGAACCTGTACCAATAATGATCCCTGAATTTATTTCGATGGTAGGAATGCCTGTTGAACGTAGTAATTCCCCCGTTTTTTTTCGAGCGAGTAAATGCTGAGATTGATAACCTTCTGGCTGTAATGCACTAAGATAAATAATACGAGAGAGTGTTGATTTTTCGGCTGCCGTTTTAAAGTTTTCAGCAAGAGACACTTCGTAATCAATAAAGTCATGGCCGTGTGACATGCCATGAACTAAGAAGTAAGCGATATCACATTGATCGATGAGTGGTTGAATTGCGTTGGTGTCTTCTAGATCAAGATAATGGCAATGCAAATTAGGGTGTTCAGATACTCTGTCAGTCAAGTAATCAATATTACGAGCACAGGCTATGACCTTGCTGCAATAATAATGGGATCAATTGTGATCCTATATAGCCTGAAGCACCGACGATCATGATGGTGTTTTCTTTATTCAAGATTACTCCTTAACCTAATGAATATAAATATTATTTACTTTCTGATTCTAGTACAATTTGTAGGCATATACCTAATGGATCTTATGCAGTGCAAATAGTTAATTTGTTGTTTATCTGAGGTTCTGTATGTCTGTCTTCCTTTCTAATGTTATCGCACATACTCGCGGTGATTTCCTTAAGCGTTTAATTCTTATTGCAATACCTATTGCTCTGCAAAATATTATGTTCTCTAGTCGAGGCTTAGTGGACGTATTGATGCTGGGTCAATTAGGTGAAGCTGAGATTGCTGCCGTTGGCGTAGCCAGCCGTGCTACGTTTGTAACAACGATAATGTTGGTTGGCGTGACCACGGGGGGCGCGTTGTTAACGGCTCAGTATTGGGGGGCACAAAATAGAGAAGGCGTTCGACAAAGTACGGCTCTGACTTGGATGGTGAGCATGGCAATGGCTACTATTGCCGTCGCTTTGTTTTTATTTATGCCTCATCAAATCATGTCATTAGCGACCGATTCTCAAGAGGTGATTGATTTAGGTGCGGATTACTTATTGATCACGGCACTGACGATGTACGTAGTGTCATGCGGCAGCAGTATGGCGGTAGGTTTACGATCGATCCATCAACCGGGTGTGAGTACTTTTTTTAGTGGTATTGGTATTGTTGCTAATGTCTTTTTTAACTGGGTACTTATTTTTGGTCATTTAGGTGCTCCAGCAATGGGCATTAAAGGTGCGGCTTGGGCAACATTGATCAGTGGTGTTATTGAAATCGTATTTTTGTATGGTTACCTTTACCGTAAATCGCATTTATTAAGTTTTGGTTTTGATGACATTAAAGCGGTGATTAATTGGCCTAAGATAGCTAAGTTTTTATCACTTTCCTTACCGACTACGTTTAATTTTTTAGTTTGGGCGGCGGGTATTTTTACTTACCACGCGATTATGGGGCAATCTGGTGTTCAGGGCTTAGCGGCATTGTCTGTGATTTCTCCAATTGAATCTATTGCGTTGAGTTTTCTTATTGGTGCAGCAGGTGCTGCCTCTGTGCTTATTGGTAATCAACTGGGTGCTAAGAAATATGAAGCCGTGTATTACCAAGGGTGGGGAGTGCTTGCATTAAGTGTGGCCACCAGTGTTGTTATTGCTTTATTTGTGATGCTATTTCAACATCAGATTTTGGATATGTTTCCTGCGTTAAGTGACGAAACAAGAATGATTGCTGAAAAGTTCATGGCGATTTTAGCTGTGATTATTGTGATCCGCAGTGTGCCATTAACAGCTATTGTTGGCATTTTACGTGCGGGTGGTGATGTTAAGTTTTGCCTTTACCAAGACATTGTTTCTCAGTGGTTGATAGGGATCCCCGTTGCGACTATTGGTGCATTATTCTTAGGATTAGCCCCTGAATACGTTTATGCGTTATTTGTGGTTGAAGAAATTGTAAAATGGTTTGGATCTATCCATCGAATGAGATCGAAAAAATGGATTAGAAATTTGGTGGATGCGTAATGAAATATAGATTTTTTCTTTATATATGAAGTAGATATACAAAAGGCTTTATGAAAGAAGGGTTTTGCTGTAAATTCTGTTACGGATATCACAAATAATCTTCTGAGAGGGTACATGTTAAAGCTGACAAACCTGAATAAAGGGTATGTGGATGGTGGTGAATTTCATCCAATTCTTCAAGGAGCAGAGTTAACAATCGAGCAAGGCGCTCAAATTGCTTTAATGGGCGAAAGTGGCTCGGGCAAAAGTACCCTTCTAAATTTGATTGCCGGACTTGATAGCGCTGACAGTGGCGAGATCGATATTGCTGGCTTTTCAATGCACTCTCCAAAACAAAGCGCTAGAACGTCTTATCGACGCAATAATATAGGGCTTATTTTTCAGCAATTTAATCTTCTTCCTACCTTAAGCGTTGCGGATAATATTCGTTTTTGTCGTCAATTAAAAGGGCTGCGTGATGATGATGCTTTGTGGCGTCAAATTATCTCAGCGTTAGATTTAATGCCGCTTTTAGGTCGATACCCTGAAGAAGTCTCTGGTGGACAGCAACAGCGAGCCGCGATCGCTCGTGCATTGTATATGGAACCAAAGTTATTACTTGCCGATGAACCTACGGGCAGTTTAGATGAAAAAAATGCCGAAGCAGTAATGCGATTGCTTACTCGTCTTTCTCGTGATCTTCATTGCACTTTATTATTGGTTACTCACAGTGAAAAAGTAGCGAATCATATGGATGGGCTTATTAAACTGCAAGGAGGAAAATTAGATGTCATTTCCGGTAGTTAGGGCACTTTTAGGGCACTACCGTCGCCACCCATTACAAATATTTTTAGTATGGCTTGGTTTAACACTTGGCGTATCGCTTCTTGTGGGTGTATTAGCCATTAATCACCATGCAAAGATAAGCTATAGCGAAGGCGAGAAACTCTTTTCTAATCCTTTTCCTAATCGTATTCGCTCTATTCAAGAAAACATCACGATTCCTCAAGCGTTCTATATTAATTTACGTCGAGCGGGCTACACCTCCTGTATGCCGGTTCAAACTCAGCATTTAGAAACAACCAATGATATTGATATCTCGTTGGTTGGTATTGATCCTGTCGCATTAATGCAGATTTCAAAAAATAGCGTAGCAAGCAATGAGAATTTGTTGTCGTTAATGCGTCCGCCGTTTCCTGTTCTTATTAGCCAACCTTTAGCGTCTTATTTTAGCTTAAGTGATGGCGATTATATTGAACTTGAAAATCAAGCTAATCTTGGTCCTGTCATCGTTGATAAATTTAATCGACTTTCTGGATCTCGACTTTTTTCTGATATTTCATTAACTCGAATGCTGGGTCATAAGGCAGGTTTTGATGTTTTACTGTGCGGTGAAATGTCCGAAAAAGAAGCCGATAGATTAGAACGAATGCTACCAAGAGGGTTGCAGCTCGATACACATAAAGAATCTGGTTTAACCGCATTAACAAAAGCATTTCATACCAACCTATTTGCGATGGGTATGCTTTCTTTTGTTGTTGGTTTATTTATTTTTTACCAAGCAATGTCGCTTTCTTTTATTCAACGTCAGCCTTTAGTTGGAACATTAAGACAAATTGGCGTATCAACAAAAGAGTTGATATTTGCGATGAGTGCCGAGGTGATGTTGTGGGTACTTATTGGTTGGTTAAGCGGTAATTTCTTTGGGGTATTGCTTGCTAATGAGTTAATGCCTACGGTTTCTAATAGCTTATATTCACTCTACAACGCGGATGTTGATTTGCTAATTACGTGGAGTTGGAGCTGGAGTTATCAAAGCTTATGGATGGCGATTCTTGGCTGTATTTTAGCGTGTGGTTGGCCGTTATACCGCTTGCTTAGTATCGAACCTATTCGATTAACTGCTCGTTTATCATTGGTTCGTTTTGCAGGGAAAGAATTTGAAGTTCAGGCCATTATTGCCTGCGTATTTTGTGTTGCAGCGTATTTAATTCATTTATTGCCTCATAGCCATGAGTATGGATTTATTCTTATTGGTTTCTTAATGGTGGGGGTTGGATTATTGACTCCATTTATTATTTTAAAATTATTTGATTGGCTTTCTTACAAATTACCGTCGCCTAAAGCGCGATGGTTTTTTGCCGATTCGTCTGCAAGTTTAAGTTATCGAGGCGTCGCTGCGATGGCATTTATGTTAGCCCTTGCGTCTAATATTGGTGTTGAAACGATGGTGGGTAGCTTTAGGGCAACGACTAACGATTGGCTTGAACAACGCTTAGCTGCCGATATTTATATACAACCGAGTAAGGCTTCTGCGAGTCGAATTACTTATTGGCTAGAGAAACAACCAGAAGTTGAAGAAGTATGGCGTCAATGGAAAATTGATTATCAGACCGAGTATGGCAATTTAGAGATTTTAAGTACAGGTTCATCGCCTGGTGAGAAAAATGCATTAACCATGAAAGTGGCCATTCCTGAATATTGGGATTCATTACACCACTCTCGCAGTTTGCTGATTAGTGAATCAATGGCTCTGAAATGGGATTTAAAACCGGGAGATTACTTGGATCTACCGGCTCCGGTTGGTGACAATTGGCAAATATCTGGGGTTTATTATGATTATGGAAATCAGTACAACCAGTTAATGCTTACGCACAATGCTTGGCTAAAGGCCTTTGGTGGGCAAGGAACCACCGGTATTGGTGTTGTGCTTACTGATGAAAGCAAACGAACTCAATTGATTGGCCGAGTGCTTAAAAAATACAGATTACCAGTCGAACAAGTCGTTGATAATAACAATATTCAAACACAAGCGATGAAGGTGTTTGATCGGACTTTTATCGTAACGGGAACCTTAGGTAATTTAACGTTAGTTATTGCTGTGTTTGGTCTGTTTTTTGCTACTTTAGTCGGGGAAACCTCTCGTCAGCGGCAAACGGCGTTGTTACGTTGCTTGGGCCTTTCAGGCAAAGAACTCATTATGCTCGGTGGATTGCAATTATTGGCTATTGGATTGTTGACGATTTTAATTGCGTTGCCTCTTGGCATTCTCTTATCTCAATTACTCATTGATATCGTAATGAAATATGCATTTGGTTGGACGATGGAAATTAATTATTTCCCTATGGAATATTTAGCTACTTTTGGATGGGCTTTGCTTGCTCTAACGGTTGCAGGTTCGGCAACGGTATGGCGAGTGACTAGACGACAAGCGATTACGTCTTTAAGAGAGTCTTTATAATGGCGATGAATAAAGAGAAAAAAACCAGCCTAAAGGTGTCACTGTTTATTCTTATCGTTGTATTTTCTTTTTCTGCTGCTTATTACATAAATTGGCATGAAGTGGATGAAGGAGGTAAGAATGAAATTAATACGATTTTTGCCGAGTCAAATAATGCGTATTTTAACCCTGTTTTGCCTGGGTATCCTTTAGCTTTCCCAAAAGATTACCGAGAGCACCCTAATTTTCAGCATGAACAATGGATGATGACAGTCAATGGTATTAGCAGCACGGGTGATACCATCGGAATTCAATGGACGATTTTTCGTATATCAAGCGATGATAGAGAGACGAAAGGCTGGTTAGATCCTAAACTGTATATCGCTAAAGTCGTAGTGACGACTGAAGATGGTAAATGGGTAGGAGAGAGAGTCGCAAGAGGTGGAATAGGGCAAGCAGGCATCAGTCAGCGGCCTTATCGAGTGTGGATTGATGATTGGCAGTGGCGAAGCTTAGGTCGAACGCCATTTCCCGCTGTTGTCACTGCGGGCGCTAAAGATTTTTCAATTAAATTATCGATTAATCAGGAAGGACCTGTTATTCCGCTTGGCGAACAAGGGTATTCTAAAAAACACGATTTAATGCCGATTGCGTCTTATGAATATATGGCCCCATTTCTTGCGGTGCGAGGTAATGTAACGCTTGATAATAAAGTCTATTCATTTGTTGGAAAAGGCATACTTGAGCATGAATGGGGAAGTGGTTTATTGGATGAAAACCAACAAGGTTGGGATTGGTTTATTATTAATTTAAATAAAGACAGTAAGTTACTGGTTATTCAATACCGTCATCAAGGCCAAGAACCTTACCGTTATGGTTCGTTATTATACAAAAATGGTAGCCATGTTCCTTTAACGTCTAATGAGATTAGCTTCCAAACGTTACCTGCAAGACAATTGAAGGATGGACGTAAGTTACCTTTACAATGGATAATTAATATTCCTAAATACGATATAAATTTAACGACTCAAGTAGTCAGGGATGAACAATGGTTAAATACGTTAATACCTTATTGGCAAGGACCGATTACGACATCCGGTTCTCACGAAGTGACCGGATTTATGCAATTAACCGGTTATTAATTGAATAAATAATACGGCTAATACTTTGTATAAGCGTGAATACTTCGGTTTTTCCGATGTTTATGCTCTGAACAAGCGATTATTATTGATATTAAGCAACGGGTAGACTTTCACTATTCGTTTTTCAATAAACTATAATTATAAAAAGGGCATCTCATGAGTGATGTTATTAAGAATTTTTTCAAATTAGAATCTGCAGGTGGGATTCTTTTAGTGATTGCAGCTGCAATTGCGATGATTATTGCAAACTCTTCTTTTGCGCCAATGTACGATACATTTTTACATACTTATCTTGGTGGCATGTCGGTGTCACATTGGATCAATGATGGTCTAATGGCTGTTTTCTTCTTATTGATAGGTCTTGAAGTTAAAAGAGAACTTCTTGAAGGCGCTCTTAAATCAAAAGAAACGGCTATCTTCCCTGCAATTGCTGCTGTTGGTGGCATGCTTGCTCCTGCATTGGTTTATGTTGCGTTTAATATGGGTGATCCAGAAGCGTTATCTGGTTGGGCTATTCCTGCTGCCACTGATATTGCTTTTGCTTTAGGTATCATGGCATTACTTGGTAACCGAGTACCTGTAAGCTTAAAAGTCTTTTTACTGGCACTTGCAATCATCGATGACCTCGGTGTTGTTGTAATTATTGCTTTCTTCTATACCAGTGATTTATCAGTATTAGCACTTGTGATTGGCTTTGTAATGACGGGGATTTTATTCCTACTAAATTCAAAGCATGTATCTAAAATACGTTGGTATTTATTAGTTGGCTTTATTCTGTGGGTTAGTGTTTTACAATCTGGAGTTCATGCGACGTTAGCGGGTGTGGTATTAGGCTTTGCTATTCCTTTAAAAGGTAAAAAAGGCGAGCGTTCACCTCTAAAACACATGGAACATGCACTTCATCCATATGTTGCTTTTGGTATTTTACCGTTGTTTGCATTCGCGAACGCAGGTATTTCATTAGATGGTGTGTCATTAGATAGCTTGACGACAACACTGCCACTGGGTGTCGCGTTAGGTCTGTTCTTAGGTAAGCCATTAGGTATCTTTAGCTTTAGTTATGTTGCTGTGAAATCAGGTATTGCTAAGTTGCCTGCTGGAGTTAACATGAAGCACATATTCGCGGTTTCAGTTCTTTGTGGTATCGGTTTTACAATGTCGATCTTTATCTCATCACTGGCATTTGGTGGTGCGAACCCTGAATTTGATAAATTAGCTCGATTAGGCATCTTAATGGGATCAACCCTAGCGGCAGTTGTTGGTTATATTTTACTGCACATTAGCCTACCTAAAAAAGCAGCATAAGAAATTTAGTTTAAATGAATGCATAAAATACCTCGCTTAGGCGGTAATGCCGTTCACTTAAGGGTGAATGGCATTCTTGTTTCTGGCATATCGTTGAGGTCTTGGTTTTACCATTCGAGGGAATGTTCTTTCCCTTCGCCTATCAAGTATTAAGCTTTCAGCCATCTGGTGGAAGCCTTTTAATTGTCGAGGGATCGCTCCTGGCGTTGAGTATGGTAAACCAACTAATAATGCAGATACATGAGCAAGTGTCCCATTAAAACTCAATTGATAAGGGAGATAATTTCCTTTTAAATTAAAGCAAAGCTCTACCATTTGGTAGCGAATTAAATTATAAGTCAACAAGATACCCCATAGTTCTTGTTTCACTAATTCAGGCAGACGGCTTCGTAGTGTTAAGCGATTTCCTAACATGTATTGTTTCTGCTCTCGGTAACCCAATTCTATTTCCCAACGATGCTCATAAAGACCGACTATATCTTTCAATGGGTAACGTAATGGGTCAATCATTGACGTCAGAACTTGATAATCTTTTCCTTTAATTTTTCGAGTCACGAGACGAGCAGTCATCGTTTCAGGTAAATTAGAAAACAGTTTTCTTGCTCTTGGGTTACTCCGAAGAATAACAAGTTTGTCATTACGACCTAGCGATCGAATTATTTCATATTGAGTATTTTTTTTAAGGGGAATAAGCCAGTGACGCTCTGAGCCTGTCATCTGCCATTTATGTAGTAATCCTAATGAATAGAACCCCTTATCGAACATAGTTACGCTATGGTCAGGTGTACTATCTATTAACTTCTCTGCCAATATCATTTCATTTGTATTGTAATTATCGAAAGCGCTCGCTGTAATAAGATGACTGCTTAGCTCCATTTGGCAAACCATTCTTACCTGTGGATATTGAGTTCCTTTTTGGCGAGAAAAAGCCTCTTCATTTTTCTGGTTATCAGGTGCTCTCCATACAACACCATCAACGCCTAAGAGAGTTAGTCCATTCCATTTAGGAAGATTAGCACTCTTAAGCCAGGAACTTGTCATTCGCTCAAAGACTGCTTTCATTGCTGCTTCACCTAGATTTTTTCGGCGCTGAGTAAGGGCACTAGGAGCGACAAAAGCTTTACCTGTACGGTCTACAATATCAAGCTGATTAACTAAATCCTTCATGGATTTATTGTTATAGATAGCCATACCAACAAGTAACCATACCATTGATTCAAGAGTAAGCTTTCGCTTCCTCATCGTCACCGTATCAGTGAGAGAATAAGCCTCATCAATCAGATGGATTGGAAGTAAATCAGCGAGAGTCTCTACGTTGCTAGGTTTCCAGTCATTGATTATGTTTAGAGCTTGAGAAACATCCATAAAAAAATCCAAGTGCATAAAATACACTTGGATTTTGACATCTAAAAAGGATCGGTCAACCGATCATATTTACCTTAAATGATCGGCATTATCGCTTAGGCGGGGTATTTTTTTAAATGAAAATTCGCTTTTCCTAAATAACAGGCAAAAAAAAGCCCAAACAAATAGATTGGGCAAAGGGAATATAAGGAATTATGAAAAAGCTATGTAGCTGATGATATTAAATCTGGCGGCCTGCTAAATTTCTTAACGTATCATCAACGGGTATATATTCAGACTGGGCATTAACCTGTTAGTTCAATTTAATTTAAATATAATTTTTTTATCGATATTTTTTAGCATATAAAGAAAAACCCGCTACCTACATGCTAAAGAATTAGCGAGATAACGGGTTACTTGAATATATCAAGAAAAAGCAGTGGAATTATGAACATAACATCAGACTTCACTTTTTTTAGATAGTTCATAAAAAGTGAAGATAATTCCATTTTTTTACTTTAAAAGTAATCTCACACATCCAACCACTCACTATTTTGACAAAAATTGTCATAAATGGGATGCGAACTGGATAAGAACCTTTTATCCTAGAAGGTAATTATTAAAAGGAAAGTTGAACATGATCATCAAACCTAGAATTCGTGGATTCATTTGTACAACCACTCACCCTGTTGGTTGTGAGCACAACGTGAAAGAACAAATTGCCCTGACTAAAGCACAAGGCCCAATTGCTAATGCACCAAAACGTGTATTGGTTGTTGGTTCTTCAAGTGGCTATGGTCTTTCTTCTCGCATCACTGCAGCATTTGGTGGCGGTGCGTCAACTATCGGTGTTTTCTTTGAAAAAGCAGCGACAGAGAAAAAAACAGGCACTGCAGGCTGGTATAACTCAGCTGCGTTCGATAAGTTTGCAAAAGAAGAAGGCCTTTATTCTAAAAGTCTGAATGGTGATGCTTTCTCTGATGAAGCAAAACAAAAAACCATCGATCTAATCAAAGAAGACTTAGGTCAGATTGATATGGTGGTTTACTCTCTTGCATCACCTGTACGTAAAATGCCAGAAACAGGTGAGGTGATTCGTTCTTCACTCAAGCCAATTGGTAATACGTATACAGCAACAGCGGTTGATACAAATAAAGATGCAATTATTGAAGCGTCTGTAGAACCAGCAACAGAGCAAGAGATCCAAGACACTATTACCGTCATGGGCGGTGAAGATTGGGAATTATGGATGAGCGCATTATCTGATGCGGGCGTTCTGGCTGATGGTTGTAAGACCGTTGCTTACAGCTACATCGGTACTGAGCTAACATGGCCTATCTATTGGGATGGCGCGTTAGGTAAAGCTAAGATGGATTTAGATCGTGCAGCGACAACGCTAAACGAGAAACTATCTGCAACTGGCGGTACTGCAAACGTAGCAGTCCTTAAGTCGGTAGTAACTCAAGCAAGTTCTGCGATTCCTGTTATGCCTCTTTATATCGCTATGGTATTTAAGAAGATGCGTGAAGAGGGTGTTCATGAAGGATGCCAAGAGCAAATCCTACGTATGTTCAGCCAACGTTTATACAGAGAAGATGGTTCAGCACCTGAAGTGGATGATCAAAACCGTCTGCGTTTAGATGACTGGGAACTTCGTGAAGATATCCAGAAGCATTGCCGTGAGTTATGGCCTCAAGTGACAACTGAGAACCTAAAGGACTTAACCGATTATGTTGAGTACAAAGAAGAGTTCTTAAAACTGTTTGGTTTTGGCGTTGATGGTGTTGATTACGACGTTGACGTAAACCCTCTTGTTGAGTTTGATGTAGCTGATATCTAATACTAACGCCAATAAGCATTTTATCATTCTTGCTTGTTACCATTAGTAAATAGAAGACAAAATAAAACCCCAGAGTGAATTATCATTCTGGGGTTTTTTATTACTTCTCATTTAAAGCAGAAGCAAATGAAAGATAAGCTAATTTAGGCTAACAAAATCATAATAGTACCAGCAACGGTCATTAAGATATTGGCAATAGCATAAGTACCAGCATAACCAAGTGCAGGAATCGTACTGCGGGCATGTTCATTCACTACATCCATCGCAGGACCACAAGTTCGAGCGCCAATAATCGCTCCGATTAATAGTGCACGGTTCATTTTTAAAATATAAGCACCAACAAGATAAGCAAGGATCACCGGAATCACACTTACAATAAGTGCAGCGGCTAATACTTTAAGACCATCTTCCGAGAAATATTCAATAATGTTGCCACCGGCACTCAGTCCAATTCCTACCATAAAGACTAAAAGCCCTAGGTTTTTGGTCATATTAAGTGCGCCTTGAGGCACGTAACCAAAGGTTGGGTGGTTGGCTCTTAAAAAGCCTAAGGTGATGCCTGAGATCAATAAGCCGACTGCGTTGCCTAGTCCAAAGGTTACTTGGCCAAAGCTCATCGTGATCATGCCAAACATAATGCCAAGAATAAAGAAGCTACAGAAAGCTAATAAATCGGATACCTGACTGTGGATTGAGATGAAACCAATTTTATCCGCAATATGGTGAACCTTGCTTTTCTCGCCACTGACTTGAAGGATGTCTCCTTTCGCTAAAACAATATCGTGTTCAATTGGCATTTCAATTTGAGCTCGTACTACACGGTTCAAGAAGCAGCCATATTCAGATAAGTTTAATTCGGATAAACGTTTGCCTGCGATGTTGTCATTTTTTACAACAATCTCTTCCTCGGCAATACGTAAATCAAGCAAGTTACGGTCAAATACTTCTTTACCGTTTCTAAAGCTTGAATCAAGACGAGCATGGCTATCAGGGTAACCCACAAGCGCAATTTCATCTCCTTGTTGTAGGATATAATCACCATCTGGATTCGCCAGAATACCGTTACGACGAATACGCTCGATATGACAACCAGTTTGACGGTGGATGCCAAGTTCACGTAAGTTTTTTCCATCAGTCCAGTCAATAAGCTCTTGGCCTACACGATATGCTCGAATGATTGGTAAATAGACTTTTCTTTGTCCTGCGCTACCGATCCCACGTTCTTGAGCTATTTGCATCGCACTGTCTTGTAGGTTTTGCTTCTGCAATTGTGGTAGTAATCGAGCCAATAAAATTAAGCTGGTTAAGCCAATCAAATACGAGAAGGCATAACCGACACTGAGATTATCCATTACTTTACTGAAATCAACACCTTCAGGGAGTACGGCTAAACCAGAATTTAAGGCATCTTTTGCACCAACCAATACCGGCGTTGCTGTTAATGCTCCAGCCATCATTCCTGTCGATAGGCCATAATCGAGATTAAAGTAATAACCAGTCAAGAAACTAAGGGAAATTGCTGAAATTAACACGACTAATACAAGTAATAAGTAGTGCTTACCATCACGAAGGAAAATACCGAAGAAGTTTGGACCAGCCTCAATACCAACACAAAAAATAAATAGCATAAAGCCAATATTGAGTGAATCTGCGGTGAAGGTATATCCGAGACTACCCATAAAGAGGGCAGTGATAAGAACACCGATAGAACTGCCTAATTGGAAGCTACCGATTTTAACTTTAGCTATAAATAAGCCTAGAGCGAGAACAACGAATAAAAGTAAGATATCGTTTTGCGATAACAAGGTCGCAACATCAATGTTCACTGTATTTTGCCTGAAATATGGAAGGGGAAAGTGTGATGCAAGTCTAACTTAAAAATGGCGAATGTATAACCATATTTATAAATAAAATGAAAAAAAATCACTGCTAAAGAGCAGTGATTTTAAATACATCGGCACAGGCTATAGATTAATCAAAAAGACCTAAGTTTTCTTTAGCATACGCTTCAAATTCTGTGCAACCGCCAATGTGATCTTGGTCGATAAAAATTTGTGGAACAGTATCAACTGGCTTACCCACTGTTTTTTCTAGGTCTGCTTTTGAAATACCTTCTGCGTGAATATCAACGTAGCGATAGTTAAAGTCTTCGCGTTTTGCTTTTAGTGTTTCTGCATGTTCTTTAGCGCGAACACAGAATGGACAACCAGGGCGACCAAAAATAACAACAAACATAGCTTTCTCCAAATTAATAATAAGATGCGTAATACTTGCACTCAATATCTATACTATGCCTGTTGATATGAACAAAGTAAAGATGGTTTTACCTCTTTGGTTAATAGGTAAAACCTATTGAATTGTTTGGTTCGTTAAAGTAAGGTTTAAGCAGGGGGGAAGTAGTAGGATATTGATTTTATAGAAATAATAAAGCCAATGTATCATTACATTAGCTTTGTTTTATTGAGATGAAGTAAATTCAAAAAGACTTAATAGTGGTTTTCTTTTTCAAAGCGTGAGTCTTTAAGTGCTTCTTTAACGCGTTTTAAATTATCTCTAAATCCTGCACCGCGGCGGAGTGTAAAGCCAGTAGCTAGAACATCAATGACCGTCATTTGCACTACACGGCTGGCCATTGGCATATAAACGTCAGTGTCTTCAGGAACGTCTAAACAAATCGCTAGAGAAGACATTTTTTCTAATGGCGATTCTTTCGCAGTAATGGCGATAACGGTTGCACCATTTGATCTTGCCAGCTCTGCGATTTCTACCAAGCTCTTTGTACGACCAGTATGAGAAATAAGAACAACGACATCATTTTCTGTACTATTAATACAGCTCATGCGTTGCATTACAATGTCATCAAAGCAAGTGATTGGAATGTTAAAACGGAAGAATTTATTCATGGCATCATGAGCAACGGATGCTGAAGCGCCTAAGCCAAAGAATGAAATTTTCTTTGCTTGAGTTAACAAATCTACAGCACGGTTAATTTGCATTGGATCAAGACTGTTTTTAGCAACATCAAGGCATGCCATTGTCGATTCAAAAATCTTATGAGTATACGCATCTGGTCCATCATGTTCTTCAACATTGCGATTTACATAAGGTGTGCCGTTTGCCAGACTTTGAGCAAGGTGAAGTTTAAAATCAGGAAACCCTTTAGTATCAAGACGGCGACAAAAACGGTTAACCGTAGGCTCACTAACATCGGCCATTTTAGCTAAGGTTGCGATACTTGAATGAATTGCAGTTTGTGGTGATGCCATTATAACTTCAGCAACTTTACGTTCTGATTTACTAAAGTTATCTAGATTATTTTGTATTTTTTCAATGGTATTCATATGTATTCTTCTACGTTCAGTGCGTAATAGGGTATAACCTTAACAAGAATAGACTCAAGCGATATGCTCTGGTTAAGATTATAAAATATAAGTATTATTTTTATAGCCTAAGTATATACGTTTGTAGAGAGAGCCTCTAATTATTGGTCAGCTAGTTTGTTTTTTTATAACAATAGTTTGACAGATCTCTAAAAAAACTTTCATTTTGGGAAGTGATTTTGTTTAAAAGTGGAGAAAGGGCAGGAATTAAGTTTGATTATGTGGTTTATTTTCAGAGTTTAAGGAAATGAATTACAGGTTACATAAGTTGTTTTACAAAATTAAAACAACTTATATAACCCAATAATGTCTTTATTTTAAAATAGAATCAGCCAATTTCGTCAATTGTGGGAGTGATATTTCGCTTTTTTGTGCGATTTCTCTCTGCTCAATTAATACAGAGTGAAGGATCTCTTTGGTGGTTAACGGATTGGCTAAAACGACTCGAAATACGATGGTCGGCATATTTTGATACGCTTCAGGTGTTAGTCGAGTTCGAGATACAAATGATTTCCCGGTTTCTCGTTGAGTTTTTTGAATAAACTTAGTCAGTTCATCTAGGTGGTCATAAATCTCAATGGTTTGCTCAGGATTTGCTTTTGTAAGTGCTAACGTTACATTCTTTGGAATATATCGATAGGTTAATAAACAAAGCTCAGGCTGAGTAATAACTTCAAAATCGTCTTGTTGATCAATAATCTCAGCAAAATATTTTGCTTTCTCAATGCTTTGATTGATCAATAATTCATAGCCAGGTCGACTGATTACATTAAAACAAGAATAAAGCAGCATTGCCATACCACTTCGAGAGCCTTCTAATGTGTGTCTGCCTAAATCTTTTGAACCTTTTCGTAAAATATACTCGGCATGATGTTGAATAGAAGACATCAATTCTGGGTCTTTAAATATGACCATGCCTGCACCCATAGGAACATAAAGTTGCTTATGTGCATCAATGGTGACTGAATCCGCTAAATCGATGCCATCAAGTAAATAACGGTATTGGTTCGACATTAAGGTCGCTCCGCCCCAAGCGGCATCAACGTGGAAATGGCAATTTACTTGTTTTGCTACTTCAGCTAAAGCTCGTAATGGATCGATAGTGCCAGTTTCTGTTGTACCTGCAACGCCGATGATAGCTAATGGCTTAATGTTTTTCTCTTTGGCTTGAGCCATCTTTAGCTTAAGATCATGCAGACAAATGCGATTATTGTTATCAGTCTTGACTGGAATAACGCTATCCTGACCGATACCAAGTACATCAGCGGCTTTTTTTACAGAGTAATGACCACGTTCTGAAACAAAAATAGCTAAACCACTGTATTTGTAATGCGTTAAAGCCGCAAATAACCCTTCTTGAGCAATTCCTTTAAAATTGCCTTCTGGTTGTAATAAGCGATTTCGTGCTACCCATAACGCCGTAATGTTTGCAATTGTCCCGCCAGAACAAAAAGCGCCTAATGAGTGGTCAGCACTGTGCATCCAACGTTCATAAAATGCGCTTTCTTGACCGTAGATCAATCGATGTAACATACCTAAAACTTGGCGCTCTAATGGAGTGAAGGCTTTAGAGGTTTCAATTTTCACCAAGTTTTGGTTTAACGCAATCATGATCTTTGACAGTGGCATTAAGAAATAAGGCAATGCGGATGTCATGTGACCAATGAAGCTTGGCGCTGAAGTATGAACGGACTGTGAAACAACGGTCTCTAATAAATGCTCGGTATGCTCAGAAACATAGGTTGGATATTCTGGCATTGACGAGTCAGTAAAGTCTTTTTCAATTTCCGTTAATGGCTTTTCTTCGGCAACAATATGCTCTCTTAAAAACTGATTTAGATTTTGAGAGAGTTCTTGTTCTATTTTACCAAGTGTCGAATCGGGCGCTTCCGGAACAGTAAAAATTCGCAGCATACTTTCTAGGTTGGCATCTGCCGTTTTGTTGTCTGTTACCATGGTATCTGTTCTATTCTGTTGGTGATTGAAAGGCAAAGAAAATACACTCTTTGCTGGAGACTAAAAGGCACAATTTAGAACAAAATGACAAAAATGTCTTGTTTAAATTGTGCCAGTTTCTAGATTGTTGTGCGAAAAATGAGTTCATTAACAATAGTGGCTGATAAATTGAACAACTTTATTCGCACGTAATCGCACCGATATTAGTGATCTTTTGATTGTATTCATTAAGCGGTGTTTGAATCGCTTTTGGATGACTTAAAATATCCGCAAATGCAGAACGTAATTCATAATTTTGTTTATGAGGCTGAGCTTGGCGATCATCGAAGGTTACTTTCGCTATTTTTCCTAATGCATCATCACTACTTGCAAGCACTTTCACGTCATTTTGATTAAGTTGCAGCCATGATTCTATCGACTGATTTGTTTTCACTTTTGAAGGATCATTTTTCAAGTAATAATCAACCGCAGCTCTATTTAATTCAAAGTGATGCTGACGCCCTTCTAAAAACCAATTACCGACGCTTTCTAAATTAGGATCTTTTTTTACTGTGATCGTAATCAGTTCTTTGTACCAAGATAATGAAGCATCAACATACTGGCTGTATTTATCACTTAAACATTGCGTATCAGCTGCTTGTACAGAGGTGGCTAGTAACGTTAACGGTAAAATCAGGGCTGCGATTTTCATTATAAATCCTTCAAAATGAATCGTTATTGGTTAGTTATTCTTTGCCGATTGTAGGCATCACGTAATGAATTGCAATGTAAACGACTCACAGTGTGATGTTTCCCACTGAACTCTTATAAAGAAACAAAAAATAGCATTAGAAAAGGAACGGATAAGCTAAGAATAAAGCCACTAACAATGGCAATTGGTACGCACCGAATACCACCGCAATTTTGTATTACGGGTAGAGTAAAGTCCATTGCGGTTGCCCCTGCATAGCCGATAGGGGTAACGATGAATCAATATAGGTATCATGATTAAAGCGACGAGTTCGCGCATCAATTCATTAAGAAAAGAAGCACCACCATAAACAGGACCAAGTGCATCCCCCATTAGGATACCAGCAAGAGAATACCAACCAAATCCTGATGCCATTGCTAACCCATGCTGAAGTGGAATATCTAGAAACAAGGCCGCAATAATTCCGCCAACTAATGAGGTTGCCATAATGACAGCCGCAATAATCATTCCGTGTTTATTTAATAAGATTTGGCGTAGAGATAAACCACTATTACGCAGTTGGATACCAATCAGAAAAAGTAAGAGCAACAAAATGAGTTCACTGGCATTTTCAACCCAAGATAAGTCGATACCACTAAGTAGGCCTACGATAAGTCCGCCAGCGACAGCAAGCAGTAACTTAGCCGATTCTAAAATCATTTTGAAAAGAGGAAGTGAGTTTTTATTGCCTTCGGAATTTAGTGGGAAAAGCTTATCCATTACCGGTAATATCGCCAAATTGCATGCACTGATAGCAATGAAGAAGGTGGTGGCGATAATCATAATTTGATTAAGGTTCTGAGCGAGATTATCTAACGCGGCTAAGCTTAGCCCCATTAAAGCAAGAATAATGGTAACTAAGTGACTTGTTGCCGTATTTATATGCTCAAGTGGCTTTTTTTTATGAAAAGGGATTAAATACCCAAATAATAGTGGTAAAAATACAAATAACATTCCAGAAAGCATAATAAATTTTACTCAGTCCATGAAGAGGCCTTGAGAATATCAAGGCTTAAATAGTTGAGCAATCAAATGTTATCGATTGTGTAAATTTATTACAAGCCACTGCTTCTTAATGTCTCTTTGATTCTGTCTTTGAACTGCATATTTGTAAGATTACTTAACGTATAAAGGGCTTCTGCACCTTCAAGTGTAATTTCCACATCGTGTTCATTAATCGCGTCATCGTTATTTCTAAACAATAATAGATGGTTTGCAATACGGGCAATGTCCAAATAATTGATGGAGTAATTTGTTTTAGTTCCTTTCTTTATATTCGTTGCTACCGATAAAAAATCCACATCAAATTGCCAGTGATTTAAAATATGGTAGCTAGTGTCATTACATTCTTTGTTAAAAATGTACATGGCAATATCGAGATCAAGGTAATTGCCTTTTTCAAGATAATCGTAATATTCGTTTACTAGACAAAATAGGCCTATATCGGCAAGTAATCCCGTCAATAATGCTTTTTCTGGTTCTAAATAAGAAAAATTTCCATCTTGGCTCTCATTAATGATTTCTTGGCAGACCATCGTCATTACTGCCGCAAATTCACGAGATTGAGCCGCACTTTTTCTTAATAGTGAATTACATTCTTTGCTTAAATCGGTGGAGTGTTTGAGTTGTTCTATCGCTTGAGCGGTAACAATATCACGTACTCGGAAAATGCCTAAACGAGACACGGCGGTTAGTACATCGGTGCAAGTGATATTTCGTCGATTAAAAACAACAGAATTGGCCATTCTAATGACAATGGCGGTAAGGCTTGGGTCTTCTAATAGTGTGTCAGAGACTTCTTTTATTACGGTACCTTCTAGCGTACATAGCTTTTGTATTTTTAGTACGACATCAGGGATTGGAGGAAGTTGGATGTTCCCCGAAGCGATAGTATCAGCAGCTAACTGACTAAACTCAGTTCTTAGAGAGGCCAGCGCCTTTTCTTTATTGTGAGAAAGCCAGAAAAACGATAGATGGTTCATTCTTAATTCATATAATTAAATAATAGATAAATCATACAGTATTTTGATGTTATCTAAAGATGAAGGAGGAAAAAGTGAGATCGTTTCCTAACAAATGACAGAATAAAAGAGCATTTACTCACATTTAGACTATAAAAGTTATTACGAGATCAGAAATAAGACACGGATTATTGACGCTAGTTATGTAACTTGTGACATTCATCAACGTAATAACTTGTAAAATTATGAGAATATACTGTGACATTAATCTGAAAAATAACTTGTTTCGTTTCATAAACTAACAGAAAGTCTTGTGATCACTATTAGAAAACACGTTATAAATTCAGAACTTATTATAAATATTATAGAACAACAATGATTGTACGTTTATTATGCACTTGCTTGGTGTCAACTTTTTGACTGGACGGGGTTAGTAATTCAAGATCAAGGAGATCTGAAATGAATCATTTGGAAGAGCGCTTTTTTAACTTTGTAAAAAAACTGGGTAAATTCAATAAACGTTCTATGTTTGGCGGCGTAGGCTTGTTTACAGAAGATGCAATGTTTTCACTTGTTACTGATGGGCGTTTATATGTTCGCGGTGGTGGGAATGTTGATGCCCGATTTACAGCTTTAGGCTGTGAGCGCTTTAAACATGTGAAGAAAACGACCATCGCAACGGTTAACTATTTTGAAGTTAGTGAATTGTTTGAAAACCAACCGGCATTACTTCTTTCTATTATTGAAGAGCCAATGAAAAAATCGTTGTTAAGTAGTCACGCAAAAGTTATTGTGAATTTTTCGCCGTAATAATTTAATATGTTTTTGATGTTAATACTGAGGTCTTCAAACGTTTTGAACGCTTCACATGGTAACCATTCATATTTTACTTTCTTCCACAATATCTCAATGATATTGAGCTCTGGAGAGTACGGTGGTAGATAACAAACTAATACATCATTCATCAACCACTCATGCAATTTTTGTTTAAATTTTGCTGACCTATGAAAAGAGGCATTATCTAAGATAATAAAGCATGGCTTATCGTTTTTTCGTGCGTTGATAAAGTGCTCAAATGCATCAATTACTGTATCGGTAGTTACTCTTCCTTCCGTTGTTTGAAAACTCAATTTACCTTGTCTACTTAAGAAGCCAAGAACATTGAGCCGTTTGCTGTGTGAATGAGCAGGCCTTAGCGATTGAACACCGATAGGTCCCCAACAATAAGGAAGATTAGATTTCTGACTAAAGCCTGACTCATCAAAATAAAAGAGTTCACATTTATTCGTACGTTCCATTTCAATCAATGAATTCAATATATTACTGAAATTATTGAATTTCATATCGTCACGCTTTAACTTTAATGAGTGTCGGGCTCTTTTGTAACTGTAATCACTTTTTTTATATTTCGTTTAATAGTGTCTAAGCTGGATTTTTTACCTGTTTCTTCTTCAAGTATTGCTTGTGCTCGTTTAAGTTGATGTGGCTCTTCATCAACCAATGACTTCAAACGATATACTTCTGCTTCTGTGTAAATAGGTTTTCTACCTATACGAACAGCGTCATACAATCCGAGCATTCCACAGGCTTCCCAATGGTCTATCCATGACGATATGGTCTCAAATTTAGCGTCTAAAATATCAGTTAACGCTAAAATAGAGTAGCCTTTATCACTGAGAATAATCGCATGTGCTCGTATTCTTACTCTATTTTTTGGATGATTAGCGATCGCTTCTTTTAGGGTTATTTTTTCATTGTCTGTTAAAGGATTAACTGCTTTCATTATGATATAGACACTGACGTTAAAATACTCATTTTAATACCATATGGATATATGGATATATGGTAAAGGCGAAATCTTCATTCTCGAAAACTTATCATTAACTACTTACAACAGGTTTGATAAAAACGAGATAAAAAAAACCTCGCTATTCTTTATTTTTAAATAGAAAGAATAACGAGGTTTTTTTATGCTTGAATAAATGAGCTAGGCCTGTTTATTCAAGAGACTAAAATTTAGTATTTAAAGCGTGCTGTAAGCATCAATTGATCGCCATATAAGCCATTGAATCGACCTTCTGCACCAATAGAGAATAGCTCGGTAGAGTGGAAACGACCGTAAACTGAGAATAAAGTGTCATCTTTATCATCAATTGATAGGTAACCTACTTTTCCGCCGACTTCTACCTGTGGACCTAACCATTGACGAACGCCAAGGTTTAGTTCCATACCTGTATCGTTTTTGTAGTTGTGATTATCATCAACAACACGTAAAAGCATTTCACCTGTAATGTCAGCCCAGTTATTTACTGGAGCATGAAAGCCAAGGCCTGCCGCTAAGTCGTAATCGCCATCTAATTCAGAATCGATAGTTGCAATTGCGTGAGCATTTGGGTGAATTGATTTACTAAAGCCTGCACCAAATGTTGATGGGCTAAAACCAATGCGAGCTTCAACATAGTCATAACTGAAGTTGCTCATAATGGCATTGTTTGGGTCATTATCTGCAGCCATAGATGTTGCAGAAACAAACATAAGGCTTGATGCTAAAAGTGTCTTACGAATCATGATATTTGAAACCTATCAAATTGAGTGCTATTAACAAAAATATGGTTTAAATACTAACAGAAATAGGTATTTTTGCCAGATAGAATGTATAAAATTGGAATAACAGCACAGCGCCAAAAAATTTACGTATATTTATAGGGATAAATACAAGCAAAATTTGAGCCAAGGTGTTTAAATTAATTGGTTAATTATGATTAGTGGAGAATAATAATTTTTAATGCAGTAAGAAATTGGATTAAATATGACTGTATTGCGTTCGATGAGTTAGGTAAACTGGTTGAAATCGTTAAAAAATGGATAATTAAATGAATGAACTAAGAAAGTATGCTGCCATTGGTGGTGCTATTGCGATTGTTGCTTGTTGGCCGTTTGCGACAGGAAAAATTGGTGAAGCTATATTTAAAGATGGCATTGCCTCTTATGACAATTCTGTTATTAAAATAGAAAATATTTCTTATGACCGTGGTTATTTAAGTTCACAAGCTCAAAGCCGAGTGTATGTGACCGATAAAGGCTTAATTGCTGAATTAGAGCACGCGGGTTATCCAAGTGAAATTATTGTTAATCATGAAATAGACCACGGTTTATTCTCTATTTCATCAACGTCAACGGTGACTGGAGAAGCGGCGTCTTCTGAATTTATAAAAGGACTGACGCTGACAACAAACAGCCAGTTGACTGGGAAGACAGATCTAGAATTAATAAGCCAAGATACTAATTTTGTTAATGCAGATTTAAAAGCTCAAGGCGTTGAGAAACTGTATTTAGCGGCAAGTAAAATTTCAGCGACCATTCATCCAGAAGGTGAATTTTCACTGCAATATAGTCTACCTAAAACTGAATTACGTTTAGAAAATCAATCAGATATGCTGATAGATAATGTTTCTGGTAAAAGTGAAGGTAAATATCTAGATGATATTTTTATTGGTGATGCTAATGTGGCTATCGATAAAATGACGATCAATGATATTGAAAGTAATATTCATAATGTCGTGAATAATGTGACTTATAGTAGTTCAAATGAATTAGCTGAAGTAAAAGATCTTCCTGCTGATAATTCATTAAGTTCTACCAATATTCTAAAATTAGGTGAAGTAACGACTGATGCTGGAACGCTAAAAAATGGCGTATTTAATATTAGTTTTGATGACTTGAATTACGATGCACTGATTAAATTAGTTCCATTATTACAAGATCAAGAACTCACACCTGAAAAAATTCAACAATTGATGCTTTCGTTTGATTTACTTGCTGCAAAAGGCTTCAGCATCAATATTAATGAATTTAGTGCTGATGTGTTAGGCAGTAAGGTTGAAAGTAAGGTATTACTAAATTTACCTGCTGGTACAGCAAGAGCATCGCAAAATGCGGATCAATTGGTTCAAACACTAAAAGGCAATGCAGAGTTAGTTATCGCTAAGAAATTGGTTGATGATACACCTGAACTGCGTATGCAAATGGATGAATTGTTGATTAACGAATTTGCAGTTGAAGAGGGTGATAATTACCGTCTGGCGGCAACCATTGCAGATGGTCAAATTGAGCTATTAAATGGTCAAAAAATGCCATTGTTTATGCTTCTTGGTTTGTTAAGTTATTTACGTTAATCGTCATTAATTGAAAGACACAATAGCTCACTTCGGTGGGCTATTTTTTTATCGCTATTTAATTATGGCGGTTATTTAGTGAATTAGATCACTTTCTGATTTATTTGTAAGAGAAAAGGTGTTATTAATTTCTATAGAGTGATTTAACAAATCTTATTTAATATTAAATAGCAGGAGCCTTTGAGAAACATGGAAAAAGTATTTAACTTTTGTGCTGGTCCAGCAATGCTGCCAGTAGACGTTCTAGCCCAAGCTCAAAAGGAATTGGTGAATTGGAACGGTTTAGGGACTTCTGTTATGGAGATCAGCCACCGTAGCAAAGAGTTCATTAAAGTTGCGGAAGAGTCTGAGCAAGACTTACGTGATTTGTTGGCTATTCCTGATAATTATAAAGTCCTTTTTTGCCAAGGTGGTGCGCGTGCTCAATTTGCAGCAGTACCACTTAATCTATTAGGTGATAAAACAAAAGCCGATTATGTCGATGCTGGCTATTGGGCACAAAGTGCTGTCGCGGAAGCGAATAAGTATTGTGAGCCTAATGTCATTGAAGCAATTACCGATTGTGATGGTAAACGCGCTGTTATCCCTGCATCGCAGTGGCCGTTAAGTGATGATGCTGCTTATGTTCATTTTTGCCCAAATGAAACCATTGATGGTATTGAGATTAATGATTTACCAATAACAGATAAGCCAATTGTTGCTGATATGTCGTCGACTATTTTATCTCGTCAAATTGATATTTCTAAATACGGTGTTATTTATGCGGGAGCTCAAAAAAATATTGGCCCTGCCGGATTAACGATTGTGATTGTTCGCGATGATCTTTTAGATTTAGCGGCACAGTCATTACCAAGCGTATTAAATTATGGTGTTTTAGCAACCCAAGAATCAATGTTTAATACGCCACCAACATATGCTTGGTATTTAGCTGGTTTAGTTTTTAAATGGTTAAAATCGAATGGCGGCATTGAAGCGATGGAAGCGCACAATCGTAAGAAAGCGGCTGCATTGTATGAGTATATCGACGAATCTGATTTTTATCGCAATGACGTACATACAAATAATCGTTCGTTAATGAATGTACCCTTTCAATTAGCAAACTCAGACTTGGATGCTCAATTTTTGGCATTAGCAGATGACGCTGGGTTAAAAGCATTAAAAGGCCATCGAGTCGTCGGTGGTATGCGCGCTTCTATTTATAATGCAATGCCATTAGAAGGTGTTCAGGCACTTGTTGATTTTATGAAAGCATTTGAAGCAAAATACGCGTAATTACTGATAAATAAAAAAGCCGATACTGTATTTATAGTATCGGCTTTTTTATTGGTGTTTTGTAAGCGTGCGGGGAACTACACCTTGTCTTTTACATTCCAAGGTAAAAGTGAATCGATATCTGGCGATCCAACACATAAACGATCTAGACAATACCTAATATAATCGTAAGGGATTAATCCGTTTGCCTTTGCTGTTTCTACAATGCTGTAAAGCATTGCACTTGAATCTGCACCAGCCGTTGAACCCGAAAATAACCAGTTTTTCCGGCCGATAACAAACGGTTTAACCGCTCGCTCTGCTCGATTGTTATCAATAGATAACAATCCATCATCAATATAACGAACTAATTTATCCCATTGATTTAATGTATAGCTAATCGCCTCACCTAATTTTGTTTTAGGTGATACTCGACTAACTGCGCTATCAAGCCAATCACGGAGCTCTTTAAGTAAATCGCGGGCTTCTGTCTGCCTAGCAACATACTTGGCTTCAGGGGAAGCCTCTTTTAATAACGATTCGATCCGGTATAGCTTTTGGATTTTACTCAATACCCAATCTGCACTCCCTGTTTTCCCTTTTACTTGAACACGTTGAGCCTCAATAAATCGTCGACGTGCGTGTGCCCAACAGCCAACTAAAATCGCTTCAGTTTGTTCATAACCTTGGTAACCATCGGTATGTAAATACCCGTTATAACCTTTTAAAAAGTTAACTGGATGGTAGCCATGCCTGCTAGATTGATAATCATAAAGTACAATTCCAGGCAAAACACCAGAGCCTGGAGAATCATAGCCAGAGCAGTAGACCCACATATAACATTTTGCTTTTTCAACATCCAACACATTTACCGTTGTTTCATCACAATGCAGAGTGGGTTGTTCAAGCAAAATACGATGTAACTCGTTATTAAGAGGGGTAAATAGTACCGAGCATTTTATTAACCAATCCGCCATCGTTCGCCGTCCAATAATGATACCCCATTGCTGAAATAACGTTTCTTGACGATAAAGTGGAAGACTGTATTGAAATTTAGCCGTAATAATTTGAGCAAGTAAACTTGCGGTCGCAATCCCTTTAGGGATTGGTGACGCTGGCATTGGGGCTTGTTTAATGTCTACTGAAGTATTGTTTTTTTCACAATTTCGGCAAGCATATTTAGGACGAACATGTTGAATAACTTCCACTTTAGCTGGTACAAATTCCAACTTTTCACTGATGTCTTTACCCATCGCATGCATCTCTAGACCGCAACACTTACAAGTTTTATCTTTTATGTCGTGGATAATAACAGTACGCGGTAAGTCTTCAGGTAAGCGTTGGCGTTTTGGCTTTTGACGAGTGTAGGTAATCGTTTGTGTGTCATCATTTTCAATGATGATTTCTTCTTCTGTTTCATTGAATAAATCAAATTGAGTCGAGTCAGATTCACTGCTTTTACCAAAGCGCTGATGTTGAGCCAGCCGAAATTGCTCTAGAAGACGGTTATATTTATTTTCAAGCTGAAGCACAAGTGCTTTCAGCTCGTCAATGGTATCAGGAAGTGGTTTTATTTTATCAGTCATGTAGATGACTATATAACGATAATACAGGTAATCAATCGGTTGCCTCCTATTCTTGACTGAGAATCAACTATTTAAAGGGTTGTTTGATAATGTACTGGTTGATGTCCTAAGATATCAAAACCTTGTAATAGCAGTGTCAGTTGCTGCTCTGATAATGCTAACGTATCGTTATTTATATTTCGTGGCCATTTGAAGCGGTCTTCATCTAATCGCTTGTACCATAAAGCGAATCCTGTTTTATCCCAATACAATATTTTGAGTTTATCACGAGGCTTATTGCAAAATATAAATAGAGCATCACTAAACGGTGATAGTTGCATTTCTTGCTCAACAATCACGACAAGGCCATTAATGGCCTTGCGAAAATCGACAAAATCACGATGAAGATAAATGGTGGAAACATCAGTAAATACATTCATGATTGATACCCTTTTAATAAGAGTCCTATCCAGTGAGGTTCAGTATTAGCTGGCAATGTTAATCGCAATTTTCCGATAGAAAGTTGAATATCTGGTAATTGTGGAGTGGCGATGATAGTTGATGTTAACGCTTCTACTTTCAAGAAAGTAGAAGCGTTAATCTTTTGTTTCCATCGTGCTTTACGTGCACTAAATGTCTTTGGCAGAATATTATGGTTACGACAAAATTCAGCGGCACTAAGCTTGCTAGATTGCTGAGATTCAAATAGAGCGTGCCATTGCTCTGGTGTTCTCTTTTTATCTTTTTGCATAATTACGTTCTCGTTAAATGAAAGATCGTAAGATACGCATAATGAATTTTATTTGTTAGGTGTAGTTCCCCGCACGCTTACGTACATCTCATATAGATTTATGGGGAGCATCGTTAAAAATTAATGCCTTGGATGTTCATGCCACTGGTGTTGGTCTCGGTGGAAATATTGGTATGGTTTATGAGGTGAATGAAGGGAGTCGATTTGGTTTTAGCTACAAATACAGCCCAGAGATTGAAGCCAAAGGTGATGTTAAGTATTTAGCGGCATCTCAGCAAAGTGACAAAATTTACTTACCTTTACCGGATATTGCAGAGTTTTCTGGTTTTCATATGATTACTGAGAAAACTGCAATTCATTACAGTATTCAATGGGTCGGTTGGTCTGCATTTGACACTATTGATACTGAGTACGACACAATTAAAGAATATCATTGGAAAAATTCATATCATTATGCCATTGGTGCAACCCATTATTTAAATAATAAATGGATATTACGTACCGGTTATATGTATGACCAAACGCCAGTCGATGAATTAACGTCTATTTCAATTCCTGATTCTGATCGTCAATGGTTCTCTGCCGGTTTTACGTATAATTGGAGTACTAGCACGACTCTTGATTTTGGTTTTACCTATTTAATTGGTAAGGATGTTCAAGTTAACGAACATATGGAAGAAGATCTTCCTATTCCGTCATTAACGGCAACGACTCATTCTGATGCTGTACTCGCAGCCATCCAATTGAGCCATACTTTCTAATTTAATTCATAAAACTGATAGGTTGCTTAATGAATATAGACTCTGATGCATCGGAGTCTTTTTTTTGTTTATAAATAATGGTCTAATTGCGCCTCATTCCTAATTCCTCGTTTGGTATCAACATGGATCCAGTTATTCGCCGAGCAAAAGAAATTGATCTCTTTCGCTTAAACTCAATGATGTATCAGCTACACGATGAACATCATCAGCAATGCCCTGAACTATTTAAAACCGCGTCTGAAATAGAAGAAGAGAAAAGCATCTCTCGGTATTTAGATGATCCTGAGTGCATGGTTTATGTTGCTGAAAAAGACGATGATATTGTGGGCTTTGTCACTGGGCATTTTTGTGAGTTAGTCTCTACAGTAAGTAAACCCGTAATGATGGCTACGATCGATGAGCTGTATGTTGAAAAAGCATGCCGTAGAGATAAAATAGCGGATAAATTGATGACGCGTATTGAACAAGAATTACGAGATTACGGCGTAAAAGAAATTTTTGTTGAAGTATGGGGATTTAACCAATCAGCATTGGACTTCTATTATCAGCAAGGCTTAAAAGAGCATATCCATTATTTACGTAAACCTCTAGTCGATAACGAGTAATAGAGACAATGATAAAAATAGTATTCCGATACATCATATTACTTTGTGCATTGTTTTCTACGCATATTTTTGCAGGAGAAGGCATGGAACCTAAAGGGGCCGTGTGTGTTATTGATGATGGACATCGAGTTGTATTAATTAAAGAATTGATCACGGGTAAATACTCATTACCAGGAGGCTTGATAGATGAGGGAGAGACGCCTCAACAAGCCGCTGAAAGAGAAGCGTGGGAAGAAGCTGGATTAATCGTCACGGCAAAAGACTTATTGTACAAAGACGACAACGCTTTTTTTTACCGTTGTAAAAGTGAATCGGATATTGTTGTTTTTGATTTAGAAACATCAAACGGTTTCTATCGCGTTCCTTCTTGGTTTGCGCCTCATTATGGTATTGAAACGGATGCGGTGTATTTAACTGAACCTTATAAGTTAGGGAGCGAGTATTACCGGTATCCATATCAGCTTAAGTTATTACAACAATGGATTATTAAACCTAAAACCAGTTATAACAAGGTTGCATGGGTTAAGAACCTCGTAGAGCAAGCTCCAGAAATTCATCAAACCGAATTGTCGATTCTATCTTCATTAAGAAGCTCGATTGATGGACTTCCGAATGTCGCTAATGTCAGTATAAAACTGATATTTATCATCATTAATGAAACAGGCCAAGAAGCTTTCTTTTATTTTTTATTTATTGTGGCATTGGTTTATTTTGATCGACGGACTGCATTAGCATTATTGTTTGGGATAGTGATTACCATTGTATTTGCTGGTATTGCTAAACAAGGATTAGGATTGCCACGCCCGTTTGTGTATATCCCACAGTTACAGTTGACGCCTGCGTATGGTTTTGGGATGCCAAGCATGAGCTCTATGTTATCGGTTGTGATGTATGGCATTTTCTATTTGGCATTGAAACGAGAAAATTTGTCATCGAAAGTAGTTAAAACGTGGGGAATAGTTTTTATTTGTTTTGTTTTCGCTCAAGCAACGGCACGAGTCTGGCTTGGTGTTAATTTCATTACTGATGCTACTGTGGGTATTGCGCTTGGTGCAATGGTGGTTGTGCACTTTAGCTTAATGGAAAAAAGACACGGGAACTTAATTTATAACGTGATTAGCTCTATGTATTTTTGGTTGATCATGAGTGTGCTTATCAGTGGGATTGCTTTTGTTATGCTTTACATGAACTACCTTTATATGGCGGCGGTTTGTTGGGGAGTAACTTTAGCTATTTCGTTATCGGATTACCAAAAAGTAACGACAGTAAGAAATCGATTAATTGTACTAATTAGCTTAATCATGGCGGTTGTTGCAGCAAGGTCGATGACTGAACATTTACTTAATGCAGTAGATGGAGGCAGCGAAAGTGTATTAATCATTAAAGCAAGTGCGAACTTTACACTTATTTTCTTACTTATTATGGCTGCAACGTATTTGCCTAAATGGTTAAATAAAATTAAGTAACAGACGCTTACTCCTCTATTTTTCTATAAATAGGGGAGTAGCGTATTAATAATGGTTAGTGATTATCTAGCCATTCAAGAGCTTCATTTTGTACTTGAATACGTACCTTTTTATTCAATTTCTTAGCTGAAAAGTCACGATATTTATCAGCTTCTGGGTAGCCTTTTGAAGCCGCTAAATTAAACCAGAAATAGGCTTTCTCCATCTCTTGGTTTACTTCTTCACCTTGATAATACAAGAACCCGAGATTACGCATTGACGTTGGGTTCCCAAGTTCTGCGGCTCTAATATAGAGTAATTCAGCTTGATGTGTATTTTGAACTAATCCCTTACCTTTTAAATACAAATCAGCAAGATTGTTCATTGCATTCGGGTAGTCTTGCTCAATTGCTTTGTTATACCACTCAACAGCAAGATCGTATTGCCCTGAATCTTCATACATTTTACCAAGATTATAATAGGCCGTTGTGCTGTCATTTACGGCAGCCTTCATGAAAAATTGAATCGCTAGCGTTGAGTTAATATCAGTACCAATACCTTTCGCATAAATTGTACCTATTTTGTTTTGTGCTTCAACTGAACCATTATTCGCAGCACTTGTTAGCCAAGTAATTGCGTCTTTGTAATTATCTTGGTTGAAATAAGCCGTCCCTTTTAAGTAATCATTATGTGCATCGGCATTCGCGAATGCCATTGGGGATAAAAGAGATGCAGATAACAATAGCGTTCTTAACGTTAATTTCATTATATAACCAATAAGTTAGTCAAAGAATAGAACGTTATTTTATCAATAAATGTACAGTACAGCGAGTGTTATATTGGAAGAGTTCGGTAGGATGAATCGTATATCTATTGGTAGATTACAGAGAAACTACCAATAGAAAGTGACCACGATTATTTGTTTTGGATAGATATTGTTGGCGGGTAGATATCTGTTTTTCTAAATTCTTGCATTACGCGTAATGTAATATCGGTTTCAAATAATTTCTCAAACTTAATATCAACCACATAAGCCTTACAAGTTAGTTGAATGCCCAAATAATTTTCAGTAATGGTTTGTTTTACTAGTACAACAACAGGCTTTGGTAAGTGGATATAACGACTTGATGAAGCTGCTTCTTGAATAATATCGCGGGCCGCATTAATGTCTTGATCCATTCCGATATAGAAAGGGATGACGACTTGCATATCCAAAGCACCATAATTACCACTAATAGCGACTTCATTTAAGAATTTATTGTTTGGGATGGTGATGATGTCATCATTAAGTGTTTGCATGCGTACGGAGCGTAATCCGATAGCAATAATATCACCATAGTGTCCTTCGAACGTGACACGGTCGCCCACTTGAAAAGGTCGATCAATCATAATGGTTAAGCCTGCAATAAAAGAGGCCGTGAGATCTTTTAATGCGAAACCAACAGAAACGGCGAGAGTACCACCGATTAAGGCTAACACTCTTTCATCAACACGGAAACTGAGCATGAACACCGTCATACCTGTCGACATATAGATAAAAAATTGGAAGAAGGATTGCAGCTTTTGCATCAACATACGTCGTTGAGCAAACTGGTTACTTATTCCATCCACAATCGATTGGATAAAACGAAGAAATAACCAAGCGGCGATAACAATAAGGAATGAGAAAGCAACACCACTCCAACGAATAAGGCTCGCGAATTGATGCAGGTTGCCGATAGATTGAGGATCTTCAGCAAAAGCACTCGATCCAAAGCTTAATGTAAGTACGAGAATAAATAAACGAAGCATATTATTTCACCAATAAATGTTGACGATGAAGTACGTTAGTAATGTGTCGGAACCAATGATCTGAAATTCGAGCTTTATCATCACTCCATTCAATGTACCCACGACTTTGGAAGTAGCGGAGTGTACTGATCACTTCAGCCATACTTAACCGACTGCATTCACATACATCCGCTGGAGATGCGATTTCCAATTGTACGATGGATCGCAATACGGCCAGCATGGGTTTTGGCATGGTTTCTAGGTCATCAGAGTGCGGGGCTCTAAATAAACGAACCAAAATGGCATCAGTATCTTTATCACGGTGCAGAGACAATCTAAAGAAACGCAAAGCAACCGTTGGGTTACCATCAGAATAATCCCATAGAATGCGGTAAAAGCCATTCTTAGCTCGTTCTTCTTCTGTTAAGGTCTCTTCATCCCATTGTCTAGGTAAAACTAAGCCATCAAAAGAGAGTTGTTGCTCATTTGTTTTTACAATTCGGCTTTCTAATAAGCTGCCAATTTGTTTCTCAGTCCACTTAGGCATAAAAGTGACCAAATCAAATAACAATCTTTCTCCACGAGCTCGGTCAATAAAACGCCAACTTGATTTCTCAATAGCCAATACAACACGATGGCTTTTTCTTGCTCGTCTTAATAGATTTGTGAGCTTCATTAAATCAGCTAACCCATTGACTTTAGGTTTCACCAAACGTTGAGCATTATCAAAAGCAAGCAAATAGCATGTGTCACTGTTTCTCAGGTGTTGAAGAATGTCTCTTTCACTCGATTCTTCTGATAGTCCAAGTTGTCTTGCTAATTCAGGAAGTAGAGCTGAATAACCGTCATAAGGGCAATTTAGGTAAAGTGGTTGGGCGTTTTTTACTTTATTTAAAATACGGTTGAGTAGGGCTGTTGTGCCCACGCCACGCTCACCAGATAGAACACACACCGCAGGGCTTTCTGTGAGTAAATAACGAGAAAGTGCCGTCATTTCTTCTTTAGCGTAATCTTCGATAAGTTCAGAGTCTTCAGAGCCCGGAGAAATAAAATCAAAAGCGAGTCCGCCCTTGATCCTTACTAGATTTGATTGTTCGCGTGAGACTTCCGTTTGTTTTGCAACTTCAATTCGGAACAAATAGGCGAGTGCATGGCTGAACGCTGTGTATTGAGATAACGTCGATACGATGACGTGCTGAATCGATCGCCAAACTAACCATGCAGAACCACAAGCCGTCGCGATAATTGAGATTAAGAATGTATTTTTATTTCTGACAGCCCAATGAATGGATAAAGGTAATGGGTCTAAATTATGAATGCGTTCAAAAATCGTTGCTTTCCACTGCCTTAGAGTAATGATTGTTAACAAGATAAAGAATAAATACACCGCAGAATTAATCCACGCATAAATCGTTCCTTCTCCTAACGTTCGCGATGAAATTTGGAGAATTACGCCAGCAAAAATGGCACCCCAAATATAGCGACGGATGGTAGATAAACGAAGTGCGATAGTTTCTTTTTTATTGTGTTTGCTGTTTCGATACGCAAATTCAAGAATCAAACTTACCGCAATAGAACCGCCTAAGATCCACCATGTAAAGATCTCTAAGAATATAAGGTGTTGTAAGCTTGGTAAGGTCGAAATAATTCGAAGAGTGACCGTGATAAGTAATAACCAAGCAATCGCTTTCTGTGCTCGGCTAAAATACCAAATAGTACGGATAAGAAGGTTTGGTTTTGTCGCGCCTTCTAATTTTAATTTTTTAAAGTCACTAATTAAGCGAGCGTTATTTCGCATCCACCAATTAAAAACAAAAAATACACACAATACTTTAAATATGACGCTAATCGCGGGTACTGGCGAAATCGTTAAATCACGAAGTAAATTTTTGAAACTACGAATTTGGTAGTGTAAGTAATATTCAATGTTGAGCCGAGTTATGCTGAGCTCTGAATAAAACTGAGTTACACCGTAAGGACCGAATCCGGTCAGTTGCTCTCGCGTTGTATTGTCCGTTAATTGAAGTAACTGTTGTTTACTTAAGTTTAATGAATTTAATGATTGATGATTTTCTTCTACGGTTAACCAATTGTTTTCTGTAGAGTCATTTTTATACGCAGTCAGTGCTTCTCTTAGTTTTTCAGTATGCTTACTTTGTTGAAGCATGGTGTTAGATAAAAGTCGCTTAACCTGAGCGTAATTGTTGTTTGAGAAAAAATGCTGTTCAGGAAGAGCTTGAACCTCGGTATCAATTTCTTGAGCGGGTTTACTGATCTCAATCGGTTGATCATTTGTTAGGCCCCAACTCGCGTAGCTAACCGGAGAGAGCAGTAAAGTGAAAGCAAGAAATAAGAAATGAGAGAATCGTTTCATAATTACCATAAAATATAATGATTTAATTACTTATTACATTAGCTAAATTAATAGAAAAAACCAGTAACAAAGGTAGGAATGAGCAATAAAAGTGAGGTATGGTCATGAATACTGTTCTTTTTTAGAGTTTTGAGAAGATTTATCGACTTAAAAACGGTTTAAGAAAGGTATTCATTCAAATTAAGAAAGAAACTCATTAGAATAGAGCATTAAACCGTGTTCAATTTTATCGATGATAATTAACCTGAATTCTGGATAAAACATGCTTTAAGCGAGGATTAGTTCAAATTCACATTCTGATAGCTTAATTCGTGGCTTTTGTTTTTTTAAACAATAAGCCACAACGCCTGAAATTACATTTAGCATGAAACCAGTCACGCTACGATGACGGCTATGTTCAATTTGAGAGATATTCTTCAATTGGTCATTTATCGTTTCGATAATGTATCTCTTTGATAACATAGCCTTATCAAAAGCACTTATCTCTTTTGCTTTCATGTTTTTTCGCGAGGTAGTCACTAAATCGACATCAGAGTTCTTTAAGCTCTCACTCAACTTTTTACCTATGTACCCTTTATCAGCGTACAATTTCCCCGAGAGTTCTTTGCATAAATCAGGTACAGGAGTCCTATCATTTACATTGCCAGCTGTGATTTTCAGCGAAATAATTTCTCCAAGATGGTTAATCAATAAATGAAGTTTGAAGCCGAAAAACCATCCCATGGTACCTTTTCCTCTTTTCGCAACACCATCAAAGACTTTATGGCGAGGAATTCGAATGTTATGGCATACTTTAAGACTCGTGGAGTCAACAAAAGCAATGCCAGTCGGCTTACCTTTGATAGATTGAAAATAGGCACACATTGGGGCGATTAGGCTAGGCATTTTGCTCACAAATCGAGTGTAGCTAAGTAAATTTGGAAAGTATCCTTTCCAATATTGATGAACTAACCCGATATAGAAGTTCTTGAAATCTCTATGATTTGATTGATGAAAAGCGATGACAATAGTCATACATTCACTAGTAGACATTACTGACTGACGTTTTCTTTTTCTCTCACTAGCCTCAACAAGGTATTTTTCCCATTGAGATAAGAATTGATAACAAAAATCATCGACATCACAAAATATATCAACTAATTTATTCATCTTGCCCACCTTTTAAAATACGTTCAAATAATTCTTGGTCGAAAGATCTGATCGTTAGGTGGGCAATTAGTTCAGCCTTATCCAGAATTCAGGTTAATTACATATGTATTGGTTCTTATTTCTTGGTGGTAGTGTTATATGCTTAATTGTTTTTATTATGCATTTTCAAGCCGTCGAAAAGAAAAGGGTGTTAACAGCTAACAAACGTAAGCGTTTTGATAATCAATCAACGATGGTTGAATTTGATTCAGATACTGATCGTAAAGATAAAATCGAGCGAGCGATAAAGGGCAATTTAACCGCACAATTGGCTTTAGGTGCTGATTTAGAATTAGTCGATCAAAATGGGTCGATTAAGTGGTACTTAAAAGCCGCAGAGCAGCGTAGTCAACAAGCCTATTATGCCTTAGTTCGTTTATATGATAATAATTACGATGATCATGATGCAAAAGAGAAATCAGATTATTGGGATGCCGTATTAGGTGATAGCAAAGGAGACGTTGTTTCTTCATTGTCATTAGGGAAGATGTGTCTAGAAGGAAAAGGATGCGAGAAAAATATTGAAACGGGTACGAAAATAATAACAACACTGGCTTTGAATAACGAGCTTTCAGCTCAATGGTTTTTAGCTCAATGGTATCAAAAACTTGAAAATGGACATCCTGAAGGTTTTTATTGGATGTTGAGAGCCGCTTACCAAGATGATCCTAAAGCGATGGTGACAGTCAGCTCTTGTTATTATCATGGTATTGGAACACAGCAAAATATTTACAAAGCAATATATTGGTCAGAACGTGGGGGGGAACTTAAAAGCCCTGAAGCCCTGAAGCGCAGTTACGTTCATCGCAATACAATCAAAATATATCGTCTTCTCATAATGCAGTTGCTTACATTTGGGCTTATCTTGCCGTCGCAAATGGTTATGAAGAAGCACACAGTTTTCGTAATGAATTAGAACAGATTCTACCTTTAGAGAATTTATTAACGATTCAGAATGTAGCAAGAAAGCTTCATGGATTGATGGATGAAAAACCGGTAAAGAAACATTCGGTAATTCGTCTTCTTAATAAATTTTATGTGAGGGAACATTATCTACCACCAGAAGACATTAATGAAGAATGTAACATGTACACCGATTAGTGCTTAGAGTGTTCTGATAATGCCAATACAGTAGTGAAAAAATCATCTAATTTATTGTATCGAATTAGCTAATGTTTCAAATGTTATCGATTAATCGTCACGCATGATACCAAGAATACTTAGTAGGCTGATGAAGATATTGTAGATTGATACATATAATGTAATCGTTGCTGAGATGTAGCTTGTTTCGCCACCACGGATGATTGATTGTGTTGTTAACAGAATTGCACCAGTAGAAAACAAGATGAACATACCACTCATTACAAGATGCAACAGAGGCATTTGTAGGAAGATATTCGCAACCATACCAATGAGTAGAACAACAAAACCAGCCATCATTACACCGTTAAGGAATGATAAATCACGTTTAGTTGTTAAGGCATACGCTGATGCTGCCATGAATGACAGTGCAGTACCGCCAAGAGCCGTTAGGATAACATCGCCCATTCCTGCACCAATGTACATGTTTAGAATTGGACCAATGGTGTAGCCTAAGAAGCCAGTAAATAGGAATGTAAATAGAAGACCCATGCTGTTGTTACGGTTCTTTTCTGTTAAGTACAATAGACCGTAGAAACCAACTAGCATAATGATAATACCTGGACGAGGTAAGTTCAGAGCCATTGATACGCCAGCAACCAATGCTGACCATAGTAATGTCATAGACAGTAAGAAGTAAGTATTACGTAATACTTTATTCGTTTGTAGAGCCGACTCTTGTGTGCGAGTTTGGCCGAACATTTGATTATTCATCGTATTCCCCTTGGAATGGACAGACATAAATATATAGACAGTTATGATGCCTATAGTTCAAAAAATCAAGGTAGTTCTGTTTTTTGAACTGAATTAGTTGAGCTGGAAACCATTTTACATCAGTACATTAACTTAGCTGATGAAGTTTGTAAGTATCTGTAACAACAAACAGCGATCCTAAGATCGCTGTTTGTTAAGTTTATCAGTAATATTGATTGCTGTATGTTAATTGTTCATTATTTAGTGATGCAGAATCTGACTTAAAAACAATTGAGTACGATCCGACTGTGGGTGTTCAAAGAAATCGATAGGATTATTTTCTTCAATAATTTCACCTGCATCCATAAAAATGACGCGATCTGCAACTTCTTTTGCAAACCCCATTTCATGAGTTACACACAGCATTGTCATGCCTTCATCTGCTAATTCAACCATTACATCGAGTACTTCACGTACCATCTCAGGGTCGAGCGCTGATGTTGGCTCATCAAACAGCATGATTTGTGGATTCATACACAGTGAACGCGCAATGGCGACTCGTTGTTGTTGTCCTCCAGATAATTGCCCTGGGTATTTATCGGCTTGGTCTGGAATTTTTACACGTTCCAGAAACTGCATCGCTAAGGCGTTAGCTTCTGATTTTGGCATTTTTTTCACCCAAATTGGCGCGAGTGTGCAATTTTCTAATACGGTTAAATGAGGGAACAGATTAAAGTGCTGAAAACACATACCAACTTCTCTGCGTACTGCCTCAATATTTTTTAAGTCTTCAGTTAGTTCGGTACCAGAGACAAAAATATGACCTTTTTGATGTTCTTCTAAACGATTAATACAGCGGATCATCGTTGACTTGCCTGAGCCTGATGGGCCACAAATAACTATCTTCTCGCCTTTTTTAACTTGTAAGTTAATGTTTTTAAGGACATGAAATTGACCATACCATTTGTTCATGTCTTCTAATTGGATCATATAATCTTGTTGAGTCGTCATAACTACATCCTTGAATTCTGTTAATTATCGCTTGTGGCCTGTATGAAGTTTGTTTTCTAAATAGATGGAGTATCTCGACATAGAGAAACAGAACACCCAGAAAACCAAAGCGACAAAGACATAACTTTCCGTTGAAAATCCTAACCACTCAGGATCGGTATTTGCAGCTTGACCAATACCAAGTACATCAAACATCCCAATAATGAGTACAAGGCTTGTGTCTTTAAATAAACCAATAAAGGTATTTACTATGGAAGGGATAGTGATTTTTAAGGCTTGAGGAAGAATAATTAAACGCATCTTTTTCCAGTACCCTAAGCCAAGTGCATCTGCCGCTTCATATTGACCTTTAGGTATGGCTTGTAAGCCACCACGAATAACTTCTGCCATATAAGCAGCACTGAATAGGACGACCCCTATTAAGGCTCTAAATAGCTTATCTAACTCCATTCCTTCCGATAAAAATAAGGGAAGCATGACCGAAGCCATGAAAAGAACGGTAATTAAAGGAACACCACGCCAAATTTCAATGTAGATAGTACACATACTACGAATAATGGGCATTTCAGAACGGCGACCCAAGGCTAAAGCAACCCCAATCGGCAAGGACACAACAATACCCACAATCGCAATGACTAAGGTAATTAATAATCCTCCCCAAAGGTGAGTATCAACAACGGGTAACCCAAATACGCCGCCATACAATAAAAAGGCAGCAAAGAATGGGAAAATATTTACAAAAACTAACCAAATAGCCACTTTCTTAGGGGTATGCTCATAAGCGAGCAAAGCAACAAAAATAGCGAGTAATGCGTAAAATAATTGAGGTCGCCATAGCTCAGCCGTTGGATAGAAACCATACATAAATTGGTCCCAACGAACGTTGATCATTACCCAACACGCGCCTCCACTAGAGCAGGCATCACGCGTTGTTCCTATCCAATCGGCATTAATCAATGCCCAACTGACAGCGTTCCATAACCCACTAAACGCAAGATAACCGATAATAAGGGTTAGAATTGAGTTAATTGGACCATTGAATAAATGTCTTTTAAGCCACGTGACAGCACCTACCGTATTGGGTGGTGGCGGCAGATCTGGCTGAAACTGATGTGTATTCATAATTACCTCTCAACCAATGCGACTTTGTTGTTATAAATGTTCATAACGAATGAGGTTAGCAGGCTTAATGTAAGGTACACGCCCATTGTCATTGTTATGATTTCGATAGCTTGTCCTGTTTGGTTCAGTGTCGTTCCTGCAAATACAGAAACTAAATCTGGATAACCGATAGCCATCGCTAATGACGAGTTTTTGGTTAAGTTTAAATATTGACTGGTTAGAGGGGGAATGATGATCCGCATTGCTTGTGGAATAACGACAAGTTTTAGTGTTTTATTTCTTGGTAAACCAAGTGCCATCGCAGCCTCTGTTTGGCCGTAACTTACCGCATTAATGCCTGAACGAACAATCTCTGCGATAAATGAGGCGGTATAAACACTCAGTGCCACCACCAGTGCCGCTAATTCAGGAATGATACTGATGCCACCACGAAAGTTAAATCCTTTGAGCTCTGGGTATTCAATCGAAACGGGCATACCAGAAATGAAATAAGCGAGAGTAGGTAACGCGATTAACAACAAAATGGAGTAGCGCACAACGGGAGTTTGTTGTCCGGTTAGGGTTTGTTTGTTATGTGCCCAACGTGATAAGAAAATAATAAACACAATAGCAAGGACGACGGCCATTCCTATTAGATTAGAACCTTCTTCAAAAATGGGGCTCGGAAAAAATAAGCCTCGAACATTGAGGAAAATACTTTCACCTAAGCTTAAACTTTGTCGAGGTGAAGGGAGGGCAGGTAAAACGGCAAAATACCAAAAAAAGATTTGTAGCAAAAGAGGGATATTTCGGAACGTTTCGATATAGACAGCAGCACAGCGGCTAACTAGCCAGTTACTTGATAGACGAGCTATTCCGACAGTAAAGCCTAAAATAGTGGCCAATAAAACGCCTAGGACGGAGACTAGGGCGGTGTTCAGCAATCCAACAATAAAGGTGCGACCATAAGAATATGTTTCATCGTATTCCACTAAAGAAAGACCGATACCTCGAGATTCTAAATTGGACAATGCATTGTTGACTATGGTGTAAAAGAAAAAGCCAAGTGCAGTAATTGCAAGCACCTGAAATAAAATCGCACGAAATGTTGGGTTGTATAAAATATTTTTATTTTTAGATGACATACGGCTACAACCTTAAATCCATTTATTAAAAGGGGTGAAAACTCACCCCATAATATGACGTCTATTTATTGTTTTTATTGTGGGATTATTAACGGATTGGTGCGGCGTACATGAAGCCCCCCGCATTCCAAAGGGCATTTACGCCACGAGATATTTGAAGTGGAGAACCAGTACCAACGGTACGCTCAAAGCTCTCTCCGTAGTTACCCACTTGTTTAATTACTTGGTAACCCCAATCATCACGAATTCCTAAGCCTTTTCCTTTAGGACCATCAACACCAAGGATACGTTTGATGTTTGGATCTTTAGATTTAAGCATTTGATCTGCATTTGCAGATGTAATGCCATACTCTTCAGCGTTTATCATGGCGCTCAACACCCATTTGTTGATGTTAAACCATTTATCGTCGCCTTGACGAACCACAGGGCCTAGCGGCTCTTTTGAAATGATTTCAGGTAAAATTTGTGCTGTTTTTGGGTCTTTTAGATTTAGGCGAAGAGCATAAAGACCTGATTGGTCAGTGGTTAGTACATCACATCGACCAGCATCAAATCCTTTCGAGGTTTGTGCCGCCGTATCAAATACGACAGGCTTATATTCCATACTGTTATTACGGAAGTAATCAGCAAGGTTTAGTTCGGTAGTGGTACCTGATTGAACACAAACAGACGCACCATCAAGCTCTTTCGCACTGGTGAGACCAAGTTCTTTTTTGACCATAAAGCCTTGACCATCGTAATAGTTAACGCCAACAAAATTTAAGCCAAGGGAAGTATCACGATGCAGTGTCCATGTTGTATTACGTGACAGCACATCAATTTCACCTGATTGTAATGCAGTAAAACGCTCTTTTGCGGTTAATGGCACGTATTTAACTTTTGTTTTATCGCCTAATACGGCAGCAGCAACGGCTTGGCAGTATTCAACATCAATACCTTCCCATTCTCCTTTTGAGTTAGGGTTTGAGAATCCAGGTAGACCAGTACTAACCCCACATTGTAGATAACCATTCTTAACTACTTTTTCTAGGGTTCCATCAGCGGCAGTAGCTTGTGTTGACAATAGAGCCGCTGAGGTTGCAATCGCTGCGAATAGAGTGTTTGATTTAAAATTCATCTGTGTTCTTCCTTAATAGTCCGTTATTGAACTGGCGTATCACAATCTAGTGTGTTGCGTTAGCCATTAGATGGAGTTCAATTGCTTATTTATAAGCAACTGTATTTAAACGATATACAATAGTGAATGATTTGTGAAATCGTCCACTGAATAAAATATAGGTAATAAGATCAGGCATATCCAACATAACTAGTGATTTATGCTGCTTTATTTTTAAAAGGTAGAGGTAATGAAGTGGTCTGACATTTAAATGTGTTAATAAATTGTTAATTCATTTATTTGTTGAATGTGTTAAGTCGCGATTTTTAGTTTGGTAAGTCACTGCTCTACCTTAATGCCGAGAAGCAAGGTATATTATTGATATTAAATAAAAGGATAAGTGAGAGATTGGATGAGATATTTTCCCATTTTTATGGATATACGAAAGCGACCAGTACTCGTCGTTGGTGGTGGGGAAGTTGCTTGCCGTAAAATTGATATGTTATTGCAGGCGGATGCTGATATCACGGTAGTTGCTCCTTCAATTAAATCTTATTTAGCTGATTATGTGGAACAAGAAAAAATCCATTACCAGAAAGGATTTTATCACCGCGATCTATTAGACAATAAATACGTACAGGTATGGGCAACAACCGATAATGCTGACTTAAATCATCAAGTTTATAAAGATGCCCACAACGTGGGGATCCTCGTTAATGTGGTTGATGATACTGCTCATTGTGATTTCATTACCCCGTCAATAGTGAACAGAGGAAGAGTTCAAGTTGCGATTTCTAGTGGTGGCGCTTCACCTGTTTTGATACGAATAATTAGAGAGCAATTAGAGACTCAATTATCAACAAAAATCGCAATGTTAGCGGATTTTGGTGCAGACAAACGCAGTGTTGTTAAAGATGCATTTTCAACGGTGGATGAACGACGTAAATTTTGGGAAGCCTTTTTACGATCCCCTGAAATAGAAAAATTAAGCACTAGAAATGAATTGGAAGATTTATTCAGATTCTATTTATCGTCATCGGTAAACGTACAGGCAGAGCGTAATTGGATTGAGTACCACAAAGAGACCGAGATGTTGTCATTAAAGTCCCTGCGTTTAATGCAACAAGCCGAATGGGTATTGTGCTTCTCTGATTGCCCTGATGAGTTTATAGAGCTTTGTCGTCGTGATGCTGAGCGAATTTACATTGATACTGAAGCGGCTTTATTAGAGCGCTTACAAAAAGCAGAGAAAGAAAAGATAAGAGTAACTGTACTAGTGAAGAAAGGACGCTTACTCAGCAACAATGAGTTACAAGGCTATATGAGTAATGATGTCTACGTACCGACGTTGTAATATTGATCGTTAAACCTAGGATAATGAATGCAATACCTTGCTATAAAAGACGCGATTGAAGAGCAAATAGAAAGTGGAATGCTAGAAATTGGGCATAAATTACCATCAGAAAGAACACTAGCAGAAGCGTTTTCAACGACTCGAATTACGCTTCGTGAAGCACTTTATCACTTAGAGTTATCGGGTAAAATATACCGAGAAGAACGTCGTGGATGGTTTGTTTCTTCGAAAGGGATCGTGTTAAATCCGATGGTCGATTTAGATCTGGCTGTATTATGTTCGAATCAAAAACGACGTTATATAAAAACCACCCTCAATGCACATAAAGTATTAGCACCTAAAGCTATTGCAAATGCGCTGCAATTGACGCCTTTTTCTTATGTTCTTGCGTTGTCATCTGTTATCTCTATTGATAGCAGAAAAGTGGCTATTCAATATCAATATATCCCAGTAGAGCGTTTTCCTAAGTTGCAACAACCTGAAAATGAACCCTCTATAATGACTTATTTGAAAGATCACTATTTGTGTCAGGCTGATTTGATAACAATGAAAATAGGCGTTCAACCTGCGGAACTGATTGAGTCAACGGCATTGAATATTAGTAGTGGAAGCATGCTTTTTTCTGTGAAACAAACGGTTCATGATTCTCAAGGTAAGGCCTTTTTGTACCAAGTGACTAATTGGTGTCATGATGCGGTAAATATAGAAGGTTAATATGCTAATGCCAGTAATTATCTTTTCAGAATTAATGACACTGGTGTAAAACAGAAGCCGGTTCTGAATGAAAAAATACCACGAATAAATCGTGGTATTTTTATTTATAGAGGAAATAGATTACGGCGGTATTAGCGTAATAATTTCTTGGCTTGAGTTCCGCCAACAGGACGGCTTACCGAAATTGTTCTGCCTTTCTTTAATCCTTTTTCATAATCAGCAGTAATGTTTGCCATTGCTTCTCTTAACTGCTGTTTGAATGTTTCTCTATCAATATTTTGAAATTCTTTATCAATGTAATCATTAATTTTGTTTGCAGAATCATCATCAGGGGCAATGACAGGCAGTTTTTCAAGTGCGCCTTCAATCCAACCCGCTAAAAATGAATTAACACGTCGAGTGACTTCAAGTTGCCCAGTCCCTGAGCCAGCAAAGCTATTTTTGAATTGGCCTGTTTGTTCATTCATTTCTCGATAAACAATATCAAAGGCAAATGCCGCAAAAATAGCGCGATCAGCAGAACCAATAAATTCTACTTTTTTTAGCCCTTTATGGTTCAGCAGAACCGCTTCAACCCCAAATCGTGTATTGATACCACGAATGATTTTTAGAATATTACTGCCTACATTGGCAGGAAGAAGATGGGTACTTTGCGTTTTCCCCATTTTGATAAACTCAATGTCATCTTTCTCAAGACCATACTTAAGCATAAGGCGATGCGCCATTCTAATGGCTTGAGCGGCTTCATTCACATTTGCTGAATTACCAAGTTCAAGACATTTAGCGATCTTTTTTAGAGCCTTTTGCTTTGCTGATGACATTATCTATCCTTTCTTTTTTTGGGGCGTATATTCTACCTTTCTCTTTCAAAATTTGGAAGATAGAAGATGCGCTTACTTTGTGTTCTTAATGAAATAAATGGAGATAAAAGAAGGGTTGGTGTGGTTTATTAAGTAAATGATAAAAGAAGAAGAGAGATAAGGGTGTTTTTATAAAATCAAAGTAAATAAAAACACCATAAAATGAATCGTGGCTAAAAAAGGAGAGGGCGTTAAATGCCTAGTTCATCAAATAATGAGTCGTTAAGATCCTGAGTATTCTCTATTTTTTGTTCCGTTTTCTGATTGTTTCCAACTTTATGCTGTTCGAACAAATCATCAGCATCGAATTCGTCTTCTTGTTCGAATTCTTCAAGTTGAATAAATTCGGTTTTATCCATCGCTAGTTCAAGATAGAAAATATTATTATTTTGAGTCGTAAACGTAACACGACGTGCTTGAGGGCGATCAAGGTTTGTATCTACAGACAGGATGACTTGCTTATTTAAGGCCAACATTTTTGGTTGGTTTTGCGAAATCGTGGTTTGCAGCTGTTTGCGGATTTGACCCGTAAAATCACCTACGATTTGGTTCATTAACTCACCCAATACGTCACCAACTTCGTCTGAGGTATGCAAGATAGCAAGTTCTTCAGCAGGCATGCCCATTGTTTGCATGTATCGAGTATACAGCTCAAGAGCAGCATCTTTTGTGAAGTTAGTGATAACCAATCCAGAGAAACCACCATCAAATAAAACAAAGCAACCAAAGTCTGGTTTTAAGCTTGTTTTCGATATTTTTTGAACCATGGCTGAGTAATTAACTGAACTTTGAGTTGCCTTCGTTAATACGCCTGACATCGAGCGGCACAACGTTAATAAAATATCATCAGTTGTAATTGTTTTATTTTTTCTTATCGCAGGTTTCATAACGTTCTCTATCAAAATGAGTTAAGAGGAGCTGATGCCATATCGCGTGATCATTGAATCGACGACTTTCTTAATATGGGCCATATACTAAAGCAAGAACAGTGCCACAGCTAAAAGGAATAGGAGGGCATTAGGTTTGTGTGTGAGTATTAATTCAAGACATAAAATATTTGGTTGATATAGCATAGGTTTGATGTTTTATCCACGCGAGATGTTGTAAAGTGTGTTTAGAACAACAATATGGTGCTGAGGGATCAGCAAGTGAAGGAGCATGGAAGCAATGTTACCAGCGTTAAAATTTCAATCGACTATCGATTCTGTTGTATTAACTTATCTAGAAGCCTTAAAACATACTGATTTTAAAGGCGATATAGAAACCACTTACGCCAGTCGCTTAGCGGTATCTACCGATAACAGCGTCTACCAGCAACTACCACAAGCGGTGTTATTGCCCCGTTCCACTGAGGATGTTCAGTGTCTTGCTGTACTGGCAGACAAACCTGAATTTAGAGGGATTACCTTTTCTCCTAGAGGAGGCGGTACGGGAACTAATGGACAATCTTTAACAAAAGGTATCGTGGTTGATCTCTCTCGTCATATGAATAAAGTGATCGAGATTAATCCGCTGGAAGGCTGGGCCAAAGTTCAAACTGGGCTTATTAAAGACCAACTTAATGATGCACTTCGTCCGCATGGTTTTTTCTTTTCTCCTGATTTATCAACCAGTAACCGAGCAACACTTGGGGGCATGATTAATACCGATGCTTCCGGTCAGGGATCACTCAAATACGGTAAAACATCCGATCATGTATTAAGTGTCACTGCTATTTTAGCTAATGGTACTGTGTTAGATACGGCTTTAACCAAAGAGAATCAACCGAAAGCGGCATTAACGGCTCTTGAAGTGACGGAATCAGTATGCCGAACTAAACGTCAACAAATTACGGATAAATTCCCTCCGTTAAACCGTTTCTTGACGGGGTATGACCTAAAAAATGCGTTGAATATTGAAACGGACAATTTTGATATTACTCGAGTGCTGTGTGGCGCAGAAGGGTCTTTGGCTTTTCTCACTGAAGCCATTGTAAATATTACGCCTATTCCAAAGGCAAGAACCTTAATCAACGTGAAATATGACAGTTTTGATGCGGCATTAAGAAATGCGGCATTCATGGTTGATGCAAACGCATTATCTGTTGAAACAATTGATTCTCGAGTTTTAAACTTTGCGAAACAAGACATTGTTTGGCATAGCGTGAGTGATCTCATTACTGACGTACCGAACAAAGATATGCTTGGCCTAAATATGGTTGAGTTTGCAGGCGCAGATCAACAAGAAGTCGATCAGCAAGTGTCTGCGCTAATCGAAAAACTTGATGTGTTGATAGAAAGCGGTAAATCAGGGTTAATCGGCTATCAAGTGACACAAGATGTGGCAAGTATTGGCCGTATTTACACCATGCGTAAAAAAGCCGTTGGGTTGCTCGGTGCTACAAAAGGCGCGGCTAAGCCCGTTGCTTTTGCTGAAGATACTTGTGTACCTCCTGAAAATTTAGCCGATTTCATTCAAGAATTTAGAACCCTACTTGATGGGCACAAACTTAACTACGGTATGTTTGGTCATGTTGATGCTGGCGTACTTCATGTTCGTCCTGCATTGGATATGTGCGATCCGGAACAAGAAGCGTTAATGCATACGATTTCTGATCAAGTGGTGGCTTTGGTTTCTAAATACGGCGGCTTAATGTGGGGAGAGCATGGTAAAGGTTTCCGTTCAGAATATGGTCCTGAATTTTTTGGTGATGAGATTTTTACTGAGTTGAGAAGAGTAAAAGCCGCGTTTGACCCTTACAATAAAATGAACCCAGGCAAAATTTGTACACCACTAGACAGTACTGATGAGCTTGTCAAAGTGAGTGACACTAAACGTGGGTTTTATGATCGCCAAATTCCTGTTGAAGTCAGAGATAGCTTTAATCAAGCGATGGAATGTAATGGCAATGGTTTATGTTTTAATTACGAAACCAGTTCGCCAATGTGCCCATCAATGAAAGTGACCTCTGATCGCCGTCATTCACCAAAAGGGCGAGCCGGCCTTGTACGTGAATGGCTACGTCAATTGGCTGAGAAAGGTGTTGATCCCGTCAAGTTAGAGCACGATTTATTAACAAAGCGTCCATCGATAAAACAAATCATCGACCGTATTCGTAATCGTATAAATAAAGAGAAAGAATACGATTACTCTCATGAAGTACATGAGGCGATGATGGGGTGTTTAGCATGCAAAGCATGTGCAAGCCAATGCCCAATAAAAGTTGATGTACCGAGCTTTCGTTCACGCTTTTTAAATATGTATCACAGTCGTTACCAGCGCCCAGTAAAAGATTACTTGGTGGCAAATATTGAAACGATGTTACCTATAATGGCAACGATGCCAACCGTAATTAATGGTGTTTTAAAGCAAAGTATTACACAAAGCATGACGAAGCGTGCGATTGGGTATGTTGATATGCCATTGTTATCTGTTCCTACCTTAAAAGAAAAATGTCGAGAACGAGATATTGAGACATTTAATTTAGAAACCTTGAAAGGGTTGTCTGATAAAGAGAAGCAGAGTTATGTGTTGATTGTTCAAGACCCTTTCACTAGCTACTATGATGCGAGTGTTATTAGTGATTTTATTGAGTTAATACAGCGTTTAGGTTTAAAACCAATACTGCTGCCATTTAAACCAAATGGAAAAGCTCAACACGTAAAAGGTTTCTTAAAACAATTTACCTCAACAGCAAAGAATACGAGTGAGTTTCTAAATCAAATTGCGACACTGGATATTCCAATGGTTGGCGTGGATCCTGCATTGGTTCTTTGTTATAGAGATGAATACGCAGAAATGCTTAAAGACCAACGTGGTGATTTTGAAGTTCTCACGGTTCATGAATGGTTAATGCCGCGATTAGTTGAGTTTAACAAATCGAACATTATTGATGTTAGACCATGGAAATTGTTTGCTCACTGTACAGAGAAAACAAAAATGCCAAATGCGGAGAAAGAGTGGGGAGAAATATTTAACCACTTTGGATTAACATTGCATACCGTGCCTGTTGGTTGTTGTGGAATGGCTGGGACGTATGGTCATGAAGCCGATAAAGTTGAAACGTCTAAAGCCGTCTATGATCTCAGCTGGAAAGCTAATCTTAGAGTGTTAGATAAAGATCGATGTTTAGTCACTGGATATTCATGTCGTAGTCAGGTTAAACGATTTGAAGGAGAGCAATTAAAGCACCCCTTACAAGCGCTACTGACAAATATTTAATATTGGAATGACTCTGCGTTACTTTATGGTAAAGTAGCGCGGATTTTACACATAGTTGTAAAACTATTTTTTATAAAACGAATGATAAAGCGGTGGTATTACTACCACTTTGTTGTTTACGGGTTGTTATATTGTAATCAATGTTTTTAATTAGAGTTAATAATATAGATGAGCACCGCTGAATTAATTAAACGCATTCCGCACATGAATGTTCTTGTTTTCACTGAAAAACGAGAACGTAGTACCCAGATCCGCCAATTTTTTCAAAAGGCGGGCTTTAAGAGTGCAGATAACTTTAATGTAAGCATGAAGGCGTCTGATTTGCCCGTGTATGAATATTACTTCATTGAATATCGTTATTCTGAACATGAAGTAATATCGGACATCGTTAAGAGTGCACGAGCGAAAGCTAAATTTGGTAAGCGACCAATCTTTATTATTGATATTGAAAATGAAGAGTCTCAAGTCGATGAAATCAATGCGAGAGAACTCTTCCCTGATTTTGTTGTAAATAGTCCAATTAATTTTGGTTATATTGATGAGTTAATTCGGAAATCATTCAATTTAACCTTATTAATTGAGAAATTGATTGCTGAAGTCAATAACTCCCAAGCGGCTTTTATTAAGCGAGCTCAAACTTATACTGGCACGTATAAGAACCGTATGCTTTTAAACATGACATTAGAAGAGTTAAATAAAGCGAAAGATTCTGTCACATTTAAAAAAGTATACCAGCGCCATGATAAAAGCGAGATCATGCCTCAGAACTTAATGGCTTATTGTGAAATGGTTGAGAAACCAAAAGCGATTCCTGTTCTTGAATTATTATTACGCTCAAAGCGTTATCAGTTCCAAGCAAATTTTATGCTTTCTGCTATTTATGCAGAAGCAAAGCATACGAGTAAGGTTCAGATTGCACTTACAAAAGCGTATGAAAATAATCCTAAAAATGACGATGTATTTTATGCGTTTCTTGATTTTATCATCGAGAACAATGAATCATTATTATTGCATAATATGGTAATGAAACGTTTTTATCATATAGGGATTACTCCTTCGACATTAAACAGAATGGTAATAGATCTTGCTAATGCTGTTTATAAAACGAACGTCGTTTTTAATAAAGATGATTATAAACGCTTCTTTGGTCAATTAATTATGACATTAAAGAAACGTATCTCTATGGATAAACGCGATGAACTGCAAGGATTCATTAATGTACTTGTTGCTCGTCAGTTGTATAAGCAAGGTAAGCGTTATAAAGCAAAAGCGATTGCGGTATTAAATTATCATCGTTTTCTTTCTAATCGAAAAGTTGCTTCTGATGAATTTCGTGTTGCCACTTTTGGTGTGCTAGCAATGGCGGGCGAAATAAAGCTGTGTGTCACACTGTATAAAATGTTTGATCAAACTGGACTTAAAAAAACGGCCCCTCAGTTATTACAGCAATCGATGGCCCATTTTCAAAAGTTGAATAAAGTATACCAATGGCTAAGAGCTCAAAAGTCTGCGGATGAAAACAATCTACAATTGGTAAAAATCGGTCAAACGTACCCTTATTCTTCGGATCTTAATTACATGCTATTAACGCTAACATTAAGAGGGAAAAATTTGATGAAAGATCCTAAAAACATTAAACAATGTTTGGCGATTATTCATCGAATGGAAAAGACCAATAACACCGCAGGTTACGAGAATGTAATGTCATCAGTTGAGCAAAATAAAAAAATTCTTATTGATGTATTGTTAGGTAGCTCATAATTTTATCTGTTTTTTTTCTTAATAGGTTTCATCCATCACAGAGATAGGAAAGAGTGATTTAGCTTTTTTCTAAAAATAGTCCACACTTAAGTTATCAAAATAAAAGATAGCGATTGCTAGGGGTATACATGATGGAAAATAAAAAAGTAAAACAATACATGAGCGCACGCCCACTTTCTTTGACAGCGGATATGTCATTATCAGCAGCGTTAGACCAATTTATTACTTCACAACATATTGGCGGCCCAGTTGTTAATGAACAAAGAGAAGTGATTGGATTTATTTCAGAACAAGATTTGATTAAGTCACTTTTGGGTGTGAGTTACCATTGTCAAGATACGCACGTTGTTGGTGATGTAATGAGACAAGATGTCTTAACGGTAACGCCAGAAGATAATATTATCGAGCTCGCACAAAGTATGACAGCGGATAAGCCTAAAATTTACCCTGTTGTGGATGGTGGTAAATTGGTCGGCATTATTACTCGACGTAATGTTCTTCAAGCGATCAGTGAATCGATTGGTCATTGTTTTAAACATCCAGTTTAATCATTTATTAGCATTCACCATCTCCCGATTACAAATTTGTCAGTTATTGTACGGTTAGACATTGGTAATTAATGAAAGGCACCTCGGTGCCTTTTTTTGTTTGCCCAGCAAAGCTGGCAAACCCGTCCACTTGAAAGATAGTGGAGTCACCCTGACTAAGGGGAAGACAATCTGAATGGCAAGGGCGCCACTGGCCAATGGTGGGGTCTGAAGGAAGCCATAAGAAGTTAGATGTACACAACTAACCGTAACCTGTTTCGGCGGGATTGGTGGGTAAGCGTCCAAAATAGCGTGAAGCCCAATACTTAGTTAGACCAATTCTGTGCTTGAGGGTGGCATATCTAACAGGGAGTCAGTGTAATAACTGGGGAAGCCTGGCATCTAAACTTAATTGTTAGTAAGTGGCTTAGATTCAAGAAGAAACTCAAGATCTAATGTCGATGTGAGGTGGCAGATGAACCCGTAGTAGTGAGTAAGGCTAGGCCTGTGAAAGCCATTGATGGTGTGGAGGACAAAACCAAGCCGACTATCAGCAATATGTCTGATAGAGTCAATTTGAGCCAAAAGCACTTATTGATTGCGAAGGGGGGAAGTGATTTATAAATCACCTAAAAATGACGTAATTTATGATGGGTTCACGAATTACCAAATAAGGTAAAGTCTCTATTTTAATGGCTAAGGGTGATACTAAAGCTGTGAATAGAACTGGGCACGGGGAGTAAGTGTTTCTCTTTACTAGAGGCATAGAGGCGGTTAAGCATATTGCGAATAAAAAGGCGTAGCCTTGCTAGAAAACTTAACGCGACAACGAAATAAACCTAACCAATATAAACAAAGTCAGCAGCAGGTGATGTGAGATAATAACTTGAGAGTACACTATAGCCTTTACGGGCGCATGCTGTTACTGCAAGCGCTTTACGTGGCATACAAACAAGTGAGAAAGAATGGAGGTGCAGCTGGTATTGACGGGCAGCGTATCGATGATTTCACACAAAATTTGGAAGTAGAGCTCAGAAAATTATTACTTGAACTACAAGAAAAGCGCTATCAAGCGCGCCCCGTAAAACGAGTTGAGATCGCCAAAGACGATGGCGGTATCAGGTTATTGGGGATCCCTACAGTTCGAGACCGAATTGTTCAACAATGTTTAACGAATATAATGACTCCCATATTTGACCCAAACTTTCATCCATCCAGTTATGGATATCGGGTTGGGCGAAGCTGTCATCAAGCCATCAGCAAAGCTACGCTCTTTATACGTAAATATAATAAGCAGCATGTTGTTGACATGGATCTGTCTAAATGCTTTGACATGCTTGACCACGATCTGATCATCAAGTTCGTGCGAAAACGCATCGTGGACGGCAGTATCTTAGGCTTGATCCGTCAATTTCTAAAAAGTGGAGTCATGATTGGTGAAAATTGGCAGAATAGTGTAATAGGCAGTCCACTACTTGCTAATATCTACTTAGATGAATTCGATCAAGAAATGATGAGGCGTAAGCATCGAATAGTGCGATACGCGGATGACATTTTGATATTCTGCACCTCGAAAAAGGGAGCAGAGAATGCATTAAAAGTAGCTAGCCATATTTTAGAAGTAACGCTAAAACTTAAAGTGAATGAGCGGAAAACCCATATAGCACATAGCGATACAGGTATTAAATTCTTGGGAGTGGAAATTTTCACAAATTACACGGCAATTCAAGAAAAGAAGCTTAAAACCTTAAAAGCGAAAGTAAGACAACTCACCAAGCGTAATGGAGGAGTGAATTTAGCGAGAGTGCTAAAGCAACTGAATCCAGTGCTCAGAGGGTTTGTAAACTACTTCAAAATAGCCAATATTACGAGCACACTGAAAAGCCTTGCGGCTTGGATAAGGCGCAGATTGCGAGCGGTACAAATGAGTTTGTGGAAGAAGCCGTGCAGATTGCATCGTCGTCTTAAGCAACTAAAGTACAAACCGCCATTTAAGTCCATAAAAATGAACTCATGGCGAAACAGTGCGAGTCCGTTAGCAAGCTATGCGATGCCTAATCAGTGTTTCAAAAGTCTAGGCTTGTATTCAATAGATGAAGTTAAAACAGGTGTACTCGCTTCTTTTTATTAAGAAATAGTAAATTGCAGGAGCCGTATACGAGGTCCGTACGTACGGTTCTGTGAGAGGGATGAGGCAAAAGCCTCACCCTACTCGATGATCTTATTCTTTTTGTATTAATTAATGTTATCGCTTGACCTTAGAGTTAACTCTAAGGTTTATAGTGACTGTAATAGTTAATAATACCTAACAGTAAGAAAGGATATTCTCATGTGTACATCTCATAAAACACTCGATCTCAACACCAAGCAACACAATCACGATCACAAACATAACCCTTCAAGCTCATGTTGTGCCGCACCAAAAATCACAAGCATTAAAGCGGAATCGGCAGTGTCTGATTGCTGTAGCTCAGTTGATAAGTCAAGTGACAGTGATTCTTGTTGTGGTTCGGATTCTGGAGAATCAGACCCCTTAGTTGTCATTCCTGCAATAAGTACTTTTTCTCGCAGTTGGCTGATTGCTGACATGGATTGCCCAAGTTGTGCTGCTAAATTAAAAAAAGCGATTCTTGCCATTCCAGAAGTGACGGACGCTAACGTTATCTTTGCAACAGAGAAACTGACGGTAAGAACGAATAACGAAGCGGCGTTTGAGCGAGTGATTAGTGTCGCGAAAACCACGGGTTTTCCATTATCTGACATGGGGTCAAAAAACGCATCAGAAAGTGATGCACAACCATTTTGGCGTAAGAATATTTTATTGATCATCCTTGTTGCCTTTTTAGTCATTGCGACAGGTATTAATTTAGTTAACAAAGAACTCGGGACCATTGCATTCACGGTTGCTGGTTTATTTGGCCTTATTCCAATTGGTAAAAAAGCGATTCGTTTAGCGATCAATGGCTCTCCATTTTCGATAGAAACGTTAATGACAGTTGCTGCTATTGGTGCTGTGTATTTAGGTGAAACGGTTGAAGCCGCCATGGTTATCTTATTGTTTATGTTAGGTGAACAATTAGAAGGCTATGCGTCAGCGAAAGCTCGTAGTGGCGTAAAAGCGTTAATGGACTTAGTGCCAGATACAGCGCTACGCATCAATAAAGATGGCACTAAAGAAGAGGTTTCGGCTTCCGATCTGAAAGTAGGAGACAGAGTTCAAGTTTCCCCAGGTGATCGTTTAGCTGCCGATGCAATATTAGCGTCAGAGTTTGCTTCTTTTGATGAAAGCGCCTTAACGGGAGAGTCTGTTCCTGTTGATAAAAAGACGGGTGATGTATTAATGGCAGGGTCGATTGTTAATGACCGTGTGATTGAAATCGAGATAACGTCAGCTCAAGGTGAAAACGCGATTGATCGTATCTTACATTTGATTGAAGAAGCGGAATCCCGTAAAGCACCGTTAGAGCGTTTTCTTGATAAATTCAGCCGTTGGTACACACCAGCAATGATGCTGTTATCACTACTCGTTATTATTATTCCACCACTGATGTTTGGTCAATCATGGGATACGTGGATTTACCGTGGTTTAGCAATGCTACTTATCGCTTGTCCGTGTGCGTTAGTGATATCAACACCCGCAGCTATAACTTCTGGTTTGGCAACGGCAGCTAAAAGAGGGGCGTTAATTAAAGGTGGCGCAGCATTAGAAGAGCTAGGCCATATTAAAAATATCGCGTTTGATAAGACAGGTACCTTAACGCAAGGTAAGCCAGTTCTCACTGATATTCGAGTACTTGTTGAGACAGAAACTGAAGACAGTATATTATTGCAATCAGCCGCGGTAGAGATGGGGTCGTCACATCCATTAGCAAAAGCTGTGGTAATAAAAGCACAAGAACAAGGCCTGATGGTTATTGAAGCGGATGATCGTGAAACGGTTGTAGGTAAAGGGATAAAAGGGATCGTTGATGAAAAACGAATCGCACTTTATGCGCCTCAACAATTTGATGGAGAAGTTACTTCTGAAGCCGAGAGCCAAATCGCGTTTCTAGAAGAGCAAGGAAAAACGGTTGTTTTAGTGCTAGTAAATGATCAAATATCTGGTTTATTAGCGTGGAGAGATGAATTACGTCCTGATGCGAAAATTGCAGTTCAGAAGTTAGTTGCACTCGGCATTACACCCATCATGTTAACGGGTGATAATGAACGTGCTGCCAAAGCGATTGCTGCAGAGCTGAATATTGACTATAAAGCGGGTTTATTACCGTCAGACAAAGTGAAATACGTTGAGCAGCTAACAGCAAAAGCAAAAACGGCAATGGTCGGTGATGGTATTAATGATGCGCCAGCAATGAAAACGGCCTCTATTGGTATCGCGATGGGCGGGGGAACGGATGTTGCTCTAGAAACTGCTGATGCGGCATTAACTCATAATCGATTAGAAGAACTTGCACCAATGGTTGCGCTGTCAAAAGCAACGCTAAGTAATATTCGCCAGAACATTACGCTAGCGCTAGGATTAAAATCCATATTCTTAGTGACAAGCTTGTTTGGTATTACTGGCCTATGGGTTGCAGTTCTTGCTGATAGTGGAGCAACGGCATTAGTTACATTAAATGCACTGCGTCTATTACGCTTTAAAGAAAAATAAAGGTAGGATACCGTAAAAATAAAACCGCCATTTTATTTTTTTAAGATGGCGATTTTTTGTTTATGAATTTGCAAGAGTAAGATAAGTCGACACATCAATCTCATCAATTTGCTCTGGTTTTAAAAATCTGTTGGCGTACTCAAGGTAAACGTCATCTTCTAAAAATAGTTGGAATATCTCTTTATCTATATGTTGATTTTTTGCCATGAAAGCCAATATTTTTAATGATTCAGACAGTGTTTTTGGCGTTTTATAAGGGCGATCACTGGCGGTAAGCGCTTCAAAAATATCAGCAATAGCCATCATCCTTGCGGTGACGGGGAGCTCTGATGCCGGAACCGCATAAGGATAGCCTTTGCCTGACATTTGTTCATGGTGCCCACCTGCAATTATAGGGATGTTTTTTAAGTGCTCAGGATAAGGAAGGGCTTCAAGCATGGTGATGGTTTGAATAATATGATCATTTATTAAGAAGCGTTCTTCGTTCGTAAGGGTGCCGCGCGGTGCTGATAGATTATAAACTTCTCCGAAATTAAATTTAAACTCAAATGGCTGGAGTGCAAATCGCGTATCGGTTGCTTTGTTTATATCCCACGGTATTTGTTGGCTGTGGTTATCCTGTAAAATGAGTTCGACAGAGGGGGTTACTTTCTCATCATCAGAAAGACGTTGAGTTTCTTCCCACGATAGTCCAAGTTGTTTGTCTAAGGTTCTCACAAAATTTCTTTGTGCTATTTGTTGTAGTCTATGTTGATTTTCTTCACTGAAGAATTCATTACCAAGATTGGACTCCGCAATAAAAGAAAACTCATTGTCTAATTGAGCGATCGTATCATGGTAGTTCCGCTCTAATTCTGGCGTATTCTCTTTATGTTCAATAATTGTTTTTAAATAAAGGATTTCGGCGTCTCGTTTTAGTATTTCAAATCGAGTGCGGATTTCATGAATACGGTTAGTAAACATGTCGAGTTTGGTTGCCTTATCTATAACATGATCTGCGGTGGTTAGTTTCCCACAATCGTGTAGCCAAGAAGCAAGGTACAACTCTTCCCATTCAGGTTCACTTAGTGAAAATGCTTTCCATTGAGTTTGATTTTTTTGTGCGGCACTTGCTAGCATTAATGTTAATTCAGGCACTCGTTGACAATGGCCTGCGGTATGAGGAGATTTTGCATCAATGGCGGAGGCAATCGATTTAGTAAAAGAAAGTAAAAGGGCTTTTTGCTGTTCTAGAAGTTTATGTTTATCAATGGATACTGCGATTATTTGCACTAAACGTTCAATAAATAATAGTCGGTATTTAGGGACAGTATGATTAAGTGGAACTTCAATGACTAGGCAGCCAATGAGCTTTTTCTTATCATTATGTAAATTGAAGTAATGTACAGAGGCTTCACAGTAATAAGATTGATCTTCATTCTTGATAGGGAGCTTTTTCTTACCTTCGATACTGCTTAATGTATTTTCGTTATCAGTGATATAAAGATAACTGTGTCCTGTCGTAATCTTATGGATTTTTTTATCAACAATCGCACCTAATTGAAATAAATTACCGCTTTTTGCAATGATAAAAACTATTTTTAAAATATCATCAATAGTTTGAACCATCGTTTCAAGCGTGCTGCTGAGGTTATGAATTTCTTTAACAATTGAATCTTGCTTTTTCTGTTGATTAAATTGGAAGTGATTTATTTTTTGCGCGTTTTTAAGCAGTGTAACTAATCGATTTGATATGTAAGAAGAGGATAGAAATATAATCAATATCGCGAGAAATATGTAGGCGATGACATTCAAAAACAAATCATTAGATATAGTATTAAAGTTATGATTAATAACACTTTCAGGGATGAGAGACACAAAATACAGAGAGCTACGATTTAATTTGTGGACAAAAGCTGTGTAGGTAGAGCCATCTAGAGACACGGTCTCATGCTCATCATGTAGTACACCTTGCAGTTGCGAATAAGATAAAGGCGTAGGGACATGGTCAGAGTAAATTATTTCTCTTAACTGGTAATCATAAAGATAAAATCCGACATTTCTTTTATTTACAAGTTCGTGGTCTGTGGTTTCAAAAAAAATGGCGGTTGAAATTTGTAAAATAATTTTGAGATTCGTATTTTTAGAGCGACTTAAATATAGATATTCATTATTAAAGGTATATGTTTTATTTGTTTTCCACATCTCCTCCAATGATAATCTAGTTGCATATTCTGCTTCGATGGTTCCGTTAATGTTTTTTAAATTAATACCATTATTTTCAATGTCATAGATATATACATTAGTTAATGCAGGAGAGTGAGAAAAAGCAGAAGACATAAAGTTGATTAGTGATGGTGGGATATTATTAATATCCAATGAGCTTATATCAGAGATTTCTTCTGCTAATGCGTCTATTTGGTATATGGTGAAGTTTACATTATTACTGATGATTTGCTGGTGAAGCTCGGCAACATCAGCGATATGTTCACTTGATAGCTTTGTGACAGCGCTTTTTATATTTGTATATAAATGTGCTGAAAACAGGATGAAAATAGTCGCAAAAATAATGAATAAGTACGTTTTTAATGAAATCCGTTTCATTGCACCCTCGTGAAAATATGTGATATCTAACCTTTAACCTAGTGCATAAAAACAATAAAACCAATTATTTACTTGATAATTAATGATTCTTGTCCAAGACTTGATCTATGCATAATTATTATTAGGTGACTATAAATGGATTTGTTGTCTTCTTACCGCTCCAATCAAAAAAGAACAATGCTGCGGGTTTTACCTTCATCGTTGCTTATTAATATCTTATCGTTATCAATCCCTCTCGTTGTACTACAAATTTACGATCGAATCTTACCAAATCAAAGTTATGGTACTGCGGTACTGCTTCTTAGTGGTGCTAGTATTGCTATTTTAATCGATGCTTTTCTTCGTTTTGTTCGTTCTTGGATACTAGCCGCCGCCTCAATAAATACCGAAACGAAGATGTATTCTTATATTTTACATCAACTGACTGAACTGCCTGCTAAACAATTATTGAGTTTAAAGCCTGGCCATCTTCAAGAGGGGCTGAAAGGGATCTCTTCAATTAAAGAGTTCTATTCTGGTGGTTTGTTGAGTGGGCTCATTGATGTGCCCTTTGTGCTTATTTTCCTTTCATTAGTTGCTTATGTGGGAGGGGAGCTTGTTCTTATTCCGATTATTGTTTGGATTATTGCGGCGGTGTTTGTTTGTTTGTTTTCGAATAAATCATATCAGCATGCTAAGACTGCAGCAGGAAGTGAAATCAGTCGGATGAATTTTTTAGTTAACCTGAATTCTGGATAAAACATGCTTTAAGCGAGGATTAGTTCAAATTCACATTCTGATAGCTTAATTCGTGGCTTTTGTTTTTTTAAACAATAAGCCACAACGCCTGAAATTACATTTAGCATGAAACCAGTCACGCTACGATGACGGCTATGTTCAATTTGAGAGATATTCTTCAATTGGTCATTTATCGTTTCGATAATGTATCTCTTTGATAACATAGCCTTATCAAAAGCACTTATCTCTTTTGCTTTCATGTTTTTTCGCGAGGTAGTCACTAAATCGACATCAGAGTTCTTTAAGCTCTCACTCAACTTTTTACCTATGTACCCTTTATCAGCGTACAATTTCCCCGAGAGTTCTTTGCATAAATCAGGTACAGGAGTCCTATCATTTACATTGCCAGCTGTGATTTTCAGCGAAATAATTTCTCCAAGATGGTTAATCAATAAATGAAGTTTGAAGCCGAAAAACCATCCCATGGTACCTTTTCCTCTTTTCGCAACACCATCAAAGACTTTATGGCGAGGAATTCGAATGTTATGGCATACTTTAAGACTCGTGGAGTCAACAAAAGCAATGCCAGTCGGCTTACCTTTGATAGATTGAAAATAGGCACACATTGGGGCGATTAGGCTAGGCATTTTGCTCACAAATCGAGTGTAGCTAAGTAAATTTGGAAAGTATCCTTTCCAATATTGATGAACTAACCCGATATAGAAGTTCTTGAAATCTCTATGATTTGATTGATGAAAAGCGATGACAATAGTCATACATTCACTAGTAGACATTACTGACTGACGTTTTCTTTTTCTCTCACTAGCCTCAACAAGGTATTTTTCCCATTGAGATAAGAATTGATAACAAAAATCATCGACATCACAAAATATATCAACTAATTTATTCATCTTGCCCACCTTTTAAAATACGTTCAAATAATTCTTGGTCGAAAGATCTGATCGTTAGGTGGGCAATTAGTTCAGCCTTATCCAGAATTCAGGTTAGATAGTAAAAAACCGCAGGGAATGCGGCTGATGTTATGTCGGTGAGATATTGTGGTTATTGTATTTGTCTTTTGGTTCTTGGCTCGTTATTGGACAAAAACGCATTTCAAGTTGACCTAGTGAGAGTACAAAAATGGCATAGAATTACTGCCTTTATCAACTAAATCTCTACTACGCACTCCCTTGATAGTGATACAATCTCCGCATCTGAATTACCGAGAAACTCTATGTTTATTCATCATGTTAACGACATCGACTGGCTGGTGATTACCGCTTTTGAAGAACTGAAAACGATGTTTATCGAAGAAGCGGGTGCGATCCCTTCTTGCTTCTCTACCGCCAGCGAATTGAGCCTGATTGATCAAGCCAAGCGTACTTATGGATATTTGCCCACACTCAGCGGCGTAATCACCGATACTGGCACTTTTCAAAGCCAAAATAATGAAGAAGATTTGAACCCACAGCTTGCCTGTCTAGTTGAGGGACGTGGTCGAATATTTATCTATCACGGCGGCTTTGTCGCTTTTGTGGATGACGAGCAAACCTTTATTACCCGAATGGACTGAAAATAGCGGTATTCTTAGACTTAAGTAAGCTAATGTCAGCCCTGACACAGAGGGCTGACATTAGCCTTCAGGCTTTATATCAAACTCGTCATATAAAGCCTTAGCTCCCCGCCACAAACTCGATTCACTTTACTTTGATGACCGTTACTTGCGATCTTTCTGCGTATCGTAACTGATGTGCTTATCTACGTTCTTTAGTTCAACCCCAACCTTATTAAACGCCTTTTGGATAGTTGTTGATACATGAAGCGGGTCTTCTCCCATTAAAAAGTTTGTTCTATCTTGATCCGTTTCAAATACGCAGACGATTTTTAAGCTCTGTGGAAAAGAAGAGTATTTGACCGTATGAGTCACCCAAAGGAAACCCTCGTAGCCTTTTAACGTATCTTCACAAACTTCGGTTAACACCTCTCTAATTTGATTTTCGATCTTCTTATCTGATTTACGCATAAAGCAAACTTCCTATTTAACACCTTTAAAAAAGTTTTCGGTCAACATTGTCTTAAACGATATTGAGCACTGTGGCTGTTTCAAATGCAAAGTATTTATAGTAACACTTGAAAATCTCACTGTGTGGGACTGTAGTGGATGAGTAAATATCGCCATATGGTTAGAGTTATAAATATTAGGAAAAGTAAGTCAAACAACAGGGTTTGAGATTGGCGTCGAGGGGTAGATAGACAATAAAAAGCCGCAGGGAATGCGGCTTGATATTGGATAAAATGTTATTTTTCACGCAATGACGTTAGTTTATTTTTGATATTGCGTGCTGCTCTGCAATGAATGCGATCTCTTCATCATTTAAGCAAGATTTACTGACATATTGGCGCTGTTTACCCATGTGAAAGATAAACCCTAAATCGCTTTGTTGAAGTTGTTCGATTTCACTCCAGGCGATATTACGGGTGTTTGTACCGTTTTTATAACTCACACCGTTAGAGTCAACCTGGAATACCACTTTACTGCCAAAGATCGAGCTGATTTTTTGTCTCCATAACCACCAAGTTCTCTTAAAATAGATATTGAGCCCCTCAATAATACTCAAAACAATAAAGAACCAACCAACATAACCATTAGGTAATAGTTCAAGTTTTAATAAAACCACACCAAAAAGAAAAAAAAGTATTCCTTTTAAATAGGCTTTTGGAAATTTAACAGAGCGGCTAGTTTGATCATAACATTCAGCAAAGAAGGTCTTGTCGAGAGTGTATTCTGTAGTAAAACTAAAATCTTTAGGCATATGTGGCTACTTTACGGTTTTATGTGAATGAGTATCCCATGCTGCAATCTCGCAACTCATTTATTGTACCGCTTTTCGGTACTTTTCTTTAGCTATTTTAAGCCTATTATTCACATCACAAGTATTTTTCTATTAGTAAGAACGACAAGATTCAAATGTATCTTGAAGTCGCTTAAATATATAAATAGAATCAAACCGTTCAAAATGATTGGACTTTATAGGGAATTCAAATGGCGTATAACGTGCTAGATGTCAACCAGTGGGCGCGAGCTCAGCACTTGAGATTTTATCAAGGCTTTAGTCACCCTTGGTATAATATCTGTTCCAATATCGACGTAACCGCGCTGTACCAATATTGTAAGCAGCACAATCATCGTTTCTTCCACGCTTATCTTTATCTAACTCAGCAAGCGCTAAATCAATGTGAACCGATGAGCTATCGCCTTGTTGGGGAAGAAGTCCGCATTTACTCACCTATGTGTATCAGTGTCGCACTGCTTGCCGATGATAATACGGTGCGTTTTTGTGATTTAGACCATGAGCCTACATTTTCTAACTTTACACTAAGTGCATCCAAAGCCGAGACACTGATTAAGAACACACCTTTTATCGTAGAGCAGTTCATTGGCCAAGAAATGAAGCAGAACACGATTCATTTAACCGTATTACCATGGGTAGATTTCACTAGTATGACTCATGCTAGAGACGTTAACTTTCCAGATAGCGTGCCGAAAATGGCATTTGGAAAACTGGTTCAACAAAATGAACAATGGCGTATGCCGCTATCCATTGAAGTACATCATGGCTTAATGGATGGTTTACACGTGGGGCAATTTATACAGATATTACAAGCGATGTTTGATGACCCATCACAGCTTGAACAATAGAAATAGGCTTCATATTTATACTGAGACGAGCAATATTACGCTCGTCAACATGCCCTATAAAGGATATCTAACTCATTATCTCCAATTCTACTTACCCGTTTCACTCTTAATGTTAGAGAACTTAAAATAGATCCCTACTTACGCGTATCATATAAGTTACATATGCTTCATTAGTTGACTACAAAATCTAGCTTATCATTAACTATAAATACGCCAGAAACGTCACACAATTCACAAATATACATGACTTTTCATATGACAAAACCAAACAAACCTAGGTACACTCAAAAGATTACTTAATTAATTTTTTTGAGCTTATGTTTGGATTAAAACGAGTCAAAGCAGAAAATGAGGCTCTAAAAAAAGAGCTGTCAAACCTTCAACAAAAATACCAAGCTGATATTGTCGCATTAGAAAGTCAACTCCAAGACGCTAAACAGCAAGTTAGCTCGGCACAACAACGTTATCAAAGTAGCGATGGGTTGATTTCGAGCAGTTTAAAAGGCGGGGACATGCTGCAAACCATTCGAACTGCGATGGTCGAAAGCGCTCAGTCGATGGCTCAAGAAAATGAAAATCTACAACAACTCGGTGAGGTTTTTAAACAAACACATCAAGCACTTTCTCGCCTTGACGATAGAGCGATTAAGATAAGATCCCAAACCACTCAAAGCATTAAATCTGTTCCAATATTAGATAAAACCGCCAATTCTATCTCCCACCTTGTATCTACTATTCAAGAGATTTCTGACCAAACAAACTTACTGGCGCTTAACGCTGCAATTGAAGCCGCTCGTGCAGGAGAAGCAGGCCGAGGGTTTGCTGTCGTTGCTGATGAAGTAAGAAAGCTCGCAAGCAAAGCCAGTGAAGCCAGCGAGCAAATTGATTCGTTAGTGAACCAAGTTCTGACTCAAGTGGTTGCGATTAAAACCTCTATCGATGAGAACCAAATTTGTGCCGAAGAGGTCTCCGCTTCTTCTGCACAAATTGGGGTTATCGTAAATGAGGTTGTTGTGAAATCAGAGCATATGAAAGGGGTTATTTATATCGCTTCAACCAGAGCCTTTCTTGATACTGTCAAACTTGACCATGCAATTTGGAAAAACAATATCTATCGCTTGCTACAAAGCGGTTCGTTCGGTGAATCCGTGAATACTCATTCAGAATGTCGATTGGGTCAGTGGTACTACAAAGGAGATGGTAAAGCCTACGTTCATCTGAAAAGTTATGCGCAGCTTGAAGGGCCTCACAAGGAGGTACATGACAGTGGTCGCGAAGCGATGAGCAAAGCCAAAACGGGCAATATGCCGGGTATGATCACATCAATTAATGCGATGGAAAATGCCAGTGAACAGGTCGTGATTCAAATTGATCATCTGATGGACGAAATTGTCGTAACCAAATAGAACGGTTTGTTTCAATAACAAGTTTAAGTAAACTTTCAAGCCTCCAAACAACCCTGAATGTTTATAATATGTTCAGGGTAATGTTTGGTTGCTCAAATACCGATTGATTTAACGTCGTAAAAACGATTCGAATCAAATGGTGACTAGATTAGAGCGATTATTTGCATCACAAGTACTTTTTTATTCGTATAACAGTAAAGATTAAGGGGTTCAATTTGATAGTAAAAAACCGCATAAATGCGGCTGATTATTGAGGGAACATTTTAGTTTTACCAAAACGCGATTAACACCCTCTTATTTAGGTCCATCTAATCGAGGAGACCAATCTTCTAGGCTTTGATTCTCTAAGCGTCTAGCCACTAATCTATGCCATGATTCTACAAGCGGTAAATCCAATAAAGAGCTTAGCTCTTGTTCATCTAAACACCCTTCAAAAACTAACTTCATTATTTTCGATAAAGGCCATTTAGGGTAAGGACGATCACAAAGGAATATCTCATCACCACTACCAATATCACCGTTTTCTAATACTCTAAAGTACCACCCGGTTCTTAATGAATCCTGCAATCTTAACGCCATATCATCTTGTTTAAACTTAACATTTAACTTCCAACATGGCATTCGACCTTGAGATACTTCAAGCAATGTCGAACCAATTCTAATTTTATCATTCAAACAAATAGTGTCTTCACTCACCCCTGTTGAACTGATATTCTCACCAAAAGCCCCTATCATTTGTAATGCTGTATTACCTTCTAGCTCTTTTTGCCATTCAACGTAATGCTCACTTGGGTATATATGAATCGCTTTTTCAATACCTCCATGAACTCGTAAATCACCTTGCTCATCATCAATAAAACCTAATTGTAATGTTACTTGTCGTTCAGATTTTGGTTTCTTATTAATTGCACTTTGTGAACCTTTCGCATAGGGAACACTTTTACCAACAAGTACAGAGTTTACAACACCAATTTTTTTCATATTCAACCACCTAACCTACTATTAATTAATCAAAATAATAAACGTGAATTAAATTAATATTATCTATAACCAACGTCTTTGAATATTGGTTGAATTGCGATCACTTCCATGCTTCTTTCTGTACTTTTTAATATTCTATTTTCAGTATCTGAATAAAAAACATGTCTTTTGAATCTATTTTCATTAGGGAATTGATCTAATAATATGGTTAAGTTCTCTTCTAAGATATTTCGATTAATGTCATCAATCAACACTTCAAATAGTACTTTTTCGTCTTTTGATATCTCTACTTTGTATTTCATTTCATTTCTTAATTAGTTATAGAATTGTTCTTCGAATTGCTTCATGAAAGTTACTAATGTCTTTACTCCCTCTATCGGCATCGCATTATAGATTGATGCTCGAATACCACCGACAGAGCTATGGCCCTTAAGGGAGGTAAGTCCCGCAGTATGAGCAAGAGATACAAACTTTTCTGTTAATGCTTCTGACTTTAAATAAAATGGAACATTCATGATTGAACGAGCGGCAGAATCTATATGATTAATATATAAACTTGAGTTATCAATTGCATCATACAATAACGCTGCTTTTTCTATATTTATCTTGTAAATAGCCGATACACCGCCAATCTCCTTAAGCCATTTAAAGACTTCATTAGCAACGTACCATGGATAGGTTGGCGGTGTATTTGGCATCGAATAATTTTCAGCCAATACCTTATAATCAAAAATAGTGGGTATTTCACGACTCACTTTTCCCAATAAATCATCACGAATGATAACTAACGTTAATCCTGCTGGACCAATATTTTTTTGAGCTCCCGCATAAATAATTCCATATTTAGAAACATCAATTGGGCGTGACAATATGAATGAAGACATATCTGCAATTATTGGTTTATCTGTAATAGGCAATTCATTAATCTCTAACCCATCAACCGTTTCATTTGGACAGAAGAAAACATACTGAGCATCCTGTGATAATTGCCAATCAACGGGAGATAAGAGTGATTGCTTTTGATTATTTCTCTGAACAATATTGATGGTATTAACCTTACAAAATTTACTCGCCTCTATCGCTGCATACTTTGACCAATGACCGCTAACAACATAATCCGCTGTTTGTGACTTATCCACCAAATTCAATGGAACCGCTGAAAATTGACCACTTCCACCACCATGACAAAACAGGACATGATAATTATCAGGGACCTCCATTAGTTCTCGTAATATCATTTCAGACTCTTCTGCTAATTGCATAAACTCAGAACTACGATGGCTAAATCCCATGATTGATAATCCAGTTCCTTTCCAATCAAGAATATCATGTTGAACTTGTTGTAAAACACTCGTAGGAATAACAGCAGGCCCTGCAGAAAAATTATATTTAGTGTGCATAAGATTATCTCGCGATCTCTTTGCAATCATCGTATCGATATTTTGCAACTAAATTATCTAAAAAATCACCTAGTAATTGATTCATTCGACTTGTAGATGTATTTAATATCTCAAGCTCTGATTGAATAAAAATATGCTCATTTTGCACGGTAAAGTCACGAATACTATGCTCGATCAAAGAAGGCAGCTCGGAGGCGATAAACTCAAGATGGCATTGAAATCCATAGACCAAATTTGAATATCTAATGATTTGTCTCGGACATCCTTTACTAGAAGCTAATACCTTTGCTGATTCGGTTAAACCCGGCATATCATCATGCCAATGCCCAACGAGCTCTGACAAATTAAAATGATCAAGTGATGAGTCGTGAATTCCATCTTTACTTAATTGGATGGGGAAGTAGCCTATTTCCTTCTCTGGGCTTCTCTCATATTTTGCCCCTAGTGCTTCACCAATAAGCTGAGCACCAAGGCAAACTCCCATAACCATTTTATTACCATTGATCCCGTGTAAAATAAGACTTTGCTCTTCTTTTGAATGAAAGTATGCGCACTCTTCTTTAGTTGTATCTGGACTTTGTGGGCCACCTAACACGATTAACCCATCAAAATCATTCATATTGAGAGGCAGCATATCCCCAAGATAAACTCGTGAATAAGAAACCTGATAACCACGATTATTAATCCAAGAATCAATAAAATTAGGCCCTTCAAATTCTTCATGAATAATTATATGTATATTCATAACGCCTCCTGACTTTGCGAAGACACTATAATATGGTAATTTCAACTCGGCAGGATAATGACACATTGACAACAAACCATCTCAAGCCGCCAATTATTATAAGCGTTGAAATAGGAACAAGAACACAAGGATGAATAATAATGATAAGTAACCAGCAGCTACCTGCTAATGAAATGATGAAGAACGACCCACTATTTCCTGCGTTGGCTAAAGTAATAGAAATGCCTAAAGGCTACGTTGACTCGCTACATCATCACACATGGCATCAAGTAATATTTCCGATCAAAGGGTTACTCCAAACTCAAGTTGGATCTTATCAATATTTACTTCCTCATACCTCTGCGCTATTTGTTCCAGCAACGTTAGCACATGAATCAATCGCTTTAACAAACACCACTTTCATTGGTATATATATTAACCCTGCGTATTGTTTTAAGTCTGAAGAACAGGTTCGAACCATATCTTTAACTCCATTTATCAAGGAGTTAATACAAGAAATCAGAAGAAAATGTTTGCAAGTAGAAAGTCAAACGGCGTTATTAGGCTTATTACAAGTACTGCATGACCAAATGATGCATAACGACGTAATAACTTTTCAGCTACTACTCCCTAAAGATAGACGTTTAAAGCAAATATTTGACAAGTTAACTGAGACACCAGCCTTAGATTGGCCTTTAAAGATATGGGGAAACGAAGTGGGAGCATCAGAACGAACGCTATCTAGACTTTTTGTTAAAGAGTTTAAAACCTCATTTCCACTCTGGCGTCAGCAATTGCGCTTAATATATTCATTGTCACTATTGGATGAGGAAATAACAATACAAGCAATCGCTGACGAAATCGGATATCACAACGACTCATCATATATTAAAGCGTTTAAATCGTACTTCGACATGACACCACAACAATTTAGAGGCAATTCTAATCGAAAATACTATGAATTATAACTTATGGTAATACCGCATGAGAACTCAGCATGCAATTCATCTCAATAAGAAGCCTTCACTACAAGTACTTCTCTATTGGCAATAACTGCAAAAATCGGGATTCAAATCGTTCCCATCGGCCTGTTTCTGGTTCACTTTCCCAACTTTTATCGCCAGAATACCAACGAATGTCACCGTCTTGTAATTTCAAATGCCAACTGTTTTCTTCATCCATTGCTTGCTCTATGTCATCAGCCAGACGCTCTGCTATTTTTTGATTTTCAATGATTAGAATCGATTCAGTATTAAGGTAAGTGGATCGTAAATTGAAGTTAAAAGAGCCGATACTCGCGATTTTTCTATCAAAAACAGCAGACTTTGCATGAAGCCCATACGCTAATGTCGGGGCACACTTAGAAACATCTCGGGTTGAATCTTCACACAACCCTGTTTCTGGTTTTAATTCAAACAATTGTATACCGTGCTCAAGCATGTCTTGGCGTCGGCCTGCATAACCAGAGTGATTCGTTGTTAAATCATTCGATGCCATTGAATTGGTTAATGCTTTTATCTTTACACCCTTGTTACTTAATTCTTGCCATTCTTCTAGTTGGCTATCATCAAATATCAAATAAGCCGATTCCAATAAGATCTCTTGATCCGATTCACGAGCTAATTGAGCCAATACTTTGGCCGTTTCTTTTGGTTCACTCGTGTTATTTTTATCAACTGGAACTGGTCTATCAGAAACAAAGCGGGCTTGAACCCACGTCATGCTCCCCATTAACTTAGTTAAGAATTGATGGGCAGTTTTACTGCCTTCTGGCAAGGCTGGGTAGTTTGTGTAAATCGGTGCCGAAATTTCGTCTAACACTGGTTGATCTGGTGACGTTTTTCCACCTAATAAATCAACAGGGTAAGACCACCGACTGTCCCAATATTCTGTAAAACTCGTTTGAATCTCCCCCACCACATCGCCTGTGACTAATACATCACGGTCACGAAAATTGATGTCATCAGACAGATCAAAATACTCATCGCCAATATTACGTCCACCAACAACAGAGAAAGCCCCATCAACGGTAAATGATTTATTGTGCATACGACGGTTTAGACGAGAAAAGTCTCCTAAGAAATTGACCCACTTGGTAACACCACGGCGAGTTGGGATTGGATTGAATATACGGATATCAACTTGAGGGTGTGAATTAAGCGCAATGAGGAGATCTTCTCGTTCATTAAGGTTGATATCATCCAACATTACACGTACTTTAACACCGCGATCAGCCGCCGCTAATAAACGGCTCGCTAGGTAATGACCTGAAGTGTCTGAATTCCAGATGTAATATTGAATATCAATCGTGTGTTCTGCGGTTTCGATTAATGCTAAGCGTTGAGCAAGAGCATCCCAGCCTGCATCTTGCGGTAAAACCGCACTCGTCTCTTGAGTCGATGTCGACGGTTGATAAGCGTCTCTTAATTCCGATAATGGGCTGATGACTGAGTTTGCGACGGGTTCATTAGTGTGCTCAACCTCATCAGGAAGTGAACCACACCCAGAAAGAATAGCGACAAAAAATAGTGTTATATGAATACGTTGAAGCACAGACATTTATTAAACTTCCTTATTAAACCTAAATAACCAACCCTGATTCTGTCTATTATATATTATTTTTATATCTTAACGCTCTACTGCTCGGTTCTTATCCAAAAATTAGACAAATCATCAAACTCATCTATCTCTTGCGATAAATTTATAAAATTACTGCAACTGGTTAACAATAATGCGGACACGAGAATAAAGAAACACTTACCCATTTGTTCTATTTTCCTTTTAATCAACCCCCCTTTAATCTTAACAAGAAAACAAAGAGGAATATTTTTTATTCTGATATGATGACGCCTTGTCTTTTACCACTGTGTTTATATCCATGTATACGTTACGTCCTTATCAACAAGATTCAGTCAAAGCCGTTATTCATTATTTCCGAAAACACACCAGCCCTGCGGTATTAGTGTTGCCGACGGGTGCCGGTAAAAGTTTGGTGATTGCTGAGTTGGCACGCATTGCTAAAGGTCGTGTATTGGTCATGGCTCACGTAAAAGAATTGGTTGAGCAAAACCATGAAAAATACGAAGGGTACGGCGAAGAAGCCTCTATATTTTCAGCAGGATTAGGGCGTAAAGAAACCGATAAAAAAGTGGTTTTTGCCTCGGTACAATCAGTGGTTCGTAATCTTAACTCGTTCAAAGATCAGTTTTCTCTGCTCGTCATTGATGAATGCCACCGAGTGCCTGACAACAAAGACACCAGTTACCGTAAAGTTATCGAACATCTGCAAACCCAAAATTCTGGCATTAAAGTGCTTGGCTTAACTGCCACCCCTTATCGTTTAGGCATTGGTTGGATTTATCAATATCACACTCGTGGACAAGTCAAAACCGACACGCCTCGTTTTTTCCGTGATTGTATTTTTGAGTTACCAATTCAATATCTATTGGATGAGGGCTTTTTAACCCCTGCAAAATTATTGGATGCCCCAATTTTAAGCTACGACTTTTCTCAGTTAAAACCCGCCTCAACGGGTCGTTATAAAGAATCAGAATTGGATCTGGTGATTGAAGAATCGAAACGCGCAACACCTCAAATTGTTCAACAAATCATTGAATATGCCAAAGACAGAAAAGGCGTGATGATTTTTGCGGCAACAGTTCGTCATGCTCAAGAAATATTATCATTACTGCCACCAGAGCAATCCGAATTGGTGATTGGCGATACCAAAGTGATTGAACGTGATGCCATTATCCAACGCTTCAAACAACAACAAACCAAGTTTTTGGTTAATGTGTCGGTATTAACAACCGGATTTGATGCGCCTCATGTCGATCTCATTGCTATTTTACGTCCAACCGAATCCGTCAGTTTGTACCAACAAATTGTCGGGCGAGGGTTACGTTTAGCTGAAGGGAAAACAGAATGTACTATTTTGGATTACGCGGGGAATTGCTATGATCTCTACCAACCAGAGGTCGGTGATCCTAAACCTGACAGTAACAGCGAAATAATCACGATTCCCTGCCCTGCTTGCGGTTTTAACAATAATTTCTGGGGTAAATTAGACAGTAATGGGTTTTTACTGGAACATTTTGGTCGTCGTTGCCAAGGCTATTTTGAAGACGATGAAGGCACACGTGAAGAGTGTGGCTATCGCTTTAGAGCTAAATACTGTAACGAGTGCGGTGCCGATAACGACATTGCTGCACGTATCTGCCATGAATGTGATGCTATTTTAGTCGATCCAGATAAAAAACTAAAAGAAGCCCTTAAACTAAAAGAAGCCCGTATTCTCAACTGCATTGATTTAACACTGACCGCAGGAAAGAATCAGTTTGATAAGCCACAAATTAAAGTCACGTATTCTGGTGATGATGACTCTGAATTGCATGAAGTGTGGCAACTGGGTACTAAGAAACAGAAGCAATTATTTTTAAACAATTTTGTCCGCCCTCATTTAGTCGACAGGCATCGCCCATTTGAAGAAACAACAGCAATAAAAATAGCGAATAGCCAACACCGATTCCGTCCACCAAGCTTTGTTATCGCTCGTAAGCAAGGCAAGTTTTGGTCTATTCGCGATAAGATTTTTGAAGAGTAATCTTACGGTATTATGCCATTACCACAACGAACGATAATTCATGTGGCATGAACGGCATTGAGCGTACGCTTTATCAAGCGCGGCTCGTGCTGCCACTTCATCTTGATCTACAGCGGCTTCACTGATCAAAATAAATTGCTGAGATAAGGTATCAAACTTTCCTTCAAACTCGGATTTTTGAGTCCAAATTTTAGTTCGTGCTCTACTATTATCTGCACTGCCTTCTGGAAATAATGTTTTTTGCTCTTCTACTGTTAAGTGCGCACTTTGCGCCAACGGCATAATTCGATCCCAATCTAACGTCTCTTTATCAAACGCGTCATCGAGTAAATCAACCGTTGCATCGAGGTGTTGAAAGTTATCTTGTCGAGATTCAATCTCTGTAGAGTAGTCCGTTGCCATCACTGAAAACGAGAATAACGCAACAATCCCTATTTTTTTCATACTTGCCTCCATTCGTTTCTTTATGCAGTTAAATCGCGGTGATTTCGATTTAACGAGAACTTATTAACATTAGCAAAATACTCTTAAAAACACACGAAAATAGGTTGTTAGATAAATAATGGGGTGGTATTATTCGCGCTCGTTTTTCGAAACGAAAAGTCTGTTAAGTTAGGTCGCTAAGCTTAATGGCATTTATTTATTTTACTATTTTTGAGAGTAAAGACTATGAAATTTGAAGCAGTAGTACGTACTGAACAAGGTAAGGGTGCGAGCCGCCGCCTTCGTCACGCTGGTAAATTCCCTGCAATCGTTTACGGTGGCACAGAAGCTCCAGTATCAATCGAACTAATCCACTTTGATGTTATCAACCAAATGGATAAGCCTGAGTTTTACGAAGCAATTGAGCTAGTAATCGATGGCGCTACTGTTAAGGTTAAACCGCAAGACGTTCAACGTCACGCGTTTAAGCCTAAAGTTGAGCACATGGACTTCATCCGCATCTAATTCGAGTCTGTTTTACTTTTTTGCATTATTGTTATTTCTTTCTTACCAATTGAAATAACAAACCCTTTAAGGCCCTGATATTACCAGTATCAGGGCTTTAATCTATCTAGCACTTCCCCATTCGAATAAATTCCACGCTCTATCCCCATAAAATTCAGACTTACTTCCCACTTTTTGATTCTAATTCTTAAGACACTCACAATTGAACACTGTTTTTTACGTTTCACTGACAATAACCGTCCATTATCTTCTATACTCCGTTTAACAAAAATAAGGCTAAACTTCATAAATAAGCTAGGAGTTAAAATGAAAAAATTATTAGTGGCTATATCTCTACCTGTATTGATGGCTGCATGCTCAAGCAATGGCGATATGATGACTGACGCAACGGTTTCTGCAGATATGCTGCAACATCACAACTGGCAATTAACAGAAGTTGATGGCAACGCAGTCGCAACACCTAAAAAAATGGAAGCGCCTCGTCTAGAAATCGGCGAAAAAATGACAGCGAATGGTAATGCTGGCTGTAATAACTTTTTTGGCCAAGCTGAGCTAAACAAAGAAGGTCAATTCCGCATTGAAAAAATGGGAATGACAATGAAAATGTGCATGGGTGATGCCATGACAACAGAACAAGCAATGTCTAGCACTCTGTCTTCTTGGAGCGACATTACACTAACAAAAGAGAACTTGATCCTTAAAGGCCAAGATCACGAACTAACGTTCACATTGCGTGATTGGGTTAACTAAACCCGATTAGCAACAGACTATTTGTTATAAAACAGAAATGCTCTGAATAAATGTGTCGGCGACATTAAGGCACAAAAAAACCGGTGAATTCCCCCTCACCGGTTTTTTATCATTTATACGTTCAGAATAAGGTTATTCTTCATTCGTAAGCGTGCGGGGAACTACACCTTGTCTTTTACATTCCAAGGTAAAAGTGAATCGATATCTGGCGATCCAACACATAAACGATCTAGACAATACCTAATATAATCGTAAGGGATTAATCCGTTTGCCTTTGCTGTTTCTACAATGCTGTAAAGCATTGCACTTGAATCTGCACCAGCCGTTGAACCCGAAAATAACCAGTTTTTCCGGCCGATAACAAACGGTTTAACCGCTCGCTCTGCTCGATTGTTATCAATAGATAACAATCCATCATCAATATAACGAACTAATTTATCCCATTGATTTAATGTATAGCTAATCGCCTCACCTAATTTTGTTTTAGGTGATACTCGACTAACTGCGCTATCAAGCCAATCACGGAGCTCTTTAAGTAAATCGCGGGCTTCTGTCTGCCTAGCAACATACTTGGCTTCAGGGGAAGCCTCTTTTAATAACGATTCGATCCGGTATAGCTTTTGGATTTTACTCAATACCCAATCTGCACTCCCTGTTTTCCCTTTTACTTGAACACGTTGAGCCTCAATAAATCGTCGACGTGCGTGTGCCCAACAGCCAACTAAAATCGCTTCAGTTTGTTCATAACCTTGGTAACCATCGGTATGTAAATACCCGTTATAACCTTTTAAAAAGTTAACTGGATGGTAGCCATGCCTGCTAGATTGATAATCATAAAATACAATTCCAGGCAAAACACCAGAGCCTGGAGAATCATAGCCAGAGCAGTAGACCCACATATAACATTTTGCTTTTTCAACATCCAACACATTTACCGTTGTTTCATCACAATGCAGAGTGGGTTGTTCAAGCAAAATACGATGTAACTCGTTATTAAGAGGGGTAAATAGTACCGAGCATTTTATTAACCAATCCGCCATCGTTCGCCGTCCAATAATGATACCCCATTGCTGAAATAACGTTTCTTGACGATAAAGTGGAAGACTGTATTGAAATTTAGCCGTAATAATTGAGCAAGTAACTGCGGTCGCAATCCCTTAGGGATGGGACGCTGGCATTGGGCTTGTTAATGTCTACTGAAGTATTGTTTTTTCACAATTTCGGCAAGCATATTTAGGACGAACATGTTGAATAACTTCCACTTTAGCTGGTACAAATTCCAACTTTTCACTGATGTCTTTACCCATCGCATGCATCTCTAGACCGCAACACTTACAAGTTTTATCTTTTATGTCGTGGATAATAACAGTACGCGGTAAGTCTTCAGGTAAGCGTTGGCGTTTTGGCTTTTGACGAGTGTAGGTAATCGTTTGTGTGTCATCATTTTCAATGATGATTTCTTCTTCTGTTTCATTGAATAAATCAAATTGAGTCGAGTCAGATTCACTGCTTTTACCAAAGCGCTGATGTTGAGCCAGTCGAAATTGCTCTAGAAGACGGTTATATTTATTTTCAAGCTGAAGCACAAGTGCTTTCAGCTCGTCAATGGTATCAGGAAGTGGTTTTATTTTATCAATCATGTAGATGACTATATAACGATAATACAGGTAATCAATCGGTTGCCTCCTATTCTTGACTGAGAATCAACTATTTAAAGGGTTGTTTGATAATGTACCGGTTGATGTCCTAAGATATCAAAACCTTGTAATAGCAGTGTCAGTTGCTGCTCTGATAATGCTAACGTATCGTTATTTATATTTCGTGGCCATTTGAAGCGGTCTTCATCTAATCGCTTGTACCATAAAGCGAATCCTGTTTTATCCCAATACAATATTTTGAGTTTATCACGAGGCTTATTGCAAAATATAAATAGAGCATCACTAAACGGTGATAGTTGCATTTCTTGCTCAACAATCACGACAAGGCCATTAATGGCCTTGCGAAAATCGACAAAATCACGATGAAGATAAATGGTGGAAACATCAGTAAATACATTCATGATTGATACCCTTTTAATAAGAGTCCTATCCAGTGAGGTTCAGTATTAGCTGGCAATGTTAATCGCAATTTTCCGATAGAAAGTTGAATATCTGGTAATTGTGGAGTGGCGATGATAGTTGATGTTAACGCTTCTACTTTCAAGAAAGTAGAAGCGTTAATCTTTTGTTTCCATCGTGCTTTACGTGCACTAAATGTCTTTGGCAGAATATTATGGTTACGACAAAATTCAGCGGCACTAAGCTTGCTAGATTGCTGAGATTCAAATAGAGCGTGCCATTGCTCTGGTGTTCTCTTTTTATCTTTTTGCATAATTACGTTCTCGTTAAATGAAAGATCGTAAGATACGCATAATGAATTTTATTTGTTAGGTGTAGTTCCCCGCACGCTTACCTTCATTCCAACGTTTAAATATTAATGACGTATTAATGCCACCAAAAGCAAAGTTATTACTCATGATGTACTGACAATCAATCTCTCGCCCGGTTCCGGTAATATAATCCAGCTTACCGCAACGCTCATCAATATTATGTAAATTTAACGTTGGGCTAAACCAATTGTTTCGCATCATCTCAATAGATAACCACGCTTCAATTGCCCCACAAGCCCCTAGTGTATGACCAAAATAAGACTTCAATGAACTAATCGGCATTGATGAGCCAAACACATTCTCTGTTGCCAGACTTTCCGCGATATCACCGCGTTCTGTGGCCGTACCGTGAGCTGACACATAGCCAATACTATCAGGTGATAGATTTGCGTCCTTTAAAGACATCTCCATACACAGCTGCATGGTTTCCATTTGAGGCTGTGTTACATGTGCCGCATCACAATTACTTGCAAAACCAACCAGCTCAGCATAAATGGTCGCGCCACGTGCTTTTGCATGCTCATACTCTTCAAGCACTAATGACCCTGCACCTTCACCAATAACCAACCCATCACGATCTTTATCGTATGGACTTGGCGAAGTCTTAGGGGCATCATTTTTTAAACTGGTCGCAAATAAAGTATCAAACACTGCTGACTCTGTAGGACAAAGCTCTTCTGCACCACCAGCAACCATCGCCGTTTGATATCCGTGTTTTATTGATTCGTAAGCGTAACCAATCGCTTGGCTTCCAGAAGTACATGCACTACTGGTTGGAATAACACGACCACGTAATCCAAAAAATAACCCCACATTTACCGCTGCGGTATGTGACATCATTTTTACGTAAGTTGTCGCGGTAATTGCTTTGGTACTTTTCTCACTCAACATAATACCGAAAGCACCCACCGCATCCGTGGATCCCGTTGATGAACCAAACGCAATACCCGTTTGACCATTCGTTAATACATCATTACCAATCAATCCACTTTGTTCTAGTGCTTGCTCTGATGCCACCGTCGACAACAAAGACACTCGACCCATTGAACGGATTTTTTTGCGAGTATAATGTGCTGGCAGTGTAAAGTTATCAATTGGGGCTGCAAGCTTTGTATTCAAACCATCATAGATTTCAAAACTCGGCATATATTGGGTCGCATTTTCACACTTACGAAGATTTTCGCCTACCGTATTCCAATCACTGCCAAGTGCAGTTACCCCTGACATTCCGGTTACAACAACACGACGACTCATACTAAACCACCATTAATTGAAATGACTTGGCGAGTAACATAACCCGCGACATCCGACATCAAATAACTCACTAGACCGGCAACCTCTTCAGGTTCACCCATACGACGTAATGGAACTTGTGGTAAGGCGTGTTCTTTTACATGTTCATCGACCATTCCTGTATCGATAAGCCCTGGAGCCACACAATTTACCGTGATTTTTCGTTTTGCTAACTCAAGTGCTAATGATTTGGTTGCACCAATCACACCCGCTTTAGCCGCACTGTAATTGGTTTGCCCACGATTACCAACAATGCCTGAGACTGACGCTAACGTAACGATACGACCGCCTTTACGTGTTCTCACCATTGGCATAACACAAGGGTGAAGTACATTATAAAAGCTGTCTAAGTTAGTGTGAATAACGCTGTCCCACTCTCCCTCTGTCATTGCAGGAAAAGCCGTATCGCGAGTAATGCCCGCATTACTTACGACACCGTAATACGCACCATTCACTTCGATATCGTGTTCAAGCATGAGTCGACACTGAACACGATCACTAATATCAAACTGAATTAAACGGCCTGAACCGCCATTCGCTTCAATCGTCTCGATTGTTTTCTCTGCGCCTGCTTTGTCACTCATATAGTGAACCACCACATGAAAACCATCTTTTGCTAACTGCTCTGAAATTGCGCGACCAATACCTTTACTTGCTCCGGTCACTAATACTTGTCTTATCATGATTTCCTCTACTACTGCTTTGGCGCTAAGAGCTCTTCTAATTTATCTTCTGTCGGTACAAATACATTTAATTGGCTTGATGCCAATTGCTGACCGTTATGTTTAATATAACAACTGAACACGGCCATGCCATTATTCTCTAATATTTGTTCCGCAAAAATGTCGAGTGTGTCGCCTTGCTTAAATTCACTGCATTCTGCTTGATACTTACGGCTACCAAGTAAAAATCCTATCGGGGACTTATTGCCTTTTTTCCAAGCGTGGTATCCAGACCAACCAGCCACACTTTGGGCCATAAACTCAATCCCAACCCAAGCTGGAATCGTGTGAGTCTCATGGTTAAAAAAGACATTATTTTCATTAATGGTGACTTGGCAATGAATCGATAACTCACTGACTTCGATCAATTCATCCACTAACGCTAACGGCGTTTCATGAGGAAGAAGATCGATTAACGCTGGAATATGTCTCATGACTGGTACCCAAAAATTAAGCTGATGTTGTTGCCACCAAATGCAAATGAATTACTGATAATCGCTGGTTTTTCTAATCGTTGGTCAGTCACTAACTTTATATCCGCTAACGTTTCATCTTTTTGATTATCATTGATTTGTCTTGGTAACGGTAAGTCGTATTTTAAGATGTGCCAACAAATCGCAGCCTCTATAATACCTGCCGCCCCTAATGTATGCCCAGTAAATGGTTTGGTTGAGCTTATCGGCGTATGAGAACCAAACACCGCATTTACGGCTTTCGATTCCATGGCATCATTCAATGGTGTTGCCGTACCATGCGCGTTGATATACCCAATATCTGATGCGTGAAGACCGGCATCATGTAATGCTTTTTGCATCGATTCAATCGCCCCTTTCCCTTCAGGGTGCGGCGCTGAAATATGATGTGCATCTGAGCTGTCTCCTGCGCCAAGTAAGGCAATAGGATCATTGGAGTCTTTTTGCTCTGCGCTTAACAACATGTAAGCACTCGCTTCGCCAATATTAATGCCTTTTCGATTAGGGCTAAATGGCAAGCAGTGTTCATTAGATAAGGCTTCTAGGCTATTAAAACCATTCAATGTTAATTTACACAGAGAATCCGTTCCGCCCACAATAACCGCATCAACAAACCCTGATTTCAATAATCGCTTTGCTGATAAGAAAACTCGACCACTTGAAGAGCATGCCGTTGAAATAGCATACGTCGGTCCTGACAACTCTAAATACGTCGCCACAAATTCAGCCGGGTTTCCTAACTCTTGTTTACGATAATGGTAATCATCAGGAAAAATACCGGAATTTAGCTTTTCACTTAATGCAGCTTCGCCATCAGAAATACCCGATGTACTTGTCCCAACAATAACGGCAATTCGATCCGATCCGTACTTGGCTTTCGCTTCTTTAATTTGAGGTTCTATTTGCTGCAATGCGGATAAAACTAACTGGTTATTTCGAGTATCAAATAAGGACAAATGAGCGGGAATGCTAGGGAGTTCACCTTCAGCCTTCCCCACCACGGTTTTCTTGCCATCATTAAGCCATCCATCTTCAAGCATCATCGAAGACCCTTGATTACCATTGAGAGCCTGATGAATATCATTGCTCTCTTTGCCTAATGCTGAATGCGAACCACAAGCATGAATATATACAGGAAAATCACTCATCTTACTTTTATCCATTCTTCTTTTTAGTCATGACAGACTGAGCGTTTGCAAACGTTTTGATTGTAATAACATACCCCAGATGCGGGCTCGTTAAAATAATATCGCCACTTAATTTATCTTCAATAGAAGAGTAATCAATAATAAGAATCGTCTTACCAAAATCGTTTGATAATACGCGTTGGTTTCCGATGTCTTGCAGACTCCAACCAATAGAATCTAACGATGCTTTCCAAGCCTCTGCCGGCCACAATGTGATCATGACATTAAATAAAACTTGCTCTGGCGGTGGCAGTGTCTCTGACAACCCGGCCATAACGTAAGTATTCAATGTCTGTCCATCGTAATCCAAACTAAGGATACGAGAGCCCCACGAGGCAAATCCAGCTAACACAAGTTTATTACCTGTTAATTGCAGCTGTACAGGTAATTGTTGCTTACCACCATGCCAATTTACTGAAATTAACTGGCTTAACGATATATCCGACCCATATTGATTTGGTTGCGGTAAAGTCACAAATTGCTCTGGAGATACTTCAACTTGATTGGCTTTTTTGATCGGTGCAGAGGCACAACCCAGTAAGCTTAATGACACTATAAAAATAATAGAGTGTATTAATCGTAGCGATATTCTTTTCATTCACTCTGTCCTATCGAACTTTATTGTGTGGGTTCATATTTTGACTCAAGGGGGCCAATAACCAAGCCACGATGATACCCGTCAGTACCGTAATACCAAAACTGTGTATCGCTTGAGTTTCACTTAACGCTAATAACCCAAAAGAAAGGATGGTGGTTAACGCCGATAACGAAATTGCCAACAGAGTACTTTCGGTATGTGAGTCGTCTTCTTGTTTATTCTGCTCAGCAAAAAATAAGGTGTAGTCTATACCTATCCCTAAGATCAACATTAACGCGAGTAAGTTAAATAAATTCAATGCCACTCCCGTAAATACCGTCACAGCGAGCCCTGCACACCCAGCGATAAAGGGGGGTAACACAATTAAGAACCCTTGCTTTAAACCATATCGAGGCAACAGTAATAAAAAAATGGCTCCGTAGGCTATCAATAACAATTCAGTAATGCGTTCACGATATTGCCCAAACAACGTCGAAATTTCTTCCGCTTTATTCAAGTACGTTATATTTTGCTTCTCAGCAAACGCGTGTAACTCTTGGCTATCGACCGCTTTATTAAACGTGATCACCGAGGCCACCACATCGTCTATCTTACCAAGCCATAAAAAACCCACCGTATCAGAAATAGGCGATGCGAGAAAACCGTCAATCGTTAATGGTGTAAATGGTTGAGAAAATAACAAGGGCACTTTTTGCTGTATCACAGTGTGATAGTTATCCGCTTGCTGTGCATATAATGCTTTTACTCGCTGATAATTCTCACGCTGTGTTTTTTCTGATGGAACATAACGGCTTATCGTTTGAAAACCACCAAAATTTTCTTTCTGTTCAAGTTGGTTAGAAACCGATTCTAACTTCTGTAATAACTCTTCTTCTGTATCCGCTCGAACCAAGAGTAATTGTTGAGATCCACCAACACCCGTGATGGCTTTTATCTCTCTTTCTTGCTGCTGAAGCACTTGAGGCAATGCTTGCAGTTGTCGAATATCATCGTCGTATTGTGCTTTATATACACCAAAGCCAGAAGCCACCAACAAACTCAAAGGAAGAACGATTCTGATTAACGGCTGACGCCATACCAATAACCATTGACCCAATGCGCGTTGAGCAGGAATAACTTGGTATTTATTTGGCTTCGTGGCCAATAACGGATACCAACACACGACGGTGAAATACGCCGCAGTTAATCCAATCGCAGAAAATAGTGATAACTGTTGTAAACCGGGAAATGGTGCAACAAGCATCCCCAAATAACCCACTAAGCTCGTAATCAAGCCAAGCGTTATTGCAGGAAAAAGTTGCTGTATTCCTTTCGTTGAATTCCATTTATTACCCGCATTTAAGCGATCCGTTAAAAAATGAAAAGCATAATCAATGGATACTCCAATCAGACTTGCACCAAACACTAAACTGAATAAATGAATGGAACCAAAGAGCCAAATCGTCAAAACATACGCACAAAACAGACCTGTCGAGATAGACAATAAAGCCAAAGTGAGTGGTAACGTACTGCGATAAACCAATAGAATTAAAACAAGAATACCAATCAAAGAGCCAAGACCAATGGTACTTATTTCGCTTTTAGCACTTTCAGTGCCATGAGCAGCATAAAAAATAACACCAGTATGTTGTATCTCTACTGAAAAAGCCTGTTGAATAGTTTGCTCTAACTCGACAAGCTGCGGCAATTGTTGTTGTAATGACAACTGGTAAGAAGATCCAGCAAGATCAGCGGTGATCACCACGTACTTTGCTTGATCGGATTTAACCGTCAAATACCCATTTTCGATTTGAAAATGACCCGAACTCTGAGTTAACCCTGATAAGAAATCTCGAAATAATAAAAAAGGATCATTTTCTAGCTCGGCACCCGTGACTCCAGAAAATGGATTGTACAGTGCTTGTAATACCTTTTGGACTTGTTGATCTGGTGCCGTTGTTAACTGCTCTTTTTGCTTTTCCGTTAACAACTGAGCACGAGCAGGAAAGTAATATATCCCCCACGCTTGTTGTTGATTTTCACTGATGGTAGCCGTAACAGAATCAAACAAAGGTAAGTCTGAAAGTTGATGAGAAAACTGATCCACTGCGTCAAACAGTTGTTTATAATTATTCTTGGTTTGGTTAACAACAAACACCACTTTGTCGCTCATGGTGTCTGCAATGCTATCAAAAGCCTGCTGAGCCACCTTATCTTGTTGATTATCAGGCAGAAGCGCCAGGATATTAGTTTCAATAGGAAAGGCACCTTTTGAGTACCATTGATAACCAAACAACCCTGTAATCACACTCAATACCAATAACCAACCGACAGCAAGTTGTCGTGGTTTCATTAAGGCCGATTTCATACAATTAGAAAGTAAAGGCACGTAACTCTTCTTCTGTTAATACACTAGGTGTTGATGATTGGTTTGAAAATATCATCTCAGTAACGTCACCACGGACTTCTCTTAAAACAACACGATTCAAATACACACCGCCTTCAATTTTAATCGTTTCAAACACACTGTTAATCGGTGCAGATTTCGGGGTTAACAATAAAATCCACCCTTCTTTTGAGCCTGTTAATGTCATGGTGAAATTTTCTTGAATCGCTTTAGTGTCACCTTTGAATAAGGACAGAAATAAACGAGTAAAATAAAACGCCATTGGGTTTTCAGAATCATTCATAACCTGAGATTCCCCATTAATCGATTGGCGTAACTTATTCTTTGTTAGCGTTAAATAAATTGGAAATGGTGTGTTTTGTTGCCAGAGTAACCCTTTATCATGTTCTAGCAAAAAAGTGCCAGACGTACTTAAAGGGTGGTTAAACATCTGCATGGTTCTGACTTGACTAAACTCACCACGAACCAGTGTTGATTGGGATAATTGTTGCTGTAAATCATCGACACTAAATGCAAAGCTATTCACACTAAATAATAAAAAAAATGCCGCTATCCAAGCTGTTTTTCTATTCACTCTGTTACCCATTATGGTAAGCCTCTACTTTATCGGTAAATACATGAGGTGAAACAAAACACATCTCATCGCTTTCAATACTGACAGCTACTTGCATCGTGTGTCCTTTTGTCATACGCACCCCTGATTCGGCATCGTAAATAACATAATTCACACGCATTCGATTTTCCCATTCCGTTAATGTGGCAACAACTCGAATGGTATGATCATAACGAATTGATTTTACATAACGAACACCGACATCAATGATTGGCCAGACATAACCTGACTCAACCATATCATTGTAGCTATAACCAATTTTTTTCAACAGTTCATGACCTGCCGTCTCAAAAAATCGAAAATAGTTTCCATGGTAGATGATGCCCATCGGGTCTGCATCTTGAAAAGCCGTTGTGATCAACACCTCTGAACTCAATACGTTCAACGTTGGTGATCCATCCGTGTTAATCACAGGGTTTGACATTAATAAAGTGTCCAATGTTGTTGTTGAATTTTTTCGATAAAGTTACGTAAGTCATGCTCTAACGGTCGATCTTCATTCACAAATTCAAACTCAGACAATACCGCATCACGCATGGTTTTTAACTCAACGCTCAGTTCTTTATCACTCAATTCACCTTGTCTTTCACGTAAGACTAATGCTTGAGTTGCGGCAAGTAATGACGCTGAGGTCACTTGTTCTGTCAGCTGTAGAACACGTAAACAATCGCGTGATGCAATGGTGCCCATGCTTACTTTATCTTGGTTATGACATTCAGTTGAACGTGAGAATACACTCGCAGGCATCGTGCCCTTAAGCGCTTCTGCTGTCCACGCTGAAATGCCGATTTGTACGGCTTTAAACCCGTGGTTAATCGGTTTACGCGCGCCTGTTGCACCCGTTAAGTTAAATGGTAAGCCGTTATTGAACTTATAGTCCATTAACTGCGCCATTTGGCGATCCAGTAGATCAGCAATGTTTGCCACCGCTGTTTTTAGCATGTCCATCGCCATTGCGATATGACCGCCGTAAAAGTGTCCACCATGCAGAACGCGTTCATTATCACCATCGATAATTGGATTATCATTGGCACTGTTTAACTCATTCTCAATCATTTGACGTAAGAAAGGCAGGCTATCTTGAAGTACACCAATAACATGAGGAGCACAACGCAGTGAATAGCGATCTTGCAGACGATCACTGTTTCTTGGTGGTGTTTCATTATGCAAATCAGAACGTAACCATGCCGCAATTTGTTGCTGACCTGGATGCGGTTTAACCGCAAATAACGCTTCATCAAAATGGAAGTCATTACCTTGCATACCCACAGACACCATGGCGGTAATTTTAGTCGCCATTTGCGCTAAATATTCAGCACGTTTGTAAGCTAAACAAGCAAGTGCTGTCATTACTGACGTACCATTCATTAATGCTAAACCTTCTTTTGGCTTTAGCTTAATTGGCGTAATATTCAACGCTTTAAACACGTCTGCCGTTGGACGGATTTCGCCTTTATAAATAACTTCACGTTCACCGATTAAAGTAGCCGCAAGATAAGATAATGGCGTTAAGTCACCGCTTGCACCCACCGATCCTTCTTGAGGGATACGAGGTGAAATACCGTGATTAATTAGCGTCACAATTTGGTTTAATAGATCGTGAGTTACGCCGGATACACCCTGAGATAATGAACACAAACGTGTCGCTAATACTGCACGGGATTGTTGTTCGTCAAGGTTCTCGCCCAAGCCACAACCATGAAAACGAGTTAAATGCAGTGGCAGTTCATCTACTAAATCCATTGGAATAGCAACAGTACAAGAATCCCCATACCCTGTTGTTACGCCATAAATAACGCCTTCTTCTCGTAAAAGACGTTCTAAAAATTCTACACCTCGATCAATTTTGGCAGTGAATGCATCGGAATTATTAAGTTGTGCATCAGCACCATTTGCGATCTCAACAACGTCTTCAATCGTCAGACGTCCTTTACCAAATGTAATTGAATTAGTTGTCATCTTTCTTTCCAGTTAACTGCCAAAAATTAAAAAAGTTATACCATTGTGATGGTGCTTTCAGTGTGAAATGCTCTAAGCGTTGAGCATAGTTTTGCACGACTTCTTGTAAAGCCTCTTCTCGCTGTCCACGAGGTAATATAATTTGTTCTGAAAACGGTTCAAAATACACATCAAAGCGAGGTTCTTTTTGAGTATCGTCACGTAATCCAAACATTAAATAAACGGGTTGTTTTAAAATAGAGGCCAACATAAATGGCCCTTGAGGAAAGGGGGCTGGTTTGCCTAAGAAATCCGCCCAAATAACACGATCTTCTTTTGTGACCGACGTTCTGTCACCCACAATCACTATCCATTCACCGGCATCAATTTTTTGTTGCAGTAAAATAGCGGTGTCTGGCCCCATTTTACCCACTTGAATCACGTTGACTTCAGATTGAGGGTTAACAGCTTTCATTACGGCATTAAAACGTTCGGCATGTTCAGTGAAAACCAACGCATTAATTTTAAGATCCTTGTGTCGACGACTGAGTGCACGACATAATTCTAAATTACCTAAATGAGATCCAAGCATAACAATGCCTTTTTCTCTGTTAAATAATTCTTCGTAATGCTCTACTCCATGAACCGTTAAATTTTTATCTGAAAAATCTCCGCGCCACGCCGCCAGCTTATCTAACATCGTCTCACCGAAGGAAACAAGATGACGATAAGGAGATAATTTTTCAGGTAACACGATCCCCTTCACTCTTGCATACGCTTCAATTTGCTGAATATAATCATCAGAGGCTTGTTTTACAGGACCACCACGCAAGTAGTAATACGCCATAACCGGTTTTAGAAATAATGAGAAAACACCGCGACCAAAAGTAGAATAAACCCACAACAACAACTGCATTCCGAGAATGGTGCCACGCTCTGCATGAGCAGACCAATGGTCGCTTTGAACCGGTTTACGTTTTAGTAATGAAGGGATACGTGGCAACATGCCAAAAAACAGTTTGGTATGCATCCAGCTAATGTTTACGTTATCCCACAGTGCATCAAAGTGAGAAATCCCATTTTCAGGATAAATAACCCGAGTATTAATGAAACGAATATCAGTATCATTCCAGTACATTCGTACCATGATTTCAGTATCAAAATCCATGCGACGACCGATAACCGTTCGTTCGAGAACATTAATGGTTGGACCTACTGGATACGAACGAAAGCCGCACATACTGTCTTTGATAGAGAAAGACAGCGTTTCTATCCATACCCAAACATGAGTGACATAACGGCCATATAAACGAGATTTAGGAACGGACTCATCATAAACAGGTTGCCCTGAAATCAATGCCGTTGGGTGCCGCTGAGATTCTGTAATCAATTGAGGTAATGCGGCCAAGTCATGCTGACCATCGGCATCAATTTGAATGGTATGACTGAAGCTTTGTTGATAAGCAGCTTCAATACCCGCGATAACGGCTCCGCCTTTTCCTTGATTTTTACCTAATGTAATCAAGGTTACAGAAGCATTGTCTTCTGCTACTTTCATTAAAATTTTCTTGGTTTCGCTTTCGCTTCCATCATCAATAATTAAAATTGGATAATTGAATGAACTCAGTGCATCAACAACCTTTGGGACCGTTTCACCATGGTTGTAACACGGAATTAAAAAACAAGGACGGAAAGTAGTCATTTTTATTGCCCTAATAGAATTCGGCCAGAAGAATGTTTATGGATGCTATCACTCTGATGTGATGTAAATGAAAAATACAGTTTTTCTGTTTCTTTCACCCACTTTAGATCCAATATTACTTCTGTATTGGGTAAAATTGGTTCTTGAAATTTGAGTACTTCCATCCCTTTAAACACGGAATTCGCGTTCAAATACACTTGACCATAATAAACGGCCCAATCAACCTGAGTCACCCCTGGTAATAAGGGATGACCAGGGAAGTGCCCAGTAAAATCCAAAATATCAGCGTCTATTTTCATCGTAATAACGACACTTGAATGCGCATCATCTTGAATGACGACTTCGGTGGACAGAATTGTCGGCTTACGTTTTGTCATGAGTACTTCTTTTAATCATTAATGTCATTAAACAGCTGCTGTAAATCACGCATTTGGCGCTTACCTTGACTATTTAATGGAACTTCATCTACCGCTCTGAATCGTCTAGGGATCCCTACTGGTTCTAACCATTCTCTCAGTTCAGAGCGTAATTTGAGCCAAAACTTCCCTTTTGACCCCTGTTGCATTAATTCGTTCCCAGCGTCAGAAAGCACAATAACAGCACCTAAAACAGTGCGCTTTTCTTCTTCCATCGAAATAACGGCGGCGTCATCTATCCATATTAATTGTGTTAAACGTTTCTCAACTTCCGTTAATGAAAGACGCTTTTCTTCAATTTTAATGACTCGATCAACTCGGCCTTTCAACATAAATTGACCATTTTCAAGCAAATCACAATAATCGCTCGTTGGGTACCATAGTGCGTCATCAATGAACGGAGACAATAATTCCAAACAATGCTCAATATTCAAGCGCGCTTGATGAGACGGAAAAAACGTCCACAATGAACAGGGTTCGGTTTGCTGGCGATAACCCACCCCACCCGTTTCTGTACTGCCATATACTTCAAATGGTCGTGATGATAATTTAGCCTCACTTTGATCCGCGCCTTCAATCGCTAATGGGCCACCCGAAGAAAATACCACCTGATACTCATTATAGCCTTCATGGTCAATAAGACGTTTTAATAATGCGGGACTACAAACCAAGGTCTTTGGATGTGATGAGTGATGAGATAAAATTTGCTCAGGATAAATGAAATTTGTTTGGCTAAACGCGCGTCCTGAACACAATGGCCACAGTACTCGGAACAACAAGCCATAAATATGTTGATGAGAAACGGTGCTATAACATTCTGAGTCTTTGACTTTTTCACCCCACAACAATTCTAATTGTTGTATTTCGTTATCCAATAATTGCAGGGTCTTATTAATGGGTTTAGGGGTATCGGTTGAGCCCGATGTAAACAGCGTTAACGGGATATCACACAAAGAAAGAGGAGATAGTTTTTCCGTATGTTGAATCGATAAATCTACCGCATTGTAGTTAATATGGATCTCACAAGGCATCGTTTCAATAATGTCATCATGCAATAATGCATCAAAATGTTGAGCCAATTCAGTCAAGGCTGCGGGTTGATGATTTCCTGGTAAAATAAGATGCTTACCCGCATGAGCCAATGCCATAAACGCCACAGAAAAAGCATAGCTATTTTCAAAACACAGCGCCCATTTTCTCTGAGGTTTATCACTTAAATACGCACTGAAAATTTGAACGTCTTGTTGAAACTTTTCATAACCAGTAACGTTATGTTGTTCATCGAAACACACGGAATGAGAGGCATTAGATTGTAATGTCAGATGAGAAAGTGATGTGTAGGTCATGCTTCTTTTCTCTTTATCCATTGGCGAATTAACCACTCACTCACAAATAATGTTCCAATAAGCAAATAACTAATAAAGCCGTTATACAGCATCCACACTTTCATCTCTAAAAAACAAGTTGTGAGAGAAATAGAGCCGTTAATAACAAAAAAAACACACCAAACTTTCGTCACTGTTCTTGTGTATTTGATACCGCTTTGTGGTAATTCAGGCTCTTGAAGACGAGCAAAACGTTCAATCATGCTTTGAGGTTGAAATAAAGTCCAAAAGAAGACACAAAACATGACGACATTGACGATCACAGGATAAAAAGTGAACCACCCTTCAGATCGAAATATCCAACCTAAACCCGTAAGTATTATCCCTGCAGCCCCACTGATCATCGCTATGTATTTTAGCTCTTTAATCGGAACTTGTTTTCCACCAACCATTCGCACTAAAAACAACACCGCTAGCACGCCTGCTACTGTCGTAATTCCACCAAAGTGAAGACCGTAGTAAACCGCTAGCGGATAGGCAAGCAGTGCAATGGCTGACAATACCGTCAGCCAACGCATTATTTTAAAAGTGCAGCGACTGAATTAACAACGTCTTCGACAGTGCGAACTTCTTTAAATTCTTCTGGTTTAATCTTTTTGCCTGTCACTTTTTGCAAGTGGACAACCAAATCAACCGCATCAATGCTGTCTAAGTCCAGATCGGTATATAATTTAGCATCCAACGTAATGTCAGCAGCATCAATTTCAAATAACTCAACCAGCGCAGACGTCACTTGCTCTAATACTTGTTCTTTATTCACATCAGTCATTTTAGTTTCTACGCCTTATTTTCAGTAATGTAAGCCGCTAAATTAGCCACTGATGCAAAATGTTCACGTGTATTGGTATCATCAGCATCTAACACTAAGTTGTATTTTTTCTTAATCGCTAAACCCAATTCTAACGCATCAATTGAATCTAGACCTAAGCCATCGCCAAACAAAGGGGCTTCTGTTTCAATATCATCCACTGAAATATCTTCTAGATTTAATGCTTCAATGATTAATAATTTAAGTTCGTTGTGTAATGCTTCCATCAATGACCTACTTTTTTTCGTTTGATGAGTTAAATTCATTTATTGGATACAAAGCTGTATCTAAAAATCGATTAAAATTTCGAGCGGCTGATGGCAATGAATCAGCTTCTTCAATAAAAGAGGCGATCGTAACCTTCTCTTTTACTTGGACATGAAAGAATGGACGCACATCAGGGACTTCATACCATTTTGCTTCTTTCGTCAAAAAGCTTGGTGCCACACTAATATGTATAATTCGAACATCACTTTCACTACGTACTGCTATTTGAGCAGCACCTCGCTGTAATTTTGATTGAACGCCAGGCGTTGTTCTTGTCCCTTCAGGAAAGACGAGTAAAATATTTCCTGAATTGAGTTTTTCTGAACAATCATCTAAAAACACTTCGGGTTCACGATTTGGAATGTAGCCAGCGGCCCTAACAATCCCACGTATAAAGGGATTATGCCATAAAACGGCTTTAACAATACAGTCACACTGCGGTAATTGTGAAGCAATTAAAACATAATCAATTAAGCTAGGATGATTTGCGACAATTAAACAATTACGGTCTTCTCGTAACAATTCAGCGCCATCAAATTGGTATTTAATGGCTCGGCTATAATGCATCGTTTTACAAAAAAGAAGAAAACTGCGCTGAATGATCAACTGCACACGTATTTCACGTTGTTTGGCATTTTTAGCCGTAAACGTCAACGTCGGAAATATCACAAAAGTTAAACAAAGAGCGCCAATACCAAACAACGAAAAACAAATTCCCGTCGCTATAATTCGCCAATATTTATCTATTCGTGAGAGTACTGTCATTCTACTTAATACGAGTCCATGTCCATTGAGTTGATTTGCTATCAACATTCCATTTATCCTTTGATCCTACTAAGTTAGCAATACATTGCAACCCATGAGGCAAGGATGAAGAACTGATTGATGGTTTATTGCTCCATGCAATCGAAATATCTTGTCCACTGCTTAATATCAATCCTAATGCGTAGCCTTGATAAGTGTCAGTTTCAAATTCTTTATAATGGGAAGACGTCGGTTCATCAAAATCCACCACTAATACATTATGGTCTGGATTTTCATAAAGATAGGCAGCGGCTTCAACTAATGCAGAGTGAAAGGTATTTTCTCCGGCGGCAATAGAGGTCACCGGAATTGGTTTTTTGGCACTGATCGTAAATAAACCAGAGGCCGTATTATGAACCGATTGAGAGAACGCCATTGGAGAGGCATCTTCTCCTTTTAAAATGTCTTCAAGTAATGTCGTGGTTCTGGTTAATTCACCATGGCGGCTTGCAAAAACCAAATAATCTATCGAATTATGTTCAGAGAACGTTAAGGCAGTTTGAACCGCTAATTTACTCAATGAACTCATTCGACGTCGAGCCATCGCAGGAATTTTATCAACCGGTATTTTACCGTCTTCTGGCCAAGTAAAATCACTTTCTGACCATAGAAGCCAATCACTTCGATTTCCTAATCCAGTCGAAATTGCGTGCCAATCGATTATATTAAAATTTGCGTATGCCATGATGCCCATCTAATAGTAAAAACATTACAATTTGTGACTATAGTCGTATAGGATATATGAATTCAGTGACTTGGCGCAAATACAAAAGCGGCAAAGCATACGGTAAATATATAAATAGATGCATAAATAAGGGTATATATGTCATTTAAGAAATCAATATTACTGACAATAAGTGCATTATTATTAAGTAGTTGTGCTAGCGTTATCCCACTAACTGACAAAACAACAGGTGAAGATTTATCTCACACGACAAAACCAGTTTATACATTAGTCAATCTACACCCTGATTCAAATCGCCTTAAACTTTATTCTGTTAATTACCAACAAGATGGCTTAATTCCACTTTGCTCTCAAGTCGATATCATTAGCCTAAATAGCAAGCGATTGATCTTCAAAGTCAAATCATCCGACCAACAATATACCTTAGATAAACACAAATCCTCTCCTGACTTCACAGCATACTTAAGCCATTATTTTGGTACTGAATGTAATACCTCAAAAGTAAATGCATTAAGCACTTTAGACCAACAAGGTATCAAAGACGGTATTGTTAAAGAAGGCATGACAAAAGAAGCGGTAGAATACGCGATAGGCTTTCCACCAGAGCATAGAACACCGAGTTTAGACGGCAACGAATGGTTATATTGGAAAAGCCGATTTAATACATTTAAAGTGCAATTTAAAGATAATGTCGTTTCAAAAATTATCGACTAATCTATTGATACCTAATTCATATCTGTCATTTCTTGCTTTTGAACAAGGTTTACACCGATACAGCTGATATGATCCATTTACTTTCTAATAATATGGCCAATTTTGTGACCCAATATACTAATGACCCTTTTAATGCCTTAGAAGCAAAAACTGAAGCTCAAAAACTCTCTTTTGCTCCTATCGTTTTTCATACAGCTCGTACATTGAGAGATTTAGGTATTCTTGCCGCATTAGACAAGGCAGGAAACCTAGGATTAAACGCACAACAATTGTCAGAAAGCACTGATATCTCTGAGTATGGTGTCAAAGTACTATTGGATATGGCGTTAAGTGCTCATATTGTCACGTGGAATGAACCTAATTATATTCAAGCCAATTTAGGTCACTTTTTATTGCATGATGGCATGACAAACGCCAATTTAGATTTCACGGCAGATGTATGCTATGCCGCGATGATGCATTTAACCGAATCAATAAAAGAAGGAACGCCAGCAGGCTTAAAAGAGCTTGGTGATTGGCCTACAATCTATGAAGGATTGTCTCGTTTACCTGAGAAAGCAAAAGAAAGCTGGTTTAAGTTTGATCACTTCTATTCTGATCGTTCATTCCCAATATTATTAGAAAAAGTATTGAGCCAAAAGCCTCAACGTTTGTTTGATATTGGCGGCAATACAGGGAAATGGGCTTTAGAGTGTTGTAAATACGATTCTGACGTTAACGTTACGATTATCGATTTACCACAGCAAATTGAAATGGCGTTAAAAAACGCAGAACAGCAAGGCTTTGCCGACCGTATTAACGGCCATCCTACCAATATGTTAGATAAAACACTGCCATTGCCTCAAGGTGCTGATGTCTGGTGGATGAGCCAATTTCTAGATTGCTTCTCTCCAATGGAAATATTAAGCATTCTTAAGCGTGTTCGTGCGGCTATGTCCATCGATGCTAAAGTCTATATTCTTGAGCTGTTTTGGGATGCTCAAAAGTACGATGCTGCGTCATACAGTTTAAATGCAACATCGCTATACTTTACTTGTTTAGCAAACGGAAACAGTCGTTTTTATCGTTGCGGTGATTTCTTAGAGATCATTAGCGAAGCTGGATTCATTGTTGCGGAACAAACGAATAATATTGGATTAGATCATACTCTACTTGAACTTAAAGCTAAATAACGCTTAAACCATAGCAACATCCCTATTAAAAAATAAAACAATGGCAGGTGGTAATACACCTGCATGAATGAGGAATTTCTGTGTCTACACCACAATCAACCCACGTTGCCATTATTGGTGCAGGCCCATCAGGGTCTATTGCTGCTGCGTTGCTTAAAAAGCACAATATCGATTGTATCGTACTAGAAAAATCCACTTTTCCTCGTTTTTCTATTGGCGAGAGTTTACTTCCTGCTTGCATGGAATCAATCAAAAAAGCAGGCATGCTTGATGCAGTAAAAAATGCTTCTTTTCAATACAAAAATGGCGCAGCATTTCATTTTAACGGCACGTTTACTTCTTTTGATTTTACTGAAAAATTTTCAGACGGTGCTGGAACAACCTTTCAAGTTCAACGCGGTAATTTTGATAAAGTGTTAGCTGATAGCGCTCAAGAGCAAGGGGTTGAGATCCGCTATCAACATGAAATTACACACGTTGATGTCTCGCAACCCAAAGCATTACTTTCTGTCCTTGATGCCGATGGTCACCCTTATTACATTGAAGCCGATTTCATATTGGATGCCAGTGGATTTGGTCGTGTGTTACCAAGGTTGTTAGAATTAGAAGAACCTTCTTGTCTCCCGCCACGAAAAGCCATTTTTACCCATATTATTGATAATATTTCGACTGAGAGTTATGACCGCGATAAAATATTAATCTCAGTCCACCCAACAAATACTCAAGTCTGGTATTGGTTGATCCCATTCAGCAATGGAACCTGCTCTTTTGGTGTCGTTGGTGAACCTGAGTTTTTTGAAGGCTATTCACAAGACAATACAGAGGCACTGAAACAACTGGCGTTGGAAGAAGACAATTTAAGAACCTTATTAGTCAATGCTCAATACCCTAACCCTTGTGGAGAAATCATGGGTTATTCTGCTAATGTGACCAAATTATTTGACCGAAATTTTGCGCTATTGGGGAATGCTGGTGAGTTTTTAGACCCTGTCTTTTCATCTGGCGTAACCATCGCGATGAAATCAGCAGAGTTAGCCGCTGATTTATTAATTAAGCAATTCAACCAAGAAGAGGTTGATTGGCAAGTTGATTATTCAGACAAGCTAATGAAGGGCGTAAATACATTTCGTTGTTATGTTGAAGGATGGTATGAAGGCTCATTTCAGGACGTTATTTTTCACGACGATCCAAACCCTAAGATTAAACAAATGATCTGTGCCATTTTAGCAGGCTATGCATGGGATGAAGAAAACCCGTTTGTCGCAGAACCAGAACGTCGTTTGAAAGTTATTGCTGAACTATGTAAACCTGTAACTAAATAACTTCAACACAAGCTTAAAAGTCGTGGAAACAAAAAGGCAGTCTAAAAATAGGCTGCCTTTTTTGTTTTGATTTAATAAGTAATGATTAGGCTTGTTCGCTCTCTATCACTGCTTTCAAACTGTGTGGATGCAATTTAATACATACCCCTTGATACTTAAAAGCCACGGTATAATTTGCAATTCGTTCTGCTTCACCAGATGGACAACTCTGCTTTACTTTTACACCCAAAGACGCCAATTCTGACCACTTTTCTTTAAGTATAGGAAATATAGAAAATAAGTAAGTCAGAAATTCTTCTTGAGAATTAACCTCACACGGTATTACCCATTCAATATGCTCCCACCCTTGTTGAGGGTAAGTTTTCTCTCCAGGATAAGGTAATTCTAAACATTCAATAGACCATCCACGACTCTCTAAAGGTTGATTAAAACCTAAAGCGATAATTGGACGACCATTAATCTCGTTATTTGACCATTCTGTTGCCTGTTGCAGCCACATTTGATGCGCCGCTTGAGCAACGCCGCGATCATTAATTCGCAAAGCAATATGATCCGCTTGATATTCGGTTAAATCCAAACCCAGTACATTCAACAAGACTTGAATTTTATCCATAAAAGCAGGTAACACACAAATTAACTGCTGAGGCTCTAATTGTTGTTCTTTTAATAATAGTGATGACATGAGGGCAACCTAACGATTGAAGAAGAGAAACCGAATTGTAGCAACCTCTTTACTTGATGTTTAGACTCTTAAGAAAAAATAGCAGAAACTATTAAATATCCCCTATTTTATTGCTATTATTAGCGACTATTTTGCTTTCCATGCAACAGCATTCCTGTTTAACAGCGATATGAAGGATAACTCTTTGAATATTCAATCACTTATTAACGACAAAGTTTCTCAAGCGTTAGAAGCAGCCGGCGCGCCAGCGGGCAGCCCTGCCGCCGTTCGTCAATCTGCAAAAGCTCAATTTGGTGACTACCAAGCTAACGGCGTAATGGGCGTAGCTAAGCGACTAGGTACAAACCCGCGAGAATTTGCTCAGAAAGTACTGGATGTTTTAGATCTTGATGGCATCGCTAGCAAAACTGAAATTGCAGGCCCTGGCTTCATTAACATTTTCTTGTCTGAAGAATTTCTAGCTAAGCAAGCAGAAGCAGCTTTAGCTGACGAACGTCTAGGCGTAGCACTAGAAACCAAACAAAATATCGTAGCCGATTACTCAGCACCAAACGTTGCTAAAGAAATGCACGTAGGTCACCTTCGTTCAACCATCATTGGTGATGCTGTTGTTCGTACTCTTGAGTTTTTAGGCCACAACGTGACTCGTGCTAACCACATCGGTGACTGGGGTACTCAGTTTGGTATGCTTATCGCAAACCTTGAGCGCATCCAAAAAGAGAAAGGCGAAGTTTCTATGGAACTGTCTGATCTTGAAGGTTTCTACCGTGAATCTAAAAAACTGTACGACGAAGATGAAGAGTTTGCCGTAACGGCCCGTGGTTACGTTGTAAAACTTCAAGGTGGCGACGCTTTCTGTGCAGACATGTGGAAAAAATTAGTCGACGTTACAATGGTTCAAAACCAACGTAATTATGACCGTCTAAACGTATCATTAACTCGTGATAACGTGATGGGCGAAAGTATGTATAACAGCATGCTTGCACCTATTGTTGCTGATCTTCAAGAAAAAGGCCTAGCAGTAGAAAGTGATGGCGCTCAAGTTGTTTACCTTGACGAATACAAGAACAAAGATGGCGATCCAATGGGTGTTATCGTTCAAAAACGTGATGGTGGCTTCCTTTACACAACAACAGATATTGCTTGTGCTAAATACCGTTTCGAAGAACTGAACGCAGATCGCGTACTTTACTTCATCGATTCACGTCAACACCAACACCTAATGCAAGCATGGACTATCGTTCGTAAAGCAGGTTATGTTCCTGAGAGCGTATCTTTAGAACACCACGCGTTTGGCATGATGCTAGGTAAAGATGGTCGTCCATTCAAAACTCGTGCCGGTGGCACCGTTCGTCTTGCTGATCTTCTTGATGAAGCAGAGCAACGCGCAATTGCACTGATCGAAGAGAAAAACAAAGATCTATCAACTGAAGAAAAAGCAAAAATTGCAACGACCGTCGCAATGGCTGCCGTGAAGTACTCAGATCTTTCTAAGCACCGTACAACCGATTACATCTTTGATTGGGACAACATACTTGCCTTTGAAGGTAATACTGCCCCTTATATGCAATATGCTTACACTCGTGTAGCATCTATCTTCAGCAAAGCAGACCTATCTATGGATAATCTAGCGGGCGAAGTTAAGATCACTGATGAGAAAGAGAAAGCATTAATTACTAAATTAATGCAGTTTGAAGAAGCAGTACAAGCAGTAGCAAGTGAAGGTCAACCTCACTTAATGTGTGCGTACTTATTTGAACTTGCTGGCCAGTTCTCTAGCTTCTATGAAGCCTGTCCAATTCTAAACAACGACGATGAATCAATTAAACAAAGTCGTCTAAAATTGGCTGCATTAACAGCAAAAACAATCAAACAAGGTTTAGATTTATTAGGTATTGAAACGCTAGAGCGTATGTAATCTCTATCTAAACCATAAGATCAAAAAAAGGAGCTAATTAGCTCCTTTTTTTATTTCTAGATTTATTGTAATAAAGTATTAAAACCAACGTTCTAATGCTGTTTTATCTAGTTGTTTAAACGCTTTATTCAAAATATTCGCAAGATCTTTATATCGAGGTCTCTGTTTAAGTGGCTCTAATGCCGCCCCGGATTCGATAATTTTTTGATAAAGCTCTCTGTACCAATTTACTAATGCTGGTGGCAATTTAGTATTCGCTCGATTACCTAACCACCAAAATCCTTGCAAAGGCATACTAATAGCAAAGAGTGCAATAATGATGGATTGTGGTAACGCCGCTGAATTATTAAACACCATTTGAGTCAATACGCTGATCACAGCGACTGCTGGCATCACTTTAACAGCAAATTTAGTTGCCTTAATCACTCGCTGTTCAGGGAACATCGGTGCTAACTCTTTACGTTCAGGCCACGTATCCATATACGTCTGACCATCTTTGAATCGGAATAAAAAGCCGTTATCACTCATTTTGCCCCCTCCGATAACTAAACAAAAGTTTAATCATTCAAAAAAATACAGAATAAACTTGATTAGAATTAATATTATCTTAAAATATTTTTGTTATCTTAGCGCACAATCGTTATCCTATGCACTGATTTATCTTTTGCTGTAGTTCTACTATAAGCTAAAAAAGGATAAATCGGCAAGGACTGCTGTAATGCTCTTTCTAAGGATAGCTAATTTTTTTGTACAAATGTGGGATTTTTCGTTAACTCACTACATTTGTCATGCTATATCGTTGCGATATAGCTTAATTACTGATGAATAAATAGGTATTTATACATGTCTAAGCTGGTTTTAGTTTTAAACTGCGGTAGTTCTTCTCTTAAATTTGCGGTTATTGACGCAGAATCTGGTGCAGAGCACTTAACTGGTCTTGCTGAGTGTCTTGGTCTTCCTGAAGCGCGTATTAAGTGGAAACTTGATGGCAAGCACGAAGCTCAACTAGGTGAAGGTGCTGCTCACGAAGAAGCTCTATCGTTTATGGTTGAATCTATTCTTGCTTCTAAGCCAGAGCTTAAAGCTAACCTAGGCGCAATCGGTCACCGTATCGTACACGGTGGTGAGCAATTCACTTCATCTGCTCTTATCACTGACGAAGTGCTTAAAGGTATTCAAGACGCTGCAACTTTTGCACCTCTTCATAACCCTGCTCACATCATTGGTATCGAAGCGGCTAAACACAACTTCCCTGAACTTCAAAACGTTGCTGTGTTTGATACTGCATTCCACCAAACAATGCCTGAAGAGTCTTACCTATACGCTCTACCATACAACCTATACACAGATCACGGTATTCGTCGTTACGGTATGCACGGTACTTCTCACCTGTTCATCACTCGTGAAGTTGCTGGCCTATTAAACAAACCAGTTGAAGAAGTAAACATCATCAACTGTCACCTAGGTAACGGCGCATCTGTATGTGCAATCAAGAACGGTCAATCTGTAGATACTTCTATGGGTCTTACTCCTCTTGAAGGTCTAGTAATGGGTACTCGTTGTGGTGATATCGATCCTGCGATCATTTTCCACCTACATGACGCACTAGGTTACTCTGTTGAACAAATCAACACGATGCTAACTAAAGAGTCTGGCCTACAAGGTCTAACTCAAGTGACTTCTGACTGTCGTTTCGTTGAAGACAACTACGGTGAGAAAGAAGAAGCAACTCGTGCGATGGATGTATTCTGTCACCGTCTAGCTAAATACGTTGCAGGCTACACAGCAACACTAGAAGGTCGTCTAGACGCAATCACTTTCACTGGCGGCATCGGTGAAAACTCTGCTCCAATCCGTGAAATGGTTCTTAACCGTTTAGGTATTTTCGGTATCGAAGTTGATAACGAAGCAAACCTTAAAGCACGTTTTGGTGGTGAAGGTACTATCACTACAGCAAACAGCCGCGTTCCTGCTATGGTTATCTCGACTAACGAAGAGCTAGTAATCGCAGAAGACACAGCTAAACTAACTGGTCTATAATCTCTCCTAAAAGGCTAGCCACTAGGTTAGCCTTTTTTCTTTCTATGGCTTTATTCTTTAAATAAAGTCTCTTGCCCCAATAGTTTAGAGGAATTTTCCATGTCTCGTACTATTATGCTTGTTCCAATCAGTGCTGGTGTTGGTCTAACTAGCGCAAGTTTGGGTGTTTTACGTTCTATGGAACGTAAAGGCGTAAGCGTTTCTTTTTACAAACCTATCTCTCAACCTCGTCACGGTGGTGATCAACCTGATCTAACTACGTCAATTGTGACTAGCAGCAGCGATATTAAAGCAGCAGAACCTACAACCGTTTCTCGTGCAGAAGAACTTCTACGTAACGATCAAACTGATGTTCTTTTAGAAGAAATCGTTGCTCGTTATAAGTCTATCAGTGAAGACACTGATGTGACGCTTATCGAAGGTCTTGTTCCTACTCGTAAGCACCCATTTGCTAACCAATTAAATGGTGAAATTGCAAAAACTCTGGGCGCTGAGATTGTATTTGTAGCGACTCCTGGTACAGACAACCCTTCTCAACTTAAAGAGCGTATCGAAGTAGCATGTTCTAACTTCGGCGGCACTAAAAACAAACAAATCGCTGGTGTTATCATCAACAAGCTTAATGCGCCTGTTGATGAAGCCGGTCGTACTCGCCCAGACCTATCTGAAATCTTTGATGATGCAGATGCAACGACTAAGACTAATCTTGAAGTAATGCAAATCTTCAACTCTAGTCCTATTCGTGTTCTTGGTTGTGTGCCTTGGAAAATCGATCTAATCGCTACGCGTGCTATCGATATGGCTAAGCACCTTAATGCTGAAATCATCAACGAAGGTGAAATCGCGACTCGTCGCATTAAGAGCATCACTTTCTGTGCACGTTCTCTACCGCACATGATTGAGCACTTCAAACCAGGTTCTCTTCTAGTAACTTCTGCTGACCGTCCTGACGTTATTGTTGCTGCATGTCTTGCTGCAATGAACGGCGTTGAAATCGGTGCGATCTTACTAACTGGTGGTTACGAAATCCCACAATCAATCGCTGATCTTTGTAAGCCTGCACTTGATGCTGGTCTTCCAATCTTCACGGCTCAAGGTAATACTTGGCAGACTTCTCTAAATCTACAAAGCTTCAGCCTTGAAGTTCCTGCAGATGATAAAGAGCGTATTGAGTTTGTTAACGAACACGTTGCTAGCCACATTGATGGCCCTTGGATTGATTCACTATCTGAAGGTACTGAAGGCATCCGTCGTCTGAGCCCACCAGCGTTCCGTTACCAGTTAACTGAATTTGCTCGTAAAGCCGCTAAGCGTATCGTCCTTCCTGAAGGTGATGAACCTCGTACAGTTAAAGCTGCGGCTATCTGTTCTGAGCGTGGTATCGCGACTTGTGTTCTTCTTGGTAATCCTGAAGAGATCCGTCGTGTTGCAGCACAACAAGGTGTCGAACTTGGCGCAGGCGTTGAGATCATCGATTCTGAATCTGTACGTGAAAAATACGTTGCTCGTTTAGTTGAGTTACGTGGCGCGAAAGGCATGACTGAAGTTGTGGCTCGTGAGAAACTAAAAGATTCGGTATTCCTTGGTACTATGATGCTTGAAGCGGGTGAAGTTGACGGTCTTGTTTCTGGTGCGGTTCATACCACAGCAAACACGATTGTTCCTCCATTCCAAATCATCAAAACAGCCCCTGATGCTTCTATCGTATCTTCTATCTTCTTCATGCTTCTGCCTGATCAAGTACTTGTATACGGTGACTGTGCGATCAACCCTGATCCAACCGCTGAGCAACTTGCTGAAATCGCAATCCAATCTGCTGACTCTGCAGCGGCATTTGGTATCGACCCTCGCGTTGCAATGATCTCTTACTCTACTGGTGAATCTGGTAAGGGTGCAGACGTTGATAAAGTACGAGAAGCAACCAAACTTGCTCAAGCAAAACGTCCTGATTTGATCATCGATGGTCCTCTTCAGTACGATGCTGCTATCATGGAAAATGTAGCCGCTTCTAAAGCGCCTAATTCTCCTGTTGCTGGTAAAGCAACTGTATTTGTATTCCCAGACCTAAATACTGGTAATACAACGTACAAAGCGGTTCAACGTTCTGCTGACCTAGTATCTATCGGTCCAATGCTTCAAGGTATGCGCAAGCCTGTAAATGACTTGTCTCGTGGCGCTCTAGTAGACGATATCGTTTACACAGTAGCACTAACGGCTATCCAAGCATCTCAAGCTGAAGAAGCAGAGAAAGCTGAAAAAGTAATTAACTAATTTAATGCTCTAGTCATAGAGTCTAGTTAACGAAAATAGAAAGACACGCGATGAAAATTGCGTGTCTTTTTTTATGCTTATAACAGGGACGAGTCCCTAATGTCTCGTCCCTCTTTCCCTTTCGCCGTAAGCGTGCGGGGAACTACACCTTGTCTTTTACATTCCAAGGTAAAAGTGAATCGATATCTGGCGATCCAACACATAAACGATCTAGACAATACCTAATATAATCGTAAGGGATTAATCCGTTTGCCTTTGCTGTTTCTACAATGCTGTAAAGCATTGCACTTGAATCTGCACCAGCCGTTGAACCCGAAAATAACCAGTTTTTCCGGCCGATAACAAACGGTTTAACCGCTCGCTCTGCTCGATTGTTATCAATAGATAACAATCCATCATCAATATAACGAACTAATTTATCCCATTGATTTAATGTATAGCTAATCGCCTCACCTAATTTTGTTTTAGGTGATACTCGACTAACTGCGCTATCAAGCCAATCACGGAGCTCTTTAAGTAAATCGCGGGCTTCTGTCTGCCTAGCAACATACTTGGCTTCAGGGGAAGCCTCTTTTAATAACGATTCGATCCGGTATAGCTTTTGGATTTTACTCAATACCCAATCTGCACTCCCTGTTTTCCCTTTTACTTGAACACGTTGAGCCTCAATAAATCGTCGACGTGCGTGTGCCCAACAGCCAACTAAAATCGCTTCAGTTTGTTCATAACCTTGGTAACCATCGGTATGTAAATACCCGTTATAACCTTTTAAAAAGTTAACTGGATGGTAGCCATGCCTGCTAGATTGATAATCATAAAGTACAATTCCAGGCAAAACACCAGAGCCTGGAGAATCATAGCCAGAGCAGTAGACCCACATATAACATTTTGCTTTTTCAACATCCAACACATTTACCGTTGTTTCATCACAATGCAGAGTGGGTTGTTCAAGCAAAATACGATGTAACTCGTTATTAAGAGGGGTAAATAGTACCGAGCATTTTATTAACCAATCCGCCATCGTTCGCCGTCCAATAATGATACCCCATTGCTGAAATAACGTTTCTTGACGATAAAGTGGAAGACTGTATTGAAATTTAGCCGTAATAATTTGAGCAAGTAAACTTGCGGTCGCAATCCCTTTAGGGATTGGTGACGCTGGCATTGGGGCTTGTTTAATGTCTACTGAAGTATTGTGTTTTTCACAATTTCGGCAAGCATATTTAGGACGAACATGTTGAATAACTTCCACTTTAGCTGGTACAAATTCCAACTTTTCACTGATGTCTTTACCCATCGCATGCATCTCTAGACCGCAACACTTACAAGTTTTATCTTTTATGTCGTGGATAATAACAGTACGCGGTAAGTCTTCAGGTAAGCGTTGGCGTTTTGGCTTTTGACGAGTGTAGGTAATCGTTTGTGTGTCATCATTTTCAATGATGATTTCTTCTTCTGTTTCATTGAATAAATCAAATTGAGTCGAGTCAGATTCACTGCTTTTACCAAAGCGCTGATGTTGAGCCAGTCGAAATTGCTCTAGAAGACGGTTATATTTATTTTCAAGCTGAAGCACAAGTGCTTTCAGCTCGTCAATGGTATCAGGAAGTGGTTTTATTTTATCAATCATGTAGATGACTATATAACGATAATACAGGTAATCAATCGGTTGCCTCCTATTCTTGACTGAGAATCAACTATTTAAAGGGTTGTTTGATAATGTACCGGTTGATGTCCTAAGATATCAAAACCTTGTAATAGCAGTGTCAGTTGCTGCTCTGATAATGCTAACGTATCGTTATTTATATTTCGTGGCCATTTGAAGCGGTCTTCATCTAATCGCTTGTACCATAAAGCGAATCCTGTTTTATCCCAATACAATATTTTGAGTTTATCACGAGGCTTATTGCAAAATATAAATAGAGCATCACTAAACGGTGATAGTTGCATTTCTTGCTCAACAATCACGACAAGGCCATTAATGGCCTTGCGAAAATCGACAAAATCACGATGAAGATAAATGGTGGAAACATCAGTAAATACATTCATGATTGATACCCTTTTAATAAGAGTCCTATCCAGTGAGGTTCAGTATTAGCTGGCAATGTTAATCGCAATTTTCCGATAGAAAGTTGAATATCTGGTAATTGTGGAGTGGCGATGATAGTTGATGTTAACGCTTCTACTTTCAAGAAAGTAGAAGCGTTAATCTTTTGTTTCCATCGTGCTTTACGTGCACTAAATGTCTTTGGCAGAATATTATGGTTACGACAAAATTCAGCGGCACTAAGCTTGCTAGATTGCTGAGATTCAAATAGAGCGTGCCATTGCTCTGGTGTTCTCTTTTTATCTTTTTGCATAATTACGTTCTCGTTAAATGAAAGATCGTAAGATACGCATAATGAATTTTATTTGTTAGGTGTAGTTCCCCGCACGCTTACGTTGTTTCTGTTGCTCTGCCAACTGTGACAACTCATGGCTTGCAGCCGCACTCTGTGTAATACCCGTTACGTTTTGATTTACAATTTCATGAATATTTGTGATGTTACGATTAATGTCATTCGTAACTTGGCTTTGCTCTTCTGCCGCTGTCGCTACTTGTGTATTAATCGCAGTAATACCATTAACCGATCCCATTATGCTCATCAAAGCCTCATTGACTTGGCTCGCTAATGCTTGATCATTCGCCAATACATCAAGGCTTGATTGCATTCCATCATTGGCTTTTGTCGACTGCACTTGCAACTCTTCAATAATCACCTGAATTTCTTGAGTTGATTCTCGAGTACGAGCAGCAAGCATACGAACCTCATCCGCCACCACAGCAAAGCCTCGTCCACTTTCTCCCGCACGAGCGGCTTCAATCGCAGCGTTTAATGCCAATAGATTTGTTTGCTCTGAAATACTTTGAATCACTTCAATCACATTACCGATCTTTTCAGATTGTTCTTTTAAGCCAGTCACCACATTCGCAGCTGATGTAATTTGATCGACCATTTTCAAACTTGCGTCCGTGCTTTCTTGGTATAGTTTTAAGCCATGAGAGGCCATTTCACTCGCTTGATGCGCTGCAGTATCTGCGTTTAATGCGCTGCTATTTACATTATCAGCGGTACTTGATAATTGATTTACGGCAGAAGCAACTTGCTCAATTTCTTGCTTTTCTTGATCTGAATTTACTTGAGCTTGTGTCATCACCGTAGCCAGTTCCGTTGACGCTGAAGCCACATCTTCAGAGATACGAACCATCGAATCAATAGTCGTACGCAGTTGATGTACCGTTGTATTAATATCACGGCTAAGGGCGGTAATTTCATTATCCCCTTCTTCATTAACCGTTACATTCAAATCACCTTTCGCAATGCGCTGCATAATTTGTTGTATTGTACCAATTGGTGCAACAATAATACTTGCTAACCACCAAGCGCAAATAAGCGATACAAAAATGGCAATAGTCACTTGTGTTAATGTTGCATCATGCGCCATTTTTGCTTTGGAAACTTCCGTTTCAACCACTTGATTCAATTTTGCTGATAACTCATCAATGGCGTTAACCATGGCAGCACCTGCACGCCTGTACTCAGTACGAGCCAGATCATACTCTGTCGTATTGTATTCACCAGTATGCTTTTCTTTCAATAGAGGCATCATCGGTGACTTACTGTATTGAACGTAGTAATTCATTGCTGATTTTAACGTATCAATCTCTTGAGAAAGCCCATTCATCTTCCTTAATTTATCCATTGATATAATGTTTTTTCTAAATCCTGAATCTAGATTAGCCACTAATTTCTTTAACTCTTCAGAATCATACAAACTATAAACGGCACTGATTCGCATTGCATACGTTGTGTTGATAATGGTTGCTAGCTCATCTTTGCTTTCACTTAACTCATTCGCAGCAGACGCCATGTTCGTCATTGATGCTTCAAAATCATCACGAGCGAGCAACACGCCCCCAGTCATAATGATAGAAATAAGTAATACAGGAATTAAAACCTGAACTTTAATAGAAAAACCATTGATCAACTTACGCATTATTTACCCTCATAACACTCTCAAAAATAATTGTTAATAATGTCATTATCTCTGGTTTTATTTTCAAATAGTACACTGTGACGTAGATCTATTTTTACAAACCGTTCAATAATCAATACAAAAAAACCGTCAAATTTTACATTTACGTCAATAAAAAACACATAACGCTATGAATTTGAACAATAAGATTAAATAACATTCATTTCTAATGAATACGCCTTTTTAATAAAAAAACCAGAATGTCATACACTTTTAAGAAAACTGAAATATTACTGTCACATAAGTTTCCTAAAGTGGCCTCGTCAACTTAATTACGGCACGTATGCCTCAAAGGAAATGAAAATGAAAAAGTCAGTTATCGGCGCACTAGCAATTCTGAGTTCAGTAGTAGCATTACCAGCATCAGCGAAAGAAACAATTTCTGCAGTTGGTTCAAGCAGCGTGACCCCTCTTATGGAAGTTTTTTCTGAAACCTACATGAAAGACCACTCTAACGTTTATATTGAAGTTCAAGGTCCTGGTTCTTCTGCTGGTATAAAAGCAGCAAAAAATGGTTCTGCGGATTTAGGTATGTCATCACGTAATCTAAAAGCATCAGAAAAAGAAGCGACATTAAAAGAATTAGTAGTTGCACACGATGGTATCGCTGTTGTGGTTAACCCAAGCAATACACTTAAAGGCCTAACGTCAGAACAAGTTACCGCTATCTACAAAGGTGAAGTGAAGAACTGGAAAGAAGTAGGTGGCGAAGATAAACCAATCGTTGCAATTACACGCGACACGGCATCAGGTACTCGTGGCGCATTCGAAGACATCATGAGCCTTAAGAAAAAAATCTCAGGCATGAAAGTATCGGCTATCTCTCAACGAGCTCAAGTAGCAAATGGCAACGGCGCGCTAAAAACAATGGTAGCAAGCAACCCATACGCTATTGGTTATATCTCTTTAGGTACTGTAGATAACTCAGTTCATGCCCTTTCTATCGATAACGTAGTACCAAGCGTTGCTGATATTAAAAATGGCACATACAAAGTCTCTCGTCCTTTCCTTGTGCTGTACCGTGAAGGTAAGCCATCAGTAGAAACTCAAAAATTCCTAGACTGGATGACAGACGAAACAGCACAAAGTCTAGTTGAAAAGAACGGCTACATTTCAGTGAACTAATTTATTACCTTAATTTTCCTGGCCTGCAAAGGCCAGGCTTTTCCATTTCGAATTTTTCGACATGTGAGTATTTATTATGACCATCGCCATGAATAATCAAGATACTGTCAATCAAGACAAGCCTTCTCTTAATCCGTTACGACAGAAAAAACGTGTGGATTGGAGAGAGCGTATTTTCCACGTATTATTTCTCAGCTGTGCCATCATCGGTACGTTATCTTTAGCCACCATTGCGTATTTTATCGTTAAAGAAAGTATTCCTGCATTTCAACAAGTTGGTGTTAGTGGCATCGTTTTAGGTCAAGATTGGCTACCACCGGCTCTTTATGGTGTTTTCACCATGATCGTTGCATCCGTTGTTTCTACCTTTGGTGCCGTTCTCGTCGGTGTTCCAATCGGTATCCTTACGGCTATTTTTATCGCTGAAATCGCCCCTAAACGCCTTGCCGATATTATCCGCCCAGCGGTTGAATTACTGGCTGGCATCCCATCGGTTGTTTATGGTTTCTTTGGCCTTGTTATTATTGTTCCATTGATTCAAGACGTATTTCAAGTCCCTGCAGGTAACACTATCCTTGCGGGTATTATCGTTTTAGGTGTTATGATCTTACCTACCGTAATCACGGTATCAGAAACCTCAATCAGAGCCGTCCCAGCGACCTATAAAGAAGGTTCATTGGCCCTTGGCGCTTCTAAAATATTCACCATTTTCCGTATTCTTCTCCCTGCTGCTCGTTCAGGCATTATGACGGGTGTCATTTTAGGTATTGCTCGCGCACTTGGAGAAACAATGGCTATCATTATGGTTATGGGGAACGCCCCTGCCATGCCAGAAGGTATCTTAGATTCTGCGCGTACATTAACCGCAAACATTGCGATTGAAATGTCATACGCAAGTGGCATCCATGCCAGTGCTCTATATGCAACAGGCGTAGTATTACTCGTCTTTATCATGTCTCTGAATGGCATTCTTCTTTATCTAAATCGTGAAACAGCGAGATAAGACAATGAATAAATTAAAAAAACAACGTCATATTAAAGACCAGATTGCCGCAGGATTAATTTGGTTATCTGCATCTATTACCGTCGGTTTTCTTTTTTGGATAATGTGGTACATCTTATCAAATGGCCTACAGCACGTAAGCTGGTCATTCATTACTGATAATTACACTCGTACTGGTGAAGAACACGGTATCTTCCCAATGATCGTGGCCACCCTCTACATGGTATTAGCTTCAATTGCAGTTGCAGCACCACTTGGGATAATGACGGCCATCTATTTAACCGAATACGCAAAAGTAGGCAGTAAACTCGTTAAAGTCATTCGCTTCTGTACCGAGTCATTAGCGGGTATTCCATCGATAATCTTTGGTCTATTTGGTATGACTTTCTTTGTGGGTATTTTAGGCTTAGGTTTCTCAATTTTATCCGGCGCACTTACGCTGAGTATTTTAATCTTACCCGTGATTATCCGTACAACAGAAGAAGCATTAATGGCTGTACCTCAAACCTTTAGAGAAGGCTCTTATGGTTTAGGAGCATCAAAAATCTATACCATTTGGCGCTTAATATTACCAAGCGCAATGCCAGGTATTTTAACCTCTGTTATTTTAAGTATTGGTCGTGTTATTGGTGAATCCGCACCTGTATTCTTAACCGCTGGTATGGTGGCACGTATTCCTGATTCATTGCTTGATTCAGGCAGAACATTAACCGTTCACCTGTACAAATTAACCACTGAATTATTTACCATCGAAGAATGGAATCAAGCTTACGCAACAGCGACAGTATTGATTGTTCTTGTATTAATAATTAACACGCTAACGAAGCTATTGGCTCGAAAAATCAATAAAGCGTCTTAATTAATCGATTTATTATCTATCACTAATTATTGACTGATTGCACGGCATAAGATGCGATCAGTAAGGAAAACACAATGAACAAATTTAATATTGAAAACCTAGATCTTTTTTACGGACAAAACCAAGCATTAAAAGGCATTAACTTACCGATCCCTGCAAAACAAGTAACCGCCTTGATCGGTCCTTCTGGTTGTGGAAAATCAACATTATTACGTTGTTTGAACCGCATGAATGATTTAATTCCTGGCGTAAAAATTACGGGTTTTGTTAGTTTAGATGACCATGACATTTACGGTAATATCGATGTTGCCGATTTACGAATCAAAGTTGGGATGGTTTTCCAAAAAGCCAACCCATTTCCGATGAACATTTATGAAAACGTCGCGTATGGATTGAAAGCACAAGGCGTAAAAGATAAAAAAGTATTAGATGCCGTTGTTGAGAAATCACTTCGCAGTGCAGCCCTTTGGGATGAAGTAAAAGATCGCTTAAAATCTCACGCATTTGGCCTATCTGGTGGACAACAACAACGTTTGTGTATTGCTCGTACTATCGCAATGGAACCTGATGTCATCTTAATGGATGAACCGACATCAGCATTGGATCCAATTGCAACACACAAAATTGAAGAGTTAATGGAAACACTAAAACAAGATTACACGATCGTTATCGTGACTCACTCAATGCAACAAGCTCGCCGTATTTCAGATAAAACCGCGTTCTTCTTAATGGGTGAATTGGTCGAGCATGATGACACTCATGTTATTTTCTCAAATCCTAAAGATGACCGTACTCAAGGCTATGTAAATGGTGACTTTGGTTAACCTTATTTTCTAAATTATAAGAAAGCGATGGAAACTCTTTGCCCCTCTAGTTAGGGGCTTTTTTGTCATTTAACAACCTGTTTTATATGAAAATTAAATCTACTACGCCCACATTACGACCACAGGTATTTATTTCGACAATTTATCAATAAAATAAGTAATAATGATAACCGCTGCGCCACTGGCCGTCACCAGAGCAGCCCCTATTGGTAATAATGGAAGCAAAAAAGTATTCAAAGACATTAAGAACATGACGACCAATGATGTGTTATCGAGTCATCGTATTCCATTGGATTTAATGAGCGTGGTTCGTGAGGGATTTAACTCAAGCAGTGACTTGAATAAAGTCGATCGCATCTTTTACAAGAATGAACTTATCCCTATTTTAGAAGCAGTGCGTGAATTGAATGATTTTGCAGGCATGGAGGTGGTGAGCATTAAAGACTATGAGAGTTTGGATACGGTGGCCGCAATAAAATAAAACCGAGTTTTCGGACTCGGTTTTATTTCGCATTAATTAATCTTTAAAACTTGAGAGACCTTGAGACTCTCGCCACTCTTTAACTATTTCTGTAATTCGTTCAGGAGAATCATCACCTAGATTTTCAGGATAAAAAATTAAATCTGAACCATCAGGATGCTGTGTTAATTTTTCAAAAAACAATACAGCATCAATATGTTCCTGCTCTGTTTCGTAGTCATCAGAGTAAATTAAAAATAAGACGCACTTTTACTGAAATAATAGGTGAAATAACTAAATGAATGCGCCCCTTTTCTTATCCTCTAGAAAAGTCGCATAAAAAAGCCACTGTAAAAAGTGGCGTTTTAAAAAATAAACTGACTTCAATTTATTGGTAACTTGTTTGGCCATTGATACGTCACTACCTGATTAAGAATACCTTGCCACATTAACGTACGTTTAAGTGGATTATTGTGTTTCGGTGGGACATTTGACGCACTAGCCCAAAAAAGCGCTCCCGGCTCATTTGTACTTTGCGATACAACAAGTGCACTTAACGGTGGCGCATCGGCCTCTGCCAATATCTTGTTTAACTGACTTAATACCTCATTCCAAGATTGAGGAGAATACCACTCACCTGTTCTGCATTTATAATCTTGAGTTAAATCCGAGTACGTTTTCGGTTTATTCCACGACACCAATATTGAATAGATGATGTTAATATCTACAGTCACTCATACCTTCCTTATTATTACACTTATCAATTAACAATAGACGTCAAAACTAAGATTAACTACTGTCGGTATAAAAATATGGTGTATTGTGCGCAAAAAATCAGCTTTTACGTTTTGGAATTGCCCCTCCGCCTAGGTACTAATCGATCCCCAATCCGCACCAAAAATACACCCTATGATCACTATGGTATGCAGTCCAATGTAAGGCACACAGAAGACCATGACAATAAAGCGTTGAATGAGCTTAAAAGGCTCATACGCTTTGAGTAACATAATGTGTTGTTTCGACTTCTCCTCATCGGTGAACACAAGCGCATCCCCTGTACTGGCGATTAAATCAATGCCTGCTTTGATGGCTGAATCGGTACCAAATATCTTACTGAATAATCCCATCATTCACTCCCTACTCATCAATCAATTCAAAATGCATTAAGTCATCAAAGCCATTGTCTTTTAGCTCATTGTCTTTGTCCCAATCCCCGCCCCAACGAATGGCCACGCCCATTGAAGCACCGACACCAATCACAATGCCTGCAAAGTAACTGAAGCGTTCACGATCATCTTCATCGTATGGGTACGGGGTTGCATCGACGGCCTTGCTTGGTAATGAATTGTGTTTGCTGTTTGGGTATCGAACTTGGGTATTTGTACTTGGCAGGGCGTTTTGCTCTTCTTTGGTTCGATGGCCACAAAGAATAGAGCAATCACACACCTCAAGAACGGCGGTAAATACGCTCTGTAATTTAGGGTGACAAGAAGCCAATCGGGTTGCACTTATTTTACTGAATTTATTCATTTTACATTACCTTTAAAGCAGCAACCGCAACGGCGATCACTGGGCCAAAAATTAATCGAACCAACCCTATTTTGTCTGATTCGATCTTATCTATTCGTTTAGAGTTTGAGACTTGAATGGTTTGAGTTTTCGTTAACGTGTAAGCACTTTATTCAGTGTACTGGTTTGCTCTCACATCAAGTTAGCAAGGTTGCTCACCACCGCATCAATACGTGCTATCTCTTTCTCTGGCATGCTTTACTCAGATTATGTATTAGGCTCTGTGAATCGCGTGATCGCGGAGGTTTATATTGATGTCATTCCTATATCCCTGATGTGGAAAACCCAACACAAAGGTTGGGCTTGCACATCAATGGCCGTATAACGAAATTACACCTTTTCAAGTTCACTTCACCTTCCCATCACTCCTGATTAATCGTGTTTGATAAGCACTTAACTTCACCCCAAATAACCGCTCTTAAAAATCAATCTTTCGCTTTAACATATAAGTAATAATGTAATGCTATTGTAAAAATTTATGTAAATAGTGAATGATATTCTAATTATGAATACGTAAAGGAAATACATACATGAGACTGGTCTATTCGTTATTGATGATATTATTTTCAATTTCAGCGCACGCCGATAAGTCTGGCTATTACATTACAACCAATATTGAAAACTCTTCCGTTACCTTTTTAGGCTCACAAACCGATCTTGATGGAGGATATAATATAAAAGGCGGTTATGACTTCCCAATTTCAGACACCTTCTATATGTCTATAGAGCTTGAATATAACAATATGGGCAGCTTTGATTTTGATTGGCGAAATAAAAATCAATACGCGACAAGTCATGTTGATGCTCATTTTTTTGGAGCCAATTTAAAATATCGTGCGTATATGTTTGAATCAGATTTCTTTATCACCAGCATGTTTGGCTATGGTTACTATTACTTAGATATGGATGTTGATTTCTATTTAGAAGACGGACAACTGGGTTATATCGGTAAAGGATCTCAAAGTGAGAGTGCTTTAGGCCTTTCATACGGCTTTGAAGCAGGGTACGACTTAAGTAAGTACATTACGCTAACCGCAGGACACAATATTGCACGAGCCATTATGGATGGGATTGGTTACGATTTTGGAACGACCTACGTAGGGCTGACCTACAATTTTTAGCACGACCCTAAATATTCCATTCTTAACTAAAGATGAGTACACTTAGTCTAATTATTTTAATTACTGGTGTACTCACATGAAATTTCACTCTTTTCTTGCTGCTGGCTTATGTCTTCTAACCTCATTAAGTGCCTCTGCCTCAATTCAGTTAACCGTTCCAAGTGAAGTAGAACTCCTTTTAGTTGATAGCCAAGAAGTCAAACTTGATAGCTCTTTCTTCTCAACGACATCAACACTTAAGCTGGACGATGGCGAACATCAAATTGTGTTCAGATACAATCCAGTATTTAAGCAAGGTAAAGACAACATTATAGTCTCGAGTGATATTATTGTTTCAAAGTTTACCGCAACCAACCAAGACATTAGCTTTGTATTCCCGTCTTATAATTCTCCTGAAAAAGCCAAAGCATTTAATACCGACCTTAATTGGGAATTAAAAGATCAAAACGATAAAAATATACCGTTCGCACAAGCAAAATTAGTCTATGACGGTGTGCAAATTGGTCATAATATTCAATTTGAATTAGCGAAATTTAATACGACTGAGCATGTTGCCGCTTTTAAACAAGATATGATCACCGTCACTCATAAAGAAATAAAAAATGAGAAAGGTGAAAATACAGCAGAGCAAATGTTGAATTACTGGTATGAAAAAGCAGATAAAGAAACACAAGAAAGATTTAAAACATCGATCTCTAATTAGTAATAAATGCAATACTGAATACTGATGATAAATAAAAATGGCTTACACCAGTAAGCCATTTTTGCTAATTATTCGACGAACACTCAATCTCTATTTTATGATTACACTTTAAATTGAGAGACCAAACCATCAAGTCTCTCGCACTGTTCTGATAGTGAAATACAAGCACTTTCTGAGCGACTTACCATCAGCACCATTTCTGAACTATTATCTGCAATACGTTGTACATTCGAGTTGACGTCATCACTAACATGGCTCTGCTCATTAGCGGCTGTGGCTATATGCGTATTCATATCGTTCATAACTACAATCGCTCTTGTGATATGTTGTAACGACTTTGATGCCTCACTTGCTAGATCAATCGTTTCTTTACCACTTTTGGTACTTGATTCCATTGCGAGAACAGCTTCTTTTGCTCCCGATTGTAAACGCTCAATCATCTTTTCGATCTCACCAGTACTGTATTGCGTTTTACTTGCTAACGCCCTTACTTCATCAGCAACAACCGCAAAACCACGTCCTTGCTCACCAGCTCGCGCAGCTTCTATTGCCGCATTTAATGCTAATAAATTTGTTTGGTCAGCTATCCCTTTAATTACACCTAAAATCGATGCTATATTTGAAACATCACTATCTAGAGTATGAATTACAGTACCCGCCAATGTTATCTCATTGGCCAATCCTTGAATCGATATTACGGTCTGCTGTAAAATAGCTTCTGTCGTATCAGCTTCTGCTGTGGCGCCTAAGCTTGCTTGGGCTGCTTCATTGGCATTTTCATTCACCGTATTACTTGTTACTTGCATTTCATGCACAGCAGCAGCAACAACTTCACTCTCTTGTTGTTGGCTTGAAGAGAATTTAGCTATATTTTTTGTTAATACTTGGATATTGTCCATTTCAGAACGAACGGTATTAGACGATGCAATAACATCTGAAACCGTGGTATGTATCTTTGATACAAACAAATTAAAGGCTTGTGCAAGTTTGCCAATTTCATCATTTGAGGTAACGGCGATGCGCTTTGTTAAATCTCCGTCTCCAGAAGCGACTTCTGACATAGCCAATTCTAATGATTGAATTGGTTTTACAATCCAGTTAATTGATAACCAAACAGCAAATAAGCCAAAAATCACAGCACTAATGGCACCAATTCCTGAAATAATTTTCCCCGAATTAATCCCATAATGACTTTGTTCACCTAACTTTACTTGCTCACTCACAATCAACTTACTGATTGATTTAAGTTGCTTACGCATGATCTTGAATTGTTCGTCTAACTGATTATTATTTTTCTGATAATAAGCTTGAGCATTATTAGGGTCCGAGAACAGAGGCTCATAAAGTTCAATCCATTTTTCGGCCGCATTAATTAACGTTGTTAATTCAACTTGAGTATTTAAAGGCAAAATATTTTCTTGATATAACACTTCAACCTTTTTTAAACGAGGAATGGCTTTGTAGGCGTTATCTTGAAATTCAAACGTATGATGCTCTCTTTCTGCATTGGTTGTTGAAAGCATTAAACCTTGCGCTGCTGCAGTAACTTGATAAAGATCTCGGTATGCATCTTCTAAGGATTCATTTACTGGCTGAACAAGCTCAATTAATTTGTAATTAACCTCCGCTTGTTCATTTAGCTTCATCACATTAAGAGTTGAGATAACACTGAATAAAGAAACAATCGCGACAATTGGCAATGCTATTTTTGTTTTTACTGATAAACGTCCTGCTAACTTCATAACCTATCCATATGAAATAAAAATTATTCAACAGAACTATACCAAATAACGCTAAATATAAATTGACCAAACCCATAACTCATGCAAATAAGTTTCGCTAACATTATTGATATTTGTGAGGTTAATTTCATTTATCAAAAAATGTATTTAATGCCTCTATTGATTGTCCATAAACCTGAGAAATTTCGATATCACTACAACCAGATACATCACCACTTTTCCCTTTTTCTTCATAAGAATGACAAAGTGCGTGTAATTTCATTAAACCAAGACTACCCGCAGATCCTTTTAATTTATGTGCAAGCTGGTTCACTTGATACACGTCTCTATTGATAATCGCATGTTGTAATTGAACTAAATTATCTTTAGAGGACACTCTAAATAGATCGATGATCTTGGCCATTCTAACCTCTCCTAACACAGCCAGATCACGTTGAAGAACCTTCTCATTTAAAATCACATCTGCTTCCTCAATGCTATTATTATCAGTAATAAGAGCTAATGCCTCTTGAAGCATCTCTATTTCCTGTATTAAAGGAACCTTGCTTAAAAAACGATTTAGCATTTTAACCAATTGATTTTCAACCAACGGTTTCCCCAAAAAACCATCAAAGCCTGCCGCTAAATAACTTTCGACATCTTCCGTAAATACATGAGCCGATACCGCTAACGTTGGTGTATAGCACTCTTCTCCGTGATATTCATTTTCAATCGCTCTTAAGCGTTTTTGTAATGTCACACCATCAGTATCAGGTAAGTTAATATCCAACAACAACATATCAAATTGATGTTCTTTTACTTGCTCTTCCGCTAACTGCCCAGTATCAACAGCGGTAACTTTATGGCCTAATCTTTCTAAGAACCCAGTGGCCACCATTTGATTCACAGGATTATCTTCAACTAAAAGAAGATGAGCTGGTGCTAAATCAGAAATCGCACATATTTCGTTTGATACTTCAACGCGATGTCCTTTTTCTAATTCCAATGAGAACCAAAAAGCACTTCCGATCCCTTCTTTAGAATCCACACCAATTTCACCCTCCATTGCTTCAATTAATCGTTGACTAATAGCCAAACCAAGCCCCGTCCCCCCCGTGACTTTTTGGCCTTCTTCCGCTTGAGTAAAGGCATCGAATAAACTGTCTATCTCATGCTCAGCAATACCGGCACCAGCATCAATCACTTCAAACAATAAGGTCGTTTCTAATATCACGTGAAGCTGAATAGACACACTGCCTGTATGCGTAAATTTAATCGCATTACCCACAAAATTATTGAGTACCTGACGAATACGACTACAATCGCCAATCCACCACAACGGTGTCTCTGGCGGAATATTGAAATCAAGGGTGATCCCTTTTTGTTGAGCTCTAGAACTAAATAGATGATGGACATCAGTAACAATAGAATGGACATTAAAGTTACTTTTTCTGATCGATAAATGCCCAGCCTCGATTTTCGAATAATCAAGAATATCGTTCAATAAATCGAGCAGGTTCTCACCACTTCGATTAATAATATCGACGTATTGCTTTTGCTGAGCAGTTAAACGACTGCCTCGTAATAGTTCACCGGTACCCAATACCCCATTAAGTGGCGTTCGGATCTCATGGCTCATCGTGGCTAAAAACGCGGATTTTGCTCGGTTAGCCTGTTCAGCCAAGTCTCTTGCTTTATCATGATTAATAATTTCAACATTTAACCGTTCATTACTGGATTTTAATTCTTGAGTTCGTTGAGCGACTTGTAACTCAAGACTGTCTTTATGTTCTTGCAGTTCTTGAGCCGTATCACGAGCCACCAGAATAGATCGTCCCATTTGAGCCAACTCATCATCACCGGATGTATCCAGTTCAATATCCAGTTTGCCATTGGCCACATCCATCAATGCTCTCTCGTATTGATTTAAACGTGTTAATACACGAGCGTAGACGTATCGCCACATAATATAAATAACCAAGCAGAGGCCAAGTAAAGTTATGGATATTAATAACTGCTGTACAATTTTAAGTACAAAATTCACATCAGCCACCGCTTGCTGTGTCACTTCATTCGCTTGATTAAGCAGTTGTTCTATCGTCAAATTCAGTCTTTGGAATTGATGAATATTCTCATCACTTAATGCTTTCAATTCATTATTTAAGTTAATTAATTTAATCAGTTCACTGAACAAACGTTGGTTATGGGTTAAATTACTGGCTAAATCTAACATTTGTTTTGTGCGACTAGGATCTTCAACCGCTTGTATTCGACGAGTGATAATCGTCATGTCTCGAGTAAAATCTTGACGCAGTTTTTCAACTTGGCTAATTAAATGACTGTTTCTTGCATCATCAATAGTATTAACCACTTTAAACGTTAATAAACGAAGTTCATGCAAACGTTCCGCAAGATCGAGATCAATTTCAACTAACGTATCAAGCGCCTCATAAACGTCATTTTTATTCCCATTTTCAACAAGATCGTAAATTTTAACGACATTAGCAATGGTTATCGTATTTGAATTAAGTACTTGTGAACGAGCAAGTTCTTCTAATTGCAGTGCTGTTTGCGTTAGATTTTTGCTTTTTTCTTGGATAATACGGTGTAATACCACTTTTTCACCAACGGTATCCCCCATTGTTGCTAAGTTATCGACAATATCTTGAACTTGCTGATCAAGACGTGACAACAATGCTTTATCAAATGGGTATACACCTAGGCCTTTTAATCGAACGTATAAACTTTCGATAGCGCTAAATAATTCTTTTCCGTATTTATTGCGGTCATCTTCTACATTTACTTGCGAAAGTAATTGAGATGTTGAAATGATTTTTGTACTTAAATCAGAAATATATCGAGCTTCAATCACTGCAGGAATCGCAGAGTCAATCACCGTTCTTTCTGTTTTTTCTACGTATGAAAAACCAAGTACGCCAACAACAGAACCAAACGCCATTAACGCAATCATCACCGTGAAAGTAATGAACAGTTTTTGGCCTATGCCTGTAGAAGAAAATAACATAATCTGGAATACACTTTGGAAAAAGGAGTAATGCAGGTATCATATCACCAACCTAAAGCCAGTGCGAAGATACCATGAAGATCAAAGCAATCTCCCTATTTATTACCTTGATTTCAATACTGTTATCCCCTCTATCTTACGCTAAAGCGCCTTGGAAGATTTGTGCCATCTATCCGCATTTAAAAGATTCTTATTGGTTGTCTATCAACTATGGCATGGTTGAAGAGGCAAAACGCAATAATGTCGAATTAACCGTTTATGAATCTGGTGGTTATCCCAATATTGATCGCCAAAAAGAACAAATTAAACAATGTATTGAAATAGGCTCTAACGCCATTTTATTAGGTACGGTTGATCCTATCGCCTATCAAGATAATTTCAGACAATTGACTCAAGGTATCCCAACATTTGCAACAGTAAACCAACTGAAAAGCTCAACAGGTAAATTACCCCCTCTTCATTTTGGTGAAGTCGGTGTTGATTGGTATGACATGGGTTATCAAGCCGGGGCTTTCTTAGCCAAGCTGCATCCTAGAGATTCAGGTATTGTTCATATTGGTTGGCTACCTGGGCCTAAAACCCGAGGCGGTACAAAGCCGGTAACAAAAGGGTTTTATGATGCAATTAAAAACAGTGATGTCATTGTCAGTGCGACTTATTGGGGCGATAACAGCAAAGAATTACAACGTAATTTAATACAAGATGCGCTTGAAAACGAAAAATTGGATTACCTTGTCGGTGGTGCCGTTGCTATTGAAGTCGCTATTAGCGAGCTTGCTAGTCGAAAAATGCAAGACGACGTTGGTTTAATATCGACGTATTTAAGTCATGCAGTTTATCGTGGGCTACTTCGTAATAAAGTTCTCTTTTCTCCGACAGATAAAATGGTATTACAAGGCCGACTTAGTGTTCAACAGGCGATTGGATACTTAGAAAACCAACCGTTGCCGTTTGCTCTATCACCCAAAATTGAAGCACTAACCCCAAATCATTTACCAAAACGAGTACTATTAGATTCTCTTTCGCCAGCAGAATATCGTCCAACTTTTTTTGTGGGCGCAAAAAAATAAAGGCTATTGTCATCATTTATAAGATGAAAAAATACGGCACTAATAATAAAAATAAGGAACATTGATGAAGAAAACAACGCGTATCGTACCGGCACATAAACACATTGCCTTAGTCGCACACGATAATTACAAAGCAGAGTTGTTACGTTGGGTAAAAGAAAATAAAGAAGCTCTACAAGGGCATTTTTTATATGCGACAGGGACCACCGGACACCTTCTAAGCAAAGAAACAGGATTAGCAATAAAAAGCTTACTTAGTGGTCCTATGGGCGGTGACCAACAACTTGGTGCGCTTATTTCTGAAGGGAAAATTGATATGATGATTTTCTTTTGGGATCCACTCAATGCGGTTCCTCATGACCCAGATGTAAAAGCATTATTGCGTATTGCAACGGTATGGAATGTGCCTGTCGCAATGAATCGTTCAAGCGCTAAGTTTATGATTTCGTCTCCTCGAATGACTCAAGAAATAGAAATAGAAATCCCTGATTATCCAGCGTATTTAGCTGAACGCATCTAATAGATACAATAAATTAAGAAGTGCGATTCATTTAAAAAGCCCTTATTAACAATATAATAAGGGCTTTTTATTTATCAGTGTCTATCCATCATCACTCAAGGATCACGGGGTAATCTTTATCGACAATCTCTTGAACAAATGGGGATGCCTTTCCATGATATACTATCCACACTTTCTTCTTCGCTCGCGTTAACGCAACATAAAACAATCGACGCTCTTCAGCATAAGCAAAATCTTCAAGGTGTGGCAGCAATGCGCCATCTAAAGATTCCGCTCTCTCTTTCATTGGGAATTGACCATCCGTCATTTCAACAATAAAGACATAATCAGCTTCAGTTCCTTTACTTGCATGACACGTTTTGTATTCAAGGTTTAACCCTGGGTAAAATTTCACCCACTCATCAAAAGCATCAGGACAGTGATTATAATTACGTCCTAACATCAGAACCTTCTCACCATCACGAATATTTTTAGACAAAGAGAGTAATTCTTTTTCTATCGATTGGTGCTCAATCACTTTCACTGCTTTACGTTTTTGTTTTGTGAAACTGTTCAGCTCTTTTTTAAGCTGCATCGGGTTTTCTTGTACAAAACGGTTAGCAACGGCACCAATTTGATCATTAAAACGATACGTCATTGATAAATTTGCAATTTGACAAGATTGAAAACGTTGTTCGAACCCAGTAGTTAGAGATACATCTGCACCAGCAAAACGATAAATCGCTTGCCAGTCATCACCGACCGCAAATAATGTGGCTCTTTCTTTTTTATCATTCTCTTTATGGCAAATAGCTTCAATTAAATCTAAACGCTGCGGAGAGATATCTTGATATTCATCAACCATAACAAATGACCACGGTAAGGCGTATTTCCCCTCATTTATATAGGCTGTCGCTTTGGTTATCATTAAATCATAATCAATTGCGTCTTCTTGTTTAAGGGTTCTTTCATACGCTTTAAAAAATGGCCATACAATGTTGAGCTCGCTTTTTAAACGCGCCGCATCAGCATGGTTTTCAATACGGGCGGTAACTGTTTTTTTATCTAGCTGTAAGCTGTTTAACTGACATACTTGTTTGTGCAGCCATTCTTGTAATTTTTCGTTATGCGATTCTTCTTTTAAATCAACATCACCACGTAAGTAAGCGATAGGCCATTTTTTTAAGTGTTTTTTCCAACGATTCGTTGCTGTCGCATTTTTCCACTCCGAATCTAACACATGGCTAAACCACTCTTTTCTTGCTTTTGAATCCGTCACCAAGCATGACAATTTGGGTTGTTGGTATTCGACATGACGAATAATATCCAACCCTAATTGGTGAAACGTGGCCACTTTTACTTTTTGTCCAATATCAGTTCCTAGCTTCTCAATGATCCGAGCTGACATTTCTTGAGCGGCCTGACGACCAAAAGCCAATAATAAAATCTCTTCAGGTTGAGCCACTTGGCTTTTAATCAAATAATTAACACGAGCAACAAGTACACTTGTTTTACCTGAGCCAGCTCCCGCTAATACTAATGTATGGTCTTCATTTAATAACAGCGCACTTTGCTGTGATTCGTTTAATGGTTGTGATTCACATTCTGAGAAAAAAGATTTCCACTCCACTTTTTGCTCTTCTAACCACGTTTCGTTTAACGTGATAAGTTGTTGTTCAGGTTCCATTAACCACTCTAATACAGGCGCAATACATTCAGGCTGAAGTTGTTGAGCTAAAGGGATCGATATCTTGGTTTGCTCAAATAAATCGTATAATTTCTCAACCATCAACAGCGCTTCGGTTTGCTTCAAATAACGACGCTGTGCACTGAACGTCCTCACCAGTTCTAACATCTGGGGTTGTAACTGATTCAACATAACGACTTTCGATTCTTTCCATTCTGCGTACGCGTTTAATACGGCATTAATTACCGCGTCGCACTCTTGCCAAGGCAACCCAGAAACTCGCCACGCTATTTGTTCATTTCGATTATAGAAACAAAGCGCTCCCCACACTAATCCTCGTTCGAAAGTAACTTGCCCGTTCCATTTATCAAACGGCACAGAAACTTGATATTTGTGGGAGGTAAACAACAGCTGCTCTGGCTCTAATTCAAGTTGATAAAAGTCACCCTGAACTAACCATTGAGCGAAGGTGGTTGCTTTAATCTGCATGATTCGATACTACCTAATAAAAATTACACTGATGAACGTATTTTCGGCAACTCGACGTCAACCGAAGACCGCATAGGATATCAGGTTATTTTTTTGTTGTCCCAGATCAGTATTAAGACATTGATTGATGAGCAAACGCTGTCTTCTCTATATGACTTTGTTATGATGGGTTTTTCTCTTATAAAAAGTCATTTTGTGAATAGTCGTCAGCTTTTTCGTCAGTACTGGGCCAATAAAACCATTAATTACAGTGTTCGTGTATTACTTGCCTTAATCGGTGCAGTGATCCCTTGCTGGTATCTTGGTGAAAATACCGCGATCACCCCATTAATTTTAGGGATTATTGCTGCTGCACTTGCTGAAACCGAAGACAAATTATCGGGACGATTAAAAGCACTTTTCTTTACGTTTATTTGCTTTGCTATTGCAGCGTTCTCTATTGAACTTTTATTTGATACTCCGATACTTTTTGCGATTGGTTTATTCTTATCCACCATCAGCTTTATTATGCTTGGGGCTTTAGGTCCACGTTACGCCAGTATCGCTTTTGGATCATTACTCATCGCTATTTACACCATGTTAGGTGCCGATCAAAGCCCTAATTTATGGTATCAACCGACCCTATTGCTCGGTGGTGCCGCTTGGTATTATTCCATCTCTTTGACGTGGCAAATATTCTGGCCGTTGCAACCAGTTCAACAAAATTTAGCGACCGTCTTTGAAACCATGGCTACGTATTTAAACAATAAAAGTGAACTCTTTCACCCTGTCACTAATTTAACACCTCAACCTTATCGCCTCCAAGAAGCCAAAAATAATGCGCAAATGGTAACGGCATTAAACAACAGCAAAACGTCATTATTAACCCGAGCTAAACGTGGTCATGTTGTTGGGGCAAGCGATCGATTCTTAAAAATTTATTTCATTGCACAAGACATTCATGAGCGAGTTAGCTCAAGTCATTATCGTTACCAAGACTTAGCAAATACATTTAATCGCAGTGACATTCTTTTTCGCTTTAAGCATCTTCTTCACAACCAATCTTTAGCCTGTGAGGAAGTGGCTCGTTGCTTATCGTTAGGTTTGCCTTATCAACACGCACAAACTTCTATTTTCGCCTTGGATGAGTTACAACAATCGCTGCTTGCATTAAAAGAACAACATCGACCGGAGTGGCGATTGTCGTTAATTCAATTGGATTATTTATTTAATAACCTTGCAACCGTTGAACGTCAATTTGCCAATATCAGTAACCCTGAACGTGCATGTTTAGAAAATGAAGATGACACAGTTCTGTCAGACCAAGGCGCTCATACTCCAAAAGCAATGTGGCAACGACTGAGGGCGAATCTTACACCCGACTCCATGCTTTTTCGTCACGCGATACGTATGGCGATTGCCCTAACTGCGGGTTATGGCATTATTCAAGCATTCAATTTAAATCATGGGTATTGGATTTTATTAACCACATTGTTTGTCTGCCAACCAAACTACAGCGCAACAAAAGAAAAACTGGTCGCTCGTATTGCTGGTACGCTAATTGGTTTAGTTGTCGGTACGTTACTACTGGTTCTCTTTCCTTCAATCGACAGCCAATTAGTCTTGATGGTTATTGCGGGCGTGCTTTTCTTTGCATTTAGATTAGCGAATTACGGGTTTGCCACTGCCTTTATCACGATCTTAGTCTTATTCTGCTTTAACCAATTAGGTGAAGGCTATGCGGTGATACTTCCGCGTCTTGGTGATACGATCGTAGGGTGTGCATTAGCAGTAGTTGCGGTTACTTACATACTTCCAGATTGGCAGTCAAAACGCTTGCATAAAGTCATGGCAGACACGGTAACAGCACATCAAGATTACCTCTCAAATATCATTGCCCAATACCGCGCAGGGAAGAAAGACTCACTTCAATATCGTCTTTCTCGCCGCCAAGCACACAATAATGAGGCCGCTTTAAGCTCTGCTATCAGTAACATGCTCATTGAACCCGGAAAATACCAAACCGCGGTGGATGAATCATTCCGATTTCTTTGTTTATGTCATGCGATGCTCAGCTATATTTCGGCTTTAGGTGCTCACCGAACTCGTTTAAAGGATGAAGAAACACATCAATTAGTTGCAGAGTCTCACCGTATTATTCATTCTCATTTGAACCAAATTCAATGCCAATTAAACAATAAAGAATTTAACGTTGAGAATAATATTCGTAACGAGGAAGGGATTGAAAAACGTCTTTCAGAATGGCGTGATGAAGATGAAAACTCAGTCAGAATGGTCTTACAGCAGCTTCATTTAATCCACCAAATATTACCTGAAATGCATTCTTTGTCAGAAATATTAAGCACCCCAAGTAAACCTGAGTCAAAATAAATGGTTCTAAAGTAAAAATGGCAATAAGCGTACGGTCTTATTGCCATCTTATCTGTCTGTTATTCTTTAACTTATCGTCCACTGAGATAACGAACGTTTAAAATCAGAATAATCAAACTCGTTCAGTTTATCTATTTTTCCAGAGCGTCTTTCACAATAAACCGATGGCATTTTTAAACGATTAAACCAGTTTAATTTCACCATGGTATAACCTGCACTGTCTAATAAGTGCAATTTTTGTCCTATCTGTAATGGTTGTTCAAATTGAGTTTCACAAAATTGATCCCCCGCTAAACAAGAACATGAACCGATAATGTATTCATATTGACCTTGCTCTGAGGCTTCTAGTATCGAGGCGGGTTCATTATAAATTAATGTATCTAAGCGATGCGCTTCTGTTGCTGAATCAACAATGGCTGTTTTTTTACCATTTTCAACAATATCCACCACACTAACAACCAAATCGGCCGTTTTTGTAATAATGGCCTCACCCGGCTCTAAATACAGCTGCACTTTGTGTTTATCAGAAAAAGCTTTTAATACTGTTGCGAGCTTATCAACATCATAATCTGGCCATGTAAAGAAAACGCCTCCCCCCAGACTTACCCATTCAAGAGTATCTAAATAAGTACCAAATCGAACTGAGATGGCATCAAGGAGTGACGAAAATGCGTCTACACTTTTATTCTCACAATTCATGTGAAACATCACACCATTGATATACTCAAATACATTGGTATCAAGGCGATCCGCTTGAACACCTAAGCGAGAAAACTCACGGGCTGGATTGGCCAGATCTTGTCCTGCATAGCTAACACCAGGATTTAACCTAAGACCGACAGACACTTTGCCTTCAACTAAATGTCGATAAGCAGTCAACTGAGATTGCGAATTAAAGATCAATTTATTACAAATTTCGATGACTTCTTTCACATCGTCTTCACTGTAACCCACACTGTAAGCGTGTGTCTCACCACCAAACGTTTCGTGCCCCAGTCTCACTTCATAAGGTCCACTGCTTGTTGTACCGTCTAAATACGGTTTAATCAGATCAAAAACACCCCATGTTGAAAAACATTTAAGTGCCAACACAAGCTTAACGCCTGATTGTTCTTTTAATCGTTTTGCCACTTCAAGATTCGCGATTAACTTCGCTTCATCAATCATAAAATAAGGCGTTTTCAATTCACTTTTTTTTAATTGATCTGTCATGATACTCATCTCTGCACATCGAATAAACCGATGCAATTTTTCAAAGAATCACACCGATTATTATCGTATTTCTATTATTTTAAAATATTAATCGTTGGCTGTTTTGGTGTGAGTTCTTGAACATGCCAATCTAAACCAATTTGAGGCATTGTTTCTAGGAATGGATCCGGATTTAACTGCTCCATATTAAACACACCAGCCGCAGCCCACTCACCACGGAAATACTGTAAAGCGGCGGTGATAGCGGGAACCCCTGTTGTGTATGAAATAGCCTGATGCTCTACGTCTTTGTACGCCACTTCATGATCGGCGTTGTTATAAATGAACACACTACGCTCTTTACTGTCTTTCTTACCTTGTACCCACGTTCCTATGCACGTTAGTCCCGTGTAACCCGGGGCAAGAGAGGTTGGATCAGGTAACAATGCTTTTAGGACATGCAAAGGCTGAACGACAGTTCCATCATGCAATGTCAGTGGCTCTGGGCTTAATAGACCAATATCGCGCATACAATTAAAGTAGTTCAAGTAGGTATCACCAAAACCCATCCAGAATTCAATTCGTTTAGCAGGAATAAACTCTTTCATTGAACGTACTTCATCATGCGCCATTGAATACACTTTATGGGTGCCACAATGTGGAAAATCAAACTCTAACATACGGGTATGGCAAGGCACTTGTCTCCACTCTTCGTTTTCCCAATAGAAAGAATCCCCTTGGATTTCTAGCATATTCGTTTCTGGATCGAAGTTAGTCGCAAACTTTTTACCATGATCGCCATTGTTAATATCCATGACATCAATCGTGTCGATCTCATCAAACAGATGCTTAACCGCGTAAGCCGCAAATACACTCACTACACCCGGATCAAAACCGGCACCTAAAATACCCGTAATGCCCGCTTCTTTAAATTTTTCACGGTAACCCCATTGCCAGTCATACGCTTCTGGTACTTGCTGCCCTTTTGAACATAAATCCACAGCAACTGAGGTATCTAAATAAGAGACTTTCGCTTGATAACACGCTTCCATAATCGCGATATTAACCCATGGAGGACCTGCATTAATAACCAGATCAGGTTGAACGTCATTAATAAGGGTAATTAGAGCCTCAACGTCATCGGCGTTCACTGATTTTGCTTCTAACTTTTTTGTCGGATCTTTTAGGTTATTTTTTCCCTTAATTGACTCGATGATTTTTTCGCACTTTTCAATGGTACGAGAAGCAATCGTGATATCACCCAGCGTGTCATTATTTTGCGCCGCTTTATGGGCAATAACCCACCCAACACCACCTGCGCCAATTTGTAAAATAGACATAATTATTTACCCTTATTTGATAGTTCTACGGCCAACGTATTAATTTTTTCCAGCAAAGATTCAAAATCAGACATCTTTAAACATGGATTAAGTATGGTTAATTTCAATGCGGTTTTATCACCCACAATCGTTTCCCCGAGAATGGCAACACCTCGAGTTAACGCTTCAATCCTTACGTTCTGATTAAGACAATTAAGACGTTCAATGTCATGATTAACGACACGAAATAGGACGGTTGATAATGCAGGTTGAGCAAGTAATTCAAAGCATTCATTTTGTTTGATTAAGCTTGCTACTCTTTGTGTTTGATCCAGCAAATGGTCATACATATCACCTAATACGTTAGGCCCCACATTCTGCATCGTCATGAATATTTTTAATGCATCAAATCGACGAGTCGTTGCTATGGATTTATCGACTAAATTAGGAAGTTCATCATGCTCTCTATTTAAATAATCCGCATGATGAAGTAAATATTTAAAAGCCGATTGATTCTTTAACAGCAAAGCCCCACAGCTAATGGTTTGATAAAATAGTTTATGAAAATCAACACTTAAAGAATCAGCACGATCGATTCCATTTAAACGCTTTTTATGGCTACTGAGTATTAATGCCCCTCCATAAGCACCATCTACATGAAACCAAAGATCATGTTCTTGGGCGGTATCCGCTAATGCAGATAAATCATCGATAGCACCATGGTCGGTCGTCCCAGCGGTGCCAACAAGTACAAATGGGATCAATCCATTGGCTTTTAAATCGAAGATTGTCTTATTAAGATCTGCAATTTTTATGGTGCCATTATCATTTGTCTCAACACTGCACACCGCTTTTTCACCAAGCCCTAATAGAGACGCTGATTTCTGTACCGTAAAGTGTGATTTGTTAGAGCATATAATACGCAGCTTATGTGCATATTCTGGAAGGCCTTGTTTTTGGATTGAGTGCTGGCTGATCATATCCGCAATCCAGTCCCGAGCTAACAGTAGCCCCATGAGATTACTTTGTGTTCCACCACTGGTGAAAACGCCATCTGAGTCAGCACCTAATTGATATTTAGTACAAACCCAATCAATGACTTTCTGTTCAACATACGTCGCTGAAGAAGCTTGATCCCATGAATCCATTGATTGATTTAGCGTTGCAATCATTACTTCAGCGGCAATCGCGGACATCAATGGCGGTGTATGCAGATGGGCAATACAGCTTGGGTGTTGAACAATAATTGAGTGCTTAGCAACAAGATCCGCCATATCATCAATAACATCATTAATGGGTGCGTTATTTGTATCTAAATTCACCGCATAAATGGCTTTCTCTAGTTCTTTTGGATCTAAACCTGAATACGGGGCTGTCGTTTGCTCAAAAACAGCTTTCATTGCTTTTGTTGTGTGATTCATCACTTGAGAAAAAGTGTCACTTCCACATTTCCCAGTATGAAGAAAGTGAGACCTCCATTCTTCACGCACTTCATCACTCTCAATCGTGTCACTCACACCACCACAAGCAATCATCGCATCTTCAAGTACACGTAGAGCAAAATCAATTTGTTCAAAACTGATAATAAGAGGGGGAAGAAAACGAATAACAGAACCATCACGTCCCCCTTTTTCAATCAGCAAACCACGCTCCAATGATGCCCTTTGAATCGCTAAAGTAAGAGCACCATCAGATTGAGGTTCATTAAATTTATTTTTACTGCCGTCTGGTTTTTGAATCTCAATACCTAGCATCAACCCTTTACCACGGACCTCTGCAATGCAATTAACGCGTTGTTGTAACGCCTCTAAACCTAAACGAAAATATTTACCCGCCACAGTGGCATGTTCTACCAAATTATCTCGCTCAATAATATCTAACGCTTTTGTCCCTGATACCATTGCTAACTGATTACCACGAAATGTTCCTGTATGCTCACCCGCTTTCCATGTATCGATGCTCTTATTAAACACCAACAGGGACATTGGTAAACCGCCGCCAATGGCTTTTGATAAACATAAAATATCAGGAGAAACATTGGATTCTTCAAAAGCAAAGTTATAACCAGATTTACCAACACCACATTGAATTTCATCTAATATGAGTAAGATCTCATGTTCATCACACAAGCGTCGTAACTCTTTCAACCAAAAAACTGGGGCAGGAACCACACCACCTTCACCTTGAATGGGTTCGACAATCATCGCCGCCGGTTTCATAATCCCAGCTTCATCATCACTTAATAACCGTTCAATATATTGGATACTGGCTTTCGCACCATCATCGCCACCAAGCCCAAAGGGACAGCGTAAATCATAAGGAAAGGGCATGAAATGAACATCAGACATCAATCCAGTGCGTCTAGATTTCGTTTCAAGATTACCCATCATCCCCATCGTGCCATTTGTCATACCGTGATACGCCCCACGAAATGCAAACATCGTATTTCGTCCCGTTGTTTGCTTAGCCAGTTTTATGGCCGCTTCAACAGCGTCAGCACCTGATGGACCACAGAACTGAATTACGGCGTTTTCAGAAAAATAAGACGGTAAAAAACGTTTCACTTTTTGAATAAAGGTATTTTTAACTTCCGTTGTAATATCCAAAGTTTGATAAGGCAAACCTGAATCTAATTGATCTTTTAATGCTTGATTGATTTCAGGATGGTTGTAGCCTAGCGCCAGTGTTCCAGCTCCTGCCAAGCAATCTAAATAAAGTTGTCCGCGCGTGTCTTCAACTAACACACCAAACGCTTTTTTTATCGCTATTGGTAAACGTCTAGGATAAGAGCGAACCTCTGATTCATGTTCAGTTTGTTCGATTAGAGCTTTATCTGGTGTTAGATCATAGAGCTTATCTAAAATCGGAACCTGAAGTGAAAATGCAGACGTAAGTATCGAGTTATCGACATTAAATACAGAACTCATTGTTGTTACCTTGAAATATGTTTTCAAACCTCTTTGTTTTTAACGCATAACAAAACACCCCGAAAAACAGGATATAGAGAGCGAAAAATAAAAGTGGCACAGCAAAGTATCCCAATGACTTACTAATAAGTCGGGATCTTAATATCACAGGAGTGATTAAATGCTTTAAGCTAAATCAAGGTTCAGTAATGCTACCGTTTTCAACAACAGGGCATGTTGGAAGAATTGAGCTGATTGGAGTATATAATTTGAATGTGTACATGTTGGGTTTCCCGTTTATATGGCACCGTTGCCACTAGTATCCCTTCTATCAGTAAAGTTTTACTGATACCTACCTTACGTAATGTCACCAGCTTTAATGGTCATTACGCGTTTCCCCCAGAACTTACCCCGAGATTGTGAAGAAAAATACCATATCCATTCATAACATGACAATTCTTTTTTATAACATTATTATCATTAATGTGAAATAACCGCTTATTTACCATTACGTTAAGAACAAGCTGATAAATAATCTAACACTCACCTCCACCAAACAGTATGTATTGTTGTTGATAGTGAATTTCATATTCATATACTGCAGACGTTAAAAAGCCCGACCATTTCTGATCGGGCTTATTAATTTTGGAGCGACACACGAGGCTCGAACTCGTGACCTCAACCTTGGCAAGGTTGCGCTCTACCAGCTGAGCTAGTGTCGCATGCTATATCTTTCGATATAGACATTTAAATAGATGGTGCCCCGGGCCGGACTTGAACCGGCACAGCGCGAACGCCGAGGGATTTTAAATCCCTTGTGTCTACCAATTCCACCACCAGGGCACGCAATTCTTTATTGCGATGCACCCAACCAATGTGCTTTATAAATAAAGCGGGTTAGACACCATCTTAAACAGTCTGCCAATGTTACTTGACTGCTTGTACAAAATTTGGAGCGACACACGAGGCTCGAACTCGTGACCTCAACCTTGGCAAGGTTGCGCTCTACCAGCTGAGCTAGTGTCGCAAATGGAGGCGCGTCCCGGAGTCGAACCGAGCTCCACGGATTTGCAATCCGCTGCATAGCCACTCTGCCAACACGCCATTCCAGCCCTCAAAGACTTAACCAATTACTTAGTTGCCTTCCTCTTGGGTACGGGATGCATTCTACTGATTCAGCATCTGTAGTCAACACTATTTTTCTATTTTTGTTCCGTTTGAATAAAATGCGATCAAAATGAATATAAAACACACTAAAAATGCAGTATTCAAACAAATTAAGATAAGATAACTGTAGAAAATAAGAATAAAACAAACTAAAAACTAAGAATAAAAAGCAGCAATATCAAAACTCTATACTTTATTTTGTTATAAATACAAAAAAAGCGAACCTAAGTTCGCTTCTTCATCTCAATCACTGACTAATCATCAGCATTAAGTAGATCATCTTTCGCTGCAGCAAGATATTGCATCATTGACCAGTACGTTAGTATGGTGGCTACATAAAGTGCAACATAACCAACCCACACCATCCAATCATCATAACGCCAAATTAAAACCCACAATGCGAACATTTGAGAAACGGTTTTAACTTTTCCAACCCAAGAAACAGCAACACTTGCACGTTTACCTATTTCTGCCATCCATTCTCTTAAAGCAGAAATAATCAGTTCACGCCCTATCATGGTAATCGCAGGAATTGTGATCCAAATACTATGATAATGTTCGGTAATTAAAATTAAGGCCGCAGCAACTATTACTTTATCTGCTACAGGATCTAAAAAGGCACCAAATCGAGAGGTTTGTCCTAGCTTTCTTGCTAGTAACCCATCCAACCAATCAGTAAAGCCTGCTACCCAAAAAACCATCGCAGCAGCAACTGCAGACCATTCATAAGGTAAATAGAAAACAACAACAAACACTGGAATAAGTGCAAGTCGGATAAACGTGAGTATATTTGGTATCGTTAATCGCATAATAATTCTTTAGTTTTGGTACGCGGGTCTATGGTGCGCTTTTTTTACCCTTGTTTCAACGCATCCTGTATTTTTTCTGCTAAAGAGCGGCTAATACCTGGCACTTTGCTTATTTCTTCAACACTTGCCTTTTTTAATTCTTGTAGACCACCTAAATATTGTAATAATGCTTGTCTCCGCTTAGGACCGACACCTTCAATGTGTTGCAATGTACTGGTTTTTCTTACTTTAGCGCGCTGAGCACGGTGCCCGCTAATCGCATGATTATGACTCTCATCACGAATATGTTGTATTAAATGCAATGCAGGCGAATCACTTGGCATCGAAAACTCTTCTCCTGTAATTTTCACCAGAGTCTCTAGCCCATGCTTTCTTGTCACTCCTTTTGCAATCCCAAGTAATAACGGTCTTTTAGGCCAATCTCCCCAATGCTGACGAATAACGTCGTAAGCTCTGTTCAATTGCCCTTTTCCTCCGTCAATAAACACAATATCAGGGATTTTATCAATATCCAATTGCTTACTATAACGACGCTCTAAAACTTGAGCCATCGCGGCGTAATCATCCCCTCCAGTAATACCGGTAATATTGTATCGACGATATTCCGATTTTACTGGCCCTTCTTGATTAAATACAACGCATGACGCAACGGTTTTCTCTCCCATCGTATGACTGATATCAAAACATTCCATACGTTGGATAGATGCTAAAGAAAGCGCTTCTTCTAACTGTTTAAATCGCTGATAAACCGTAAGCTTATGGTTAGCCTTACTCGTTAAGGCCGACAATGCATTCGTATCCGCGAGTTTTAAATAGCGACCTTTCATTCCTTTAGGGTTTAATTGAAATAACACTTTACGGCCAGACAGCTCCGTTAATGCCTGCTCTAGCCCTTCACTCTCAAATTCAAAACTGGTAATCACTCGATTGGGAATAGTGCGCCCTTGACTATGGTTTAAATAATATTGAGTGAGAAAACTAGAAAACACTTCCTCTTTCTCAGTTTTAGCTGGAATTTTAGGAAAAAAGCTACGGCTGCCTAAAATCTTTCCATGCCGAATCATTAACAAGTGAATACAAGCGAGTCCATTTTCAATTGTAAAACCTAATACATCAAGATCGTCACTACTTTCATCCGAAACATATTGTTGTTCTTGTACGCGTCTCATTGATTGAATTTGATCACGAATTGTCGCTGCTTTTTCAAAATTAAGAGCCTGACTCGCCCCTTCCATTTGTTCAACTAGAGATTGAATAACTTGTCGATCTTTCCCTTGCAAAAACAATCGAATAAATTCAGTTTGCTCGGCATAATCTTCATCACTAATAATGCCTTTTACGCATGGTGCTAAACAGCGACCAATTTGATGCATTAAACAAGGTCTATGACGATTTGCATACACTGAATCTTCACATTGACGAATAGGGAATAGTTTTTGAATTAGATGAAGGGAATCTCTAACCGCTCCTGAATCAGGATAAGGTCCAAAATATTCTCCTTTTTTTCGTTTCGTACCACGATGAATGGAGATCCTTGGATGCTTATGATTCGAAATAAAAATGTAAGGATAAGATTTATCATCACGCAGCAGCACATTATATTTAGGTAAATATTGCTTAATATAATTATGCTCAAGAATTAATGCTTCAGTTTCTGTATGAGTGACCGTAACATCAATTTGTGCAATATGAGTGACCAAGGCTTTGGTTTTTTCTGAAGGGATATTACTGCGAAAATAGCTCGATAATCGCTTTTTTAAATCCTTTGCTTTACCGACGTAAATAACCTCAGCTTCGGCGTTATACATTCGATAAACGCCGGGCTGATGGGTAACTGATAGTAGAAAAGCTTTTGAATCAAAAGGAGGCACTACAGCGTCTCAGCATCTAATATGCCATGACGAATAGCTAAATGCGTTAATTCAACATCTCCACTAATGTCTAATTTACTGAATAATCGATAACGATAACTGTTCACAGTTTTAGGGCTTAAATTAAGTTGTTCGGAAATATCCGTCACTTTTTCGCCTTTAGTAATCATGATCATTATCTGTAACTCACGCTCTGAAAGTTCTTTAAAAGGATTTTCAGAATCAGGCGTAAATTGACTTAACGCCATTTGTTGAGCAATTTCTGGTGATAAGTAACGCTGGCCACTTTGTACCATACGAATAGCATTCACCATTTCATCCGGTCCCGCACCTTTGGTTAGATAGCCTGCAGCTCCCGCTTGCATCACCTTCGTTGGGAATGGATTCTCAGTATGAATAGTTAATACTATAACTTTCATATCTGGGTTAAATCGTAAAATCTTTTTCGTGGCTTCTAAGCCACCAATACCAGGCATGTTCATATCCATCAGAACAATATCAGCCTGCTCTGTTCGACACCATTTAACGGCATCTTCACCGCTGTCAGCTTCCCCTACTACTTTAATTCCACGGACGTCTTCAAGAATACGTCGAATCCCTGTGCGAACCAGCTCATGATCATCTACAAGGAATACTTTAATCACAACTGACACTCCGAATTAATCTACAGCCACCTCGGCTGAGGCTTATCTCAATGTCCTATTTTACCTTAAATAAAAAGTAATGCGCGCATTGATTATGCGTTAGGACGCAAATTTTTGCTATTAAAAGCCTATTGACTTTACTAAGTTTTTTAGATGTATTACTCAATATATAACAAAACTAATCGTTAGAATAGACCTAATTGAGAAGCCGATAATTCAGTAAAACTTAAATTAACAAAAGGAAGTATGCCCTCAGCAATTGGCTTTAATTGTTTCTCAACATAGTGATCATAATCAATCGGATTTTGGCGATATTCAATGGGTTCAGGACCCGCTGTCGTTATTATGTATTCAATCCACCCCCCTTGTTGATACATGAGTGGTTTTCCTAATTTTTGGTTTTGTGTATCGGCTATTCTTGCCGCCTTCACATGCGGTGGAACATTCTTTTGATATTCATCTAACTGTCTACGTAAACGCTTACGATAAATTAACTTATTATCAAATTCACCCGATTTTGTTTTATCAACATATTCACGTACGTACTCTTCCACAGCTTGTTGATGAAATACTTTATCAAAAAGTACCTTTTGAAACTCTTGAGAGAGAGGGGTCCAATCGGTTCTCACCGTTTCTAATCCTTTAAAAATGATCTCTTCTTTATCGCCTTTTCTAATCAACCCTGCGTAGCGTTTTTTCGATCCCATTTCAGAACCGCGAATAGTCGGCATTAAAAAGATACGATAATGCGTTTCATATTCAATTTCTAAAGCAGAGTCTATTGCGTATTCAGACTCTAAATGCGCGGTCCACCATTGATTAATATGATCAACTAACTGTTTGCCTATTTTATCCGCTTCATCAGATGGCATAGATTCCCCCAAGGTAACAAAGGTGGAATCGGTATCGCCATAGATCACTTCATACCCTTGAGATTCGATAAGCTCTCTGGTTGTTTTCATTATTTCATGCCCACGCATCGTAATTGACGACGCTAAACGATGGTCAAAAAATCGGCATCCAGATGATCCTAACACCCCATAAAAAGAATTCATTATGATTTTAATTGCTTGAGAAAACGCTTTTTCATTATTTTTCTTCGCGACATCTCTCGCTGACCATAAGGTTTCGATCAAATTAGGTAAAAAATGTTTTGTTCTATGAAAACGACCACCTCTAAATCCTTCGATAGCTTGCCCATCATCTATCCCCGATTCTAATTTTAAGCCTTCAACTAGCCCCAACGGGTCAATACGAAAGGTTTTAATAATAGAAGGATAAAGCGACTTAAAATCAAGGACCAATACCGATTCATATAGACCCGGTTTAGAGCTCATGACATAACCACCAGGGCTTGCAATCCAATTCTCACTTTCTAAATTCGGAGCAATGTACCCTGCTCTATGCAATCGAGGTAAATATAAATTAGTGAAAGCGGCAACCGAACCACCAACACGATCGAGTTCGATACCGGTCAATTTCGTTCTTTCAATAACAAACTCTAGTAAATGTGTTAGTTCAAAAATACGAGTAACTAGCACACAATCTTGAAGATTATATTTTGCTAATGCGCATTTATCTTCACGGTACATACGGTTTATCTCACCCATCCGATCACTCGGATCATGTATCGATTTCCCTTCATTTAATAATTCTTGAGATACCGACTCTAAAGACCAACTCGAAAAATGATATGTCGCCGTTTTTAACGCATCAATGCCATCCAAAACCACCCGACCGGGAAAAGATAAAAAACCTTGTTGCCTATTTTTATTTGATTCTCGAAAATAAAGAGAGGAATTCCCTCGACCTAACCGAAAGGCAAGGTTGTGCCATTTGGCTCTTTTAATTAGTAAATTAAAATCAAAGTTAATGACATTCCATCCAATAATAATATCGGGGTCAAACGTTTGAAACCAAGACTCTAGAGCAAGAAGCAATGCTTTTTCATTCTCAACCCATTCTATCGGTAAGTCACTCGTCTCTTCTGGCCCTACCATAATGATACGAGTATCACGCTCACAGTGCAGCGCTACAGAATATAAAATACCTTTTTCTGAACACTCTACATCTAATGAAACCACACTGAATTCAGGTGTCATTTCTGCGGATTTAATTTTTACATCTCGATATTCAACGTATCCTTTTCTTTGTCGCGGAGTACCAACAAAAGCCATTCCTCCACAAATAAAACGTTCCATTAAATAACGATCGGCTAAACGAATATCACCTTCAAAAGTCGGCAGTTGATGATCTTCAAATAGGGCTGTTGCTACTCGTTTTTGCTGAGTACTCGAAAAATACAAACCAAAAACAGGCTGATGCTGAAAAGTATGTAAAGAGGTCGATTTAATTGAATAATGAATATGTGCGTTCGTTAATATTGACTCATATTCAGCTTGTCGTTCTTTCAAAAAGAAAATAACAGCCAATTCATTTTCAATTAATAAATGTGCTATATGGTCATCACATTTAACCCATAAATCGACGAGGGAATGGTCTCTGATGTCTTTATTCTGACGAGTTAATAAAAAGCCGCAGTGAGGAGAGTTCAATCGTTAACCTATTCTTCTTTCTATGTTATTAAATTCGCTCACAACCCAATCTCCAAATTCTTTTAATAAAACAAGAACTGAGCGCTTAGGTACTTTTCGCCCTTTTAATAATAAAACAACGCGTTCTATTTCTGTCTGCTTTTCAGGATAATATTCTAGAAATTTGCGTGCACATAAAATAGGATGATCATACCAGCCCTTATCTTTATGCATAATAAGAGAGTAACAACTTCTTAATAATTTCTTTGCTATGGTTTTCTGTAATTGAACTTGAGTATTAATATCTTGGCTAGCGGTGATTTTTTTTATGTACACTTGTAACCATTCTTCAATGTCCATATTCATGTTTTTAGCAATTTCCCAGCTCGGTTCAAAATCACCAAAACGAGTAGAAAGATCATCACCAAAAATACAAACACAACAGTGACGTAACCAAAATCCCCAACTGAATATAGATTCTAATTGCAGAACTTCTGATGCAGTACCGATGTTGAAAGTAACCCCGGTAATTTGTGGATATTTAGACTGAAAACGAACCTTAATTGTATTGATTAATGTTTGTTCTTTGTTTGTTAAAGGAACGGTGGTAATTAAAGTAACATCTAAATTTGAACGGCCCGGAATCGCCTCTCGTCTTGCCACGCTACCATATAAATAAATACTGTGGATTGACTTAGGAGCAGCAGAACGAACATGCACCATCAAGTCTTTAATTGCCGGTTCAAATACAGCTTGAAATGGGGAGTTTTTATCGATGAGAGGCAAACTATAACGAGACACAAAGAACTCCTAAAAGCATATATGAAGCGCCATGATCGCGATTAAACAGAAAAATAGCAATAAAAAACCGGCAATAAAAGCCGGTTTTTTAAGAGTTAAAAAAAGAGAGGATTAAGCGGTTACGCGACCCTTCTTTGAAATTACCATCATTGCGCCACAAACAAGAACAAAGGCAACGGTTGATGCTAAAAATGACATCCATACAGAGTTAGTAAAGCCAAGTGCTATATAACCAACCGCTGAAACACCGGCAATAGATAACGCATAAGGTAATTGTGTCGATACATGGTCTATATGGCAACAACGAGCCCCTGTTGAAGACAAGATTGTTGTATCAGAGATAGGAGAACAGTGATCACCAAACACAGATCCAGCTAACACAGCACCTAGCATTGGTAAAATGAGTGCGATATCTGTTGCACCAGCCATGTCTCCTGCGATAGGAAGCATAATACCAAATGTACCCCATGACGTACCTGTACTAAATGCCATCAAACCTGACAATAAGAACAAAATAACTGGGATCCAATGAATACCAATACTGCCTTGAGCTAAGCTAGACAAATATGAACCGGTTTGCATATCACCGATAACAGAACCAATTGTCCACGCAAAGAATAGAATTAGTATTGCGCCAAACATTGACTTAGCACCAATCCACATTGTGATTGCAATGTCTTTCATTTCTATATTTTGGCGGAAAACCGTAATTAATGCAGACGCTAAACCAAGTAAAGCACCGTAACATAATGAGGTTCCAACATCGGTATTCTCAAAGGTACCCAGAATATTGAACTCTTTACCATCAGCGATTAACGCTTGAGCACCGGTATAAACCATGAAGAAAATAGTCGCGACAATTAGTACGATAATTGGAAAGATTAAATCAGAAACTTTACCAGTATCACTTTCTGTGATGTTTAGCTCTTCATTTAAGTCTTTCGATTCTTTATCAACCGCTTGATCATCAAAGCCATTACCACGATTAGCTTCATTTTCATGATCTCGCATCGGACCAATATCTAATTGGAACCAAACGACAGCAAATACCATTAATAATGCAAATACCGCATAGAAGTTCATAGGAATGAGACGAACATAAGCGCCCAGTGCTGAATATTCAGTCACTCCATGAGAAACTAAAATACCACCAATAATAGTAATAATGTATACACCCCAGCTAGACGCAGGCATTAGTACACACATAGGAGCGGCTGTTGAATCTAAAATATAAGCTAACTTAGCACGTGATACATAAAAACGGTCAGTTACAGGGCGGGATATTGAACCAACGGCTAAGCTATTAAAATAATCATCAACAAAAATAAACACACCTAAGCAGGCTGCCAATAATTTTGCTCCACGTTTACTTTTAATACGTGTTTGTGCCCATTCAGCAAAAGCGCGTGTTCCGCCTGATAGGGTTAAAAGTGCTGTTGTCATTCCTAATAAGATTAAAAAAGCAACAATACTCATATTCCAGCTATTTATTGCTCCGTCAGCAATAAATACACCTTTAACTGAATTAAAGACATACGTGCTTGTGCCAGAAATAGAATAACTTGATAATAAGATAGCACCTAAAACGATACCCACACCGAGAGATAATAAAACTCGACGCGTAATGATAGCTAAACCCAGTGCAACTAATGGGGGCAATATTGAAATTGGAGAATTGGAAAAATCGGCTAAATTCATGATCTACAACAACCAGTTTGGTTGGAGATCTACTGTAGATACGGTATATACCGTTATAAGGAAGTGAATGTAATAAAACCATTCCCCCACAGTAGCGCTCCATAGTTAAAAAATAAAATTGACTATGGCAGTGTTATTCCTTTTCGAAATAACCCCAGCTAACCTGTTTGATAACAGCACTAACTTCGGCATTGACTCCTTTCAATTGCAGTCATCGGTTATCAACCTCGAACAATTTACTTTTAGGCAATGCGCCTCTACCCGTTTAGGTGGAGTTATTGTACGGATTGAATACAACTTTGCAATACTATTCTGAGAATTTTAACATTAAAAACCACGCATAGGTAGAATGAGATACTTTAAAACTAACATTTAATTATCTCACAATAGAGACATATCACTTTTAATATTATTATCATTAATAATTAATTATTTCCTTATCCCATAGTTTGATATATTATTTAATGGTTATATAAAAATTACATTATCAAATTAATATGGAATCAAACATGTCTGATACTATTAAAACATTACTAAACCTACGTAGCCTACGTAGCCTACGCGCGTTATCTCGTGAAATGACATTAGAGCAACTAGAAGAAGCGCTTGAAAAGCTTCAAGCAGTTGTTGCTGAACGTCAAGAAACAGAAGCTGAAGATCGCGCTCTACTTGCTGAAAAACAAGCGAAGCTTGAAGAATTCCGTCAAATGATGATTGAGAGCGGTATCGCTCCTGAAGATCTACTAGACACAATGTCTTCTACTACAGTTAAAACAAAGCAGAAACGTGCTCCACGTCCAGCTAAGTACAAATTCTTAGACCACGCTGGCGAAGAAAAAACATGGACAGGCCAAGGCCGTACTCCATCAGCACTTCAAGTACACCTTGATTCTGGTAAATCATTAGAAGAGTTCGCTATCTAAATTGTTCTTATAGAACAATGCGATTTCGATAAAAAGCCATTCTTTTGAATGGCTTTTTTTATTCTAAATATCTATTATTTAGAATACGTATGCTATACCAACATTACCCGTAGAGCTGGTTGTGTGCTCTATCATCGGACTTTGCTCTAAATTCCCTTCAAGGTTCACATATCGTAAGCCCCCCGTCACTCTTATATTTGGGGTTACGTGGAAATAAGTCGATAATCCAATAAAAAATTGGCCATCCCAATCAGCATCAAACTCTTCAATACCGCTTCTCTGGGCTTCTTCAGCTGATACCCCATAAAGGTGATTGTTTAACCGTTGGCTATTATATGAATAACCAAAAGATGGGGTTACGGCCCATCCTTTCCCTCTAATCGGTAAACGCCATGCTGCTTCTGCATATAATCCATTATGCGCTCTACCAATATCAGTCCCTCCGGTGAACTCAATGATCCCTATATGAGTAATTATTTGATAGCTAACCCCACCTAGCACCGTACTTTTTCGTTCATCTAATTGCTGCATCTCTGCATTTTTAGAATCTTCTGGTTGAAATGTTCGAGGATCATATACAAAACGAAAGATAATATTTTGAGGTGAGCCAATAGGATATAAACGATAACCACCATTGAATCCACGCAAAAATATATGCTCTCCCTCATAACCAATCATTGGTATTACCGTTGTATTTGATGGTGTTTCTTTATAAAAAGAGGGGGAATATGCTGCTGCAGCACCAATAGACCATTGAGATATTTTTGCATTTACACTATTGGTTACGAGCAATACTGCTCCTAGGATGAAACCACTGACTAATTTATTCACTACATACCCTTTATACGTTTAATTATCGATGATTATATCAATTCTATTATTTATACCTACGTACTATACAGCACTGGATACTCTTTGAGAGTTTTTAAGATATTGTTAACGTATACAGAATTAAATTCCAAATAAAAACATAGAACCAACACTATCAACCATTAGATAACGCAATTAAATGACAAAAAATACAGAATATAACTACTTTTATAAATTTAGAACAAAAAAAAGGCAGGCTATATTAGCCTGCCTTTTATGTATTTTTAGATGAAATTAACTATCATCTTCTCTAAAATTACTTGGTAAATTCTTTTTCATTTCATTCCAGATAAGATTGCCTTCAATACCATACTGACGCATTCTCGGCATTACAGCATCTTTTCTTTCTTCTTCACAAATCTGTTTTAGGTCTCGATAAAACTGTAATGCTAATTCTCTTGCTTCATCGCTTGAGAAATAATAACTACCAACACGAGCATAAAGCTTTTTAAGACCATTAAAGATCAGTCCATATATTTGGTTGCCTGATTTAAATGCAATACCTTGAAATAACATATAATCATAATAATTAAAGGTTTTTGCAATTAACAACTCTTGGCGCTTTATTGGATCTTTTTCATTATCTTCTTTTATTTCAGCTTTAAGTTTTGTCCCAAATGGAGATTCTTCAATAAATTTATCCCAGCTTTCTGCTGCAATTAACTGCTCACAAGACTCAATTACTCGGTCTAATGTGCGAAGAGATCCTTCTTTATTGGTCTTAAATGCTTGTCTCATAAAGATACAACTAATATTAGTTCTTGCTGCCAATAAGTCTTCAACAATTGAAGTCGCATTATTTGCATCAACTAATGTCATTAATGTATCTAAAATATGAAGACCCGACGTCTCCATATAATCATTAACTTTTGTTGGTTTACCATGTTGAATCGTTAACCAACCATCACGAGAAAGGCGTTGTAATACTTCTCGAAGCGTTGTTCTTGTAACCCCGATTAATTCAGATAATTCACGTTCTGCTGGTAAGATTGAACCTGGAGGAAATCGACCATTCCAAATGCTTTCTATAATGTATTTTTCAGCAAATCCGGCAGGACTTTTAGCCTTAATAACCATACAAGTTTACGATCCATTTTTTATTAAAATAACTAAACTCATCATACCACCACTTAAACAAATTCTTAACTATTTCTTAATTTGAAACCGAATTAAGGCCTTAACCTTCTCACTTTTAAGCCTATATCTCCCTAGAAGAATCAAGTAGAAGATGACTTTTTTTTATACATTTCTTTAGTTTTCTTTATAAAACCGAGCAAAGGCACATTTTGTACATTATCCCCCCCTATAATATTGACTAATTAGCAATAAAGAGTAGAGTTCAGGCGTTTGGTATAAGGTTAAGATAATTATAGGTAGTTATTTGGCAAGGCAGTAATTTATTACTTGTTGCTTTACTAAATAGTTGTTTATCTTTACTAAAAACAATACGTTAGGCGATTATTATCAACTCCTTACTTAACCTTATTTTTATGGAATTAGAGTAACAATTGTAGAGAGCATCACATGTCTATTTCGCTAGGGAATGCATTTATCAAAAACTTTCTTGGTAAAGCCCCCGACTGGTATAAAATCGCAATAATTTCGTTTCTAATCATCAACCCGCTGGTTTTCTTTTTTGTTGACCCATTCGCTGCAGGTTGGTTGCTCGTTGTGGAATTCATTTTCACTCTTGCAATGGCTTTAAAATGCTACCCTCTTCAACCTGGTGGTTTGCTTGCTATTCAAGCAATCGCTATAGGTATGACAAGTGCCGAACAAGTAAAACATGAATTAGTAGCTAATATTGAAGTTCTCTTACTGCTTGTGTTTATGGTTGCTGGTATTTACTTTATGAAACAGTTGCTGCTGTTCATTTTTACAAAAATACTTATTGGCATAAAATCAAAAACAGCCTTATCAGTGGCTTTCTGTTTTACCGCGGCATTCTTATCTGCATTTCTTGATGCATTAACCGTTATTGCCGTTGTTATCAGTGTTGCTGTTGGCTTTTATGCTATTTACCATCGAGTCGCCTCAGGTCAAGGTGGTACACCTAGCCATGATCATACTTGTGATTCGAATGTAACGGATGAATTAAGTCGTGACGATTTAGAAAACTACCGAGCATTTTTACGTAGCCTATTAATGCATGCTGGTGTTGGTACTGCGCTTGGTGGCGTAATGACCATGGTGGGTGAACCGCAAAATTTAATTATTGCGGATCAAGCAAACTGGATGTTTGGTGAGTTCATCATCCGTATGTTACCAGTGACCGCCCCTGTATTTATTTGCGGTTTGTTAACGTGTGTTGTTGTAGAAAAATTAGGTATTTGTGGTTACGGTGCAAAACTTCCTGAAAATGTTCGTAATATTCTAGAAGAGTACGAATCAGAAGAACGTAAAAATCGTACGAATATCGACAACGCAAAATTGATTATTCAAAGCGTGATTGCCGTATGGTTAATTGTTGCCTTAGCAATGCACCTTGCAGCTGTTGGCCTCATTGGTTTATCTGTCATCATTCTTGCAACTGCTTTTACTGGTGTCATTGAAGAGCATGCTATGGGTAAGGCATTTGAAGAGGCATTGCCTTTCACTGCATTACTTGCGGTCTTTTTTGCCATTGTCGCAGTGATTATAGATCAAGAACTATTTAAACCAATTATAGATGCGGTATTAGCAGTTGAAGATAAGAGTTCTCAACTTGCCCTATTCTATGTGGCAAATGGTATTCTTTCGATGGTCTCTGACAACGTATTTGTTGGTACCGTTTATATTAATGAAGTTAAAACCGCATTACTTGATGGTGTTATTACACGAGACCAATTTGACTTATTAGCCGTTGCAATCAATACGGGTACTAACTTACCTTCTGTTGCCACACCAAACGGTCAAGCAGCCTTCTTGTTCTTATTAACTTCAGCACTCGCACCATTAATTCAATTATCTTATGGTCGTATGGTTTGGATGGCTCTGCCATATACCATCGTTTTGGCATTAGTTGGTTTATTTGGTATCTCGTTCTTACTTGAACCAATGACAACAATGTTCTACGATTTCGGTTGGATCACACACGGAACGATAGAAGCTGCAACTAATGCCGTTTCTAGTGGTCATTAATAATGGCATAGCCACTTTTGATTGACTAAAAGGCTCTGTTTATACGGAGCCTTTCTTTTTACTAAGGAATAATAATGCAAGCCCTTAACCATTTTTCACGCATTCGCCTCTCTTGGCTTATTTTGCTTATCTTCATTCTCTTTTTTGAAGCTTGTGCACTGACCTTCCAACACATCATAAAACTACCACCATGCGTCATGTGCATTTACGAACGAGTGGCCATGATGGGTATTGCTGGTGCTGCCATTATTGGACTCTTAAACCCTAATAACATTATTTTCAGATGGTGTGGTCTTATTGCTTGGGGGATAAGTGCTGGCTGGGGCTTAAAACTTGCTATGCAACATGTTGATTTTCAATTAAACCCTTCACCATTCTCAACGTGTGATTTATTTGTCACGTTCCCATCATGGGCACCATTAAATAAATGGGCACCTTGGATGTTTGAAGCTTATGGTGACTGCAGCAAAATCGTTTGGCAATTTCTAACACTTACCATGCCACAATGGTTAGTTATTATCTTTGCAGGTAATTTAGTTGCTCTCGCTATTATTGTTATCGCTCAGTTCTTCAATAAGAAAAGCGCATAATTAACTATTTATATTGCTAATAACAAAAAAGCCATCGGGTAATAATTACCAGATGGCTTTTTTATTTAAATCAGAAAATAGAAATCTACCTATTTACCACAGCATTTCTTGAACTTCTTACCGCTCTCACATGGACAAGTATCATTACGGCCCACATTTTTGTACGGATTCACTTTCTGTCCTTTATAGCCGATTTGATATTCATCCGCAGCCATTGCCACTTCTAAAATCATCATGTCTAACTGAGGAAGCATTTGAGTTAATGTTGGCGGTGTATCAATACCCGCTTCAGCCATTTGGCGGTGCGTTTCTTCTTCATCAACAGCCAGCATCATTGTCGTTAATAACGCGGACAGCATACGCATCGTACCATCAGCGACGTTAAGATCTGACCATAACTCTTCAACCATTGGCCATACTGTCATGAAGCCTTCTGCGAAATCAGTGACGGCATCTAAATCATCAAAATTAACTAATTCGGTAATTTCATATTCATTACGTTTAAGTAACGTATATTGGTGTTCAATGTGCTGAGAGATTTGTTTTTCCATTTCAAGTGCATTATCTGCACCAATAAGATCACCTAACCACGCTTCTGGTGCTAATGGCTTCGTTGCCATATTAGCGGCAAGCACTGCACCTTCAAGAAAAAGGCCAGAACAGTTCAAATCAACGCCATCTAACGCAATTAATTGATATTTCATTATTTATTCACTTCCGAAATTAAGTTTTCGGCGTAGTATAGCGCAAATAATTATTAGAGCCTAAGTGCCGTTATTATTAATTTTTTGCTGCTGAGAAATCTATGAAAAATAATCAAGGATTTACCTTAATTGAACTGATCGTTGTTATCGTTATTTTAGGTATTCTAGCGGTCACCGCTGCGCCTAAATTTTTGAACTTACAAGATGATGCACATGAATCGAGGGCGAATGGCGTGTTCTCAGCTTTCACTGCTGCTGTCAATATGTATCACGGCGCATGGGTTTTGCAAGGTGAACCGTCTGTAAGTTCTGGTGTCGGTGTTATTTTTTCAGACGAGACCATTTACCCATCAAAGGAAGGTTTTCCTTTAAAAACGGAACAAAACTCACCTGGGCAGATTACTGGTGAAGGCTGTGGTCAACTTTGGAATGCATTATTAAATCAAGATTTAACTATTGAAAAATATGCAGGTGATGGTTTTGTAAGCACTAGTGCTGATATCCAATATTGGTATGGGTCACCTATTTCAGGTAAACCACAAGCATGTATGTATTACTATACATCAGATATAACAAACAAAAGCCAACAAGGTTACCAACTAAATTACTTCCCCTCTACAGGGGAGACGATAACTAAAAGCTATAATAAAGGAACTAAGTGACATCTAGCCCCTTTCCCCCTACAATCCCACCTCCAATAAAAGAGGTGGGATATGCAAGTAATACTAGGCCCTATGGAGGGCGTACTCGATCACTTAATGCGTGAACTATTAACAGAAATTAACGACTATGATTTCTGTGTTACTGAGTTTGTGCGCATCGTTGATCAACTTTTACCTCCTCATGTATTCCACCGAATCTGTCCGGAATTACATAACGACAGTAAAACCAAATCAGGTACCCCTATTCGTCTACAATTATTAGGACAAGAACCTAATTGGATGGCAGAAAACGCGGCACGAGCAATTGATCTTGGTTCTGATGGTCTTGATTTAAACTTTGGTTGCCCAGCAAAAGCGGTAAACAAAAGTCGGGGCGGAGCTGCGCTTTTAAAAGATCCTGAATTAATTTATCAAATCGTTAAAGCGTGTCGTGAAGCAGTACCACAAGATAAAAAAGTCACTGCAAAAATTCGCTTAGGTTGGGAGAATCCCGAAGAATGTTTTGCTATTGCCGATGCGATAAAACAAGCTGGCGCAAACGAATTAACCATCCATGCGCGCACTAAAACTGATGGCTATCGTGCAGAAGAAATAAAATGGGATTACATCAACCAAGTTCGCCAAAAAATAGATATTCCTATTATCGCTAATGGTGAAATTTGGAACTATGCCGATGGACAACGTTGTATTGCCGCCACAGGAATTGATTCGTTAATGGTGTGCCGAGGCGCATTTAATATGCCAAACCTTGGGAACGTAGTGAAACACAATCACCCGAAAATGCCGTGGCCAGAAGTGATTGCATTATTAATTCATTATTCAAAATTACAAATGGCTGGTGATAAAGGCCAGTATTATGCAAACAGAGTAAAACAATGGCTAGTTTATCTTCGACAAGAATATACTGAAGCTAAAGATATTTTCATGGATATTCGAAGCCATAAAAAAGCGCCTTTAATTGTAGAGCGCTTAAATCAAGAATTAGAGAACGTTAGTTAATCGCTATTACTCATCGTGTTTATGCAAAGTAAACACGATTCTTTCCATCTTCTTTGGCTTTATACAACAAATCATCGGCTTTTTTAATAATGTGTTCAAATGAAAAGTCTTGATGAGAATCAATAATCGAAACCCCTCCAGACACAGTAAAACCACCGCTCACTATTTTACCTGATGAATCCTGAATTGATTTTCTCACTCGTTCACATACATTCTCAAGCGTTTCTCTTGAATCTGCATTAATGCAGATAACAAACTCTTCACCCCCAAAGCGAGAGACTATATCACTGTCTCTCACACTCTTAGTCAGCATTCTTGCTACATACTTAATCGCTTCATCTCCAACATCATGACCAAACACATCATTAATCTGCTTAAAGTCATCGATGTCATAAATAGCAAAACCAACAAACTTTTTAACCACACGATCTTGTAAGCTCATTTCAAACCCTCGACGGTTATACAACCCTGTCATTGGATCTTGCTTTGCTAAATCACGATAATAATTCTGTGACAATCGAGTTTGGTAATAAAACATAGATAGAAGCGCTAAGATATAAGTGACAAAAATTAAAATGAGACTTTTTGCATCATGAACAAAGAAACTTTTGATCTCTTCTTTTATTGAGCTTTTATAATACAGAAAATACGTAAAATTAGTGTCATTGAGAATAACTGGCTGCATAAATCGGTATTGTTCAAAGCGTTCATATTCATCGCTATCTAACAATTGAATATGCTGAGATATGTCATTACTAGAACGTAATAGTTTATCCACCGATAAATCAATAACCAGAACACCTTTAAATAAATCTTTATAATAAATAGGCGTTGAGAAAGTAAGAACCTCTAGCCCATCAAAAAAAGCATCAGTATAGGGAGGTGTAAATGTAATGTGCCTTTCATTATCATTTTTCATACTGTTCTTCCAGTATGGTCTAGTGTAAATCGTCTCTAAACTTTGTTTCGTTAGATTTTCTGCTATTTCTTTAGGGGCTGAAATGATGTAATTATATTTTGAAATAAAATAGATGCCATGAAGATAATTTTCGTAGTCATGAATGAAGGAAATTACAGGTGCCAAGGCGATTTTTTTAGACGCTATTTTATATAATTCTGAATTCTCGTCACATAAATCTTCACTGCCAGCAATACTATAATCTAAGCGACTTTCAGGCACCGAGATACCTTGGTTAACCATGACAGCATCAAGATCGTTACTGGGACGAATAACACAAAGTCCGGCCTTCTCATCCATCTCAAAATTATGATTATAAAATTCACCCGTTTCTTGTTTATACATTTGAGAGAGGTTGTAATCTAAAGAAATAATGACTTTTATTGTTCGTTGAAGTGAATCGATAATACGATCATATTCTCGATTCACTTGTCGTTGGACTGCACCAAGGTGATTATTTAAAACAAACCCCACGATCAACACAAAGAACAGTGTTGGGATTAGAAAGATGTGTTTTAAATTAGATTTGGGCATAAATGCTTCTATAACAAAAATTGAACCGAATATACTACCTATATTTTTGTGCAAAATCTCTCAAATACATAAATCCTAACACATTTATGACAATCAAATAATATAAGCATTAAGCTATTTTCATTCACTAACCCATTGAGTTAATGAGGATATTCCGTCTTTTTCAAGTTGATTATTATGTACCATTTCTTCTATTTTGGCGGGTTTATATTTGTCTGAATTATAAACGACAACAATGCTTTTATCCCCACTCTGTAAGAAATTAGACTCCCCAAACGGGGTATATCGGGTTGCACCAATGCTGATAATAGTTTGCTTTGGGAACTCTGCATTCGACAAATGCAATGAAATATCTTCCGCAGGGCCTTCATCTTTTTGATGGTTCATTCGATCAATGATCCACGAACTTAGTTGTTCATGAAAATAACTATAGTCAATAACTGCGCTATCTTCACCATAACGATTAATTTTCCCATCTCGCACATGAAAACTGGCAATGCGATACGCATCCAATTCACATCCTTTAGAGAAAGAAGACAGCTCTATAAAATCTTGAGAAATCCCCTTAGAGTGATTTCCCCAATTTTTCTTTTCACTGATTTTTTTTGCATTCGGCTTGCGAATAGAGCAATCATTATAAGCTGCAAATTTCACAGGTATTAACTGAGCTACCTTTCCATTTTCATACTCAATATCAAACACGATGGCAACTTCAGGCTCTATTTGTAAATTATCAGCATCATTCGGTGGAATAATCGTATCTGAAGACAACGGATATTGAGATAAAAATCCCGCCTTCTCTGAAGGGATGTAAAATGGAAACAACGCTTTCGGCTGAATTGAGTTTTCAACTTTAACGCTCAAAAAATCAGAAGCTTCACCGGCCTGCTCTAAATGACCGGCAAAATTACCTGCAACACCAAAACCAACAACATGCTTAAATGTCATACTTACTTCTTATATTAATCGCTTAGAAATGAGAAGTAAGATTAACTGATTATATTTTCAAGTTCGATGATACTGATCTAACTCTACGATTTCTTTGCGCTTTTTCGTCGTTTAAATTGCGGTTTTGTCGGACTTTTTAATGATCTCAGCGAATCAGGAACCGGACCTTGTTGTACCCCTTGCATAAAGTTAGTCACTTTTGTTTCCAGAGACTGCATAAATGGACGATAAGAATACGTTTTCTCTGTCATGCCTTGTAACTGGAACTCCCAATGAGCCGTCATATCAGGATAAGTTGCTTCTCTAGGCAATGCGTGAATTAAGCCTTTTCCCGCGTCACTCGCATTAATATTTTTTCCATTACGAATCAATAATTGACGTTTAAAAAGAGTATCTAGAATACCGGCACGAGTCGCTTCTGTTCCTAGACCATCGGTATCCCTTAATACTTTCTTCAACTCTTTATCTTCAACAAAGCGTGCTATCCCTGTCATTGCTTGTAATAAGGTGGCTTCGGTAAAGTATTTTGGCGGCTCTGTCATTTTGTGTTTAATCTCTCCCTCACGACACGTATGTACTTCCCCTTTTTTTAATGGAGGTACTTTATTCGCTACATCATCGTCAGCATTTTGGGTGTGTGTTTTACCTAATAATATACGCCACCCTGCAAAAAGCATTTGTTTTCCTTTTGCAGAAAATACACCACCCGCAATATCAAAAATAAGTTCTGCTTCCGCATAAATAGCGGCCGGATAAAATTGCATTAAATACTGACGTGCAATAAGGTGATACACCTTTTCTTCATAGCCAGATAACCCTGCAGCCCCACTGGATTTAGGGGTTGGAATAATCGCATGGTGAGCATCTACTTTACTGTCGTTCCAAGCCCGAGAACGCAAATTTACATCGGCATTATTCACGGCATTAGATAACTGCTTGTCATTATTCCCGATCGCAGCACACACTTGTTCACGCTGTTTATAGTGATCTTTGGGTAAATAACGGCTGTCCGAACGCGGGTACGTAATTAATTTATGCTTTTCATAAAGCGCCTGACAAGAATCCAGTACTTGCTGAGCACTTAAGTTATATCGTTTTGATGCATCAATTTGCAATGCAGATAATGAATACGGCAAAGGCGCATTCTGCTTCGTTTCTTTATTTTCAGCTTTAGTCACTGTGGCAGGTTGATTCGCAATTCGTTGGGCAACATTTTCGACTAATTTGAGATTAAGAACTCGCCCATCTTCATCTTGCCATTGCTGACATGCCTCGCTTGGTTTCCATTTAGCACGAATATCAAAGGGTAATCCACCATTGAGGTTTGGATTATGGTAAGGGATAAGCGCGTCCAACGTAAAATACGCGTTAGGAATAAAATGTGCGATCTCTTCATCTCGACGGGTCACAAGTCCCAAAACGGGTGTTTGTACTCGGCCTACTGATAAAACACCTTGATATCCACCTCGTTGCCCTAGCAAAGTATAAGCTCGAGTCATGTTCATGCCATATAGCCAATCAGCACGAGAACGAGCTAATGCAGAGATAGAAAGAGGAATAAATTCTTGATTACTTCTCATAGCAGATAAGGCACGTTTTACCGCGGGTAAGTTCAAATCACTAATAAGCAAACGTTGAGTCGCCGCTTTTTTTGTCTTCGATAACTTTAAGTAATCAAGGACTTCATCAACTAATAACTGACCTTCTCGATCGGGATCTCCCGCGTGAATAACTTGAGAGGCCGTTTTAAGTAATTTTCGAATCACCGTCAATTGCTTACTCGATGACTTTCTAGGTCGAAGTTGCCACTGTTCAGGCACAATTGGCAGATGCTCCATACGCCAAGATTTATACTTGTCGTCATAAGCATCTGGCTCTACTTGTTCTAATAAGTGACCGATACACCAAGTCACAATGTCACCATTACCACATTCAATATAGCCTTGGTGATTTTTTTGTGGCTTGGCTAAGCCAGCTGCAATCGCTCGCCCTAAACTTGGTTTTTCTGCAATAAATAATCGTGACATAAAAAAGTGCTGATGTTGTGAATAACATCAGCACTATACCTGTACGAATAGACAGTTATCAAGTTTTCTAGTCAATCTAATCGCTATTATAAATTTGCAGCCAACTCAACACCTTGACGAATAGCTCGTTTAGCGTCTAGCTCACCGGCATGCTCTGCACCACCAATAACATGATGTGTAATGTTTGCTTTAATTAATGTATCAACCAATTCGTTGACCGAAACTTGCCCTGCACACATTAATACTTGGTCAACGTCTAATAATTTCACTTCATCATTATGTCGAATATATAAACCTTCATCATTCACTTTCAGATATTCAACGCCCGCCAACATATTCACACCCCGTTTCTCTAACGTGCGTTTGTGAATCCAACCTGTCGTTTTCCCTGGCCCTTTACCAACACTGCCACTACGACGTTGCATCAACCAGACTTCACGCGTTGTTTTATCCGTTTGTTGAGGTTTAAGTCCGCCTTCAAATTCAATGTTTTTATCAATATTCCACTCTTGCAACCAACTGTCTAGCGTCTGATTTTCAGGCTCGGTAATCATCGTTGCGACATCAATACCAATACCACCAGCGCCAATTACGGCAACTTTCTGTCCCAAGTGTGGCTTAGTTTTAATGTAAGTTTGGTAATCGATGACTTTAGGGTGATCACTTCCTTCAAGAGTCGGCGCTCTAGGTTTAACCCCTGTCGCCACCACGACATCATCAAATTTACTCAACTCTTCCATCGTAACGGTATGATTCAATTTTAATGTAATATTTTCATGGCTTACCTTGTTCGAGAAATAACGAATTGTTTCTTTAAACTCTTCTTTGCCAGGGATTTCCATTGCTAAGTTAAACTGCCCACCAATACGGTCATTTCGTTCAAATAATGTCACGTTATAACCACGTTCAGCCGCTGAAGTGGCACAAGATAGCCCTGCCATGCCAGCCCCAATAATGGCAATATTTCTTTTTGAGGTAATGGGATCTAACACTAATTCCGTTTCATAGCAGGCTTGGGGATTCACTAAGCACGTGGCTCGTTTTGCTTTAAACACATGGTCCAAACATGCCTGATTACAGCCAATGCACGTATTAATTAAGTCGGCCTTATCTTGTTCTGCTTTATTGACGAACTCTGCATCAGCCAGAAATGGACGCGCCATAGAAACCATGTCGGCTTGACCTGAAGCCAATATATTTTCGGCTACTTCCGGTGTGTTAATTCGATTGCAGGTGATCAACGGAATAGATACTTTATTTTTTAGTTTTTCAGTCACCCAACTAAACGCCGCTCTTGGCACTTGTGTCGATATCGTTGGTATTCGAGTTTCATGCCACCCAATACCAGTATTTAAAATAGTCACGCCCGCTTTTTCTAAGGCTTGAGCTAACTCAACAACCTCTTCAAATGTGCTGCCTTGCTCTACCAAATCAAGCATTGATAAACGGAAAATAATAATAAAATCCGCTCCTACTTTTTCTCGTATCGCTTTAATTATTTCTAAGGGGAAACGCATTCTATTGTGATAATTTCCGCCCCAGTCGTCATAACGCATATTTGTACGAGCACAGATAAATTGATTAATGAGATAGCCTTCAGATCCCATCACTTCAATACCATCATAATTGGCTTGTTTAGCGTAATGGGCACTGTTTGCAAAATCACCTATCGTCTTATGAATTTGGCGCTCACTCATTTGAGAGGGCGTAAACATACCAATTGGAGAGCGTATATCTGAAGCACTTAACGCGAGGGGATGCATTGCATAACGCCCAGCATGAAGTAATTGCAGAGCAATTTTCCCACCGTTGTCATGTACAGCAGATGTGAGTGCTTTATGTTTTTCTGCTGCTCTAGCAGAACTAAATTGGGCGCTAAATGGGGTTAATCTACCTCTAAAGTTTGGTGCAAACCCACCAGTAACAATCAAACCAACGCCCCCTTTCGCTCGTGCTGCATAAAAAGAGGATAGTTTTTTAAAGCCATCGTTACTTTCTTCTAAACCCGTATGCATCGAGCCCATTAATACTCGATTTTTTAATTGGGTAAAACCCAAGTCTAATGGTTGAAATAGGTGTGGGTACGTCATGGCAATCCATCGCTTATTGTTATTGTGGTCAGACCAGAATAGTAATTATTTACTGGACACACAATGATGAATTTACAAATATGCAACATCCATCATTATTTTCATGCTTCTCATTTATTTTACGTTGCAAATCAGTAAATCACTTTGATTCTCATTCACGCCTATAGTTACTTTCTACTTAAGTTAGAGTAGGATAAAAGCATAATGAAATAAATAATAAGGACATATATGAAAGGGTTATTCCACTTCATAAGTAAATGTTTTCAGGCGATATGGAAGTTACTTTCCTTTACTCGTCAGCTAGTACTTAATTTGTTTTTCTTGGCTTTTATCGGTGTCATTGCTTTTACTTTTTTAAGCACCGATGATATTCAACAAGATCAAACCGTTGAGAAAAAAGCACTCATTCTGGATCTCTCTGGCCCAATTGTTGAAGAAAGTAAATTCAGAGAGCCACTAGAACGCGTTACGGCCGATTTACTCGGTAGCCAACGATCACAAGAAAACGTCTTATTCGATATCGTAGATACAATTCGCTATGCCGCTAAAGATGATAATGTGTCAGGTTTAGTTCTTCATTTAAAAGAAATGAATGAAACAAGTCTAACTAAATTGCGTTATATCGCAAAAGCCATCAATACATTTAAAGCGTCTGGTAAACCCGTCTATGCCATCGGTGATTATTACAACCAAAGCCAATACTATTTAGCAAGTTACGCTGACAAAATTTTTATGGCTCCTGACGGCGCAGTCTTATTACGTGGCTACGGAGCTTACACTCTGTACTACAAAGATTTATTAGAAAAACTCAATGTATCGACACACGTTTTTCGCGTAGGTACTTATAAATCAGCCGTAGAACCTTACTTACGTAATGACATGTCTGATGCTGCTAAAGCATCCACGTCAGCATGGCTAACTCAGCTTTGGGATGCGTATTTAGGTGATGTCTCAACCAATCGCCAAATTGACGCAAAAACATTAACGATGCCAATGGATCAGTTTATTGCAAAATTGACGGCATTAAATGGTGATTTATCACAAATGACGGTGGAACTTGGTTTAGTTGACAAGCTCGCTACTCGTCAAGAAGTTCGTAAAGACCTTATTACTGAATTTGGGTCAAATGGTTATGATAGCTTTAAACAAATAAGCTATTACGATTATCTCCCTCAAGTTCACCCTTCGATTATCCCTGATGCAAAAGACATTGCTGTTGTTGTCGCTAGTGGCGCAATTATGGATGGAACTCAACGTCAAGGTACTGTCGGAGGCGATTCAACTGCCGCATTATTACGCCAAGCTCGTGATGATGATAATGTGAAAGCTGTCGTTTTGAGAGTAGATAGCCCAGGAGGCAGTGCTTTTGCTTCTGAAATTATTCGTAACGAAGTTGATGCTCTACAAGAAGCAGGTAAGCCTGTTGTTATTTCTATGTCGAGTGTCGCTGCCTCTGGTGGTTATTGGATCTCCGCAAGTGCTGATAAGATCATTGCTCAACCAACAACGATTACTGGCTCTATTGGTATTTTTGGTATTTTAACCACTTTTGAAAAAGGGTTAGAAAAAATGGGTATCCACAGCGATGGCATTTCGACATCACCTTTCAATGGCATTGGCCTTACTCGCCCGCTTGATAAAGACGTTGCTCAAGTCATGCAATTAGGTATTGAACATGGTTATTACCGATTCATTAAATTAGTCAGTGATCATCGTGATATGTCTTTAGATGCCGTTGATAATGTCGCTCAAGGTCGAGTATGGACAGGGAAAGATGCCCTTGAACATGGTTTGATTGACCAGCTAGGGGATTTTGATGATGCTGTTCAAGCTGCGGCTGAGCTCGCCAATATGGACGCATATAATCTGTTTTGGGTAAAAGAACCATTAACACCGATGGAACAATTTCTTGAAGAGTTAAGCATGAGCTTAAATGTCAGTGTAAAAGCTGAATTATTTTCATTAGCGCCTGAAGCATTGCAACCAGCCATAAGCAAAGTTGCAACAGATATCAACATGTTAAATAACTTTAATGACCCAAAAGGACAATATCTGTTCTGCCTCAATTGCAGTAATCTGTAAAAGCATGACGAGCCCGACACATGTCGGGCTTTCTTTATGCAGAATGACCAGTATAATCCCACCACCTCCCATAACTCTGTACCGTTGTTATTATGGAAAGAAAACACATTTATATCGCCTACACAGGCGGCACAATCGGCATGTTAAAATCTGATGATCATGGCTATGTCCCTGCATCAGGCTTTATGCAACATCAATTAAAGCAAATGCCAGAGTTTCACCGTGCTGAAATGCCAATTTTCACCATTCACGAATATGAGCCATTAATCGATTCATCTGACATGACTCCAGAAGACTGGCAGCGTATTGCAGATGATATTCGTGCTAACTACGATAAATACGACGGATTTGTAATTCTTCATGGTACGGATACCATGGCCTACACAGCATCTGCACTTTCATTTATGCTAGAGAACCTCGGTAAACCAGTTATTGTTACCGGTTCACAGATCCCTCTTGCAGAACTTCGCTCTGATGGCCAAAGTAACTTATTAAATGCACTGCACATTGCCGCAAATTATCCAATTAACGAAGTGACGTTATTTTTCAATAACAAACTTATTCGCGGTAACCGCAGTACAAAATCTCATGCCGATGGCTTTAACGCATTCAGTTCACCAAATTTACCTCCATTATTGGAAGCTGGTATTAATATCCAAATCAACGGTGTTGAAATTAATAAGCAACCTGAAGGTGAATTTACGGTTAACAACATTACACCACAGCCCATTGGTGTCGTTACCATGTATCCAGGCATCTCTGCGGAAGTGATTAAAAATACATTACGTCAACCTGTAAATGCAATGATATTACTGACTTTTGGTGTTGGTAATGCTCCTCAAAATCCTGAGCTTTTGGCACAATTAAAAGAGGCTTCTGAGCGCGGCGTTGTCGTCATCAATTTAACTCAGTGCTTATCGGGAAAAGTAAACATGGGTGGCTATGCTACGGGTTGTGCTCTTGCTGAAGCTGGCGTGATCAGCGGCTACGATATGACACCAGAAGCAGCTCTTGCTAAATTACATTACTTATTAAGCAAAAACCTGCCTTATGAAACCATGCGTACGATGATGCAGCAAAATCTACGTGGTGAGTTAACTTACTAACTACAGATGTCTTTAAATAATAAAAAGGCTTCCCTGATCACTCATGGGAAGCCTTTTTTAATTCTAAAAACCGAAATATATATTATCTTTTTTCGTTAAGGATAATACGTAATGTACGGCGAAGTGGCTCTGCGGCACCCCACAATAATTGATCACCAACGGTAAATGCATTTAGGAAATCATTGCCCATAGACATCTTACGTAAACGGCCAACAGGAACCGATAACGTACCCGTTACTTTTGCAGGCGTCAGTTCTTGTGCCGTAATATCACGATCATTCGGGATCACTTTAACCCAATCATTATGCGTAGCGATGATCTCTTCAATCTCATCCATCGGCACATCTTGTTTCAGTTTAATTGTCAGTGCTTGTGAGTGACAACGCATTGCTCCGATACGTACACACGTACCATCAATCGCAATTGGAGAATCTTGTAGACCTAGGATCTTGTTGGTTTCAACGGTCGCTTTCCACTCTTCTTTACTTTGACCGTTCTCACGCTTTACATCAATCCAAGGGATCAATGAACCCGCTAATGGCGCACCGAATTCAGAAGTAGGAAATGAATCTGAGCGTAACGTTTCTGCGACTTTTTTATCAATATCCAAAATTGAACTTGAAGGGTTCGCTAATTCAGACGTTACACTGTCATTGATAACACCCATTTGAGAAATAAGCTCACGCATATTTTTAGCACCGGCGCCAGACGCCGCTTGGTACGTCATTGCGCTCACCCACTCAACAAGCCCTGCTTTATAAAGACCACCCAGTCCCATAAGCATTAAACTTACTGTACAGTTACCACCTACATACGTAGTAGTACCAGAATGAATACCTTGTTGAATTTGATCGAAATTAACAGGATCTAAACTAATAATCGCATCGTCTTTCATACGTAATGTTGATGCGGCATCAATCCAATACCCTTTCCAACCTGCTTTACGTAACGCAGGATAGACTTTCTCTGTATAACTGCCACCCTGACAAGTAATAATTGCATCAAGTTTAGACAATGATTCTATATCAAACGCATCTTGCAATAGACTTTCGCCCTTGCCTAAATTAGGCGCAGGAATACCAACTTGTGACGTGGTATAAAATACAGGTTCAATAAGATCAAAATCTCTCTCTTCAACCATACGTTGCATTAATACCGAACCTACCATGCCACGCCAGCCAACTAAACCTACTCTCATTGTACTCTCCCTGTATTTAAAAAATAATTTTCTCTGTCCCATCTATATGATGAACAGAGAAAGATCTCAAGCACTATTTGGCTAAGAATTATGTTTTTTATACCCATCAATAAAAGAAAAACAGACAACTAAAGAATTTCATTTGTGCAATTTATCATCACTTAATTTATTTACCTCATCAATTATGATTTTATCCCCATAGATTTCTAAGGCTTTTATACATTAGAAGCAAATTTCAGATTTAACCTACGAAAAATAAATAAGTAACAAAATACATACTTAATTACACTTCATTAAATCAATAATTAAACTAAAAAATCGAACGATTAATTTAAATATAACCAATTAAATGATATTTAAATCTAGTAATACCCACATTCTTTAAAAGAAAATAAAACCAAACCAACACAAGAGAAACCAAGATGAAACATATTAAAACGTCAAATTAACACTTTCACAACCAAGAAGAGCGTGAATTAACAAGACTAGAGATGATAATCACAATTCAATCATACTTAATCGATCTCTTCTTGATCATCAGGTACAGTTAGCCCCGTTTAGGAAACACAATCCCTTATCGTATGAATTTTATTCATGCATACAAAAAAGAGGCTTTATACATGAAGCAAGCAACGACAAAATTACCTTCGCTAACGCAGGTAATTATTTCTTTAGGGCTATTTCTACTTCTTGCCTTTTCATTCACGGCACAACTTGACCTACCAATTCAACTAGCACTTTACATAGGCTGGTTCATTATAATTACGTTAGGTATTAAGTTAGGCCATGATTATAAATCTTTAGAAAAAGCAGCTCTAAATGGAATATCTAATGGACTAGGAGCGGTGTTAATTCTCTTGGCTGTAGGTGCCTTAGTTGGTACTTGGATCTCTGGTGGTATTGTTCCTACAATTATTTACTATGGTTTAAAAGCCATTCACCCATCAATCTTTCTACTTGCCACAATGATCATCTGTTCATTAACAGCACTTGCAACGGGAACCTCTTGGGGTGCCGCGGGTACTGCGGGTATTGCAATGATGGGGATTGGTCAAGGACTTGCCAATTACTGCCGGTGCTATCCTTTCTGGTTGTTACTTCGGTGATAAAATGTCACCACTGTCTGATTCAGTAATTCTTGCTTCTTCTATGTCTGGTGTTGAAGTCGTAGAACATATTAAAGGCATGCTTCCTGTTGCCCTTATCAGCTACATTATTACTGGTATTATGTTTACTGCCTTTGGTTTCCATTTCGCAGGCAACGTTGATATGAGCCAAGTGGATTCAGTTATCTTAGCAATGGAAGAACAATTCGTTATTACCCCATTTTCATTCGTTCCTGTTGTTATTGTTCTTGGCCTATTAGCAATGCGTATGCCTTCTTTCCCTGTGATCAGCTTTGGCTCATTACTAGGAATTATCTGGGCTGTAATGGTTCAAGACATCAACTTCTTAACCGCATTTAATACAGCGTGGGCTCCATATTCAATTGAATCAGGGGTTGGTTTTATCGATTCAATTCTAAATCGTGGTGGCATGTCTTCAATGCTAGGTTCGGTAGCGGTCATTATCTTTGGTTTAGGCTTTGGTGGTCTACTGGATAAAGTGGGTGTACTAGAAACGGTCGCTAAACTATTCGAAAAACGCGTGCAAGGTCCTGGCTCACTTGCGACAAGTACTATTGCGACAGCCTTCTTTGGTAACATCTTCGGCTCAGCAATGTATGTATCACTGATCCTTACCCCAAAGATTTGTGCGAAAAACTACGACCGCTTAGGTTACAAGCGTAAAAACTTATCTCGTAACGCAGAATTTGGTGGTACGTTAACGTCAGGTATGGTGCCATGGAGTGATAACGGTATCTACATGGCGAGTATTTTAGGCGTAGCGACACTGTCTTACGCACCATTCATGTGGTTAAGCTTTGTTTGTATTATCGTGACTATTGTTACGTCTTACATGGGCTGGTTTGTTGATAAATGTGACCCAATTATTACCACAGAAGAAACAGAGTAAGCGTGCGGGGAACTACACCTAACAAATAAAATTCATTATGCGTATCTTACGATCTTTCATTTAACGAGAACGTAATTATGCAAAAAGATAAAAAGAGAACACCAGAGCAATGGCACGCTCTATTTGAATCTCAGCAATCTAGCAAGCTTAGTGCCGCTGAATTTTGTCGTAACCATAATATTCTGCCAAAGACATTTAGTGCACGTAAAGCACGATGGAAACAAAAGATTAACGCTTCTACTTTCTTGAAAGTAGAAGCGTTAACATCAACTATCATCGCCACTCCACAATTACCAGATATTCAACTTTCTATCGGAAAATTGCGATTAACATTGCCAGCTAATACTGAACCTCACTGGATAGGACTCTTATTAAAAGGGTATCAATCATGAATGTATTTACTGATGTTTCCACCATTTATCTTCATCGTGATTTTGTCGATTTTCGCAAGGCCATTAATGGCCTTGTCGTGATTGTTGAGCAAGAAATGCAACTATCACCGTTTAGTGATGCTCTATTTATATTTTGCAATAAGCCTCGTGATAAACTCAAAATATTGTATTGGGATAAAACAGGATTCGCTTTATGGTACAAGCGATTAGATGAAGACCGCTTCAAATGGCCACGAAATATAAATAACGATACGTTAGCATTATCAGAGCAGCAACTGACACTGCTATTACAAGGTTTTGATATCTTAGGACATCAACCAGTACATTATCAAACAACCCTTTAAATAGTTGATTCTCAGTCAAGAATAGGAGGCAACCGATTGATTACCTGTATTATCGTTATATAGTCATCTACATGACTGATAAAATAAAACCACTTCCTGATACCATTGACGAGCTGAAAGCACTTGTGCTTCAGCTTGAAAATAAATATAACCGTCTTCTAGAGCAATTTCGACTGGCTCAACATCAGCGCTTTGGTAAAAGCAGTGAATCTGACTCGACTCAATTTGATTTATTCAATGAAACAGAAGAAGAAATCATCATTGAAAATGATGACACACAAACGATTACCTACACTCGTCAAAAGCCAAAACGCCAACGCTTACCTGAAGACTTACCGCGTACTGTTATTATCCACGACATAAAAGATAAAACTTGTAAGTGTTGCGGTCTAGAGATGCATGCGATGGGTAAAGACATCAGTGAAAAGTTGGAATTTGTACCAGCTAAAGTGGAAGTTATTCAACATGTTCGTCCTAAATATGCTTGCCGAAATTGTGAAAAAAACAATACTTCAGTAGACATTAAACAAGCCCCAATGCCAGCGTCACCAATCCCTAAAGGGATTGCGACCGCAAGTTTACTTGCTCAAATTATTACGGCTAAATTTCAATACAGTCTTCCACTTTATCGTCAAGAAACGTTATTTCAGCAATGGGGTATCATTATTGGACGGCGAACGATGGCGGATTGGTTAATAAAATGCTCGGTACTATTTACCCCTCTTAATAACGAGTTACATCGTATTTTGCTTGAACAACCCACTCTGCATTGTGATGAAACAACGGTAAATGTGTTGGATGTTGAAAAAGCAAAATGTTATATGTGGGTCTACTGCTCTGGCTATGATTCTCCAGGCTCTGGTGTTTTGCCTGGAATTGTACTTTATGATTATCAATCTAGCAGGCATGGCTACCATCCAGTTAACTTTTTAAAAGGTTATAACGGGTATTTACATACCGATGGTTACCAAGGTTATGAACAAACTGAAGCGATTTTAGTTGGCTGTTGGGCACACGCACGTCGACGATTTATTGAGGCTCAACGTGTTCAAGTAAAAGGGAAAACAGGGAGTGCAGATTGGGTATTGAGTAAAATCCAAAAGCTATACCGGATCGAATCGTTATTAAAAGAGGCTTCCCCTGAAGCCAAGTATGTTGCTAGGCAGACAGAAGCCCGCGATTTACTTAAAGAGCTCCGTGATTGGCTTGATAGCGCAGTTAGTCGAGTATCACCTAAAACAAAATTAGGTGAGGCGATTAGCTATACATTAAATCAATGGGATAAATTAGTTCGTTATATTGATGATGGATTGTTATCTATTGATAACAATCGAGCAGAGCGAGCGGTTAAACCGTTTGTTATCGGCCGGAAAAACTGGTTATTTTCGGGTTCAACGGCTGGTGCAGATTCAAGTGCAATGCTTTACAGCATTGTAGAAACAGCAAAGGCAAACGGATTAATCCCTTACGATTATATTAGGTATTGTCTAGATCGTTTATGTGTTGGATCGCCAGATATCGATTCACTTTTACCTTGGAATGTAAAAGACAAGGTGTAGTTCCCCGCACGCTTACTCAATTTCTAATCCTTCATCGAGACGATCATAGTGTTGATGTTCAGTACCTTGGCTGTGCATGATTAATCGATTTGCCGTTCTTGGTTTTAGTATACCGACGACAAAGCGAAGCATTTCAGTTCGAGTCACACTTTCTAATTCTTCTGTTACTCGCTCTTTATGATCAAAACTAAGATCTTTATTACCAATGCATGTCCAGAATCGCTGTGCTCGACCACGTAAATTGGTGTCTGGATCGGCGATTTGATCGATTAACCCTTGTTTACTGCTGTTCCATTGAGCTTCATTCAATTCTAATAGCACCATATAAAGCGCATTCAAAAACTCATCAATGGCATCGAGTAATAAAGCAGGAGGAGCCATTGGTGATTGAACATACAGAATCAACCCCGGGTATTTATTTAGAGGTAAATTACCGGTACCAACCATATAACCTAATTGTTGTTTTGTACGGATTTCATGGAAGAAAGACGCAGACATTAAATGGTTTGCAAGTGTATAAATAGCAAAACTGCGAGGATCTTTTTTTACCGATTGGTAATAAACTAACAGTGCAGAATCGGAATGGTCACAGAATAATTCGCGCTGAAAAGTACCAGAGCCCCCGAGCATGACTAAAGGACGGAAGGACTCACCGTAGCTTTGGTTCTGCATTCTTAATGCGTCTTTTAATGAATCCCCCAACTCTTGGGCTTCTTTTTCTGTCCAATCACCATAAACAAACATTTCGACATGAAGTTCGGCGAGCATCGCTTGAACAAAGTTAGGCAGTTCATCGACTTCAATGCTTTCTAAGGCTTCTAATAATACAGGGTAAGGTGGATTGTTTGGTTGCAAAATACCACTTAACGCATTGAAAAGTTGAGATATCGGACGCTCTTTTGATGCGTTACTCCAATGACGAATTAATTGGTTTTTGATGATATCAAATCGTTCTGCACTGAATTCTCTCGTCGCAAAACGTTTTAAAATTAAATCGAGTAATAAGGGCTGTTTTTGACTAAAGCCTGATAATGTGAGCGTTACTCCACCTTGATGGCAATACAGGTTGTATCCCATTCCTGCGATTTCGGCTTGATATGTTTGTTCACTCAATGCGTCCATCAGCATTTCAACACATAAACGTGTCTTTACTATTTTTCTAGGATCTGAAATCGAGTGAGGGCTGTCTATCGCGATATAAACAACGCCTTTAGGAACTCGAAATTCTTCTTCTTGTTTATGCCATAAACGAAAGCCAGGAAGATCGTCTATGAGTGTTGGATTTTCTTTATGTTCTGCAATTTTTTTAGGCTCTAAGTCATAACAGATATAAGGATTTTTCTCTGGTAGACAGAGATCGGTATGAAGTTCAAGCTCACTCCATGAGGCCAATTGCAGATCCGTTAATGGTGTTACAGAGTAAGGGGTTTGATACCACTTATCTTGACGATCATACGTTAACCCTTGTGCAACTAAAGTCACTCGCATTTGCGAAGGTGTTAGAAGATCAAGCAATTCGGTAATTTGATGTGCATGATAACCGTCCATCATGTAATCAGCATACATCGCGTCTTCTGGATTATAGCGTTGAAGGTTCATGACTAAGTGGCTGACAAGATCCAATGGTTTGCTTTTTTCTTGGAATTGAAAAGCCGATTCAGAGACTGCTTTTTTCTCTGTGTAACGCCATTCATCAAGTCCTTGTTGCCTAATTAATTCAATGTATTGAAATGTGGTTTTGATAATTTTGTCGGTATGTTCAACCCCTTTCTCTGTGAGGTTATAGGACAGAGTAAATTCTCTAAAATTACTCCCACTGACACCGCCGCCGGCCGTTAATGAATTAATGTAGCCCAATTTCTTTAGGTGTAGCATGAGGCTGCCATCACCTTCATAACCCAATAAATGACCGAGGTAATTTAATGGTTTTGTTTTGTACATTGGATCTTGGTTTGGTAAATGAAACGCCAAGCTCAGTTTGCGAACTTCTTTTAGAGGTTCGATATTTATCCAGCACGATTGCTCTTTTGGGGTGACATATGGAACCGCGACGGTTTTTTGTCGTAAATTTTGATTAGGGATAGACGCGAAAGATTGCGTGGCTAATAATTCCAACTCGCAAAGAGGGCGATTACCTAATACGACTGCGGTCATGAGATCGGCAGAGTAATATTGTTGGTAAAACTCAAGCATTTCATCGCGGATTGTTGATTTTTTAGTATCCGCAAGCGTATCAATGCTGCCTACAGAGAATTTAGAAAAAGGATGCGCTTGATTAATGGTTTCTTTATGGACTTGATAGATACGACGAACATCGTCTTTTAATTTTAATTTATATTCAGAATCAACAGCGAGTCTTTCTTTATCTACGGCTTCTGCATTAAAAAGAGAGGCGTAAAAGAATTGACTAAAACGGTCTAGACCTTCTTCAAAAGCGGTGTGGGATGTTTCAAAGAAAAATGTGGTGTTTTCTGTGCCAGTCCACGCATTATTAGATCCACCGTGTTGGTTTATAAACGAATGAAACTCACCGACTTTTGGGTATTTTTCTGTTCCAAGAAACAGCATGTGCTCTAAAAAATGAGCAAGACCTGGGCGATGTTCAGGATCATCAAAATGACCAACATTCACAGAGAGGGCAGCAGAAGAACGAGGGGCACTGTCATCTTGAATTAATAAAACGGAAAGTTTGTTATCGAGCTCAATAAGTCGATATTTCTTTTGATCATTAGGGCTGATATGCACAGGTATCTCCTGTTTTAAGACGTAAACCGTCTTAATTATTATATTTATTACTTAATTATGGCGCTGATACCACAGAGTAGCAAACTCTCTCTTTCCTCTTTTTTCAATTGCTTGCTACTATTGTGAGGTTAGTAATGATTTTGAGAATGATTCAATGAAAGTATTCATAATGCGTCATGGTGAAGCTGAAGCGTATGCAGCCTCTGATGAAGAGCGTAATTTAACATCGCACGGTGAAAGCCAATCAGCCGTAATTGCCAACTGGTTAATGAAAACACATCAAGTTGCTTTTGATTATGTATTAGTCAGCCCTTATGTTCGAGCACAACAAACATGGCAAGTGATTAAGCCAATATTAAATGTGGCAAAGGCTAAGGTAGAAATATCAGATGAGATAACACCTTATGGTGATTCTGATGATGTTGTAGAGTACGTAAAAGCATTAGGCAGCGTTGAAGCGATTAATAATGTATTAATTGTGTCTCATTTGCCATTAGTTGGGTATTTAACGGCTGATTTTGTTCCGGGGATTATGCCGCCAATGTTTCCTACATCGGCTATTTCGTGTGTTGAGTTTTCTCATCAGACAGGAAAAAGCGATTTATTGTGGTTACAGCAGCCATAAATAAAGAGAGATAATTTGAGGGTACGTTATTCCCTCAAATTATATTATCGGTCTGGGATCGAAAGTAAAACTAAAATGGCGCCTGCGCCACCAAATTCTAAAGGTGCTTGATGGAATGCCATTACGTCTGGGTGTTGGGCTAGCCATAAAGGGACTTTTTGTTTCAATATGTGCTTGCCGATACCGTGCATGACACTGGCACAAGATATATTTTCTTTTAAGCAATACGCAATCATTGAGCCTAACTCTCGTTTGGCTTCATCTTGCTTCATGCCATGCATATCTAAAAATACATCAGGGACATAAACCCCACGTCGTAGACGCTTTACTTCATACTTTGATACGCCATCACGCGCGTAGCGAACTGGGCCGTCTTCATTAAGAAGTGGGACAAATTCGTCAGAAAAGAAAAACTCTTCATTTTTCCCTTCTTTTAATGATTTTCTTTGCTTTTGTTGTTCGCTAAAGTTCTTACTCGGTTGATGGATTATGGTATCCTGTCGCAACTTTTTAGAGCCTTGTACTGCTTCACGGAACAGAGAAAGTTCGTCATCTGATAGGTGGTCGTTTTTACTCATTTTTAGATTCCAATAATTAACAGCAGTATTGTACTTGTTTTGGGGGCAATTTTGGATAAGATTTTTGTAGAAGAGGCAGTTTCTGAGCTTCATACGTTACAAGATATGTTACGTTGGACGGTAAGTCGTTTTAACGCTGCGGGCCTTTTTTATGGTCACGGAACAGATAATGCGTGGGATGAAGCGGTTCAGCTTGTACTTCCAACATTATATCTGCCTATCGATGTGCCTGCGCATGTGCGTGAATCTCGTCTTACTACAAGTGAGCGTTTACGTATTGTTGAGCGTGTTGTTCGTCGTATTAATGAACGTATTCCAACGGCTTATTTAACAAATAAAGCATGGTTTTGTGGATTAGAGTTTTTTGTTGATGAACGCGTTCTTGTGCCTCGATCTCCAATTGCTGAGTTAATTGAAGCACAATTTGAACCATGGTTAACTGAAACTCCAACACGAATTATGGATTTGTGTACTGGCAGTGGCTGTATTGCTATTGCGTGTGCTCATGCTTTCCCTGAAGCAGAAGTCGATGCGATTGATATCTCTACAGATGCCTTAATGGTTGCTGAACAAAATATTCAAGACCATGGAATGGAACAACAAGTGTTCCCTATGCGTTCTGATTTATTTCGTGATATTCCAAAAGATCAATACAACTTTATTGTGTCTAATCCTCCATATGTGGATGAAGAAGACATGAACAGTTTACCTGAAGAGTTTGAGCATGAGCCTGAATTAGGTTTGGCTGCGGGTACGGATGGATTGAAGTTAGTTCGTCGTATTTTAGCAAATGCACCTGATTATCTGACAGATGAAGGTTTTTTGATTTGTGAAGTGGGTAATTCAATGGTACATATGATGGAGCAATACCCAGATATTCCATTCACGTGGATCGAATTTGCTGACGGTGGACATGGTGTATTCATGTTAACTAAACAACAACTTCTTGACTGTGCTGATGAGTTCTCATTATACCGAGATTAAAAATTAGACAATTATTATTGTCTTAAAATACGTTGATACTTAAAGCCTGATGTTTTCATCGGGCTTTTTTTATAGTTCTTTAGTCTGAGACATCGCGAAATCTAAGCGATTACGTAGGTTTTGTTGCTTTTGAGCAGATTGATCACGACTTAATACTTTTAGAACTAAACGAAATAATTTCATAATGAATTTCTTACCACATAGTTTTATTATTGATAGATGTATCGACAGAATCCAATGAATCTTTACTCTTTGTATTAATAATGGTGGTTCTATTTTTATTTTATTTATTTTTTATTCCGATAAACAGAGAAACGCACCACATAGGGGGTTTACTCTTACTCTGATTCAAGCGAATATGGTTTTATAACGATTCATATACAAAATTTACAGAGGAAGTAATGGCTGGAAATTCTATAGGACAACATTTTCGAGTAACGACGTTTGGTGAAAGTCACGGTTTAGCTTTAGGCTGTATTGTGGATGGCTGTCCTCCGGGATTAGCGCTGACAGAAGCTGACTTACAGATTGACTTAGATCGTCGTAAACCTGGCACATCAAAATACACCACTCAACGCCGTGAAGCAGATGAAGTTAAGATTTTATCTGGTGTTTTTGAGGGCAGAACAACGGGTACGTCGATTGGTTTATTGATTGAAAATACCGACCAACGATCTAAAGATTATTCTGAGATTAAAGATAAGTTCCGTCCGGGACATGCCGATTACACCTATTACCAAAAGTATGGAGAACGTGATTACCGAGGTGGTGGTCGTTCTTCTGCTCGTGAAACCGCAATGCGTGTGGCTGCGGGTGCAGTAGCAAAGAAATACCTACAACAAGAATTTGGTATTGAGATCAGAGCTTACTTATCACAAATGGGTGATGTTGCTATTGAATCCGTTGATTGGAATGAAATTGAAAATAATGCCTTTTTCTGTCCAGATGCAAGTAAAGTTGATGCCTTTGATGAACTTATCCGTAAGTTGAAAAAAGAAGGTGATTCCATTGGTGCTAAGATCACGGTTGTGGCTAAAAGTGTGCCTGTCGGTTTAGGTGAGCCAGTGTTTGATCGTTTAGATGCTGATATTGCACATGCACTTATGGGTATTAACGCCGTTAAAGGGGTTGAGATTGGTGATGGTTTTGAGGTTGTTCAGCAACGTGGTTCTGAACACCGTGACCCATTAACGCCTGAAGGCTTCAGTTCAAACCATGCCGGCGGTGTTTTGGGTGGTATTTCATCTGGGCAAGATATCATTGCTCATATTGCATTAAAACCAACCTCAAGCATTACGGTTCCGGGTGAAACAATTACTCGTCGTGGTGAAAAAACAGAGCTAATTACTAAGGGTCGTCATGATCCATGTGTTGGCATTCGCGCAGTACCGATTGCTGAAGCAATGCTTGCCATTGTGGTTATGGATCATTTAGTTCGTCATCGTGGCCAAAATTTTGGCGTACAAACTGAAACACCAAAAATTTAAAGAAGAGCCTAAGAACTCAACGGTACAGACGAGTAAAAGCAGGAAGATATTCTGCATTATAAAATAGAGATACATAAAAAAGCCAGATTGAATACCATTATCAATCTGGCTTTTTTGTTCTATAGGGTCTAAATTTCTTGGTGTTAAGTTGTGCTTACTTTGGCCTAAAATTTAGTGTCTTTAACATTTAATTCTTTTCAATTGTTTCTTGCTGATCTTCTGCGATATCCAAATGGAATACAGGTAAGCACCAGCCAAATTTTACGGCGGCCATGCGTGCAGAGAAACCGACAGTCAGAGTGACGATTGTTGCAATTAGTTCACTTACGTCAAATCGTAATAATCCAATGTATAACACTGACGATAGCAGAGAGATTGAAGCATACAATTCTTTGTGTAAGACCATTGGCATTTGGCGGCAAAATAAATCACGTAATAACCCACCAAATACACCAGTGACAATCGCAGCAACCACACAAATAAGGGGGTGCAAGCCCATATCTAAAGCCACTTGAGAGCCGATGATACTAAATACAATTAATCCAATGGCATCAAGCAATACAAAGAAACGATGATTTTTCGCTACCCATGGACCGACCCACGTAGTGAGTACACCTGCAATACAAGTAATGACTAGAAAGTGTGGGTTTTTAACCCAACCAACAGGGTAATGACCAAGTAAAATGTCACGAATCGTTCCACCACCAATTGCGGTTGCGCTCGCTACTAACATTACTCCGAACCAATCCATCTTTTTCTTACCCGCTGCCAATGCACCTGTCATTGCTTCAGCGGTTATTCCAATAATATAAAGAATTGTTAATAACATTTTCTAATACCATAACGTGCCATGTAGGCGAAATAATAAGAAAAGGATTTTATGAAATTTAAGCTCTCATGACGAATGAAAAAAACTATTCTGATGGTTTTCAGATTAGTTTTTTTAATCCAAATGTGGGTATTAATGATCTTTAGGTCTATGGGTTCTTATATTCAGTATCTTTTGATGTACGCCTCTACGAAGACTTTTAAATGTATTTTCAAGTTTATCAATACCCAATAGTACAAAGAGAGCAAGCAGCGTAATAATGATGGACTGTTGAATGTAGCCTAGAGCAATCATCATTCCTAATGCCGCGAGTACCCAAATGATTGCCGCAGAGGTTACGCCGTGTATCTTTCCATCCAATGTCATCATGACACCTGCACCAAGAAATCCAATGCCTGTAATTATTTGACCTAATACTCTGGCGTGATCAAGTGAGTTTTCTGAGAGGGACATCGCCATCGCAAGGAAAAAATAGGTTCCTGAAATGATTAAAATAGAGGTTCTAATGCCTACAGGCTTTCCTCTTGTTTGGCGTTCAGTACCGATAAGAAAACCATTAAAAGCACAGGCAATGAGTGCCGTCCAAGAAAATGGGCCTAGGTCAAGTAAGTGTTCTAGGTTAAATATGGTGTTCTCCATCAAGAGAAAGGCTCCCGTATGTATCACTAATATAGTTAGGTTAGTAAAGAAAGCGGAGAATAGCAGTTGGTATTTTGAACAGATAATGAATAATTTTTAAAGAGAAGATAAAAATTATTCATCTACGTGTCTCTTTTGGGATTGATAGAGTAAAATACTCGTCTATTTATTATTGCTAAGTCTGTTTTATGTCTCACCAATACCAAGATTTGATTGCAGTGTTTAACGCCACCTTTCTAGATTCATTTAATACTAAGTTAGAATTGGGGGGGGATGAACCTATTTATTTGCCAGCAGATGAGGAACATGATTCTCATCGTATTATCTTTGCAAGAGGGTTTTATGCCTCTGGTATGCATGAGATTGCTCATTGGTGTGTTGCAGGCCATGAACGACGTTTACTTGAAGATTTTGGCTATTGGTATGAGCCTGATGGGCGTACTGAAAAAGTACAAGCTGAATTTGAAAAAGTAGAAATTCGTCCTCAAGCTTATGAGTGGATTTTATCATTGAGTGCAGGGTTAAAATTTAATGTCAGTTGTGACAACTTAAATGGCGATTTTGAACCAGATCGTTTAGCATTCATGACTAAAGTGCATAATGAAGTGATGTCTGTTTTAGATGACGGTTTACCACCGCGAGTTGAGATGTTATCTACTGCGTTACGTGACTTTTACCAAACCGCCCCATTAACTAAAGAACAATTTATTGTCCAATAGGAAAGAAATGATCATTGAATTTGAAGAAAAACTGCTTGAATTAATTGATGCTCGTATTGAAACTGCATCAGATGATGAGTTATTTGCTGGTGGGTATTTACGTGGGCATATTTCCCTGTCAGTAGCGAAATGTGAAGAGCAGGGCGTTAGTGATCTTGATGTATTAAAACAGCATATTAATGACAGTTTAGAAGCCGCAAAATCTGAATTATCTCCAGCAGACAGAATCATTGTTGCTGATTTATGGGATCTTTTACGCAATTAACCTTAATTTATTAAGGTTAATCTTACGTACCCTACACAAACATTTATATCAATAACGTATAATTTACATAATTAAATTTTATCTATTTTATACGTTGGAGATATAAATGCAGCAACTACAACAGACGTTGTCTGAACAGATGCGCATCAATGACCACGAAATTGAACGACGAAAGGTACTGCTTAATTTTATCGATGAAGATGCGGATACGCTGAAGCATTGTTTAAAATGGGTAGAACCTTTTGTCGATGCTATTGTTGCTCGATTTTATGTGGCTCAAACGCAATTGCCTGAAATTTCTTTAGTGATCGGAGATAAAGAAACATTATCTCGTCTGCATGTCAGTATGGCTAAGTACACGTTAGAGTTATTCAGTGGCCTGTATGACCAAGCGTATGTCGATAAACGGTTAAGAATTGGTAAAATTCACCATCGTATTGGTGTGAGTCCAAAGCTTTACCTTTCTGGTATTAATCAACTTCAGTTACTGATTGAAGAAGTTATTGCAGAACAAGCCCACCTTTATAATCAATCCTCTCAAGACATCACACTATCATTAAGAAAGTTATTCTATTTTGATAATCAGCTGGTGTTTGATACTTATATTGCCAGCTTGCAAATTGAAGTTGAATCTGCAAATCAACAGCTTGAATTGTACGCTCATAATTTAGAAAACGTGGTGGCAAAACGCACGGCAGAGCTGACGGACTTATCGATGAAAGATGCATTGACTGGATTATATAATCAACGTGCATTTTATGAATTACTTGAGAAAAGTTTCAATATTACAGAGCGTTGCCAACAACACCTGACTTTACTTTATATTGATATCAATTTCTTTAAAGAAGTGAATGATACTCATGGACATAAAGCGGGGGATGAGGTCTTAGTTGGTTTTGCTCAATCGGCAACGCAAATTATACGAAAGATGGATTTTGTATCCCGTTATGGCGGCGATGAATTTTGTATCGTGTTACCTAACACTAAAATCGAAGAAGCAAAGAATTTATGCTTACGTTTAATTGAATTGTTTGATAAAAGCTCAGAGCATCCTGTTACGTTAAGTATTGGCGGGGCATCGCTGTATCCGGGGGCTAAATTGAGTATGGATAAATTGATTATTGCTGCGGATAATAAAATGTATCAAGCGAAACAAATTTGTCATGAAACTCGTCAGCATCACTTTGAGTTAATGCCAAGAGATGAGTTGAATGTCACTCGAATGGTAAATAATAAATAATTGAAGACCTAGTTAATGCATTAATGATTGGCTAGGTCTTTTCTTTACATTAGCGCTTAAATGTACCTAAAGAAATTAATTTATCTCTAAGTAAATCCACTAACTTAGTTTGAGATGATTGCTCTCTAATGGTTCCCGTTGTATTCCCCCATACAGGCCCAGGCCATGCAACATCAGTCGTAAAACGAGCAATATGGTGAATATGCAATTGAGGAACTAAATTACCTAATGCGCCTAGGTTAATTTTGTCTGGAGAAAAATTATCTTCTAAAAGTTGTGCGACAGCGCTCGACTCTTGAATAAACTGACCTTGTTGCTCTGGAGTCATGTGGTGAATTTCTTTCAGATCATTTATACGAGGAACTAAAATAAGCCAAGGACCAATGTCTTCTTTTATTAATAAAACTTGGCATAGTGGAAGATCCCCTAAAAGGACGCAATCTTGCTGTAAACGTGGATGTAATTGAAAAGCCATTCCATTTCCTTGGTTTCTATCAGTAATGCTTTGTTATATCATAATCAGTTCATAATAAAGAATAAGTGAAGCGATTCATGAGCGAAAAAATCGATAAAAATGTATATAACCCAACTTTTCAATGGGCATTCCTTCATCCTAGATATTGGCCTACGTGGTTAGCTGTTGGTTTTGGTATTATTTTAGCGTTTGTTCCTTTTCGATTGCGCGATAAACTTGCCGCTAAAATCGTTAAATTAGTTTTAAAGAAACCAAGCAGTGGTATTAAACGAGCGAAGTTGAATATTGCGACGTGTTTTCCTGAAAAATCTGAGCAAGAAAAACAAGAATTGTTAGAAAAAACATACATTACGGGAGCTCAAGTTATGCTTGGTCTTTCTGAGCTGCTTGTTCGTAGTCGTAAGCATAATGAAGCGCGTGGTATTTTTGTTGGTGGAGAAAATTTATTTCCTTTACTTGAACAAAAAGAGAATATTATTATTTTAGCCCCTCATGCTTGGGCTATCGATTTCCCTGCTATTTTACTTGCATCGCGTGGTTACCATGTGACTACGATGATGAAACCACAGAAAAACCCAATCACTGATTGGTTAATGCATGTTCAGCGTATGCAATATGGTGGGAAGATTTACGCACGTAGCGCTGGAATAAAACCATTGATTAAAGCGATTAAAGAAGGGTACTTAGCGTATTACCTTCCAGATGAAGATCATGGGCCACAAAACAGTGTTTTTGTTCCTTTTTTCGGTACGCAAAAAGCAACGCTTAAAGGCTTTGGTAAATTGGCGCGCTTGTCTAAAGCGAAAGTGGTTCCAATGTTGCCATCATATAATGCAGAAACGGGTCAATTTGAAATTATTACCTTACCTGCGATTGCCGATTTCCCAGCAGGTGATGAAGAAACAGACGCTCGGTCAATGAATATTGCGATCGAACAATTACTTGAGGGACATCCTGAGCAATATATGTGGGTGCTTAATTTATTGCGTTCTCGACCAGATGGCAGTCGTCTCTATTAAATAATAGAGAATGAGGTCGATATCGTTTATAGCCCGTTTAGTGGAAACACTAAGCGGGCTTTTTATTGCTATAAATTGTTAATAATAGTGCTCTTATTGATAGCGCATTCTTATTGTTAATTATTTGTGTGTTTATAAAGTCAATAGTTGTGTAGAATAAAACACAAGATAAAAAATAGATTATCATGTTTTAATTTTATCTAAGTGTTTGATTTTAAGTTGAATTTATTCTGTGAGAGATGAGTCTTTGATAGGGTGTCAGCTTGTATCTGGTTAAATTCAATATTTTTGTTAAAAAAGAGATCTTAATCATTTAATCAATCTAAGTTTTAACAAATGGCTAGGGTCTATCTTTTCTCAAAGCGTATACTTCTTATTACATTATACCTCTTTAGTTCCACGTGTTCTCTGTTCAAATAAAAATGCCGTTTAGCGCTAAGTTGACCAAATAAATGCCTAAATCACCCAATTTCCGCTTTTTTCAAGGCGGTCTGTTAAAACACCGTACCACACCGAAATTCTTAACAACTCAAACTGAATATTTTTCATTGCTTTTTTTATCGGCACTCGTTGGGGGGATCACCGGCTCTGTAGTTGCATTATTCGAAGAGTCTATTCGTTGGATCACAGAGCAGCGTTTAACGTTTGTTCATACGCTTCCTTACGCTGAATATATTGCTCTGGTTGCGGCTGTTTTAGCCGGGGCGGCTATGGCTGCGGTTGGTTTTTGGTTAACGTTTAAATTTGCACCAGAAGTGGCGGGCAGTGGTATTCCCCATATTGAAGGGGCACTTGATGGTACGCATGAAATCCGGTGGCATAGAGTATTACCGATTAAGTTTATTGCTGGCACATTAACTATTGGATCCGGGATGGTACTGGGTCGAGAAGGGCCATCTATTCAAATTGGTGGTGCCGTTGGACGAATGATTGCCAGTAAAGGTAAGCGTTTTAGTCACACAACTCATATTTTAACCGCAGCAGGTGCGGCGGCGGGGTTGGCTGCGGCATTTAATGCTCCTCTTGCTGGTATCCTATTTGTTGTCGAAGAAATGCGTCCGCAGTTTCGTTACAGTATTACGTCGATTAAATGCGTTACATTAGCGACAGCAGTCGCCACTATTGTTATGCGTTCTTTGCATGGACAAGCCGCGTTCTTGGATATACCTCACTTTGATGTCCCTCCATTACGATCTCTTATCTTATTTGCTGTTTTGGGTATTTTATTTGGGGTGATTGGGGTTAACTTTAATAAGTGGATTTTGAAAGGGACAAGTCGAGTTAAAGAATATCATCAAAATAAATTATCACGATTAGTGCTTGTTGGTGCGATGTTTGGTGGTACTTTTGCTTTTTTACAATTGGTGGTTCCTAAACTGTCAGGCAGTGGGATGGAGATCATTACAGAAATGTTTCATAGTCCAATGATGTGGATGGTAATGGTTGGATTTTTTGTTCTGAGAATTATTGTTACCGTCGCTTGTTTTGCATCTGGTGCTCCGGGGGGGATTTTTGCCCCAATGCTAACTCTAGGTACCTTATTAGGTTTGTCTTATGGCATCGTGATGGCGGCTTGGTTTCCTGAATGGGTTTCAGAACCCGGAGTTTACGCGATTGCAGGTATGGGGGCACTGTTTGCTGCCACAGTTCGAGCTCCGGTAACGGGGATAATACTCGTTGTTGAAATGACAAATAATTATCAACTAATTTTACCATTATTAGTGACGTGCCTAGGGGCTACCTTTATTGCGCAAGCTTTAGGCGGTCAACCGTTGTATTCAGCATTACTCAAACAATCGTTACTTGAGGATAAAGAGTTGAGGGTTGATAAAAATAGCCCAGCAAGTAATTAAAATAGATAACTCAGTATTAATTGACTCGAAATGAAGTCCACTGCAATACCATCTGCAACCATACGTCCCATCGTGTAACTTGCTGCTATATTCATCGAATATGGCAGTGAGTAACCAATTTCTACACCATAAGATAAACCGAACTCATCGAATTCTTTTGCACCTTTGATGGTAGTTTGGAGTGTTGTGCCATTCGTGGTTTCTTGAGATAAAGAGTCAATCATGAGATCCAGAGAGTACTTATTTGCACTTAATAGGCTTGCTAAGTAAAAATCAGAATCAAAAAGATAAGAAAGGTATTTTAAGTTGATGCCATAAGAGCGTAAGCGTGCGGGGAACTACACCTTGTCTTTTACATTCCAAGGTAAAAGTGAATCGATATCTGGCGATCCAACACATAAACGATCTAGACAATACCTAATATAATCGTAAGGGATTAATCCGTTTGCCTTTGCTGTTTCTACAATGCTGTAAAGCATTGCACTTGAATCTGCACCAGCCGTTGAACCCGAAAATAACCAGTTTTTCCGGCCGATAACAAACGGTTTAACCGCTCGCTCTGCTCGATTGTTATCAATAGATAACAATCCATCATCAATATAACGAACTAATTTATCCCATTGATTTAATGTATAGCTAATCGCCTCACCTAATTTTGTTTTAGGTGATACTCGACTAACTGCGCTATCAAGCCAATCACGGAGCTCTTTAAGTAAATCGCGGGCTTCTGTCTGCCTAGCAACATACTTGGCTTCAGGGGAAGCCTCTTTTAATAACGATTCGATCCGGTATAGCTTTTGGATTTTACTCAATACCCAATCTGCACTCCCTGTTTTCCCTTTTACTTGAACACGTTGAGCCTCAATAAATCGTCGACGTGCGTGTGCCCAACAGCCAACTAACATCGCTTCAGTTTGTTCATAACCTTGGTAACCATCGGTATGTAAATACCCGTTATAACCTTTTAAAAAGTTAACTGGATGGTAGCCATGCCTGCTAGATTGATAATCATAAAGTACAATTCCAGGCAAAACACCAGAGCCTGGAGAATCATAGCCAGAGCAGTAGACCCACATATAACATTTTGCTTTTTCAACATCCAACACATTTACCGTTGTTTCATCACAATGCAGAGTGGGTTGTTCAAGCAAAATACGATGTAACTCGTTATTAAGAGGGGTAAATAGTACCGAGCATTTTATTAACCAATCCGCCATCGTTCGCCGTCCAATAATGATACCCCATTGCTGAAATAACGTTTCTTGACGATAAAGTGGAAGACTGTATTGAAATTTAGCCGTAATAATTTGAGCAAGTAAACTTGCGGTCGCAATCCCTTTAGGGATTGGTGACGCTGGCATTGGGGCTTGTTTAATGTCTACTGAAGTATTGTTTTTTTCACAATTTCGGCAAGCATATTTAGGACGAACATGTTGAATAACTTCCACTTTAGCTGGTACAAATTCCAACTTTTCACTGATGTCTTTACCCATCGCATGCATCTCTAGACCGCAACACTTACAAGTTTTATCTTTTATGTCGTGGATAATAACAGTACGCGGTAAGTCTTCAGGTAAGCGTTGGCGTTTTGGCTTTTGACGAGTGTAGGTAATCGTTTGTGTGTCATCATTTTCAATGATGATTTCTTCTTCTGTTTCATTGAATAAATCAAATTGAGTCGAGTCAGATTCACTGCTTTTACCAAAGCGCTGATGTTGAGCCAGTCGAAATTGCTCTAGAAGACGGTTATATTTATTTTCAAGCTGAAGCACAAGTGCTTTCAGCTCGTCAATGGTATCAGGAAGTGGTTTTATTTTATCAGTCATGTAGATGACTATATAACGATAATACAGGTAATCAATCGGTTGCCTCCTATTCTTGACTGAGAATCAACTATTTAAAGGGTTGTTTGATAATGTACCGGTTGATGTCCTAAGATATCAAAACCTTGTAATAGCAGTGTCAGTTGCTGCTCTGATAATGCTAACGTATCGTTATTTATATTTCGTGGCCATTTGAAGCGGTCTTCATCTAATCGCTTGTACCATAAAGCGAATCCTGTTTTATCCCAATACAATATTTTGAGTTTATCACGAGGCTTATTGCAAAATATAAATAGAGCATCACTAAACGGTGATAGTTGCATTTCTTGCTCAACAATCACGACAAGGCCATTAATGGCCTTGCGAAAATCGACAAAATCACGATGAAGATAAATGGTGGAAACATCAGTAAATACATTCATGATTGATACCCTTTTAATAAGAGTCCTATCCAGTGAGGTTCAGTATTAGCTGGCAATGTTAATCGCAATTTTCCGATAGAAAGTTGAATATCTGGTAATTGTGGAGTGGCGATGATAGTTGATGTTAACGCTTCTACTTTCAAGAAAGTAGAAGCGTTAATCTTTTGTTTCCATCGTGCTTTACGTGCACTAAATGTCTTTGGCAGAATATTATGGTTACGACAAAATTCAGCGGCACTAAGCTTGCTAGATTGCTGAGATTCAAATAGAGCGTGCCATTGCTCTGGTGTTCTCTTTTTATCTTTTTGCATAATTACGTTCTCGTTAAATGAAAGATCGTAAGATACGCATAATGAATTTTATTTGTTAGGTGTAGTTCCCCGCACGCTTACATAAGAGCTTGCATCGACGTTGGTTCGTTCATAATTAAGGCCGTCAGAAACATTTCGTTCAAAGTTACCTATTTTATTATATTCAAATTCAAGAATTAGAAAATAATTTGGGGCTAACATGAACGGATAACCTGCTTTAATGAACAAGCTATCTTCTAAGTCAATTTCTGCGCCATTTAAAGTTAACGATGACTTTTGTAACCCTGAAGATAAATAGATACTGTCTATTTTTGCTAGGCTGTTGGTCGAAAACAAACAAATAAGGCATATAAATACATATTTCATAGGCTCCATCCATATTGATAATCATCAAAAAGTATTGGCTTTAGGCATAAGTCGTTTTAGTTATTTTTTATTTTAAAATGGACGTATTATCTAATGCTTTTAGTCTAGACCTTTTGGGATTATGTTTTTCTGGATGTTGCGTTATTGTTAAATTGCGAGCTATTTTTATTGTGCGTTATAAAGATAACCCATTTAAAATTAATGGGTTATCTCGTATTCTTATTTTTGAGATTGATTGGTAGGTTTATTTTTTATAAGCTCTTATCATGAAATCAGCTTTACAGATGAACGATGTTTTATTTGCTAAATCATGTTTAAATTCAGGTGTGGCTTTCCATGAAAAAGGCGTCATATCCAGTAAATGTAATGCTTCAATGCCCGTTAATGACATATCGTAAGTAAGCTTTTCTTCTTTTACCAATTCAAAGCCTTCAATTTCCTCAGCGGCTTCATCGTGTAAGCGTACTTCACCATAAACTTCTTCACGTAGCTCAAATAAGTGATGACTTGCAGGGGTTACAGTAAACAAATAACCCTCGTCTTTAATCGTACGTTGTAACTCTTCGGCTTTGCATGGCGCATAAATGCGAACAATGCCATTTAAACTTTGATCAGAGAAAGGCAAACGATGGCTCGATGCCACGCTAAATTGACAGTTTGGATAACGTTTTGCGGCAAATTTAATCGCTACTTTTGATATGTCTAGTCCAAATACTTGAGCGCGTCTTTCTACAAGGCGGTTCTGAATTTCGGCAGTGTAATAACCTTCACCACAACCGATATCTAATAAGGTAGATGATTCATCAGTAAGGTAGGTTTGACAAAAATCAGCAACCAGCTGTTGCATAGGTTGGTAATGTCCTGCTTCTAAAAAAGCACGTCTTGCTTGCATCATCTCTTTATTATCACCCGGGTTCTTCGAGCGTTTATGATGTGCAGGCATGAGATTCACATACCCTTCTTTTGCATTATCAAATTGATGATTATTTTCACAGCGATATTGATTATGCGTAACGTGTAATTCGTGCTGGCATAAAGGGCATTGATAAGACATGGAAACACCTGGAAATTAGTTTAGCCGAAGTGTACTTCTTCATTGGCGGAATAAAAAGAGCCACGGATAAATATTCTATAGCGATAATTACCTTAGAATCTTAACGTTCATAATGTGATTTACTTCAAATACAGCGGCTAATAGAAACTAATAAGACCTTTTTTGTTATAAAAATTAAGTGATCAGGCTCACTCTACTTTATTCGACTCTCGCATTAATGTGTGATTTCGATCGAAATGAAGTTAAAAAAGTCTAAATTTAAAAAGGTTTAGACTTTCATATCTTGCTGTTTATCCTTGATTTATGTTTTTTTACGTCACTTGTTTTTGATCACGTTCAAACTATTTACTCTATTAATTTTGCAGAGCGAATTAATGTTGCATGATTGCTGTCAACGGATTCGACAAAACATGTATGGATTGCAAGAATTCTTGAGTTAGGCGTTCAACTTATAGAACCGTCAAACCAATATAAGTTCAAAAATATAGGGTATATAACATGAAAAAGACACTTTTAGCATTAGCGGTACCAGCACTACTTATGGCTGGCTCTGCATCAGCAACAACGGTATACACAGCAGAAGATGGTTCGACAATTGATGTATATAGCCGTTTAGGTTTTAACATTACTGACCGTGCAGGCATGGGTGAAGAGGGCGATTCAGTTGGTAATTTTGATGCACGTATCGGTCTAGGTGGCTCTCAAGTCGTTAATGATAAAGTGTCTGTTATTGGTTGGGCAGAATATCAAGTAAATGCGGCTGAAGCTCGCGGCAATGGCGATTGGTCACCTCGTTACGTATGGGCGGGTATTGACGCTTCTGAAGCGGGTAAAGTGACTTTTGGTCGTGTTGCTTCAGGCATCATTATGCTTTCTGATTTAGGCGATGTATTTGCGGCTTCTGATGTGGTTTTAGGTCGTCAAATGGAGTTAGTTGATAATTCAGCAGCTCAAACATTCCGCCAAGATGGCACTATTCAATATCAAAACAGTTTTGGTGCGTTTGATATGTCAGTTGCTTACATTTTAGGTAACTCAGATTCAGACCAAGATGGTTCTTACAATGCAGTAGGTCGCTACACATTTGATTTAGGTAACGCGGGTACATTAGCACCTGTTATAGCATACCAAGCAAACAGTACCGGTGAAAACGCAGATAATCCAGATGCAGATTACACATTCTGGGGTGCGGGTCTTCAATACAAACTGAATGAATTAACGCTTGCTGCAATGTATAACCAAGATGAAATCGAAGGTGTGTACTCTGATAAATCAACAGATAAGAGCTATGAATTAACAGCGGTATACAACATCAATGATGATTGGACAGCGCGCATGGGCTACCGCTCATTAGAAAACAGCGGTGGTGATGAAGCGGAATACAAAGATACTACCTTTGAAGTTCAATACCACTTAACGGCTCGTTCTTCTATCTACACAAGTTACGTGATGCGTAACGGTGAAAATGGCAAAGCAGTACCTGCGAGCACTAACGTGATGAGCTGGAACGACGCTGAAGAAGATTACTACCACTTAGGTCTTCGCTATGAATTCTAATCTGACCAATAATATTGATATTGCTGTTTATCTATAAGGGTGGATTCTTAGTTAATTATCAATCAGGTTAGAATACTCAAATCCTCGCTAATTCGTTAGCGAGGATTTTTTATTTAAGGGCATAATATTCAGTGAAGATCGGATATAAAAAATCCCCGCAAGAGCGAGGATTTAGAATTGAGTTACTGTGTTCTGATTATGCGTTAAAAATTTGCGCCATTTCAGTAGAGCATAAATGGTATTGACGTGGGCAGTTACGCCATGTTGTTAACATACGACGGTACTTGTCCATCATAGGCATTTGGCTATTAAAATGATGATCCGCTTTATCAAACTGAGGGTATAGACCTTCAGAGTTTGTAAGGAAACGCACATAGTTTACTTGCTGTGCTTCAGTCGCAATATCAAAACCTAAAAACTGTAAACGACGTGCATCTACTTTTGCTTGGCATTCAGGGATCAGCATATTGTAAGATTCTTGCATTGCATGGTACATCTCCATGAAGTCGATAATTTCACGACATTCTGTTTCAGAGATACTGCCAAAATCTTTGTCTAATTCACGAATTTGCAGTTCATAACCACGTTCAACAATCAGTTGTTGGCGTTGGTATTTTTCCGCGTTTTCTGGATCCATTTGTGACATCAGATAATACTGGTTTGAAAGGATCAAGCGTTGAGCATTAGTCATATCCATTAGGATAACCTCAAAATTATTATTTAAATTTATATAAAAAGTTGAAGCTAGATTAACAGTAAATGTAACACATAGAACATGATCTACATTAAGTAATGTGATCTTAGCTTAGCCCTGTGATGTTTCCATTACTATCAATATCTAAATTCATGAATGCGGGTTTTTCAGGCAAGCCAGGCATTGTCATTACGTTGCCACATAAGGCATACACAAAGCCTGCACCAGCACACAATCGTAATTCACGAATCGGTACAATAAAGTCAGTTGGAGCGCCTTTAATGTTGCCATCAGTCGATATCGATGCCGGTGTTTTTGCCATGCATACTGATAAGTGTTGATAGCCTAACTGTTCAAACATAGCGAGTTGTTGCTGTGCTTTTTCTGAAAGTTCAAGGCGTTCAGCGCCATATCCTTTTATGGCTACAGCGGTTAATTTGTCTAGTAAACTCATGTCTGGAGTATAAAGTGGCGTAAACTCTGTTTCTTGTGCGCATGCGATTAGCACTTTTTGGGCGAGTTCGCGAGTGCCTTCGCCTCCTTTTCCAAATGCTTCACTAATGGCAACATCAAGGTTTAGTTCAGAAGACTGACTCGTAACCCAATCAGCTAAAAAATCGAGCTCTTCTTGAGTGTCTTCAGGGAATCGATTTATGGCAACAACAACAGGCAACCCATATTTAGCACAGTTTTTGATGTGCCAATGTAAATTATCTAATCCTGCAATTAATGCCTCTTGATTTGGTACAAAGAGTGCTTTAGGTAAGGATTGACCTGATGATAGAGGAAACAATCCCGAATTTGCTTTTATTCCACGTAATGTGGCCACTAACACGGTATAATCGGTCAATTTTAAGGCGATGTTATCAGCAATAATCGACGAGTTACCATGAGCGATGTTTGCGAATGGCCCAGAATGAACGAACGTTGGAACGCCTTCAAGTGTTTGCATTAACGTTGGATTGATTGCGAATTTCATTGTGACTGTCATTGCGCCAGCCACTTGCAAGTCTTCTGTGGTGATAGGCAGTCCATCAAGGTTGTAAGCAACAACAATGCGACCGATACGTTGACGAAGATCTTGAAGGTCAGTGGCTAAAGCGAGAATGGCCATTAATTCTGAAGCGGCAGTTATATCGAAACCATCTTCGCGTTCATAACCATTAATGGTTTTATTGTCTTCATTCTTTCCGATGGTCACCATGCGTAGAGCACGGTCATTATGGTCCATCACTCGTTTCCAAACCACTTGGGTTGGATCAATACGTAATGCGGGGAGATCATTCTTTTCTGAAAAAATGTTATAACCCAAACGTTGTTCGTGATAAATACGTGCGTCAATAGCGGCGGAAGCGAGGTTATGTGCGGCCGTTATTGCATGGATATCACCTGTTAAATGTAGGTTTAATTCTTCCATAGGAGCGACTTGGCTATAACCACCACCCGCGGCACCGCCTTTTACCCCAAAAACGGGACCCATTGAGGGTTGACGAATACAAGCACTGACGGATTCCCCTAATTTAGCTAAGCCTTGTGCTAATCCTATGGTTGTTACCGTTTTTCCTTCCCCTAAAGGCGTTGGAGTGATTGCGGTAACCAAAATAAGTTTTCCACTTGGTTTATCTTCAAGGTGTTTTAAGGCATCAATATTGACTTTCGCTTTATAGCGACCTTGTGGCGTAATGTCATCATCATGCAGCCCTAAGTTAGACGCAATCGTTTTCATTCTTATAAGTGTCGCAGTTTGGCAGATCTCAATATCGCTTTTCATAATAACGGGAACCTTTAGGAAAGAGTTAAACACCAGAAAAGAAGCGCCTGTTTTATACCACATAAATAGGGGGAGACAGAATGAATTACCTAAAAATAATGTGGAATTGATGGAAATATTTATAAGCTGTGATCAAAGAGTATGAACAAGGTTTAAGAATAGGTTAACAGCGTGTGATACGATTTATTGTCAGTTTTATTATCAAGGAATGATGAAGTAATGTCTTGGCGTGATTTAAGTTTCCGACGTCGTTTACTATCAGTAATGACTATTTCAGGGATAGGGAAGTTATTTATTTTATCTGTGTGTGCCTTCTTTTATGTAAAGCATTGGGAATCTCAAGACAGTGGTGAAAAGGCGCTCGGTATTGCGACGTTTCTATCTCAATCTCCTCACGTAATATTAGCCGTTAAAAATAATGATCCTGAAATCATTGCAGAAAAAATAGAGCGTCTTCGCTCATCCATTGGTGCGGCATTTATTGTTGTTGGTAATGAGAAAGGCATACGTATCGCTCATCCAATAAAGGAACGCATAGGTAAAGCAATGCAAGGGGGGGACAATCAGCAAGCTTTGCTGTTTGGTCATTCTTATATTTCTTATGCTAAGGGATCGCTAGGTAAATCAGTTCGGGGTAAAACACCGATCCTAGATGACTCTGGTGAGATTATTGGGGTGGTGTCTGTCGGTTATTTATTGACGACCATAGACAGTAAAGTATCTCATTTTTTATTTTTCTTCTTAGGGATGGCGGTGCTTGTTATTTTTGCGAATGCCATTATTGCCAATTACATTGCATGTCGCTTTCAAAAGTCGATTTTTGGCTTTGAGCCAGAAGCGTTTGGGCGTTTGTATAAAGAACAACAAGTCACCCTCTCTACGTTACGAGAGGGCGTATTAAGTATTGATGCGAGTGGTAAATTACGTTCAATCAATAACAGTGCGTGTGAGATTTTAGGTATTGACCCTAAACGCTCTCTGAATCGACCTTTTTCCGACGTATTACCAGACAGTGACCTCACCAAATTATTAGTGACACATAAATCAGAGCATGACATCGAATTATTGTTGAACGGACAAGCGGTAATAGCGAACCGTGAATTGATTCAAATGGATGGCGAAGTCATTGGCGCGGTATCGAGTTTTAGGCGTAAAGACGAAATCAGTGAGTTAACGATTCAGCTGTCTCAAGTGAAGCAATACGCAGATTTACTGCGTTCACAAACGCACGAACACCGTAATAAATTAAATACCATTAGTGGGTTAATTCAACTTGGTCGCATTGAAGAAGTTCAACAGATAATTGGTCAAGAAAGCCTTCGCTATCAAAAGTTAATTTAATTCTTAAGAGAGAGTATTTCAGAGCCAATGATTGCGGGGGTGCTTTTAGGAAAAAGTGAACGAGCAAGAGAGCTTGGTTTACAACTCGAAATAGAAGAAGGGACACAGTTAGGCTTATTACCTGAGCATATTCGTGCAGAAGATTTGGTCACGATTATTGGTAACCTTATCGATAATGCCTTTGATGCTACGTTAAGTGTGGCAAAGCAGAGCACATATCCCATCGTAGTGAGTGTGACTGATTTTGGTCAAGAGTTGATCATTGAGGTGGAAGATAGAGGCTGTGGGTTACCAGAATCGCTAACGTTAAAGCAACTGACTAAAAGAGGTATTTCTACCAAATCAGATCAGGGAAGAGGTGTTGGACTGCATTTAATTCAGCAACTTGTTGATCACTATCGAGGTGAGTTTACGGTACACAGTGAAACGGATGTAGGTACAGTGATGACCATCTATTTACCAAAAGAATGGCTTAAAAAGTCGTCATGATAAAAAGAATGAAATAAGGATATTGAGTGAGCAGTAAAGTAACCATCGTTATTGTCGAAGATGACATTGCTATTGCGGAAATACATCGTCGTAATTTAGATAAAATAGACGCGGTTGAGGTGATCGGTATTGCCGCAAGTAAAGAAGAAGCCGATACCTTGTTTGATGTGTTGAACCCAGATATGGTGTTACTCGATATTTATTTACCTGATGGTAATGGGTTGGATATTTTGCGTGAGCTACGCCAAAAAGAAAACTCCCCAGACGTCATTTTAATTACCGCAGACAGAGACGTAAATACATTACAAGAAGCCATGCGTGGTGGTGTGATTGATTATTTGCTAAAACCGGTCATCTTTAGCCGATTAGAAGAGTCCATAAATAAGTATTTGAGCCAAAAGAAACAACTGACTGCTCGGCTTGATATTGATCAATCAATGGTGGATGCGATGCTACATTCTGGGGTCGCATCGCAAGTTACTCGTTTACCAAAAGGAATTGATGGAGTAACTTTAGAAAAGGTACGACGTCTTTTTGAGAGTAAAACTAAATTAACCGCAGATCAGGCGGGGGAACTCTTTGGCGCAAGCAGAACAACAGCGCGTCGTTATCTCGAATATTTGATTAGCTCTGGAGAGTTGAGTGCTGATCTGTCTTATGGCAGTGTGGGGCGACCAGAGAGAACTTACTTTAAGCATTAAAGAGGGCAACATGACCCCAGCAACAAAATTATTAAAGAAATTAAAAATAGATCATCAGGTGCTTGAGTATCATCATGATTCTAAAGCGCAAGCTTATGGACTTGAAGCGGCTGAAAAGTTGGGTTTACCTCATGAAGAGGTGTTTAAAACGCTGGTTGTACAAGTGGATGAAAAAGATCTGGTTGTTGGCATTATTCCAGTGGCAAAGCAATTAAGCATGAAATTAATTGCTAAAGCCGTTAAAGGCAAAAAAGCCAAAATGGCGGATCCAGCATTAGTACAAAAAAGCAGTGGTTATGTGATGGGAGGAGTGAGTCCTCTTGGTCAAAAGAAGCGTTTGAAAACGGTGATTGATATCAGTGCTGAAGAATTTAAAACCATGTACGTGAGTGGTGGAAAAAGAGGACTTGATATTGGATTGTCGCCACAAGATTTACAACATACATTGGTCGCTCAATTTGCCGATATTACGTCAGAATAAGACGTTACTGATACAGAATTAACCTCATAAAGGAAGAGTGTAATGGGTAAAACAGTTTCTTTAGTATTAGGCAGTGGTGGTGCAAGAGGTCTTGCTCATATTGGCGTGATCCGTTGGTTAGAGGAACATGATTTTACTATTGTTTCTGTTTCTGGTTGCTCGATTGGTACGGTTATTGGTGGCTTCTATGCTGCAGGAAAACTCGATGAGTTTGAAGCGTGGATGCGAACAGTGACAAAGTTAGATATTGTTTCTCTAATGGATTTTAATTGGGGTAAGGGCGGCTTAATAAAAGGCGATAAAGTGATGAATCGTCTGGGTCATCTTTTAGGGGACTTAAATATTGAAGATTTGTCTATCCCATACACGGCAGTTGCGGCAGACATCAGTAATGAAAAAGAAGTGTGGTTACAAAAAGGGCCGCTTCTTCAAGCAATGCGGGCTTCAATTTCATTGCCTCTGTATTTAATGCCAATTGAACTCAATGGCAGAACGTTAATTGATGGTGGGGTATTAAACCCTGTCCCTATTGCCCCGACGTTTGGTGATCATTCTGATATTACATTAGCGGTGAATCTTGCGGGTGAAATGACACATCAAATTGACGACTTTGCCGATAAACAAATAGATATATCTGAGGCGGAATCTGAAGACGATATGTCTTTTCATCGTAAAGTGAGTGATTATTTTGGGTCATTAACAGCGAAAACATCAAGAATTGATTTAGGTATGTATGACATCGCAAATCAAGCGTTTGATGCAATGCAAAGTACGATAGCGAGACAGAAGTTAGCCGCTTATCCGCCCGATATTACGGTGGAAATAGCACGTGATGCGTGTGGTACTTTTGAGTTTGAACGTACTGCGGAAATGATCGATTTAGGCTATCAAAAAACAGAAGAAGTACTAAAGCATTTGTTGTAGGTAATTTGAATAAAAAAACGCCCATTTCTTTATGATAGAAATGGGCGTTTTTTTGTCGCTCATTAAGTGAATAAATGAGTTACACAGAAATAGTACTTAAAATTTTGGTGCTGGTTTTCTTGTCGGTTTAAAGTTCAAAATTGAAATTGGTACGTCTTTATTAGGGACGAATCCTTCAATTTCTTTACGGACAATTAAGTGACCCAGACGTTTTTCAATCATACACAAGTTCTTAAAATCATCTCGAGATACAAATGAAATCGCTTCACCAGATGAACCAGCACGGCCTGTACGGCCAATACGGTGAACATAATCTTCAGCAGGGAACGGTAAGTCGTAGTTAATGACTCGAGTCAATTCATCGATATCAATACCACGAGCCGCAATCCCTGTCGCGACTAAATACTTCAAACGACCTTCTTTAAAGTCATTCAATACTTTTGAGCGAGCATCTTGGCTACGACCACTGTGGAACGCTTCAGCGGTAATGCCGCGTTTTTCAAGTTGACCTACCAGTTTCGCTGCACCGTGTTTTGTTTCGATGAAGATCAACGCTTGATCCCAATCGTTTTCTTTAATTAGGTGACTGATTAGCGCCGATTTTTTGTCTTTATCAACCGTAATTAACCATTGGTCAATTTTAGGCTCAGCGTTACTGTTACGCTCAATGGTAATTTCAATTGGATTATTGATTGCTGTTCTTGCCAATGCACGAACTTGTTCTGACAGGGTTGCTGAGAACAATAAGTTTTGGCGTTCTAACGGTAAACGTTCAATAATTTTATTGATGTCTTCGATAAAGCCCATGTCTAGCATTCTATCGGCTTCGTCGAGTACGAGAATATCAATTTCGTCAAAATGTACCGCACGTTGAGTGTACATATCAAGCAAACGACCAGGCGTTGCAACCAGAATATCAACCCCTTCAATTAAGCGTTGTTTCTGCTCTTTATAATCAACACCACCATACATAGCGAGTGACGTAAGATCTAAATGTTTGCTGTACTTACTGATGTTATCTTCAACTTGAACGGCAAGTTCGCGTGTTGGCGTTAAGATCAATGCACGAATACGTTTTGCTCGAACTTTCGTTTGTTCTTCACTTAACATTTGCAAGATTGGTAATACAAAACTTGCGGTTTTACCTGTACCAGTTTGTGCCGCTGCGATCAGGTTTTTTCCTGTTAGAGCAACAGGAATCGCCTTTTCTTGAATTGGCGTTGGGGCTTTGTAGCCTAGTTCATTAATGGCTTTTAAAATTGGATTACTTAATCCAAGGTTAGAAAATGGCATGTGAAATCTCAGGTATATGAAGAATAAAAACAGTTTAAAGCAAAAGCGATAAACAGAGAGCAAATTAGGAGAGGATTGTAGCATGAAGAGAGGAAGAGAAAGCCATACTTATTTTTGATATGGCTTTATATTACGTTGTTATGCATTAGCAAATACAAAAGACATGCTGAAATAAGATCAGAGAGCCAATACCGCTGAGAACAACCCAAATAAGATTGAACCGTAAATGCTCTAAAGTACTGATAATCGCAGCCAGTACTTTATGGGTGATTAGTTGCTAATAGATGTTTTTTTGATACGGATCTTTTTTAGTAAACTGATGAGTATCGGACACAGCACAACCAAAACAGCAATAACGGTGAAACTAAAGGTGATTGGTCGTTCCCATAGAAAGCTAAGTTCTCCATCACTGAGCATTAAAGATCGGCGTAGATTCTCTTCCATCATCCCGCCTAATATAAAACCGAGCAATAAGGGGGCGAGAGGAAAATTGGCAAGCCGAAGTGCAATCGCAACCATCGAAATAAAGATCATGATAAAAACATCAACGGTATTAAAAGAAACTAAATAAACACCAGTAATAGAGAAGAATAATACCATTGGTAGGAGCACGGTTTTTGGTACGGCTAATAGTTTCGAAATGTAGGGAATGAGCGGTAAATTTAGAATTACTAATACGATATTACCGAAGTACATAGAAATGATGACTGACCAAAAGATATCAGGATGATCAACAAACAATCTTGGACCGGGTTGAATGCCATAGGCAATTAAGGCGCCAAGCATAATTGCCGTTGTGCCTGAACCTGGAATGCCAAGGGTTAATAGTGGAACAAATGACCCGCTAGATGCCGCATTGTTTGCTGATTCTGGAGCAACCAACCCGCGAATACTGCCTTTACCAAATTCATCTCGTTTATCTTTTGGTGCTAAATTTCGCTCCATGCCATAGCTTAAGAATGCAGCAATAGTTGCACCCGCACCGGGTAATACGCCTGTAAAGAAGCCTAAGATAGACGATCGAATGGCAACCGGGGCGACTTCTTTGAATTCTTCTTTCGTTATTTTCATGCTGCCAAGATCGGACATTTTATGCTGTTCATCGCCACGAGTGTCTTGTTCTGGTTTCAAAATCCCCATTAACGTTTCACCTAAAGCAAAGGTTGCCATAGCAAGTAATAGGAAACTGAACCCGTCCATTAAATCCGTTAAGCCAAAGGTGAATCGTTCAACCCCAATGCCTTTATCAATCCCAACGGTCGAAAGCATCAAGCCTAATATTGTCATCATCCATGCTTTTATTACTTGCCCATTACCTGCGAATGCAGCAACAGCAGAAAGGCCAACCAGCATTAAGGCAAAGTAGTCGGAGGATTGAAAGCTTAATGATACTTTTGCTAAAGCAGGCGCTGCAATGAGCAGCATAATGGCTGACAGAGTGCCACCCGTAAAAGAGGAGTAAGCGGCTAGCGCAAGGGCTTTACCTGCTTGACCTTTTTGTGCCATCGGATAGCCATCAAAGGCGGTGACAACAGTTGATGAACAACCCGGTGCATTGATAAGGATTGAGGAGGTTGAGCCACCAAAAACCGCACCATAATAGACACCAGCCATTAAGATCATGCCTGATGCAGGGTCTAATCCGTAGCTGATTGGGATCATGAGTGCAATGGCTGAAATTGGCCCAAGTCCCGGTAACATTCCAATAAAGGTACCGACAAAACAGCCGATCATTACCATCATTAAATTGGTTGGCATTATTGCGGTGGATAAGCCTGCTAAAATTCCATCTAACATAATTAAGTCCTAGGGTTTACCAAGCAAGAAAAAGATAACCAGGTTCAAGATAGATATCTAAACCTTTGGTAAGAAGTAGCCAGAATCCAGTAACAAAAGGAAACGAAGCCCCAAATAAAATAGGTTTACGTCGTTCGCCTAATAAGTAGAATCCGGCTAATAAGAACAAGCTGGTTGCTAGCACAAATCCAAGCCAAGTTAGACCAATGCCATACAGCACCATCAGGATCAAAAACCCACAAAGTAGCTTCCAATTAAATCCTAAAACAGCGCCACTTTTTTCATCGGGTTGAGCGGAGATAATTAATAGTAATGATAAGATAATACCTGCGAATGTGAGCATGTAAGGTAAGGTTCTTGCTGTGAAAGGTTCGTATTCATCGCCAGGGAAAAGAGCGATTAAACTGGTTTGGTAACCATAACAAAGGCAAACTAATAAGAAGATAATCGCGCCAACGCGATCTCTGCATAATAGAGAAGATCTAGAGTACGACATGAGCTCTCTCCATGAATTCATTCGGTGAAAAGAAATAAAAAAGCGGCCTGAAAGTACAGAGCAAGGAACCTCTTATAGGGTAAAACTCCTAGGTTACAAGCAGGATTAATGAGCCATATCCGGGGGAGTCATTAACTGTCCAAGGCCACTGAAAGGTTATTTTAAAAAGCCAAGTTCAGGCATTAGGTCACCCATGATCTTTTCTTGGTTCTCAAGAAAGGCATAGAATTCTTTATCTGCTTTGAAGTTATCAATCCAACCATTACGATCTCTAACAACGGCCCATTGTTCTGTTTCATACATCTTGCTAAAGACTTCGGTATATTCATCAATTTTTGCTTGAGGTGTGCCGGGTGCGGCAAAGAAGCCACGCCAGTTAGCAAAAACCGTATCATTACCGTATTCGGTCAGTGTTGGAATGTTTGGTGCGCTTTCTAAACGTTTAGGGGCGGTAATCGCAAGAATACGGACTTGACCGCTTTTCGACATTTCTAGAACTTCACCTAAACCCGTTGATAGAAGAGGCGTTTCGCCAGAAAGTAGAGCGGCCATGGCTTTTCCGCCGGCATCATAAGCGATGTAGCGTACCTTTCTTGGATCAAACCCTTCCCCTTTAAATGCGGCCGCTATGACAAGATGATCCATACTGCCGCGAGCTGAACCGCCTGCAATTTTTACTGAGCGAGGGTCTGTCTTAAAATCAGCAACGACTTGATCCCAACTGGTGTATTTTGACTCTTTATTTACCACGATAGCACCGTAATCGGCGATAGTGGCGGCAATCGGCGTGAGATCTCGGAATGATTGTGGGAAAATACCACTTAACGATCGGATCACGATAGGCGTTGAGTTCACCATTAAGGTGTCTGTTTGACGATTGGCCGTCTCGATAAGGTGAGCAATGGCTTTACCACCGCCACCGCCAGAAAGGTTTTGATAAGAGGCCTGCTCAATCAGGTTTGATTTTAATAGTACATCACCCGTACCACGAGCGGTCATATCCCAACCGCCTCCGGCACCACCAGGAATAATAAAGTGTATTTTTTCAAGGTCTGCTGCAAATGCAGATCCTGAAAGAGCAAACGTGGCGGCAATAATGGAAGCTGAGATCTGTTTTTTAAATGAAGTAAGCATGAATAGCATGTCCTTATGATAGTAATGGATACCAACCCAAATAAACGTTTTCTCTGTTTAACTTTTTATCCTGATTGGTATTGCAACCTCTTTGGGTTGCCATCGTTCTATATATTTACTGCTTTTTCTTTGTTTGTTGCGAAAATGTTATTTCTTTTTTTCCGAGATGAACAGTTAGAGAAAATAATGGTTATTTAGGACATAAAGGACGTTTTGTTCATAAAGTTCATGGGAGATAGAGATAGAGATAGAGAGGAGGGGAAGAGGATTAATAGGTCAAGAGATGAAAGCCACACAACCGAGGGAGAGTCATGTGGCTTTGTTGGATGGGCTTATTGAGTTTTAAACTCACTCAGCCTTTGTGCTAATTCATGACTTTCTCTTGTTAGTTCTGCCGTATCATTGAGTGAGGTATGCATATCAGCAAGAACCTCATCAGCGGCTTCATTAATGCTGGTTACATTGCGATTTATCTCTTCAGAAACCGAGCTTTGCTCTTCAGCGGCAGAAGCAATTTGATTGTTCATGTCATTTGCCACAAGGATTGCATTACTTATTTCAATTAAGTTTTGTTGTGCAATTAATGTGTCTTCTTTGGTTGCTAGCGCTTGTTTCTGGCTACTGTCCATTACGGTGACAATGCCTTGTGTATTTTGCTGCAATATTACAAGCATGCTGTTGATTTCTTGAGTTGAGCTTTGCGTACGACTTGCAAGGTTACGCACCTCATCAGCGACGACTGCAAATCCACGGCCTTGCTCACCAGCACGAGCTGCTTCAATCGCGGCATTCAGAGCCAATAAATTTGTTTGCTCAGCAATGCTGCCGATTTCCGTTAGAATTTTTTGAATATCATTGCTTGATGCGGCTAAGCTAACGACTTGTGATTGAGCTTCATTGATGAATGCGGCTAACTCTTCTACTGAAGAGGCGGCGTTATTCATTATTTTTTGACCATCTTCACTGCTTGTTTGAATTTGGTTTGCAGCGGTTGCCGCTTGCAAAGCAGAAGACGCAACTTCTTGAGCCGTTGCACTCATTTCATTAATCGCCGTTGCTAATTGGGTCACTTCATTCACTTGATTTTGCAGCTTAATTTGTGATTTTTCAGTTTCAGACATGGTGTTCATTGATGATTGAGACACCAATTCAGCGGTGTTCTTGGCGTTATGAAGAGTGAGTTGAATTTTCTCTACAAAAGTATTAAACCAAAAAGCTAACTGGCCAATTTCGTCTTTAGAGTCTATCTCAATGCGCTGTGTTAAATCGCCATCACCTTGAGCTATGTTTTCAAAGCGAGTCGTGAGATTAGACAGTGTTGAACCAATATTTTTTGCCAGAAGGAAAATAATAAAAATACCAACAATTGAAGAGATGACGCCACTTAATAAACCATTAGAAAGTGCTTCGCTTCCTAATTCAGTGCTGAACACATTGAAATCGGTAATTTCTTTTTTCAAAATTTCAGAAGGAATCGACACCATGACTATCCACGGTTTTGCCCCTGTATTAATGGTAGAGACAGCAATTTTCAAATGGCCGATGTCTTTTAAGAATGACTTATTATTTTTCGCTTCTTGCTGAATCGATCCCCAATTACGTGCAAATTCATCTGCTACTTTTTGACCGACTAAACTTCCATCTTTACTGAAAGATAGTAATCGTCCGTCCCATGAGGCGATAGAGACAATCGCATCAGGCATTCCTGTTGCTTTTGCTGATTTTTGACTTATTGCTTGGAAGCTTTTTATTGACCAGTCAAAACCAAGAGAACCAACAATCTTATTGTTATGTCGTAACGGCAAACTGATCGTCGTAATAAGCTCTTCATTTCCTCTTACGTTGTAATAGTAAGGTTCCATTACAAAGCTTTTACCCGTTTCAAAAGGCGCTAAATGCCATTCATCAGTACGTTCACCATTGTTGTTTAACGCGGTGTTTTTAAAGCGGTCCATTCCAATGGCTTCAAAGCCTGAATTGGTCGGAGAGAAGAATGGAGATAGAACGCCTTCTTTATTTAATGCTTTTTGAGTAAGAACCGATTCATCTTTAGTAAAATTAGCGTCTTCCCACACCATGTAACCTGCAAATACACTGTCATTTTGTATTTTTAATGATGAGATGAACTGCTCAATAAGAAGACTTGCGTCTGCTTGGTGTTGGTTTGACAGTTCTAGCAATGATTTTAGTTGTTTTAAGTTACTGATCACTGGGGAAAATTGACCATTGAGTTCCGCACTTTGCTGATTCGCAATAGACAGTAATTTATAATCAATATTTTCAGCGAGTTGGTCAGAGACATGTTTTGTTATTTCTTTATTTACTCCGTTATAAGATACGGTAGTAAAAAACATGGCGGTGCTTAATGTTATAAAGATGGCAAGTCCGGCACTTACCGCGATACGTGTTTTTATTGATTTAAACATAATCCCTCAGAACTAAAATGATTTTATAGAATTACTTATCGACTTGGAGTGAATATTCATTAGCTAAAATAACTGAATTGAATGAATAAAATTTACACCGGTGTTCACATTGAGTTCACGGATATTCATTTATACTCCGCGGTTCATACTTAGATACACGCTAACCATCTCATTTAATTAATTTTCTGTTACTCTGTTTTGGTTATATTGGCAATTTTATAGTGAGATAAAAAATGAACAAAAAACTATTGTTACCTTTATTATTTTCGGTTGTTTTAGTGGGTTGCAATGACGCAAGTGAAGCCATTGATAAAGCACAAAATGCGGCAAATAAAGCAGTAGACATGGCTCAAACAAAATTAGAATTAATTAATTTAAGTGATCTTAATATTGATGAATTTGGTGATGCAGCTATATCAGCAAAAGCATTTGCAACATCGGTTGATGAGGCGTTGAATGCCGATTACAGCAATCCAGAAGCATTGGTTGAAGTGAAAGCGCACATTTCGAATGCGTATAGCTGTTTAGTGGCGGCATCATCAGAATCAACAGCAGAAAATGTGGTTGATAAAGTAATGGCAACAATTTCAAATGAAAATGCTGAAAGCTTAATTGAGAAAGGCGTCGAACGTGCACAAGATATGACAGAGTGCGTAATGTAATCTTGAATGAGTAATACTAAATAAAAAAGCCCTGTAACAATCGCTCTTTAAAGGCGTTTGATACGGGGCTCTTTAGTGCTTATAAATCTGTTAGGTTAATAAATAACCGTAAAGATTAAAGCTTGTCAGCTAGCTCGATAGCTTGACCAATGTAGTTTGCTGGCGTCATCTCTTTTAAACGAACTTTTTCGTCTGCAGGGATTTCTAAGCTGTCGATGAATGAACGCATGCCTTCACCATCAATGCGTTTACCGCGAGTTAGCTCTTTTAGTTTTTCGTATGGCTTTTCGATGCCGTAACGACGCATTACTGTTTGAACCGGTTCTGCAAGAACTTCCCAGTTTTTATCTAGCTCAGCTTCAAGTGCTGCACGATTGATTTCTAATTTGCTAATGCCTTTTAGAGTCGACGTGTATGCAATGATTGCGTAACCACAACCAACACCTAGATTACGAAGAACCGTAGAGTCAGTTAGGTCACGCTGCCAGCGAGATACAGGCAGTTTTTGAGATAGGTGATTAAAGATAGCGTTAGCAAGACCTAGGTTACCTTCAGAGTTTTCAAAATCGATTGGGTTAACTTTATGCGGCATAGTTGAAGAGCCGATTTCGCCTGCAATCGTTTTTTGTTTGAAGTGACCAAGAGCAATGTAGCCCCAAACGTCACGGTCAAAATCAAGAAGGATTGTGTTGAAACGTGCAATCGCATCAAATAGCTCTGCAATGTAGTCATGCGGTTCGATTTGAGTTGTGTACGGATTCCAGTTAACGCCTAGAGATTCAGTGATGAATTCTTCACTGAATTTGTGCCAATCAACATCTGGGTAAGCTGAAAGGTGAGCGTTGTAGTTACCAACAGCACCGTTGATTTTCGCTAGGATCTCAACGTTTTCGATTTGTTTGTATTGACGTTCCATACGGTACGCAACATTCGCCATTTCTTTACCCATTGTAGAAGGTGAAGCTGGCTGACCGTGTGTACGAGAAAGAAGAGGAATATCACGGTACTCGTTCGCTAATGCTTTAATTGCATCGATAACGTTACGGATTTCAGGAAGAACGATCGTGTCACGTGCTTCTTTAAGCATAAGAGCGTGAGACGTATTGTTTATGTCTTCTGAAGTACAAGCAAAGTGAATAAATTCGTTGATAGCGTGAAGCTCTGGAAGCTCTGCGACTTTCTCTTTTAGGAAATATTCAACGGCTTTAACATCGTGGTTTGTTGTGCGTTCAATGTCCTTGATACGCATAGCGTCTTCTTCGCTGAAGTTTGCAGCGATGTTATCTAAGAATTGATTCGCTTCTGCGCTTAATGTAGCCACTTCCGCAATCGATTGCGTAGCTGCTAATTTTTGAAGCCAACGAACTTCAACAACAGTACGGTATTTCAGTAAGCCATACTCACTAAAGATGCTGCGTAGAGAAATTGTTTTACTTCCGTAGCGACCGTCTACAGGTGAAACAGCAGTTAATGCTGACAATTCCATGTGAATCTCCTAGATATCTATAAAGGTTAAAGGATAAAGCCTACCTGATAGTCAAGTAGGCTTTAATTTTTTAAATTCGAGCTAATATAATTTTTGCTTGTTCGACCATTTTTTTACGACCAAAAATCAAATGACGACGCTTTCCGCCTACTTGACGCCAAAGTACCGCAGAGCGAATACCTGATAGCAGTAATGCGCGAACTTTATGTTGAGTCATTGATTGTTGCAAGATAGATGGTGTGCCCGTAACTTGGATACGAGGGCCCATAGGGCTGATAACATCCAAATAAATACTCGCAATGTTACTGAGCATTTGTTCGTTATGAATATCAAAATGGTCTAATTGGCGTTCAATGGTACTGATGCGTTCACCAAGCTTACTCATGCCATCACGATGACCTGCAAGTTTGCGCTCTAGTGCCATTAAACTGATCAGGTAGCGAGTTAATTCGCTGCCTGTTGGTGTGTTATCAAAATCTCGTACAAGGCATTCTAAGCCAACACGTAAGTTGGCTTCTTTCCCGTAAACACCTACCGTATTATTTGGATTGGTTTCCAAAATAGATTGGATAGCGGTATCAAACGCGGCTTGATCACAATGCCCATCTTTCGCCATTTTTTGTACTAAGCTTGCCGCTTGGCAAATGCCAGCAAATGCAATGGTTCTGTCAAATAAAGTGTTCGCCACGCTAGGACTCCTTAAATACGTTCTTCGATGATACCGCCACCTAGGCAAATTTCACCTGAGTAGAAAACAGCAGATTGACCTGGAGTCACCGCAATTTGTGGTTCATTAAAAATCACCTTAATGTTCTCATCATCGATAGGGATAATGGTACAAGGGATATCAGTTTGACGGTAACGTGTTTTTACCGTACAGCTCAATGGTGCTTTGATCGCCGTGCGATCAACCCAATCAAGTTGAGAGGCTAATAAGCCTTGTGATTTCAATAATGGGTGGTCATGACCTTGTACAGCAATAAGTACATTGCGTTTTAAATCTTTTTCACCAACAAACCATGGGTCTTCGTTACCGCCGCCGCCTTTAGAACCGCCAATGTGCAAACCTTTACGTTGGCCTAGAGTGTGGTACATCAAGCCTTGGTGTTGACCAATAACTTTGCCTTCTGGCGTTTCAATATTACCTGGTTGTGCTGGTAGGTATTTGCCTAAGAACTCAGTGAATTTACGCTCACCGATGAAGCAAATACCAGTAGAATCTTTTTTCTTCGCTGTGATCAAATCTTGCTCTTGGGCAATGCGACGTACTTCTGGTTTTTCTAGATCACCAACAGGGAACAGGCTGCGTGCAACTTGCTCTGAGCTTAATGTATATAGAAAGTAACTTTGATCTTTGTTTGAATCCAAACCACGAAGCATTTGTGGTTTAGCACCATTTGCGATGTCTTCTGCGGTTGGGAAAGTACGACGAACGTAGTGACCCATTGCAATAAAATCGGCATCCAACACTTCATCAGCAAACTCTAAGAATGCTTTAAATTTAATTTCTTTATTACAAAGAATGTCTGGATTTGGCGTGCGACCCGCTTTGTATTCCTCTAGGAAATATTCAAAGACGTTGTCCCAATATTCAGCTGCGAAATTAATGGTATGAAGGTGAATACCTAATTTGTCACACACGGCTTGTGCATCGGCTAAATCTTCAGCTGCGGTACAATATTCCTCGTTGTCGTCTTCTTCCCAGTTTTTCATGAAAAGACCTTCAACTTGGTATCCTTGTTGCTGAAGTAGGTAGGCTGATACTGAAGAGTCTACACCACCGGACATTCCGACGATGACTTTCTTTTGGCTGTTGTCTGACATTCTTTAACACCACTAATAAAACTTGAAGCAGATTCTACCAGAAAGAATTTGCATGGGACAGATCCGAGACTAAAATCACAGATTATATCTGTGAAATGTAGGTTATTTATGTTGATTTAGTCCTTTAGTTTTAAGCGTTTGGCTAAACGATGTAAATTTCCTGTATCAAGCTGCAAAGCTCTGGCGGTAGCCGCCCAATTGTGTTGGTTTTCTTGATGTGTTTTTTTTATTAATTGTGTTTGAAATTCGTCGGTTGCAAGGCGTAATCCTTTCGTTTCATCTATGAGTGTGTTTTCTGTTTGTTGAATGGGGCTTACTTCCAAGTTAGTGTCTTTTTTAATTGAAAAATGCAGCGGCGTAAGGGTTAAGTCCGTTTCATTACTCTGTGCTCTAGAAAGTACGGTTGCTCGGCTCATTACATGCTCTAACTCTCGGATGTTTCCTGGCCATGAATAATCGTTAAGAAGGGCGATCGTTTCTGGAGTGATACGTAAACTTGAAGCACCTAATTTGATGCGGCTTTTTTCTGCAAAATACCCAACGAGAATCGTAATGTCATTTTCTCGGTCCCTTAGTGGGGGAACAAAAATGGGAAAGACACTCAAGCGGTGATACAAATCGGCTCTAAAATTGCCATTCTTGACTTCTTCATGAAGCATTTTGTTGGTGGCAGCAATAATTCGAGTGTTCACTTTAATGTGATTATCGTCCCCAATACGTTGAATATCACCATACTGCAAAACACGCAGTAATTTGGCTTGCAGCGCTAAAGATAATTCGCCAATTTCATCAAGAAATAACGTGCCATTATCTGCGGATTCAAACTTTCCCTTTCGGTTACTTATTGCGCCTGTGAATGCGCCTTTTACATGACCAAACAACTCACTTTCTGCAACCGACTCTGGTAGCGCTGCACAGTTTAAATAGACTAAATTTTGATTTGAACGCGCCGATCTTTCGTGCAGAGCACTGGCGACTAATTCTTTTCCGACTCCCGTTTCACCTGTAATTAAGACCGACAATTCGGTGTTGGCTACGGCGTTAATGTTGTTTTGCAACTCTTGCATTACTTGAGACTCACCAATCATCTCGGCCACGTGGTGTTGTGGACTTTCAAAAGAAGACGCTGTGCTACTTTCTCCTGATTGTTTTTCTAATCTTTCCATGAGTAAGGCGGTGTTCAAACTTGTTGCCGCTAATGCGCTGATGATGCGTAATTCTTTATTTGTGAATTTATCAAATTGGGCAGGATCGAATGCATCAATGGTTACCGCTCCAATGAGACGTTCATTGACGATGAGAGGAAGGCCTATGCAGGAGTGGACGTGTAACTGGCTTTTTTTATTTGCGATTAATCCATCATAAGGATCGGGTAAATCGCTGTCTGGTGGGAACCGAACGATGTCACCGGCTCTGGCAATCGCTTCTAAACGAGGGTGTTGTGAAATGGAAAAGCGACGACCAATGACATCACCATCAAGACCATTAATGGCTAAAGGAGAAAAATATTGATTTTTGAACAGTAACAAGGCTGAAGCATCGCATTTTAAGGCGTTTCTTATCGTCGAGAGTAAGCGTTCAAAGCGATCTTTATTTGATAATCCAGACGTTAAATCTAAGGCTATCTGAATCCATTCTTTTTTAATGTTTTTCATTATTGTCACACCTTCTTTCTTAATGTCAATTTGACTATTGTACTGTCTTTTTGACAGAAGTAAATGAGTGTCAAATTGACATTTTCGGTGGCTTATCTTTGTTATTTTCTTATAAAACAAATGGATAGATAGTTGGCATGCTCGATGCAATATGACTAGTAACGCTAATTATTAAATGAGACAAATAATGACTATTCATATTAAAAACAATGTTAACTGGGTTGGCCAACGTGATTGGGAAGTCTCTGATTTCCATGGTACTGAATTTAAAATGACCAAAGGCACAAGCTACAACAGTTACTTGATTCAAGAAGAAAAAACGATATTAATTGATACGGTTGATCATCGTTTTAGTCATCAATTTATTCAAAACCTAGAAATGGAAATTGATCTCACAAGCATTGATTACATTGTTATAAATCACGCAGAAGAAGATCATGCAGGTGCGCTTGCTGCATTAATGGAAAAAATCCCAGGTACACCAATTTATTGTACTGAAAATGCGATTGATTCAATCGTTGGTCACCATCATCACCCTGAATGGAACTTTAAGCCAATTAAAACGGGTGATGCATTAGATATTGGTAATGGCAAACAACTGGTGTTTGTTGAAGCACCAATGTTGCATTGGCCAGACAGCATGATGACGTACTTAACCGGCGATGCGATTTTATTTAGTAACGACGCCTTTGGTCAGCATTATTGTGATGAACGCTTATTTAATGACGAAGTCGATCAAACTGAGTTGATGGATCAATGTTTACGTTATTACGCCAATATCCTTACGCCATTCAGTGCGTTAGTGACGGCAAAAATTAAAGAAGTATTAAGCTTTAATTTACCCGTAGACATGATTGCAACCTCTCATGGGTGTGTATGGAGAGATAACCCAACTCAAATCATTCATCAATATTTAGAGTGGGCTGACAACTACCAAGAAGATCGAATTACGCTTTTCTATGATTCTATGTCAAACAATACTCGAATGATGGCAGATGCGATTGCACAAGGTATTCACGATGTAGATCCTGGTGTCGCGGTAAAAGTCTTTAATGTGTCTCGACAAGATAAGAATGACATTTTAACCAGTGTGTTCCGTTCAAAAGGGATTTTGGTTGGCTCATCAACCATGAACAATGTGATGATGCCTAAGATCGCAGGTATGCTGGAAGAAATTACAGGACTTCGATTTCGAGCGAAAAAAGCAGGAGCATTTGGGAGTTATGGTTGGAATGGCGGTGCGGTAGACAGAATACATTCTCGTTTAACTGATGCAGGTTTTGAAACGGCGGTAGGCTTAAAAGCAAAATGGCGTCCAGATGGTAAAGCGATGCAATTGTGCCGAGAGCATGGACAATTTATTGCAAAGCAGTGGGCCTTAAAACCCGTAACTACGACGTTTCAGACGATCAATGTTGAAAAGAAAACCATTCCGGCGTCTATTGCTGAGCCTGTGATTATGGTCGATCCTTCTGTGAGTTCTACTGTTGAGAGTGAGATAAGCGTAATTGCGTCAAATGACGATAAGCAATGCATGTTATGTACTGTGTGTAATTGGGTCTACGATCCTGAAATCGGTGAACCAAACCAAGGGGTAGAACCAAACACGGCGTGGATTGATGTGCCCGATTATTTCTTATGCCCTGAGTGTAATTTAGGCAAAGATGTCTTTGTTGAAGTTAAATAGGGAGTGAAATAATGAGTTTACCAATCGTTATTATTGGCAGTGGTTTTGCTTCTTATCAACTAATTAAAACGATCCGTCGTACAGAAGTAGATTGTCCTATTCATGTATTTACGAATGATGATGGCCACGATTATAACAAGCCAGATTTAAGTCATGTGTTTTCAAAGCAACAGAGTCATGATGATGTAGTGACGCTATCAGGCTCCGATTTTTCTGAACAATACAATGTGGTATTGCATACCCGCACTTTAGTTGAGTCGATTGATACCATCAGTCAAACCATTACGGTGAAAGACGAGGTGTTTTCTTACGCTAAATTGGTATTAGCCACGGGCTCTCAAACGTTTATCCCACCTTTTAAAGGGGACGGATGTGGTGAGATCCTTACGTTAAACAGCTTAAAAGAATTTGCGGTTATTCATAAAAAAGTGGTGAGTTCACAAAGCATACTCGTTATTGGTGGTGGACTGATAGGCACAGAGTTAACAATGGATCTTGCGGGTGCAGGTAAACACGTAACGGTGGTTGAGCCGAATACGCATCTTCTTGCCAATATGATCCCTGACTTTATTTCTTTGCCTTTAGAGAATGCGTGCAGAGATAAAGGCGTGGTTATTACGCTTTCTGATGGTGTTCAAAGTGTAAATCAGAGTGGTAGTGGCTTTATAGTCACGACAATGAAGGGTCAGTCTTATCAAGTTGATTGTGTTATTTCAGCCGCTGGTCTAAAACCCAATACTCAGTTAGCGAAAGACGCTGATATTCGTGTTAATCGTGGAGTTGTGGTGGATTCAACCTTACAAACGTCGGCTAGAAATGTGTATGCGTTAGGCGATTGCGCAGAAATAGAAGGCAAGGTAATGGCCTATCTTCAACCTATTTTACTGAGTGCAAATGCATTAGCTAAGACATTGCTGGGCTTGAACACGCCGTTGGTATTACCGAATATGATGGTGAAAGTGAAAACCCCTATTTACCCAATACAGCTTGCGGGTAATACATCAAGTCATATCCATCGTTGGTCTATTGAACTTGATGAACAGGGGATATGTGCTAAAGCTTATGACGAAAAGGATAACCTAACCGGATTTGTTGTGACAAAAGAACAGATGAAAAAGGCATTTCCTTTATTTAGAGAGATACATAATACGAATTAATAGAGGTGAATTATGACAGAAATTCCTCATGGCTTAATAAAAGGCGTGGTTCTGAGTCGCTATGATTGGACCGATCGTTTATTCAGTTTGTATGTTGAGGCCCCGATTGATGCTTACACTGCTGGGCAATTTACGAAACTTGCCTTGCCTGATGGCAGTGGTGGTTGGGTAAGAAGGGCGTATTCGATTGTGAATAACCCTAAGCAAGCGATAGGGCATCAACATATGGAGTTTCTGATCATTGCCGATGATCTCGGGGAGTTATCTCCTCGTCTTCATCGCTTAAATTCAGGCGATGATATCTTTGTTGGTAAAGATGCCGCGGGGTTTATGACGTTAGATGAAGTTCCAGTGCATGTGGGTGATTTATGGTTATTGTCAACGGGAACGGCGATAGGCCCCTTTATCTCTCTTTTAGAAACACCGTCACTTGAGACTCGATTTAAAAATATTATTTTAGTTCATGCAGTAAGAACACATGCTGAGTTGATTTATCACGATCGAATTCAGCGATTACTTCATCGGTTTAATAGGAGGCTTCATTATGTGCCAATTGTTTCTAGAGAACATGTCACCGGAACTCTACGTGGACGAATCCCGTCTTTATTACTCAATGGAAGCATCGAAAAACAAACCCAATGTCCCCTTAATAAAGCGCATAGTTTCTTATATCTCTGTGGTAATCCCTGCATGGTTAAAGACACAGCAAGCGCCTTAAATGAATTAGGGTTTCAAAAACATCTTCGTAAGAAATCAGGGCAGTTTAGCTCTGAGAATTATTGGTAATTACACATAGAAGTATTACATTTATTTGGAGAGTTATTATGAGTCATTTACGTATTCCAGCAAATTGGACGATTCAACGCTCAACCCCTTTCTTTACTCGTGACAATGTACCTGCGGCATTGCTTAGCCACCACAATACTGCGGCTGATGTGTTTGGGCAGTTGTGTGTGATGGAAGGTGTCGTTACCTATTATGGTTTTGCAGATGAAGAGGCAATAGAGCCTGAAGTTAAAGTGGTCATTAACGCGGGCGAGTTTGCGACAAGCCCTCCTCAGTATTGGCACCGAGTTGAGTTAAGTGAGGATGCTCAATTCAATATTAATTTCTGGTCAGATCAAGACAAAACTGGAAAGAAAATGTTCAACACTAAATAATTGTCACTCTTCTTTTCATTTATGGCATAGTAAGCGAAATTATAGAATGAGCAGAACAAATGACAGATCAACAAGACGATTTCATGACGGAAGAAACTTTGATTGAAACCGTAAAAAATCAAATTGAAGACGGCAGCCCAATTGCAGTTAAAGAAACACTAATGCGTTTAGTTATGACGGGTAATTCTCGTGAAGATGTGATTGAAATGATGGCATGTGCACTCGCGATTGAAGTGTTTGATGTGATGAAAAATGGCGCTGAATTTAACCAAAAGCGTTATAAAGAAAATTTAGAATCTTTGCCAGACATGAGCTTTATGGGCGACGAATAATACCGAGATTACTTGGTTAATCCCAAGCAATGATCAAATAAAAAGGCGAGACAGAGTGTAAACTCTATCTCGCTTTTTTTATTCAATAATGCTAGTTTGCGCAACCAATTTCGCCAGTCAACATGCAGTTTTGTTGCTGTCTTTCTTGATTGCCATAGTGCTCATTAGTGAGTTCGGTAGAGTTAATGTCTTCTCTATCTGCTGGAGCACAAGCACTTAAAAATAATACGCTAGCTATCCCTGCTACCTTGATGATTATCTTCATTTTTATTCCTTTATTCTCATGTGATTATCTATTTAGTTTAAGTGAAAAGTACGTAAATATGTAGTTGTTTTTAACTTATTTGCTACATTTCTATTTATTACTATTAATTGTCACTTCTTTCCATTCTCGATGAGGGACATCTTTGATCGTCCAATCTCCCATAGAGTAACGAATCAAGCGTAACGTTGGAAACCCAATGTGAGCCGTCATTCGGCGAACTTGTCTGTTTCTTCCTTCAATAATAGTCACTGCTATCCATGTTGTCGGAATCGCTGCTCTAAAGCGAACGGGAGGGTTTCTTTCCCATAGTTCAGGCTCTGTCATTACTTCAACTTTTGCGGGAAGTGTCATCCCATCTTTTAATTCAACGCCTTGGCGAAGCTTCTCTAAATCGTCTTCTGTCGGAGCACCTTCAACTTGTACCCAATAGGTTTTTGGTGACTTAGATTCAGGTTGTGTTAACCGTGCTTGAAGCACACCATCATTGGTAAGAATTAATAATCCTTCACTGTCACGATCAAGGCGTCCTGCTGCGTAAACATCCTTCACAGAAATGAAATCTGCAAGAGTTTGTCGATGCTGATCATCGGTAAATTGACTCAATACATCAAAAGGTTTATTAAAGATAAGGACTTTACGATCTTCTGGTGCAGGGCGTGGCTTTTGTGTGGTTTTTTTCTTAAAGGCCGGTTTTTTCCAATTTGGAGAACGCTTGAATGTCATGTTAACTACCTTGCAAAATTGTAAAGCTTTTGTGGTGTTTAGTTTTAAAGTTCACGGCTTTTCGCTATAGTACGCGCGTGAAACAAAAGACTAATAAAAATAAAGTCGGTAAATTACAAAGCCTATTATACGTTTTGTTATTGGTTTTGTAGATTAAATAGGGAAATTAAATGACAACGCAAAAATCTAAGATTATCTATACCATCACTGATGAAGCGCCAGCATTGGCGACGCATTCACTTCTTCCAATTATTCAAGCATTTGCAGCATCATCTAACGTTGATGTTGATACTCGCGACATCTCACTTGCGGGTCGTGTCATTGCAAATTTTTCTGAATACCTAACAGAAGACCAACGTATTAGTGATGCATTGGTAGAGCTTGGCGAACTCGCTAAAACGCCTGAAGCAAACATCATTAAACTTCCGAACATCAGTGCGTCGATTCCTCAACTTCATGCGGTAATTAAAGAGCTTCAAGCGAAAGGCTATGCTCTGCCTAATTACCCTGAAGAAGCAAAAACGGACGAAGAAAAAACCGTTAAAGCGGTTTACGATAAAATTAAAGGCTCAGCAGTTAACCCTGTCCTTCGTGAAGGTAACTCTGATCGTCGTGCACCGGGTGCGGTTAAGCAATACGCGCGTAATAACCCACACTCAATGGGTGCGTGGGCGAAGGATTCAAAATCACATGTTGCAAGCATGAGTGAAGGTGACTTCTACGCAAGCGAAAAATCAGTGACGATTGACGGTGCAACAAACGTTAATATTGAATTTGTTGCTGATAATGGCGATGTAACAGTACTGAAAGAAGGACTGGCACTGAAAGACAAAGAAATCATTGATGGTTCTTGTCTAAGCAAAAAAGCATTGGTTGAATTCTTCGAAGCTGAAATTAAAAAAGCCAAAGAAGAAGATGTTCTGCTTTCACTGCATATGAAAGCGACGATGATGAAAGTCTCTGATCCAGTTATTTTTGGTCACGCGGTTAAAGTATTCTATAAAGAAGTCTTTGATAAATACGCGACGACATTTGCAAAACTTGGTGTTGATGCAAATAATGGTGTTGGTGATGTTTATACTAAAATAGTATCGCTTCCTGATGCTGAAAAAGCCGCGATTGAAGCGGATTTAGCGGCGGTTTATGAATACCAACCAGAGCTTGCAATGGTTGATTCAGATCGTGGTATCACGAATCTTCATGTACCAAGTGATGTAATCATTGATGCTTCTATGCCTGCTGCATTACGTACTTCTGGTCGTATGTGGGGACCAGATGGTCAACTAAAAGATACGAAAGCAATGATCCCAGATCGTTGTTATGCCGGTGTGTACCAATCGGTTATTGAATTCTGTAAAGTAAATGGCGCGTTTGATCCAACAACGATGGGCTCTGTGCCAAACGTAGGATTAATGGCTCAAAAAGCAGAGGAATATGGCTCTCATGATAAGACCTTCATTCTTCCTGCTGCGGGTACCGTTCGAGTGGTTGATGCGACAGGCACCGCACTGATTGAACATTCCGTTGGTGAAGGCGATATTTGGCGTATGTGTCAGGCAAAAGACGCTCCGATCCAAGATTGGGTTAAATTAGCGGTAAACCGTGCTCGTGCAACAGGAACTCCGGCTATTTTCTGGCTTGATACTAATCGCCAACATGATGCTGAACTGATTAAGAAAGTAAATACTTACCTTGCCGATCATGATACATCAGGTCTTGATATTCAAATTTTGTCTCCAGTTGCGGCGACTGAATTTACGCTAGCGCGTATTATTAAAGGCGAAGATACGATCTCGGTAACGGGTAATGTATTACGTGATTATCTAACGGATTTATTCCCTATTCTAGAGCTAGGTACATCAGCGAAAATGCTGTCTATTGTTCCTCTTATGAATGGTGGTGGTCTGTTTGAAACGGGGGCGGGTGGTTCTGCACCAAAACATGTTCAACAATTCGAAAAAGAAAACCATTTACGTTGGGATTCTTTAGGTGAATTCTTAGCATTAGCAGCGTCGTTTGAACACTTAAGTGTGACGACTGGCAATGCAAAAGCACAAATACTTGCTGATACACTTGATGCTGCAACGTCTAAATTCCTTGAAACGAATAAATCGCCATCACGTCGTGTCGGTGAGTTGGATAACCGTGGTAGCCATTTCTATCTAGCAATGTATTGGGCTCAAGAACTTGCAGCGCAAACGGGTGATGCAGAACTTCAAGCCTATTTTGGTTCATTGGCTGAAACACTAACGTCAAATGAAGCTAAAATAGTTGAAGAGTTAAATGCAGCGCAAGGTGTTGTTGGCAATGTTGGGGGGTACTTCCAACCGATTGCTGAACTTGCTGCAAAAGAAATGCGTCCAAGTGCAACGTTGAATGCGGCATTAGCGACTTTATAGTTTGAATTATTTTTAAATTATAACGTGAATACGTATTAACTAAAAAAGCCTTGAGGTAGTTATATCTCAAGGCTTTTTGTTATCTATGTCGTGATGTTTTTAAGTGATTAAATCGTGGTATTGTAATAATTACGCTTTGGACAAGATGAAATGATTTCTGCCCGGTTAAATGAAATAACCTCTTCTAATATCACATCAAACCCCCACAAACGATGCAAGTGCTTCATTACTTCTTGGTGGCCTTTATCTAAAGGAATTCGATTGTGTGGGACGTGCCTTAATATTAATGAACGGTCACCTCTTACATCCACATTCCATACTTGAATATTCGGTTCTAAATTACTCAAATTGTATTGAGCAGCTAACTTTTCTCGAATCTCTCGATAACCGACATCGTCATGAATAGCACTAATCTCAATGTGTTTACTTTTATCATCGTCTAATATGGCAAATAATTTAAATTCACGTATTAATTTAGGTGATAAATACTGGCTTATGAAACTTTCATCTTTGAAGTTATGCATCGCAAAATGAACGGCGTCTAACCAATCACTTCCTGCTAAATCTGGGAACCATTCCCTATCTTCATCTGTGGGCTCTTCACAGATACGGCGAATATCTTGAAACATAGCAAACCCTAATGCATAAGGGTTAATCCCACTATAATAAGGGCTGTTATAGCTTGGTTGCGCCACTACATTGGTATGGCTATGTAAAAATTCTAAAATGAATTTATCGGACACTAAGTCTTCATCGTAAAGATGATTTAAAATAGTGTAATGCCAAAATGTTGCCCATCCTTCATTCATTACCTGTGTTTGTTTTTGTGGATAAAAATATTGACTTATCTTACGAATAATCCTGACCAATTCCCGTTGCCACGATTCTAATAATGGTGCGTGTTTTTCAATAAAATACAGAATATTTTCTTGTGGCTCAGAGGGGAATCTTTCTTTTTCTTCGTTGTTTTCTTGCTTGGTTTTTGGAACGGTTCGCCATAGGTCATTTACTTGTGACTGAAGGTAAGCCTCTCTGTCTTCTTGACGAATTTTTTCTTCTGCAATGGATATTTTTTCAGGGCGTTTGTATCTATCTACGCCATAGTTCATGAGTGCGTGACAAGAATCTAGAATGGCCTCTACCTCATCAACGCCATGCTTTTCTTCACACTGAGTAATGTATTGCTGAGCGAAAAGTAGATAATCGACTATTGAGCTCGCATCAGTCCATGTTTGAAATAAATAATTCCCTTTAAAGAAAGAGTTATGCCCATAACAAGCATGTGCCATCACTAATGCTTGCATCGTAATGGTATTTTCTTCCATAAGATAAGAGATGCAAGGGGAGGAGTTGATGACAATTTCATAAGCTAAGCCCATTTGGCCATGCTTATAATTCTGTTCGGTTTGAATGAATTTTTTTCCAAATGACCAATGATGGTAATTAATGGGCATCCCAACACTAGAATACGCATCCATCATTTGTTCAGCGGTGATGATCTCAATTTGGTTAGGGTAGGTATCTAAACGGTAATACTCCGCAACGCGCTTAATTTCAACATGGTATTGTTCTAAGGTTTGAAAGGTCCAATCTGGCCCATCAGGTAACCTACTTTTTTTATTCATAGTATTTCCTCCTAAGCCAATTGTTTGTGGAATAATTCTCTAAAAATAGGGTAAATATCATCAACGGTTTTGATATTTTTCATCGCAAAGTTATTGCACCCTTGAGATAGTTTTTCATATTCGTTCCACAGTGTTTGGTGTGTTCGTTTTGTGATTTCAATGTAGGAATAATATTGGCAATAAGGAAGAATTGACGTAGTAAGTAGCTCCTTACATTTTGGTGAATCGTCTGCCCAGTTGTCCCCATCAGAGGCTTGAGCAGCATAAATATTCCACTCATTGGCGGGATAACGTTTAGTGACAATGTCATTCATGAGTTTTAATGCGCTTGAAACCATAGTGCCTCCCGTTTCTTGGGAGTAGAAAAATTCATGCTCATCAACTTCTTTTGCTTGAGTATGGTGGCGAATAAAAACAACGTCGACATTTTCATAAGTACGAGTTAAGAATAAATAAAGTAAGACATAGAAGCGTTTAGCAATGTCTTTAGTCGCTTGGTCCATGGAGCCGGATACGTCCATTAAACAAAACATAACCGCTTGGCTTGATGGAATAGGGGTTCGTTCATAGTTTTTATAGCGTAAATCGAAAGAATCAATGTAAGGCACATGTTTAATTTTGGTTCTTAATGCTTCGATTTCTTCTTTCATTTGTCGAACCGAGAGCGGTTGTGCCGGTTCGCTGTTTTTTATGTTCTCAAGTTCTTGTTCTAATTCTTTAAGTAAGCGTCTTTTTCCTGCTGTCATGGCAGTACGGCGAGCAAGTGATTGCTGCAACGAACGAACAATGTCTATGTTTGATGGAACACCGGCTGTTTGATACCCAGCGCGATGTGTTTCCCATTCTGTTATTTTTTGAACTTGGTTTTTTTCTAAATTAGGCAATTCAAGTTGTTCAAAAAGAATGTCTAAGTATTCATCTTTTGAAATTTGGAAACTAAATTCATCTTCTCCTTCACCGTCGGCACTGGCATCGCCGTCTCCTGACCCCCCTCCCGCGCCTCCTTGAGGACGTTCGATTTTATCTCCTTTGATAAATTGGTCATTTCCTGGATGAACGCGTTCGCGAATGCCTCCCTGACCTTGATGAAAAATAGGTTCAGAGATGTCCCCTTTAGGAATAGAGATGCTTTCTCCCGTTTCAGTATTCGTTACTGAACGTTGGTTTACTGCATCAGAGACCGCACGTTTAATTTGGTCTTTGTGGCGACGAATAAAGCGCTGTCTGTTGACGGTGCTTTTCTTTTTTCCGTTCAATCTTCGATCAATAAATTGAGCCATAATATGTCCCCCTATATTTTGGTAGGGGCAGCCTATGAGATATAGGCTGCAACGTCCTGTTGGTTGATTATGAAGATTTACGAACGCGTAGGTACCACTCAGCAAGTAAACGAACTTGTTTTTTGGTATACCCTTTTTCCATCATACGAGCGACAAAATCATCGTGTTTTTTCTGATCATCTGTTGATGTTTTCGCGTTAAAAGAAATTACTGGCAGTAAGTCTTCTGTGTTTGAGAACATTTTTTTCTCAATAACAACACGCAGCTTTTCATAACTGGTCCATTTAGGGTTGTGGCCGTTATTATTGGCTTTTGCTCTAAGAACAAAGTTAACAATTTCATTTCGGAAATCTTTAGGATTACTTATCCCTGCGGTTTTTTCTATTTTTTCTAGCTCATCGTTCAATGCTGAGCGATCAAATAACTGACCAGTATCTGGATCTCGATACTCTTGATCTTGGATCCAAAAATCGGCATAAGTGACGTAACGATCAAAGATGTTTTGTCCGTATTCTGAATAAGATTCTAAGTAAGCGGTTTGAATTTCTTTACCAATAAACTCAACGTATTTTGGTACAAGAAAACCTTTCACAAATTCGGTGTATTTATCGGCAACATCTTGAGCGAATTGTTCTCGTTCAATTTGTTGTTCAATGACATAAAAAAGGTGAACGGGGTTTGCTGCGACTTCGGTTTGGTCAAAGTTAAATACGCGTGACAGAATTTTGAAAGCGAATCGAGTGGATAGGCCTGACATGCCTTCATCCACACCAGCAAAATCTTTATATTCTTGATAGCTTTTTGCTTTTGGATCCGTGTCTTTCAATGTTTCCCCATCATAAACACGCATTTTAGAGAATAGAGATGAATTCTCAGGATCTTTTAGGCGTGAAAGTATGGTGAATTGAGCTAGGATGCCAAGGGTGCTTGGTGAGCAAGGTGCTTGAGATAACTCACTGTGTTCTAGCAGCTTTTGGTATATTTTTATTTCTTCAGAAACACGTAAACAATATGGGACTTTAACGATATAAACTCGATCTAAAAAAGCTTCGTTGTTTTTGTTGTTTCGGAATGTTTGCCATTCTGATTCGTTTGAGTGAGCTAAAATCATGCCGTCAAAAGGTAATGCTGATAAGCCTTCTGTTCCATTAAAGTTCCCTTCTTGTGTTGCCGTTAGAAGAGGGTGTAGCACTTTAATTGGCGCTTTAAACATTTCGACAAATTCCATTAAACCTTGGTTGGCTTTACAGAGTGATCCTGAATAGCTATAAGCATCGGGGTCATCTTGGGCGAAATGCTCTAATTGGCGGATGTCTACTTTACCGACCAGAGAAGAGATGTCTTGGTTGTTTTCATCACCTGGTTCAGTTTTAGCAATACCGATTTGGTCAAGAATAGAAGGGTTTACTTTAATCACTTTAAATTGCGTGATGTCACCGCCAAATTCGTGCAACCTTTTTGCAGCCCAAGGGGACATAATAGAACGTAGGTTTCGCTTCTCAATGCCATATTCTTTTTTTAATAGTTCCCCATCTTCGGCTACGTCAAATAAGCAGAAAGGATGGTCATTTACAGGACTACGAACGCCATTTGCACTTAATACATAAATTGGCAATTGTTGCATGAGACTTTTTAGTTTTTCGGCAAGTGATGATTTACCACCACCAACAGGGCCGAGTAAGTAAAGGATTTGTTTGCGCTCTTCTAAGCCTTGAGAAGCATGCTTTAGGTAAGACACGATTTGTTCAATTGGCTCTTCCATGCCATAGAAGTCTTTGAATGTCTCATAGCGAGAAATTACTCGGTTTGAGAATATACGACTAAGCTGAGGATCAAGAGCTGTGTCAATGACTTCGGGCTCACCAATGGCCAATAAAAGTCTTTCTGCTGCATTGGCATAAGCACTTTTGTCCTGACTACATAGTGATAAGAAATCTTGCAGTGAAAGCTCTTCATCTTTTGCCGCTTCGTAACGGGCTTGATAGTGGTCAAAAATACTCATATCCATTTCCTCTTGTCATCCGTTTTTTTTATTACACATCTTAAGGTTAGTAACTAAACCCTTATTTTGTCCAAGAAAAAACCGAAAATAGAATAAAAATTGATCGAGAAATGCGGCAACACGCAGGTATAAAAAAAGCGAACTTAATAAAGTCCGCTAATTGACATTTTGATTAATAGGCTTGATGACTATTTGCTGTGGAATTGCTCGCAAGCCAATAATGTGTTTTCAATTAAACTTGCTACGGTCATTGGACCAACGCCACCAGGAACGGGAGTGATATAGCTTGCTTTTGTTTTGGCTACATCAAATTCAACGTCACCAATGAGCTTACCTGTGTCTAGACGGTTAATACCAACATCGACCACAACAGCGCCTTCTTTTATCCATTCTCCAGGGATAAAGTTTGGTTTGCCTACCGCAACCACAACAAGATCAGCTTGGCGAATGTGATGCTCTAAATCTTTTGTGAAACGGTGACAAGTCGTCGTGGTGCAACCAGCAAGAAGCAATTCAAGGGTCATCGGGCGACCAACAATATTTGAGGCCCCAACGACAACAGCGTGCATCCCTCGAACTTGAATATTGTAGCGATCAAGTAGAGTGATAATGCCTTTTGGTGTGCATGAACGTAATTTTGGAATACGTTGAGATAGACGTCCTACGTTGTACGGGTGAAATCCATCGACGTCTTTTTCTGGATCGATATGCTCTAAAATTTTAGTGCTATCCATTCCTGCAGGAAGAGGTAACTGAACCAAAATACCATCGATTTCAGGATCTTGATTTAGTGTATCAATTAATGTCAGCAATTCCGCTTCTGTGGTCGTGGTTGGTAAATCATAAGATTTTGATACGAATCCAACTTCTTCACAGGCACGGCGTTTACTTCCTACATAGACTTGAGACGCAGGATCTTGTCCTACCAAAACAACGGCTAGACCAGGAGCACGCAGTCCGGCCTCTATGCGGGCTTTTACACGAGCACCGACTTCAGAGCGAACAGTTTGAGAAATAAGTTTTCCATCGATAATTTGAGCGGTCATAGTGATCCTTTCAAGGGCTTGGACTGATTGACGTGCGCATTGTCTCAGAATTAAATAATAATAGCTACAACGCAAACGTTTGCTTTTTGCTGTTTTTGAAGATGACAAATCGTCAAACCAATAACAAGCACCTTTAAATCAATGTAATATGTATATATTGAATCAAAGAATAGACAATATGCCTTTTTTTTCAGCATTCAGTAAGATAATGATAAGAAAAGGATTGATCTAGTTTCGTATATTCGTATAATCCTACCCCATAGAGCGCCCTTAGCTCAGCTGGATAGAGCACCTCCCTTCTAAGGAGGTGGTCGAAGGTTCGAATCCTTCAGGGCGTACCAAATTGAAAAAGCCGCAATAACTGAAAAGTTATTGCGGCTTTTTTCATATCTGTCATATCCATTTTTAATATGCTAGCGTTAGCTTAATTTACTTTTAATGGATTAAATGATGTCGATTTGGAATTCCCTTTCACTTAGTACTCGTTATTCTGAGCTTCCTCCACTTCTCTTTACTCATGTACCGCCACAACCGTTAAACAATGTCCATTGGATAATGTGGAATGAAAAACTCGCTAAACGGTTTAATTTGCCTTTAGATCCTGCGGCAGATGCTGAGTTATTATCTGGTTTTTCTGGAGAGGTTGTTCCGCCTCAATTTTCTCCTTTGGCAATGAAATACGCTGGGCATCAATTTGGCAGTTACAATCCTGATTTAGGTGATGGTCGGGGGTTATTACTGGCAGAGATCAAAGATAAAGCCGGTGCCAGTTTTGATATTCATTTAAAAGGGGCAGGCCGAACACCTTATTCTCGTTCAGGGGATGGGAGGGCGGTATTACGATCGACGATTCGAGAGTATTTGTGCAGCGAAGCGATGTTCGGATTAGGTATTCCTACCACAAGAGCGTTAGGGATGATGGGTAGCGATACGCCTGTTTATCGAGAAGGGTATGAAACTGGAGCATTGTTACTTCGTGTGGCAGAAACTCATGTTCGCTTTGGTCATTTTGAGCATCTCTTTTATTCGAATTTATTGGCGGAACATAAATTATTAGCGGACAAAGTCATTGAATGGCATTTTCCTGATTGCTTAGATAATGAGAATCCTTATGCCGTTATGTTTAATGAGATCGTTGATCGTACGGCTAAGATGATTGCACATTGGCAAGCGGTGGGTTTTGCTCATGGTGTAATGAATACGGACAATATGTCTATCATTGGGCAAACATTTGATTATGGCCCTTTTGGCTTTCTTGATGATTATGAACCAGGATACATTTGTAACCATTCTGACTATCAAGGACGTTATGCATTTAATCAACAACCAAGAATTGGCTTATGGAATCTATCTGCCCTTGCTCATGCTTTATCTCCACTGATTGATAAGGCCGATTTAGATCAAGCACTAGAACAATACGAAGTGCAATTACATGGCTATTTTAGTCAATTGATGAGACAAAAATTAGGGCTAATAACAAAGCAAGACGGAGATAGTCGATTATTTGAATCCATGTTTGAATTATTGTCTCAAAATTCGGTGGATTACACGCGTTTTTTACGAGAGTTATCAAATGTTGATACTCATAATGAGCAAGCGATTATTGATTTATTTATCGATCGAGATGCGGCGAAATTATGGGTTAGTTTATACATAACTCGTTGTGAGAAAGAGCATGAGACAGTGGCCTCTCGATGTAAAAAAATGCGAGAAGTTAACCCTAAATATATTCTTCGAAACTACCTAGCACAGCAAGCGATAGATAAAGCACAAGAAGGGGACTATAGCGAACTAGAAGCTTTGAGTTTATTGCTTCGGTCGCCTTTTGATGAACATATTGAATTTGAACATTATGCGAATTTACCTCCGAGTTGGGGTAAGAAAATGGAAATAAGTTGTTCGTCATAACGGAAATAAGCAGCTAGGTTAGCTGCTTATTTTTCATCTGATATTTATTGCTTCTCTTTCAGATCATGGAGCATCAGTTCAGTGACTTCATCTAAAGAGTACGTATTGTCAGTATTTGTATAGCCTTGAGCTAACACTGACCATTGTTGATAAGGCTGATTTGGTAAAAAGAGGGCAATAAAAATACTCGCTTTTTGTGAGTCATCATTATCATCAATACCTATTGGTTGTATTCCCGTTAATAAGCCTGTTTTCTCTAGAATGGCCATATCTTTAATGTTTTCTTCTATTCCTAAGCCATAACCAATATAAAAATCAGCGTTACTAACATCATCTGTAAATAAGTATCCCTTTTGTTCTAGAGACGCTTTCAATGCTTGTGAGAATCGTTGTTCTATGTCTCTGTTATTTAATTCTTTATTTAAAAAATTAGCACTAATTGTAGGGTGCCAAGCGAATGTGGTTTTGTTTTGAAGGATATTATTAATATCGCCAGTAGTGACTAAATTTATGGTGCTTTTTTCTTGATAAGTTTCAGACACACAACCAGAAAGGGTGAGAAGTAGAATAAACGAAATAAAATATTTCAAAATAGTTCCCTGAATAAATTGATTGGAGTTTAGAGTATTTCTTATGTGATAGGTTCAAAAAAGGTGAGTAGTAATACTCACCGTTGATCTCACTTTAACAGTAAGTATTATTTTATGCTATTTTACAGCTTCACCTTCAAGCGGTTTAATTTCGCTTGCATGATAGCCTTTAGGGCCTTCATGAATTTCGTAGGTGACAGCTTGTCCTGCTTTTAATGTACGGTAGCCATCCATCTCGATTGTTGAGTAATGAGCAAAAATATCACCATCCTCACCTTCTGGACAAATGAAGCCAAACCCTTTGGCGTTATTGAACCATTTTACTGTGCCTATTGCCATGCTATACATCCCTCTGCATTTTTAGTTACCTAGCATAATGTCTATCAATTAAGTTTTTGCCTAATTGATAACCACTACTAGGTACACTCTATTAAATATAAAGAGGGAGTCAAGTACAAATTGGTTACCTTTGTAACATTTATGTTTAATATCACATTTAAGATTAACATTTATATCAATAATATCAATTTGATAAATTAAGTGGTTATAAAGAAAAAAAGGCTCTATTCTTTATTTGTGTTATCGATGATTTTCTATGCAAACGGTCACTAAATAGGTGATAAAGACGTTAAATTCACATCTTTTGTTTGATGTAACTCCTCGTCTAGATTAGGCTGAATAGTAGGAGATACCTTGCAGTATCAAAAATGTTTTTTAACGAATTAGTTGCCGACATGAGTAAATTCTATGAATGGATTTCTCCTGATTCAGATGTTCTGGAACTGGAGAAAACAGGTTTAAAGCCGCCGCCGATGTATAAGGTAGTTTTAAATAATGATGATTACACTCCAATGGAGTTTGTTGTTGAAGTTTTAGATAAATTTTTTTCCATGGATTTGGAAAAAGCGACACAATTAATGCTTACTGTGCATTATGAAGGGAAAGCAGTATGTGGGGTTTTTACTGCTGAAGTTGCTGAAACTAAAGTTGCGCAAGTAAACATTTATTCGCGTGATAATGAGCACCCACTACTGTGTACAATGGAGCAAGCTTAAGTTTGTTCGTTACACCATCATTTGGTGTTTTGGGAGGTTCCTATGCTAAATAAAGAATTAGAAGCGAGTTTAAACAGTGCGTTTGCTCGTGCAAGAGAAAAGCGTCATGAATTTATGACAGTGGAGCATTTGTTATTTGCTCTATTAGAGAACCCATCTGCACACGAAGCTCTTATTGCTTGCCATACAGACCTGGATGCTCTTTCGACAGAAATTGATGAATTCATAACACAAACAACTCCTCTTATTCCAGCTGACGATGATAGTCGTGAAACGCAGCCAACGTTAAGCTTTCAACGTGTTCTTCAACGAGCTGTTTTTCATGTTCAATCATCAGGTCGTAATGAAGTCACTGGCGCGAATGTTTTAGTCGCTATTTTTAGCGAGCAAGAATCTCATGCTGCTTATCTTCTTAAAAAGAATGATATTAGTCGACTCGATATTGTTAACTTTATTTCTCATGGTGCACCAGAAAATCGAGATGAGAATTCAGAACAATCAAATGTAGAAGCCGCTGTTGAAGGCAATTCTGATGATCAATTAGAAAGCTTCGCAACTAACTTAAATCAAGTCGCTAAAAATGGCGGTATTGATCCGTTGATTGGTCGTGAGCAAGAAGTTGAACGAACAATTCAAGTTCTTTGTCGTCGACGTAAAAATAACCCATTACTAGTGGGTGAAGCTGGAGTCGGAAAAACGGCGATAGCGGAAGGGTTAGCATGGAGAATTGTTGAAGAACAAGTTCCCGATGTGATTAAAGATTGTATTATTTATTCTCTTGATATTGGTTCTCTATTAGCGGGTACTAAATATCGTGGTGATTTTGAAAAACGATTTAAAGCCATTTTAAAACAGCTTGAAAAAGAAGAACATGCGATTTTATTCATTGATGAAATCCATACCATTATTGGCGCTGGTGCCGCTTCTGGTGGGCAAGTTGATGCGGCTAATTTAATTAAGCCATTACTAAGCAGCGGTAAGTTACGTTGTATTGGTTCTACAACTTATCAAGAACACAGTACTATTTTTGAAAAAGAACGAGCGCTTGCTCGTCGATTCCAAAAAATTGATATTTTAGAACCATCAATAGATGATACAACTAAAATATTAATGGGTCTGAAAAGTAAATATGAAGAACACCACGAGGTTCGTTATACCAATAAAGCACTCCGTGCTGCGGTAGAACTGTCAGCGAAATACATTAATGAGCGTCACTTGCCAGATAAGGCGATTGATGTGATTGATGAAGCTGGTGCCCGTTGTCGTTTGACTCCAATTAGCCGTCGCAAAAAAACCATCAATGTTGCTGATATAGAATCGATGGTTGCTAAAATGGCTCGTATTCCAGAAAAATCAGTATCATCAAGCGATAAAGATGTACTGAAAAAACTGGATGCTAAACTTAAAATGTTAGTGTTTGGGCAAGATCAAGGTATCGATGTTTTATGTGAAGCCATTAAATTGAGCCGTGCTGGACTGGGTGCAGATAATAAACCTGTTGGTTCTTTCTTGTTTGCGGGTCCGACAGGGGTTGGTAAAACTGAAGTAACGGTACAATTAGCAAAAGCATTGGGCATAGAATTATTACGTTTTGATATGTCTGAGTACGGTGAGCGTCATACTGTTAGTCGCTTGATCGGTGCTCCTCCTGGTTACGTTGGTTATGAGCAGGGAGGTCTATTAACCGACGCGGTTATTAAGCATCCTCATTCTGTCGTATTACTTGATGAGCTTGAAAAAGCACACCCTGACGTATTTAATTTGCTACTGCAAGTTATGGATAATGGGACATTAACGGATAACAATGGCCGTAAAGCTGATTTCCGCAATGTTATTTTTGTAATGACAACCAATGCTGGTGTCCATGACACGGTCAAAAAATCTATTGGTTTAATCCAACAAGATCACAGTACCGATGCGATGGCTGCGATTAAAAAAGTATTTACGCCAGAATTTAGAAACCGTCTGGATAATATTATTTGGTTTGAGCACTTAGGCAAAGACGTGATCGGGCAAGTTGTTGATAAGTTCATTGTTGAATTACAAGCACAATTAGACGCTCGTGGTGTATCAATGGAAGTATCGCAAGATGTCAAAGAGTGGTTAGCTAATAAAGGATACGATAAAGCGATGGGCGCACGTCCAATGGCTCGTGTTATTCAAGAAAACTTGAAAAAACCAATGGCAAATGAGCTATTATTTGGTGAGTTAGTTAATGGTGGCACCGTTCGAGTTAAATTAACGAAAGGTGAATTGGACTTTGAGTTTACGAGTGAAGCTGAAGTTGTCCATTAAATATCATTTTATAATGTTATAAATATAAAAAACCCAGTCTGTTGACTGGGTTTTTTTATATTGTTTAATACTACCCAGTGTAAATATGTTTACTTTGGGTAGTAAGATGACAATTAACGAGCACGGAAGACGATACGGCCTTTAGATAAATCGTAAGGAGTCATTTCAACTGTTACTTTGTCACCAGTAAGAATACGGATGTAGTTTTTACGCATTTTACCTGAGATATGAGCAGTAACAACGTGACCGTTTTCTAATTCTACGCGAAACATAGTGTTTGGTAGTGTATCCAGAACTGTGCCTTGCAGTTCAATTGCGTCTTCTTTTGCCATTGAATCCTCTTTATATAGATAGCTTCGGCTGATTTTTAAGCGGCTAATAATGCCCTTAAAAATGATGTATGTAAAGTTTGTTGGGCATCTTACCCCTGCCAGACCATATTTACTAGCTTTTGGTTCGGTTTATATCGATCTTTATATTTCATGGCAGGACAGTCGTCTATTTGGTAACCAGGGTAGACCCATTTCTTATTTAATTTCGTGCATAATTGCAATTGAATCAATACCGATACCGTGCCTAAAGACAAAGCATTGTCAGGGTCAAAGAAAGTGTACATCGCACTGAGTGAATCCGATAAAAGATCAGTAACGGCAATAGAAACTAAGACTTCATTTTCATAAATATGAAGGAAGTGTCTAGGTAACCATTCTGCTTGAGCGAATTCAAAAAATTGTTCTTTATTTGCAGGAAACATGCTCCCTGATTGATGACGAGCATTAATGTAGCGTTCATATAAAGAAAACCAATTTTCATCCATTTGAGATTTAATTTCCCATTCAAAATGAGACGATTTATTTAAAATACGTTTTTGGCTTTTACTGGGTGAGAAATTTTCGGCATCAATACGAAGTGGTTGGCACGCATTGCAAGAATCACACATCGGTTTATAAATCGTGGAACCACTACGACGAAATCCCAAGCGTATTAATTCTTGATAACCTGACAATGAATGTAGTTCAGGTTCCATAATTACGCCTAATCGATCTTTTTGATCAGGTAAATAGCTGCATGTACCTTCAGGGGTTAGTCCTACTTGCAGTGAATATTGAGTCATAATTTATCCATTGCTAAGTGATTGAGGTTGATAACAGTTTTCGAACACTGAGATAGCTGAAAATACCTGTAACCTTTCATTAAATATAGGTCGTTCCATTGGAATCGCGCCTAAACTTTCTAAGTGAGGATTCATCATTTGGCAGTCAATGAGTTTGCCTCCAAAAGCAACAAAGTGCTCACAAAATTTCCATAAGGCAATTTTTGATGCATTGGTTTTTATTGAGAACATCGATTCACCACAAAATACTTGCCCAATTTGGAGACCATAAAGCCCTCCGACTAATTCATTATTAAACCAAACCTCGACAGAATGGCAATGCCCTAACTTAGCTAGGTTTTGATAAGCCTCGATCATTTCTGGCATTATCCATGTTTCTTCTGCTGGCCGAGTTGATGCGCATAATGAAATAACATCAGACGTCGCATGATTTATGGTGATGGAGTAACCTGACTTTTTAAAGAATTTCTTAAGGCTTTTTGATGGAGTGTAATTCTCTGGAATAAATACACCTCTTATACTTGGGCTCCACCATAGAATAGGATCGTCATTGCTATACCAAGGGAAAATCCCATGGGAGTAAGCGAGTAATAGGCGTTTGGGGGTTAAATCACCGCCCATAGCAAGTAAGCCATCAGGATCATGTAATGCGCTTTCTATGTCAGGAAATGAAGCGTCATGTTCTTGTTCAAGTTCGGGTAAATAGATAGTCATAGGCAAAAAGAAATACGTATTCATTATTTTTAATTTAGAGAGACGACATTGCCTCTAGCGCAACGCGTTGGTTTTCGTTACTCTGCAAGTATGAAGAATAACAAAAAATAACAATTAAAGCTGAAGCAGCTATGCAATATCTGAATCAAATAACAGGCATAGCATTATTTTTATTTGTATAGGAATTTTTACATAAACATGGAAAGCTTAACTCTTCAACCAATTTCAAAAATTGATGGCCAAATTAATTTACCTGGTTCAAAAAGTGTTTCTAACCGAGCACTATTACTTGCTGCACTAGCGTCAGGAAAAACAACATTAACTAATTTATTAGACAGCGATGATATTCGACATATGCTTAATGCACTAAAAGCATTGGGTGTTGATTATAAACTTTCAGAAGATAAGACGGTTTGCGAAGTGAATGGTCTGGGTCAAGCCTTTAAATCTACAACAGAAGCTTTAGAATTATTTCTGGGTAATGCGGGAACCGCAATGCGTCCATTAGCGGCTGCGTTATGTTTAGGTGAAGGCGAGTTTATCCTTACTGGTGAACCTCGTATGAAAGAGCGACCAATTGGGCACCTTGTTACTGCATTGAAAGCGGCTGGTGCTGATGTCGAATATTTAGAAAATGAAAATTATCCACCGTTAAAAATTAAAGGAACGGGTTTAAAAGGCGGGAATGTTGATATAGATGGTTCAATATCAAGTCAATTTTTAACGGCTTTTTTAATGGCAGCACCACTATCATCACAAGAAACAACCATTAATATTGTTGGCGATTTAGTGTCCAAACCGTATATCGATATTACGTTGGACATTATGGCTACTTTTGGTGTTGTAATTGAAAACAAAGAGTATAAAACGTTTGTTGTTCCTGCGAATCAATCTTACATCGCCCCAGGAGAATTTCTTGTAGAAGGAGATGCATCATCTGCATCTTATTTCTTAGCGGCTGCCGCGATCAAAGGCGGAAGTGTTAAAGTTACGGGTATTGGTAAAAAAAGCATCCAAGGCGATGTTCAGTTTGCTGATGCACTAGCAGCAATGGGTGCAGAGATTGAATGGGGTGATGACTATGTTATTGCTCATAAAGGTGAATTAAACGCCATTGATATGGATTTTAACCATATTCCAGATGCTGCAATGACAATCGCAACGACAGCGTTGTTCGCAAAAGGCACTACATCAATTCGCAATGTGTATAATTGGCGTGTAAAAGAAACGGATAGATTAGCCGCAATGGCAACTGAACTCCGTAAAGTAGGTGCTGAAGTTGAAGAAGGTGAGGATTATATTACGATCACTCCACCAGCGATGTTACGACATGCCACTATTGATACTTATGACGATCACCGTATGGCAATGTGCTTTTCTTTAGTTGCATTAAGTGATACGCCAGTGACGATTAATGATCCCGGTTGCACTTCTAAAACCTTCCCCGATTATTTTGATAAATTGAAAGAACTTAGCGTGTAATTTATTGTATTTAAGTCATTGGTTTTAAGTGGATGTAAGCCCTGTGTAAAAAATGCAGGGCTTTTTTAGTTTTTAAGAAACTAGAGTATATAAATAATCTGACTTGGGTATAATGCGGCGGTAGAAACCAATCATAATAATTAATGGAGAACTCCATGACTATTCATTCACCAGTCGTCACTGTTGATGGTCCAAGTGGAGCAGGTAAAGGCACTCTGTGCATGTTACTTGCCGAAAAGCTAGGTTATAATTTATTAGATTCTGGTGCGATTTATCGCGTATTAGCACTGGCTGCAATTCACCATGGTGTTGATTTAGGTTCAGAAGAAGGACTTGTTCCTCTTGCTGCTAATCTAGACGTTCAATTTAAAGCTGAAGGTGACTTGGTTAAAGTCATCTTAGAAGGCGAAGACGTCTCTTCGGAACTTCGTAAAGAAGAAACTGGTATGGCGGCATCAAAAGTAGCGGCTTTACCTCAAGTACGTGAAGCGTTATTACGTCGTCAAAGAGCCTTTGCTAGTGCCCCTGGACTTGTCGCTGATGGTCGAGATATGGGCACTGTTGTATTTACAGGTGCAGAAGTTAAGATATTTTTAGATGCAAGTGCTGAAGAACGTGCGAATCGCCGTATGAAGCAGTTGCAACAGAAGGGGTTAAATGTTAGATTTGACCGTCTTTTAAGCGAAATCCAAGAGCGTGATGATCGTGACCGCAATCGAGCTGTTGCACCATTACGTCCGGCGGAAGACGCTTTGGTACTAGATTCAACGTCAATGAATATTGATGAAGTCGTTGCTCAGGCACTTACTTTTATTGAATCTAAGCTATAATTGAAACTTAGTTAGTTTCAAGGATGATAACTAACCTTACTATCAACCCCATGCGGTAGGATACCCATGGACGTTTAATAATTGAAGATCAAATTAATGACTGAATCTTTTGCTCAACTCTTTGAAGAGTTTTTATCTGAAACTGAATTCCAACAAGGCAGCATCGTTAAAGGTGTTGTTGTTGCTATCGAGAACGGTTTCGTTCTTGTTGACGCAGGCCTTAAATCTGAAGCAGCAATCCCAGCTGAACAATTCAAGAACGCTGCTGGCGAACTTGAAGTTGAAGTTGGTTCTGAAGTAGACGTTGCTCTTGACGCTGTTGAAGATGGTTTCGGTGAAACTCAACTTTCTCGTGAGAAAGCGAAGCGTCACGAAGCTTGGATTCAACTTGAAAAAGCATATGAAGATGCTGAAACAGTTATGGGTGTTATTAACGGTAAAGTTAAAGGCGGCTTCACAGTTGAACTTAACGGTATCCGTGCATTCCTACCTGGTTCTCTTGTTGATGTACGTCCAGTACGTGACACTCTGCACCTTGAAGGCAAAGAGCTAGAGTTCAAAGTAATCAAACTTGACCAAAAGCGTAACAACGTTGTTGTTTCACGTCGTGCTGTTATCGAATCTGAAAACAGTGTTGAACGTGACGAGTTACTTGCTTCTCTACAAGAAGGCATGGAAGTTAAAGGTATCGTTAAGAACCTTACTGACTACGGTGCATTCGTTGATCTAGGTGGCGTTGACGGTCTACTACACATCACAGATATGGCTTGGAAGCGTGTTAAGCACCCATCTGAGATCGTAAATGTTGGTGACGAGATCAATGTTAAAGTTCTTAAGTTCGATCGTGAGCGCACTCGTGTTTCTCTAGGTCTTAAGCAACTTGGCGAAGATCCATGGGTAGCTATCGCTAAGCGTTACCCAGAAGGTCACAAACTTTCTGGTCGTGTTACTAACCTAACTGATTACGGCTGCTTCGTTGAAATCGAAGAAGGCGTTGAAGGTCTAGTACACGTTTCTGAAATGGATTGGACTAACAAGAACATCCACCCTTCTAAAGTTGTCAATGTAGGCGACGAAGTTGAGGTTATGGTTCTTGAGATTGACGAAGAACGTCGTCGTATCTCTCTAGGTCTGAAACAATGTAAAGCTAACCCTTGGCAGACATTCGCTGAAGCGCAAGCTAAAGGCGACCATGTTAGTGGTAAGATTAAATCTATCACTGATTTCGGTATCTTCATCGGTCTTGACGGCGGCATCGACGGTCTAGTTCACCTTTCTGACATTTCTTGGAATGCTACAGGTGAAGACGCGGTACGTGAGTACAAGAAAGGCGACGAAATCTCTGCTGTTGTTCTAGCTGTTGATGCTGAGCGTGAGCGTATTTCTCTAGGTGTTAAACAAATGGAAGAAGACCCATTTAACAACTACCTAGCAGACAACAAGAAAGGTACTCTAGTAAACGGTACTGTTTCAGCTGTTGACGCTAAAGGCGCTACAATTACTCTTGCAGATAGCGTAGAAGGTTACATCCGTACTTCTGAGCTTTCTCGTGACCGTATTGAAGATGCATCTCTAATCCTAAGCGTTGGCGATAGCGTTGAAGCGAAGTTCACTGGTGTAGACCGTAAGAACCGCGTAGTTAACCTATCTATCAAAGCTAAAGATGAAGCTGATGAGCAAGAAGCAATGGCGACACTGAATACTAAACCAGAAGATGGTGGTTTCGGTAGCGCAATGGCTGACGCTTTCAAAGCAGCTAAAGGCGAATAAGTAAATTAGAAGGGAGCACTATGCTCCCTTTTCTTTCGATAACGTAGGAGAGGTCATTTATGACAAAATCTGAATTGATTGAACAACTGTGTAGTAAAAAGCCTCAACTTTCTGCTAAGCAGGTTGAAGATACAGTCAAGGAAGTCCTTGAACAGATGGCAACAACGCTAGAGGGCGGTGATCGTATAGAGATTCGTGGTTTTGGTAGTTTTTCTCTACACTATCGGGAGCCTCGTTTAGGTCGTAATCCAAAAACTGGCGACAAAGTGGAATTAGACGGTAAGTTTGTTCCTCATTTTAAACCAGGTAAAGAACTGCGTGAACGTGTGAATTTCAGCTGATGCAAATTGGTATATAAAAACGGCATACTTTTAAGTATGCCGTTTTTTTATGTTCATTTTCAATGCATTTAGGTGTATCTTAGAATAGTAATAAAAGATGTCGTTAGGTGTCTATAAATAAGTAAACCTAATAATTACTCGCTTATTTATAGAGACTAGTCGTATGAAATCAACTGGAGGGAATACCAGTGAAAATTATAGTTACTATCGCATTAATTGCTCTTTTTTTAATATCTCTTGCACTCGGTGCTCAAAACCAAGTTGTTGTACATTTTAATTACTTATTAGCCCAAGATGATTTTCAGTTATCTACTTTACTTGGGATATTTTTTGCTACTGGCTTTGGTTTAGGTTGGCTTATTTGTGGCAGTATGTATTTAAAGGCAAGCGTTACTCAACGCCGATTACGTAAACGTCTCGAAAAACAAAACGCAGAATTGAATAAGCTGCGTCTTGAGTCAACAAAAGGATAGTTACTGAATGTTAGAGCTGCTATTCCTACTATTACCTATTGCTGCCGGCTATGGTTGGTATATGGGTAATCGGAATGCTGGACAACAACGTCAAAGAGAAACGAATCACCTGTCTCGTCAATACGTGACGGGTTTGAATTTATTGTTGTCTGATCAATCAGATAAAGCCGTCGATCACTTTATTGAATTACTTCAAGTTGACAGTGATACCATTGATACCCATCTTGCTCTAGGCAATCTTTTTAGAAGCAAAGGTGAGGTTGATCGCGCTATTAAAATCCACCAAAATCTCATCGCTCGTCCTAATCTTACTCTTGAACAACGAAATATTGCTCTCCAACAATTAGCCAAAGATTATATGGTTGCAGGTATTCTTGATCGTGCTGAAAAAATATTTGAGCAATTGGTCGACGAACCAGAGCATAAAGAAGCCGCATTATTGCAACTTGTATCTATCCATCAGCAAACCCGTGAATGGGAACAAGCCATTAAATTTGCAAATAGTTTGGTTAGGATGGGAAAGAAAAAAATCAAGCCAGACATTGCCCATTATTATTGTGAATTAGCAACATTAGACTTAGCTGAAGAGAATATTAATGCAGCGAAGCAACATTTAAAGAAAGCACTGTCGACGGATAATTTATGCGTTAGAGCATCAATAATGATGGCTAAGCTTTTAATGAAAGAAAACAATCATAAAGCTGCCGTTAGCCAATTAGAATCAGTATTAGATCAAGATATTGATTTTGTCAGTGAGGCATTACCTTTACTTGCTGAATGTTATGAAACGTTAGATAGAGAAGGTGTATTACTGCACTTCTTAAAAGAGGCTATTTCGAAAGGTTCAGGCGCAAGTGCTGAATTAATGTTGTCGAATCTGATTGCAAAGCATGAAGGTACCGCTGTAGCTCAAGGCTACATGACGAAACAGTTATTAAAAAACCCAACAATGAAAGGCTTTTATCGTTTAATGGGCTATCACGTAGATGAAGCTGAAAACGGTCGAGCAAAAGCGAGCTTATCAAGCTTGCAAAACCTAGTTGGTGAACAATTAAAAATGAAGCCAAATTATCGATGCAGTAAATGTGGATTTTCTGCACATCGTTTATTTTGGCAATGTCCTTCCTGTAAAGGGTGGGGGGTTATTAAGCCAATTAGAGGCTTAGACGGTGAATAATTAAGAGGCGCATGAGTGCCTCTTTTTTTGAATAAAATAAAAATAAGGATAGAAAATGAAAGACCAAAAGGTAATTGTGGCATTGGATTATGACCGTCAAGCTGACGCATTGGCGTTCGTGGATAAAATTGATCCTAGCTCGTGCCGATTAAAAGTGGGTAAAGAGATGTTTACTCTTTTTGGCCCTGAGTTTGTAAAAGAACTTCATAAGCGTGGTTTTTCTGTTTTTCTAGATTTAAAATTTCATGATATTCCTAATACGTGTTCAAAAGCAGTTCGTGCAGCTGCTGAAATGGGGGTTTGGATGGTAAATGTTCATGCGAGTGGTGGTGAGCGGATGATGACAGCTTCGCGTGAGATTTTAGAACCGTATGGCAAAGATCGCCCATTATTAATTGGTGTGACTGTTTTAACGAGCATGGAACAGCAAGATTTAGCGGGTATTGGTTTAGATATCGCACCACAAGAGCAAGTTAAACGTCTTGCTGCATTAACAAAAAACAGTGGTTTGGACGGAGTAGTTTGCTCAGCTCAAGAAGCATCAATGCTAAAAGCTGACCTAGGTAAATACTTTAAGTTAGTAACACCTGGTATCCGTCCTGTGGGTTCAGACGTTGGTGATCAAAAACGTATCATGACTCCAGTTGATGCGATTATTTCAGGATCTGATTACTTGGTAATTGGGCGCCCAATTACTCAAGCTGAAAACCCATCACAAGTATTAAATGACATTAATTTGTCGTTGGCTCCCGTCTTATAAATTGTTATGCAGATAAAAAAATAGAGACCTTATGGTCTCTATTTTTGTTTGTAAGCTCTCTATTAAAAGAGAAGAGTTACATTACACGCATACCAGGTTGAGCACCTTCGTGTGGTTCAAGGATCCAAAGATCTTTACCACCAGGGCCAGCAGCCAGAATCATGCCTTCAGACATACCAAACTTCATTTTACGAGGTTTTAGGTTAGCAACCATCACAGTATGCTTACCAACTAATTCTTCAGGTGTGTATGCAGATTTAATCCCTGAAAATACTTGACGAGTTTCACCGCCAATGTCTAGCTGAAATTTAAGTAGTTTGTTTGCCTTTGGAATTTCTTCACAAGAGATAATACGAGCAATACGCATATCAACCGCTTCGAATGCATCGAATTCAATCTCATCCGCGATTGGTTCTTTGTCTAGTTCTGTTTGGTTTGCTTTTTCTTTTTCCGCTTCTGCTTTCTCTTTTGCAGCCATTTCAATTGCAGCATCTTCTTTTGATTCTTCAACCATTGCTTCTACTTTCTTAGGATCAATACGGTTGAACAGTGCTTTAAACTTCGTGATTTCATGAGAAGTTAGAGGTTGTGCAATACATTCCCACGTTAACGTTTCGTTTAAGAAGGCTTCAGTTCGTGCTGCAAGTTCAGGCATTACTGGTTTTAGGTAAGCCATTAGCACACGGAACAAGTTAATACCCACAGAAGCAACTTCTTGTAGCTCTTGTTCTTTGCCTTCTTCTTTCGCAAGAACCCAAGGTGCTTTTTCGTCAATGTATTGGTTTGCTTTATCAGCAAGCGCGGTAATTTCACGAATAGCACGACTAAATTCACGAGTTTCATATAGCTCAGCAATACGATCTGAAGCAGCAACGAATTCGTTGTAGAGCTCAGGAGCCACAAAATTATCAGACAGTTTGCCGTCAAAACGTTTAGTAATGAAACCAGCATTACGAGATGCTAAGTTAACAATCTTGTTTACGACATCTGAGTTTACACGTTGAGTGAAATCTTCAAGGTTTAAATCAATATCATCAATACGGCTATTTAGTTTAGCGGCGTAGTAGTAACGTAGGCATTCTGGGTCTAGGTGATTTAAGTAAGTGCCAGCTTTAATGAATGTGCCTTTCGACTTAGACATTTTTGCGCCATTTACCGTTACGTAACCATGAACAAATACATTGTTTGGTTTACGGAAGCCAGCACCATCAAGCATTGCAGGCCAAAATAGGCTATGGAAATAAACAATATCTTTACCGATAAAGTGGTAAAGCTCTGTTGTGCTGTTTAGTTTCCAATACTCATCAAAGTCTAAATCATCACGTTTATCACATAGATTTTTAAATGAACCCATGTAACCAATCGGTGCATCTAACCAAACATAGAAGAATTTATTGGTTTCGCCTGGGATTTCAAAGCCAAAATAAGGTGCATCACGTGAGATGTCCCATTGTTGTAGGCCAGATTCAAACCATTCTTGCATTTTGTTTGCTGTTTCAGTTTGAAGAGAGCCAGAACGAGTCCACTCTTTTAACATACTTTCAAACTGAGGTAAGTCAAAGAAGAAATGTTCAGAATCTTTCATTACTGGAGTCGCACCAGAAACGGCTGATTTAGGGTTGATAAGATCCGTTGGGCTGTAGGTTTCGCCACAGTTATCACAGTTATCCCCGTATTGTTCTTCAGATTTACATTTTGGACACGTACCTTTTACGAAACGGTCAGGTAAGAACATTTCTTTTTCTGGATCAAATAACTGAGAAATTGTACGGCTAGTAATAAAGCCATTTTTTTTCAATTCTAGGTAGATACTAGACGCTAATTCACGGTTTTCATCACTGTGTGTGCTGTGATAGTTATCAAAGCTAATGTCGAAGCCTGCGAAATCTTTTTGATGTTCTTCGCTAACTGCTGCAATCATTTCTTCTGGAGTGATACCCATCTGTTGAGCTTTAAGCATGATTGGAGTGCCGTGAGCGTCATCTGCACAAATAAAGTTAATGTCGTTGCCACGTAAGCGTTGGTAACGAACCCAGATATCCGCTTGGATATGCTCAAGCATGTGGCCTAAGTGGATTGAACCGTTTGCATACGGTAGGGCACATGTAACCAGAATTTTTCTCGGATCGGTAGCCATATCTTCTCTTTCGCTTTATGTGATGGGTAAAAATTTTAAGAGATAAATAGTACCTGATGCGAGCCAGAATGCATAGAGGATCAAGGGTTCAATTAATGATAGGATGAGGAAAATAACTTAAGGAGTAGCAAGATGGCATTTACAACGATGGCTGAGATTAAGAATTGGTTAAATGAATTTACGCATCCACAACTTTGTGAAGGTTGGGCTGAGATCCCTAATATGGTCTCTATTGCTGCTACGGGTATGATCACCGTAACACTTCCTTTTGTTTCTTCTTCAATTTCGACGGATTTGTCTTCTTGGGTTGAGGAGCAAAAAAATCGATTAAATATACTGTCGTTAACTCTAACGGTAATTGCAAAACCGGCAACACTAAAAACAGATAAACCAGCCGTTAAAGGCATTAAGAATATCATTGCAGTCAGTTCTGGTAAGGGTGGCGTTGGTAAGTCTACAACAGCAGTAAATGTTGCTCTTGCACTGCAACACCTTGGTGCACGAGTTGGTATTTTAGATGCGGATATTTATGGACCATCAGTCCCATTAATGTTGGGTGTTGAAGATAAGAAACCGAATATTGTTGATAATAATCGTATGATGCCAGTAGAAGCGCATGGCCTGTACAGTAACTCCATTGGTTATCTTGTCGATAAATCAGAAGCCGCAGTATGGCGAGGGCCAATGGCATCAAAAGCATTGTCTCAATTATTAAATGAAACATTATGGCCAGATCTTGATTATTTAATTATAGATATGCCACCAGGTACTGGTGATATTCAATTGACATTATCACAGCAGGTTCCGACTACTGGAGCCATTATAGTGACAACACCGCAAGATCTTGCTCTAACTGATGCAATAAAAGGGGTGAATATGTTTACAAAAGTAGATGTTCCCGTTATTGGTGTTGTTGAAAACATGAGCGTTCATGTTTGTTCTAATTGTGGTCATAAAGAGGCTATATTTGGTACTGGTGGTGCTGAAGCGATGACGAGGAGTTATTCACTCCCATTATTAGGTAAATTGCCTTTACATATTGATATTCGTAGTGAAACAGATTCAGGAACGCCAAGTGTTGCGGCTAATTCAAGTAGTGATCACAGCCAAATGTACATAGCCTTAGCTGAGCAAATTTCGAGTAGACTTTATTGGCAAGGCGAAGTCGTAGCTGACCAAATAATGTTCAAGTCATTGTAGAATATCATTTAAGTTAAATTATGAGTGGAAAGTCTTATTTTTAGTCCTTATAATTGAGCGGTTTTATTTAATAAATCTTATCGTATCTCGCTACACTTTTAGGTATCTTTTATGTCAGAGAACAGTAATCATCACTGTATTATCGTAGGTATTGCAGGGGCATCCGCTTCAGGCAAAAGTCTGATTGCTTCTACTATTTATAATGAACTACGAGCAAAAGTTGGCGACCACCAAATTGGCGTAATAACTGAAGACAGTTACTACAAGGACCAAAGCCACCTGACCATGGAAGAAAGAGTCAAAACTAATTATGATCACCCAAATGCATTAGATCATCGATTATTGAGTGAACATCTTGAACAATTGATGCGTGGTGAAGCTGTTAACATCCCAACATACAGCTATACAGAGCACACTCGAACATCAGATGTTGAAGTAATGACACCTAAAAAGGTTATTATTCTTGAAGGTATTTTATTACTAACTGATCCTAGATTACGTAATTTGATGCATGCAAGTGTGTTTATGGATACGCCATTAGATATTTGTTTATTACGTCGTGCTAAGCGTGATGTTGAAGAACGTGGTCGTTCAATGGAATCGGTATTTGAACAATACCAGAAGACTGTCCGCCCAATGTTCATGCAATTTATTGATCCATCAAAGCAACATGCCGATATTATTGTCCCTCGTGGCGGTAAAAACCGTATCGCTATTGATGTACTAAAAGCGCATATTTCAAGATTATTGAAAGCGTAAATAATAATAGTTATTAGAACTGGTCGACATTATGTCGGCCTTTTTTTTGTCTCATGCTCTGTAAATTGTCTATATTTAGGTATATAACTATAAATAACTCTATGTTTATTATGTGCTAATAGTGCCATAATTAACATTCACATCACTTTTTTTATACACTCTGGATGGATTTGGCCGTGAAGAAAATAGTCTTATTAATTAGCATTCCGTTTATTGCAATTGTTATCGCATTATTAGTGCTGGTATTAGTTGTTAACCCTAATCAATTCAAACCATTAATTAAAGAACAAGTAGAGCAGCAAACTGGTCGTCAACTGACTATGGATGGTGATATCTCTTGGCGTTTCTTCCCTTCTATTGGTTTTTCAATCGGTAATATGGCATTAAGCAATCCAACTGGGTTTGCTACGGCTAATTTAGTGAAATTTGATAATGCCAATATAGACATCAATGTGCTTCCATTGTTTGATCACGAGATTAATATTGGATTGATTACGTTAGATGGGGCTGCTTTTACACTACATACATTAAAAAGTGGTGTAACAAATCTTGATGGCATCGGTCCTAAGGAAGAGATTTCAGTTGCTGAAAATAAAACTGAAATAAAGAATGAAGACGTTACGACTAGTGATAATTTAAACGCCGAAGCTGCAACTACAGCGCCTGAAATTAATAGTTGGACCGTCAGTTTAGAGGGGATTGCATTAACTAATGCGAGTGCGCTTATTCAAGATGACAAAGCGGGCACAAAAACGCAATTGTCTAATATGAATATCAAGCTATCACAATTCAGTCCTGGAGAATGGACGCACTTAACGTTTGATTTGAAGGCAGATCTTGGTCAACAGAAAATAGCTCTGAAGGGAGAAACGGACCTTAATATTGCTAAGACGTTAGATACCGCATCATTAAAAGAAACTGAATTAGTTGTTTCTTATGCGGATAAGACGAATAAGTTTGATGGTATTACATTAAGGATAGATAAATTTAATTTTGATGAATGGTCAACTCTCGAATTAGTGGCGGCGGGTAAAGCGAATGATATGACTGTAGATTCAAAATCAACGTTTGAATTGAACGTCCCAAAAGCACTCGATATTATTAAAATACGTAAATTTATAAGTACAAACAATGTAATAGGTGATGCACTTCCAAATAAAGACGTCACTGCCATTATTGGTTTTAATAGTTCTTTTGATGTCACTAAATCATTATTACAAGTCACTGATTTAACGCTTTCTGCGGTAGATACTCAATTTGATGGAAAGGCGAGTGTTGAGCTTAAGGGCATTCCTAAAGTGAGGTTTGAGTTACATAGCCCTAGCATAGATGTTGATGCTTTATTAGCGACGTTGCCATCATCAAAGAATACAGTAGTTGATAATAAACAAACGAATACGAGTAATGTTAAAAAATCCACACCAGTGAAAGAAATTGAACCAGACTTAAATGCATTAAAAGGATTGGATGTTGCGGGTAAGATTACCATTGATCGTTTTAAAGCAAATAATGCAAAAATGCAAAATGTACAATCGCAATTTTCTGTGAATCGTGGAGTATTGAATTTATCTAAATTTCATTCAACTCTTTATGATGGCAGCATTGATATGACAGCTAAATTAGATGCTCGTAAGTCAATACCCGTATATAGCATGAAAAACACCATTAAAGGAGTTAAAGTTGCGCCTTTATTGATAGATGTTATGGGCGAGAGTTTAGTTGAAGGTACTGGTAATATTACGATAAATGTATCTGGAAAAAGTTTAAAACCGACGGCATTAAAGCAAAATGTTAAAGGTAAAGTAGCTATTAATTTTGCCGATGGTGCCGTGAATGGAATTAACGTTCCCCTTATGATTCGAACCACTTATGCAAAAGTTAAAGGTGAGAAAATTAAAGGCAGTGATGAAGCTGAAAAAACAGATTTTAGTGCATTAACCGCAAGTTTCTTATTAGAAAACGGAAATGCCACTACAAATAATATTCGTATGGTATCTCCATTATTACGTATTCATGGGGAAGGTTCTGCACAGTACGTGAATAAAACGGCGAATATGCTTATTGAAACGTCGATTGTAGGTTCATTAAAAGGACAGGGTGGCAAGAGTATCGATGATTTGAAAGACGTTACTATTCCTATTCGTATTACAGGTTCTTGGGCTAACCCTAAATATAAGCTTGAATTTGGTGATGTAATGCAACAGAAAGCCAAAAAAGAACTTGATCGCGGTATTGAGAAATTAGAAGCAAAATACGGCGATAAAATTAAAGATGAAAAAGTAAAAGATGCAGCAAATAAATTGCTAAAAGGATTATTTAACTAGTTCTCTCTTTTATATAAAAGCCCATATTGATGAAGATTAATATGGGCTTTTTAATTGTAATATAGTGATTACCAATCAATTCCTTTTAATGCTTTTACGCCTGAATCAAAAGCATGTTTTACACTACGAACTTCAGACACGGTATCAGCCATTTCAATAAGCTCACGGTGGGCGGCTCGACCTGTTATCACGACCGATTGCATTTTAGGTCTATTTTCTAGTGCTGTTTTCAATTCACCTAATTCAATATAGCCATAAGTGACCATGTAAGTCATCTCATCCAATAGAATAAGATCTATCGACTCATCAGCTAGGTTCTTCTTACATTCCTGCCATACTCGCTGTGCTGCTTCTGTATCGGATTTTTTATCTTGAGTATTCCAAGTAAATCCGGTGTTCATTACATGAAAAGGAACACCGTGGGACTCTAAAAGGGTTCGTTCCCCACAATCCCATGTTCCTTTAATAAATTGAGCTACAACACAATTTAGGCCATGACCAACGGCTCTCGCTATGGTGCCAAAGCCTGATGTGGACTTTCCTTTACCATTACCAGTAACAACAATTAATAATCCTTTTTCTGTTTGTGCCTCTTCTACTCGTTTATCAACGTTGTCTTTTATTTTTGATTGGCGTTGCTTATAGCGGTCATCTTTTGAAGTGTTTGTCATGATGTTCTCCATGTTAAATTCTGAATCATAGCAATGAATAAATAAAAGTGGAATCTTACCATTAGGATACAGTATTGAGTTTTATTGTTGTTAGTGTGATGATTGTGTTAATTATAATTAGAGTGATTGAAATGTATTATCAATTAAATAAAAGAAATATTTCTTATTTGTATAGTTTTGCTGCTGTTGTTTTTTCTTGCTACGGTATTTTTGTTTGTCCTTTTATTGAATAGTTACCCAGAGGAACCATTTTTATTGAGGTGAGTGCCGCCTTTATTTTTATGCTAATTAGTCGATTAGTTATTGTTCCACGCTTTTACTGCTTAAGTAAGCAAGTGCCGTTATTAATCGATCTTTCAATTTTTTTATTATTTGGATTTGGTATTTCTTTATTTATGGGGCAAGCTCATGATTTTCCAATTGAAAGTAATCTCAAGGTTGTTTTTGGTATGGGAATATTAGGTATATTTACTGGCATAATAACGACTCAAGTAGAGTTAATTGAACGTTATAAAAATATGCCTCAACACTATGTGTTAAATACCGAGTTACATGGAAATAGAAGGTCTATAACACAACAGTTTACCGTCTTAGTAACGTTACTTGTTGTTGCGCTAACGACAACACTTATTATGGTTGCAGTTAAAGATCTATTTTGGTTGGAAAGTGCAAAAAATCATTATTTAAATGGAGAAGGAAAGATAAAAATAATTAAGGAATTTATTTTTGTCAGTTTCATTCTCTTATTGTATACATTTTTAGTGGTTTTTTTATGGGGAAAAAAATTATCTTTGATTTTAAATACGAAAGAGAATGCATTAAATAATGTAGCAAAAGGTGTAATTAGTGAGCGTTTACCCGTTTATAGTAATGATGAGTTTGGTGTTTTAGCTGTGTTGACGAATAAAATGTTATTCAGTTTAGAAGAAAGCCAAACTGAAATTCAACAGACGAGAGATTCTGCTATTGTTGGTTTATCTGCATTAGCAGAATCAAGAGATAATGAAACGGGGGCTCATATTTTACGAACGCAAGAGTACATTAGAGTACTTGCGTTTGATTTAAGAAATAAGGTTGAGTACTCAGACG